>NZ_VUNB01000003.1 GCF_009695865.1 Allobaileyella intestinalis | reverse complement strand
AGTCTGTATTGCTACAGTTCTTTCGACTGGTTTCTTTGTACTATTTAGTTTTCAATGTGCTGTCATCGCTTCAAGCGACAACTCGTTTAGTATACCTCGGAATCAACTCTCTGTCAAGAACTTTTTTCATTTTCTTTTCAGAAATTTGTTCGTCAGTTCCGATGTTTACTTGCCGTTCGCAACGGCTTAAGTATGTTACTACTATTTCAACCGTTGGTCAATAGCTAATTTAGATTTTTTTAAATTTTTATTTGAGGCCTGTGCCTTATTCTCTATTTTCCGAAGGATGGATGTGCCAAAGGCCTTCAACATACGGATATACGGCTTTATCCCCTCATTTTAGAATTTAAAGGTATCTTTCAATCCTGCCCACTTCTGGTCTTTCTCTGAAAGGTTCAGTGGTGTGCCGTCGGAAAGAGCGTATCCTTCTGCTGAAGGTGTGCCCTTCCAGGTCCCGGTGACCTCAGGCCACTGGATGCCGATTTCAGGATCGTTCCAGGCAAGTCCGCCTTCGTCGTTTGCGTGCCAGAAGTCATTTACCTTATAGCAGAATTCTGCCTCGTCGGAAAGGACAAGGAAGCCATGGGCGAAGCCTTCTGGAATGAGGAACTGCTTCTTGTTCTCTGCACTCAAGGTAACGCCGAACCACTTTCCGCAGGTTTTTGAATCTGACCTGAGATCTACTGCCACGTCAAAGACCTCTCCTCTTACAGCTCTTACCAGCTTGCACTGAGGATAGTTTTTCTGGAAGTGAAGGCCTCTCAGCACTCCCTTGGTGCTCATGGACTGATTGTCCTGGACGAACTGAATATCAAGTCCGGCTTCCTTCATATCTCTTTCATTATAAGTTTCCATAAAGTATCCCCTCTCGTCACCGTGGACTGCAGGGGTAATGACGCAAAGGCCTTCAATGCCTCCTACGTTTTTTTCTACTTTTATCTGTCCCATATTTTCTCCGTGATTATTACAATATCTTCCTTATTAATACTGATTAATACTTATTAGTACTTCACTCTTCCCTCAGCCACGTGCTTCAGGTGCTTTCCGTATCTGCTCTTGCCGTAAGCCTCCGCTGCTTCAAGAAGTTTTTCCGAATCGATCCACTTGTTGATATATGCAATCTCTTCCGGCGCTGAAATTGTAATGCCCTGAAGGGTCTCGATGGTTTTTACGAACTCAGCTGCTTCCAGAAGGCTCTCCATAGTTCCTGTGTCCAGCCATGCGAAGCCCCGTCCCAGGAGCTGAACGTTCAGCTGCTCCTGATCAAGATACATTTCGTTAAGGGTTGTAATCTCCAGCTCTCCCCTTGCAGAAGGTTTTACCTGGTGGGCCTTTTTGCTAACGCCGGCAGGATAGAAATAAAGGCCGGTTACTGCGTAGTTGCTCTTAGGGTGAGCAGGTTTTTCCTCAAGAGATACGGCCTTGCCGTTTTCATCGAACTCCACGATTCCGAAGCGCTCCGGATCCTCCACGTAATATCCGAAGACAGTGGCCTTGTTGTTTTCCTCTGCATCTGCAGCTGCCTGGCGGAGAATGCGGCCGAAACCGTTTCCATAGAAAATATTATCTCCCAGCACCATGGCGCAGGCTTCATCACCGATAAAGTCCTCTCCAATAGTGAAGGCCTGGGCGAGTCCGTCTGGTGAAGGCTGGACTTTGTAAGACAGGTTTATGCCGAACTGGCTGCCATCTCCCAGGAGAGCCTCAAACCTCGGTGTGTCCTCAGGTGTTGAGATTATCAGAATGTCTTTTATCCCTGCCAGCATCAGGGTTGACAGAGGATAATAGATCATAGGCTTGTCGTAGATTGGCAGCAGCTGTTTGCTGGTTACCATGGTAATTGGATACAGTCTTGTGCCGGATCCGCCGGCCAGTACGATTCCTTTCATTAGAACACCTCCTGCTCTTTCAGGATCTTCAGATATCTTGCAACGGCGTCAGGCCAGGTTGGAAGAGGGCTGAAACCGTTTTTTTCCAGCTTGCTCTTGTCCAGTCTGCTGTTGGCCGGCCTTGCAGCCTTGGACAGGCCGTACTCCTCAGTAGTTACCGGAGTGATTTTTGTGGTGAGGCCCGCCTGGCGGTATATTTCTCTTGTAAAATCATACCAGGAAATATATCCGGTCTTTGTGCTGCAGTCTGCGGTTTCCGTGGCAGTTTCCGGTTTTTCCGAAGAGCCATCTGCCTCAGGCAGCTCGGAGTTTGTAGCATGATAGTAGCCGTACTTCTCTGTTTCGATCATGTCCACAACAAGCTTTGCCAGGTCCAGTGTGTATGTTGGAGTTCCGATCTGATCGCACACTACCCTGACCTCATCGTGAGACTGGCCTACCTTCAGCATGGTCTTTATGAAATTGTTCCCGTTTACCCCGAAAACCCAGGCAATACGAACTATAAAATATTTTTCCAGAACCTCTGAAACTGCCAGCTCGCCCCCCAGCTTAGACTTGCCGTAGAAGTTGATTGGAGCGTATTCCTTGCTGTCCGGATCCCACGGAGCTTCGCCCTGACCATCGAAAACGTAGTCAGTGCTGAAATACATCATCTTTGCATCTACGGACTTTGCGGCCTCGGCAATGTTCCTGGTTCCCTCAACGTTTACGGACCATACTGTTTCCTGCTTGTCCTGGTCCTCAGCTGCGTCAACGGCAGTCCAGGCTGCACAGTGAACGATGGCGTCGGGCTTCACTTCCTGGATGATTTTCCTGACAGCTTCCTTGTCAGTTATGTCCATTGATACGTAAGGCATGGCCGTCACAGCAGAACCGTCCTGAACTCCTTTGTACTCAGGGGCTCTGTCACTGCCTACACCCTGGTGGCCTCTTGCTGCCAGTTCGTTCATCACGTCGTGGCCCAGCTGGCCGCCCACACCTGTTACAAATACTTTCATATCCATTCTCCTTTTCTTACCGGTATCACCGGAGGGGCACTAGTTCCTGCCGGCCTCTGCCAGTCTGTCTCCGTACATTTTCTCAAAGTAATTCTGATACTCGCCGGAAATAATGTTCTCCCACCATTCCTTGTTGTCCAGGTACCACTGGATGGTCTTGCGGATTCCGTCCTTGAACATGGTTTCAGGGAGCCAGCCCAGCTCGTTGTGGATCTTTGTAGGGTCGATGGCATAACGCTGATCGTGGCCCTTACGGTCGGTTACGTGCTCAATGAGGCTGTATGGCTTTTCCAGATAATCACAGATGAGCTTTACGATGTCGATGTTTCTCATTTCGTTGTGACCGCCGATGTTATAAACCTCTCCTACAGTTCCCTTCCTCATAATAAGGTCGATGGCCTTGCAGTGGTCCTCAACATAAAGCCAGTCACGGACGTTCAGTCCCTCTCCGTATACAGGCAGGGGCTTGTCGGCCAGAGCGTTGGCGATCATCAGCGGAATCAGCTTCTCCGGGAACTGGTAAGGGCCGTAGTTGTTGGAGCAGCGGCTGATGGTTACAGGCAGGCCGTAAGTTCTGTGGTAGGCGTTAACCAGCAGATCTGCCGATGCCTTTGATGTGCTGTACGGGCTGGATGTGTGGATCGGCGTGTCCTCATGGAAGAACAGATCCGGTCTGTCCAGAGGCAGATCCCCGTAAACCTCGTCAGTGGATACCTGATGGTACCGCTTGATTCCGTATTTCCGGCATGCGTCCATAAGGACCTCTGTTCCGATAATGTTTGTCTGAAGGAAAACCTCCGGGTTCTCAATAGAACGGTCTACGTGAGACTCTGCGGCGAAGTTTACCACAATGTCAGGATGCTCTTCCTCAAAAAGCTTATACACCCCTTCTCTGTCGCAGATGTCCAGCTTCACAAAGCGGAAGTTCGGCTTGTCCATTACAGAAGCCAGAGTTGAAAGGTTTCCTGCATAAGTCAGGGAGTCCAGGCAGATTATCCTGTCCTCCGGGTGGTTCTCCAGCTCAAAGAAAACGAAGTTGCTGCCGATGAAGCCGGCGCCTCCAGTTACAATAATGTTCATTGGAATTCCTCCTGGTTTTATAGGTTCTTGGAAAAAATTGATTTCTTCTTTAGTTACGTAAGGAATAAGTTACTCAGGGATATTGCCGAAGATTTACGGTACATGCTGCTGATGCACAGCAGCTTGCCGGTGCACTTCATACTTCTTCCCTGATTACGGCTACAATAATAAAAGGTGACGTAACGTCACCTTCAACCCCTTTATATGTATTTTTGATGAATTTTCTCCACAACATATAATTCCAGGCCCTCTCATTGCCCTGCAATGGGCGGCAACAAACCTGCAATGGGCCGGCAATCAGCCGGCAATTGACTTGAAATGGGCGGCACCTACTTGCTGCAGAGGAACACCCCTGCGTCCTTGGTTATGTGAAATCCTCCCTGAACCTGTTTCTCCACATAAGAGCGGAACTCCTTGAACCTGTCCAGCAGGCGCCTGTTCTGGTTGCCGTGACAGGACAGGATGTATGCAATCAGGGGCTCGCTCTGGTCTATCTCGATGGAATCTTCATATTGAATCCATTGAACACTGGTGAAGCTTTCCCGGAGCAGAGCCTCGCCGTTCTCTTTACCGAAGTGGGCATCCAGCTTCTCTGCCGCCAGAACGATTTCAGGATCAAAGTCCTGGACCAGCTCTGTGATCTCCTTCATGTGGCGGGAGCTGTAGGTGCTGCAGATCAGCTTCCCTCCTGGCTTCAGAACCCGCGCACATTCCCTGATGGCCTGGTCCACATCATCACAATAGAAGAAAACGTGATTTGCTATTACCAGGTCAAAGGAATTTTCCAGGAAGGGAATATTCTGGCAGTCAATTACCTGGAAGGAAATATTCTCAGCTGGACATGCAGATGCAAAAGCATTGTTAATCTGGCGCTGAGCGTCATGGACCATGCCCCCGGACAAGTCCGAAAGAACCAGCTCCGTTTTTTCCGGAAGACTTCCGGCATTCTCGAACCACAGGGCGCCGTTGCCGCAGCCTACCTCAAGAATCTTCATTCCATCTGAAAGGCCGCACTGCCTGAAAATCCAGTGAAACCACCCTTCTTTGTTCCGGGAAAAATCGTGGTGAAGGCGGATGCGGGCAGAAATGTTGGCGGCGCTTTTGTACTGCTGGGTGAGGCTCCTCTCCATTGCTGTTTTGTGGATGAGCTCCACCATCTGGTCCCATTCCACCGGCCGGTCTCCCTCGATTGCCCGGTACAGATTGTCTATGGACCTGGCCACATCTTCCATCTCCCAGATCCGCTCTTCCACCAGTTTCTTCTGTATGCCAAGAGACCCCAGGAGGGCCCCCTTCTCGTTGGCGGCCAGGGTCATTTCCCGGATTTCATCAAGGGAGAAGCCCAGGTACTTCCACAGGAGGATCTGCTGAAGCCTGGTAAAATCCTGGTCCGAATAGTACCTGGCTCCTGACTCCGTTCTGTAGGAGGGCTTCAGGATGTTCTTTTTGTCGTAGTACCGGATAGTCCTGAGAGAGACTCCCGCCTTCTCGGCGAACTGACCGGATGAATACAAATTCTTTTTCTTACTGTCCATATTTCTATCTTCAGGCAGTGAGCCAGCTGAAGGCATCTGCCATCTATTTACCGGTCGCTGGCCCGCAGGAGAAGAGCGCTGCTTCCCGTATCTCCAGATATGCCTTCTCCGTTTCTTCCGGCAGCTGCCGGCTCGTACACCGTTTCAGGATTCCGGGGCTGTTTCAGGCCGCCGGACTTTATATTGTTCATATTTGATGCGCCGTGAATTCCGTGGCGGTCCTCAAGGCCGATCATTCTAAGGATGAAGTCGATGGTTCCCTGAACTCCGAATATCGACGTGTTTATGCACAGGTCGTAGTTGTTGGCATCGCCCCATTCTTTTCCGGAAAAATACTTATAGTAAGATGCGTGGGCTTTGTCCACCTGGCGCACCTGTTTCTTTGCAGTTTTGTGATCCACCTGATTAAGGTTCATGATTCGCTGGATCCGCAGCTCCTCTGGAGCGGTGAGAAAAATGCTGATGTGAGGCACATTGTTGTTGGTCAGGATCTGGTCGGCGCAGCGGCCCATGATAATGAAGTTCTTCCGTTTAGCCAGATCAAGAATAAGGTCGGTCTGGTGGAAAAAAATTGCGTCTCTCGGGGGAAGGCCGTGGCAGATGTTGATCTTGTGGATGTGCTCCTTAACAGATTCGGGTTTCTCGATGTAGGCCAGGCCTGGATTTACATTCTTCCCCGTATCCTGCCAGTTGTAGGTCATTTTGCTATCATCGCTGCCGGACTCCGACGAGGCGGAATTGTCCGGCCTTTCTTCTCTGCTTTTCAAAATAGCCGAGAGGATTTCCGCATCATAGTAATCGGCATGGAGTGTATCTGCCAGGCCGAAACCTATGTACTCTCCGCCGCAGCCGTAGGAACGGCCGATGCAGATAATCAGATTATCTGTTTTTCCAAATCTTTCTTTCAGGTTCAGCTCGTCCAGCTCCGCCTTGTGCTGATTCCTGATGCCTTCATCTCTATATCCCTGAAGGATAAGGTTCATGGTCTTCATCAGCTGGCTGTACTGACCCATAATCTCGCGGCGCACCTTCGGGTCAGGAATCGTCCGGGCCATATTTCCAATGAGGGCCACCTCACTGCGGACGATATGTTCTCTTCCACCTGTTATAGCATCCTCCACTGCCTTCACATTCCGCTTCCTGTCGGCTGTGAAAACCCGGCCCAGGGAAGAGCCCAGCGCCTCATATACTCTTAGATCCAAATCGTATACATCGCCTGCAAACCGGGCGACGCTGATTTTCTTATCTTCACTCATAACAGCCGCCTCCTACAGGAAAAATATCAAGGTGTCCATGAGGAACACCGGAACGAGGATCAGCACCGACCACTTCATGTAGCCGAAGAAGGACGGCATGCGCACACCATTCTCATCGGAAAGAGACTTTATCATGAAGTTAGGCGCATTTCCAATATAAGTCATAGCACCCATGAACACGGCGCCGGCAGATATGGCCATTAGCATGGACTCCGGAAGTATGCCCAGGGCGGTCTGTATTCCCGTGGAAAAATCCAGTGATCCTGCGGTGGTTGCGAATACCAGATAGGTTGGCGTATTGTCCAGGAAGCTGGACAGAATGCCTGTAGCCCAGAACATCTGAGACGGAGTCTCCAGCCCCAGCTCAGGTCCCATGGACTTCAGGAGCTGGAGTGCCGGCTGCATGGTAAGGAAAATTCCTATGAAAAGCACCGCAACTTCCTTGATAGCTCCCCAGGTCATGTGGTTGCTGGTTCTAACCGAAGGATCTGTAGTCTTAAATGACAGCCATGCGGCCAGAAGGATAATTGCGATTTCGATTATATCCGGAACTGAAAGAGTCGCTCCCCCTGGAAAATGGATTCCCACCAGCCCTCCGGTGCTGTCGTGAAAAATCTTCTTGCCCGGCAGAATTCCGCTGAGAACAACTCCGGCAATAATCATTCCGAAGAAAAGGAGATTGTGGGCGCCATTGAACTTAAGCTTTGTGCCTTTGACGTTGATTTCAGGCCTGAACCCGGCAGCTACATCACGGAGATAGTACTTCCGGTCTATGAAATAGAAAATCGTCAGGATAACCACCATGTTGATGAGAAGAACAGGCAGAAGGCGGAAGCTCCATGTAAAAGGAACTCCGTTCATGAAGCCCATGAGAAGAGGCGGGTCACCTACAGGTGTAAGGCAGCCCCCCATATTTGATACGAGGAAAATAAAAAAGATCATTATGTGGGCCCGGTTGCTGCGCCAGGAATTCATCCTAATCACAGGCCGCACCATAAGCATGCTGGCACCAGTGGTGCCGATAAAACTGGCCAGAACAGTTCCTATGGCCAGAAGAACTACATTTACCCGGGGAGATCCGGCCAGATCCCCTTCAAAAGAAATATTGCCCGAGGCACAGTACAAACCAAAAAGAAGAACAATAAAGCTGATGTAATCGTCAACGATGCATCCCACGGTCATCTTGAGAGAGGCCCCGGGTCCGAAAACCAATGCATAGAGAACGATGACCAGAACCGACCAGAAAGCAACTACTACCGGCTGCTTCCTCTCCCACCATTCCGGTTTAATGACCGGCAGCAGAGCAATACACCCCAGCATCCCGGCAAAAGGTACACACAGCCATCCAGGAACAACCATTTATTTAACCCCAATCCATTCCCACAATAACTCACGCATATAAGTTTGTCACTTTTTGGGATTGAATACAATAGCGGGATGGGTTTTTTGATAGGTGGAGATAAGATGGGGTTCGAAGGGATTGAGTGGATGGGATCAGAAGCGCCAATCTCCACATCGCCCCAATCACAGGATGCGGAGGATGTACGGGTATTGAGAAGCTGAGAAGCTGAGTCCTATCACCGCTGTTTAAACTTATGCCACTCATTTCTCGCTGCATACACGAATAATATCCCGATCAGATATCCCATCACATCAAACGGAATGTCCGTAATGTCGAATTCGCGTCCTGGGACAACGATCTTACTGAGCTGATCACATATCGACACAACTGCACAGAATACTACAGCCAAAAGATATGGATGTTTCTTTTCCCACGCAAGAAAGAAGAAACTTGACGCAACTCCCATCACCAGATACTCAACTGAATGGGCAAACTTTCGGACGAGAATGTAGAAGGGATACCAATCTGCCGTGGTGTGATTCAATTTATTATTCATCTTCGCAATAACATTGACAAAATGCATAGCAAGCGCTGCTGACGCTGAGCCCGGTTGTAGCGTAAAGGCAATGATGAGAAGGATGGCTAAAATTAAAAGTAGGATGGAAATGTACTTTTTAAACACAAAAACTACTTCACCTCAATACATTCATAATTATGGTATAAGGCCGGTGCGGTCCGGAAGTAACTGGAGGATTGGTGAACACCTACGGTATCAGTATTCCGGACAGGATGTTGGCTATCCGATAGCGGAGTAGTGGTAGTACGAGCTCGGATTGATGGCCTGTTGAGCGCGGGATATTAATTGTCAGAAGGCGTTCGTGATTTATGCAGCATGGCATCTTCCCCTGGCTGTTAAATACTCCTGAGCTACCGGTAAGGATGGCAGGCGCTCATACCTTTTCAAATAAAAGCACCACTATTATCTTTTTAAAATCTTCTTGACGGCAGGGACTCCATAATCAATTATTAAATCATCTTTTGTAATCATAAGTGTAAAACCATATACTCCAAAATACACAACTGCTGTGATAATCATCACAATTAAAACATTCATACGTGGAAGTATTTTAACAAGAGCACATAGTGCTGCCACGGATACAACATTACTAACGATCAAGGCAAAATGTGGGATCTTTTTAAATGCTGGTTTTAAATCAGCCCACGCATACCTTATCTGAACACACGCAACTGCCCATTCAGTGACTACTGTTGCCGCTGCTGCGCCTGCCGCTCCAAATCTACGTATTAAAAGCCAATTTAAAGCAAAGTCTATTACAGCTCCAATAATTGTAGCATACATTGAATAGATTTCATTGCGCTTTGGAGTTAAAATCTGAGAAACTGCTATATTTCCAACTCCAAGCGGGATTATCGTAAAGTTAATAATCTGCATACACAAAGTGGCTGGAAGATACTCTCTCCCTCCAAGAATCTGTATTACATTTTGAGCCATTATCGTAAAATATACTGTAAACGGCAATGCCATAAGAAGGACAAAATGTAAAGACTTCTCAATATATCTTCTAAATTTGTTTTCTTCTCCTTTTTCCAGAACATAGGTGATTCTAGGGAGAAGCACTGGTCCAAGAGTCGAAACGGTTGTTGCTAGGACCATCTTTATTTTCGTCCCTAGAGAATAAAATGCTACTTCTTTGTCCGTGGACATGAATCCAAGCATTACTGTATCAAGGCTAGTATAGATAGAAACAGCAACAGACATTGAAAAAAAGATAAATATCGGTTTTAAATGTTTTCTAAGCTCATACTCCCCATGGAATGTCTTATGCTCAAGAAATTTTCGGCAATTAATAAAGTTCAGGACATATGATCCAGATGCACTAAGAACCGTTATAGCATTATATAACATATAGTCCTGCGGATTATGAACCAGTATAATCATTAGTACGACAGAAAGTGTTTTAAATATAAGATTTCTTACTGTTATATACTGATATTGTTCGATCGCCTGATAAAGCCAATCCATACCAATCATATTTAATATGATAGTGAACGATTGAACAATCAGAAGTACAGGTTCTTCATGGAGTTTCGGTACCATTATCATAGCAGTAATTAATGCTATGTACGAGCAGGCAGTTGAAATGCTGTTAATAATTAATAGTTCTTGTACCGTTTTAGTTAGCTTTTCCTTATTATCCCTACATTTTGCGCATTCTCGGATTCCATAAGAAGGGATCCCAAGCTGTGAAAACATTAAAAAATAGCTAATTACAGATGATGCAAACGAAATCTTTCCATTTGCAGTTGCACCGAGTGCTCTAGTAACATATGGTATAGTAATGAGCGGAAAAATATATGACGAGATTTTCATTATCATGCTCATTACAAAATTAAACTTTACACTGTGTATCTTGAAGTTGTTATTCATTGTGTTGCTTAGATGTTTATTCTCCTATCAGTTCTTTATATGTCCAGATAACCAATTGATATCAGAACAGCAGGGCATTGATAGTCATATGAGAATATCAGAAGACTCCTCAGGAAGGATGTGTTGTCATCATCACAATTGAGATTACCTTTATAAAAATGCTTGCATTCCGTTTAAGTAATATATCTTGTGAAAGCATCATTTTAATGCTCTTCTCATTATTTAGTATTATCTATAATAGCCTTTTCAAACTTCTTATACGCTTCATCCCATGAAAAATTTTTCATAGACTCTTGCCCATTTTTGACAAGTCTTTGACTTAATTCATTGTCTTCAAAAACTCTCTTAACATTTTCAACAAGTGCATCCACATCTTTGACCGGACTTAGGAGTGCATTATAACCATCCTTAGCATATTCTCTGACGCCTTGATAATTTGTGGATATAAGTACGTTGCCACAGGCCATTGCTTCAAGACCTGTGAGGCCATATCCTTCCTCAATTGTTGCGCACAGAAATACACGAGTTTTATTATAGATATCAACAGTCTGCTGCTGGGATGCTCTCTGTTTGTAATGAATCCAAGGGATGTCTTTTTTGTAATCAAACACGCCAAACATGTAAACTTCAAGGTCCGGATAAAAATCATGTAAGAGATTTAAGGCTTCCAGAGCATATTTAACACCTTTGTAATCATTCTCATGATATAGAACAGAAACTGTGTGTTCCTTTCTATCCGTAACCGGGACGATGATTTTATATACATTTAGATCGATAGGGTTCTTAATTAAGATTGAAGGCTTCTTTGAATACTTATCAACGACCTCCTGCAACCATTCCGAAACTACAATGTTGATATAACCTAATGCATATGTACTTCGAACTACTTCATCGCCAACATTCCAGTTCTCATAGTCCTGAATAAAATATGCCTTCTTAATTTCTTGACTTCTGAATATTTTTTCTAGAATAGGCACACTTTCAACATTAGTTGCAATCACAACATCTGTATGTGCAACACTCTTTATCCACTTTTTATCATTGCTCGATATTTTTTTAATAGAAGAATCCAGATGAAACCATCGTGGTTCTACCTTTGTTTCAAGATTGGATAACGATACCCTGATAAATTCTGGAAGATGGTACTGTTTCAAAGCATCATCATTCATAAAAAGCAACTGTACTTTATTGCCATCACAAGCCAAACGATTTGCATACTCAAATACCATCTTGTAGCCGCCAACTGGTGCACGTGAAATATGTGGCAGTATAAAACATATATTTTCCATTGTTGTCTCCGATATAAATCATCTAATCTTCATCGCTTTCTAGCTTTTCCTTGCATCTTAGCTATATAGAATGCGCTTATACAAATCGACATTACAAATATACTTATCGCACATATGACACCAACAGTAATAGAAATTGCTTCATTATCAATTGCCATTCCAATATACTGTCGGATTGGATAATGAATCAAAAACATTAAGCCAGTTAAACCGCCTAAGTATACTATTGTGTTTCCGGCGAAAACCTTATTAACATATCCTTTTGCGTTGAGCAACGCGCAAATCATCAACACGCATAATACAATATCAACCGTTCTAATCAGTTCTGGTAATATATATTCTGCAACAGTGTTACGTAGAGGGAACCAGGCCAAGGCTAAAAAAACAAATAAATCCGAAGCAGATTTCCCATAATGTATTTTCTTTTCCTTGAATAATTTAGCAATCATCATACCGTCGCCTACAAAAAAAACGCGGAAATACGGAGATCCGTAGGACAAATCATCAAAAGGGGTCCTCATATCTATAAATCTAAATACCGCAAATGCCAATACCGTAGCAATAATATTTATAATCAAAATCCGCATAGTATATCTATCGTCAAATTTCTCAAAAGATTTTGCAAGAAATGGTGCAACTAGGTAAAGAATAAACAGCGTCGATAAAAACCAGCCAACACCATTAAATGCAATTGAAAACGTCGTCAACCCAGTTAGTGACTGTAATAAAAACAGAGACGGGACAAATTTCACAATAGAATTCACCACGACCGTCTGTAAACTCTGATCATGCAACCGGCTACCACAATAAGGTACAATCGAAATTAACATAGTGCATATATACAATGGATACAGCTTTCTAATGCGTCGTATCCCCCCTCTAAAATCAAACATAGGTACTTTTTTAAATTGCGCTGCATTTTTCGTAAATGCTAAATATAATCCAAAGCCAGATACAATGAAGAAGAAATCTACGCCCATTGTTGCGTTGTGAAGATATCGACTATAAAAGTAGCCAATACTTGTATTTTCAAGGAATTCACAGTGAGACAGTATGATAACTGTCATCATTATGAATCGCATCCCTTCTATTGATTTTACTCTATGACCATTTCCGTCCATCAAAATCTCCCCTATTAAAGCGCAGTTTTACCTGAGACTCCTACTAATCCATCATGGATTCCTTTCTGGAAGGCTCTCCACTCAGTCTTTCCTTTAACAATCATCTGAATCATTCGGATAATTCGAGTAACTACAGTATAAGCAAGCGCTGTTGGCCCAAATTCTTTTTCATGATCTTTAATATACAATATCCGATTCCTTGTCATATAATAGATTGAGAATGCTGACTCATCACCGCCTGTAGACTGGCTGACCTTATGCCAAAGTTTAGCTGTCGGCACATAATTAATACCAATGCCATTTTCCTTGAGTCGCAAACAAAACTCAGAATCCTCACAATACATAAAAAACCGCTCATCTAGTAACCCTACCTTACGGAAAACTGAAGCTGGAATCATAATGCAGCATCCTGTCGCAAAGTCGCATTTCCGAACTGTCTTATCTCCGGGATCTACCTGATTCATATAATAATGTTCAGCATTTCCTGTCTTTCGATTAATCTTGCCACCACCGTACCAGATGGTTTCCGGATTTGAATAATACAGCATTTTTGGTGCTGATACAGATGTGTCAGATGCATACTGACAGAGAAGTTCAAACATATTAGGTGCGATTACGGTATCATTATTTAAGAGAGCAATATACTCATATCCCTGCTCTAATGCCCATCGAATACCTAAATTATTTCCTGCAGAAAAGCCACCATTCATTTTGCTACGAATTGTTTTGACATCCGGGAACTTGTGCGAAATTGTCTCTGCCTCATTCTCTTCTGATGCATTGTCAACAACCACAATCTGTGATTGCACAGTGGACTTTTCTATACTCTCGATACACTCTATTGTATCTTCTAAACCATTGTAATCGACAAGAATAACAGCTAATTTCACTTTCCCCATTTAATCATCCGTTTCTTCTTTGCAAGTGAATATATAACAATTTAGCAGAATTAAAAAAATCCAATAAACATTCGATGAAAACGTATCATGGCATATCATGTATGGAACTAATATGCATACAATCATCAAAGCATAATCAGAATGTTTTTTAACTTGGCACCAAAAGAAAGATATTATAAATAACATCCAAAGAACAATGCCTATAATTCCAAGCTCAATCAATATCTTGGCAAAACCATTTAATGTCAAAGCATAATAAACAGATGACCATTTTTCAACAAGTACCTTAGAAGCGCCTATACCAATTCCTATAAGTCTATGATGACCCCAATCTCCTTGCAGCAGAGACGTCCACGCCCTAAATCGTACAAATCCAGCGGCTGCATCTTTATCATAAACAAAAAGTTCAGTTATTCGTGCTGTTAAATAATTGCCAACTTGGGTGAATCTAATGACAATAAGTGCAACTACTAATAATCCTATAAAGTAGCCAATTGAATGTCTTAAAAATTTTCTATCTCCAAATTTAAAGAAGATATAAATAAGAAGTCCTACACTAAATATGATAAATCCTGTTCCAGAGAGGGTCATTAGTAACGCTATTCCATTTAGAGCAATAAAAAATATAGAACGACGTTCTCTTCGTCCATTGAAAAGAGCCACAATATAAAATAATATATTTATAGCTAAAAATTGTGCAAAGAATGAAGGCTCACGAAAGATTGCATTAGATCTGTAGACAGTCGTGTTAAGGAACGGTGTTGTATTACTCCAGTTATAACCATTAACCATATGATTAACTATAGTTAAATCAGTAAATGGCAGTCCCCTCAGTCTCCCAAAGAACTGATAAATACCATAAACAGATAATGTATTCATACCTATTTGAAAAACTGATATACAATCATCAAATTCCTCTAGTTTTATATATCTTTTAGATGATACAAAAACAACAACGAAGAAAATAGCCTGCAATAAAGCATTGAAATTAGAAAAAGAAAATATTATACAATTAACACAGGTGTATATAAGAAAAATTATAGCCCAGCATTCCTGCAAGTTCAGATTCCATTGGTGCTTTAAAGCATTACTTACAATGGATGTTATAACCAACATTATTGCGATTATAGTAAAAAGAGTTACAGGATATGACGAAATATAAAAAAGGCAATACGCATCAAAGAAAGTACTTATCAGCAGTATTTTTACCAGGTTATTAATTAACTTATTTGGGTTTATCTTATACATATGCGCAGTGACTTTTCTTTCTTTTTATCAAGGCTTTATCTTCAATTATTTCAAGATCTTTGATCATCTTAGCTGGATTACCAGCATATAACTTATTGTTTTCACAATCTTTAGTAACAACAGATCCAGCAGCTATAATACATCCGCTTCCTATTGTTACTCCTGGTAGAATAATGGAACCGGCTCCTATCCAAGTCCCATCACCAACTTGTATTCTTTCCGTAGTACTCTTTCCAGCTCTACGACTACTGTCACCGATATTATGATTAGATGTACAAAACGTAACCTTATAAGCAATATTACAATTTTTACCAATAGTTACATTGTCCTCGATCCAGACATTATAATTGATAAATGTATTATCACCAATATGAATGTTTGTACCCCCACCACAGACAACATGAGGGCAAAAGCTCACGTTCTTTCCAACATCAACATGACCAAGTCGATAAAAAAAAAAGGTCTAAGTTTATTGGGATACAATGATGATGCACAGAATTTATTTAAGTACCAATCCCTGTGTATATTTTCAAAATAATGAAACATGTAATTCCCTCTCGGTCATTATTATTCACATATATGAGTCAGAGTTTGAACATATTTTCTTCCAATGCTCTCCCAAGTGTAATTTTCAATGAAAATATCATAAGCGCTATTCATTCGCTGATAAGCTTCCTCATTTCTGAACAGCGCCGATAAACACATTTCCGCAAACTCATTATCTTTATTGCTTACTGGAATTGTTTTTCCATCAGCATATAGAGTTCCCTCTACTCCCACAGACGTGGAAACAATGTATTTCTTATAACTTACAGCCTCTAATAATTTAACTTTAACTCCCCCACCGTTTTTTAGTGGTAATACAACAAGATCAGATGAAGCATAATATGGTTCAACAGAATCAACCATACCAGTAACAACAATATTTTCACGCTCTAATCCTTTAACTGCTTCATCAGGATCTTTCCCAACGATATAAAACTTAGCATCAGGAACTTTTTCTAAAATCTTAGGAAAGACTGCATTGGCAAACCACTCGGCGGCTTCTATGTTCGGTCCGTAAGACATTTTACCTACGAACATAATATTATGTCCGTCGTGCTTCTTTTCTGGTAACTCTGTCATATGGTCTGCGCCAACAGGAATGAGAACTGGCTTCTCTTTTGTAATTGGCCCTTTCTTAGCCATATAATCCATATCTTTATCGGACACAAAGGTCACTATTTTAATTGGAAGTTGTGAAAAGATACACTTTTCATATTTCTTCAGTCGATAAGAATCGATCCAATACATAAGTTTCTTAAGAGGATGTTTCTGGCTGGATGAGATCATCCGATATACTTTCCACTCGATATTGTGTTCATTCAAAACAATAGGAGCAGAAGTCTTAATACCAAGAAGATCAACGCACATATGTGGAAAATCTACATTTATCACATCAATATTTTTTGTATCAAGGCACTTCTGGATGTCCTGCTGCATAGCACGAATATGGCGTGAGCTAACAGTAAATGGGTATTTAGCAATCTCTTTTAATGCTGATTTATTATTATCACCACGTCTATATGCATGGACTTCTTTACAGTATTTTTTCAGCTCTTCTATTTCCTGTTCTTCAGATACTGAGTCATACGGATAAAACAAAAAGATATTCTCTGTTCTTGCAACTTGTTCTAACCGCTTAAAGACACCAAGCCGGCCACCTGAATTAGCAGGTAGAATTGACTCCAGCGTTATCCATAAAATGTTCATTATATTGTCTCGCCTAATATTTCGCTGAACTTTGTTTCAGCAGTCTTCCATGTCCAGTTCTCTCGTATGTAAGCTGATGCTCTACAACCCATCTCTTCTCTAAGATGGTCATTATGCAGAATATCTGCTACACGATCAGCAAACTCCACATCTTTATCTGTGACAAACCATTCTTTAGAATTGGCTAGGTCAATGTTTTCTGCTCCGATGCTGGTAGTTACAATCGGAAGACCCATAGACATTGCTTCCAAATTCTTCGTCTTAATACCACTGCCAAAGGTCATCGGGCAAACAAAAACCTTACACCTCTCCAGATAGTCTCGCACATCCGGAACTCGTCCCGTAAATACAACATGTTCTGATGCAAGCGATCTGAGCTGTTCATTTGCTCCTCCACCAATTACCATGAACTTGGCATCCGGTACTCTTTTTAGCACTAGCGGTAAAATGTCATGAATAAAGTGTCTGGCAGCAAACTCATTGTGAGCCACACTCATAGCTCCAAGAAATCCAATCACATTTTTCTTGACTTTCACGTGCCTAGGCTGAAAGAAATCCACATCAACTCCAATCGGAACAGCTGTAGCTTTTTCTTTTTTCAGTTCTTTATTGAACTGTTTTGCTTCCTTTGTCGCTACGAAAATAGTTTTATCGCATACTTGCCCCATTTTGAGTTCATATTTGTGGAGCAGATTAATTTCATTTTTTACTACTTTGGTTTTAACTGATGTATTAAGAAGCGGTTTTCTCATGACGGATGGTACCGCATTAATATAGGCGCCATAAGGATTGATGCCATCAATATCAGTATCCAGTTGTCTCTGGTATCTCAGAGAGATCCTGTCATCAAGATCCGCAATACGATAAGTCGGTAAGTCCTTTATATATTCTGTGGAACGAACCATGTCTCCGATTACAGCAAATGGTTTTTCTTCTTGGAATACACAATTCACTATTTCCTTCGCCTTCGGATTCCAGTAAAGTGCCACCTGCATCGGCCAGTCTTTCTTAATGAAGGAATGTTGTATAATATTGGAAACCTTTGACTTGCTAGAAGATGACGGCAGTACAACAAGTCTGTCGATAAAATCCGGTTTTTCCCTTGGGTCATCCCCGCCTTCCAGGAATGCAGTAACAACCAATCGATATCCAAGATCCTTAGAAAGAATCCTGCAATAGTGATAAAGAGATGTCTTTCTGCCAGAAGTTGCTGGAAAAGGCAATCTGGGCATAACGAACAATATTGTTTTTTTCTTATTGGTTTCGTTCTGCATTTTGCTCCCCCGCCTTAAGTACATTTGTTTAATCAAAAAATTCGTCTTCCAGCATCAGGCACAGACAGTGATACACAGGAAGGTGAAGCTCCTGAATCATGTATGTCTCTGTCTGTGGAACCTGGATCGTCACATCAGCAAGATCCATTAACTTGCTGTCTTTCTGACCGGTAAGCCCTACAACCTTCATTCCCTTTGCCTTAGCAACTGTGGCCGCATATAGAACATTCTTACTGTTGCCGGATGTGGAAATTCCAAGGAAGACATCCTCTTTCTTTCCATAACCGTTCACCTGCTGGGCAAAGCAGAGAAGTGGCTCGCAGTCATTCATATAGGCTGTGGTCAGTGCAGGATGACCGTCAAGAGCAATGGCAGGAAGTGCGCCCTGAAGATTCTCTGCAAGAACAGAGCCAAGCTCTTCATTCACTGACTTTAGACTCTCCTGCTGTGCTGATGTAAGCTTTCTTGCTCTCTTGAATCCCTTCATCAGCTCACCGACGATATGCTCAGAATCTGCAGCGGATCCGCCATTTCCAGCAACAAGAAGCTTACCACCAGCTTCATAGCTGTTTTTCATGTATTCAAAAGCCGTCTCGATATCTTCTGTGCAAACGCTTAGTTCGGGATATCGTTCAATTAATACTTTTATTTGTTTATTCAAAATATGTTCCTCACAAAATCTAATAAGCTGTCTACCGTCTTCTCCTGACCGAAGTCCTCCGTGCCGATCAGTGCGGTATGGCATCCGGCATTTTTTCCAGCCTTGATGTCGTTCTTTCCGTCACCGACCATCCATGACTGGCTAAGATCAATGTTGAAGCCTTCCGCTGCCTTAAGAAGCATTCCCGGCTTTGGTTTTCTGCAGTCGCAGTCGATCTTCAGCTCCGGAACTTCTCCTTCGAATCCCTTATCCGGATGATGCGGGCAGAAGTAGATGGCATCAAGGTATGCGCCTTCTTGCCCCAGAAGCGTTTCCATCTTGTTGTGGATCTCCTGTAGCTGATAAAAAGTAACCTCTCCTCTTGCGATCACAGGCTGGTTGGTCACAACGATAGCAAGATAACCGGAGGCATTAATTTTCCTGATTGCCTCTGTCACACCGGGCAACAACTCAAAATCATTAATATCTCTAAGAAAACCAACGTACTTGTTGATCGTTCCATCACGATCCAGAAAGATTGCCTTCTGCTTATTCTTCAAGTTCTTGGAGGATACAGTCCCATGTGCAAAGTCGGCACAGACTCCTTTGAACCGTTCCGGTGTCCCCATATCTTTTACATATTCCGGGCTGTCGTAACAGAACATCTTGCCTGTCCCACACAGCGGTTTTAAGACCTGACGGTCCAGATCGACTTTGACTTTCTTACCGTTTACTTCTTTGCCGATCGTATCCACATCAATATCTACCATATCGAGTACTTTTGCGTTGATTACATGAAGTCCGGCATTGACGCGGTTCTGATACCACTGTGGTCTTACGTCTTCCTTAGTAAGCCACTGATGAACGCTTCCATCCTTATTCGCGATGATAAGCCCGCTGTCATATGGATGAGAATTCGGATGAGTGAATAGAGTTACAAGTCCACCTTTCTGCTTGTGGTATTCCACAAACCGATTAAAATCAACGTCAAATACAGAGTCAGCGTTTAAGAGCAGGAAGTCTCCATCAAGCTTGTCGCGCATCTTGAAAAGAGCTCCGGCATTACCTAGAGGTTCGTTCTCCACGAAATATTCGATGTGGACACCGAGCTTTTCTCCGTCTCCGAAGTAGTCGATGATCTGATCCGCCATGTGACTGACGGTAAAAATATAATTAACAAAGCCCTGTTCCCGAAGAGAGCAAATCTCCCTCTCCAGAACAGGTACACCATCGATTGGTATTAAAGGTTTTGGTATATCCGGAAAGAGTTCAGCGATTCGTGTTCCTCTTCCACCGGCCATAATCACAACTTTCATTTATGCTTTTCCCTTTACTTCGTAATCTTCCGGTGAGTAATAGAGGACTCTGGATCCCCCATCTTCAAAGTGGAACGGAACATAAAGAAGATCACGCATTGCTGCTTTCAGTGCTTCTCTTTTTTCAGGTTGTACATAAAATACGAAAAATCCGCCTCCACCAGCTCCGAGAAGTTTTCCGCCTAGCGCTCCGGCTTCAATTCCCCTTTTGTAAATTTCATCTATATTGGAAGTAGATACTGCACTTCCAGTCTGTCTCTTCAGTTTCCATGTGTGATCAAGATTGCGTCCGAAATCATCCAAATCTCTTTCATTATTAGTCAGCACACTTTCTGCATCATCTACGAGTGCCAGCATCTCTAGCAGTCGCTTTTCCTTCGCTTCCCTCTTCTCTGGTGATGCAGCATTTGTCTTCTGTATTTTAGAAGAGAATCTGGTAAATCCCGTGAAAAACATCATTAAGTTCTGGTCTAACTTTGCCTTTCGCTCCGGAGAAATAATGATAGGAAGCACATCATATGTACCATCTTTGTGAAAGTTAATCCGATTGAATCCGCCATAAGAGGCAGCAATCTGATCCTGCCATCCACCGGCTTCCTCGCAGAGAATTCTTTCCAAATATATTGCTTCGTCCGCCAGTTTTTTCTTATCAGCGTATTTACCCTTAAGTGCGTAGAAAGCGTTCAGCATTCCCACAGCAAAAGATGAAGAAGTACCAAGACCGGAACGAGCCGGAAGATCCGCCTCATAGGTAAGACGAATATTGTGCATATCAAGCATTTTCATTGCATTACGAATTGCGGGATGCTGAATTGCATCAATAGATGCTACCCGCTCTGTTTTGGAATACGAAAGTTCTGTACTATAGTCAAAAAAAGGAGGAAGATGTCTTACATTAACATAGCAATATTTATCGAATGTTGTAGATATGACCGCACCTTCATGGACTCTGAAGAAACTCTCCATGTCCGTACCGCCACCAAAAAATGACATACGAAATGGTGTCTTTGTGATAATCATATTATTTCAGTTCTTCCTTTCGTTCCTTTAGTATCCTTTTGCCATTATTTCTTCAAAATTACTCGAATAGTCTCAAGAACATTGTGAAATTATCGAAAGAAACAATTAAGGACTTCTTAAATTTAATCATGATATTTTTGTTTATTATTGAAATAGGACTAGAGATACCTGACAATTTCATAGTCATCCTGCTCTCTGGTCCTTCTATTATTCAGCCCCTTCTCCTTTAAGCACTACCTTCACTGTTTTGCATAGTATTTTGAAGTCGTTGATCAGCGACCAGGTGCGGATGTATTTTACGTCCAGTCTTACCACTTCTTCAAAGTCTGTAATGTTGGAACGGCCCGACACCTGCCACAAGCCGGTGATGCCCGGCTTCATTGAGAGACGGGCCCGGTGATGTGGGTCGTATTCTTTCCATTCCCCTACTGTAGGAGGTCTGGTTCCCACGGCGGACATGTCTCCCTTCAGTACATTGAGGAACTGGGGAAATTCATCGATGGAATATTTCCGCATGAAATGGCCGATTGGTATGATGCGTGGATCATTGTCCATCTTGAACATCAGGCCGTTCATCTTGTTTGATTCCTTCAGTTCCTCCAGGCGCTTATCGGCGTCAGGATACATGGACCGGAACTTGTAGATCTTGAATACTCTTCCGTTCAGTCCCACTCTTTCCTGCTGGTAGAATATTGGCCCAGGCGACTGATGCTTGATAATAGGACCGTAAATCAGGATAAAGACGCCTGTAATAATCAGGCCAACAATTCCGGCCAGAATGTCCACTGCTCTCTTTATGAACATCTGAAAACCTGTGTGAGGCCTTATTCCAGCCAGAATAGCCAGCTTTCCTCCAAAGGTTTCAAGTTTCTGGTTAGGCAGTTCTCCAAAGGTCTGGTTCAGGTTTATGTGTATCGACAAACCTGAATCAAGAAGCTGCTCCGTCAGCTCATTGATTCTGTTGACGTCGGTCAGGCTGATGGCCGCCTCATCTACTGCGTGGGTAACACGGTACTGGCTGAATTCCTCCTTGGATCTTATCAATTCGATTTTCGGATCATACTCATCAATGATCTTCCTGAGTTCCCCGTTGCTGGCAGAAGAGTTCTCCACAAAGGCAGCTTTGATGTGGAACCTGTTTTCCTGGTCCCCTTTCAAATGCTCAATAGATTCCTTAAGCCTGTTATCATCTACCACCAGAATCAGCTGTGCTACCTGCCCCCTGGCTTCCACGTATCTGACTACCACATTCCTTCCCAGGCGGTTGACCACAATGATCACGGGAATTGGAATCACCCATGTCATCAGAAATACTCCTCTGGAGAAAAATGACCCGATCTGCAGGAAATACTGATAGAAGGCTACGGAAGCGACCACCAGGGTGACGTAAATAGCAGTTGCGGTGGTCTCCTCGTAAATAGACCTTCTGAGTATATTCTTGTGAATTGGCAAAACCATAGGTATGAGAAGAGAGGCGATTACTATTACCAGACCTGTCTCCTGGTAGATAATAAGCTCCAGCTGCTCGATCCCGAACCGTTCAGAAAGGGATACCACGTATACCAGGCCTATTAACAATGTATCAAGCAGAATGAAATCAACATGTTTCCACCAGTGATTTCTTATGGCTGGCATCGTGTACCTCCTTTCTTCTAACATCTACTCTGACGGGTTCAGTACAGATTACTTATGACTACTTGTCACCGTAATCTGCAGCGTCATCTTTCGTAAGTCCTGTCTCGTTTACAATCTTGCTGCTGTAGTCCTTAACAGTTTCTGAAGGCTGGTAGTTCTTATCTCCGTAAACCTTCTTGTGGAGCATAATAACATTCTCTTCCAGATCACATGGAATCACGCAGTCTCCCTTTGAGCCCAGGTTCTTTCCCGATTTCTTATATGGGAATCCTCCCATATCGCTGAGGTTGTACTTGATCATTACGTCGGCCATGTTCATAAGCTCTGACTTGCTCATGTCTGTGTCTACGGTCTTATAAAGGTCACTGAACACCTTGTTCTGTTCATCCTTGTCCAGTTTTCTGATCTGCTGGAACATCTGGGATACAACGTTCTGCTGTCTTCTGGTACGGGCGAAGTCGCCACCTTCCAGATAACGGATTCTTGAGTAGGCCACTGCCTGTCCGCCGTTAAGCTGCTGCATTCCTGCCTCTGTAACGTCTGGAATGTTCTGGTTGAACTTCTCGTTGTATTCCTTGATATAGCTGTTCAGGTATTTGATTTCGGCATCCTGCACGTAAATCTTCACGCCCCCAACTGTGTCTACTGCGTCGGCAACGGCCTTGAAGTTGCTTGCGAAGTAACCGTCAATCTTCACATCAAGGTTTCTCTCCAGCATGTCCACCGCTCCCTCCGGGCCATCCCAGGCGTAAGCTGCATTGCACTTCTCGAAGTCACTGCCATCTCCGGAAATATCCAGCAGGGTGTCTCTGTATACCGATGTAACCTTAACAGACTTCTTGTCGTTGTTAATGGTAATCAGCATGATGACATCGCTGCGTCCTTTGTTTTCCTCAGCACGGCTGTCCACACCGAAGAATGCAAAGGTGGTGTATCCCTTGTATTTCTGAGGCTGTGCAGCCTTCTTAGTCTCTGTCTTCTTCTGGCTGCCGCAGGAAGAAAGAAGTGTTACTGTCAGCACAAGGATAAGCGCTGTAGTAATAATCTTGATAATTCCACTTCTGGTCTTCATTCAATTAATCCTCCTCTTCTCCGTAACCGTAACCATATCCATAGCCATAGCCTTTTCCCTGTATGGTTACCTTGTTCAGGACGGTGCCAAGGATGCGGCATCCGCTCTTCTCCAGCTGTTCCTTAACTCCCTTGACAAGCTTATAGCTGATAGTTCCTTCTTCTATTACGATGATGGCTCCGTCGCACTGCTTGGCGATAATGGCTGCATCGATTACTGCTCCAAGGGGCGGACAGTCGATGATTATGTAGTCGTAGTGGGACCTGAGCTGGCTCACCAGGGATTTGAATCGCTTGCTGCCCAGCTGCTCCGATGCGTTTGGGGCTTTTGGCCCAGCAAAGAGGATGCTGAGGTTAGGAATGTTGGTTGTGGCTATTGCGTTGCTCACCACGTCAGTCTTCCTTGAAAGCAGATGGCTCAGTCCCATAAGCTCTCTGTCGGCTCCGAGCCTGGCGTGAAGCACGGAGTTTCTTATATCTGCATCGATCAGGAGAACTTTCTTACCGTCTTCTGCAAATGATCTGGCCAGGTTGAAGCACACTTCAGACTTTCCTTCATTTGGTATGGAGCTGGTAAGAGCAATGGCTCTCACCTCGTCGCCGCAGAAAGTCACGTTGGTTCTCAGCGTCTTGAACGCTTCGTTTTCTGCAAAACTAAGCTCTCTGATATTATCCAGAACTACGTTCATTCCTACCTCCTCTGATTCCTGCGGACTCTGCCGGCCTTCTGATTATTCTTCTTGCCTCCGTCTCCCAGAGGGATCATCCCCAGGTTGTCCAGGCCCAGATATTTCTCAACATCCTCAGGTGTGTTTATGGTGTCATTTCTCATGTATCTGAATGTGAGCACCCCAAGAGCGAGAACAAGACCTATAAGTGCAGCTATTGCTGTGTTCTTCGGAAGGCTTGGGCTGGACGGCTTCTTTGCCACCTCACCCATCTGAATGACATTAGGCTTGTTGGTGTCCATGACCTTTGCAACCTGATCTACAGTAATAGTTGTAAGGTCGTCAACAATTCTCTTGGCCCGCCTTGGATCCGGGTCCTTTACTGTAATCTGAAGGATGTGGGTATCCTGAGGGTTGTCGGCTGTGACTTTTTCGCTCAGCTCTTTGTAACTCTCCTTAAGTCTCAGGTCGTCTATAACCTTCTCCAGAACAGGTCTGCTGGTGACCAGGGTCTTGTAGTCTGCAGTAAGAGCTGTTCCGGCCTGCAGGTTAGACAGAAGGTTGGAAGCTGCATCTCCAGATGTGGCTGTGATGTAGATCATGCTGCTGGACTCGTAAAGAGGGGTAATGATGAGTTTTGTACCGGCCAGGCCAACTACTGCGGCTACCACCGTTACAAGGATGATGGCGGTCAGGTGTCTTGCGTAGTAACTGAACAAGTCCACCAGATCGATTTCGACCGCTTCTTCGTATCTCTCTTCGTTCATGTTCTTTCCTTTGTTTTATGTTTAATTAATTAACGTCGTAGTAATGTTACAGGATCTTGCCACTGACCAGGTCCCGGGCATTTCCGGAAATTATCTGATCTGCCATTTCCGGGTTAAGCTTTCTGATTCTGTCTGCGGCGAAGGCGATCTCCGGCGGCCTCAGGTCCACGCTGTGGGAATCTGATCCAATAAAGCTTATGAGGCCCTGAGAAACAAGGCCCTCGTTTCCCTTAAGCTCCTTGCCGGCGAAGAATCCTTTTTTCCTAAGGGCCTCTGCATTCATCTGAAAAAGCACGCCCATGTCCTTCAGCTTCTCCATGCTTTCCCGGTCTTCCACCAGGGCCGGATACCGCTCAACGTGGGCTACGATCATCTTGTGACCGTCGGCCGTAACCTCCCGGACTGCCCGGAAAACATTTTTCACCGATGTACTCCTGCTGAATTCCACAAGCACGTATCTTGTGCCTGCCATGGTATGGATGAGGCCGGCTTTCAGATCTTCCTTGATGCCAGGCTCATAATAGACTTCGTTGCCCAGGTACAGCTTCATGTCCGGCCATCTTGATCCGATTACTCTTGCGATGGCGTTGTACAGGGCGTCCAGATTCTGTGGTTTGTATTTGTTTCGTCCTCTCTGGTAATGGGGTGTGAAGAACAGGATCCTTGTTCCTTCCTCGTAGGCCTTGCTCAGCAGCCGTGCTGAGGTTTCCGGATCCTTTGCTCCGTCGTCCACGCCGGGGAGTATGTGACTGTGAATATCTGCTATATAAGTGTTATCCAATTTCTTTCCTTCTGCTGTAAATTAGTTGTTTCTAATCTTGTTTTTCCTCATCTGCCTGCTGACAAACCCCAGAATGATGGTAATGACTGCCCCTCCTCCAAGGAGAGCAAGCATTGTGGTTGTAGCTCCGCTCATCATGGTGTTCCAGAGCACATAGCCGTCATCGGACTTAAGAGCCAGTGACTGATATGGTTTCGTTATTGTGAAAAATCCCAGTGCCAGGGTCCAGAGTCCCAGGCCCAGGGCCAGTCCTCTGGTCAGTTCTTTTATTCCCCGGTGAAGGTAGTGGTGTTCTGAAAGGAGTATCAGTATTCCCAGAATCAGGTTCACAACACCCAAAATGAGAGGAACCATGAATCTGTGGCTTACATCGTCTCTCAGCTGAGCGATGACTGTACCTCCGTCTGTGGACAAATCCTTTCTGTAGATGTTCAGCAGGTCTGCTCTCAGGGTATTGTTGTCGTTCTTCGAAATATATGCCATAAGCTGGAGCTGGCCCTCTACTGACTCAGGTAGCACTGCTTCAGTGGCCTCACCATTGGCCTTCGAGGTTTTTCCCTGCTTTGGCTGGGACCACTGGATTCCTGATGTCTGATCCAGGCTGAAATCCCTGTATGTCAGGGCGATGTCCAGGGAGTTCTGTGGAATCTTCCTGGATTTCAGATAGTTGTGTACGTCGTCTCTGAAAATGGTGTAGGCGTGCTGGGAGACTCCGCTGTTGTCCATGGATTCTTCCGCATACCGGTCAGAGGCTGCTGTGGTCAGATATGTAATACCAGAAAAAGCCACGCACAGGTTCAGTCCTACTGAAAGGATCATTACTGTGCTGGCTGCTTTTCTTGCTTTCTTCCTGCCTTCGTGGGTAGATCCGGCTCTTCTGTGAGATGCCTCATTGAAGAAAATCAGTGTTCTCTTCTTCCAGAGCCCCGCAAAAACAACGACCGTCAGAATCAGAAGGCCGATTTCTGCGGCAGTGAGAATCATTCCTTTTCCACTTGAAACTGGAATTGCGGCAACTGACGGGTTGGCCGGCCTCTGGCGCAGTGTGTTGTTGTACACGCGGCTCATGGTCATGACTTCCCTGAGTTCCCGGCGCATTGCCGTCTGGCTCTCGTAAACATGGTTGCCGGATTCTTCTATGTATTTCTTGTTGTTCTTGTATAAAGCGGATTTGTGGTATTCAGTCTTGTCCCAGAACCGCTCCATATCCTGGCTGAATTCAGGAAAAAGCTTGCCATCGTAGTCTGTGCCGCCCATACCGTCTTTGTTAGCAGGTTTGCCTCCTATCTGGTAGAAGTACCCTGATGCTGCTCCTGTCCGCACGTTCTGTGGATCCTGCAGCATCCTGATGGCGTCTGCTGTCTCAGAATCGCTGAGGTCAACTCCATCCTGTTTCATGTATCTTTCCATCTGGGAGATATATGATCCGTAGGCCATGTAGATGCGGCCATCGCAGGAAAACTGCTGACGGATCAGGTGGCTTATCTTAAGTTCGTTGTCGCTAAGGCCCTCGGTGTCCGGAATGTCATAATCGTAGTCGGTGATGATTGCGCCTTTTGCATCTGAAGAGTCTCCCTCTTCAGGCCTTTCGCTGCTGTCTTCAGTATCAGCGTAGACAGCTCCTGCAGGCTCAAAGATTGTATGAACCGCGGAGCCGGTCTTCAGGGACAGGCCTGAGTCTGCCAGTGTGCCGGCTGCCGGGCATCCTGAAAATATTACGGTCAGCGCAATGGCTGCTACTAAGAAAAAATGTCCTTGCCGCCTCAAAGGTTTGCTCCAATCTGATGTTAAAATTTCACACATATTGCATTATACCCCTCCCCCATGGGTATTTCGGTACATTTATTTGCAAATTCGTTTGTATATTTAGTTATAAACTGTATTCTTTCAGAAAGAGTCAGTTTATTCTTCCTGTTATGGTTTTTGCGGGCGATTGCGGTAATGCCTGCGGGTGTTTACGGGTGACCGAGGTTCGAACTGTTGAATCAGAATCTGTGATTTTTCCTATCCCGCAGATATTCCAATATTCCAAACGAAAATCCCGCTGTTCAGCCTGCAAAGAAGTTCCCGGGTTTTCCGTGGCAGATCTTTGCAGTGCACAGTGGGATTATCAATTCTTAAGGTAGCTGCATCACCATGCAGCGGGTTATTTGCTTTCAGGCTTCATGGTCGGGAGACGTGCCCCTGAACTTTGTAACCCTTCATATCCCTCCATCACTGCCCGTCCAGAGGTCCTTCGGCGGGGACAAATTTCACACGCGTTCGTATCTCTCCATAACTTTTGGTAAATCGTTGGTAATCCGTTGGTAAGCGTCACTTTTTACCAAACGAATCGGAGAAATTCCGCAACTCACGGTCCCGCAGGTCCTTTGTCACGTCCGCGTAAATGTTCATCGTCGTTTGCGCGTCTGCGTGCCCCAGAACGTCCTGCATTACCTTCACGTTTACTCCCTGCTCCACCATTCTTGTTGCGAATGTATGTCGCAGGTAGTGGCAGCTGAAATGTGGCAGCAGAACCGGGTTGGCGTTATTGGCAGCATTGTCCAGCACCTCGAAGTTGCAATCGCGGATTATCCGGCGGAGGGCCTTGTTCACTGTGCTTTGGTGATACACCTCGCCGAAGCGATTCAGAAAAACAAAGTTGGTATATCCGTCAATGACGGACTTGCAGGTTATCCCAAACT
The DNA here is from genome assembly GCF_009695865.1 of Allobaileyella intestinalis. GTDB lineage: Bacteria > Bacillota > Clostridia > Peptostreptococcales > Anaerovoracaceae > Allobaileyella > Allobaileyella intestinalis. The sequence goes on along the minus strand of NZ_VUNB01000003.1, from coordinate 305,639 downwards.
CTTTCTGCAACTGCTTCTCTTCCAGAAAGGCTTCCCGAACCCTCGGAACCATCGGAATGATTCTTTCCCCCGCCTTTGTCTTTGGCGTGTTGATGGCAAAGGTGCAGACGGTGTTTTCCTGCCGATGCGAATAGTAGACAAGGGTATGGTTGACCGAGATTTCATTCTTCTCGAAGTCAACATCTTCCCAGCGCAGGCCGGTAATCTCGCCGACCCTCATGCCCGTCCAGAGCATGCCCTCTACAATCGGGTACCAGTGATGCATCGGTCCCGGCTTTTTCAGAAACCGTTCCAGAAGCTCCTGCTGCTCCTGTGTTAAGGCCCTGCGCTTCAAGCCATCGCCTGCATGTGCCTTCTTCAGCTCCCGGAGGGCATTGTCTGACGGGTTATAGCGGAGGTAATCGTCCTCAACTCCCACCTGCAACACCTGATGGAGGACCGTATGAACGTTGTCGATGGTTGCCGACTTGAGTCCCCGGTTGTCGGAGAGGCTGTTGTAGAAGTTCCGCACATCCGACCGTTTCAAGTCCTGAATCCTGCGCTCGCCAAACCCCGTCGAGACAAACTCGGTGTACATGTAGCAGTAATTGCAGAACGTATTATCTTTCAGCCCGCGTTTCAGCTTCTTCCACATGCCGAACAGGTCATTTATCGTCAGGTTTTTCGCGTCTGCCCGGATGTGGTCAAGCGAGTCCTTCCGGACCGCGTTTTCCTTCTCGCGTAGCTCGTCCAGTGACTTTGCATAGACGGAATGGCTTACGCCCGTCCCGTCCTTCCAGCGATACTCGTAGGTCTGGTTCTTCCTCTGGTATTCTCCCTCCTTCAAAACTCTGTGTTTGTTATCTTTCCGTCTTTCCATCCTGTGGTCTCCTTTCCACAAGACAGAAGCACGTACCTGCTTTTATTTTACCAAGCACGTGCTTCTACGTCCAGCTTTCTGAAATATCCCTGAAAGAATGGTCAAATGGAATAGCTCTTCGCAAGGTACTCGTCGAGCAGGCGGCGCTTTATCAGGCGCTTGCTGCCGTTCCAGAGCACGAACTTGCAGTTCTCGTCATCCGTGATTTGCCGCAGCTTCCCGGTCCCGATGCCGGAGTAGGCGGCGGCTTCCTCCAATGTCAGGTTGGACTTTTCCCAAATCGGCACCTCTGCCTTCATCGTGTCCTCCTTTCCTCACACCTTGAAACGCAGAATCGCGCGGAGGAGCTTTCCCTGAAGGTAGGATTTCATGTACATGTCAACCCCGCGCTCCACATGACCGGCGGCGTCCATGAAGGAATGGGTGCAAAGCCGGTCAATGAACCCGTCAAAGTAGTCCAGCACTTCCGTTGTTTCCAGCAGGCAGCCTTTTGTGGCGGCGGCCACGGTCTCATACGTCAACATCGTCAACCTCCTCTCCCCTCAACAGCATGCGCAGCTGTCGAAGTGCCTTAAACCTGCGATACTGGACGGTGGAGCGGGGGCGGCCCAAAAAGGACGCGATGCGCTTGTCTGTCCATCCAGCGAAGTAGGAGAGAAGTACGATGGACCGGTCATCCTCCTGCAACACCGCCAGCGCGTCCGCAAGCTCTTCATCCACAACCCCGATGGAAAGCCCGCAGACCTCGAAAACAACCTCAGCCGGCGGAAACGCCTGCTCGTCCGGGACGCGGAGACGATTGAGTTCCGCTTCGCTCATCTCGGAAAACAGCTTCTCCCTCCGTTGGTTCTTTGCCATCTCGCGCATCAGGTCCGTCCGCGCGTTTTTCAGAGTCTTCTTGCAGAAGGCGCAGAACATCTGCACGACCGCCTTTTTCTCATTGTCAGATATCATTTGGTTCCTCCTTTCTTCACTTAGTTCACGGAATCAAGGAGCGTTTTTGCCAAAGTGTCTGAAAACAGAAGCGTCCCGGCGGGATTTCCGCAGGGACGCTTCTTGAAGCTAGGACGGATTTTGCGATTGCAGGAACCCGGCAGAGAGCCTTCCGGTGCTACTCGATGCCCAGCTTCTTCCTCATCGCCTTCCGCATTTCCAGACCGTTCTCGCGGCGGCGGTTCGTTCCTTTGAACTCGATGGGAAAGCACCGCTCCAAGATGCGGTCGAATACGCGGCACCAAGGGTCCTCGCTCCTCGCATGGGAGATTCGATTCAGCGTAAAGTTCGTGGTAATCACCATCGGCTTCCCGTTCTTATAACGGCCATCGACAACCGTGAACACGTGCTCCATCATGTACTCCGTGCAGCGCTGCGTGCCGAGGTCTTCAATGAGCAGCAGGTCCGTGCCCAGAATCCGGTCGAGATTTCTTCTCCGGTCCTCGAAGGACGATTCCATGGTGGACACGATGTAACCGATATCCGTCTGCAACGCGCTAAACCCGAGGTCGATGACAGCGTTGGCGATGCAGGAGGACATGAACGACTTGCCGGTCCCCACGTCTCCCCAGAGCAGAAGGCCGTTCGGGTCCTGCCTGTCGAAGGTCGCAGCAAATCTCTGGCAGGCAGATGACTGAAACGGGTTGCGCCCATCGTCCTTCTGGAAGGTGCAGACCTTGTAGAACCCGCTGTTCGGGAAACATTCGTTGCGAAGCCGCTCCGCCCTCTCGGCGAGGGCCTTCCGCTTCTCCTGCTCCTCCCGCTCCCGCTCCCTCCTTTTCTCGCAGTCGCAGAGAACATGGACAATGTGTCCTTCCTTTTCATCAAAAATCGGGGGAAGGCGCATTTCCTTCGGCTTCCCGCAGACCCCGCAGATGAGGATGCCGTCCTCGTTCCGAAAATCCGCCCTGCCGGCTGCACCGGCAGCCGTTCCTTCCTTCTCAGTTCCCATACCTGCTGTCCTTTCTGCCACATCGCCCGACAAGACGCTCAGAGCCGTTCTGTGGGGTTAACCGCCCACGCCATGTGTTTCCCCTCATGTGGGGGAGAAACAGGGCGTCAAATGCGTCCTGACAGGCTCCTGCGGGGTTCTTTTAATAAAGGTCCTCTTCAAGCATCTGCACCGCCTGCTCCCGGCTGCACCCGTACCTGCGCATAATCTCCTCGGGAGTCGGAACACGCGAAGCGGGGGTCCTGCCACCAGACGGCAGGGATGCACGGGCCGGCTTCTCATGCAGATTCCACGTCTCCGCCAGCTTCTTCCAGTCATCCACCGGCCTGCCGTTCTTAGTGACCCAGCCGCGCTTTTCGTTGACCTCAAAGAACCTCCGCGCATCCACGGAGAGTCCGTGTGAGTGAAAGTACTCCTGAACCTCTTCCAGAGATGGAGCCGTCCTTACAGCTGTAGATGGAGATAGATGTTCTTTTTCTTCATCTTCATCTACATCTGTATGCGTGACGGGAGCGTGACTAACGCGTATGTCACGCGTGACACCCCTCTGAGCTGGGGAAATGCTGCCTGTCTCCATCTTTCCTCCACAATTTGCTGCACACGACTCCACTATTTCTTCATGCCCTGCCTTCATCGTTTCTTCACTGTCCGCCGGGTTCGGTTGGGTCTCCCCAAGGAGCAGCTCGCCTTCGTCGTTTCGGGGAAGCCCCTGCCCAATCATCAGCTCGCCGCCCATAAGCTGCTCGCGCTGCTTCTCTCGGAAGCGGCGCTGCCGCTCGCGGTCGGCGGCCTTCTTCCGGTCCATCGCTTCGATGTTCTGGTGCTTTTCCCAGTTCGGCATCGTGATGGTGTCGTTGATGATTTCAATCATGCCGTACTGCTCGAAGGTGGCGAGCGCAAGGCGGATGGTGTTCAGCGGCCGGCGGAATATCGCAGCCAGCATCTCGTCCGTGTAGGGAATCCGGTCGTTCATGAGAAAGATGCCGTCGGTGCAGTGCTTTCCAGCAAGGCAGAGGAGCTTGAACCAGATGACGAGTATCGAGTCGTGCTCTGGAAGGGTTTCAATGAGCAGTATCTTCTCGTCATCAAAGATATTGGTCGAAAGCTTTATCCATTTCATGCCAGCCATCTCGTTTGTCCTTTCTGCTAGATGCGGGGCAATCTATCGTGCTTGTATGCTACTTTACTAGGTTGCTACTATACTATCTTTCTACACGCAAACCGGGCATGGTTTCCAGTTCACAGTTCCTTCATCGCCCATAAGTGACACGTGAAAAGCGTCCTCCGTGCCAGCCAGGACGAAAACTTGCGTCTGTGAAGACGGTGCGTTATAGTAGGCAGCGTCCTTTCTGCTTGGAACTGTGTTCCGGGGCAGACAAGAAAAGGCCAGCCTTCCCGGCTGGCCTTTTCACGTTGCGTCTGTTTTCCCCATACGAAACCTATTGCAAATCTGACGCCCCGTCTCCCATGCCCGCCTTCCTGCCGACAGGCGGTTTTTTGCGGAAGGCATCGCAGCGCTTCTTCGCATCCTCCGGCGTGGACTCCGAAAGGACAACCGGCGGCTGACTTCCGCCGATGGCTTCCTCTAGCCAAGCCTGAAACAGCTCAAGGTTAAGCTCCTGCCATCCGCATCCGACCGCCTGCACCACAATTTCCCCGATGGTGTTCTGGAAGGCCGTCTTCCACTTTCTCTCCCTCTCCCGCTCCTTTCGGAGAAGGGCTTTCCTGCGGGCTTCGAGCCGAACGATTTCATCCTTCTTCTTTTCTATCTTCTCGTCGTAATCAGAAATTGTGGCCATAAGAATCCTTTCTCTCATCCGGAGCCACCTGCTATTTTGCCATTGACGCCCGCAGTTTCCAACCCTTCCGACGGCCTTCGAGTTTTGTTTGGAACTCTACGGCCATCGAAAGCATTGAAAACTGCTTCAAGCGGCGGACAGTCCTTCTCCTCGGCAGGAACCTCTTGGCGGGCGTGTAGAGGATGTGGATGTTACTGCCTTTCTATTTTACAAGAATGGTAGTTTGCTATATTTGTAGTATGGAAGTATGGCAAGCGGCTGATAGGAGACATGAATGGCACGCTACGTCTACACTCGCGAGGTTTCTGGCATGGAAGGCAGGTCCGTGATGGATGGCTACCTTGAGTCCACTCCCGAAGAGGACCGGATGGACATGGCCGGAGACCAGATAATGGTCGGCTTCACCGGGAATGGCTATCTTGCGTTCTGGAAGCGTTGCAGAGAACAGGAACTCCATCTGGCGTGGAGCCGAGCCCGTTCGGTCATCACCGACACCTACACCGGCGAGGAAAAGGTCTGGTAGCGGAAGGACGCTGAGGGCGGCAAGGGAGACTGACTATGGAAAACGACCGGGCAACCAACGCGGTTAAGGCAAGGGGCGGGTGCCCGGTGCTGGCCGCCGGGCCAGATTCAGCCGCGTAACATTTCAAGAATTTGCCTTCGGGCGGAAAGGACGAACACAGATGTTCACGATTCTGTTTCTGAACCAGAAGGGCGGCGTCGGGAAAACCACCATCGCCGACGAGCTTGCTTTTGCGCTTGAGCGCCGGGGCAGGACCGTGGCGTTCGTCTCCACCGACCCGCAGGGAGGAAGCGTACACGAAGCTTGTCTGGAACCGGAGCAGGCAGAACAGTGCGACTTCCAAGTAGTAGATACCGCCGGAGTCCTCAAGGACGGAATTCGCGAATGGTGCCGCGATGCGGACCTCATCCTAATTCCGATGCTTCCGAGCACGCGGGACATGGAACCAACCATGCGGACCTACGAGCTGGCGAGGGAATCCGGAACACAGGCGGGCATCTTCCTTTTGATAAACAATTTCTATGTCTTCGGAAGCCTTGACCGCGAGCTGGTGGCGTATCTGGAAGAGGAAGGCATTCCGGTCCTCGCCAAGATTCCACGTGCCGCAGCCCTGTCCCGGGCGGCGGCAGCCGGAAAGTCCGTAGCAGAGTACAACAAACGCTGTCACGCCATCCCCGCACTGGAAGAGCTGGCGGACAAGGTAACGAAGGAAGCGGAGAAGCATCATGAGTAATGCATTTATGGCATCAGCCGAAAAATCCAAGCGCGAGCAGGAGAAAATCAGAAACCGTGGAGAGCGCGGCAGGTCAGACGGAAAGGAAGAAATGAAGGTTCTCAACATCCGCATCCCTGCCGACCTCCATTACAAGGCGAGCCTGCACCGCCTTGAGACCGGCGAGAGCATGACCCAGCTCATCACCCGTCTGTTGAAAAGGGAACTGGGCTAAAGGCTTCGCGCAGAGAGCAGACCCAAGAAAAGGCCGGAGCAAACAAAGCGCCCGGCCTTTTCTGGTTTCCGGCGCTACCGGAAACCCCGCATAAGGGAGGGAGGAAAACGGTGCGGCGGCACACCGTTTTCCTCCCTCCCTTATGCTCTCGCACTGATAGAATATCAGTGCTCACCAGCTGCGCTGCTCTTCGAGTTGCAAGATGTAGGAAGCGTGGCCACAAACTCCACTAAAGTGGAGTTTTGTCCTCCCTTCCATCTTGCTCGCGGAGTGCTTTAGGAGCCTTCCGTGAGTGAAAAGAAACCGCCGATTTTCCGTGGCGGAAAATTCCGGAGTCGGCATTCTGCCCCTCCGGTTTCGTTCATCTAGTAAACGGCGGCGGCACCGTTTGGAAAGTAAGGAGAAGCGATTGGAGAACAGAAAGATATGGCTGAAGGTTCGCGTGACGGAGAAGGAACGAAAAACCATCAAGCGCAAAGCGAGAAAAGCGGGGATGACGGCATCCGATTACGTGCGTCATTCACTCATCCACTCGCGGGACGGGACGATAAACGTCATCGACACCACGCCACTCAGGGATGCCGTTTTCGAGTTGACAAAGCAGGGCGTCAACCTGAACCAGTTTATGAAGTTCCTCAACACCTACGGGGTAAAGGCCTTCGATGCCGAGCGCGCAGAACAAGTATTGAGCCGGGAGTGCGATTTGCTTCTTGCCGTAGAAGACGCACTCTCCGCCTTGCTGCGGGAAGCCGAGAAGGGCAACGTATTTATCATGAAAGAAGACGGCGCAATTCCGGCGGAGAAGGATTTCCAGTGAGAGAACCCGGCTCTTGCAGAAAGGGGGTTTTGCCGTTGACCATCATCAAACAGACCAGCGTTTCCAGCGGCCGCCATCAGAAGAACCTGCGCAACTACATCAACAACGACAAGAAGGTTCTGCTGCGGGACAGCCAGAACATGGACCTCTGCCCGGACCTGAAACGCTGGGCGTGGTTCATGGACAAAACGCGGGAGAGCTTCGGTCACAACAAGGCATCACGGAAAGGCAAAGACGGAAAGACCGCCAAGAACACGATTCTCTATCACCAGATACTCGGCTTCAATCCCGACGAATGCGACCTCAACGGCGGAACCCTCCGCCCCGAGGACTGCATGCGGTACGCAAAGGAGTACATCTCCACCTACTATCCGCACCAGCAGGTGGTCATGGCCCTTCACAACGAGTTTTGCAAGGCGGACGGGACGCACCGCTACGCCGTCCACATGGTCATCAACCGCAGCGACCTGTCAACCGGAAACCGCCTGAACGAGGGACGCGGGGCGGATGCAAAGCGGGCGCGCGCAAAGCGGATTCGGTCAATGGATGGGGCGTGGAATCTACGGCAGGTGGAGGAGGGTGCAAAGAACTCTACCGTCCACGCAAAGCAGCCATCCAAAGTCGAGCGGGCAATCGCCGCACGCGGCGGTTCCTCCTACAAGACGAACCTGCGCGAACTGTGCCGTCTCGCCGCCACGAAGGCGGAAAGCATCTACGAGTACCGCGAGCAGCTGGAATCATGGGGCGTCGATACGCAGTTCCGGAACGGAAGGCTGTACGCAACCGACCGGGACAACGCCCGCTACTCCTTCTCGATAAAAAAACTCGATGCCCTGCTGGACGAGACGGGGCTTCAAGCAGCCTTCCGCAGCAACCTCGCGAAGGATATACGAGGGAGGGGAGCCAGCGCGGCAAATACGGCGCGGCAGAAGCAGGAAGCGCAGGCGCATGTCCAGAACCTCACGAAGCAGTATCTCGGCGAGATACGGCAGGCGTATCAGGAGTACCGCAGGGAGGTCCATGCCATGAAGGGCCGGACCTTGGAGGAAATTCCGAAGCTCAGGCTCAGGCGTCCGCCGGAGGATATCGCAAACGACAGCGAGGTTCGCAGAGACCTGCTTGCCTACTGGCGTGGAGCGGACGAGCTGAGGGCTGAAATGGCAGCCGATACCCCTGTGCGGAAGTCTCAGACAGGGCGCTCCCGTGGCGGTAGCGGACAGGTGGAACAGGGAAGGCAGCGTGGAGGTGCCGCCCGTGACGCCGGGCACAGAAACGACGAGCGAGGATAAGGAGCCACATGGTGTCAAAGACCCACAGGACACAAATGCAACGCCTGCGTGAAGCCCACCCGGAGCTGCAACACCTTCCGGACGCCGTACACAGGATAGCCAGAAGGCAGGAAATGCCCCTCGCCAGCGTCATAGCCGCGAGCGGCATGAGTTCTTCCGGCTTTTATGCCGCAATGAGGAACAGCGAAGACTTCCGCCGTCTTCCGAATCTTGGAACGTTCTTCTCTCTCGCAGACGCACTGGGTGTTTCTCCGGAAAAACTTCTGTCGGAAATGCGCACGCTGGCCGCCGAGGACAGCGCGCAGAACAAAGCAATCGGTTAAGGAGGTCAAAATGGCCATGCAGAGCAGGGAAGCGGCAAACGAGCTTTATCAGGAAGGCTTCGCGGACGCTGCGAACGACGAGAACACCCTTGCGGAAGAGGAGCTGAGCGGCTCCGATATCGTTGGGGCACTCCTGAAGGTGCAGGAGTCTATTGACAGGCAGGCGGAAAAGAACGAACAGACTGCCGAACAGATGCGACAGATGCTCAGCCAGATGAGGGATGTGCTGGATGAGGTGCAGCGCATGCGGAACGATGCGGCAGACAGCACCCGTGTCGCACAGCTCGCCGCGTTAAGCGGCGTCAGCAAGGTGCAGAAGGATGCTGAGGAGCTGACTGTCAAGAGCATCGGTGAGGTAACCGAACGCAACAGGAAATACATCGACACCTTGGTTCTGGAATCCCGCCGCCGCATCGAGCGTCTCGGGATGATAACCCTGCCAGACAGGCTGTTCTACTACGGGAAGTGGACGGTCCTGATACTCGCGCTCTGCCTTCTGGGACACGCCATCTGGCAGATTGTCGCATAAGCTGAAAGCGGGCCAGCCCATCCGGACTGGCCCGCTACTATTCCTCTATCGCTCGTTTGGATGACGCAGGTCTTGTTCCTGCCCCCTGCGCTCTTCGAGCGCGTCTGATGCGGCCCGCGCTTCCGACACCTCACCGTAAAGAGAGATGCCCCGCTCTCCCTGCGGGTCCCTCGGGTTCTCCGGTCCCTTCCGATGGAGGTATTCGAGCACGTCATGCCGCTCGCCTATTTCCGTCAGCGTGGCAGCCTGCGCACACTCGGCGAACCATGGGAACACCTCATGCAACTCGTCTACTACAACATAAGCTTCCATGTATGACATGGGACTCTCGGACTCATAACCGGAGTATTGTGAATGAGTAAACCCATGCATTTCCATGAACCCCTTGATATCCGACCATGCCCTCTTGTAAGCGGATTGTGCGTTGTCGGTGGAAGGGTAGTGCTGCTTCAGCAGCTCCACGTCAAGGTCAAAGTGAAACTCTTTTCTGCCGTATTCCATACAGTGGCCTTACTCGGCACACAGAAGGCGCGGGCGGACCCTGCCGATGACGGCGAGGTAGTCCTCTCCCTGTGCGTCCCCCTCGAACGTCACCCAGCTCCTCACGTTCTGCATGACCCATTTCTGCTTGGAGAGGTCGCAGACGGCGGGGCACTGCGCGCGGAAGCCGGAGCGCGCGTCGCGCGCCTGCCACGTTCCGCGCCCGACGCGGACGTTGCCGTAGGGCTCCACGAAGGCCCCCACGCGGTCGTAGAGCTCTTCCGCAGTGGTCCCGTGCGCAGCGGCCTTTCTCTCGTCGAACTCGATTGTAAAATGCCAAAGAGATGTCTGCAATGTAGCCATCGCTATACTCCTTTCTTACTATCATTCTTTCTTGCTGTTTTTCTATTATACTATACGCTGCGGAATTTCTCCACGCTTTCTTTTAGCGCGCTTCTACGCGCCTTTCTCTCCCGCCCGCAGTATTAACCCCCCGGGATGCGTCAAGCATGGCGGTCGATTCCGTCTTGAGGGAGAGTCCCGGTTCCTCCCTCCCGGGAGCGGGGCTGTCGCGGTCCTTTTTCAGCTGTTCCTCATACCGGGTGAAGATGTAGGTGTCGGCCTTATCGGCCTTTCCTGCCGCCTTGAACAGGTAGGCGGGGTCATTCTCCAACGCCTTCATCCATGATTGCAGGTAGGAAACGTGGTTCCGGTAGAAGTCTCCCTCCAACTCCGCATTCTGGATGCCGAGGTCCGAGGAGAGAAACAGGCTTCCGAGTTCCGCTACCAGCTCTTCCTCCGCATACTCCGGGCTTCCGAACCGGACCGAGCACTCCCGGTTCAGGGCCGAGGGGTGCCCCGTGGAATGGGTCATCTCGTGGAGCAGGGTCCGTGTGAAGGACTCGTCAGACCGGAACGTGCCGCGCGGCGCAATCAGGATGCAGTCTTTCCCCGGGGAGTACGCGGCCATGCCGGTATACAGGCTGGACTCGTTGACCGGGCAACGGGAGGAGCGAATCAGGTTCTCGGCAATTCCCGCCGTATAATCCGATTGGTGCTGCGGCCCCTCCGGTGCCGGGGGAATGCCGTCGATATCCCCGGCGTTGAACACGTTCCAGTAGCCGACACAACGAAGGTAATGGCCGACTACCTCATCTTCTCCCGTGTCCTCGTTCTTCCCGGTCAGGGGAAGGTCCTTCCACTTTTCGATAATCGCGGCCTTGGACCCCCTTTTCAGGTGCCACCCTTTGTCGCGAATCTGATTGAACGTGCACCAGCGGTTGTCCTCAATGCCGCGCATGTAACCCACAAAGGCGAGGTGGAGCCGGTTTGAGCCGCGATAGACGGTGCCCGAAACTGGATTCCGTGGGCTGAGGGTCGGAAGATAGGGCGCGGACCATTGAAGGCCGTTCTCTCCCATGTCACGGATGATTTTGCGGACTACCTCCTCTCTGTGGCTGTTGACGATATCCACCGGCGACGGTCTTTCCTGGTTCCTCATAACAATCCTTCCTCCTCATTTCATCGGAAATGCCCGGTAGAAAAACAGCCCCACAGAAACCGTTCTGCGGGGCCAAAAAGAGTTCATGCGTGTCAGAACCCATCGAGTGACGAAATGGCCCGCAGAACGGCTCTCAGCCGCCCGGAAGGGATTCCCGGGTTCAATGGGTTCATGGCGCACTCAAAACAGGCATACTACCTTCATGGCCGCCACGAAGACGAAGTAGACGGCGCAGAAACCTGCGATACCGTAGAACGTGTAGCGCAGGGCGATTCTGCGCACGGCGGGCAGGGACCTGCGGTTGACGATGCAGGCTATCAGCACCCCTATCAGATTCAGAAAGAATCCGAGCACGAAATACCCGGCCTTGATTGCGGGCGTCATCTTGGGAATGCGTATCTCTGCCATGGTTTTCCTCCTTCTCCTGCACGGCTAGGAAAAATCATACCCTCCTGCCGCACCGGACTCCTCCTCATCCTCAAAGCCGTCATCCTGCGCGAGTTCGGCGGAGCGGATGCGCTCGATGGCAGGGAGGGTGTAACCCATAAGCCGGGCAATCTCGTCCTCCTGCATGTCCGGGTGGGCCTTTTGCAGGTAATCAAAGACAGCTATCGCCCTGCGGTTCACGGACTGCGTGGTAGCGTCCGAGTAGCAGAGCTGTTCCATGGCGAAGAAACGCTCGCCATTGATTAGGTCTTCTCCCTCGCGCCACAGAAGCTTTTCGCCGTCCTTCTTCAGCCAGACCACATTATCCAGCTCGTCCGGGCCTACCAGAAGGAGGGCGCAGCCGACCTTGCGGGACGCTGCCGGAACGCTGACCCCATCCAGCACGGTCTGGGCTGCTTTGCCGCCGACCTCGTACCAGTGCTGCGCGAGCACGACGCCCTCCTCTTCCAGCGCACCGAGATAGAGGTTCCAATCCGTGAGCACGTTGATGCCGTTCGCACGGTACGGTTCCGAACAGGTCTGCACGGAGGGGTCAAACTCCTCATAGCGATGGGACTTGTAAAGCACCTCGATTTTCATCGTCCTGCTCCTTCCCGGACCGTCACTTCTTCTTGCCGGCAAAGGCTACCGCAAGTGTGCCGTCCTTCTTCAGGCTGAGCCTGCAATCGAATGTCTTCCCCGCCTTGGACCGGCAGCCTTTCAGGGAGACCGACTTGCCGTCCAGCAGCCCTCCGGCCTGCTTCGGGGTAAGCGTCTTGCCGCAGAAGGGCAGTATCTTGAATCCGCATCCGGAGACCTGCTTCCAAGTCCCGTCCTCCTGCTTTTCGCTTTGGTTTGACGAGCAGGAATATGCCCTGCCGCACTGCACGACCTCCTTCCCGCAGACGGGACAGCGCCCAACAGAAGTCCGGCTTGCGCCGACGCTCTCTCCCGCATAGGCCGATGCCATGTGGCTGCGAAAGACCTGAATGACGCTGCGCTGCACGGCGTTCACGTCATCGCTCCCCTCCGCAATGCTCTGCTGGATGAGCCACCACCGGGCCGTCACGTCCGCGCCCCGGATTTCCGGCGGCAGCAGGCGGTAGAAGGCCTTCGCCTTATCCGTGGCGTGGACCTTTCCCTTCTGCTCTGCCAGATACCCGCGCTTCTTGAGGTTTTCGATGATGGCCGCCCGTGTTGCCGTGGTCCCGATTCCCCCGTGCTCCCCCTTCTTACCGTCATCCTTCTTCTTGAGGATGGCTTTCACCTCCGGGTCCGTGACGTACTTTGAGATGGCTGCCATGTCCATGATGAGCGTGCCCTCGGTGTAGGGCTTCGGCGGCGTGGTTTCCTTCGCTCCGACCGTGCAACGGACCCCGCAGAGCTGATGGCTGCCTTCCGGCACCCACAAGGCGTCCGGGTCCGCATCCACGCCCTCCTCCTGCGCTTCCCCTCCGAACGTCTCCCGAAATCCGTAAGAGACAACCCGCTTCGCCGTTGCGGAGAACGTGCCTTCCTCCACCGGGAAGGTGCTCGTACTCAGGTCATAGACCATGGGCGGGAGGAACTGCATCGCGTAGCGCTCCACAATCGCACGGTAGACCTTGGACTCGTCCCCGGTCATCCGACTGACCGGCGCATCCGCTTCCTGCGGGATGATGGCGTGGTGCGCCGTCACGTTCCCGTCATTGAAGGCCTTGGAGCGGATGCCAAAATCGAGCGCCCAGTCCGTCCCCAGATTCCGCATCGCCTGCGAAAGGACCGCCGGAGCGTCCTGAAAATGCTCTTCCTTCAGGTACTGCGAATCCGAGCGGTTATAGGTGATGGCCTTGTACTTGTCGCGCAGGTCCTGCGTAATCTGCTGGGTCTTTGCAGCTGCAAACCCATAGCGCTTGGACATATCCGCGAGCAGGACGGTGAGGTTATAGGGTAGCGGCGGGCATGCCTGCTTCCGCGTGACCGTGGTCTCGAAGGTCAGTTCCCTTCCATCCAGTCTTTCCTTCAACCGGTCCAGCGCTTCCCTTGCGAAGAGATGCTTTTCGTCCCCCAGAAGCTCCCTGCCCGGCTTGAAGCAGAACGTCACGGCTCCCCCGGCATCCACGCAGTCTCCCTCGGCGGAAAGGACGAAATACTTCCTCTTCGCATGGTGTTCGATGGCATCGTCACGGGCAACGACAAGTCCCATTGTCGGAGTCTGCACGCGCCCCACGGTACAGAGAGTGTGCAGCCGGAGCGTCGCAAGACGGGTCTCGTTTACGCCAAAGCACATATCCGCCATCTGACGGGCGTAGGCAGCCCTTCCAACGCCACGGCAGCCATCGTTCGGCACAAGCTGGCCGAACGCCCGGACGATGTTTTTCTCAATGTTGTCGTTCACGTAGACACGTTCGACCCTGCCCGCGTAGCCCAGATAGTCCAGCAGTTCATCGACAATCAGCTGTCCCTCATCATCCGGGTCACCGGCGGCAATGACGCTGTCCGCCTTTTCCAGAAGTCCGGCGATTCGGTCCACCAGCTCCCTCTTGTCCGGTGCAGGTTCCTTCGGCCAGTCCGGGACCTCAATCGGGAGCGCATCCAGAGACCACGGCTTCCCCCATGCAGGGTTTAACTCCTCCGGCTCCACGAGTTGCAAGAGATGCCCGGCACAGGCGATGACGGTATAGCCATTCCCGGAAATCGGGAGGGACGCGTTCTCTGAAACGCTTCTCCCGCAGATGGCGCGGGCAATGTCGCGGGCAAGCATCGGCTTCTCCGCAATGACGAGTTTCATAAGGCATCCTCCCTTCTTACCTCTCCGGGTCCCGTTCCCCGGATGCGTCAGGGCTTCGTCCGTCCGCAATCTCCGAGGAAGCTTCCCGGGCCGCAGCCGCTGTCTCCCTCATGCCGCCCCCGGAGCGGCCCCCGAAGCTCTCCTTGAGATGCTGCGCGCTCCGGGCGTCGCCAGCGCCCTCGCACTGGACGCTCATCTGCTGCATCTGCTGCGGCGTGAGTGCCGGGTCGGCGATGGCTGCTACGACCTCCTGCGACAGCTGCGGGTTGGCCATGGCGTCAAAGAGGACGCGCAGCTGCTCCCCGGAGAACCGCAGGGGGTTCTGTGCAAGGCTAAGGACGTCTGCAGGCGGGAGAGAGAGCTTCCCGAGCGCATACGTGATGGCCCTCATGGCCGGAGCGGGGACCGCCGGCCCGAACAGGGTCTTGAACTGTCCGGGCGTGAGGTTATATTCGCTCGTGAGCCGAACACAGGCCAGCTGGTCAGGAGTATAGGCCGGGTCCAACATGCGCAGGGCCGTTGCCCTCTCTGCACCGTCATAGAGCGCGGAGAACACGGAGCGCATGTTCGCCGCAGGAATCTGCGGTTTCGCGAACAGCTCAACCAGAGGGACCGGAAGGCCGAGGGAAAGAGCGCCGGCGGCAACGTCCAGCTGTGCTTCCGACAGTTCTCGCCATGGGAGGGCGCGCCCGCCGGTCTGCACGATGCTCCGGATGAGATGCAGCTTCTCTGCCGAGAACTCCGGACTCAGGCACTCGTCAAAGACGGATGGAAGAAGCTCTTCCGCGATGCGCGCCAGCTCCCGCATCTGCGAGTGGTTGAACCGCGTGTCGGCGATTTTCCCGACGGTCCCGGCATCCAGCCCCTCGCGGAAGGCCTTGCAGATGGCGAAGGCCTGCCAGTCCGTGAAGGCATCTCCCATAAGAAGCTCCGCCGCCCGAATCTGGCTGCCCGCAGGGACGGATTCCAGCATCCCCCTGAGCTGGGAGACCTGCTTTTCCGACAGGAAGCTTACGGGGTCGGCGGCATCCGGATCCACCTCTTCAAACGTGAGGAGCTGGCCTTCGATGCAGTAGCCGAGGTCAATTTCGGTGTAATCCTCTTCCGCAAGGGTGTCCGCATCCAACTCGTCCCTAGGGACAAGGCCGAGCACCTGCCGGACATCATCGGCTGTCCCTCCGTGGTCGAGGATGCCGTGCAGGTTCTCTTCCAGAACGCCCGCCACGTCAACGCCGTCTGCACCGCCGGAAGGTATGACGCAGTAGAACGGCAGAGCGAAGTTTGTATTCCACGAGCTGACGGTGTACTGTGCAACGGCGGTTTCCTCAAGCCCCTGTTCCAGACGCATGATGATGACGGGAAGCGGAACGTTTCCTTTGTATGGCATCGTGAACCTCCTTTCTGCCGGCTATGCCTGCCGGTCCTGCTCAAAGGGGTTCTGCCCCTTGTGGCCACCGGCAAGCGCGGAAGAAGAGGAACGCATCTCAGATGCTTCCTCACGCAGGCCGTTTCTGCTCTCTGCCCGGTCCTGCCGCATCTTCGGCCCCTTGGTGATGGAAAGCACCTCCGACAGGCCGCTTCCGGGCGCGCTGACGCGGGTGAAGTAGTCGCGGACCGTCTGGCACTCGCCGTCCGTCAGCGGACGGTCCTCGCCCGTCTCGGGGTCGAAGCCCACGGCAACAAGGTTGCCAAACAGGACGGTGTAAAGGTCCCCCTCGCGGACCGGCGTGTGGAAGTCCAACTGCGAAAGGTATCCCGCATCCTCCATCTGCTTTGTCGCGTAGACCGCGCGGTTCGGCGGGCAGCTGTACAGCCCCTCCTCGTTCACGTAGATTGAAATCTCTTCTCCGAACAGCACGTTGAGCGGTTCAATCGACCCGCCCACCAAGCGCTGCAACTCTCTGAGCGTAGAGCCGCCGGCGTCCTCCTTCAGGTCGATGGTGACGGGGGTCCCGTCCACGGGTATGAGTAAAGCTTCCATCTTTCCGGTCCTTTCTGCCGTTCCCTTATTTCGGAAACGGGCGGGGAGCAGCTGCGCCCCGCCCGCACTTTCCTGTCGTGAAAGGCACGCCCTCACCGGGAACTCTGCTTTCACCTTTAATAAATTATTAAAGCCGCGCTCTCCCGCCGCTGGGGGCGGGAGTTCGGCAAGGCGCTCCGGCGCTTCGGCCAACAGTTAGCTTCCGAGGATTTCCTTTGCCCATGCGCCGGACTTAATCAGTCCGAACACGAGGAGGAACGAGCAGCCGAGCCACATGAGGACGCCCTGCAAGGCGTCAATGGCCACCTCGCCCGCGGCAAGGGCAAGAATGTTGTCGCTTCCCACCTGAGAGGTAAGGGATGCCAGAATGTGCGGGAACGCCACAAGCAGGAACAGCATGATGGCTCCCGCGAGCGCGGCGGCGGCAAAGTTCTTGAGGAAGCCGACCCCCATCTGCCTTGTCTCGTCAAAGCCAAGGAGCGCCATGGGAATGGAAGAGAACGCGGCCATGACGTAAATCTGCCACGCGCGGGCGTAAGCAACCACGAAGGCAACCACATAGGCAATGATGCCCGTGATGGCGCACAGGATGGCCACGATGAGCGTCGTGAAGCATCCGCCGAACGTGACCTTGCTGAGGTCAAAGTTCTCCGTGCTGATGCCCTCGCCGAGGAAGCTGCCTTTCTTACCCACAGAGCCAATCACAGGGATGATGTTGTCTACGACCATCTGGTACACGGCCTGCACGATATCGAGAGAGTGAATTATGAACCAGTGAAGCAGGACATACGTCACCGCGAGGAAGACGATATCCTTGATGGCCGGAAGCGTAGCTGTCGCATCCATCCTCTGGCTGATTTTGATGAGTTGCACCAGCATGAACAGGGCAAGGATGGACTCCGCGAGCGGGACCACGGCGGTCTGATGGACCGTGACCGTAATCGAGTAGACAGACTCTCCAAGAAGGCTCGAGAATGGAGCCGTCAGAATCCCGTTGTCTCCGATGGCAGAGACAAGGCCGTTGTACATGTTGAAGAAGCCGCATGCGCCATCCAGAAGCCATCCCTTGATGGCTTCTTCCACGGCTCCCTTGAGGTCCCATGGCGCAGCCGCATAGGCTGGTTGCGGCAGGAGCAGCACGAGCGCGGCGGCAGCGAGCACGCTTGTTATCACAGCAGCGCGAAAGCCCGGCCCGCGACGCATATGCCTGCTATTGGTCTTATTTGTGTAAGCGCTCAAAACATATCCTTTCTGCCTGCAAGGCGCGGGCTAGACGCTGAACTTGTAAGTGCTGTCGTTCTGGTCATACGTCACGGTGATGACCGGTGTTGCCGAGCCCGTCAATGACGCCGAGCCGTCCGATTCGTCACTGCTCAGGGTGAAGGCAGTCACAACCAGCCCCTTGTCGTAGTCGATGGTGACGTTCTTGTTCCACGTGGCCTTTACCGCTGATGGGTAATGGGTTGAGCACCACCGGCTGAGCGCGTCCACGAATGCGTCTTGGTCCCCGAGCAGTCCTTTCGCTTCCCCATCCAGCCCCTCAACCGCAATCTTTTCCACCGCGTCTGAGCGCTGATAGGCCGTGTTGGGAAGGGCGAACATGCCGGACAGGAGACTTGCCTGCCCGGCAGACGCGCTGTCGGCGCTCTTGACAAGCGTATAGGTGGCAATGTATGTCCCGGCGTCCGTCTCAAAGGCAATGGTGTCCACCTCGGTATCGGAGCCGTTGTTTCCGAACTCGCAGGCGGAGATGGCAAAGGGATGGGAGGTCTCCTCGCCGTTCACCGTCTCCACGTAGTGGTCATCGTAAAAGCGAACCGTGTATTTCCCGTCGCTGGCGGACCAGACACCGGCGCACAGCGTCTCAATCAGCTTCCGCGTCTTCGAGTCATAGGCTTTAATCAGCTTTTTCTGCGATTCCGTGAGCGAGGTCTTCTCCGCTTCCGAAGCGCCTGCCGTCTTTCCGCTGTCGCTTCCGGCGGCATCGGAAGCCGTCTGGCTCTGCTGCGCCGCCCTCCGCTCCGCCACGTGCAGGGCGCTCGTGACCGAGAACCCTGCAAACACGATAATGGCGAAGAGGGAGAGCAGAGCCACCTTCCTGTGCTTTTTCAGAAGTTCCTTCCAGTCTTTCATTCCCTATCCTTTCTGCTTATTTCACGTTCGGGGGGAACCCCCACCCCGCCGGACTCCATTTGCAGTACGTGCTTATCCACCGGTCCAAATCCCAGACCTCAATCGAGCCGGTGTTGTGGATGATTTTGTTGTCCCCGATGTAGATGCCGACGTGCCCGTAGGTCGCGCCCGCCGTTGAGCCGGAGCTGGAACTTCTCACGGCAACCAGCATGCCGACCTTGAGCTGGGAGCGGTCGGTCGAGTGACAGTAAGCCGCGTACATGTCGCAGGCGTTACCGCTGATGCCGCCCAGCCCTGCCTTCGCGTAGACGTTGGAAACCCACGCGGCGCACCATCCTGCGCCGGGGGACGGCGTTCGATACGCCGCGTCCACGATGGAGCGCTGCGTCGCGTCAGACGCGGCATACTCCTCGCCGCTTCCGCCACCAGAAGAAAGCTTTTCGTAGAAGGCCTGTGCCGCAGGCAGACGGTCCCGGTAGAACGACTGCCGCGCCGCCCAGTCCGCAGGGCGGAGCCAGCAGGCCATCACGCAGTACGTCGCGAACCCCACATCGTCTGTCTTTAGCCAGGCATCGTAGCTTGCATCGCGTCCGGAATACTCGGTGATGTATTTGGTGTAATAGCCGCTGCGGTGCAGGCCGGTGGCCCACGATGCGCGGAGGTTTTCGATGAAGTATTTCGTCTGGGCGCTGGCGCTGTTCTTGTCGAGTCCATTTGCGCTGCACCAGTTGACAAAGCTCGTATATTCGCCGTGTCCCGGCGTCGTGTCTGTGAACTGGTATAGGCCAAACCCATACTCGTAGGCGTAGCTGTTTCCCTCCCCATGATACTCGTTCGTGGGGTCCCAGCCGGACTCTCCGGAGATGTTGCCCATGATGGCGGCAATCTGCGGTTTCCCAAGTCCCTCCGCCGCGAGCGCCTGTGCGACCTCCAGCTGGGTTCCGCTGAGGTCACCGAACGAATCCACCTGACTGGATGGGTTGTCGCTGCCGGCGAGCACCGCCACCAGCACGACCGCCAGAAGGAGACCGAAGATTGCGGGAACTGCCGCGCCGCCCAGCAGCGCGACAAGCCCCTTTCCCTGCGTCCCGGCTGCGGCAGGAAGGGCGCGTTTTACCGCGCTTCCGCCAGCGGAAGCCGCCGCCTTTTGCGTGGCGTCCGTCGCGGTGTACATTTCACGCCTGAGATACCCAGCCGCCTGCGCCTTTCTCTGGACCTCTGCGGCATCGGCAGGCTTTTTGCGGTACTTCTTTTCGGAGAGCGAACCGAGCGGCGCTTCCTTCTCAAGCGCGTCCCTGCCGGAGAGGTGCCGGTGGAGCCTTCGGGCAATCCGGACAGCACGCCGGCCCCGGTAGGCCGCGTCATCCATGCCCTCAAGCTCTGAGTCCTCAAGCGTCTTCGACACCACGCCGCCGATAACCGCATCCCTTGCCGCCGGATTTGCGGCCTTCTTGAGGGATTCCCGGAGATGGTGGTCCGCCTGTGCGCGCGTCTTTTGTGAAGCTGCCCGCTCTTTACCGAACGTGCTCTCGGATTCCTCACCGGAGCCGGCGGCTTCCTTCCCCGCCTTCGCCCTTTTCCCTGCCGCAGCAGCCGCAGCCGCGCCGCCGGCGCTGCTCCTCCTTCCCTTCTCGTATGCGGCGCGCTTGAGCGCCATCGCGCTCTTGTCGGCGCTTCCCACAATGCCGGTGTTGACGGCGTTCGTCTGTTCGGTCCGGATGAGCTGCGCTCCTGCATCCTCGCGTTCGCTTGCCGTGCGCGCGTAGTCTGACGCTTTCATTGACGTTCACCGTCCTTCCGGTTCGTGTCGGAACAGCTACCTGTCCTTCTTCCTGTCATTGGGGTTCGTGCTGAACAGCTCGTAGAGGACGTTGCCCTTCGGGAACTTTCCGCGAATCGGGACGCGGGCGTTTCCGGCAATCAGAAGACCGTCTCCGGGTTCGACGGACTCATCAATGCACTCTTCCTCCTGTTCGGAGAGATTCAGCAGCTCCACCCACCTCATGCGGTCGAGCGGGGACTGCTTGAGCAGCATCAGGAAGTCCGCGTTGAGGACGATGTTCTGCGCCGCTTCGTTGTTGAGCATCGCCGTCGCGTTCTGCGTGATGCCCGTAAGCAGAAGCCCGAACTTGCGGCCCTCGTTCGAGAACCGCGAGAAGTAGTTCAGGACCGTCGGGTAGGCGAACATGGACTGCATCTCCTCCACGTAGAGCCACGTCCGCACGTTTCGCTTTGCGTTGAAGTACATGCGGTTGCGGACGGCTTCGCAGATGTTGATGAGTGCGAAGACCAGCATCGAATCCGGGAGGTCCTTCAAGTTGAAGTCCACGATGCGGCTCTTGAAGTCCACGTTGGACTGGTGATTGAAGAAGTCCATCGGCGGCTGGATAAACCGCTCGTAGCGGAGCGCAATGTCCTCGCGGGCCTGCTTTTCCGGCTGTTCCCGGAGCGTGTCGTAGAAGTCCTGTAGCAGGGGCGGATTGCCGTCTCCGCGCTCCGCCGCGCCCTGGAACGCGATGTTGACGCATCTCGTGATGATGGACTGGTCAATCTGCGTGAACGGCTCGTCAGACTCTGCGGCGCTGGCTGCTGCCTGTGCGAGCATCGCGTCGATTTTGAAGGCAATCTGCTCGTTGCGGGACATGTGCTCGACAGAGACGGTATCGAACGGGTTCAGGTACGTGCCGGTTCCGACGCCGAAGTGGAAGACGGAGCCGCCATAGCGCTCGGCAATTCCGGTGTACTCGCCGGCGCGGTCGATAACATAAATCTCGTCCGTCGGGTTTGAGAAGATGGTCGCGGTCATCTCGGTCTTGACGAACATTCCCTTGCCCGCGCCCGTCTTGCCACAGACAAAGCCCATCGGGGAAGTCAGCTTCTTGCGGTTGCAGAGAACGAGGTTTCTGGAATGCTTGTTCTGACCGTAATAGTTCCCGCCGGCATCGTCCAGCTCCTGCGTCGCGAAGGGCACGAGGATGGCTACCTGCGCCGTGGTGAACATGCGGCTGATTTCCACGTGGTTGTGCCCGAGCGGGAGAATCGAGTTCAGCCCCCTGCGCTGCCGGTACTCGTAGGTGTCCACCTCGATGGAGTTCTGCCGTGCCATGGAGATGATGCGCATGGCCTGCGTGTCCAGCTGCTCCTTGCTCTCCGCATAGGTGTAAATAAGACCCGTGAAGACGTAAAGGCGCTGATTCTTGTTCTGTAGGTTGTCGAGAACGTCTTCCGTTTCTTCCTTGGAGTATTTCAGCTCCTGCGGAAGAATGGAGAAGTCGTACCCCTTGTTGACGGCGCTGCGCTGCTCCTCAATGATTTCCTTGTCAATCCACGCGCTGCGCGTGCGAACGTAGTTGATGGCCTTGGACTTGTCCATGGGCTGGACGAACCACGTGACCTCCATGGGGATAGGCAGGTCCACAATATCCGCCAGCGCGCGGTCGGAAAGCTCCGAGCCGAACTTCTTCATGACGAGGACCTGCCCGTAAATCCCGTTGTCCAGCTTGAAGCAGTCGTTGTACACGCCATCCGGCTTGAAGTCAATCTGCCCCGGCGCGATGCAGTCCTTTGTGGTCTGCATCCGCACGCTGGAAATATCCCTCTGATAGTCGAAGATGAAGGGCCGGTAGGGATTGAGCAGCGAATGGAGGACGGAAAGGCGCTGTGTGCCGTTCATAAGATGCGGCTTCGAGCCCATGGAGTTGAGGATGCGGCTGGATTCCGTCTCGATGCGGGCGAGCTGCCTTGCCGCTTCCTCCGCCGTGTCCGCACTGACGGAATAGGTCAGGTAGCGGTTTCGCCGGATGTTGCTGACGCCTTCCCGCACCTTGTCATTGAGTATGTCATTGAACACCTGCGCGTCATGCATCGCGGCTTCGCAGCTCTGCCTTGACGGGTCGAAGAACTGGCGGTGGCCAACGTCCTCCTTGAGGAGCGGCGTGTTGATGACGCTCATCTGAACCAGCGTGTCCGCACCGAACTGGTCATAGAGCCGCGTGAGGGCCGAGAACATGGCCTTCTGCTGCTCGTCACGGACGGAATGATAGCTCGTGTCATCAAAGGCGATGGTGGACGAGAAAAGCCCCTCCTCCACCTCGCAGATGCCATCCTGATACATGCGGTTGTAGCCGATGTAGCGGACAACGTCCTTCGCGGCTTCCCTCCTTCTCCTCGCGTCCGCCGTCTTCTCGCTCAGCTCGTGGTCCCTGTCCCTGAGTTGGGACTTCACCGACGTGTAGCTCTTCTTTGCTTCTTTTTCGGCTTCCTTCGCCGCACGGCGCTCCTCCCGGATTTTTCGCAGCGCCGCCTTCTTTTCCTTGCGCGGCAGCTTCCTTCCAGTGGTGAACGAGGGGAACATCTGCTTGAGCGCGCCAACATCAACCGGGCCGTTGTCATGGTCCAAATCGGTGCCGGCGCGTCCCGTTCCGAAGTCCTCGCCGGAAGCGTGCACAAAGGCTTCTACATCAAAGCCGGGGCTTTCCCCGCCGCTAGGTGATGACGCGTCCTGCCCTTGGGGAGTAGGACTCGATTCCTCGGAGACCTTGCTGCTTTCGATAAAATCTTCCATAAACCTTGCCTTTCTTCTTGGAGGTTTCGCCCGGGGTCTCCACAAGCCCTGCCAGCTCCATGGAGGGCACGTAAAAAATTCGGTCGTTCTCGAACTGCGCCCTCAGCCAAAGCGGAACGAACTTCTCAAAGGGCATCCCCTTGGGTCTCACAAAGCCGCAGCACCAGAACGGGAGCGAGACGGCATAAATGAGAATCATGTTGTCCCCGGGGTTTATCCCGAGGACGAAGTACATGTAGAGGGCGGAAAGAACCGAGCAGCCGAGAGCGCCCACAACGGAGACCAGCGTGCGTGTTGTGAGCTTTCCAACCACCTTCGGCTGGTACTCAGCAATGTCCTTGTGAACTGCGACAGACAACATGGTGCAGACTCCCCTCCTTTAACCGGCCCACCCGGTGTTCAGGGAGCCGAAGTAGACGGCTGCCGCGATGACAATCGCGCCGCCGACAATCATGGCGATGGCACCGGAGAGCTGACCACCGCCGCCCTGCATACCGTCCTTGATGGTCATTCCGAGATTGACCAGACCAAAAACGACGAGGACGCCACCTAGGAATGTAATTCCCTGCGTGAGCATGGATACTGCGTTCTGTAGCATAAAATCTTCCTTTCCTGCCTGCTGTGTTACTGGCAATCAGAATCCCGTAAAGCCGTACGTCGATGCGAATCCGAGCACAACTGCGCCGGCGGCAATCATGGCGATGGCTTTCCGAATTTCGCCGCCGCGCGACCCCTCACGAAGCACTATCCCGAGGTACACCAGTCCGACAAACAGGACGGCTGTCCCGGCATAGGCGAGCGGCTTCACGGCGAGCCTGACAAGGGCTTCCACCTTTCGTTCACCTTCCTCTCCTTTCTGCCCGTGCAACGTTAATAAATTATTATAACGGTCTACTGGGCGGGCTTCCTTGCGCTGCCCGAAAAATCCGTACCGTTCATATAACGCTTGAAGTCGAAGGGATTCTCATGCAGCCGTTTCGGGTTCCTCTTGTCCACGATGTAGCAGTATCTCTTGTGCCGCCGTGGGTCGAATTTGTCATCCATGAGAGGGTTTGTTCCGGCAATCAGGAGGATGGCTTTTCTGCGGCTCATCTTTCCGATTTCGGCGGCATCAATGAGGTCTCTCCCCTGAATTTGCAGGTTCTTGCTCGCGCTGGACGATTGCCCGGAAGACTCGTTGTAGGTCATCTGATGGATGGTCTGCTTGCCAATCATCTCCGCAATTTCCTTGTTCGTGGAATTGGATTTCCCACCGAGGAAGAGGGTCGAGTCGCAGCAGTCCACAATGGTCTGGGCCTTCTTGTCGTACTTCGATTCCAGCTGGCTCATGGACTGGAGGATAATCGTGATGCCGATGTTCCGGGAGCGTGTGACTGCGATGGTCTCCTCAATCTGCGGGATAGTGCCGATGTTCGCGAACTCGTCAAAGATGAAGTGAACCGGCCTTGGCAGCTTACCTCCATAGTCCGTGAGCGCCTTCCGGCAGAGCTGGTCGATGCACTGCCACATCATGATGGCAAAGAGGAACGATAGCGTCTTGTCCGTGTCGGACAGAATGCCGAACACGGCGGTTCTCGTGTCAGGGTCTCCCAGTGTATCCAGTTCCATTTCGTCATACTCAAGAAGCTGGCGGACCCCGGACGTTGCGATTGGCGCGAGCCGGACGTTGCAGGAGATGATGATGGATTTCAGGGTGCGCCCGGCAGCCACCTTGAAGTTCTTGTAGTTCATCAGGGCAAAGTCCTCATCCGGGGACAGCCCGCCGCGCTCAGCCGGGCGGACGCCATCATAGTTTCGGCGGAACCGCGAGGACTGCCAAGACCAGCCGGTGTCCGCAGTGAAGTCGCGGGACAGCCCGCCCTTCCTGCGGGGCGCACCCGCAGCCCCAACATTTCTGGCAAAGCGCTTCCCGGTTTCAATCTGGTAAAAGATAAGGTCCAGCGCCGACATGAAGTTCTCGTCCTCCTCCCTTGCTTCTGCCAGTGAGAGGAGCGTCAGGAGACCGGAGAGCGTGTAATCCTCCTCCGGGAACCAGTCGCGCAAAAGCGCGATGAGCGCCGTATAGAGCATCTTTTCTGCGTTCTCCCAGAACGGGTCGCTGGTCTTGCCCTCGCCGTTCGTGTTCATAATGAAGCAGTTGACGAACGAGAGGATATCCGTGTCGGTCTTCACGTACCTGAGCGGGTTGTAGTGCATGCTTTCGTCAAGATTGATGGTGTTGAAGCTCTTCACCTGATAGCCGTTGTCGGTGAACAGGTAGCCCGCGTCTTTCAGCAGGGTTCCCTTCGGGTCGGTGATGAAATAGTTCGTGTTGAGCTGACAGATGTTCGGCGTCACGTAGTTGAACGTCTTGCCCGAGCCGGACCCGCCGACCACAAGCACGTTGAGGTTGCGGTCCAGCTCCGGGTCATACTTAGGCCGGTGCAGCGCCAGCCCGTACTTTTCTGTGAAAATGAGGTTGTTGTCCGGGTTGCTGAGGTCCCGGAACCGCCTTCCCTCCTTCACCGTCCCCCAGCGGGCGGAGCCGCTTTCTTCGCCGGAGCGGTAATTCCCGATGTAAACCACGTGCCTGAGCCAGACCATCCACACGACCAGTGCCATGCAGAAACCGGCGAGGAGCGACTTTGTGTCCATGGCGAGTAAGAGAGGATTTTCGCGGATTCGCGCCCACATGGTCAGGAGTGCGTCCCCGCAGTGGTCAAGAAACTGTCCCGGGTAGGACGCCAACGCTTCAAAGTACCGGTTCCCGAGATAGAAGCCTGTCACCGAAAAAGCCAGCGTGACAAGAGCCGACGTGGCGATGCGCCTATTTACTTCCGGGTTTCCCTTTCTGTCTGCCATCTTTCCGTCCTTCTTCCTTTTAGCGCACCGGCTTCATCCGATTTGAAATGTCCAGCTCATGGGAAGGTGTGCCGCTCTCGGCTTCGAGTTCGGTCTTCGCTTCGCGCATCTCCCGAGCTACGCTGCTCAGGGAATAACCGCTGTCAGAGCTTCTGGCAGCACGGTCCTCTGCTTCGCGCGCCATGGAGGGGGAAACATCCGTACCGACGCCCTCATGCTCAATCCGGGCCGTATGGTCATCCGTGTCAATGCTGTCATGGGACTTCACGCCTTGGTCAAGGTCCGGCGTTGCCCCGTCGTTGTCCAGGGCACCATCGACGGGCCGCTGTCCCTCGTGCTCCTGACGCCGGCTTCTGTCCCCCGCTTCCTTCCCGGGCGCGGGACGGTTCTTCTCAAACCAGTCATGCGTGGCATCCACGCCCCATTTTCGGCTCAGCGTGTCCGCCCCAACCGCCCAGTCCGTCCGCCCCTGCGCGTCCTTTCCGAACGGGAGAAGACCGTCCTCGCCCCGGCGGGCTTCGTAAAACATGACCTCGCCCTTTCGGGTTGTGGTGATGCCGATTCCCTGACGGGCAAGAATCTGCTCAAAGTCGTTAAAGTCTCTGCTGCGGTCCCTCGCGTCAAGAACCTTGTCCCGGATGCTTTCCGTGTGGTTGAGGTTTCCGTCGGAGTGGTCCGTGCGAAACGCTTCCCTGCTCTTTGTCTCTTCCGGATGACGGAAGGGAAGGTTAGGCAGTCTGGTGATTTCGGTTAATCCCGCCAGCTGCTCCGCCGTGACGGGACGGCTGTTTTCGAGACGTTCCACGATGGACTGCTCCTGCCGCAAGCTCATCACTTCGGCGAACTGCGGCGCGCAGTCTTTAATCGCTTTGATATCGTCCTCGGCGAACTGAATGAATCCGTTTCCCTCCCTGTCGGCCAGCGCGGACGCAAACGTTCCGTTCTCGCGGCAGACCTGCGCGAAATAGGCAGCATCGTTGGAGGTTCCGAATGGAAGGCAGACTTGTTCGCGCGACGCGAGGGCTTCCGCTTCAATCTCGGCTTCTTCCTCGGACCTCCCGCTTTCCATCAGCCGTTCCTTGTGCCAGTCCCTTGCCTTGTTGTCGATGAACCTTTCCAGCGCCCTGCCGGTCTGGTTCCCGATTGCCTGCATCAGCATCTCGCCAACGTCTTCCCCGTAATCCTGAGCCATGCCGTTTCCTTTCCCTGTAGTTTGGAGAATGCGCGAATCCCGTCCGGGTATCCTTGACATGGAAGTATATCAGCCGCAGCACGATTCCTCCCGCAGTACCTTACACGTCATCAGAAAGGATTTTGCCAAACGGCTCCATCCCGTCGTTGAATGTGCGATTGTCAAAAACCGGAACCGCGCATAACCTCTTTTGCCGTTTCCAAAGCTCTAAACGATTCCAAGCCGGATTTTGCCAACAAAAAAAGACGCCCCGAACGGAGCGCCTTCATCACAGGTCAATATCCTGCCTTACTGGTACGTGCTTCTGTCAAACTGTTGGTAAATCGTTGGTAAATTGGTGCGTTTGCACATCAGAAACCCTTTGTTTTAAGCGTTTTTTTCGTCTTTGGTCTTCATTGTCGGGAATAGGATCACGTCTCTGATGGAAGGCTGGTCCGTGATCAGCATAATCAGCCTGTCCACGCCGATCCCCAGGCCTCCTGTCGGCGGCAGTCCGACCTCGATGGCGTTAACGAAGTCCATGTCCATCGGATGGGCCTCGTCGTCGCCGGCTTCTCTTTCTCTCTGCTGCTCCGCGAAGCGCTCGTACTGGTCGATAGGGTCATTGAGCTCGGAAAAGGCGTTGCCCAGCTCCCATCCATTGATGTATGCTTCAAACCGGCGGGTGATGCGCGGATCGTGAGGGTCCTTCTTGGCCAGCGGGGATATCTCCACCGGATGTCCTGTGAGGAAAACAGGCCCGTCCATCAGGCCGGGAACGTCCTCGCAGTAGTCGTCGAACATTTCTGCGATGATCTTCCCGCGGGTCCACTTGTTTACATCCTCAGGATCCATTCCGTATTCGATGGCGGCCTTTCTGGCCTCCTCGTCAGTATCTATCCTGTCAAAAGGAATACCCGTCACCTTCTGTACAGTCTCGGTCATGTCGATCTTGTTCCACGGCGGAGTCACGTCGAACTCCTTGCCCTGATATTTGATGATCGGGGAGCCGTTGATCTCCATGGCGCATTTGTACACGATCTGCTCAGTGATGTCCATCATGTTGTCCAGGTTGCCGTAGGCCATGTAGCACTCCATGGAGGTGTACTCAGGGTTGTGGCGCTGGTCCATGCCCTCGTTTCTGAAGCACTGGCCCATCTCATAGACTCTGTCCATTCCTCCAACGATGCAGCGCTTAAGGTAAAGCTCTGTGGCGATCCTCAGATACATATCGATGTCCAGGGTGTTGTGGTGGGTGATGAAAGGACGGGCCGCGGCTCCTCCGGCGATGGTCTGGAGTATAGGCGTCCGCACCTCCAGGAACCCGTAGTCATCTTCCAGCACCTGCCTGATGATGTGCTCGATGCGGGATCTCTTCACGAAGGTGTCCCTAACCTCGCTGTTCATGATCAGGTCCACATAGCGCTGGCGGTACCTGAGATCCGGATCCTTCAGACCGCTCCACTTGTCCGGCAGCACCTGCAGGGACTTGCACAGAAGGGTCAGCTCATTGGTGTGGACGGATATCTCTCCGGTCTTTGTCTTGAAGACGATACCCTTGATGCCCACTATGTCGCCAATGTCGTAGGTCTTAAAAAGCTTGTACTCCTCCTGGCCGATGTCGTCTCTCCTTACGTAGCACTGGATTCTGCCCTGCTTGTCCAGGATATCGAAAAAAGCAGCCTTTCCCATGACTCTTTTGCTCATGATACGGCCGGCAACAGATACCTCCTGGTCCTCCATTGCCTCGTAGTTATCCTTGATATCCATGCTGTGAGCAGTTACGTCGTATGTCTCGATCACGTATGGATCTCTGCCCATGGCTCTCAGGTCAGCCAGCTTGTTGCGGCGGATCTGTCTCTGTTCTCCCAGCTCCTCTTCAGTCATAATATGCTCTTCTGCAGGAGCCTGCTGATTGTTTTCGGTACTCATGTTTATCCTCTGTTAATCCTTTCGCTCTGCCGGTTCCTCCGGCCTGTTGGAATGATGGTTGAAATGATGATTTTCCGTATACCTCCGGCATGTGACCGGATTTTTTACTATGCCTTCTCGATCTTCAGCACTTCGTACTTAACCTCGCCACCAGGAGTCACGA
Source organism: Allobaileyella intestinalis (assembly GCF_009695865.1). Classification (GTDB taxonomy): domain Bacteria; phylum Bacillota; class Clostridia; order Peptostreptococcales; family Anaerovoracaceae; genus Allobaileyella; species Allobaileyella intestinalis. The sequence goes on along the minus strand of NZ_VUNB01000003.1, from coordinate 276,646 downwards.
ACTCAACCATGTCTCCAACTCTGTGGCCGTCCAGGTTTGATCCCACTGGAGAATCCTTGGAAATCTTTCCGCTGAATGGATCAGCCTCTGTGATACCAACGATTGTATAGGTCTCTTCCTCTCCTGTTGCCTTGTTTTTCACAGTTACCCTGCGGCCGATGCCGGCTACGTCGTCTGCCAGGTCATCATCCCCAACGACTTTTGCAGTTCTGAGCATGGCCTCGATCTCGTTGATTCTCTGCTCTGTCTCGGCCTGAGCCTCTTTAGCCGCATCGTACTCGGCGTTCTCGGAAAGGTCTCCGTAAGAAATGGCGATTTTCAGCCTCTCAGCGTTTTCCTTTCTCTCAACTGTGACAAGGTGTTCAAGTTCCGCCTCAAGCTCTTCCTTGCCCTCTCTCGTCATTTCTACAACTTCTGTCATTTTGTGATTCTCCTTTCAGCTGGATCAACTTCTTATGTTATTTTTAAATATCTTTTGGAAAAAAATAATTTATTACCTTAGTTACTGTTCCGGCAGCAGCTCCTTAGCTGCTGTTGCCGGTGGTCTGCAAAAACTACTTATCTATGATATGTACATTTTCGCTTCCGGTCAAACGGAGAAGGGCCGTGTACTTTGTTTTGAATCTTATTACGTCTCCCACTGCCGGTTTTTCCGGTGCATCTTCCACGTCCAGAATCAGGTGGTCTCCTGAGCAGCCTACTACTTCAACGCCGGGATCAATTGGAATGATGTCTTCCGGATCTCCGAAGTCTGCACCGCCGACGGCGCAGAGGGCTCTGGTCCTCATGCCCCTGTCCACGTAGGTTTTCTTGTGGCCGAAGGCGTCAACGCCCAGGGTGCCCTGAGGGTGGGAGGCCTTTTTCTTGACTTCAATGACCTGGGCTTCCAGGGTGAAGCAGTCGTCATTGAGCATTTTCATCTGGTCATAGTGGTAGCAGGTGCAGGTTTCGTCCAGGGGGCCTACAAGGATTCCGGCCCCTATGCGAAGCATGTTCACGGTGTCCGGCATGTAGTTGTCAAAAACGCCCATCAGGCTGCTGGTTGCACCGCCGGACACGATTTCAAGAGGGCGGCCGATGAGGCCCTGGACTTCTTCTGCCAGGCTGGCCAGGGCCTCCATCTTGTCCTCCGTGGGCATGACGGAGCCGTAGCAGCCCAGGTTGGTGCCGATGCCGCGGAGGACAAGGCCCTCCAGGTGGTTTTCTACGTGGAGGGCGGCCGCCTTCAGATCCTCCGGATCAAAAAATCCTTCCCTCAGATCTCCCAGATCTGCCATCAAAACGACACCATGTTTTTTCCCCTGCCTTAAAGCCTCTTCATTAATGGCTTCCAGAGTCCTGATCTCGCTGTTCAGGCTGAGGTCACAGACTCTCACCAGCTCCTGGATTTCACAGAGCATTGGAACCCTGATCATCAGAAGCTCCGCCTTGATGCCTGCGTCCTTAACCCTGGCCAGCTGCTCCATTCTGGATGATGCCAGCATGTCAATTCCGCTGTCCACCATATCCTCCACAACTGACAAGATTCCATTTGCTCCCTTTATAACACCGGCAACCCTTATGCCGCGGCTGCCGCAAAGCTCTCTTACCTTTCCGGCATTCTCCTTCAGCTTGCTGTGGTCAATCACAACAGCCGGATACATTCTCTCTCCCATTTTTCCTTCTTTCGTTATTTCCCTGCGGACTTCCCAGGGGTGTTAGAACAGTATTATGTATACCCGCGCTCCTCAAGCCCTCAAGCCCGAAAAACTAAGCTTCTCTGTTGTCTTTTACAAAACGCCTGATCTTCATTGCGGTGGTCACATTGAAAGGTCTTTTCCTGATGATCACCCTGTTGATCTTCTTGAATGCAGGCATTTCCTTGTTGATATCATCCACCAGGTCCTGAATCAGTTTCTTCACCGCCTGGTCGCTGTAATTCTCTCCCAGCTTCTCCTGAACGGTTTCCTCGGAAACTCTGATGGTAGCACAAATCCGGTTGTTGTTCACCGTTCCTGCCTGGTCATCTCCCCAGACCATGCATTCTTCCACATAATCCGACTTCAGCAGGTAGCTCTCCAGCTCTTCCGGATACACGTTCTCACCGTTGGCAGTGAGAATCATGTTCTTTTTCCTGCCTGTAATATAAACGTACTTGTCTTTGGACATGTATCCCAGGTCGCCTGTGTGGAACCAGCCGTCGAACATGGCAGCCTTTGTGGCCTCTTCATCTTTGTAGTATCCCAGCATGATGTTAGGACCTTTGAAGCAGATTTCTCCAACGCCGGTTTTGTCAGGCTCATAGATCATGCATTCAACCATTGGAAAAACATGGCCTATGGATTCGTTTCTGGTGTGGCCGCCCCTGTCGGGGTTCAGGGTCACCATAGGCGAAGTTTCAGTAAGACCGTAGCCCTGCACCGCCCTGTATCCCAGGTTAGTGAGGAAGTCCAGGACCTTCACGTCTGCAGCTGCACCGCCTACAATAGGAGTTCTAAGCTTGGGGCCGAAGATGGATCTTATCTGCTTTGTGGCAGGCTTTGAAATATCCAGGCCTATTTTCTTGGTTACTTTGTTTATTTCAAAGAGTGCGTTCAGCTGTTTCTCCTTGCCCTGCTTTCTGATCTCCCTGATGATCTTGGAGTAGAGCTTTTCGTATATCAGAGGAACGGCCAGGAGCAGGGTTGGCTCCGCTTCCTGGAGGTCGCTGACAATGTATTTCAGGCCCTGGCAGAAGGCCAGGGATCCGGTGCAGTATATGGATTCTATGAAGGAACAGGTGCACTCATAAGTGTGGTGGATCGGCAGAAGGGAGAAGAAAACATCTCCTTTCTCTACCTGGATAAAGGTCTGGGCCATCATTACATCGGTGATGATGTTCTTGTGGCACAGCATTACACCCTTTGAAACGCCTGTAGTTCCTGAAGTGAACAGGATGATGGCAAGTCTGTCGTTATAGACTTCCGCATCAATATAAGCCCTGTCTCCCTCAGCCACCAGCTGGCGCCCGGCTTCTCTCAGTTTTTCCCAGGAAATAATTCCCTCTTCAGGAACCTGATCCTCCGGAGCCACATCTATGCCTATGATGTAGCGCAGCTTGGTCTCGCCGCTGTCCCTTATCTGGCAGAAATCCTCAAAATGCTTGGAATCTGTTACCACTGCTGTCAGGTCACCCTTGGCAGTCAGCTGCTTCAGCTCTCCCTGGTGAAGTTCTTTGTCCAGCGGAACGATTACGCCGACGCCTCCTACTACTGCCAGGTAGGTTTCTGCCCACTGGTAGCAGTTTCTTCCCACAACCCCGATGTTCTGGCCTTCCAGGCCCAATTTGAGAAGAGCTGTTCCAAGGGCGTTAACGTCTTCCAGCACCTGACGGTAGGTAATGTGAGTGTAGGGCTGGTCGTGGTGAAATTTCTGCATGAAAAGGGTTCTGTCCCCGTCTTCGGCTGCTCTCTTCTGGAGCATCTGCTTAATGTCTGTTACTGCATCTCTCCAGCGGTACAAAACGCAGGGATCCGGGTTTTCGTTAAGGCCCTTCATGAAGGTTTCCATCTCCGCCATTTCTCTTGCCTTTGCCGCCAGGTATTCTCTGGTCTGATTCTCAGGGTCAGTGAGCTGATTCCACATAAAAAATCTCTCCTCGGTATCAGGTTCTCTACCTGAATGATCTGTCATCGTAAACGTACTCAAAATTCTCTTCCTCAAAGCGCTTGATCTTCAGCGTTGTGGTTTTGAGGAATGCCTTGTCCCTGACTTCAAATCTCCGCACCCTTTTATACGGAGGCATCTTTCCGTTTGCCTCTTCAACTGCGGCTCTCAGCAGGCTGCATACCTGCTTGTCCGTTTCAGCTCCCATCTCCCTTAATGCGGCTGTTTCCGGATAGATAATGGCTGTGCAGATCAGATCCCCCCTGGAGTCCGGTTTGCCGTATACCATTACTTCGTTGATGTATGGATTCAGAAGAAGGTAGTATTCTACTTCCTCAGGGAAAATATTCTTTCCGCCCTTTGTGACGATTACATTCTTCTTCCGGCCTGTTACGTACACGAAGCCGTCTTCGTCCATGTATCCGTAGTCTCCTGTCTGCAGCCAGCCGTTGACTATGGTCTTTGCTGTGTTCTCAGGATCCTTGTAATATCCCATCATTACTGACGGTCCCTTGCAGATGATCTCTCCTATTCCCGTTTCGTCCTTGTCTATGATCCGGACTTCCGTTCCCGGCATTGGTTTTCCAGCGGCATTGGCCTTGCTGTATCTGTCCGGGTTAACTGCAATGATCGGAGCGTTCTCCGTCATTCCGTAGCCCTGGATAATAGGCAGTCCCATGGCCTCAAGCTCAATGATAACCTTGGGATCAATGGCCGCACCTCCTGCAATGAGGCAGTACAGGTCGTCACCGAAAATCTGGTGAACTGGCTTGAACATCCGCTTCGTCATGGCCGGTCTGTTTCTCAGGTTGAGTTTCTTGGAAACGGCAATACCCCTTCTCAGGGTTTCCGCACTGCCGCTCTTCTCCGCCTGATGCCAGATTTTTCTGTAAATATTCTCGAATATCAGGGGAACTCCCAGCATTATGTTGCAGTGGGCATCTGTAAAATTAGTCTGGATGTGCTTCAGGCCTTCGCAGATTACTACAGTAGCTCCCTGATAGAAACAGGTCATGATGGTGCAGGTACACTCGTAGGCGTGGTGAATGGGAAGAACCGAAAGAACCCTGCCTCCGTCAGGAATGTGGAAGTACTTGCTCATGTTTACCACGTTCTGAGTAAGATTCCTGTGGGAAAGCATTACTCCCTTGGCAAGGCCTGTAGTTCCCGATGTAAAAAGGATTGTGGAAAGGTCTTCCTGATCCACTTCCTGGCGGATATAAGTCCTGTCTCCATCCTCCAGCATTTTCCGGCCCCGGCTGATCAGTTCGGTCTGAAGGCAGATCTTTGCCTGTCCCCCAAAGGCGTTGACCACAGTGCCATCTTCCCTTTCAGAGGTTTCCAGGTACTTGGCGCAGTGGCTGGCAGGATCGTCCATGATCACCATGTATTCAAGGCCCGGAACCTGCTCCAGAAGAGATCCGACTTTCTCGGCCATCTTCGGAGATACGAAGAAAAGCTTCACATCTGCCCTTGTGAGCAGGTTGATGATCTCTCCTTCTTCCAGGTTCTTATCAATAGGAACAATAGTCCCGGCGCCGCTGCAAACTGTAAAATATGACAAAACCCATCTGTAGCTGGATTCTCCTGTTACGGCCATGTTTGCTCCCTTGAGCCCCATGTCCAGCAGGGCAGTTCCAAGGCCGTTCATCTTACGGTAAAACTCCCGGAAAGTTATGTGTTTCCACGGCTCTCCGTGAACATCCTTGTACATATACGCCCAACGGTCCGGATACCGGTCTACAGTAGCCCTTATGAATTCCCTTATAGTCTCTACATACTCTACTTTGTAAAGGCTGTTTTCATATTTTCTGCTGTTCAAAATTATTCCCCCGCTGTTACTGAAAATCCCCTGTGCTTATGCTGTCTGGCCGCTTTCAGCATTCTGCTGGTTCACGTATTTCTCGTAAATCTCCTTCAGCTCTGCCTTCTCCTGAGCTGTGAGCTTCTCATCTGCCAGCTCCTTCAGGGCTTCTTTGTTGCCAGTCTGTGCATAGCCTGCCGCTTCCTTTATGGTGGCAGGATCGTCGTGGTTCTTGATAATGTTCTGAACGGTGGTTCTGTCGGCAGTGTCAAGGCTGTCGAGGGCCTTGCTCACCTGCTCCTGAGAGTAACCCTGAGAGGCCATGGCACTGCTCACCACGTGGTCTGCCGCCTTATCCACCAATTTATCATACACGAAGAAGCGGAAGATCAATCCTGCTGCCAGCAGAATGATGATAACTGCCAGCAGAACCTTCCGCCACTTTCTTCCGGTTTTGTTCTCTTTCTTCATGTGCTGTGCCTGTGGGCTCATTTCTTCCTCCGGTTTCCCGGCACCCGCTGTCCTCAGCACCCGGCCTTACTTTATTTCCGGATGATTGTCAATATTATCTGTTTCAGTTACCTTTACAGAACCGTCTGGGTTGAATACAGGCAGCTCCTCCAGGAAAATAATATCGTCTCTAGTCGTAGCCTCTCCTTCGGCCAGTACCGCTTCTCTTGCCACGATATTGCCACCGACTGCGTCAACCAGTTTCTCAAGAGCCATCAGAGACTCTCCTGTACTGATAACATCATCAACAATGAGGATGCGCTTGCCGTTCATTATCTCTCTTTCCTGGTGTCCCAGGCAGAGAGACTGCATGTGATCGGTAGTAATGGAATCCACATTTACTGTAATGATATCTTGCATGTACAGCTTCGGGCCCTTTCTTGCAACAATGTAAGGCTTTCCGGACTCTCTGGCCATCTCGTAAGCCAGAGGAATTCCCTTGCTTTCAGCAGTTATGATAACGTCGAACTCTGGTGATTTCTCCAGCAGCGCTTTTGCAGCAGCAACTGTGATCTCTGTGTCTCCGAACATAATAAATGCTCCGATGTACAGATCATCTGTTACCTTACACAGAGGGAGATGTCTCTCCAGTCCTGCGATCTTCATGATATGGTCCATGATTTTACCTCTCACTATTTATTAATTTCTAACAGAATGACTACCCCGGCTTTATGAAAAAATTCATTCATCTTGCGAAGGATACCGGCAATGCCTTGTTCATTCTGGTCATCACCGGGCGCCTCAAGCTCCGGAAATTCCGGCAAAAGCAAACACTCCGGGGGTTTAGTAATGGAGATATTATATATCAATTTACAGTGAAAATCCAATGTACAAACCATCAGCGCTGCTTCTCGGCAGCCTCTCCCTTCTTTATCTCCCCCTTGGTCCACGGAACAGCTTTGCATACTGCCACGTATCTGGCCTCATCATATTCGTAGGCGCAGGTGGACAGTGTAACCAAGTGGTCCTTAATGTCAGCGGAGTACTTTGGTTTGATCTCCGACTTGGAAACAGTCATGTTCAGGAAGTCCTGCTTCTCCTGATCGCTGTTAAAAGCTACTTTATAGGTGTCGCTGACCGCCGGCGTGGTGTAGAAGGAGATGACCTGGAGATGGTATTTACCTTCTGGCGTTATGTATTCCAGCTGGCTGTGCTTATCATAATAGCTCTGATCTTTGTATTTCCTCAGGGACCCGAACATGCTTCCGTCCTTCATGTGATGGCCGTAGATCACGGTGTTGAAATCCCCGAAATTGTCCTGGTTGGCAACGTCTATGAAAAGTGTTCCCGTCACTGTCCAGTTTCCCTTTATATCGTGGTGAAGGTAGTAGTCGTTGTCAGAGCCCTTGGCCACCGGATAGTTGATGATGGTGTCTTTGGAGTACAGCCATCCCTTTATGTTCGGATCGATCTTGTGGAGGGCGTCAAAGTCCACTACTCCTGTGAACTGGTCCGGGTCCACGCTGGCAGTTTTCTGAACTTCCTTGTATCCCTGGCGGGCGGTGTGGTACTGCCAGAGGCCTGTGGCAACCTTGTAGCCACTCACCAGGATTATTCCTATCAGGGCTGCGATTATGATTTTGTAGGCCAGGTCCAGGGCCTTGCTGCCGGACTTTTTCTTCTTGCCGGTTCTCTTGGTCTTTTTATTGGCTTTACTATTCTGTGTGTCTTGGTTCAGTTTTCTATCTTCAGGTTTCATTTTTCTCACGCTCTGTTCCGGTCTATACTCAGGGCTCTGTCTTCTCAAGAGACGTTTCCGTGGTTCCCCCGCTGTCTTTCCCTGGGAAAAAGATTTTTTTACCAGCCCATAAAACACGATTGGGAAAGATTATACCACGGCAGTTGAAATTATGGCAATGAATCAGGTATTGGTTTATCATATATGAGAAATCGGCTTGCCCTGGGGCAGGCTCTGAGTTGAAATTGATTGCAGGAGTATGAATATGAGGAAAAACAAATTTCTTGAGCTGCAGAACGGCAGCGACATCAGAGGAGTTGCTCTTCCCGGAGTAGAGGGCGAAGAGGTTAATCTTACTAAGCTGGAGGCCATGAGAATCGGAGCTTCTTTTGCCAACTGGCTGACTTACAAGCTGAATATCAATCCCCTGAACCTGAAAATCTGTGTGGGCCAGGATCCAAGGCTTTCGGGAGATGAGCTTGCTGAGGGGCTGATGAGGGGAATTGCCTATGTAGGTTCTCAGATTGAGTACGCCGGCCTTGCTTCTACACCGGCAATGTTCATGTCCACTGTAATGCCTTACTACGAGTTTGATGGTGCTGTGATGATCACTGCCAGCCATCTGCCATTTAACAGGAACGGGTTCAAGTTCTTTACTGCCGGCGGCGGTCTGGACAAAGAGGATGTGGAGCAGATACTGAAGTTCGCTTCAAAGATTAATTTCCAGCCGGATTTTCCATATGAATATGAAAAAGTCCAGCTCATGGACATGTATGCTGCGACTCTCAGGCAGATGATCACCAACGGCCTGAAAAGCGACTTGAAGGGCATGCACATCGTCATCGATGCAGGCAACGGATCCGGCGGTTTTTTTGCCACCCAGGTGCTCCAGCCTCTGGGGGCAGACATTAGGGGAAGCCAGTTCCTGGAACCTGATGGTCATTTTCCTAATCACATTCCTAATCCGGAGAACAAGGAGGCTATGGCCAGCATCTGCCAGGCTGTAAAAGATTCTGGTGCTGATCTTGGTATTATTTTCGACACTGATGTGGACAGAATTTCGGCTGTTGACGGAAAAGGCCAGCCTATTAGCCGGAATCACATAATCGCCCTTGCTGCTGCCCTGGCTGCAGATGATCATCCAGGTGGTACTGTGGTTACGGACAGCATTACTTCAGATGAACTCACTGATTTTCTCCAGGGCACCCTGGGCTTAAAGCACTTCAGGTTTAAGCGGGGATACAGGAATGTAATAAACAAGGCTGCTGACCTTCAGAAGGCCGGAGAAGACGCCTTCCTGGCCATTGAAACTTCCGGCCACTGCGCTTTCTCCGACAACTACTTCATGGATGACGGTGCTTTCCTGGCTGTGAACATCATTGTGGCAGCTGCAAAGATCAAGAAGGAAAATGGCGGAGACATCAGGTCCCTCATTGCAGATCTCTCCTCTCCTGAGGAAGCTTCAGAGTTCAGGCTGAACATTACGGATCCTGAGTTCGCGGAAAAAGCCGACCAGGTTCTGGCTGCCATTGAAGAGTTCGCAAACAGCCACGAGGGCTACTCTGTAGTAAGCCCTAACTATGAAGGTATCAGGGTCAACTTCAATCTGGATGGAGCAAAGGGCTGGTTCCTTGCCCGGAAGTCCCTTCACGATCCGGTACTGCCTGTTAACATCGAATCGGAGAAAAACGGAGGTGTCCGGAAAGTCGCAGATATGCTGGCTCAGCTTCTTGCTGGAATGGACGGCATCGATGAAGGACCCCTGAAATAGGATGAACCAAAGTTTTCAGACGCGAAAAAACCGCCCCATAGGGGGCGGTTTTTTAATGCAAATACCCATTCTCCCCATATTCCAGAAATACAGGGTCTCCGGTCTAGCCGGCGTATTCTTTGAGGATTTCCTCGTCTTTCTTTCTTCTGGCTTCCAGTTCTTCCTGAAGCATCATATCCTTGACCTTCATAAGTCTTGTCTGGTTTCCACGCTCGTCTTCGTCCAGCTTCATCTTGATGTACTTGATGGTCTCCTGGTAGTTAGGGATCTTCACGTACTCAAGAGCGTTTACTCTGCGGCGTGTCTTCTCGATTTCGTCGGCAAGAAGCATCGCTTCTTTTTCCATAGCTGCCAGCTGAAGCAGTTTAGGAAAAAGTTCTGTCAGTTTCTCGATGGATTTATCCAGTTCTCCGGAAGTTGTTGCAAATCCGTATGGATAAACATCTGACTGATCTGATGAATGCATCTCAAAGTCGAATTCCGGCACATTAACGCTCATTACGTTTTTCGTAGATGCAATCAGATCTACACTCTGCTTTGGATACATGAGTGCTTCCTCGAGCATCTCCGGTGCCATTACCGCACGTGCTACAGAGAAACTGCCATATACGTCGCTGAGCTGAGGGTCTACCTCTTCTCTCAGCTTCTGGATTTCTCTTGCCAGGTCAAGAAAGATCTTCATCATCTCATCTCTCTTGTCCTTCAGGAGTTTGTGTCCCTTAACGGCTACTCTCAGCTGGTTTTTGAGGGTGGACAGGACCATACGGGTAGGATTTACATTCATTCTAGCCATAGGATCATCCCTTTCTCTTTCTACTTGTCCTGCTCAGTTTCAGCCTTGCCGGAATTCTCAGGATCATAGAATTCGTCCAGATACTCGTCCCTTACACGTTTCAGCTCGGAACGAGGCAGTTCTCTCAGAAGCTCCCAGCCGATTTCCAGTGTCTCTTCGATTGTACGGTTTGTCTCAAATCCCTGAGAAACATACTTTTCCTCGAAGTCATCTGCAAATTTCGCATAGAGTTTATCTGTGTCGGAAAGAGCAGCCTCACCCAGAATAGCCATCAGCTCCTTAGCGTCCTTACCTCTGGCATAGTTGGCGAAAAGCTGGTTCAGAACGTCGGCGTGATCCTTCCTGGTCTTGCCTTTTCCGATACCCTTGTCCTTCAGACGGGACAGAGATGGAAGTACGTCGATAGGAGGTGTGATGCCCTTACGGTTCAGATCGCTGGAAAGGATGATCTGTCCCTCTGTGATGTATCCTGTCAGGTCAGGGATAGGGTGAGTGATATCTCCCTCAGGCATTGTCAGAATAGGAATCATGGTGATTGATCCATCAACGCCCTTCTTCTTTCCTGCTCTCTCGTACATTGTAGCCAGGTCTGTATACAGGTAACCAGGATATCCACGACGGCCAGGAACCTCTTTACGAGCTGCTGATACCTCACGGAGAGATTCGGCGTAGTTGGTAATATCTGTGATGATTACCAGTACGTGCATGTGCTTCTCGAATGCCAGGTACTCAGCTGCAGTCAGAGCCATACGCGGTGTGGCAATACGCTCAACTGCCGGGTCGTTAGCAAGGTTCATGAACATTACTGTTCTGTCGATTGATCCTGTTCTCTTAAAGTCAGATACGAAGAACTCTGCTTCCTCGTATGTGATACCAACAGCTGCAAATACTACGGCAAAGTTGGAATCGGATCCCAGAACCCTGGCCTGTCTGGCAATCTGAGCTGCCAGGTTTGCGTGAGGAAGTCCGGCCTCTGAGAAGATAGGCAGCTTCTGTCCTCTAACCAGTGTGTTCAGTCCGTCAATAGCAGATACACCTGTCTGAATGAACTCTGAAGGATACTCTCTTGCAGCCGGGTTCATAGGCATTCCGTTAATATCCATCATCTTATCCGGAATGATGTCCGGACCATCATCGATAGGATTGCCCATTCCGTCAAATACACGGCCCAGCATGTCCATAGATACGCCCAGCTCGATTCCGTGTCCCAGGAATCTGACCTTTGACTCCTGGAGGTTCAGTCCTGCGGAGTTCTCAAACAGCTGTACCAGTACGTCTGTGCCGTTCAGTTCCAGAACACGGCAATGGCGTATCTCGCCGTTTGCAAGCTCAATTTCTCCCAGCTCATCGTAGCCTACATCCTCTACGCCTTTTACCAGCATAAGAGGGCCGGCTACTTCAGCTATGGTCTTATATTCTTTTATCATTCTGCGTCACCTGCTTCCTTGATCAGATCGCTGACAGTTGACTCCATCTTGTTGACAATATCAGCATAGCTGTCGTCAACCTTGTCCTCCGTCAGATACTTGAAACGTCCGATTTCCTCTCTGACTGGAAGGGCTGCCAGCTTGTTGAATTCAACTCCGCCTTCAACTCCTCTGACTGCCTCTTTGTAGTATCTGAGAATCAGGTCAAGCATCTTGAACTGCTTGTTGGTTGATGAGTATGTATCGATTTCGTGGAAGGCGTTCTGGTGCAGATAGTCCTCACGGATCATCTGACATGTTTCCAGCTTCAGTCTGTCTGTCTTGGACAGTCCGTCAACACCTACCAGCTGTACGATTTCGTTGAGCTCAGCCTCTTCCTGCAGCAGGTGAAGTGCCTGGGCTCTGTGTACAGGGAAGTCCTTGTCAACATTCTCTGCGAACCACTTGTCCAGTCTTGCAGAATAAAGGGAATAACTCTTCAGCCAGTTAATAGCCGGGAAGTGTCTGGCGTGTGCCAGAGCAGCATCCAGTCCCCAGAATACTTTTACGATTCTCAGTGTAGCCTGGGATACTGGCTCGGAAATATCTCCTCCTGGAGGGGATACGGCTCCGATGGCGGAAAGTGATCCTTCTCTTCCGTCTGCTCCCAGGCAGATAACCTTACCGGCTCTCTCATAGAACTGTGAAAGTCTTGAAGCCAGGTATGCAGGGTAACCTTCCTCACCAGGCATCTCCTCCAGACGACCGGACATCTCACGAAGGGCCTCTGCCCATCTTGATGTGGAGTCGGCCATCAGAGCTACTGAGTAACCCATGTCTCTGAAGTACTCGGCAATGGTGATTCCTGTGTATACAGATGCCTCACGGGCAGCTACCGGCATGTCTGATGTGTTGGCGATGAGCACAGTTCTCTTCATCAGGGATTCGCCTGTCTTAGGGTCTACCAGTTCAGGGAACTCCATCAGTACTTCTGTCATCTCGTTTCCACGCTCGCCGCATCCGATATATACAACGATATCGGCTTCCGCCCACTTGGCCAGCTGGTGCTGTACAACTGTTTTTCCTGATCCGAAAGGTCCAGGAACTGCTGCGCAGCCGCCCTTTGCAATCGGGAACATCGTATCAATTACACGCTGTCCTGTGATCAGCGGTTCATCAGGTGGTAATTTCTCCTTGTATGGTCTCTCTCTTCTTACAGGCCATCTCTGGAGCATCTGAACTTCCACGTCCTTGCCTGACTCGTCTGTAATCACGGCCACTGTTTCTGTTACTGTGAATGAACCTGATGTAATGGACTTTACAGTTCCCTTAACTCCGTAAGGAACCATGATCTTGTCTACTACAGCTATTGTTTCCTGGACTGTTCCAAGAACATCTCCTGCTGCAACCTTATCTCCAACTGCAGCAACTGCCTCGAAAGGCCATTTCTTTTCTCTGTTAAGAGCAGGCTCGCTTACACCTCTTGAAATGTTGCTGCCGTACTTTTCCATAAGGGAAACCAGCGGTCTCTGAATACCATCGTAAATGGTTTCAATCAGTCCAGGTCCCAGTTCAACAGAAAGTGGAACTCCTGTAGTCACTACCGGGTCTCCCGGCATCAGACCTGCAGTCTCCTCGTACACCTGGATGGACGCATTGCCTTCACGCATCTCGATGATCTCGCCGGTAAGTCCAAGCTTACCAACTTTTACCACGTCGTACATGTTGGCGTTACCCATGCCAGAGGCAACTACAAGAGGTCCGGCTACCTTGACGATTTTACCTTGTTCCATATTCCTTGCCTCCATTATTTATCGCTGAATAGGATGTCGGCTCCAACCGCTTTCTCAACGGCTCTCTTGACATTGCTGAGACCCATGCCATAGCTGCCGTCAATTCCCGGTACAGGTACGATAGCTGGTATCCTCAGTTCCTCATACTTTGCGATATCTTTTCCTAATTCCTTATAGAATCTCTCTGTTATGTAGATGATCCCGTAGTTCTCTTTTACGATCCTGTGCAGTGTTTCTGCTGCTTCCTCTCCGGTCTCGCAGGCAAAGGCATCCATGCCGAAGACCTTGAACCCCAGAACACTGTCGGCATCGCCGATGATTCCGATTTTATTCATAAGTCTCTCTCATCCTTTCCCTGATGATCTGAGGATCCATGCCGGCCAGTTTGCCGGTCATAAGAATCCTTATGCATTTGATCTCCATCTGTCTGGAAATGAGGAATGCCACCAGCGGTTCAATGCCGAAGGTTATTCCTCTTGCTTCCCTGACCTGCTCAATCAGAATATCGTCGCAGAGCTTCTCCAGCTTAGTGAAGCTTCCCTTCTCATCGATCTCTTCACCGCCTTCGCTGACAGCTCTGTAGATCTTGTATGCTTCAAAGCGGGATGATGCCTGCTTGTAGTCTTCCTCGTACGCGCTGGTGAAGACCTGCAGATCTACATTGCCTCCGGGAACAAATACTGACTCCAGATATGACCATGGCTGACCCATCTTCCTGATCCTTGCGAAGGTCTTCAGGTTTACGGTATCAATCAGAAGTCTTACGTATTCACTTACGAATTCGTTTCCTGCTTTCTCTGCTACTCTGCAGATATCCATATAGCAGAATCTGTCGCAGATAAAGTCTATGACCTGAGGGTCCTTTGTTCTGGCGTGAGTTTCTGCTGCTTCTTCAATGGCTGCTGCCATATTCTCCGTCAGCTCAGTCATATCACGCTCAGTGACTGCCCTGATCATTTCCTCTGCAGGAATCGTTCCTGTAGCCATCAGGATGTCGTTTCTATTTACTCCCAGAGCCTCTGCTTTGAGAAGCACCTTGATATTATGATAGTCGGCTGGGAAGGAGAAAATGCTGAAAATCTCATTCTCCTTGCTCAAGGTCTTCACATTCTGGAAAATCTCCGCCTCTGTGTTCTTTACGACCTGAGCATAATTTGCCGGTGTTAGAGGATCTGATTCAGTACCGTAACCAGCGTCCTGCAGGACTTTGCAAATGTCGTCGATATTTTTGGATTCTGTCATTGCCCGCAGCTTTTCTCCGGTGAGAAGCTTGCATTCTTCTGCCCTGATACAGGCTGTGGCGTAAATGTAATCAGCGCCCATCAATCCGACCTCCTTTCCGGTTCAATACTGTTGTCTATTCCTCTGGAAAAAGCAGACTTGCTATCTCCGAAGTTGCCTGTCCTTTCACGTTCTCCAGCAGCTGCTCTACTGAAGCGTTGTAGGAAATGTTTCCTCTCCTGAGGATGAACCCTCCCTTAATATCTGCTGTATCCTGTGAAAGTTTCAAGTCTGTGCCGCTGAACTTCTTCTCCAGCAGCCCGGACATTCTCGCCCTGTCTTCTGCATTTACCAGGACTTCTCCCCCTTCTGCCTTGAACTCTTCAAGAAGGCCGGTCATGAATTCCTGATATTTGTCGTCGTCCAGTTCCCGGAGCTTTTCTGCTGCCCGGCTGTAGCTTGCCTCAATAACTTCCTGCTTTGCGGCAAGTTTCATCTTCCTGGACTCAAGATCTGCAACTGAAGCTCTCCTGTCTCTGAGGACCTGGCTGTCTTTTTCAGCCTCTGCTGCCCTCTTCGCCTTGATTGCCTCAGCTTTACGGCGAGCATCTTCGAGAGTCCCCTGCTTTGCGGCCTCTGCACGGGCCTTCTGATCAGCACCGTAGGCTTCTGCCTCCTGCCTGATCCTTTCAGTTATTGACTCTAAACTCATACTGCACCGTTCCTTTCGTCTGTATTCTTATCTCTGAAAAAATGTTTAGCCTACAGAGATGCCGCTGTACATCAGGAAGGAAACGATGAATGCCAGGATGGCGTATGTCTCTACCATTACTGCGTAAATGATAGCCTGTCCAAGCTTACCCTCTTTCTTGGATACCAGCATGATACCAGCAGCTGCAGCCTTTCCCTGGGAAATAGCTGACAGAATTCCGATAATACCGATTGGCAGACCAGCTACGAGAAGGGCCAGACCCTGCTCAGTGGATACGGATGCCAGGTTTCCGCCCAGAACACCTACCTTTGTCATGATCATGATGGCGATTACCAGTCCGTAGATTCCCTGTGTACCAGGCAGCGCCTGAAGTACCAGTGTTGAACCGAAGCTTGCCTTGTCTCCTGACATTACGCCGTCAGCAGCTTCACCTGCAAGACCTACACCTACAGCGCTTCCGATTCCTGCGCATGCTGCTATAGCAGCTCCCAGAATTGCTAAAACGATTCCTGTACTCATTTTATTTGCCCTCCTCAACTATGTTGACAAATTTAGTATCTTTCTTGAATGGCTCAAATTCTCTTCCGCCACCTTCATAGAATTTCCCGAAGAACTCAACGAACTGAAGTCTGCAGGAGTGTACGAATGCACCCAGCGCATTAATTGCGAAGTTCATCGTATGTCCCAGCAGTTCAATAAGTATGAACATTATTATTCCGGCTACACTCTTGCCTCCCATTGTTGCCAGGAAGTTAATTACTGTGGCAATGGAAGTAGATGCCAGTCCAAGTCCCAGAAGTCTTGAATAAGACAGAATATCCGAGAGGTTTCCGGTAACACCGCTGTAGATGTTCCAGAGGCCCAGTGCCTTTCCAACACCCTTCTCGATGAAAATCGGCAGTATGATTGCACCGGCAAATCCGATCAAAGTCATCCATTTTCCTGCAACAGATGCAGACGGACTGATCTTGCCGCCGAAAATCCAGAGGACTATGCCCAGAACTATCAGATACCAGATGAACACGTCGTTCACTGCCTGAAGTTTCTGGCCGGCCTTGATTTCTTCATAGGCCTTGATTCCCATTCCTACGAAAAGGTGTACAACTCCAAGTCCGCAGGAGAATGCCAGGAAGAACATGGCCTTCTGTGCCGGATCAAGCCAGACCGGGTTGAAGTTTACCTGGTGGCTGCCGAAGGTTCCTGTTACTGCACCGATCAGATTTCCGAAGAAGCTTCCGAAGAGAACTCCCCAGATTGTACTGGATATTCCGCTGTAGAAGAGGATCTTGAACAGCTGCAGTGCAGGGGTCTTCTCTGACTTCATCTTCCTTATTACAAGGAGTGATGCGATGGTCAGGATCAACCCGTATCCCACATCTCCGAACATTATTCCGAAGAACAGAATGTAAAAGAAGGTGAATATCGGAGTTGGATCCACTTCCCTTGCTGAAGGGAGAGAATACATCTTTGTAATAAATTCTGCCGGCTCGAAGAAGCTGTTGTTGCTCAGCCTTGTAGGAATATCATCATCCTCCCCTGGTTCTGCAAACTCATACCAGCATGTGTACTTGTCCAGAAGCTGGCCTACGGCTGTTGATGCAGCTTCCGGCACCCATCCGTCAAAGGTGAAAGAGGACTCTGTCTTCAGCAGTTTGCTGCGGACCCGAGATTCATCTCTCTTCACCACGTTCATGTCCCGGTAGAACTGAAGGTCATCAAGCCAGGAAGCCTTCTCTCCGATCCGGGCTGTCACCGTCTCTTTAGCTGCTTCCAGCTCTTTGACTTCTGCCTCCAGCCGCTCGATGTTCTCTGTAACTGTTCCGGTCAGGTCTCCAAGCTGTGCCTGAGTGAATCCCCAGCCTTTGACAGTCTCCATTACCTTTTCCTGATCATCGGTGAAATACCACAGGCTCAGATAACACTGTTCCTTGTCCCTGTTCAGCTCAGTCAGCTGACAAGGAAGGCCTTCCGCCTCCAGTTCTTCAGATGCTTTCTGGATGTCTGCTGTAGGAGGACAAACTCCCAGCACCAGGTTCAGCCGACTGGTCTTCTTCTCTTCCAGGGGCAGCTGATAGCTGCTCCACGGTTTCAGAGTGGCGATCAGGTTGTTGTCTGTGTTCACCTGGGCAAAGGCTTCGTTCAGCTGGTCATTCAGACTGATCAGTTCCTCTGCCTCCTCCCGGAATCTGTCACCCTCCGCTTCAAGTTTGACACTGTCCTCCTGTGAAATGGTTTTCCTGATGTTAAAGAGCGGTTTCTTCACCCCTCCGTATCTCGAAAGAATATCAAGTGCTGATTCCGCCCGGCTTACCAGTTTGTCATATTCTGCCGCCGTGGCCTCATCACCGTCTTTAACTACCAGCTTCTGCCAATTCTCATCCTGGAGCTTGTCAGCGGATCCTGAAATTTCCACAACCCCAAGATCCATCAGATCCTTCAGCAGAGACTTCTTCTCTTGGTTCATACCGATGACAGATAGTTTGTTCATCTTAACTATTGCCATAAGTACCCACTACCTTTCCGACTATCAGGTCTGCTGCCTCTTCCAGCCTTGTGCTGGCAGCTTCGCTGAACTTCAAGCAAGCTTCTTTCTCTTTGCTGATCCTGTCTTCATAGAGACGTTCACCCTCTGCCTCAGCCTGAGCGAGTGTGGCTTTATAACTTTCATCAGCCTGCCTCTCAGCTTCGTCCAGAATCGCTCTGCTTTCCTTCTTGGCAGAATCAGCAATAGCCGCTGCTTCATCTTCTGCTGATTTCCGCAGTTCAGCTGCTTCTGCTTCCGCCTGTCTGACTTTCTCAATTCCTGCTATCGACATAAGCTTCTTCCTTTCTGCGCACCAAAATTAGGCCGATAATGCTCAGTGCACGATTTTAGAGAATTATAACCCATCTTGTGCATCCATTCAAACAATCCAATAAAAAACAACCCTTCATGATTGTTAAAGGGCTGTCGTTTTAATTTCGTCTCATTGAATACACAAGAGATTATCAGTTTAATAAATAGAGTCCTGCCGTCAGAAATGTAAAGACAAGCATGAGGGCGATCATGACTATAGCCATGATCCTTGCACCTCTTCTGTGCTTGTTTCCAAACGGCCCCTCGTTTTCAAACCCTTTGTTTTCAATATTATTAGCAATTCTCTTACTGTTGTTTTCTCTGCTGGATTTTGAATACTTATTTGCCATTTCATACCTTCTTCTAAAACGATTTTGATCCAGCGTCTGCCTTTCCCCGTAAGCCTGGAACAATTTCATGCCTGCCACATTGGATCTATGAGCATCTCTTCTGGTTCAGGTGTTAAAAAATTGTCTTTGTTTGTACGCTGGTTAAAATTATAAACTTTGTGAAAAACTATTGATTTATCAATACTTATCGTATCTTACAGATAATTTGCAGTCACATGGACGGTGGAGGCCGAACCCTTTACTCCTCAGAAGGCTCATCCCCGGAATTCTCTTCCTCCCGAATCCCATTCCCGGAAGTCATATCTTCAGGAGTCTCTTCCTCAGAAGGCTTATCCTCAGGAGCCGGAGCAGTAACTGCACCATCGTTTTCAAAGGTATTGCCGGTATTATACTCCCCGCCGCCGGCAATGTCACCACTTTTTTCCAGATTTATGTTGTCACTTTCGCCTTCCTGGTTATTGTTGGAGTTTACAAAGCTTCCATACTGAACATTGTCGTTGTTCACGAAATTGTTCTGTCTCTGCCTGTTCCACTCTGTAAAGTCCTCTCCTCCCCCTATTTTCTGGGCAAGGGTTCTGTATACCTCTGAGTTTGTCTGCTCCATGTATGGAGTTACAAAGAAAATATTCAATATTCCCAAAGTGCATGCTCCCAGGAGAAGCCATCCGATCCAGGAGAGATCCAGAACGAAGAGGTTCCACTTGTCTCCATCTGTCATTTTTGTTGACAGTTCTTTGGCCTCATCCCATGAAAGATCCGGATTCTCAGCCAGAAGATATGGAACAAATTTATACTGATAGGACTTGACTATTCCCGGAACTACCAGGAGAAGTGACCACAGGAAAATAAAGAGAGTCATCTGGAACATCACGATTATCACATTGCTCAGGTTCTCCCTGTAGGGACTGAAAATATCTGACAGATCAGCCGTCCCCTCATCATTGTTCAGAACGAACCTGCACTTGCCCACTTCAACAGGCAGTGTTACAAAAATCATCAGTACCAGGGACAGTATGGCAGGAAACACCGGTATTCCCAGTCCTGTGCCATATCCGAAAACGGCATCTATTGCAGAACCGCATCCTCCCAGAAGGGACACTATGAATATAGCAAGGATTGTGTTCCCCCGGTTGGTGTAAAACACAGCCTTTCCTCTTGCCTTTACAACTTCTCTCGTCCACATATTGGTTTTTCCTTTCTTATTAACTAAACATATTCCTACTTATGATACGTTTCTCCTGACTGAATCTTAAAGCTCCTGTAAAGCTGCTCCAGAAGCACTACTCTCATGAGCTGGTGTGGAAAAGTCATAGGTGAAAAAGACAGCCCCAGATCCCCTCTCTTCTTCACCTGAGGGGACAAGCCAAGACTTCCGCCGATGACCAGATCCACCGCCGGGTAACCTCCATCGTAGATCTTCTGCAGCTTCTGGGACAGCTCAACGGAATCCATCATTTTTCCCTCTACTTCCAGGGCTATGACATAATCCCTCTGGCCAATGTGGGAGAGAATGGATTCCCCTTCCTTCCTCATGACCTCCTGCTCATCGGAAGAGCTGCTGTTCTTTGGAAGGGGCGCTTCTTTAAGCTCCACAATGTTAAGCTTGCAGAACCGTCCAAGGCGCTTGCTGTACTCTTCGACTGCCTGTCTCCAGTATTTTTCTTTAAGCTTTCCTATACAAATCACGTTAATATTCATAAGTCAGTTTTGGTTAGTTTATCTCATAAAGGTAAAAATACAACCTTAGTTCCCTTAGATTTTTCTTAAGCTTCCCAGCTCCCTATTCTAAGCCTGCACCGGTCCGCTGATCCGGTCCTTGCCGGCAATGCCCATCAGATAGTCTCTGTCTTCTGCAAAACTGTTGTCATTCAGCACATCGCAGACGGTCATTTTAGCCTGAAGAGGGGTGTTGTTCTGTGAGCTCAGGTGGGCCAGCAGGATCTTAGGCATTTCCCTGCCCCCTCTCTCTTCCAGCATGGAGCTGAGGGTCCTGCCTGCTGTCTCATTTGACAGATGGCCGTGGTCTCCCAGGATTCTTCTCTTGACAGAATAGGGATAAGGGCCCATTTCCAGAAGGTTTACCTCGTGATTGGCCTCAAGGACCAGCACATCTGCAGTCCTTATCTCCTGAAAGATTTCGTCTGTTACTACACCTGTGTCTGTCACCACTGTCAGCTGCCTTCCTCCGCTTTTGAAGCTGTAGCTCAGAGGCTCAGCTGCATCGTGAGACAGGCTGAAAGCCTTTACCTGAATTGATCCTATATTAAAGACTTCCTGGGATGAAACCAGGGCCAGCCTGTCTTTTGACACATACTCAAAATTCGGGCAGCCGCCGGCAGTGCCCCGGCTAGTGTAAACCCGGGCATCACCGCATTCCCTGGCCATCATCCTTATGCTTTTTACATGGTCCACATGCTCGTGGGTCACCAGAATTCCCCTGATATCTCCCGGACTCAGGGACCTGGCAGCCAGGCCCTCCCTTATCCTCTTTCCGCTGAGACCTACGTCCAACAGAAGCCTGGTCTTTCCGTCTGAAACGATGTACGAGTTTCCGGAGCTGCTGCTTCCGATGGAAACTATTCCTATGCTCATTATTTTTTATCTTCCTTTTTGGCTTTTGTGTTTTTGTCCGGTTTTTTCAGAATCCGGTAACTGTTGCCCCTGTTGGTTTTCTGGAAGCGGCAGATAGTCCTGTAGTTGCAGAAACTGCATCCGTCGGTGTTCTTGTCCAGGTAAAAAGGAGTTATGTCTATGCGGCCGCTTACGATTCCCTGGGAAATTTTTTCCATCTCCTTGCGTACGTCCCGTTCCAGAGTCGAAAAATCCTCTCTGGTCAGGCCTGCGCTGGTTTTGTCCAGAGCTTCCCGGGGCATCATCTCAGGAATGCCCTCCTGATCAACATAGGCTCCCTGAAGGCGGAACCGCTTGCTGTCGGCCTTTTCGATTTCCTTCTGGCTGTCTTTTCCAGTGGCGCTGACCTGCTGGTCTGCAATGTTGAAATAGAACATTCCTGCCGGCTGGAAATTGGCCTTGTCACTGCTGTCTCCCGCTCCTGCTCCAGAGGCGCTTTCCATGTATACCATCAGCTGCAGTTTATATCCCTGACGCATGTTGTTCAGGTCCAGATGGTCTCTTCCAGTTTTGTAGTCGATTATTCTCACATTTCGGCCATCCAGAACGTCGATCCTGTCGATGGTTCCTTCTATATATACCTTCTGGCCGTCCAAAGTGAAAATTACAGGCTGAAAGCGGCAGCCTCTGCCGAATTTTTCCTCGAAAAACGCCTCTGTAACCGCTCCTTCTTCCAGCTGTTTCCCAATGGCTTCCACAGCCTTGATGCAGACCTGGCGGATCCTGTCCATCCTGTATTTCTCGCGGCCTCCTGAAATGAAAAGGCCTCCCTTGTATTCACCTGCCAGCTTGTCCAGCTGTGAATCCACCAGGTCCTCCAGTTCTTCCTTCTCTTCGTAAGGCCCTGATCCGCAACCTTCTGCTGAATCTTTATGGAGTTTCCTGTCCATCAGCTCTCTGGAAACTGCCATGATGCACTTGTGGTAAACGTCTCCGATCTCCCGGCCGGCGCTTTTAAACTCCTGCTCTTCCATTGGTCTCAGACCATAACCTACAAAGTGGGCGAAGGGACAGGAGAAATACTTATCAAGCCTGGATGCGCTGAACGAGAAATCTTCTCCCTTTGCAAACAGCCTTTTTGCCATTTCCCGGCCTACGGGCTCTCTGGAATTGTCGTCTTCCACAGTCTTCATCACCCGTTCCATAAGTTCAGGCCTATTCTCACTGAACCAGGCCATTACCTGATGGAGGAGGAGATCATGATCTCCAGCATCCATTTCATTTTCCGAAATGGCCTTTTCCGACGGCCTCTGCTTCAGATTATTCAGCATGTGGCGAAGGGCTTCCTCTTCACCGGCCACCAGCTCCATGGAGAAGCCTTTCTGAACAGGATCCCTTTCTGTCTTTATTCCCGGGAAAAGCTCCCTTATCTGATCCACAACTGAGGAGGCTCTTGAATCTCCTCCATCTGCAGATGCCAGGGACCAGCTGATATACAGCTCTTCTTCAGGTTTGGAAACAGCCCTGTACAAGGCCGCCCGCTCTTCCAGCTGCTTGATTTCGTCCAGCCCGCCCAGGCTGAAGCCGCAGTCCCTGATCATTTTCTTGTCTTCGATTGAGAAAATTCCTTCAGATCCCGGTTCTCCCGGCAGGACTCCCTCGTTTGCTCCCAGGATGACCACTGCCCGTTTTCCCCCGGTTCTTGTTCTGATGACAGTTCCCATGGAAAGGCCGTCTGCCGTTGGCGGCAGAATTCCCACATCGGTGTTGGCAAGGCCTTCCTTCATCATGTTTGTGACACCGTCAAGGTCCAGAGGGTCATCTCCGGTTATCTCTCTTATCTGTTCAAGGATGTGGAGAACCCCGTTGTAACTTCCCTCGTTTCTCTCCCCGTCCTCGTTCCTTCCATTTTCTATCTGGCTGTTGATCAGCCTTTCCATGTTCTGCCGGAAATGCCACACTTCCCCCAGGTAGACCACCAGTCCGTCGATGAACTTCTCTGAGGAAATGCTGCTGTCCGCCAGTTCTTCCAGAGGCCTGAGCCTGTCCATCAGAAGGCTCCTGGTTTCCTCCAGCCTCTTGAATTCTTCATCTGAATACCTGAACGCCCCGTATTTAAAAGGCTTTGTCCACATAGAGCCCCGGATGTTAAAGTCCCTTACGTAGTTTTCCAGGTTCTCCCACCTGTCACGGCTTATTCCCGACAGGCTGTTTCCGGCAATCCCCAGCATCACATGGGTAGGATAGCCGCCCCGGACAGCCTCCAGCAGACTGGTCACGAAAACTGCAGCCTGGGTGTCGCTGATTCCTCTCCTCTCATCTATGAAGAGAGGCAGCCCGTACTCCCGGAAGGTCCTCTTGATTATGGACTGGCCCTCCTCCGGATAGTTTGAAACAATGGAAATATCCCGCATCCTGAAGTTCTTGTCCCGGATCAGGCTCTTAATATAGGCCGCAGCGCTCTCTGCCTCAAAATACTGGTTTGCGCACTCCACCAGGTGGAGTCCTCTCGCAATGGATTTTTCTCCCTCACCGGTTCCATGGGGAAGGGGTTCCCTTTCTTCATTGGAAAAAAGATTTTTCTCTATGCGGAGGATGGCGGGGCTTCTCTTGACCTGGTACTCTTCTCCCACTCTTTCAGCGAAGACCCCCACTCCGGCCTGTCCGGCCGCCTTCTCTATCCTGCGAATCAGAATTTTTTCCAGATCAAAATCCGTGTCGTTCACCACTATGTTTACGGAGTCCGCTCCCATAGCCATCTTCACAATGGTCTCAATGCTTCTTGGTGGAATGGTGTCGAACCCGTAAAACCAGATTTCCGAATCTCTCACAACAGGAGATTCCGGGGCCAGATCTCTGTAGAGGCACATGTAATCTTCATTATCTACATATTTGCCTTTGATGGCCTCCTGATACTGGTTGAGAATGAGGCCCACCTCCCGGAGCTTGCCCTGGAGAAGGGGGTGGCTGCCTGTGGCTTCCAGGCTTTCCATTATTTCTTCCGGGCTGCACTCCTGCTGTTTGAAGTCCGAAATCACGTCGCTGAGCATCCGGATATATGAATTCTTATCAGCAACGGACTTGAATACTGTGAGCTGGTCCAGATTCTGGTTCACCAGCTTGTATAGAAGCATGAAGCGGCCGTCCTTTGTGAGGACGGGAGTGTTCTCAAGGCCTGCCTTGTTCAGGATTTTCCTGCCGAAGCGGCGGAGGCTGGTTATCTCAATGTCAAAAAGGCAAGCCTCATTCAGATATCTGAAGGCTTGCTTTTCTGCTTCCAGGGTATATTGATCCGGGACGATCACGTACACCTGCCTTTTCTTCCGGCTGGTATCCCTGCGGATCCTGTCGTACATGAATTTTTCTTTATCTCTGTTTTCTCTGGCTGTAAAGAGATTGATCATCGCACCCTCCGGAAATTACTGAATCCTGCTGAATTATCTGGCCGCCGGCTGCTGCAGTAAGTCTGGCTTCAAAAGCTATATCAGCCTCAGCAGATCTTCCGGCTTTCCTATTCTGAAATCAGGCCTGAACTCAGGGGTCTGGAAATCCTTTTCATCTACAGGGTGGCTCCAGTTCACCAGAACGCTGACTACCCCTGCGTTGTTGGCACATCCCACGTCAAACCGGGTATCTCCTACCATAACAGATTCTTCAGGCCTGCCTCCGGCTTTTGCCAGGGCCATCATCACCGGTTCCGGGTCGGGCTTATGGGCCTTCGTATCATTGCTGGTGATGACCACCTTGAAAAACCTCTTAAGGTCGAAGTGTTCCAGATACTCCATTGTGGTGGGTTTCAGCCTTGAAGTGACCAGCAGAAGAGTTCTCCCCTGGTTCTCCAGCTCCTGGAGAAGCCCGGTGATACCGGGAAAAACCCTTACGCTCTCCCGCCAGGAATCTTTCTGGTACTCTCTGTAGCAGGCAATGGCCTCATCAGCTTTTTCATGAAAAAAGTCTTTCATGGAGTCGTAAAGTGTCTCTCCGAAGGTGCCGTATATTTCCTGCTCACTGTGCCTGTATCCGTGAAATTTCAGGAAGGTGTGCTGCCAGGAATCAACAATAAGCTTGTTTGTGTCGATAACAGTTCCGTCAAAATCAAAGGCCACGAACTGTTTGCGTGGCGGGGCACCGCCATTGTCCCCAGAGCCCCCAGCCTGGACCTCCGGAAAAGTTTTTTCCTGATTCATTACTGGTTTATCCCCTCTCTGGCATCCTGGGACAGCTTTGCCTTGATGAACAGATCCAGATCGCCGTCCATTACTGCGTTGACGTTTCCTGTTTCAGCTCCTGTCCTGTGGTCCTTAACCATTGTGTATGGCTGGAAAACATAGGATCTTATCTGGGCTCCCCAGGTCACCATTCCTGTGTCGCCCTTCAGCTCGTTCAGGTTTTCCTTATGCTCTTCCTCTGCCATCTTGGTAAGCTTGGCAATGAGGATCTTCATTGCCACTTCCTTGTTTCTGAGCTGGGACCTTTCGTTCTGGCAGGTAACAACGGTGTTGGTCGGCAGGTGGGTTATTCTGATGGCGGAATCCGTTGTGTTTACGTGCTGTCCGCCGGCGCCGCTGCTCCTGTAGGTGTCGATCTTCAGATCCTGAGGGTCGATGTTCACTTCAATCTCATCTCCCAGCTGGGGAACTACTTCAACTGCTGCAAAAGATGTCTGCCTTTTTCCTGCAGAGTTGAAAGGTGAAATTCTCACCAGCCGGTGGACGCCGTTTTCGCTCTTCAGATAACCGTAGGCGTTGTCTCCGCTGACCATGACGGTGGCGCTCTTGATGCCTGCCGCCGTGTCGTTCTGAAGATCTACCACGTCGGTTTTGAAGCCCTTCTGCTCACAGTACCTCAGGTACATTCTGAGAAGCATTTCAGCCCAGTCCATAGCATCCACCCCTCCTGTTCCGGCGTGGATGCTGACAATGGCGTCATTGCCGTCGTATTTCCCGGAAAGGAGGGTCTCAAGGCGAAGCTCCTCCAGCCTGTTCTCCAGGGCGGATATCTCCTTGTCCAGAGCCTTCAGCTCCTCTGACAGCTCAGCTTCAGTCATTCCCTGGTCTTCTGATTCGGACAGAAGTTCAAGCATGGCTTCACCGTCATCGGCCGCAGAATTAACGTCGTTGTATGCCTTTAATTTTTTCTCTACTGATCTCTTCTCTCTCAGCACTGCTGTGGCTTTATCCTGATCGTTCCAGAAATCAGGTTTCTCCATTCTGGCCCCCAGCTCTTTATCTTTTTTCTCCAGGCTGGCCGGGTCAAAGAGAGTCTCCGAGTACGATTATCATTTCTCTAGCCTTGTCCAGGCGCTGCTTCATTTCTGTTATTGTGAACATAATTGTCTCCCTCTATTTCTCAAATCTGCCGTGGCAGTTCTTGTATTTCTTTCCTGAACCGCAAGGACATGGATCATTTCTTCCGATCTTCGGATGGTCTCTCCTTATAGGCTCGTGATTTTCCTTCTTCTCTTCCTGAGGACGGACTGGCGGCATTCCATTTCCTCCACGGGCCCTCTTCTCCTGAGCCAGCTGCTGCTGTTCCTCGTCTTCGTATTCGTCTTTCCGTGTAATTGCAATGGTAACTGCGTTCTTACGCTCTGTGTTGGTCTGGAGTGTCATGCTGTAGCAGTACTTGACAGTCTCTTCTCTGATGTCTGCTACCATCTCGTCGAACATGGCAAAACCTTCTGAAGCATAGGCAGCTGTAGGGTCCTGCTGTCCCAGGGCTCTCAGGCCGATTCCGTTCTTCAGCTGATCCATTGCGTCAATGTGATCCATCCAGCGGTTGTCAACAACTCTCAGAAGGATCATTCTCTCGGCTTCCCTCACATGTTCAGCGCCGATTTCTTTCTCCTTTTCCTCGTAGATCTTCCTGAAGGTATTTTTCACGTCTTCCTTAAGAATCTCCGGAGTCAGGTTCATCTTCTCGTCTTCAGTGTATACCAGGGCTTCTTTGAAAAGAGGATTGATCTTGCACAGGTCAACGCTCATAGCGTCAAAGTCCCATTCCTCCGGGTATCTGGATTCCATGGTGACAGGATCGATGATTCCGTCCACCAGCTCTTCCATCATGCCCATGATGTACTCTCTCAGATCCTCTCCATCCAGGACCATCCGCCTCTGGCTGTAGATTATCTCACGCTGCTTGTTCATTACGTTGTCGTACTGAAGAACGTATTTACGGATACCGAAGTTCTTGCCCTCTACCTTCTTCTGGGCATTCTCTATGGTCTTGGAAAGAAGGCCTGCCTCCAGGGCTTCGTCATCCTCCAGCCCGAACTTCTCCATGTATCTCTGGATCCGCTCGCCTCCGAACAGTCTCATCAGGTCATCTTCCAGCGAAACGAAGAACTGTGTATCTCCCGGGTCACCCTGACGTCCGGAACGTCCACGGAGCTGGTTATCAATACGTCTGGATTCGTGCCTCTCTGTACCTACTATGCACAGGCCTCCCAGCTGGATAACCTCCTGCTGCTCCCCTTTCAGGGCTTCTTTTTTCTTTTCGAGAATGGAATTGTATTTTTCTCTTGCTTCCAGCAGCTCCGGATCGTCGCTCTTCTCGAATCCTACGGCAAAACCGATCTGGTCCGCTGTGTAGCCGGCTTTTTCCATCTCCTTCTTAGCTTCAAAATCCGGGTTGCCTCCCAGGATAATATCGGTACCACGGCCTGCCATGTTGGTGGCAATAGTTACTGCTCCCTTGCGGCCTGCCTGGGCGATTATCTCAGCCTCTTTCTCGTGCTGCTTGGCATTCAGCACGTTGTGAGGAATGCCCCTTTTCTTCAGCATCTTGCTGACCAGCTCGGAAATTTCGATGGAAATTGTACCTACCAGAACTGGCTGGCCTGTGGCGTGGGCCTGGGCGACCTTGTCGGCTATGGCCTTGAACTTTCCGGATTCATGGGCAAAAACCATATCCTCTTTGTCGTTACGTATAACGGGTTTGTTGGTAGGGATTACAACTACGTCCATGTTGTAGATCTCCCTGAACTCGTCTTCTTCTGTCTTGGCTGTACCCGTCATTCCTGCCAGCTTGCCGTACATTCTGAAGTAGTTCTGGAGGGTGATAGTAGCCAGTGTCTTGGACTCAGAACGAATCTCCACTCCCTCTTTGGCTTCGATAGCCTGGTGGAGTCCGTTGCTGAACCGTCTTCCGTACATGAGACGGCCGGTGAACTCGTCAACTATAAGGATTTCACCGTCTTTTACTATGTAGTCCACATCTCTCTTCATCAGGTAGTTGGCGCGGAGAGCCTGCATTACGTAGTGGTTCAGCTCCATATTGTCAGGGTCTGAGAAGTTTTCGATGCCGAAGTATTTCTCACATTCCTTGACGCCTTCTTCTGTAAGGGAGATCTGCTTGTCTTTCTCTTCCACCTCATAGTCCCGGTCTCTGTCCAGGGTTTTTACAAAGGCGTTGGCCGAACGGTAGGTGCTGCTGGAGTCCACGCCCCGGCCTGAAATGATCAGCGGTGTTCTGGCTTCATCGATGAGGATGGAGTCCACCTCGTCCACGATGGCGTAGTTCAGTTCTCTCTGGATCAGTTCTTCCTTGTATGTGACCATGTTGTCACGAAGGTAGTCGAAACCGAATTCGTTGTTTGTTCCGTATGTTACATCGGCCTGATAGGCTGCCTTCCTGGCTTCACCTGTTACGGAGTGAATAACGCATCCTACTGTCAGCCCCAGGAAACTGTAAAGGCGGCCCATCCATTCTGCGTCTCGCTTGGCCAGATAGTCGTTGACTGTTACTATGTGGACGCCTTTTCCTTCCAGAGCGTTCAGGTATGCTGGAAGAGTGGCTACCAGGGTTTTTCCTTCACCAGTCTTCATCTCGGATATTCTGCCCTGATGGAGAACAATTCCTCCAATTACCTGTACTCTGAAGTGTTTCATTCCCAGGGCTCTCCAGGCTGCCTCTCTGCAGACCGCAAAGGCTTCTGGCAGCAGATCGTCCAGAGTCTCACCTGCGGCAAGTCTCTCCTTGAACTCAGGGGTCTTGTTCCTCAGCTCCTGGTCGGACAGCTTCTCCATTTCAGGCTCCAGAGCCATTACCTGGTCAGCTATGGGATAGATCTTCTTGAGAGCCTTCTCATTCAGATCTCCGAAAATTTTCTCCATTAAGCTCATTGATTATCCTCCTCCGGCTTGTCTTCTACTGTTATGTGAACCATCAGTGCTCTCCTTGAATCCGCCTTTGTCACTCTGGCACTGAAGATCTTGTGTTTTGATTCGTATTTGAAAATGTCTCCCGACTTAGGCAGGCGGTCCAGCTGTATCATTACCCAGCCGTTAATAGTTGTGGCCGGCTCGTCGATATCTTCGCCGAAAAGCTCAAAAAATTTTTCCAGATTAGCGCCTCCGGCTACCATGTAACTTCCGTCGTAGATTCTGGTTACATCCCGCATCTCCACCGTGTCATGTTCATCGTAGATCTTGCCTACCAGTTCTTCGATTATGTCTTCCATGGTCACCAGCCCGGTGGTGCCTCCGTACTCGTCTACTATTATGGCGATGTGGGTCTTCTTGGCCTGCATTTTCTTCAGGAGCACTGCGGCCTTGATGGACTCTGCAACGTAGGCTACCGGCTTGATAAACTGCTCTACCGGGCGGTTCTCAGCCACCACGTAGTTGTGAAAATCCTTCTGGTTCAGCACTCCGATTATATTGTCCAGGTCGTCTTCGTAAACCGGAAGTCTGGACAATCCTGTTTCCTTGAAAATTCCAGCAATCTGGCTGTTGTCTGTTCCCAGCTCGATTGCCACCATGTCCACTCTGGGCGTGATTACGTCGATGGCCTCCAGGTCGTCGAACTCGATGGCGTTCTTGATCATGACGCTCTGCTCTTCGCCAATGCTTCCAGTGTTTCTTGCATCGTCGATTATGGTAATCAGCTCGTCCTCAGTGTAGGCCGGGCCTTCGCTGCTTCCGAACAGCTTGCCCACCCCCTTTCGCCACTGGGTGAAAATCCAGTTCAGGGGCGTGAATATTATCATCAGCCCTCTTACTGCAGGCGCACTGGCAAGGGCGAACCCTTCCGGATGTTCCTTGGCAATGTTCTTTGGGGTGATTTCACCGAAAATCAGCACTACAATGGTAATGACTACGGTTGAAATCGTCGCTCCTATGTTGCCGAAAATCCTGACGAAAAGCACTGTTGCAATGGCAGTGGTTCCGATATTGGCCACGTTATTGCCTATCAGTATTGTTGTAAGCAGTTTGTCGTAGTTGTCGCTGAGGCTGAGAACCAGCTGGGCGTTCTTTACATCGTCTGCCGCCATGTTCTTGATTTTGATGCGGTTGAGAGAGGTGAATGCAGTCTCCGCCGCAGAAAAACAGGCTGACAGTATGACCAGCAAAACTATACTGATTATATATGGAGTCAATTGGTGTTCCTTTCTGAAAAAAACAGATTGTGAGATTGAGGGCACTCTTTTCACAGGCACCTTCAAGCCTTTCCTGAAGCCCTCTGGCCTGGTCCGAGCATTTTTATCTCATACGTAGTTGAGTATACAACACTATTGTGATGAACAAAAGTTAAGGTATGGTTAAACTGTTATTATTAGATGTACAAACAGATTTGTTTGTGATAGGACTTCCGTTGTGCTAGAATATTCAGGTCAGATTGATTCGCAGTTGATTTATTATTGGTTTGCAGTTGATCTGCCATTGATATGCGCCAGTAGCTCAGGGGATAGAGTAGCACACTCCGAATGTGAAGGCCGCGAGTTCGAATCTCGCCTGGCGCACCAGTTGAAAAGCCTGTAAACTCAAGGGTTTACAGGCTTTTGTTTGTCTTGTGCGGGATCAGAAAAGGGCGCCATATGACGCAATTTGGCACAGAAAGTGTGACACTTGCTGTGCCACTTTTTGTCATTGGACGGAACGGAATCGAGAATATAGGGGAGGAATACCCCGAGATTTGAAGAAAGCGATATCCCGTGGTACCGTACAAGATTTTTTTCTGCAAAAATACCACGGGATTTCAATAATGAGAAATTATGAAGAGAATGTGTCACAATAGCCAGGCAGGCTGGAGAACAGTGGTCTGCAGCCCCGCCGCCGTGAATAAATTTTTTCTCAGTGTCCCATCACTTTTACAAGGCGGCGGGCAACTATCCAGGCCAGTATCATCTTTGCTATGTCTCCAGGGATAAAAGGAATGACGCAGGCTGCCAGGGCCGGTCCAATGCCCATGGATGTGAGATGGATGAACCACAATGTCCCCAGAACATACAGCAGTATCTCTCCTGCTGCAGCACAGACTAAATACCTTACAACACTCCGCTTCTGTCCTGCCGGCGATGCCAGGCCGGCAGCCATTGCCAGGAATACATATCCCACAAGATAGCCGCCAGTAGGTCCGGCCAGGATTCCCATTCCTCCTGTAAAGCCGGCGAACACCGGAATTCCGACGGCACCCAGCAGGACGAACACCCCTGTTGCGGCGGCTCCTCTCCTGCTGCCCAGGAGAAGTCCGGTCAGTATTACTGCGAAGGTGGCCAGGTTGATTGGAACGCCAGTTCCCGGCAATGGGATGGAAATCCAGGAGCAGATTGCCATTATGGCTATCATGAGACCTGATTCAGTTAAAGTCACAGCTTTTGAAACACGTGGTTTTACTGATGTCTTTGGTTCTTCCATTTTAGTTACCTTTCTATTCTATATAGCATATAGCCTTTTTGCTGCCTTATTTGAGGAGTTTCGTCATTAGTTACTGCAAAACAGGCTACCAGCTGGCCTTTCTGTTGTCAACCTTTATGGCAAAATGGGTGACTGATTGCCGGAATGTTTACGGGTTCCAGTTAATTTTCAGTTGTTCGTTCTATGCAACTGAGCACCACTCTCTTGATTCTTTTTCAAACCGCTGATAGAATCACCGGATAGTACGCATAAGAAATAACTTTTTTCCATATAATTCCATACAAACTGGAATCAAAATAACAACAGCAAGGTATTATCATGTCACAATTCACAACTAACAATCTGTTCCTCATTCGCCACGGCCATACCGAAGGAACTTCAAAGAAGGTTTTTTACGGAAGCACCGATCTGGCACTGACACCGGAAGGAGCCGGTGAAATCCGTCAGCTGGAAAGCAAGGGAATCTATCCTTCGCCGGACAACGCCTGCCTTTACACAACAGGAATGCTTCGCACAGAGCAGACCTTCCAGTTGATTTTCGGGGATCTGCCTCACGGCACAATTCCTGAGCTGCGGGAGATTAACATGGGAGTGTTTGAAATGGCTTCTCTGGATGATTTGATGAAGCACGAGCCTTCAAGGCGCTGGTTCAACGGAGAAACGCCGGATTTTGACTTCCCGGAGGGAGACAGCACGGAAACATTTACTGCCCGCATCAAAAAAGGCGCAGGGATTCTCAAGGATATTATGAAAAAAGATCCCGGTAAGGATACCATTCTGGTGTGCCACGGAGGAGTGATTTCTTCCCTGATGACGCTTTTCTTCCCGGCTGATAAAGAGAACACCTGGGGATGGATACCCGAGCCCGGCCACGGCTATGAAATTAATTTTCAGGATCTGCAGCCTGTGGATTACAGCTCCCTGTAGAAGCAGTCATTCAATCAACGCACTATAAAACACGAGGCATTCCAAGTCAGTATACTGGCTTGGAATGCCTCGCTTTTTTCCAAAAGAACTGTTAACGGTCTTGATCCACTTGGATTCTTAACTCTGATGTATCTTATTTCTCAGTCTTCTTCCTGTTTCTCTGCCCGTTCTTCCAGGCCAGCAGAATTACCAGTGCAGCCACTGCTGCGGCCAGTGCAGCTGCTGGCAGAATCACAGATATGTCATCTCCTGTCCTTACAGCGCCGGTATTGATCACTGACTTAACTGAAGTCTTTACAACCTTGGTGCTTCCACTGCCGGCGGAGTCATCGGAGCTGCTGCCTGGTGTTCACTGTGCCGTCCGGCGATTTGTCCGGTAGGTATTTACTATTGTTTCTATTATCTCTATCGCATATTTTTATGCATTGCGGTTTCAACTGACATTCAGGGCTTTTCGTCCAGGCCTGCCATTCCCCTATTTGCCGGGTTTTTCTCCCCTGTGTATAATTCATTAGTAACACTTGAAAGGACGGTGAGACATG
This sequence comes from Allobaileyella intestinalis, assembly GCF_009695865.1. Taxonomy (GTDB): domain Bacteria; phylum Bacillota; class Clostridia; order Peptostreptococcales; family Anaerovoracaceae; genus Allobaileyella; species Allobaileyella intestinalis. The sequence continues at coordinate 243,471 of NZ_VUNB01000003.1, read as the reverse complement.
CAGAAAGAGAAAATCAAAACAGTTCTCATTTTCTTCCTCATCGCTGCACTGCTGCCTGCCGGCATCCACAGATACCAGGTCAACCGGAACCCTTACGCCAGAGAAATTCCTGTTTTTACATATCACCGGATATGCCCTGACAACGAATACCACTCTCTTTCAAAGGAAAAAGATCTGTGGACAAAGACAAGCGACTTCGAAAAGGAGATGGGCTGGCTCCACAATCACGGCTACCGAACAATATCCATGGATGAGCTGTACCGCTGGCACCAGGGTCAGCTGGATCTTCCAAAGAAGACGGTGGCCATCACCTTTGACGACGGATACTACAACGTGATACGCTACGGCCTGCCCATTATGAAAAAGTACCACATCAAGGCCACCATGTTCGTCATTGGCAACATGGTCACAGAGCATCAGAATTCAATAGATCCTCTGGCCTACGTGAGTCTGGATACTATACGGGAGATGGGCCGCAACTGCCCGGAGCTGGAGTTCCAATCACACTCCTACGGGCTCCATCACGATTCCAACAAGAACGCCGTGATATACCGCACGAAATATCCCGGGATTCTCAGAGATTTCCAGAGGCAGGAGAAAGTCCTTGGAAAAGATGGAGATGTCATCGCCTACCCTTACGGCTACGGGACCGGGGGCTTCGAGTCCGCTGCCAGAGAAAGCGGATATAAAATGGCATTTCTTTACGGCCAGCAGCGAGGGGTAAGACAGACGGACAATGTGTTCCGTCTCCCCCGCATCGGAGTACGGGGAGATGTGAATACAGAAGTTGTTTTTTTCAGGTGGCTTAAAAATGATTGATGGATATGGTCTTAAGGGCGCCTGCTTTCCCGTGAATGGCAAATGACCAGACCTGCTGTAAGGAAGGAGCTGGAGAGAAAAGAATTTAGTGATTTGAATCGAAAGGATAATAATTATGAAAGCCAAAAATTTAAGAAAACTCTGGAAGGTCACCGGAGTCATTGCTGCAGCAGCGATTATGATAGCAGTTATGGCAGGCTGCGGCTCGAAACAGTCAACAGATAAGAGCCTGTCCCAGATTAAGACAGATAAAGCCTCAAAATCAGTCACAATCACTGCCACCACTCAGGGAAAATTTACAGATAAAGACACAATGCACTGTGTAGTCTTTAACGACGGGAAGATGGCCAGGCACGCCATGTTTGTGACTGGATGCACCCCTGCAAAATTTCATGAAGCCCTGGAAAAGGTGGGCGGCACCCCTTGGAACACCACTGACAAAGAACTTAAAGACGGTGAGTACACCGATGGTCAGAATGTAAAAGTCACCCTGACCTGGAAAGGTCAGGATGAGCCAGTAGAACTGAGCAGCATTCTCGTCACAAACGGCGGAAAACATCCTGATACCGATATCAGATTTTCCGGCAATAAGAAAAACATCGACAAAGCTGGCTCCGGCTGCATTCTCTGTCTGAACAGCTGCTGGGCCGGCATAACTTCCAACGCCGCTTATGCCTTTAACGACATTGACTCCGGCAAGGTAAACATGAAGCTGGACAAGGACACTGCCCCGAAGGATGCTCAGAAGGTGAAGGTCACCTTCACTCTTGAATGATGAAGAAACTACTCACAATTTCCGTTGCAGCTTATAACGCTGCTTCCACTCTTGAGGAATGCCTTCAATCCATGTGTCTTGATGAACGGCACATGGATGAGCTTGAAGTAATTATCACAGATGACGGCTCCACCGACCAGGGGCCACAGATTGTACAGGGTTTTATAGAAAAGTATCCGGGCACATTCCGCCTCATATCCCAGGAAAATAAGGGTTATGGCTCTTCTCTGGAAAACAGCCTGACCCGGGGACGGGGCCTTTACTTCAGAGTGGTGGATGGAGACGATAAGGTAAATACTCAGGGGCTGGAAAGTCTGCTGGATAGAATCGAAGAATTGAATAAACTCCGGGAAAAAATACCGGATCTGATTGTCACTCCCTTTTTTACCTGGCGATCCCGAAAGGAATCTCCTGATGACAGATACACTATAGTCGAAAACCATACGGGGCTATCCCCTGATCCGGCCTCCATCGAGGAGTCTGATCTGAGCAGAGGCCTGGCCATATTTGAGATAACATGCAGAAGAGCCATGGTTCTGGAAGCTTGTCATAATTTTCCACACCACTGTTTCTATGTTGACAACCAACTGGTCATGGTCGTGCTTCTAAACACCCGGACTCTGTGCTATCTGAACAGTCCGGTATCCATATACAGAACTGACAGGCCGGATCAGAGCATGAGCCAGGACTTCCTTGCATCCCATTTTTCGGACACTGTAAAAATCAGCAGACTTGTTTTTTCCATGTACTTGGGAAAAAATGAAGACTTAAAAGGAGGAAAAAAGGTTGCTGTGGAGCTTCTGATCAGCTCCATGGCGAGGCTTGAGTGGCTCACAGGCCTGCTCTCCTCCCGGCCTCTCCGTTGCCGCAGAACCCTCAAAAAACGCTACCGGGCCATACAGACCGACAGCCCGGATCTTTTCCATGTGACCCGGAGATCCAGGATTGCCAGATCTGGAATGGAAGCCGGTCCTCTGGGTTTTCTTGTTATGTCGGCATTCTTCAAGATAAAATACCGTATATTCCATTGGAGACAGGTCGTTTATTTTGCTAAAAAAACCACAAGCAGAACAGAATAACTCTATTAGGCGAAACCTGATCATGAACGTGCTGGTCACCCTTTCCGGTGTGGTGAATCCGCTGATCGTCCTTCCTTACGTAAGCCGTGTGCTCCACCCTGCAGGAACAGGCCGGGTCTACTTTGCATCGTCCGTGATTTCTGTTTTCATGCTCCTGGCACAGATGGGGATACCCGTCTACGGCATCAGGGCCTGCGCCAGAGTCAGAGATGACCGCAAAGTGCTGTCTGGCACCGCCAGTTCCATCATGGGGCTGCAGATACTTTTTTCTGCAGGATCATTTGTGCTTTTGACAATGACAGCCTTTACCCTTCCCATGCTCCGGTCTGAGAAAACTCTTCTCATCCTTATGGGGCTGGGAGTGCTGCTTAACGGAATAAACAGTGACTGGCTTTTCCAGGGTCTGGAAGAATATCCCTTTCTCACCGGTCGAGCCGTCTTTTTCAAGCTGGCATCAGCCGGTGCCATTCTCCTCCTCACCAGGAATCCAGGGGACTATATAATATACGGCCCACTCACCATGGTGCCTGCAGCCGCCGCATCAGTGTACAACCTTTTTTTCCTGAAAAAACACGTAGACCTCCGGCTTACCGGACCTGGAGAAAGCTTCCGGCACCTGGGCCCGGCTATTCACTTCTTTCTTCTCACGGCAATGACCACCGTCTACACTAATCTGGACATGCTGATGCTGGGTTCCATTGGCGGCGCTGCTGAAACCGGTTACTACGGCACAGCCGTAAAAATCAAGCTGGGACTTGTGAATCTGATGATTGCCGGAGTCTCGGTGCTCATGCCTCGAGCAAGCTACCTGGCGGAGTCTGGAGAGATGAATGCCTTCCGGCGGACAATCACAAGGGCTATATCAACATGCCTGATTATCTCCTCCGGAGTCTCGGTGCTATTTGCACTCTTTGCTGAGGATTCCATACTGCTGCTGGCTGGCAGAGGCTTCGAAAGGGCCGTGCTCCCAATGACTTTCATCATGTTCACATTGATTCCCATCGGTCTCAGCCAGATTCTGGGAATGGAAGTTCTGATTCCCCTTGGCAGGGAAAACCAGGTGATTATGGGGGCGGCAGCCGGCGCAGCGGTGGACGTAGTGATGAATCTGTTTCTGATTCCCGCCATGGGTGCTACCGGCGCGGCCATCAGTACCCTGGTCTCTGAGGTAATTGTCCTTATAGTTATAGTTTCAGGGGTAAAAAAAGAATGCTCGTTCCTTGAAGGGATACCGGCCGGCCCTCTGCTTTTGGTAATACTGTCCGGTCTTCTGCCTGGATCCGCAGCCGGTCTACTGTGCCACGCCGCATTTGCCAGCCTGGTGAGTACCAGTCACTTGATGCTTTTCCTGGCAGAAACAGCGCTTTTCCTCCTGATTTACGGAGGCATTTCATACTTCGCATACACAAAATTTCTGAGGAAAAAATTATGAACTATTTCACTCATTATGTTCCGTGGAATCAGGACTCCAGAATGACATCCGGAGTTAAAGGCATAGAAGACATAGAAACCATCTTCTGCCGGAACGGCGCCCGGCTGCTGAACATACCCTCAAAACGCCAGACACACCACCTGTCACCCGCCCGGCGCCTGGCCCTCCAGCGCCCCATACTCCGCACCTGGCAGGAGGCCTGCGGCCCCCTGCGCACCGGCGACACCCTGATCATACTCTTGCCCCTCCACGAAAAATTCGGATTCCTGGACTCACTTATCCGCAGACTCAAAAGCCGCGGAATCAAGATCGTATTCCTGGCTGCCGACCTGGAACTGGCCCGGCCTGCCACCTACTCCGGCCTGAAAAGCTCATATGTGATACACCAGGAGCTTTCTTACCTGCGGCAGGCCGACGGGATCATCACCCACAACCAGGCTTATACCCGCCTGATCCAGAGCCGCGGAATCAACAGCTCCTTCATGGAATTCGGCCTCTTTGACTACCTTATACCTGATGAACAGCTCCAGCGGCTGCAGTCACGCCGGAACAGCGGAATGCCCCTTGTTTCCAGTACGGACTCAGGCCCTTCAGACGGCGGGACGCCCCTCTCTCCGGATGCGGACTCCGGCAAATCAAACGTCGGGACGCCCCGTCCCGACGGCCCCGTTATAATCGCCACTAACCTGGATCCGGTAAAGGCCGGCTATGCATACCATCTCCCTGCCGGTACTGACTTCATCCTCTACGGTCCAAATTACAGGCCGGAGCTGCAGCAGTCCGCCGGTGCCCAGAGCTATGGAACCCGTGACGGCAAAAAACTAAATACTGCCAGAGAGCCTGGTGTTCCAGGCCGTATAACATATGGCGGAGCCTTCCAGGCCGACGATCTTATCGATCACATGAAGGGCTCCTACGGACTACTCTGGGACGGACCTTCCCCCGACACCTGCGCCGGCCCCTTCGGAAGCTACCTCCGGGTGAACACGCCACACCGGATAAGCCTTTTCCTGGCCTGCGGCATTCCTGTCATCGTGTGGGATCAGTCTGCAATGGCACCGCTGGTGCTGGAACATGACCTGGGCTTCGCAGTCTCGAGCCTGGAAGAGATACCGGCGAAACGCAGAGAGATATCCGCCGTTCAGTACGAAGAAATGGCAGAAAAAGCCTGGCTCACAGGAGCCAGGCTTCGCCGCGGTGAAAACACCGCCAGTATTCTCGAACAAATCAGACATCTTTGATCTGCTTATATCATTTGTCTAGTTGGTGGCACCCCCGCAGCTGGAACCCTGGCCGGCAGTACAGCCGTAGCAGTGGTTAGCCAGGGCGATGTGCCTCTTCTGGATTCCGTGCTTTCTCAGGTCGAAGATGGTCTCCTTAGTAGTCACCGGAAGATCCACAGCCTGATTGAAGTCACAGTCGAATATCCGGCCGTCGTAGCCTACGGAGATCTGGAACCTGCACATCATGGCCGGCTCCGACGCCGGATTATAGGCATCAAACAGCGTATTCATGTAGCGTTCAAGATTTCCGGATCTTTCCAGGAAGTCTCCGAACCTTCCCACCGGGTTGTTTGTTATAGCAAAAAGATTGGTGAAGTGAATGCCGAAGTCCTTCTCGAGCTTCTGGTGATACAAGTCACCCATGGCGCCCTGTTCCGGCGGCAGGAAGGCCCCGCCCGGGTTGTACACCAGGTTGAGATCAGAGCCGCCCGGCTCTCCAATGCCAAGGGAGTTCAGCTTCTGGAGCATCCTGATGGAGCTCTGGAAAACGCCCTTGCCCCTCTGGCGGTCAGCGTCCTTTTCCCTGTAATACGGAAGGGAGGCGAAAACGGTGACCCCAAGGTCTCTGTAGAGCTCCGGCAGGTCCTCGTATCCCGGTTGCTCCAGGATGGTCAGGTTTGTCCTCACGTATACAGTGTCAGCCAGCTTGCAGCACTCCTTCAGGAACCAGCGGAAATCCGGGTTCATCTCTGGAGCCCCGCCGGTGATGTCGATGGTATTGAGGTGTTCGTCGTTCCGGAAAACATCCAGGCAGCACTCCATCACCTCTCTGGACATGGCCTCAGTCCTGTCCGGACCGCCCTTCACATGGCAGTGCTTACAGGCCTGGTTACACTGCAGGCCAATGTTCACCTGCATGGTCGTTATGATGTCGGTGTACGCCGCCTCCGGATCTGCCATGTGAGGCTCAAAGGCAGGTACCACAGATAGTCTTTTCAACTGGTCGTTCACAACAGCTCCTCCTAGAACTCAAGCTTTTTTACGATATTTTTCATCTGAAGGCCGTGAGCCAGTGTAGCTCCTCCCCTGATGGCTGCTGCCACGTGGATGGCCTCTGTCATCTGCTCCTCGTCCACGCCCTTGTTCAGGCAGTCGTTGGTGTAGGAGTCAATGCAGTAAGGGCACTGGAGAGCAGTGGCCACGGCCAGGGCAATCAGAGATTTTTCCCTTGCGGTGAGCGCGCCCTCTGCGAAAACGTCGCCGTAATAGGCCATGAACTTGTTCCACAGCTCAGGAGCTTCCTCTCCCATGGTGCCGAACTTCGCCAGATCCTCTTCGTTGTAGTAAGCCATTTTTTCCTCCATTTCAAATACATCGGAAATCTGAATAACGGTTTATATATCAAGGCCGGGCATACCGGCCGGGATATCATTTTCTGCTGAAAAAAGAAAAGTTCCGCCCCTCCAGGGATGCGGGGTTATGCGCGATCACCACGCAGTCGAAGGTGTTGTTTTTCAGGTACTCCCACAGCGACATTTCTGTAAAATCTCTCATATCCACTGCAGTGACCTGCCTGTAGTTCATGGCCAGAAACGGCACCATGCACCAGGAGTATGAATCCCCCACCAGGAGGATCCTGCCACTGGCAGCGGAACTCCTGATGCCGCCAGGGCTTTTTTCACGACTTTTAAAGCCCTCGTTTATAACAGTAGCAACAACGCCCCTGCCGTTCATGTATGCGTCATAGGAGACCCGGTGATACAGGTCGCCTCGTGTGACGATTCTACTGTCCACCAGGGAATCCGCAAATTTTCCTCTTCTGGAAAAGGTCTTTCCGTCTCTGCGCCAGGTCACCCGGAAGTCCGGGGATTTTTCTGGAGTCAGAACAGTGAAGTCGTCGGTGCCCCCCCATATGTGGCCCCGGTCTTCTTCCCCAGGGCTCCCAGGTAATAATTTCTGTATGTCGCCCTGTCATAGGCTTCCGGATTGAAGGCCCAATCGTCGTACCTCAGGCCGTACTCACTGTTTAGCCTGTGGCCAAGGATACCGGCGGCCATCAGTGCCGCCTCGGGACGCCAGCCTCTCCTTGAGTGTAGCGGTGTTTTCCACATATTCGTCAAGGCGCTTATCTCCCAGCCTGTCAATGCCATAGGAAAGCTGTCCCCCATCTAGTTTAGCAACACCTACCTCCTGATCCGGGATATATCTTATACCCAGAGTTTTGTTAACCTCTCCATATACACCCATCCAGAAGGTCAGGGCCGGGAACTCCTTTGACAGCCCGGAGTCCAACCGGGATCCCTGTCCGCGGTCCCCCAGCACACCCTGAAAATCCGTGTCCCTGTAGGTCAGGATTCTGGGTACCGCCGGTGCCGACACCAGGCACAGCACCCCTACAATGAATATGAATAATATCGCTGTAAAACGCTGTGCCTTCATGGGTTCTCCCGGGAGAATAATCTCCCTCTCTATTCTCCATCAGAACTGGAAATATATAAAGGGACTATAGCCACCTTTAATAACAAAAGAAAATGATATGACCATAAGCAATACCATTGTGATTCCTGAAATAACCTGGTACCCGCCGCCACCCAGGTTTTTCTTCAGCCATACGACGGCTGCCGGCACAACAGGGAACGAGCGGATCTTCTCAGACACATCTCCGTAGCGGACTATAGGGCCGGCGATAAGCTGTGGAAACATGGAGATATATAAAGCCACATTCACCAGGCTTTTTTCTGCGCTGCCCGGTGTCCTGAAAACGTCCGTCACGTAAGGCAAGGCCTGGAAGGTGAAAAATGATATTCCCACTGGCAATACAATCTCCGGCACAGGGATGTTCACTGCCGGCAGTCTGTCAAGGTTTTCCACCACGAAGGCCAGATATTTACAGACGAAAAGCAGGCTCAAATCCCCTGCCACTATTACTATAAAAACAGCCTTTCGCTGGTTCCCTTCGTTCCGGTCCATCCACAGGACCATTCCTCAGTTGAAAATCAGTGCCCCCGCCATGAGAAACACGAACCGGGGCTCACCGAACCAGTAGAAAAACAGGCTGGCCAGAAGCAGAAAGGTGTTCCGCAGTCTGAGGAGCCTGTCCGGAATCAGGTAGTACACGGCCAGTGTAACCGGCAAAAAAAGAAAAATGAACGTTACGCTGGAGAATATCATTTCTGACCTCCCCTGAACGAGATCATATCCTGCATCAGCATACAAACCATGAGCATGGTGATGTACTGGTATGGAATGATAGTAACGGCAAACAGCAACAGGAAGCAGATCTCAAATGCTATGTGGGCGTAGTTTCCTGACCTGAAGCTCCTGGACGCGCCTCTGAGGATGGCCCAGCCGTACGGGATAAACAGCATGAGACCTCCCTCCGCCAGCACCTCCACAGGAGAATTGCTGTATCCCAGGTTATTGAGTCTCCACGGGGAGGCGAACCTGGCAATATAAGGGGTATTTTCGAACCCTACGCCCCAGAGGGGACTGCTGAGCCATGCTTTGAATCCTGACCTGATGTCGTCCAGCCTGATGGATGAAGACTCCGTTGTGGTCTTGTTCCACAGGAGGAGCACAACGAAGGCCAGCACCATGGCCACCAGTACTATCATCTTCTTCTCCTGAGCCAGGTGTTCCCTGAAGGAGCCAGCGGACCTCCTCTTCTTCCTCACGTCCGGCAGATTCTTCATAATCCACATGAGGGCCATGAGAAACCATCCTGTGGCTGTAAAAGTTGTGAGCATTGCCAGAGCCAGAATAATCCGGCACCGCCTGTGGGCCTTGGGCCCCCTGCTGTCCTGTATGTAGAAGTCGGTCATGAAGGCCAGGGAAAAAAGATAGTTGGCCATAGGGCCTTCCACGAATATTGCAGAGTTTCTGGCCACGTAGCCCGTAATGAACCACTGGGTTTCGTAATATATGTACATAAAGTGGGTTCGCCATATAATCTTGCCGTTATCTGACCAGTCCACGTACACGCTGCCGGACCACGGGTATGGTATCAGGTGGAGCAGGGAAAGCAGAAACCAGCAGACCACAGAGACTCCGGCCACGATTACCACCACGTCGCGGAAAGCTCCGAGAAGGGAAGCAGCCTTTTCTTTTCCTCCCCTGGAATCAAGAAAGATTATAACAGAACACAGCAAGAGTCCGCAGCGCAGGACACGGCGGTAATTCACCGGGTCCAGCAGGACGAAAAGCAAAAGATAGAGCATGATGATGATTCCCGTCTTGATGGAAGACCACCGGATGCCCGGTCCATTCTTTTCCCCGTCGTTCTTGAAAGCCAGCGCCATGAGACAGATTCCCAGAACCAGGGCGGTGCTCCTGTTCACCCATGGGCCGTAGTCTCTCAGATGCATCCAGATGCTTCGGCACTGTACTACCATGGCGGCCGCCGCTGCGTAGGTGATGATGAGCCAGAATGTGCCGCAGTCCCTATTCTGTTTTTTCATTGTATTTTCAGTCAATATATGCTCCTGACAAGGCTTGCGGTCTCTCTTATATCCAGCCCTCTTGCTTCGATCTTTTCAGTATTATCAGTGCGGCCTGTGTCCATCTCAATAAGCGCCTTTTCCCAGGCCCCCTTGTTCTCAAGGGATATGCGGCGGAAGTTCTCCGCCACCTGGCTTTCCATCACGACCCCGGTGGAAGCCACAACTGTAAGGCCGTTAGCCTGTGCCTCCAGAGCGGCGATAGAAAAGCCCTCAAACAAACTGGGAAGTGCGAACACATCCATGGCCTGGTAGAAATCTTCGGGATTTTCAACGTTTCCGGTGAAGATCACCATCCCGTCTATGGAACTTCCGCTTATCTGCTTCTCCAGTTCCATTCGCTGATCTCCCTCTCCTACCAACAGCAATCTGATATCATTCTCGGGCCAGCTGCTCCGGATATTTTTCGCTATTGAAATGAGGAAACCGGGATTCTTCTGCTTTGTGAGCCTGCCCACAAAACCGATGACTCTTCCACTCTCCGGGATTCCCAGTTCCCGGCGGATTCTCTTCCTCTTCGCCGGATCAAATGCAAACCGACTGATATCCACCCCGTTTTTCACTACCTGGAGTCTCTCCCTGCATATCTTCGCCGGAAACATCCACTGCCCTGCAGCCTCAGAACAGGCCAGCCAGCGTGATGGATACTCCGTAAGTACTCTCCTGGAAAAAAGGGCCGTCATTGTGTGTGAAATGTTGGGAATGCCTGCGCAGTGGGCATGAACCACAATGTCCCTGATGCCGGACCTCCTGGCCAGCTTGCAGTATTTCCGGAGCATGGTCACACTTCCAGAGTGGATGTGGATCACATCCACTCTCGAGGCCCTGAGGAAATCCCTCATGACCCGGGTCTCCTGCCTTCTGGTGCCTCCCGGGCGGAAGGGACAGCCTCTTGTAAACACTCTATGTCCCAGAGATTCCATTTCCGTCACAATTCTTGGGTTGTCACAGTAGTACGGCGTGAAAAGGTCCACCTGAAGATCTCTGGTGTCCATGGCTTTCAGGACCTCAGAGACGAAGACCTCCTCTCCCCCGAAGGATATGGGTTCCCCGAAAACCTGAAGGATCTTCTTTTTTGTTGTGTTATGGTGGTCACCGCCCTGTACGCTTTCGGGCACTGCCGCCCGTCCCCCTGGCATCCCATCAAAGCATCCTTCCTGGAGGCCGGCCTCCGGATAGCGGATATCCGGACGAAAATTCATCCCCGCCCGGGTGCCCCGGAACATGGCGCCCAGCCGTTTTCTTTTTTCCGGAGCAGTAAATACAATGCGGAACCAGTGGCCCATCAGCCGCCTGGTCTCATAGATAAGACCGTTAAGGCCCTCCCGCCTGTACAGATACACGTCATTGCGGTACATGGTCTCGTATCTGCTGACCGGCCGGTCTCTGTCGGCGGCAATATTGGCACCCCTGTTCTCCCCGGTCATGTGTATTACCCGGCTTCCGTTAACCAGCCATGCGGGATAGACTCTGGATATCCGGCGGGTAAACTCCCAGTCGTCGGTCCATGTTCCAAATTCCCTGATTGGAAGGCCCATGTTTTTTATGACGGAGGACGGGACCAGCAGCGACACGAAAGACGCCATCACCACAGGAACCGCCGGACTCTGAAAATCCCTGACCTTCATAGTAAGGCTTCTCCTCTGGATGTTCATCCTGTTGAGGGTGCCGTCCCTCCAAAGTGCCTGGCTGGAAAGAAATCCGTACTTGCCTTTCTTGTCTTCATGTACTGCCAGAAGGGCCTCAAGGGCCTCAGGTTCTGGTTGTGTGTCATCGTCCATGGCCCACACCAGCTGGTATTCAAGACTTACCGCCTCTTCCATGGCCAGGCTGAAGCCTCCTGCTCCGCCCAGATTCTCACCTGTGTTCCGGTAGAGGATCTTTCCTCCCTTATCCTGAAAGTTGCGGATCTCGTCAATGTTCCCCACCTCCGGGATCTGGCTGAGGGAACTTCGACCAGCTCCTCCGTTATCCACCACGATGATGTCCATTTTTGAAGCGGCCGTCTGGAGGCACAGGCATCTGAGGCACTGGGCCAGAAGTTCATCCCTTTTGTATGTCACCACCACTGCGGCAATCTGCCTGACTTCTTTCATCACTTCATCTTCCTCACTGCCTCTGCGGTGAACATCTTGAAAAATATCTTAACATCCAGAGCCAGGTTTGCGTTGTCTGCGTACCACAGCTCCATTTTCTGCCTGCTGCCATCCTGGTATCCCGCCCAGTCACGGCCGTAGGCCTGCCAGTACCCCATCCATCCGGGCTTGACGCTCTGGAGCCTTTCCAGCTCCTCTCCGGTGTATTTCTTCATCTCATCAGGAAGAATTGGCCTGGGTCCGATGATGCTCATTCCGCCCTGTATCACGTTGATGAGCTGAGGCAGCTCGTCCAGTCCCCACTTCCTGATAAATTCTCCTCCTGGTATCACCCTGGGATCTTCCTTCAATCTGTATTCTTCAAGGTATTCACGGCGCCGCACAGGATCCAGGGAACTTTCGATTTCGTCCGCATTATCCTCCATTGTTCTGAACTTCCATATAATCACAGGCCTTCCGTGGTAGCCCATGCGTTCCTGGGTGTAAAAGACTTTGCCTTTACCGCGCAATTTTACGGCAATGGCTGTGATCACCATGGCCGGAGAGAACATCACCAGACCTGTCATACCGAGCACGATGTCCAGGATCCTCTTCACAAGAAGATATCCATTATTCTTTTCTCTCCAGGTCCTCCGGTCAGGACAAAGCCTTTCATATTCCAGCTCACCCTGACATGGATCCATGCCCTCCATGTATCTTCTCCTCATCCTTGCCATGTTTCTCATTACCAGAAGCTTGTGGACCGTAGATCCCCTGTATCTTCTGTCTGAGGCCAGAATACGGTGCTCCGCCATTCCCGGAGGGATCCCCATAGCCTTTAAGTTTATGGAAAACTGAAGATCCTCCATTATTCTGATTGGCGGGAATCCTCCAACCTTTTGAAAAAGTTCTTTTCTTATGAATATCCCCTGGTCCCCGAAGACAATGTGTCTTCTCCGGGCCCTGAAATTGGAGATCCACTTATTCGTATACATGAAAAAGTTCCGGCTGTGGAACCGGACACCAAAACATCCCCACTGGTGATTTTTCAACACGGTTTTTATTTCTCCTGCAGGATCCTCGGGCAGCTGGCAGTCACCGTGAAAAAAGAAGAGTATCTCACCCGCGGCAAGCTCCGCCCCGGCGTTGAGCTGTGTTCCTCTCCCCCTGGGGCTGCTGATGATGCGTATCCCGTCATCCTCTGACACAGCCGCTCTCAGCCTCTCCACGGTCCCGTCCGTACTGCCTCCGTCCACCAGGATGACCTCCCGTGGCTTCCGGATCTTGCGGCACTGGCGGATTATCGACTCCGCCATCTCCTCCTCGTTATATAGAGGCACGATGGCAGAAATCAGAGGATATTTCCTAGTGAACTCCATGGTGCAGGACCTTCCTGTAAAAAAGCCGTCGGGTTCCTCTTCTCCCAGCAGTCTGAACCGCTCCAGGTCCGCCGGCACATCTATGTCGAAGGTCTCCGGCAAAAGCTCCCAGGTCACGTCCCCGGGTATACGCTCCAAAGTCTCCTTCATCACAGCACCGTGGCTGTATCTCTCCAGCATAAAAGCCTGGCTGCACGGTCTCCGCGCCCCAACCAGGCAGTATCCCCCGTCCTCGGTGGGCGTGAACACCATGTCCCTCTCCTCCAGGCACCTGAATGCATCCATAATATCCCCGCTGCTAAGCTGAGGAGAATCGGTTCCTGTCAGGACGCATTTACTGTATCCCATTGCCAGCACTTCTCTTAGTGCGTTATCCATTCGCTGCCCCAGGCCATCTCCTCTCTGAGGAAAAAAATTCATCTCCACCCCTGCTTCTGCGGTCATTGCCTCAATCTCTTCCAGATGCGAAGATTCTCCACTCCAGGCAAAAAACAGGGCGACTTCTTTCTCCATCAGTCTCCCTGCCCTTCTGAGCCCGTCCATAATCAGAGCCTTCTGGAGCTCAAGACACTGGTCATCATCGTAACAGGCCTTCATCCTGGTCTTCACCTTACACCGCTCCGGAACCTTGGTGAAAATAATATATGCCTTGTCTTTTCCTTTTTTCTCCTCTATTCTGTCTGTCATCACTTATATTTCGTCATCATCCTGTTTATGTACGATGTCTTTACCGCCGGCTTCTCGTCTATTCCCATCATCAGGGAAAGAGTGTGCCGCAGGTTTCCTCCGTTTCTTCCGAACTGACCGGCGCAGGAAGCGCAGCAGGTACACAGAAACTTTTCCCCCTTCTCCGGGTATTTCTTACCTATTGTCTCGGCGTATTCTTTCGAGAGATCCGGCTCACATGCTCCGGCTATGCCTCCCAGCCCGCAGCAGTTCACATCTTCTTCCTTCTCCGGTCTGTATCCCAGAAGCTCTGAAATGTCTTGGTACCACTCTCCTGTCTCCCGGTCGGGACAGGGCATGAAAATCTTCAGACCCTGAGGCTTTTCCACCTCTATGCCCAGTTCCAGCAGTCTGCGGTACACGCTGACCACCTTGATTCCCAGTTTGTCCTTCAGGTAGTAATAGCAATTGGGGCACATGGTGAGGATCTCCTCGGCGCCGGCTTCCCCAAGATTCTTTCTTATCGTGTCTATTATCCGCTCCTCGTCCTTCTCAAGCCCAAGAAGTCCCAAAGGTCTGCCGCAGCAGTCGTAGGCGATGCCATAGCCGTACTCTCTCTTCATCATTGCGGCAAAGGCCTTGTTTGTCTTTGGAAAAAGTGAAGGAAAATTGCATCCCGGAAAAATTACGGTCTTTCCGGCGGCCTTCTTGTAGTTCCTGAATATGTAGTCGCTTTTTTCTTTAAGCATTCCGGAATACCGCCCCGGGTCGTAGACTCCATCCTCCAGGGCCACGTGCTCCCGGCGCATCTCCATAAAAAGCTCTGTGCCCTTAATGCCCACAGGGCACACCTGGTCGCACTTTCCGCATATGGAGCAGTGGTACGCCAGGGGCGCCAGCTTCTCCACATCGTTCAGCTGGCATCCGTATTTTCTAAGGAAGCTGCAGTTATCCCTGCAGGCTCCGCAGTTTATGCAGGCGCTGGTCATTTCTTTGTATCTGTCTATTTCGTAAGTCATTGGTCCGTCTCACTTGTTTTCTGTCTGTTTTCGGTTTTCTCGTGACCGTCCTCCGGCCCCACGTACTTCTTTTTCAAAAGCTTGCTGGCCACTATGACCACGGCCGCAATCACCACAGTTGCCCCGGCGTAGAAAATCCTGTTGCTCCCATCAATCACGGCATAAGTCCCGAAGGTGTACATTGCCGTGCCTGGTATCATGAATACGAAAGTCCCCAGTGAGTACTTGGCAAGGCTTATGTCTGTAATCCCGTAGGCGAAGTTCTGCAGGTTATATGGAAATACAGGCACCAGCCTTGTGACCATCAGCACCGTCATCTCGTTCTTTGTGTTCTCATCGAAGAGGAGGCGGTTAATGTACTTGTTTTTCATCACCTTATCTCTGAGGCTGTCCCTCAGGAAAAATCGTCCCACGAGGAATGCCAGGATTGCACCTATGGTTGCGGATATGGAGCACAAGAATGTC
Source organism: Allobaileyella intestinalis (assembly GCF_009695865.1). Classification (GTDB taxonomy): domain Bacteria; phylum Bacillota; class Clostridia; order Peptostreptococcales; family Anaerovoracaceae; genus Allobaileyella; species Allobaileyella intestinalis. Next base: position 228,043 of record NZ_VUNB01000003.1, on the reverse strand, counting down.
CCCATCCATGGTCCGAAAAGAGTGCCCGCTATTATGGCGAAGGTTACTCCCGGCAGAGCCAATACCACGCAGCCCACAATCATCACCACCATGTAGATGGCCACAACTTCTAGATAGTCCTCCTTCATAGTCTCCTGAAGGCGCTGATACCACCGGGGATCTGTAATGTAGTCTGACCAGCCGTATCTCCTGTTCAGCAGAAACACTGCCAGAATGACTGCCGCAAAAATACAGGGTTTAATCAGCTTTTTCCAGTTGATTCTGTTGTTTTCTTTCATGGATATCGCTCCGCCCGGCTATTCGCCTTCCTTTTCTTCAGTGGCCCCGGTGTCTTGGCTACTTTCGTCTGCCTTTTTTCCATGTCTCCTGCGGATTCCCTTACCCTGCCTCTCGTTGTAGACCTGCTTCATGAGGACTACCAGGGCGGAAAGTGCAAAAAGAATCATCAGGCCCATCACCAGCTTGCGGCTCCCTCCTGTCAGCATTCCTCCTACATAAGAATATACGATGGTTGCCGGAAGCTGTCCGATGCCTGTGGCGATGAAAAAACTCCAGAAAGACATGGATGTAAGGCCGGCGGCATAGCTGACGATATCAAAGGAGATAAACGGCAGGAGCCTGGCGATGAGGATGCTCATAGCTCCGTGCTTGTCAAAGAATCTATCCACCTGCTCCAGTCCCGCCTTTGATGTAAGCTTTATTACAGCGTCTCTTCCCAGGACTCTTCCTATCCAGAAGCATACTGCAGCACCTGCCATGGCGCTGGTCCAGGACAGTATCGCTCCCTGCCACCAGCCGAAGAGGCTGGCATTGGCAAAGGTTATCAGGAATGCCGGCAGGGGCGCCGCCACCGACTGAAGTATCATCAGCAGAAAGGATATGGCCATGGCGTATCTGCCATAGGACTGGACGAAGGCCTCCACCTGGTGGAAGTCTCCCGTAGCGAACATGTGGAACACCTTGTTCATGCCAACGTGGACAGAGGGGATCAGGTAGTAGCACCCAAAGGCCGCACCGATCAGGACTATGATCAAGATCCTCTGGATCCACCTGGACATGCGGCTCTTTTCGGTTCTGGCTCTCTCCGCAGCCCCATTGGCTTCCGTAACTTCCGCCTCCCTGCGTTCAGTAGCCTCCGCTGTTTTTTTTGTACGTTCTTCAGTCATGGGAATTTCCTCAAATTATCATCTCGAAAAGAATTGTCAGCCGGATCCCCGGCATTTTCATCCGCCCTGGGATCTGACTGTCCATAAAAGTATATCGGTAATGCTCCCCTTCGTCACGGTCTCACATGATAATGCATCGCTGTTATTAGTTTTTTCTATAATTGCCCGATGTTATATTTTTCAGCAAATCAAAAGGAGCGGCCGCACCCGTCAGGTGAAACCGCCCCTCCAAAGCATTTTCATACGACCGGCCCCATCTGGATCATCGGTGGATGGGGTCTAAATGTTCTCTTAAATCTCCTCCGGTCAAGAAGAGATTATCAGAAATATACTGTTATTTGCTTGCCTTTCTTCTGTAGCTGATCACGAGAGCCAGTCCTGCTGCGATCATCAGCACGACTGCATACAGTCCGAGAGATGACTCGTCACCAGTGCGCACGGCATTGACTGTCTTTACCGTCTTCACTGTCTGAACGGTGGTCTTACCGCCTTTTCCCGGCTGCACGTTACTGCTCTCTCCGTTACCGCCGGATGTACCGGCAGCTGCTACCGTAAACTCGGCTGTTGCAGAACCGTCTGTGAACTCGGCTGTCAGGGTGTGCTTTCCGGCGGACAGGCTGTTCATGAGCTCAGGGTTCAGCTCAACGTTCAGGCTTCCCTTGGAGGCTGTGAACTGGTCTGCCTTCAGGTCTCTGCCATCCAGAGTGAGCTTGCCAGTGAACTTGTCAAATGTGCCGTTGGCCTCGTCTGCCGCCTTGTCACCATACTGGAACCTGATCTTGAGGCCGCTGTCAGACCCCTTAGTCCATGTAGCCTTGTCGCCTTCTGCCACCCAGTACTGGTCTGCAGGAACGGTCTTATCCCTGGAGTAGATGTAGGTGATCACCGGATCATCTCCAAGATGTGCAACGAAGTAGTTGGCGTTTGTATACTGGCCGTCCTCGTTCTGGTCAGGCATCTTCAGGTATTCCTTAAGAGTGTCCGGATCAGGGGTGGATGTCTTCAAGGTATATCCCTTGATGTCCTTCGCCTTGATCCCCAGGTTATACAGCTCGGTTACGGCATATGCCGGATACTCGTCTGTCTTTGCGATCTCGTTGCCCTGCTCGTCCACGTATTTAACTTTTACAGACTTCAGCTGGGTCAGCTGCTCGTATGTGAAGCCGCTTGGAATGTCGATCACGTGATCGTTGTGAACTATCACTGTTCCCACCGGGGAATCCTGGAAGTTCTTTCCGTCAGGAGCGAAGTAGAGCTTGAAGGTGTGATCTTTTCCGAGAGCCCTTGGGGCCAGCATCTCGATGGCCTGCTCGTTCTTAGAATCCAGCTCAGGAAGATAAGAAGCGGAGTTCTGCCAGCGGATAGTGGCGCCGCACTCGAACACCGGATGAGCCGGCCACTCTATGCCGTTCTCGTCCACTACTTTTACAGCAGTCTTCTTGCTGCTCAGGTTCGCTCCCCTGATATAAACGTTGAGCTTGTACGATACAACGCCGGAGTCCATTGTGGTCTCCAGAACGTCCGGTGCATCGTCCACATCGTTTCCACCGCTGATGGTGATGGATGAGATGACGCTGGCATTAGGATCCGCTCCTGCAGGGAGAACTGTGATGACGTCATATCCCTTGATGTAAGCGGTGTATGCGTTTATTCCGTCCACCCTTGGCAGTATCCTGTAGGAGACCGGCTTGTCTGTCTTGTTCTCAGGCAGGACTACCCGGAACTCTGCGGTGGTCGGATCCTTTACAGTAACATCCACATTCATATCTGCCGTGGAGAGTTTGTCGTTGTTCCTGAAGATCTGGAAGTTAATGGCAGGGCTGCTCTTGTCCAGCTGGGTTCCCTTGATGGTACCCACCAGCTCGCCTCCCTTGCTGTCAAAGGTGATCTTGTTGTAGGACATGGAGTCGATGTGAGCTCCGTTCTTGATGTAGGTCTTGTGGTCTACGCCCTTGGTGTAGTCGCCCAGGAAAGCGCCGCTCTTGTCTTTGAGCCCGTCTGCCTTGACGCACAGATATCCCGGTATACTTGCCTCAGTATCCTTGAGCTGGATCGTCATCACATTTCCGTCCATGGATACCTTGTCATCAGCTGTGAGCGTCCTTGTAGTTGATCCCTCATAACCGTAGCTGAAGTAAATGTAATCGTTGATGTTCACTGCCGGGTTGAGACTGACGTTCTTGTTGAATGTAACAACAATCCTTCCATCTCCGTAATTCGAAGCAGACCAGTCGTCTACGTCCAGTTTGAAGGTCTTCTTCTCAGGATCTGTGGTCTGGCCTCCGGTTTTGCCCGCTACGGTCAGTGGTGTGATCCCTTCTATATCCTTGTTGGAAGCTGCACCCCACTGTCCCTTCTTGAATTTCAGCTCGTAGGACTTGGCATTGTCGCCTGTGTTCTCAGGAAGTGTGAACGTGAGAGAAGCGCTGGATGAATCCTTGACCGTGTAATTGAGTTTTACATCTGTGGCCTCTGAGCCGTCGCAGTACAGGACAGGAAGGAGATCGAAATCCCCAAAGTTCAGGCAGGTACCTGTAACGTCCACGGACACCTCTCCACCCTTGCTGTCAAAGGATGTCTTGTTGAAGGCCACCTTTGTCACCTTGGATGTTGCGTTTGGATATGTTTTCACCTCATTAGATACAGCGCCCTTCCCATTTGTCAGAGCACCTTCACCGAAGACGACGATTCCGTATTCGTATCCCCCTGCGATGGTTATAATCACATCGTTGCCGGATGCGGTGATCATATCCTTTGCAGCAAGAGGCTTATATGCAAACTGGATCTTCGCCTTTGCGTCAGATGCTAGGGATACAGGGTCTGCGAAGTGGATCTTAATGGTGTTCTTGTCGATCCAGTTCGATTCCTCGATAACAGGTGTGAACTTCTTTACGGTGGCCGCTTTACCTGCAACCGTAAGGGTCTGATCTGTGCCGGATAGCTCTGCGGTGTCGTAATAACCGTTCGCGCCCTTCTTCATTTTGAAAGTATATGTCTTATCTGTTGTTTCGGTGTTTTCAGGCAGAGTGAAAGTGATGGTGCCCTGTGTATCATCCACAGCGGTCCATGTGTAGTCTCCAAGTACATCTGTGTTCCCATACGTGCCCTGATCCTCGTAGTAAACAGAGGTCATGAGCTTAGGGGTGAACGGCAGATTTTCCTTAGTGAGGTCCTTCAAATTGCTTCCCTTCACGGTGACTGTCACCTGACCGCCAGCAGATGTGAAGGACGTGGCGCTGTAGGACAGGCTGGTGATGGCCGGATCCTTGGAAGGTGTCTCGCCGGAGCCTGCAGCCTGGGTCATCTGGAAGGACTGGTCGATATCTGCATAAGGAGAATTAAAGCCCTTCTTTGCCTTGACGGTGTAAACGTGCTCCTTTGCGTCCGTGTTAGCCGGAGCCGTAAAGGTCAGAGTTCCCGATGTGGCGCTGTTGACTTTGAAATCAGTGTAGATGAAATCTGTCGGTGCACTGCCGTCAATGTAGACCTTGAATGAAAAGCTGCTGTCCATGTCCAGAAGCCTTCCGGCAACATTCACGGTCACCTTTCCTCCCTCTGCAGGGATCTTAGTGCTGACTGCGGAAAGCCCGGTGATGGCGGAATCTACATTGTAGGTATAAGCAGACATCGCACTGCTAAAGGTATTTCCATTTGCATCGGTTATGGATCCCGGCTCAAAGCTCAGTGATGAATACTTGCTGACACTGGAATAACCTGCGGCGACGTGTATCTTTATCTTGGTCCCCTCAGCCGTAACGGTATCCCCGTCTGCGAGGGCAACATCTCCGCTCTCCCATTTGATGAGAGACTTCGTATTCTCGTTGGTCTTCACTGTCTCGCCGACATCGATGGTGAACGTGTTTGCATCCGTCCATTTTCCATCAAAAAACGGGTTCCACGTAGCTGCATCCACGTATGAAAAATCAAACGCCCCGCAGCAGAGGAACATGACAGCAGACATGAAGAGAACCATTCCCTTCTTGATGATTTGCGTCATACTAAACTCCTTTGGTCATTCTTAGAAATAAAGTAATCGTATACGGAAGGCACCTCTGCCTGAAAGCGGCCTTCTTATACCGATGGTATCATCTGTCTCATACGTGTTTAACAATTATGGATTTTTACAATAATCAATAGTATTTATATGTTTGCGTTGTCAAATAATTAACGTCTATCTTTATTTTTCAAAAGAATCTCTTACACTGCCCGGCAGCAAACCAGTTTCAGGGTTTACAATGCCCTGAGACATAGTAAAATAAACAGGTTAACAAAATAAAGTATTATTGAGGAGACAAGTCAAATGAAGATTTTTGCGATTGTCGTTTTCGTCCTGGTCATGGGTGCGATAATGACTGAAAAGCTTCACAGGGCCACTGCGGCTCTTGCCGGCGCCGTTCTTCTGGTTATCTGCGGCGTGATGACAGGAAAACAGGCCATCGGCTACATCGATTTCAACACAATCGGCGTACTGGTGGGAATGATGATAGTTGTTGCTGTTATCAGAACTACCGGCATGTTCGAATATATCTCTATTAAAGCGGCAAAGGCAGCCAAGGGAGACCCTTGGAAAATATTGATTGCCTTTGTTCTTATCACCGCCATTCTGTCTGCATTCCTGGACAACGTAACCACAGTTCTGCTGGTGGGCCCTATGTCCATTGCAATCGCCCGGATGCTGGAAATCAACCCGGTTCCATTTCTGATGATGCAGATACTGGCCTCAAACGTAGGCGGTACAGCCACAATGATCGGTGACCCGCCAAACATCATGATTGGAAGCGCATCCGGACTGTCCTTCATGGACTTCATTGCCAACACTGGCGCAGCTGCCGTTCTGATTATCATCGCTCAGATCATTGTGATGAAGTTCCTGTACAAAGAACAGCTGGAGTCCGGTCCCATAAACAAGACTTCAGTAATGAATCTTGATCCTGACAAGTCCATCACCAACCGCAAGCTGATGAAACAGTCCATTGCAGTAATGGTCCTTGTAGTCATCGGCTTCATTATCCACGACAAACTGGGATTCGACTCCTGCATGATAGCTCTGGGAGCAGCTGCCATCATGCTTATAATCGGCCATCAGGAAGTGGATCAGATCATCAGCGAAGTAGAGTGGACCACAATCGTGTTTTTCATGTCCCTCTTCGTAGTAGTTGGAGGCCTGGAGCGCACCGGAGTTATCCACTCTATCTCCAGCTGGCTCATTAGCGCCACTGAAGGCCATTACATTCTGACCATGCTGGTGCTTCTGTGGGCATCTGCCCTTCTGTCATCAGTTCTGGATAACATCCCCTTTGTGGCTACCCTCATTCCTCTGGTCCTTACCATGCAGCAGCAGGGAATGAACGTGGAGGCCTTCTGGTGGGCTATTTCCCTGGGTGCATGTCTGGGAGGAAACGGAACCATGATAGGCGCGTCTGCCAACGTAGTTCTTTCCGATATTGCCAACAAGCACGGATACCCTATTACATTCAAGAGCTACCTGAGAGTGGGATTTCCGTTCATGCTTATGTCCGTAGTCATAGCAACAGTTTTCCTTCTCGTAAGATATGCTCTCTAGGAAAAAGGAGATACTTATGGATAGAACAAGTAACGACATTGCGGTAATGATGCTGAAGCAGATGGGTGCATTCAGCATCAAAACCAGTCCAGCAAAAGTGACAATAGTAAAATTTCTGATACAAGACGAAGAACACCTTACAGAACATCCGGAAAGGTCCCTGAAACTCACCTACGTTTTTGAGGCAAGAGACGGAGAAAGCACCTACCTCAGCAGGGTGGCACCATATCCTATGGTTCTGGGCCTGTTTTTCGACGAACAGGATGTACTGGATTACATCGGTAAAGACCTGGCCAAGTTCAGGAGAGCCTGCACCAGCAGCCAGTTCGGGAAATTCATCAGCCTGTCTGAAGACATTTCCCACTTTAACAGAGAGCTGGAGCATCTGTTCCTGGAGCGCCGGACCAGTGATGAATCCCTTCAGTATCTGGATTCCAATGTTAACAAACTTCAGGAGGCCCTTGATCAGATCAAGGAAGAATCTCCACTGACCATAGAAAAGCTTTAAAAACCAGGCTACCCCATTTAACCAATTGGGGTGGCCTGGTTTGTTTCTGCCATCATATTTAATTATTTCAAACTGCTTTTTCCTGCTCCCTCTCCTCCTTTGTTGGCAGCTGTGCCACCATAACCGAGGCAAAGATAAGGAGGCAGCCCAGAAGCTCCCTTTGAGTCATGGATTCGTGAAGGATCAGAACACCGAACACTGCGGCAAAGGCTCCTTCCAGGCTCATGATGAGAGAGGCAACTGCAGGGGGAACCTTTTCCTGTCCTATGGTCTGGAAGGAGAAGCCAATGGCCGTAGGAAACACAGCCGTATACAAGATGGGCAGCATGCTGGCTCTCACAGCTTCCAGGGTATATCCGTCAAAGACCGCCCCGAGGACCAGGGAAAGAGCACCGCATACCACCAGCTGGCCGAAGGAAAGGATCACACCGCTGTTTGCAGTGACGTAATGGTTCAAGGCCACTATCTGGAAGGAATAGACCACCGCTGAAATCAGAAGCAGAATATCCCCGGTGCTTATGCCATGACTGCCGCCTTTCAAACTCAGAAGAGCGAAGCCAGCTACGGCCACTGCCACACAGATCCAAAGCCGGGGCCCCGGCCTTTTGCCTACGACCACTCCCATTACTGGAACAATTATTACATACAAGATTGTAATGAATCCGGAGCGGCCTGCGCTGCACAGGCCCAGGCCCGCCTGCTGCAGGTTGATTCCCCCTGCCAGCAGAATTCCGCATACCAGGCTTCCCGTAACAGTTCTGATGCGGCGGACCCGGGCCAGCTCGTAGCCATTTCCCTTCTGGCTGAAATATCCGGTCCGGCCAATGTCCCTGACTGCGAAGGGCAAGAGTATCAAGACAGCTGCCAGAAATCTCATTCCATTGAAGCTGAAAAAGCTCATGGTTCCTGAGCCTATTTTTGCGGCCACGAAGCCACTTCCCCAGATAACAGAGGCAAGGAGAAGGGCAAGACTGCCTTTCATTTTTTCCGTCATCGTTTTCCCCCTTCTTTATTCCAGATGCTGGGCAGAAGTCAGATTAAAGCTCTTCTGATTTACCGAAATCTGTCATAAGCTTATGTATCATCCTTTCATAAAGGTTATCTGTACTGGTCTCTTCGGTTACAAAGGATACTGTTATCTGAGCTGTGCAGGTGCATTTCCACTGACCAGCCTGATGAAGGTCATTTATGCCCCTGTGTATGTCAGCAGCCAGTTCACTGATTTCATCAGAATCTCTGAACTGCTTTACTATGAAGAACTGACTGTCTGCCAGTCTGCCGAATACCGCCTCGCTGGCCCTGATTCCTGTAAGCACCTTTCCTATTTCATGGAGAAGAACATCTCCTGCTTCTTCTCCATAGAGACTGCAGAAGGTGGAATATTCACGGATATACACCCTCATCAGGGCAAAGTCCTTGTTATACTGCTGATGAGCCTTCAGGTATTTTTCCATGCCCTCTGCTATGCCCCGGCCATTGGACAGGCCGGTAACAGGATCGATAGTTGCAGTGTTTATCTTTGAGTCCACAAAACTCAGGAGATCTTCTGTATCCTCGAAAAATCCCATAACCCCCTGTATCTTTCCATCCACATATACTGGCATTTTGTCCACCAGTATAGGGCGGAGCCTTCCCTGGCGTATAGTTGTATTTTTGATGCCAAAAGCTGGAACACCTGATTGGATTAGTTCATTTTCTAGTTCACGGATATTATCATCCTCCACATGCCATCCCATTTCGCCATCGGTTTTTCCAATAATATCCTCTTCCGAATCAAGGCCATAGTAATCCAGGAAATTCCTGCTGGCCCCCAGATACCGGTGATCCAGGTCTTTCCAGAAATACTTGCCGGGGGCTTCTGCCATGAGGTTCTTCCACAGGGTGGAATTTGAAATTCCGGATTTCACTTCACCATTCGCACCGTTCTTCTCTAAAGAGGCAATTACGTCCGGCTCAATGGTTTTCAGCGTTTCCACCACAGAATCTATGTTGAATCCACCATTGACCGTAACATACATCAGTTCTTCCTGTTCTCTGCCCGGCACAGGGAAGACCAGATGCATAAGCCAGTTGTACTCCCCCTTGTAGTTCTTACTGCGGAAATATCCGGTGAGAATATGGTCTTTACTATCTGCCACTCTTTTTCTCAGGGTCTCTGCATCGGAGTATTCCCTGAATCGTTTCCGGTCTTCCGGATATACGCAAATTCTGTTCCATTCTTCCAAGACGCCAGCGATACCTCTGATGGACTGTCTTCGTCCAATGGGCTGGACAGCCAGAGAGGACTTAAGACCAGTAACGGTATCATCACTGTAGTTCAGCAAAGCTACGTCATTGCACATGTAGAACAGGTTCTGAAGATAATCTGCTTTTCTCTGATTCAACTTGTCCTGCTGGATTTCTACGTGCTGAATCGTTCCCTGGTAGAGATAATGCCCTGAGCAGGCGGCCACCAGTTTACCGCTCATCTGCATGTAGTGATCCCCAGAAGGATATGAGATGGTATGGTTACCATCCTGCTTCCGCAGCTTCTGATCCGCAAACTGCCGCAGAAAGCTGACTACAGGGCTGTTATTTTCCCTCAGCATTTTTGTCCACTCTTCAGAGCTGCTATATCCATCCTTCCTGAGGACGGATTCGAAGGCTTCATTGGAAAAGATTAAATTGAAATTCTTTCCGTCATCCTCTATCAGACACATAGGCTCCCCGGTGAGAAAATCCAGACGGCCCATTGCATCATAATAGTTCCGCCACCTAGCTGTCTCTTCACGGATATCTTTCTTCATACAGTGAGGGCGCACATCTTCTGCCGGCATTGGCATGCCGAAATAGTATCCCTGAATCTTCTCACAGCCGATCTTCCTCATGAACAGGAACTGTTCTTCTGTTTCTACGCCCTCTGCCAGGGTCTGAATTCCTATGTTCTTGGCCATGCGGACAGTGGCTTCAATAATTGAGCGGGACTCCTTTGAGTTGCTGGACAGGAAGCTCATATCTATCTTTATCTCATCAAAGTGGACGTCTTTAAGTATGCCCAGAGAGGAGTATCCTGTTCCAAAATCATCCATCCACACCTGATATCCCCGCTGGTGGAACTGATTCACTGCATCGGCTATCCGCTGAGTATCTTCAACGAAGGCGCTTTCAGTAATTTCGATATTCGTCATGTCCCGGGGAACCTTATATTTTTTTGACAGATATTCTATCTGGTCAACCATGTCATCCCGCTGGAAATCTATTCTTGACAGGTTAAAGGACGCCGGAACCAGCTCTTCTCCTGCCCTGAGCCTCTGGCCGTAGCTCCTGCACAGCTCCTCAAACACATAGAGGTCCAGCTGGTCTACTATTCCTGCATCCTCAAGGGCTGGAACAAATACCCCTGGTGAAATCATACCGTGAACCGGGTCATTCCATCTGGCAAGAGCTTCCACGCCGCACAAAGTTCCTGTGAGGCTTCGTATTACAGGCTGATACCATACTTCGATCCACCTCTGGCTGATTGCACGGTTGAAATTCTTCAGTACGTACTCCTTCATCCCTGCCTCTTCCTGGATAGAGTCGTCGAAGAACACAAAGTCCGACTCCATTTTTCCTCTAAGACTTACGCAGGCCAGCCGTGCTCTGTCGCAGGCGTCTTCCAGGGTAACTGAAGCATCATTGTACAGATATATTCCTGCCCTGATCCATATGCCCGGTTTCATCTCCGGGAGGCGCTGGATAAGTGCGAAAATATCTTTTATTTTATCTTCGATTCCGCTGCGTTTTCCATACACAATGAAATGGTCACTTTCAATCCGCGCAGACTGCTCCTCTCCCATTCTGGCCCTGAGAATATTTCCCAGTCCGCAGATCATCTGGTCTCCGGCGTAAAATCCGTACTGGTTGTTATACATCTTGAAGTTGCTGTAGTCGAAGTAAATGATTACAGGATCTTCTCCCTGGTCCCGGAGACTGCGGATTCCCTCTGGAGCGTACTGCATGAAGTGGTTGAAGTTAGGCATGCCAGTGAGGTCATTATAGCCATTGGTTCTTTCTTCTACCGTATCTATGCCCCGGATCAGAATAAAGAAAACATCTCCCAGATGCTCGTCATGGACCAGTCTCCTCATGCTTACGATAGGCTTCGTCTGCCCATCTCTTGTAATGATTCCATATTCAATAATGCCGTCAAAATATTCTGAGTCCTTACTGGATTCTCCCTCGTGATACCAGATGCTGTTGATGACCCTGTCGTAATCTTCCGGGGCTATGAGGTTGTGGTAATTCAGGCCGGAGTATTCCTGAAGTTCATCCATGTCCTTGCAGTTCAGCAGCTTCAGCATGTTGTCGTTGGCAAAAAGAATGCGGCCTTCTTTATCCGCCCTTCTTACCAGCAGGGAACCCGGGATTCCTGCAGCCAGGGTTTTAGCATTGAAGCGCAGCTGCTCCCTTTTAATAGGAGGCATTGCAGGATCATAACATTTTGCCACGTGTTTTCCTGTTAACTTAGAGGAATACAAAGCCTCATCTGCCATTACCAGCAGCTCTGCCCGGTCTGAAGCCTGATCAGGATAGGCGGCGTAACCTGCTGAAATGGAGAACGGTATAGTTTTGTCCTTATATGAAAAGGAGACAGCTTCATGAATCAGATTTTCGATAACAGAAGTGCACTGATCTGCGGTTTTTCCCGGAATAATTACGCAAAACTCATCACCTCCGGTGCGGCCCAGCACCGCATCCTGAGGAAGATTTTTCTTAAGCAGCAAAGCCAGGTGCTTCAGTGCCTGGTCACCGGCAGCATGACCGTACAGATCGTTGATCAGCTTGAAATCATCAATATCAAGTATGGCCATTGTGAGAGGCAGGCCATCGCTGTTCCCGGTCATTTCATCCAGCGAAGATATTAATCCATTGCGGTTCAGCAATCCTGTAAGAGAATCACAATAGGACATTTTCCTCAGCCTTTCGTCGTTTTCCATGTTGCTGAAGAGCCTGTAAAGCACGAACATAATAAAGGTTCCCACAGTGAAACAAATCAGGAATACTGCCACAGTCCTCTCTTTAGATATCCATCCTTCCTTGGGCGTCACGTTGATCATCCATTTGCACTGTCCAGCATCGAAGCCATGGCCCACTGGATCTTTCAGCTTTATTCCCTTTGGCATGGAAGTCTCTATTTGCTTGAAACTTGAAGAATCCGGGGTAATGGTAGAATCAAGGCAATAGTTATATCCGGAAGATGAAAGCATCCTCATGGTATGGGAGTAAATTGACGGTATCTTTACGATGACAATCGTATATCCCCAGAACCTGTCCTCATTCCCCTGGCCATCATGGATGAAAACCGGCGTAATTACAGAAATACTCCTGCCTGTCTCCGGATGGTTGATGGGTCCGGAAATAACCGTCTTCTTGTGGTCTGAGGCATATTCAAATACCTTTTTTACCTTGGCATCCTGGAAAACGCTGGCAGGACTGGCGGCAACAGAATTATTTGGATAGCCCTGTGTTATGACTCCCCCGGGAGCTATCTCTATCTGCACAACAGACCCCCGGCACAGGCGCCTGGCTATTGCGTCAAAGCCCTCTGTATTACCCTTGCTATCTGCTACCCATTCTGCCACCGTCTCAGAAACGGCTATACACCTGTTAAAATCCCTCTGGAGCTCATAAGCATATGACTCTGTTATTGCGCTGGCGCTGTCCTTCCTGCTCTGCACATCCCGGCACGTTGCTATGACCGTTATCAAAATAATGCAGATTATCAGAGTTCCTCCCAGGACGTTCATCAGGACTTTATGCTTTTTATTCAGGCCCATATCATTGAACTTCCTTTCTGTCTGTCCTTTTATCCGGCCTTTTGTCCGGCAGCTGGGCAACTACGATCGACCCGAAGATAATCGCACATCCTGCCAACTCCCTTGCAGTCATTGACTCTCCCAGGAAAAGAACTCCGAATATGGCGGCAAAGACCGACTCAAGACTTAGAATCATGGATGCCAGAGCCGGCTCTGTATGTCCCTGACCAATGATCTGAAGAGTGTATCCCAGTGTAGTAGGCACCAGGGCCAGGTAGAGAATTACCGGAAGGCCCGATACCAGTTGTCCCGTTGAAGGAGACTCCAGGAAAAAGGAAACTGCAACAGACACCAGTGCTGCCACCAGCATCTGTCCAGCCGAAAGTGCAACAGCATTCCTGGGAGTAACGAACCGGTCGATGGCCAGCATTTCCACGGAAAAAGCGAAGGCGCACCCCAGGGTGAGCCACACCCCTGCCGATATATGCATCTGATCTTTCAGGCAGAGTAGCCCGAAGCCTATTATTGATGCGGCGGCACAGCCCCAGATTCGTTTCTTTATCTTAAGGCCGAGGAAGGTCCCGAAAAATGGCACAATAATAACGTAAAGAGCCGTAATAAATCCGGATTCTCCTGCTGAAATCCACATCAGTCCTGCCTGCTGCATATTTGTTCCAAGGGCAAGAAAGATTCCGCAGATAATGCTGCCCTTAATAAGATTCTGCCATCGCCTTCTAATCTCATCTGACCCGTATTTGTCCTTATCTGTATATCCATTTTTCTTCATCAGAAAAAATCCTGCAGGAATGAGTATTACTGCCGAAAGAAGGTGCCTGGCTCCGTTTAAAGCAAAGGGCGGCAGGTCTGACAGCCCCACCTTCTGGCCGATAAAGCCGCTTCCCCAGATGATGGCGCAGAGGAGGAGGGTCAGGCTTCCCCTTATGCTGCCGGATCTTCCCCTGTCTGCAGGTCCTGTCCCCCTGTTATTGCCGTTATTGATATTATTAGTATCATTTGTATTGTTTGTATTGTTCAAATCTTGTTTCTCCAGATCCCCTTAAGACTCCTGTACATTGCTGCAATATTTTCAGTGCACTTATTACCCCAGTTTAAACCAATATTTATATCAAAAATTATATGTTCAGGGTATGTTTTTTTCAAGGATTTAAAGCTGTTCACGGCTTTTTCCTATTGACTTATTAGTGCCTGGCTAATAAAATATTACAGCGCAAATTTGTCTGATTCAGGGATTTGTGAATTGGGGCAGGTTCATACCGGAGCTCCGACACTAAGTTATTTTATTTAGTATGCCGAACACGATCTGTGATGATTTTAGTAGGCAGTGCCGAAACCGAGGCGCAGTACCGGATTTATTTTTTTCCGGAACCAGCGAACTGAGTAGGTAGAAAGGAACAGAGATGAAATCTTACATCGCAAAGCCTGCAGATGTTGATCGCAAATGGTATGTGATCGACGCTGAGGGAAAGACTCTGGGAAAGCTGGCAGTTGAGGCTGCTATGATTCTGAGAGGAAAGAAGAAGCCAATTTACACTCCACACATCGATACCGGTGACTATGTTATCGTTATCAATGCTGAGAAGGTGTGCGTAACCGGAAAGAAGGAGAGCGACAAGATCTACAAGCATCACTCCGGATATCCGGGCGGACTGAAGGAAACTCCGCTGAAGGAGCTGAGAGCAAAGCAGCCTGAGGAGATCATCCGTCACGCTGTCAAGGGCATGATGCCTAAGGGCAAGCTGGGAAGACAGATGTTCAAGAAGCTGAAGGTTTATGCTGGTCCTGAGCATCCACATGCAGCACAGCATCCAGAAGAGTACACATTCTAAGAAGGGAGGAATCATAGATGGCTAAGACACAGTATCAGGCAACTGGAAGAAGAAAGTCTTCTGTTGCAAGAGTCAGACTTCTCCCTGGAACAGGAAGAGTCGTTATCAACAAGAGAGATCTGGAGAATTACTTCGGAACAGAGCTCCTGAGACAGGAGGTTCTGAGACCTTTCGATGTAACAGGCACAGCTGGCAGATTTGACGTTATCGCTACTGTTAACGGTGGTGGTACAACAGGTCAGGCTGGAGCTCTGAGACACGGAATTTCAAGAGCACTCTGCGAAGTTGACAATGACGAGTACCGTCCTGCCCTGAAGGCAGCCGGCTTCCTGACAAGAGACCCTCGTATGAAGGAAAGAAAGAAGTACGGACTGAAGAAGGCTCGTAGAGCATCCCAGTTCAGCAAGCGTTAATGGAATTTTCCGGATTTCGGAAATCAGAAATGCTTCAAAGAAACCTGCTCCACTCGGAAGAATGGAGCAGGTTTTTTCTATTCTGGCCTACTACAGCCACACTACAATCAAAAGAGCGGCCGCACCCGTAGGTGAAACCGCCCCTCCCAAGCATGACAATCATTTTTCCCTGGATATTATGTATTTCTCAATCCAGAACCTCTACGAATGTATTCTATATCCACAACTTTCCCATTTCAAAAAAGTGTTTTTTATTGCAAACAGCCAAAGAATAGATTTTATTCATATTGATACAAATCAGTTCCCTGATTCTGAATTTCTCAGAGCCCTGAACTCTCCTATGGTGAAAAATACAAGTCCAGCCCATATAACAGCAAGGGCAAAGAGCTGAACCCGGTCCATAGGCTCGTGGTAGATGAAAATTCCTATGAGCAGGGAAATTGTAGGGCTGAGATATTCAGCAACACCCAGAGTGAACATAGGGATTTTCTGAGCAGCGGCAGCAAAAAGGCCCAGGGGAATTACAGTGGCCAGGCCGCACAGCAGAAGGAGCACGTACTGATAGGGCTGTCCCTGGCTCAGGGCTCCCCGCCCATTGATCTCCAGAAACAGAATGGCTCCCAGAGCAAAAGGCGCCAGAAACACAGTTTCATAGGTAAGAGAAATTGCCGGCGGCTCGTCCACGCTCTTCTTTATTGCAGAATATGCAGAAAATGAAAGGGCCAGCAGCAGGGCCACCCCGGGAAGCTCCCCGTAGTGCACCAGCATGATCAGCACCGCTGCGAAAGCGCATGCCAGAGATATAGTCTTGTAGATTGTCAGCTTTTCCTTGAAAAAAATCATTCCGAACAGGGCCACAAACATTGGCTCGATGTAATATCCCGTGCTGGCCTGTATTATCCGGCCGGAGTTCACCGCCCATATGTAAACACTCCAGTTGAAGGTTATTATCACTCCCGCCGCCAGGAATTTCCCTGCCCTCCTCTTATCCCTCAGCGGGCCGAAGATTTCCTTAAGGCTCCTGCCCTTCATGGCGTAGATCAGGGCACACAGGAACACCATCACCATTCTGTAAAGAATGACTATCCACGAATTAATAGGAAGCAGGGATTTCCAGTATACCGGCAGCACTCCCCACAGGATCATGCACAGCATAATCTGGCGCAGGCCTTTGTAATAAGTTTCTCTATTATCGTTGTTCATATCATAAGAATCCTTTCGTTTTATTCCAGTGATATTATACAAAAATATTATTCATATTGCCGGCATCCGGCGAATACCTGTGAGGAAAGAAATGTGTCGAAAACTCCTTTTTTTATGGGTTTACATAGTGTTTTTTCCGTGTAAAATAACCAGGTTGAATTCGTAAAGTAGCAAAAGGAGGTAATAATGGTTCAGACTATTATTGCGATTGTGATTTTCCTGGTCACCATAACGGCCATAATCACAGACAAGATCAACAGCACTACTGCTGCAATCTGCGGAATGGTACTGCTGATAGTAACCCACGTGCTGACCCTCAGTGAAGCCGTTTCGTACATTGACTTCGATACAATCGGCGTCCTTGTGGGCATGATGCTTTTTGTGGGTGTTATCAAGCATTCCGGCCTGTTTGAATATATTTCCATCAGGACGGCCAAGGCGGCTAAAGGAGATCCGTGGAAGATCATGGTTCTTTTCATTATTCTGACAGCGCTGTGCTCTGCCTTCCTGGACAACGTTACTACCGTCCTCCTGATGGGACCAATGACAATCACCATCGCCAGGATCCTGGATATTGACGCAGTTCCTGTTCTCATGGGACAGATCCTGGCATCAAACATCGGCGGTACTGCCACAATGATCGGTGACCCGCCAAACATCATGATCGGTAACGCAGCGAAGTTCACTTTCGGAGACTTCCTGATAAACACCGGCGTTCCATGTGTTTTCATTATTATCGGACTGCTGTTCATGCTGAAGTTCTTCTACGGCAAGGAGCTGGTTGCCGATGAAAGGTCTATTCAAAAGATGATGATGCTTGACGAAAACAAGGCCATCAACGACCCGAAGCTTATGAAAAAAAGCATCGTCATGATAGCCCTGGTTGTGCTGGCCTTTCTTTTCCACGACCAGATAGGATTGGACACTCCTACAATCGCCCTTACTGCCGGAGCCGTAATGATGCTCATCGGCCACGTAGATGTGGAAGAAGTGGTGGCCAACGTTGAGTGGACCACCCTTCTGTTTTTCATAGGGCTGTTCGTCCTTGTAGGTGGCCTGGAGAAAACCGGCGTAATCAAAGTCCTGGCAAATATGCTGATGAACGTAACCGGCGGCCACGTAATCGCAACTATGATGGTTCTCCTGTGGGCCTCTGCCATGATCTCCGCAGTGCTCAACAACATTCCCTTCGTTGCCACCCTTATTCCTCTCATACAGGCTATGGGCGCTCAAGGTGTGGACACTGCCCCTCTCTGGTGGGCTGTTACCCTGGGTGCCTGCCTGGGCGGAAACGGAACACTTATCGGAGCCTCTGCCAACGTTGTGCTTTCCAATATTGCCGGAAAACACGGATATCCGATTACATTCAACAGCTACCTGAAAAAAGGTATGCCTGTAATGTTGATGTCCATAGTGGTATCATCTTTATGGCTGCTGTTGAAATTTGCAGTGTTTAAATAGGAGGTTCCTCTGATGATCAAAGACAGATTTACAGAAAGCATGGCAAACATAATGCTCCGCCAGATGGGCGCAGTAGAAATCCTGAACAAGCCGGCTTACATCAACAAGGTAAAATTCAAGCTCAGCGACGGATCAAACGTAACATATATTTATGAGATTAAGGAAGGCGACGACATCTATCTGAACAGAGTCCGCCCTTATTCCCATTTTCTGGGAACCTTCCACGACGAAGAGGAGCTGGTAGACGCCATCCGCAGGGATTACGCCATGTTCAAGGTTGCCGTTACAAGCAAGAACTTCGAACAGTACCAGCGAATGGCAAAGGGCATGGAAGATATGAATTCCGAATTGGAAAAGATGTTCATGAGCCGGGAGACTTCCCGGGAAGACCTGGACCGCATCGAGAAGAGCATCGTGGATATCTACAATGACATGAGGAGCCTGAAGAAGAACAGCGTCGTAGATATGGAGGAGCTGGAAAAAACTCTTAATATTGACTGACAGGTTTGGGGAAGTGCCGGAAGCATCAGATGTTCCGGAAGCGCCTGAAAGCTCAAATCCCGCCGCAGAAAATCAAAGCAGATTGATTTTCTGCGGCGGGATTTTTTATTCCCCGGATCCCGGGGTAAATTATACCTTGTCTTCATTTTTTCATTGATCAACTCTGAAACGACTGTCAATCTTCCAGACTCTCTTCATTAATTCTGTCCACAGCCCCCCTTATTTCAGCCTTTATCCTGGTTACCTCTTCCAGAAAACTCATGGAACTCATCCTCAGGGCTCCATGGCCGAAAGAATACTGCTGTATCAACAGATCAGAACTGATTACCCACAAATCGTATTTCCTGGCCAGCTTTTCCGAAACCCGCTGAATATAAGCATCAGCCGTCTCATTTTCACTGGTGTATACCACCTCAAGGCCCTCATACCTCTCTGTGCTTCCCAGGCCTCCTCTTACTTTATAAGCATCAAAAACCAGGATCACCCTGTACCCTGTGTATCCCTGATACTCCTGAAGAGTGCTGATCAGATCCTCTCTGGCTGCTCCGTAATCCACTTCCATAAGCTTCTTCAGCTCAGGCCAGGCGTTCATGATATTATATCCATCTCCCAGAATGCATATTTCCCGTCCCCGGCCAGATCCGTAAATTCCCTTGGTTACAGCTGCATCAAGAGCTGCAGATTTCCTGTAAAAATCCCTCCGGCCTTCTTCTTTCTTTCTCAGATTGCGGCCGGGAGCTGTGAGAGGATCTTCTTTCAGAGGCCCGTAAGTTTTCTGGAAAATTTCCATAAGCTCCCGGTCATCAGCACTCATAAGTCCTACTGTGTTGGACTTCTTCCGGTTTTTTCTGGAAGACTCGCCGCCCATTTCTCTGTTTAATTCCTCTGAAACCCTTTTCAGTTTCATGAGATCGGAATCGCAGACCTGAACTCCTTCAGGAATCTGTTCCGGATCCAGGTAGTCCCATATTCTGGAAGGTACCGCCATGTATTCCTCTACATCCCGCCAGCTTACAATGTCGCCGGAACCGTGACTGCAGAACACAGAGTCCGCCGTTTCCTTCAGATCTTTTTCCGGATCATAGCCTGACTCTTCCACCACCCTCTCCTGGTCGTGGCAAGGTTCATAGCCTGCAAAACGCAACTGGGCAGAGCCCTTCCCCCCTGATATCCGCAAAATCTCCTGAGGATATCCTATCAGCTCGGATGCAGGGGCTTTTCCGCGGATAACAGACATGTCCCCGGAATTTTCCGGTTCAATGCCGGTGCCTCCCTTCCGGATCAGATCGGTCATTACCCTTCCGGTTTCCCCTGAAGGCACCCGTATCTCCACATCCATCCAGGGTTCAAGAAGAAGGCAGCCTCCCTTCATGAGTCCGCACCGGAGAGCCCTGTAGGTGGCCTGCCTGAAATCGCCGCCTTCAGTATGCTTTTTGTGGGCCTTGCCCCCTACCACTGTAATAACTGTATCTGTAAGAGGAGCACCAGTAAGAACCCCCCGGTGCACCTTTTCCTCAAGATGAGTAACGATGAGCCTCTGCCAGTTCAAATCCAGCTCATCCGTGCTGCACGCCCTCCGAACCACCAGGCCGCTCCCCGGTTCTCCGGGCTCCAGCACAAGGTGCACCTCAGCGTAATGCCTAAGTGGCTCAAAATGGCCAACGCCCTCGGCTATTGAAGCTGCTTTTTCCCGGTAAAGAATCCTTCCTGCCCCTGACTGAATCTCATATCCATACCTGGACCGGATAAGCTCCTTCAGCACCTCAAGCTGAATCTCCCCCATGAGGCTCACGTGAATCTCCTGGCCTTCCTCCTGCCAGCGGGGATCCAGCTTCGGGTCCTCCTCTGCAAGAGCCTTTATATCCCCCATAAGCCGGTGCTCATCTACCTGCTGGCCCGGCACCGGCCTTATTACATAGTCCATGAAGGGCTGCAGGACCTCCATATCATCATCGGCCTCAATCCCCAGGCCCTGGCCGGCATAGGTATCCGAAAGGCCGGTTACAGCCACAATCTGTCCTGCAGCAGCAGACTCAGGAGTAGTGTATTTTTCACCAGAATAAATCCTTATCTGGGAAATTTTTTCAGATTCCCTTCCCTTTTCAGAAGCAGGAGAGCCAGCCCCGGATCCTTCACTTCCCGGGTTACCACTGAATGACGAATCCGTTCCATTATCTCCGGATTTCTGAACCTGATCCCGGACATGAAGCTGCCCGGAAGTTATGCGCATAAAGGTGAGCCTGGCGCCTCTGCTGTCCCTGGATATCTTAAACACCCGGCCGCCGAAAGGTGCCATAGGCCCCCTTTCACCGGTTGCGGCCACCTTCTCTGTACAGTACAGCTGGATCAGATCAAGAAGGCCTTCCGGGTTTTCCATTTTCAGGGCAGACCCGAAAACTACAGGAAAAAGTTGCCTGGACATAAGGGCCTCCGAAATGGCCTGCTGCCACTGGCCTCTGGTGAAATCTCTTTCCTCGTCCTCGAGAGCCAGCTCCGTAAGCCTTTCGCTGGCCATGGCAAGTTTTTCCGCCATAGCCTCGGACTCCTCTGGTGTCAGCCGGTCACTGGCTTCTTCATGAAGTGAAATGCCGGTCATGTCGGTGAAATTCCCTTTCAGGACTTTTTCCATTTCCTCCAGAAGTTCTTCTCTGGTCTTGAAGCTGATGTCCATCTTGTTTACAAAAACAAGGGCAGGAATGTTCCTTCTCTTAAGGAGGTTCCATAGAGTCTCTGTATGAGACTGAATTCCTTCACTGCCGCTTACCACGAGAATTGCAAAGTCCAGAACGCTGAGAACCCTCTCTGTCTCTCCTGCAAAATCCCTGTGCCCTGGGGTGTCCAGCAGTGTTACCTCAGTGTCCTTCCATTTGAGAACAGCCTCCTTCGAGAAGATGGTAATGCCTCTTTTCTTCTCCAGTGGGTCAGTATCCAGGAAGGCATCTCCGTGGTCTACCCTTCCGGCTTTTCTGATGGCACCGCAGGTATAGAGAAGAGCCTCGGACAGGGTGGTCTTTCCAGAGTCAACATGAGCCAGAATTCCTGCTACCAGCCTTTTGCCACTATTCAGTTGTGCAGTCATATCTTTTCCCATGTTCTAAAACTCCCGATTATTCCTGATATCTCTCTGAATCCTGCACCTGCCTTAGGATCTACATATGCATCCCCGGCCTGCAAAAAACCGGGGTGTGGATTCTGTCCATACTCCGGTTCTATTTTACACTATTCTGCTATATCTTCCACTTCAGGGATTTCCCTAAAGCTGACCCTCCATCTTCTCCCTGATGGCCTGAGCTCCGTAGTAATCGTCTCCCTTATATGGCATCCTGCCATCGGGTCCGTACATAAAAGATTCTACGCCCTTGTTCAGAATAAACACGAAATCTCCCGGCTCTGCCAGGGCAACGGCTCTGCGGATAGCTCTGATTCTGTTGCTTTCGGAGATGCACTTGTTCACATCCTTAATTCCAGTAAGAAGATCCACAACTATGTCGTCAGGATTCTCACTTCTCACATCATAAGTAGTGAGCACCACAAAATCCGCGAACTCTCCGGCAATTTCCGCCAGTTCCTTCCTCTTGCTGTGATCTCTTCCTCCCGGGGCTCCCGCTACTACGATGAGCCTTGACCCCTCAGGCATGAGGTTCCTCACTGCCGACAGAATCTGGTAATAGCCGTCAGGAGTGTGAGCGTAGTCTACGTACAGACTGAAATCCTGGCCTTCATCTACGGCCTGCATCCTTCCCGGGATCTGGTTGATGTGGGAAAAGCCCTCTGCAATGTCCTGAAGATCCATTCCCATCTGGTCCATGGCTGCCCCTGCGGCCAGCAGGTTGTATACATTGTAGCTGCCCATGAGATTGGTAGTCACCGGGCACACCTGATCTCCGTGACAGAGATTGAAACTTGTCTTTCCCACTTCGTAGACGATGTCCGAGGCTCTGTAATCCATCTCCGGATCAAAGGCATTGTCTGTCATGGCAGAAGCCGCTGTGGTCACCCCCGCTTCCTCAGCAGAAACATGGCTGACGGAACTGGCTGTGCCGTCGTAATACTTGTCCTTGAAGTCTCCGGAACCCGGCCTTGTCCAGTCTGCAGAAGCAGCCTGTGCCAGCCCCTTTCTGTCTTTCTCGTCCAGACCGTAAGTCACTATATTGGTGCAGGAGCAGGCGTCCCTCAGGCTGCCGAACTCCTGAATGTCTCTGTTCAGAACTGCAGTGCCATCCTTCTTCATGGACTGGAAAAACCTTTTCTTCGCGTTGAAATAGTTTTCCATAGTGCCGTAGTTATCCAGATGGTCCTGGGTGAAGTTAGTGAAAATTCCACAGTCGAAATCCACACAGTCTACCCTCCGCTGGGTAATTCCCTGGGCGCTTATTTCCATGGCCATAGCCTCTCCGCCCATTGATTTTACCTGGGCCAGAGATTCCTGGACTGTAAGAGCGTCAGGAGTTGTAAGAGACGCCTCTCTTATGGTCTTGCCATCCAGCGTGAGGCCGATGGTTCCCATGAACCCGCATTTTCTGTAAAGTGAAAAAACCTGGGATATGATCCGGGCAGTTGTGGTCTTGCCGTTGGTTCCTGTCACCCCGAACACCACCATGTCCCTGCTGGGGTCTCCAAAAAACTCCCTGGCTGCGTTATCAAGGGCCTCTACAGTATCATCCACTTTGATGTATTTGACTCCCGGTCTCTTCTCCATGGGCTCGTCGCTGTAAACAATTACAGCTGCCCCCTTGTCTGCGGCTGTTCCCGCATAGAGATGGCCATCTGTAACCGTGCCTTTTATACAGAAGAACGTATCCCCTGGTTCAACTTTTCTAGAATCAAAACATAGCTTCATTGTGATGTCCTTGTTTTATGAAAAAATAAGTTACGGTTTTCCCCAAGCTGCCGGCAATCCGGCACATTTTTGCTGAAGGGCTCTAGAAAGTGGCAACTTCCGGATCAGCAGCTTCACAAGATTCAACAGTCTTGCAATAAAGCACCGGTCCCTTCTCCCCGTAAACCTTGCTGTATTCCACTCTGACTTTTGCCTTGATCTTGATCCAGTCACCTGTGTGGAATTCTCCGCCGCCACTGTAATAGCACAGCAGTCCGGCAAATTGAATGTCCTCAACACAGCAGGTCATTACGTGGCGGCCGAAGGCGAACTGTCCTTCCAGCAGCTCGTCAGCCATGGCAACACGGCCTTTCACCGTTATGGTCTTTCCATCGTAGTCGCTGTCATTCTCGTTGATGTCCCTGTACCATTCAGCAAACCATTCATCTTTAATCTCGAACTGAGATGCCTCCTTGTCAAAAGGCAGAGGATCCTGAATGTCATCAGGTTCCATGTCGTATTTGCTGTACTCATATACTATCATGGATTTCCTGTTGGCTATTCTCACTTCCTTGTGGAAAGGCATTTTGTCGAAGCCCTTCTCACACCTGTTGAAAACTACCATTTCAGCAGTCTTCATCTTATCGAAGCAGAGCTGCCTCATGTTCTGATTGTACATCAGGAATGTTGTAGCATCAAAAAATGTCATCTCCTGAGCTATTATCCAGTTTCTCGGCATTGCCTGGAAAAATGACTGGAGCATCCACATTCCGTTGTACTCCACCATAACCCTGTCCGGCTTGTACAGCCTTACCAGTTCCCTCAGGTCGTCAGGGTTAAGCTCCTCTTCATCTTCGATGACATGGATGGCCACAGGATCGGCGAATTTCGATTCATCGTACTCCTGCTCTCCCTCTTCACACACCAGCAAAAGTGTGGTTTCTCCCCCGTTAAATTCCGGGGTTGAGAGAGTGTCCTGGATGAAGTCGGTTTTTCCTGAACCCAGGAAGCCGGTAAAAAGATATACCGGAATATCGTTGTTTTTGTTGTCTTCTATTCTCTTTGGCATTTGTTACACTCCAGGTGGATTAGTTGATTCCGAACAGTTCTTTGATTCTGTCCTGATCCAGGCCTGTTCCTATTACGCAGATCATTCCCGTTGTCTCTGGGGATCCCAGTCTTACCTCAGGCTCTCCCGGAACATAGTCGAACTCCAGCCAGCCTCCATCTGTTGAAGGAACAATGCCCTTGGCTCTCAGAACTGTTCCGCACTCTGCAAAGTTCTGCAGGGAGTCCAGGATCTCCATCAGCTGCTCAGCATCATACTTGTGAGCTGTCTGTATGCCGAACTCGTCGAAAACCTCATCGGCGTGATGGCCGTGGCCGTGATGATGGTGGTGATGGTGCTCTTCATGATCATGGTCATGGTGGTGATCTTCGTGGTCATGATGGTCATGATCGTGATGGTCATGGTCTTCATGATGGTGGTCGTGATCATGGTCTTCATGGTCATGATCTTCTTCATCATGGTGATGGTGCTCGGCTTCATGCTCAGCCTGCTCTCTGTATGCCTCTTCTCTCAGTCTGTCCAGCTCTGCAGAAAGGGTCTTCTTCTCTTCCATGATGTGGAGAATCTGCTTTCCATCCAGCTGATCCCAGTCTGTTGTCACGATATTGGCATCTTCGTTAAGCTCTCTCAGCATTGCCACTACCTGGTCCAGCTTCTCCTGGCTCATGCCCTGAACGTGGCTGAGGATAATGGAGCTGGCGTTCTCTACCTGGTTCTTGTAGAACTCGCCGAAGTTTTTCATGTACATCTTGCACTTCTTGGCGTCAACTACTGTTGTGAAACCGTTAAGCTGAATCTTGTCGTTGTGAAGATCCTGAACGGCAATAATGACGTCACTGAGTTTTCCTACTCCAGATGGCTCTATGAGGATCCTCTCAGGATCGTAGTCTCTGATAACCTGGTCCAGAGCCCTTCCAAAATCTCCCACCAGTGTGCAGCAGATGCATCCTGCGTTCATCTCATTTATCTGAATTCCAGTGTTCTTCAAGAAGCCCTTATCTACGCCTATCTCTCCGAACTCGTTTTCAATAAGAACTACCTTTTCCCCCTGGTAGGCTTCTGCTATCAGTTTCTTGATCAATGTTGTCTTTCCTGCTCCAAGGAAGCCGGAAAAAATATCTACCTTTGTCATTTCTTCTCTCCTTCTGATTGCTTTATATTGCAAGAATAACTCATGGCCGGCTCATACCTGTGGTACTTTTCTGAACCGTTCATGAGTTAATTGTGACTGTTTATTATTATCAGAACTGAAATGGTTTGTCAGATCAGTACTGATTGATTATATATTTGAAATCAGATAATTTCAATACTTCCAAGGTCTTTCACCCTATGTCCGGGGCCGGCCGGACCAGATTTCTATCTGGCCGGCAAACCGGCCTCACTTCCCCTGGAAGGAAAAAGCTTTTTTACATGAAGGGTCCTGAGGGCATTAAGCACTGCCAGCACCATTACGCCTACATCGGCAAAAATGGCCGCCCACATGCCTGCAAGGCCCAGAGCTCCCAGAACCAGGCAAGTCAGCTTTACGCCTATGGCAAAATATATGTTTTCATAGACGATTCTCAGAGTTTTCTTCGAAATGCTTATAGCCTGGGCGATCTGCCGCGGGTCGTCGTCCATAAGGACGATGTCTGCGGCTTCAATGGCTGCATCGGATCCCAGAGCGCCCATGGCAATGCCTACGTCTGCACGGGCCAGAACCGGCGCGTCGTTTACTCCGTCTCCGGTGAAAGCTACTTTTTCCCGGCCCTTCTCTGAAGCGATAAGCTCCTCTACTCTGGAAACCTTGTCTTCCGGCAGAAGGCCTCCGTGGTATTCAGTAATACCAAGTTCTTCTGCAACATGGCCGGCTGTTTCCGGCCTGTCTCCTGTAAGCATTACGGTTTTCGACACTCCCTGTGATGACAGAAGGCGGATGGCCTCCCGGGAAGTTTCCTTGATCACATCGCTGATAAGGATGTGGCCTGCATACTGCCTGTCTATAGCCACATATACTATTGTGCCCGGGTGGCTGCAGTCAGAGACCTTGATGCCCAGGGTTTCCATAAGCTTCCGGTTTCCTGCGGCTGCCTGGATTCCGTCTATTACTGCCGTAACTCCGCTGCCGCTGATTTCCTTTATATCACTGACGCGGCTCCTGTCAATTGAGCCTCCCAGCTCTTCATAGGCTTCCCTCAGGCTGCGGCTTATTGGATGTGATGAAGCACTTTCTGCAAGAGCTGCGTATTCCAGAATCCTGAGCCTCTTGCTGTCTCCCTTGCTGAGAGGCACTTCCTCTGGATCGTGAACCCCCTGAACCTTGAAAACTCCTTTTGTAAGAGTTCCTGTTTTGTCGAATACAACAGTCCTGACCTGAGCCAGGGTTTCCATGTAGCTTGATCCCTTGACCAGAACACCTGCCCTGCTGGCTCCCCCGATTCCTGCAAAAAATCCCAGAGGTATGCTTATTACCAGAGCGCACGGGCAGCTTATTACGAGGAAGGTAAGGGCTCTGTATATCCATACAGACCACTGAGGACTGAGGCCCATGGCCGCCATTCTTATTACAGGTGGCAACACTGCCAGGGCCAGGGCGCTGTATACTACTGCCGGTGTATATACCCGGGCAAAACGGGAAATGAAGTTTTCTGTCCGGGCTTTTCTTGAGCTGGCGTTTTCCACCAGGTCCAGGATCTTAGATACTGTTGAGTCTCCAAATTCCCGGGTTGTCTGAATCTTAAGGACGCCGGTCTGGTTTATGCATCCGCTGATTATTTCCTGTCCCGGGCTGATATTTCTCGGCACGCTTTCTCCTGTGAGAGCGCTGGTGTCAAGGGAAGATTCTCCTTCTTTGACTATGCCGTCAATAGGCACCTTCTCTCCAGGCTGAACTATTATGATTGACCCGGGCATTACATCGTCTGGATCTACCTGCTTCAGCTGTCCATCTTCCTCAATATTGGCATAATCGGGACGGATATCCATGAGCTGCGAAATATTCCTGCGGCTCTTTCCCAGGGCGTAGTTCTGAAACCACTCTCCTACCTGATAGAAAAGCATTACTGCAATGGCTTCTGTATATCCCTCATCTTTGTATACGGCAAGGGCCAGGGCGCCTATAGTAGCGACAGCCATCAGAAAGTTCTCGTCGAAGGCCCTGCCTTTTATGAGCCCCTTCCAGGCCTTTTTCAGAATGTCGTATCCAACAGTAAGGTAAGGGATCATGTATAACAAAAGCCCGGCAATTCCACGGACGTTAAGGGGAATCAGTATCCCTGTCATCACTGCAGCAGCAATTATTCTGATCAGGTTCTTTTTCTGTCTTTTATCCATTTCTGTTATCCATACTCTGCTTATATCCGAATTGTATATTCATTATCTCCTTGAATACTGCGATTAATGCAATACAATTCTTCTGGTATTATTTGTAAAAAATATCGCAGTCATCGTCTGCTTTCTTCCTGCAGTTCTCCAGTACTCTGTCCATTACTTCATTTCTTGTTTCCGGAGTAACTGTGTCTTCAAACTCCACGTTCATCTTCAGTGTCATAAAGTTGACCACTGCATTCTTCACACCTTCAACCTGGTTTGCAGCTTCTTCCATAAGGTTTGCGCAGTTGGCACAGTCAACGTAGATCTTGTAACTCTTTTTCATGATATTCTCCTCTGCAGTTCAAACTGCTGTTTAAACGATTAAGCATTTGTTTAATTGTTTAGCTGTATGATATACTGCTTAATAACATTTGGCAAGGGGTAACAGGTAAAAAAAATTTTTTCACACTGCCGCAGCCCAGGGCCCCTTCAAAAAGGAGTTTTTTCATGAAAGACACCAGAGATACCACCGGAAAAAGCAAGGTAAGCCAGGCTTCAATCGAAAGCACCACAAAAAAACTGCCCCACGACCATGGCCACGGCTCCAACGAAAATCAGCTTCAGGAGCACATGCCAAAGCAGTGGGAATTTGCTTACATCGCCAATATATACAAACAAATGGACGACGAGAAGCGGATAAAAATATTCTGGATTCTGTGCCACGTGGAGGAATGTGTTGCCAACCTTGCAGCCATGATGGACATGAGCAGCCCCGCCGTCTCTCACCACCTGTCTAAGCTGAAATCTGCGGGGCTGATTGTAAGCAAGCGGAACGGCAAAGAGGTTTACTACAGAGCTGCGGAAACCAAGGAAGCAGAGCTCCTTCACAAAATGATCGAAGCGCTGGTGGACATAAGCTGCCCCGTAAACATGGAGTGTGAATAAGCAGCAACTCCCCATAAAGTCTCTATGTATTAGTATTACAAGTATTAAGAGACTGTGGATTTGTCTGTATGAACTGACCCTGGAATTCAACTTCCGGGGTCAGTTCAAAGTCACAATCTCAAAACCACAGCCTCTACCAGCTTTTCCTTACAGATACCGTCAGCCTGTCAATACTCATTCCATTTTCCAGAGCTTTCCGGTATATCTCCGTGCATTTCCGCACCCTGGCAAAAAAACACCTGGCTTTTTCCTCCTGGCTATACACCTTCCAGGTCCCGCAGCACAAGTAGTTGCGCCCGTTGTTTTCTATGAACTGGCGGACGTCATAAGCCGGATACCCCAGGAAGATACCGATCTCGTGAGGGAATCCGCTGCTCTCCCGGAACCTCTCCCTAAGATGCTCCAGGGAATCACTCATGCCGGCGTCGACGTAACCGTAACGGAAAAGGAGCTCCCGCGCCTCCGGCTCCTCCAGGCACCTGGCAAGGCGGCTGGGGCGGTAGACGTAGATGAGCGCTGTGTTTTTCCGGGAAAAAAGTACTTCGGCTTTCACGCCCTTTGGCGACAGGCGTTGATTGAGCTGATCAAGCCTTTCTTCCAAACACAGGGGATCGGGACAGTCAGCATTGAAAATACCCGCAGTTCCCAGCCCTGCCAAAGTTGCAGCACAGTTTTTTACAATATTACACTCTAACGGGTCAACGTTCATAGACCTCCCTCAGCCATCCTTCCTGTTATTACTGCCAGTTTATTCTACAGAGCCGCCAGAGTTTTTCCCAGCTCCTGGCAATCAGCCTTTGCGCTGTCGTCTGGAGCATCGTTGCAGATAACCCCTTCTCCTCCAAGCACTTCAGCGCCTGCTTTTTCCATGCGTTCAGCCCAGTCTCTCATCCACTGGCCATCTCCCCAGCCATAAGAACCGAAGAGTCCCACCTTCTTTCCCTTAAGGAAACTCTCAAGGTCTGAGATAAAAGGTTCGAAGTCTCCTTCTTCTAGAACCTCGTCTCCCATGGCAGGGCAGCCCAGGGCAAAGGCTGGCTGTTCTGAAAGCTCAGCAGCACCTATTTCATCAACCCTTCTCAGCACAGCTTCCTTGCCGGCATCAGCAACCCCATCTGCCACAGCCTGTGCCATAGCCTCAGTATTTCCAGTCATTGACCAATATACAATATATACCTTGTCCATATTATTACCTCCTTAAGTGGAAAGTGTATGGGCGAAACCCTACTTGATTGAAGGTGGTTAGTTATATCTAACTCCCTTCCCCACTTAGTATACACAAAGATCTCTAACATGCAACAATAAAATTAAATGTATCTAACTTCCTTTTGACTGTTCAATTGACCAGGCGTCCCGTCACAATTCCTCCCACCCATTCCGCAAAAAAAAGATGTCAGCGCAAAACATTGCTGTTCCGCGCTGACATCTTTTTTACAAACCTTAATAATCTTCTCTATAGATCTACAGATCTTCCCCTGTCAGGAGCTTATAGGCTTCTTTGTATTTGGCAATAGTCTTGTCTATTACCTCCTGTGGCAGATTGTAGTCGCTGTCAGGATTTGCCTTCAGCCAATCTCTTACAAACTGCTTGTCATAGCTTGGCTGTGACTGGCCTTCCTTATATCCTTCCAGTGGCCAGAATCTTGAGCTGTCTGGAGTAAGCACTTCATCAGCAAGCACTACCTGTCCATTTTCATCTACACCGAATTCGAACTTGGTGTCTGCAATGATGATTCCCCTGGAGAGTGCATACTCTGCGCACTTCTTGTAGATAGCTATGGTGTAATCCCTGATTTTCTCTCCGTACTCTCTTCCCTTGCCAGGGAAGTACTTCTCAATCTCCTGGCAGCTTCTCTCAAAGCTGACGTTTTCGTCATGGTCGCCGATCTCTGCCTTTGTGCTTGGTGTGTAAATAGGCTCAGGAAGCTTCTGGGATTCCTTAAGTCCTTCAGGCAGCTTTATTCCGCAGACTTCCCCTGTCTTCTGGTAGCTTGCCCAGCCGCTTCCGGTAATGTATCCCCTTACAATACATTCTACTGGAAGCATTTCCAGCTTTCTGCACATCATGCTGTTTCCATCGAATTCCGGTTTTCTGAAGAATTCTGGCATGTCGTTCACATCAACTGAAATCATGTGATTTGGCACAATATCCTTGGTAAGGTCAAACCAGAACTTGGAAATCTGTGTGAGGACCTTGCCCTTCCCTGTTACTTTGTTCTTCAGAATATGGTCAAAAGCCGAAATTCTGTCTGTGGCAACCATGATCAGGCTGTCTCCGTTATCATATATCTCCCTGACTTTACCGGATTTAAATGGTGTATATTCCTTCATCTCTTCCTCCCGGCCCCGTGGGCTCTATAATAAATTCTGTTTATAATCTCTTGTCCGCCTGTACATTATACAACTCTCCAAAGATTCTGATTCTATTGACGAGATTTTTTCTTGTCTGCAGACTGCCGCAACAGGCTTCTCATGGGATTTTTCCGGTGTTTCACAATTATTCCTGCTTTAATGTTCGGCTTTTTCTACAAGCCTCTGCAAGATAAGTATAATATGGTGTAATATTGATACACAACAGGAAGATATTAAACATACTGAATTTTTAAACGAGGAAGTAATTTATGGATAAACAGCAGCTGCTTTCCGGCAGGGTCTCCGATCTGTCTCGTCAGTGCTGGAACGGGGACTACCTTACCCACACCAATTTTCTTTCTGCCTCTGAGCTGGCAGATTTTTTTCAGATGGCAGGGCATCAGCATTCTCCTGGTCTTTCCACATTTAACGGCACTCCCTACGTTGTCTACGGAGGCCGCAGCAACTTCGACCGGGGAATTGTTTTTTTCCTTCCCTCATATATGACCGCCTCCCAGCTTATCTCTGACGAAGCCTCGGGCCAGGGGGAAATACAGCTGGTTCTGGCGGAACCTGTAAATTCCAAATATGCGGATCCACTGACCCACCGGGATTACCTGGGGGCCATGATGAACCTGGGCATTGAGCGGAATCTCATTGGAGATATTCTGGTTGACTCTGAAACTGGCCGGGCCTGCATCTTCTGCACAGGAGAAGGAAGCCGGGTCATCGCCGGGGAGCTGGTGCAGGTGAAGCATACAACTATTAAATGCAGGATAATTCCTCCCGACCAGTGCGACATTGCAGAAAGCACCCGGAAAATTACCGGCACAGTAGCTTCCCTGCGGCTGGATTCCATACTCACCACCGTTTGGAACATGTCCAGGGGAAAGGCTCAGGCCCTGATTCAAGGGGAAAAAGTTACTGTCAACGGCCGGCTGATTACAAGTTCATCTTTCGAGCCAGGAGAAAATGACCGGATTTCCGTCAGGGGTTTTGGAAAATTTGTTTTTCTGGGCGTGGAAGGCAGCACCCGGAAGGGACGGCTGAAAGTGATTATCAGTCTTTTTATTTGATACTTTTTAAGTTTACTATTGCAAATTTCAATAGTACCCCTCTGGCAAATAAACTCCAGCAATTTGTTCATTTCTTAACGCAAAACTATAATTGTGCTGGTAAGTATTTGAAATCATCAGGAGGTACTTTTACATGGCTGATAATATGAAAATGTGGAAAGAACTTGGTATGGACGTTGAGCATCACGACGAGCTGTGCTCCGTTCTGCCTGCCGCTGTAGGGGATGTTTTCATGTCCCAGGAGAACAGGCCGGAAAAAATGGACTACTTTGACTTTGTCCTGGCGGATGTTCACGGGGTAAGACCGGCTGAACTTGTGGAGTTCAGGAAAAACGGCGGCAAGGTTTTCGGAACTTTCTGCACCTATGTTCCTGACGAAGTTATTCTGGCTGCAGGCGGAGTTGCAACAGGACTCTGTGCAGGATCCCAGTTCTGGGTACCTGGAGGAGAAAAGGTTCTGCCAGCCAATGTATGCCCTCTGATTAAGGCCAGCGTAGGTGCACGTCTGGACCGCACATGTCCTTTCTTCAGACTTGTGGACAGACTCATCGGCGAAACCACCTGCGACGGAAAGAAGAAGGCCTATGAGATTCTGGCCAAGGATGTTCCAATGACAGTAATGCAGATTCCTTCAATGAGAAGGCCTGAAGACATTGCTGCATGGTCTGAGGAGATCAAGAAGCTCATAAAGATTGTAGAAGCTGATACAGGAAACAAGGTCACAGCAGAGAACCTTGCTGAGAACATCAAGAAAATCAACGCAA
The DNA here is from genome assembly GCF_009695865.1 of Allobaileyella intestinalis. Lineage (GTDB taxonomy): Bacteria > Bacillota > Clostridia > Peptostreptococcales > Anaerovoracaceae > Allobaileyella > Allobaileyella intestinalis. The sequence goes on along the minus strand of NZ_VUNB01000003.1, from coordinate 195,288 downwards.
AGAGAAAGGCTCTCATGCGTCTCTACGATACACGTAAGGCTCAGAACATTCCTATCAGCGGAACAGATACACTGCTCATCATGCAGATCGCATACTACGATGATCCTGTACGCTTCACTCAGATGGTCAACACCCTTTGTGACGAGCTGGAGAACAGAGTCAAAGACGGCGTAAGCGTATTCCCTGCAGGCACTAAGAGAATTCTCCTGTCCGGAACACCTCAGTCCATTCCTAACTGGAAGCTCCACAACATCATCGAGACTTCCGGCGGCGCAGTTGTATGCGAAGAGACCTGCACAGGAACAAGATACTTCGAGAATCTTGTGGACGAAGGTGGCTCCACCATCGATGAAATGTGCGACAACCTGGCTAAACGCTACATGGATATCCACTGTGCATGCTTCACTCCTAACGAGCACAGAATCGACGACGTCATCAGACTGGCCAAGGAATACCACGTTGACGGCGTAATCGATGCTCACCTGAAATTCTGCACCACCTACGATATTGAAAGCTACAACCTGCAGAATGCTCTTAAGGAAGCAGGCATCCCGGTTCTTTCTCTGGAAACAGACTACACAGAAAACGACACACAGCAGCTGAAAACAAGAATCGGAGCATTCATGGAGATCCTGGGATAGTTTCCCGGACATTCCCTTAAGGCCCGGGCGGCATCACCGCCCGGGCTGTTGTTTTCAGGCAAATAATATTGAAACTATTTGATATATGCAGATTTTCGGCGTATCATCAGTCTTGTTATGCCGGAACAGGAAGTATATAGAGGAACGGTTATGGTTGAGAAAAAAGAAGGAATCGAAGAAGCCTGGTATGCGGATAAAGAGCGGATCCCGGAGGACAACCTCCAGCCTGGCATGGAACACTATTACATGCTTTTTAACAACAGCAACGAAGCCTTCGCCATGCACCAGCAGATGAAGAAAAACCAGCTTGAAAGCCGCATATCCCCTACTCCGAGACAGCTCAGCATCTGCTGCGGAGTAACCCTTCTGGTAAAATACGAAGAGATCCCTGCCATCAGAGAACTTGCGGAAAAAGAAGGTCTCACCTATCTGGGGTTTCAGGGTCTTAACAACAAGTTTGACGGAAAGCGCCACAAATTCGCCTGACTTGAATTTTTTTACAAGCCGGCAATCACTTAGAAGATGGGAGAATTATGTCTAGGAAATACAGTATTGGAATTGATATCGGATCAACGGCCTCAAAGGTCTGCATTCTGGGTCTTGGTGAAAAGCCTGTTTACCAGGTTCTGCCAACAGGCTGGAACAGCAAGATTACGGCGGGCATCATTAAAGATCACCTGGAGGAGACCATCGGTGACCTTTCAAACGCCGGCATTGTTGCCACAGGCTACGGCCGGATTTCGGTGAATTACGCCGACAAAGTCGTAACGGAAATCACCTGCCACGGCCGGGGAGGCTACAGCCTTATCGGCAGGGACTGCTCCATTGTAGATGTGGGAGGCCAGGACACCAAGTTCATCAACGTGAAGAACGGCAAACCTGTAGACTTCCTGATGAACGACAAGTGCGCCGCAGGAACGGGAAAATTCATCGAGGTTATGGCCAACAGACTGGGCCTTACTATTGAGGAGCTTTTTGAGGAAGCCCAGAAAGGGGAAGCCATTCCCATCAGCTCTATCTGTACGGTTTTTGCGGAGTCTGAGGTAATAAACTACATGGGTGAAGGCAAAAGCAAGGAAGATCTTGCTGCAGGTGTCATTGACTCTGTAGCTCAGAAGGTTGTGACTCTCATGCAGAGGAAGGAGCTGTACGATACGGTAATCATTACCGGCGGTCTCAGCAGCAATGAGTATTTTGCAGAGCTCCTGTCCCGCAAGCTTCACGCAACGGTGATCCCCCAGCACGACGGAAGATACGCAGGTGCTCTTGGAGCTGCTATAATCGCCAGGGAAAAAATCCAGTAGTCTTTTCCCTATCCGGAAACATTCGGAAACATTCATAAATATTCGGCAATATTAAAAAACAAACAGGGATCACCTTATTCAGGTTAAAGTAAGGCGGTCCCTGTTTTATATTAACAATTATCTATTAAGGCTGACTAAACCGAAATTATGTTTCAGCGCCGGATAAGCAATTCCTTAATTTAAGGTTCAGCTTTTCGTATGGATCTGCCGCCCTGCTCATTACATGAACTTTCCTGCAAATGCGCAGGCTTCTTCGAGCTGCTTCTGACCAGGTTTTCCTCTGAAGTAGAGGGATTCTTCCTCAACAGGAATTCCTTTTTCCTTCAATCCTGACTTGATCAGGTCAATAGCGTGTTTTGAGATCCATGATGTGGAGAACACCACAGCTTTTCCAATTTTTTCAGGATCCAGTCCCACAATGTAGTTTTTCAGGTTTTCATCGATACCATATGCGTAGAGTGCTCCTCCGATGAACAGAACATCTACAGGCTCGCAGATCTGTGCTTCACTGCTGTCTGTTGAAACAGCCTTGACGCCTGCGGCCTTTGCAATGGCATCTGCAACCAGCTTTGTATTTCCTGATCTGGAATAATATCTAACTGCACAATTCATTTTTTCCACCTCTTTGCTTTCTTGCTCCCATGCTTGTAATTATTAAAGCTGCTGAGACAGCTGCGTAACGATTGCCTGCATTCCTTCAAGGCTTACAATTAACAAAACAGCCTTTATCTCTCATAGTGAGAGAAAAAGACTGTTTTGTATCATTGTTCTTGTCCGGATTCAATTTTTGCGAAATCTGAGGTCATAAACTACTATTTGCTCATAAGATATGGAACCAGCGGTTCCGGAAGTGCTCTGACAAACAGAGATTCCATCTCTTCCACCGTACAGGTGTTCCGGCTTGTTTTTCTCCTCATATTCCTACCGGATGATCTTAACTCCCTTTTCCCTCTCCATTATTTTAGCGAAGGACGTGACGACGGCCATCATGATGCCCACGCAGTGATCCTTCCTCTCCGGATCTTTAAAGTCATAATCCCTGATGAGATCCGGGCAGATAGTAGTCTCATATGCTTCAATCACATCGTCGTTCAGCTCCCTGACCAGATCCAGGCACTTCTTGTATTTCGGGTCACCTGGCACTGTTCTTCCGAAGACCATGCCAAGGCACATGGTAGCTCCCGCTACTCCCCCGCACACATTGCCTCCGTCTCCAAAACCGTATGGAAATCCTGTAGCCATTGCCATGGCCGACTCTGGCATTCCCAGGTCGAAGAACTTGTTGAGAACGTAAACTGCTGTTTCCGAGCACATGAACCCGCTTCTGAATACTCTCTCCGTCTCTTCCTTCAATTCATTGAGATCAATATGATCAACCATAAGGTTTCCTGCCTTTCAAACCAACACTAACTTACTGCAATACAAACAAATTTCCCTGTTCCTATTTGACCTCAACAGCCATGAATTTCTTTTTGCCCTTCTGAATAACAATTCTTCCATCCTGGAAATCATCCATGGTAATTGTCTTCTTCTTGTCGGTAACCGTCTCGCCATTCAGCTTTACACCGCCTTGCTCAATCATTCTGAAGCCGTCGCTGTTGCTGCTTACAAGACCGATTTCCTTCATCAGGCTTACAAGGCCCACTCCTTCACCCTCGAACTCAGCGCCATCCTTCTCAACAGACGGAATGTCCGCAGAAGCAGCATTTCCTTTTGCAAATACCTGACGAGATGCTTCCAGAGCCTCTCTTGCCTTCTCTTCTCCGTGAACCAGCTTGGTAACCTCAAAGGCCAGAACTTCCTTGGCCTTGTTGATCTCAGCTCCTTCAAGAGCGCTGAGCCTGTTAACCTCATCCATAGGAAGGAATGTCATCATTCTCAGGCACTTGTTAACGTCTGCATCGTCTACGTTTCTCCAGTACTGGAAGAAGTCGTAAACAGATACTCTGTTCTCATCCAGCCACAGAGCTCCGCTGGCTGTCTTACCCATCTTCTGGCCATCTGCCTTTGTGAGAAGGGCAAAGGTCATTCCGTAAACATCCAGGTTTGAAGCCTTCTTTGACAGATCCACACCTGCAATGATATTAGACCACTGGTCGTTTCCGCCGAACTCCATCTTAAGGTCGAAGTCCCTTGCCATTACATAAAAGTCATAAGCCTGCATGAGCATGTAGGTGAACTCGAAGAAGGTAAGACCTCCCTCGTTTATTCTTCTCTTGAATGCCTCTGCTCTCAGCATGTTAGGAACGCTGAAATTCCTTCCGATCTGGCTTACAAACTCCACGAAGTTCAGGTTTCTCAGCCATGCGCCGTTGTTTACGCTTACAGCCTTGCCCGGCAGCGGCTCCCTGTTCTCGTGACCTGGCACGAAAACTCCGCCGTTTCCTTCATATTTCCACTCATCGTCGAAGTCCAGGAACCTGTCAAAAAGCTTCTTGAACTGGGCGCAGTTGTAGTCGATCTCATCAACAGTCATCATCCTTCTCATGTCAGTTCTGCCAGAAGGATCTCCCACCATTCCTGTACCACCGCCGATAAGTGCAACAGGAGTATGACCATACTTCATCATCCACATCATTACAATAATCTGTACGAGGTGGCCTACGTGAAGGCAGTCTGCAGTAGGGTCGAAGCCAATATAGAACTTTATTTTCTCCCGGCCCAGCAGATCCCTTGCTGCTTCCGGATCTGTGACCTGTTCAATGAAGCCTCTTTCCTGCAGTACGTCGTATACATTGTCGTACTTGCTCACATTGTCAGGAATTTTAAACATCGTCATATCTCCTTTTCTTTTTTGAAAAAAATTTTTCTCATCCTGCCCAGGGTGCGGGAACCTGAAGTTGTTTTGTGGTCCGGTGCACGAAATACAAGATGGATATAGTGATTATACACTATATCCATCTTTATTGTCGCATTTTTCTTGGTTGATATCAGGTGTTTTATACCTCCGGGATAATTTGCGGCATCAAAAAACCGGGCCTGTTCAAGGCCCGGGTATCCATTTATTTCGCCCTGTCTTCCAGACTGGGTTTTCGAAAACTTCCGAAAACTTCCGAATCTGCGGAACTATTTTTTTCCTGATTAAAACCCTGGACTACTTTGTGCCGTACAGTCTGTCACCTGCATCTCCCAGTCCCGGCAGAATGTAAGCATCCTCGTTCAGTCTCTCGTCTCTTGCTGCAATGTAAATATCTACATCCGGATGGGCCTTCTGCAGGGCATCAATTCCTTCCGGGGCTGCAATCAGGCACATGAAGGCAATGTCTGTTGCTCCTCTTCTCTTGATAAAATCAATGGCTGCAATTGCAGAACCGCCTGTTGCCAGCATAGGATCAACTACGAAGGTCTTCCTCTTGTCAATGTCGCTAGGAAGCTTGCAGTAGTACTCAATAGGCATGTGGGTTTCCGGATCCCTGTACAGGCCTACGTGACCAACCTTTGCATTTGGAACAAGAGCCAGCATTCCGTCAACAAATCCCAGTCCGGCTCTGAGGATAGGAACGATGGCAATATCCTCTCCCTTCAGCATCTTTACGGTAGTCTTGCACATAGGAGTTTCTATCTCTACATCTTCCAGAGGCAGATCCCTTGTTGCCTCATACCCCATAAGCGTTGCCACCTCTGTGGCCATCTCCCTGAACTCCTTGACGTTGGTCTCCTTCTTCCTCATCATGGAAACCTTGTGCTGAATCAGCGGATGATCAAAAACGTACACCTTGCCCTGCTTCTCGCTCATGGACTTTCTCCCTTCCTGCCTTAAAAAATCCTGTTAATCACTTCTAACAACAACTCCGTCTGTAGCTCTCCGGAGACTTCGTTAATTTTTTGCCCGGCTAATTATACCACACAGACGAACCTTCATCTCAAATTTTGTCTTCTCTGAAAAAATTACATCTCATCCAGCATGTTGGTTCTTCTCAGATGCTTGCCTCCCAGGAACTCCTCACTCAGCCAGGTGTCTACCATCTGGAATGCCAGCTCCTTATCAGTAGTTCTTCCTCCCATAGCCAGAATATTAGCGTTGTTGTGCTGTTTGGCCATCTTTGCCATCTCCACAGAAGTGCAGAGTGCGCACCTGATGCCCTTCACCTTGTTAGCAGCAATGGAAATTCCAATGCCGGTTCCGCAAACGGCAATGCCCTTCTCGGCCTTTCCGGCCATAACAGCCTCTCCCAGAGCCTTTCCGTACTTCGGATAATCTACAGACTCTGTGGAATCAGTTCCAAGATCCAGGATCTGGTAACCTTCCTTCTCCAGCTTCTCTCTGATAGCCATCTTAAGTTCGTATCCTGCATGGTCGCTTGCCATTGCAATAATCATTATGTACCTCCCGGCCTGCCGGCCTGAAATTTCAGCTGTCTGTTTTATTTTTTTCCCGAAAAAAATCCTTCTCTTCCCGGTGTCTTGGGACTATGCGTGAATCACGTTGTAACCGGCAGATTTCAGCATTCTGTTCATTACCGAAAATCCCAGATCTTCTTCAGGCAATGCATACACATATATTATATCAACATCTTCTCTGTCCAGTTCACGCAATCTGGCAAAAAAATCCCTGGCTGCTTCCCGGCTGTCTCTGCCGTAATCGATGAGAGCCGTCTTCTTGCCCTCTGCCTGAGCCTTTGTGCTGAGCTCCCCAATAATCTGAAGAGCTTTTTCCTGATCTCCCTCGACGATCTGCACATCCGCCTTCGGTGAGTAGTGCTTGTACTTCATTCCCGGAGCCTTAGGGTGAAAATCACTTTGGTCAGGCTCCATGAACAGGGCCGGATCGTAGGTGACTTCAATATTCAGAGATTTTCTGATCATCTCTGCGGTTATGAACCCTGGTCTCAGAATCACCGGATGGTCTCCTGTAACGTCGATTACGGTTGATTCTATGCCTACATCGCACTGCTCTCCCATAATTATTCCGTCAATTCTTCCATCCATGTCCTCCAGCACGTCTTCACAGGTGGTAGGACTTGGTTTTCCCGAAAGGTTGGCGCTAGGTGCTGCCACCGGAACTCTGCAGCTGTTTAGAAAGGCTGCAGCCGTTCTGTTTGACGGCATTCTCACGCCTACCGTGTCGAGACCTCCTGTAGTCGCATCAGAAATCTCGTCGTTTTTCTTCATGATCAGGGTCATAGGTCCCGGCCAGAATACGTCCATCAGCTGCCTTCCTACTTCAGGCACTTCTGAAACCACATCTTCCAGCTGGTCAAAATGGGCGATGTGGACAATCATGGGATTGTCACTAGGTCTTCCCTTGGCCGCATATACTGATCTTACAGCTCTGCTGTCATAGGCGTTGGCCCCCAGGCCGTAAACTGTTTCTGTGGGAAAAGCGATCAGTCCGCCTTTTCTGATTATCTCACCGGCTTTTTCTATTGATTCCTGGTCAACCTCAAACTTCAGCGTCTCCATTTGTTTGTCCCCGAAGAATTAGAAATTCTTCATCTTCTCGGCCTGATCCTGGGTGATAAGTCCGTCGATGATCTCATCCAGATCTCCATCCAGGATGGCATCCAGTTTATATAATGTAAGGTTAATTCTGTGGTCAGTTACTCTGCTCTGAGGGAAGTTGTAAGTTCTGATTCTCTCTGAGCGGTCTCCTGAACCGATCTGGCTCTTTCTCTCGGCAGAAACCGCATCGTTCTGCTCTTTCAGCTTCAGGTCATAGAGCCTGGACTTCAGGACTTTGAAGGCCTTGTCCTTGTTCTTGATCTGGGACTTCTCGTCCTGGCATGTAACTACCAGACCTGTAGGTATGTGAGTAAGTCTTACGGCGGAATCTGTAGTGTTTACGCACTGGCCGCCGTTTCCGGAGGCTCTGTATACGTCCACCCTTACATCGTTTGGATTCAGGTCAACTTCAACGTCGTCGATTTCAGGAAGAACTGCGACAGTAGCTGCAGAAGTGTGAATTCTTCCGCTGGACTCTGTTTCAGGCACACGCTGTACTCTGTGAGTGCCGCTCTCGTATTTGAGCCTTGAATATGCGCCCTTTCCCTTGATCAGGACAACCGCTTCCTTTACGCCGCCGATTTCTGTATCGTTAAGCTCGATTATCTCAGCCTTGAATCTGTGACGCTCTGTATAGCGGAGGTACATTCTCAGCAGGTCGTTTCCGAAAAGAGCTGCCTCGTCGCCGCCTGTACCGGCTCTGATCTCCAGGATAACGTTCTTCTGGTCGTTAGGGTCCTTAGGAATAAGCAGAACTTTCAGGCTTTCCTGAAGTTCTTCCAGTTTGCCTTCATTCTCCTTTATCTCTTCTCTGGCCATTTCCCTCAGCTCTTCGTCATCTTCAGCGTCAAGAATCTCCTTGGCCTCTTCTATCTCTTCCTTTGTCTTCTTGTACTCTTTGTACTCGTTAACAATAGGCTCCAGCTCGCCCATTTCCTTCATATAAGTCCGCCATGTAGGCTGGTCGGATATTACTGCCGGATCGGCTACCTTCTGAGCCAGTTCCTGGTATTTCTCCAGGGTAAAATCCAGTTTGTCAAACATCTCATGTCTCCCGTGTTTACTTCTATTTGTGTTTCCTTTGTGAAACAATCGAATACACCAAAAGAGAGGCTGTCGCCACGGCGCCAGCCCCTCTTGATTGTGCTTCCCTAAAGGTTGTATTTGTTCTTGAACTTCTCAATACGTCCGCCACGGCTAGCAAACTTCTGCTGACCTGTGAAGAACGGATGGCACTCAGAGCAAACGTCAACTCTCATCTCGTCTTTAGTTGACAGAGTAGTGAACGTATTTCCACATGCGCAAGTTACTTTACATTCCTTATACTCAGGATGGATTCCTTCCTTCATGTTGTTCGCCTCTTTCTGTTAAAGTCTGCCTTCCGGTCCCTATGATCCGGCTGGACAGCTTATTAAGTGTATCACCCGGGAACAACACAGTCAAACCGTTTTTGCACAAAAGACCGTGGAAAATTGTATTTTTGCAGGATTTATTTATTCAGGTACGCATCAATGCCTGCTGCGCCCTTTTTTCCTGCTCCCATGGCCTTAATAACGGTGGCTGCTCCTGTTACAGCATCTCCGCCGGCAAAAACTCCCGGCCTTGTACATGCGTTGTTCTCTTCATCGATCTTGATGCCGCCTCTGTCGTTCTGATCCAGACCTTCTGTAGTGTCGCAGATCAGGTTGTTCAGCCTTGTTCCCAAAGCCATTATTACCGCATCAACATCGATTGTGAATTCAGAGCCTTGGATTGGGACAGGTCTTCTTCTGCCACTGGCGTCCGGCTCACCCAGCTCCATCTTGATGCATTCAATTTTTTCTACCTCGTTCTTGTCGTCTCCCAGTATTCTTACCGGGTTATTGAGCAGGTGGAAAACAATTCCTTCTTCTTCGGCGTGCTGGATTTCCTCTGCTCTGGCAGGCATTTCATCTCTGCCTCTCCTGTAGACAATGTGAACGTCGGCGCCCATTCTCTTAGCGCAGCGTGCTGCGTCCATGGCAACGTTGCCCCCGCCTACAACAGCCACCTTCTTGTGCTTCTTGATAGGAGTGTCGTACTCGTCTTTGTAGGCCTTCATCAGGTTGATCCTGGTCAGGTACTCGTTGGCGGAGTACACCCCTACCAGGTTCTCACCTTCGATGTTCATGAACCTAGGCAGACCTGCTCCAGTTCCAATGAACACGGCCTGATAGCCCTGATCAAAGAGGTCATCTACGTTCAGGGATCTTCCGATCACAACGTCCCTGATAAACTTCACGCCCTTGGCTTTCAGATTGTCTATCTCATATGCAACGATGTCCTTAGGCAGTCTGAACTCAGGAATTCCGTAAACCAGTACGCCGCCTTCCTTGTGGAGGCTTTCAAAAACTGTAACGTCGTATCCCATGTTGATCAGGTCGCCGGCGCAGGCCAGTCCTGCAGGACCGGATCCTACAACAGCCACTCTCTTGTCTTTGTTGCTTTCCTTCGCTGAGGAGACATTATTTTTTTCCTCTTCCTGATGCTCTCTGTGCCAGTCTGCTACGAAGCGCTCCAGGCGGCCTACTCCAACAGGTTCGCCCTTAATGCCTCTCACACACCTGCCTTCGCACTGGGTTTCCTGAGGGCAGACTCTTCCGCAAACAGCAGGCAGGGAGTTGGTTGAGGTGATTATCTCATATGCTTCCTCGAACTTCCTCTCCGTAACTTTCTTGATAAACTCCGGAATTCTTACGTTTACAGGACAGCCGCTGACGCAAGGCTTGTTCTTGCAGTTAAGGCATCTTTCTGCCTCGCTGACTGCCATCTCCTCTGTGTATCCAAGGGCTACTTCCTGGAAGTTGCTGTTCCTTACATTAGGATCCTGGGATGGCATAGGTGTCTTAATCTTGCTGTTATTCATAATGTCTCACCCCTCCTGTCAGTCTGCACACGTGATCTCTCTCTTCCTGTTCTTCTGCCATGTAGTAGGCGTTTCTGGCAATCAGGGTATCCCAGTCTACCAGCTGGCCGTCAAACTCAGGTCCGTCTACGCAGGCGTATTTGGTCTCGCCTCCCACGGACACTCTGCATCCGCCGCACATTCCTGTGCCGTCGATCATCAGTGCCGTAAGGGATGCAATGGTCTTGATTCCGTATGGCTCTGTTACCTTGCACACGAACTTCATCATAACCGGAGGTCCTACAGTGATGACCTCATCGTACTGTACGCCGCTGTCGATAAGGGCTTTCAGCTTGTCTGTGGTAAAGCCCTTCTCTCCCTTAGTTCCGTCATCGGTCATAAGGTAAAAATTGTCCACTGCTGCCTTAAACTCGTCTTCGAGAACGATGAGTTCTTCTGTTTTGAAGCCGCTGACCATGTCCACGATGACGCCGGCGTCGTGAAGTCCCTTGGCCACAGGATATGCCAGGGCATTGCCGGTACCTCCGCCTACAACACAGACTCTTTTCAGTCCCTCCATCTCAGTAGGACGTCCCAGAGGTCCTGTGATGTCGGCAATGGACTCACCTTCCTCTACCTGTGACAGCAAGCTGGTGCTCCTGCCCACTGCCTGGAAAATAATGGTAACTGTTCCTTTCTCTTTGTTGCTTCCGGCCATGGTGAGCGGCACTCTCTCTCCGTACTCGTCCACCCTGAAAATGATGAACTGCCCCGGCCGGGCTTTTGCGGCCACGTAAGGGGCCTCCAGCTCCATCCAGAACATGTCATGGCTGAGCTGGCGCTTATATACCACTTTATGCATAAGGTCCTCCTTAGTCTTGAATCGCTAACAGTACAATTATACCGTCCGGCCTGGAAAACACAAGCAAGCCTCCGGCTTGGGCCGGGACTGGTCCGGGACTGGGGAGCGGGCTTGGGATCGAGCTTGGGACTGGGACTTGGAACCGGGCTTGGGGACCGGATGCTACAACCTGGGAGCAGTAGAAGTTTACAGTTCAGCTGATTGTACTGCTTTTTCCTGGGGCTGTGAGCAGTACTGATTCCCATTTCCGGGCTTTCTACTGCTCATGCTTAGTTCCAAAAGCAGTACTCTTTGCCAATCTAGTCACTTCTACTGCTCCTTCTCGGTTCCGCGAGCAGTAGAAATTCACAGTTCGGCTGATAGTACTGCTTTTTCCTGGCGCTGTGAGCAGTACTGATTCCCATTTCCGGGTTTTCTACTGCTCATGCTTGGTTCCTAAAGCAGTACTCTTTGCCAATCTAGTCACTTCTACTGCTCCTTCTCGGTTCCGCGAGCAGTAGAAATTCACAGTTCGGCTGATAGTACTGCTTTTTCCTGGTGCTGTGAGCAGTACTGACTCCTATTTCCGGGTTTTCTACTGCTCATGCTTGATTCCAAAAGCAGTACTCTTTGCCAATCTAGTCACTTCTACTGCTCCTTCTTGGTTCCGCGAGCAGTAGAAATTCACATTTCGGCTGATAGTACTGCTTTTTCTAGGCATTGTGAGCAGTACTGATTCCCACTTCCGGGCTTTCTACTGCTCATGCAGACCTCTAGGGTCATAATATATTCAGCTGGCTCTACTGCTCGATGGGAATTTTTCACTCTTATAACGAAAGAATGCGCGGGTGGGATCCCGCGCATTCTTTCACTTTACTTCAAAATCTTATACTGTCATTGTAACTTCAACGGCGTCTGCTATGGATTCCACGGCTCTTGTTACTTCTTTTGCGTCGCCGGCTAAGTGACAAGGGATGCCTGCCTCTTTACAGATATCCACGTTTTTAGTTGAAAAGGGGACCCAATTTTTGTCAGGTCCCATTCAGTTACCACTATTGATCGAAATCAGCAAATCTACTTTTCCAGGGAATTTCTTCTCCGCCTTGCTACCACAAATGCAGCCAGTGCGGCTCCGCTGATCCCCAGCATGGATGCGTACAGCTCAAAGACTGTATCATCTCCTGTGCGCGGTGTACCCTGAGCGTCACCGGTGCGGGTGATCTTTGTGTTAGTGGTTGTAGTCGACCCTGAATTCGTATTGGAATTGGAATTCGTGTTGTCTCCCGGTGTCGTCTTTTTGTCCGGGGTAAAGGTCCAGGTGCCTGTGAGAGTGATGTCTTCGGTCCCCACGGTGAGCTTTTCCCCAGCTGGCTGGCCGTTGAGAGTCCAGCCGCTGAAGGTCCAGGTACCACCGTTGATCGGGTCCTTCACCTTGCGCTTAGAAGGTTCGGTGGAAACAGTGACCACATCCTTTTCTGCATATTCTTTGTCGTCCTCAGGAACGGTGACTACCTCGGCAGGGAAGCTTGATGTGTCACTGCCATCGGCGCCGTCATAGCTAAGCTGATAATTTACCTTATATGTCTTCTCCCACTGGGCGTAGAGTACGTCATCAGCCTTGCCATTGAGAACGTAGGCACTATCCGGAACGAACTCCGTCCCTGTACCGTCAGCCTTCGTGTTCCAGCCGGTGAAGCGGTAGCCCTGGCGGGTGAAACCGTTCTTTTTCACGTTGACAATGCCGCCGGCGTAACCCTGTGACGGGTCGGTTGCCCCCTCATACGCATCGCTGCCGGAGTTGGCATCGTAGGTCAGGGTGTCCGTGTCCGCCTGGAAAAGCCATCTTCCCTCGAAGTTCAGGTCATCGTCCCCCATGGTAGTGGTGCCGCTGATCAGCCTGTCGTAAAGGTACCATCCCGTGAAATTCCAGGTGCCGCTGTTGGCGTCATCCCTGACGGTGCTGCCCGTGGCAGGGGTTGCAGAGATGTTCACGGTGTTGCCTTTTGTGTACGCGGTGCTGTCCACCGGCAGTACCGGGAACCCGGTGGGTGCAGTCACACCTCCAAGGAAAGAGTAATTATAGCTGACCTTGTGGGCCTTGGCGTAGCCATCGATGACGATGGCATCGCTGCTGGAATCGATGGCAGCGGCGGTCGTGACGCTGTATTGCGCGTCGTGTTCACCCTTGAAAGGAAACTCGTAGCTGTAAGTGAAGCTTGCCTCCACGCTGGCGTTGAGGCTGTTGTTTTTTATATCATCTGCGGTCAGGGTATACTGCGCTGTGCCGGTATATGTGTCGTTGTCCGTTTTTTTCACATTGGAAAGCGGGATGTCTGTGGTGCTGGTCTTTCCGATGTGTACTACCGGTGTGCCGTTCAACGCGGCAGAATACTGGTTCTGGAGATCTCCCGCACGGAGAGTCACCGTAAGCGTTACCACATCCCCTTTTTTGAGATCCTGCGTCTTGTCGGGAACGATCTTTGCTTCCGGGACCGGCTGGATCGCCCTGGCGTCGACAATCAGATTATTGCCTTCTTTCTGATATTTAGTTCCCCAGCCGAAGGTTGCCACATACCCCTGATTCTTCATACGCTGGACGTCTGACTTTTTCAGATATTTCCCCGGGCGGCCCATATAATTGTCCCCCAGAGGATAAATGAAATTGTTTACATCGGCGGATTCGATCCTGGTGATCAGGTAATTGGGATCGGGCTTTACAAAGACCTCCACAAAATCCTCCGGACTCTGTGGTCCCGGTGCCGTCACCGGAGTAGCCCCGTTCACCGGGCCCTCTGAAAGTACATTCCCGCTGGTGTCCACCACCATGTAGTATGCCGTCATGTTTTCCAGCTTCGGAGACAGTATCAGGCTCTTCTGCCACACTGCATAGAGTGTGACTCCGCTGGACGGGACAACATAATCGTCTCCCGGCTTGTATTCAGGCACGGAAGTCTTGCTGCTCGTGGACCATCCTGCCAGGTGGCTTGCCTGATTCCCCGTGAGCGTTGCCGCGTCCGCCCCCGGCAGCGTGATATGAGTTCCCGGAACCGCCGAGACCTTATTGTTGAAGCCGGACTTAAAGGTCCCCATGTTGGCGTTATATGTTATATGTTACCTGTACTGTGGTGGAAGACGCCGCTGCTGTGCTGCTGCCGCTTCCGGATGTGGTGTCAGCTGCAAAAGTCATCACTCCCGAGCTTACTGCCACCATCGTCATCACCAGGACTGCGACAATAAAGCCGTTGAACCTGGCGCGAAAACTTTTTATGTGGCCTGCTGTCAGGCCTGTGGTCGTATCATTTGTCTTTGAAGGCCTAGCTATTCTGGACACGCAAAACACCCCTTTCTGATTTTTGATATAATTTGTTGGTTAATCTTTTCTATATTTCTGTTTACAAGATGTGCATTTTTCTGTATTTATTTAGTTCACATTTGTCATACCACCATAGGACTTTTATGTCAACAATTACAATAATAAATACAGCACTTAACATTATTTATCCTCCCCATTACCTCCGGTCACGTTTATCCCTCACACAAAAAAGCGGCGGATCGTGCCGCCGCTCACTATCTCCAGTTGATTTTACTATTCACCGTTTCTGTATGGCTCCATCTTTTTACAAGCTCCTGGATCTCTCGCTGGCTTTTACCACACAGTCGATCACTGCATGTCTGAAGCCGCCCTCTTCCAGGGCGTCGCAGCCCTCAATGGTGGTGCCGGCTGGAGAAGTTACCATGTCCTTCAGCTGGCCCGGGTGCATGCCGGTTTCAAGAATCATTTTTGCAGATCCCAGCACGGTCTGAGCTGCCAGTTTATAAGCCACGTCTCTTGTGAGACCTTCTTTTACTCCACCGTCGGCCAAGGCCTCGATGAACATAGCCACGTAAGCCGGGCCGCCGCCGCTGAGGCCGCAGACTGCGTCAAGGTCGCTTTCCTTCACCCAGAGAACAGTTCCGATAGATGCAAAAAGCTTTTCCGAGAAAGCCTCTTCTTCCGAAGTGAAGTCGTTGCCTTTGTTCAGTGCAAAGGCTCCTTCATAAACGAGAGCTGGAGTGTTAGGCAGAAGCCTGAGGATTCTCGGGGTTCCGTCTATACCTGCCTGGAGCCTGTCTGTAGTAACACCGGCTACTATGGAAAGCATGGCCTTGCCGTCCAGGGCTTTTCCTGTCATAGCAGCTGCCTCCTCGTACTGCTGAGGCTTTACGGCCATGAGCACGATGTCGCTCTTTGCCGCAAGCTCCTCATCGTCTTTTACTACAGTAAGGCCAAAATCTTTCGCTTTCTGACGGGCTTCTTCCTTGATGTCTGCTACGTAAACATCTTCCTTTGAAAGGTATCCGGCATTTACTGCGCCTTTTGTAATTGCTCCGCCCATGTTGCCGAAACCGATAACACCAAATTTAATTCCCATTTTCACACCCCCATTTAATATAAGAATTGCAATATCAGAAGTCTTCCGGTGTGTATTTGAGAAGGGGCCGGAATTCATCTTCTCCGAACAGTTTAATATAATCTTCAGTGGCTTTGCTTATTATTTCCTCAGCATCTTCAGGGAATGCGTCTCGGATTGCCCCGGAGATTGTGTGGTAGATGTGAGCTGTGTGATATTCGAAATCCTTCATGCAGGAAGTTCCCAGCTCTTCTTTTTTTGCCTTGACCTTCTCCTGATCTTCCGGGCTCAGGGGCTGGGTCCAGTTGAATACGCAGCGCTGGCCGCCCCAGCTCATAGTCGGATATTCAGGAAGGCACTTGAAGTCCTGGCAGAAACCTTCATATACCGCCTTGTCCACATTTACGCAGTACTCCCTGCCGTACTCCAGGAGATCGTATTTTTTCCAGGCATCGCACCAGGCGCATTTGCTGATATAGGTCTTGTATTCCGGCGTATTCTCTACTGTTCCAAATTCCATCTGGCCCGGATAATCCGGTTTCCACTCTCCATAAGCCTGGTTTGTCCAGAGAGCAATGGGATCACCATTGGCCTTTGCCCTTTCGGCCATCCTCCTGCCTCTCTCCTTGCCGTATTTGATCATACCCTGTTGAATGATATGATTTCCCAGGCTTCCCTTCTTCTCTACAGTATATTTGCAGAGAAGTGCGAACATTACAGCCTGGTTCTCAATTCTCATTGCCATTGCTGCACCCCCTTCTGTTCGGTTATTATTTTCTCACCCAGTCAGAATGCTCTTCCATTGCCAGCTTAATCAGGCTGTCCAGCAGCTGAGGCTGAGAAATTCCCATGTCTTCCCACAGCATAGGATACATGCTGATGTTTGTAAATCCCGGAAGAGAATTAATCTCGTTGAAAACAATCTCCCCCTCATTGCTGTAGAAGAAGTCTACTCTGGAAAGTCCTCTGCAGTCCAGTGCCTTGTAAATGGCAATGGCGTACTGTCTCACCTTGTTTATGGTTTCATCTGGCAGATCTTCTACCACCCTTGTCTTTGATTCCGGATTTTTATACTTGGCATCGTATGTATAGAACTCTCCTGCAGAAAGGATTTCGCCTACACGGCTGGCCTTTGGATCGTTGTTCCCAATAACGGCACACTCGATCTCCCTTCCCACAATAGCTTCTTCTACCAGAACCTTTTTGTCATACTTGAAAGCCTCAGCTACAGCTTCCCTCAGCTGATCCAGGTTCTTGGCCTTTGAAGCTCCAACAGATGAACCTGCAGAAGAAGGTTTTACAAATAGAGGGAAATGGCCATTGTGAGCCGTAAATGCGTCCATTACCACTCCTTCAGGATCCTCTCTGTATTCCTTCAGACGGAGGACACAGTGCTTTGCCTGTCTTACCCCGGTCTGTGCCGCAAGAACCTTCGTAATGGACTTGTCCATTGAGTTTGCTGTTGCTGCAACTCCTGAGCCCACATACGGGATCTCTGCCAGCTCCAGAAGTCCCTGAATGTCTCCATCCTCTCCGTGTGCGCCGTGAAGCACAGGAATCACGCAGTCGATTCTGATGGCCATTGCTCTGTCTTCCTGGTCAAAAACAAGGATTCCGTGTACCACAGGATCGTGGGGAATAACCACCTGGCGGTTTGACGGGTCCTTTTCCCAGCTGCCGTCAGCAATAGCTTCATATGGCGCTTTTGTTATGTACCATCTTCCCTCTTTAGTGATTCCGATTACGAAAACCTCATACTGGTCTCCCTCCAGAGCCTTCAGCACGTTTACAGCCGAAAGCCTTGAAACCTCGTGTTCTGTTGATTTTCCACCAAAAATTACTGCCAGATTCATTTTGTCCTGCTTTCCTTTTCTCTTTCCTTCAACTACCGTTTTCTTACTTATTTGTTTTTCTTAGTGATTATAACTCTGTCTTTGTTGTCCAGGTCCTTTATTATGCGGGCTCCGTCAAAATCTCCACCTTCTCCCAGAAGGGTTACTACATCTACCGCCTGATCATAGCCGATTTCCAAGGCCAGGATTCCGTGAGGCTTCAGATGTCTGCCGCTTTCCTTTGCAATCCGCCTGTAGACATCAAGGCCGTCCTTTCCTCCGTCCAGAGCCTTTCTCGGCTCATGATCC
Organism: Allobaileyella intestinalis; assembly: GCF_009695865.1. Taxonomy (GTDB): domain Bacteria; phylum Bacillota; class Clostridia; order Peptostreptococcales; family Anaerovoracaceae; genus Allobaileyella; species Allobaileyella intestinalis. Next base: position 177,665 of record NZ_VUNB01000003.1, on the reverse strand, counting down.
TTTACTTCAGGATCCAGAGTTTCTATCACATCTGTCCTTATATAAGGAGGATTGCATACGATTACGTCGTACTTCTTCCAGTCCGGCACAGATTCAAACAAATCTCCCGTAGCAAAAGTGCATCTCTGGAATACTCCGTTTAGCCTGGCGTTATGCATCGCAACATTTACAGCGTCAGGACTTATATCTGCCATGGTAACTGCCGCATCTGAAAGTTCATAGGCCAGAGACACGCCAATGGCGCCGCTGCCTGTGCACATATCCAGGATTTCCGGATTCCTGAGTTCTTCACCTTTGATTACGCCCAGAAGCTGCTCCACAAGAACCTCTGTGTCCTGTCTCGGTATGAGCACGTTCTTGTTTACCCTGAAAGGCAGGCCCATGAACTCCTGAACGCCGATGATATACTGGAGCGGAACTCCGTGGAGCCTCTTTTCAATCATTTTCTCATATTCACTTACTGCTTTGTCGTCAAGGAGTTCGTCTTTCCTGAGGATGATGTCCTTATCGGAGAAGCCGAAGACGTAGCGGAAAATTTCTGTAGCGTCGTGGCGTCCGTTTTCGATAAAAGTAAGTTCCTGTCTGCCGTACTTCAAGGCATTCCGCACTGTCCGGGGATCCTTTCCGAAGCGAGGAGGCTTTACTTCCATGAAATTGTCCATTCTCTTCTTATCAGCAATTTCACGTTCTGCCGCAGCAGCCATCTGAGCAGCGCTGGCCTCTGGAACAGGAACCGGCCCTCTGGCCCCGTATCTGTTCTTCATGGCCTCAACAGACCTGCTGTCCACCTTCTCGTGCTCTTCCACAGCAGCTGCATCCACTGCTTTTCTCAGCTCCTCTGCCAGATTTCTGTCTTCCCCGGATTTATCTCCGAAAAGATCATCCAGCTGCATGGTTACGCTGCTTCTCTTCTGGTTCCCGGCCTTTGAGACATCTACAACACTCTCTTTTTCTCTCAGTCTGGCCTCTGCCTCTGCATTGGACCTTGCCAGGGCTGCAGCCTGGGCTCTCAGCTGGAAAAGGGCATCTTTCTTCTCTTCCGGATCCAGCTTGTCCGAGGCTTCAGAAGCTTTTCTGATCACTGCTCTTGCCTCTTCCGCAGCTTTCTCTTCTGCTGGTTCAGACTTTTCTGTTTTTACGCCGTGCTTTCCTGCATATGGCTCTGAAGATTCTGATGGACGGTCTGCAGCTGTTTTCACAGGTTCTGATTTCTCCGGAGTCTTTCCCTGAGCCTTGTCCGGCGTTTTTCCCGGATTTTTCTCTACAGCCTTCTCAGGTGTCTTTTCTGGAACTTTTTCTGGGACCTTTTCAGGTGTTTTCTCCAGAAGGACTTCCCCTTTTTTCTTTTCAGGAGCCTTTTCCGAGGCTTTTTCCTGAGCCTCCTCTTCCGGATGCTCCACCACCTTATCCTTTATTTTCCTGAACAGACTTGCCAGCTTCCCTCTGGATTTCTTTATAGTCTCATGGGAAACTGCCTCCACCTTGTCCACCGCATTGCCGATGAGTTTTTCCGTCTTGCTTCCTTCCTCATCGTCCAGGACAGGAGCTGACCTTCTGGACTGGGACTCGATCATCATCGTAACGACCTTGTCGTCCTTCTCCCTCTTCCGGCGAATCTCCTCCATGATGTCGTCAAGGTCTCCGGCCTTTGTTATCTTCGACTCCGGAGCTCTTTCCCTGAGCCCTGTAGTTGTCAAGGTCTCTGCCCTTGTCATGGATTTCCTTGCAGCCTCCTCAGCAGCTCTCACCCCCGGAGCCCCTGGAGAAGTCTGATTTTTCGTTCTGATGCCTGTTCTTGCGTTTCTTGCCGATCTACCAGGAGAACCGCTTCTCTCACTTACAAAAGTTTTTTCATTCTCCGGTTCTTTTACGGTCTCTTTCGAGAAGTCAGTTTTTCCCTGAACACTCTTTTTACCTGAATAATTATTCATGAGCTGGTCGTCAAAAGTCTCCATTACTCCTAGGTAATCTTCATACTTTGTTCCCGGTTCTGATTTTTCGGCTTTTTTCTGCGTCTCTTCTTCGAGAGCATTTTTCTCAAGTTCAAGACTGAGCCATTGATCAATGTCCATTTCTTTTCTGCCCTCAGCCATTTCAATCCTCCTCCGGTATAAAATTCTCTTCCTTCGTTTCTTCCTCAGGATCCACAATAACTCCGTCTCTGTCCGGAACTTCCGGTCCGGTCAGAACAGCCTTCAGTGCTGTCATTGCAATTTCAACCTGACTGTCCTCTGGCTCCGCCGTTGTGAGCTTCTGCAGGAGAAGCCCCGGTACAGACAGCACTCTCACAACAATATTATCGCTTTTTCCTGCCCATCTCAGCAGCTCATAGCTGATCCCTGCAATCACCGGAATCAGCAGAACCCTGGATGCAATTCTTGCTGCCAGTCCAGGCCAGCCCAGGAAGGAAAACAACAGCAGGCTTACTATCATGACAAACATCAGGAAACTGGTTCCGCAGCGGGGATGCATGGTTGTGAATTCCCTTGCATTCTCAGGTATCAGATCAAGTCCGTTCTCGAAGGTATGAATGGACTTATGTTCCGCTCCATGATACTGGAAGATCACCTTTATCTCTTCCATCCTGGAAATTCCAATAATATACAGCACGAACAGGACGATTCGGAAAATGCCTTCAACCAGGTTCAGCAAGATGGTGCTGCTGATCCATCGTCCCAGAAAATTCACGATCCACGTAGGGAATATCACGAATCCCAGAACCGACACCACTACTGCAATGATAACTGATACCGCCATCATTATATTCCAAGTGGCCCCCGGTCCTAAATGGTCATTAAGCCATTTTTCAAAATTTCCCGGCTCTTCCCTCTCCTCTTCTGGAATGTACTTCTCGAGAATATCTGCCGAATCCATAAGAGTTCCCATTCCAGTGGATAAGGAGCTTACAAAGGACACCACCCCTCTTATGAGGGGAATCTTCCTCCATATGCCAGGTTTTTTAAGTCTTTGTGTCTTCAAGTATATCCGGTTGTCCGGCAGCCTCATGGCCAGGGCCATTCTGTCAGGCCCCCTCATCATGACTCCGTCCATTACCGCCTGCCCCCCTATTGACGTAGGCCTGGCGCCGGAAATAAAAATTTTTTTAAAATCCATACTTCGATTCTATCTGCCCCGTCTCAGCTCTGTTTCCATTATCTCAAGGAAATCCCTGTTGCTCTTGGTCTGAGAAATATTATCGATAATATCTTCAGTAACCTCAGCTGCATTTCCGTCTGCCATGGCTCTTCTCAGGAGATTCATAACCCTCCATTCCTGGTGATCCAGAAGGAGATCTTCTCTTCTCGTACTGGACTTGCTCAAGTCTATAGCCGGGAAAATCCTTCTTTCCGACAGCTTTCTGTCAAGCACCAGCTCCATGTTTCCTGTTCCCTTGAACTCCTCGAAAATCACGTCGTCCATTCTGCTTCCAGTATCTACCAGTGCCGTTGCCAGTATGGTCACGCTGCCCCCTTCTTCCAGGTTTCTTGCAGTACCGAAAAACTTCTTAGGCGGATGAAGGGCTCCAGGATCCAGGCCTCCAGACAAGGTCCTTCCGGAATTTGGCACTTCCATATTATACGCCCTGGCCAGTCTTGTAATACTGTCCAGAAGGATCATTACATCCTTACCCTGTTCAGCCAGCCGCTTGGCCCTTGCGTTCACCATCTCAGCCACCTTTACGTGATGAGCCGGCAGCTCGTCGAAGGTGGAATATATTACCTCTCCCCTGGTGAGAGACCTCTTCATATCCGTTACTTCCTCGGGCCTTTCGTCAATAAGAAGAACAATAAGCTCGATGTCCGGATAATTCTCCTCTACAGCGTGGGCTATCTTCTTGAGCAAAACAGTTTTACCTGCTTTCGGCTGGGCAACGATGAGTCCCCTCTGGCCCTTTCCCACTGGTGCAATAAGATCTACCAGCCTTGTGGACAGTTCGATGCTGGTGGTCTCAAGCCTTATTCTTTCTTTTGGAAAAACAGGTGTCAGATCGTCGAAGTGAGGTCTTGTGCGGCATACTCCCGGATCATCCCCGTTTACTGTATTCACATAGAGAAGTGCTCCGAACCTCTCATCTCTGTGAGGTTTTCTGGAGATTCCGTTGATCTTGTCTCCTGTTTTCAGGCGAAAACGCCTGATCTGAGCTGGTGATACATAGATGTCCTTGTCGGAGGTCAGAAAATTGTTAAACCTCAGGAAACCGAAACCGCCCTCTGCGATTTCCAGGATTCCTTCCACTACAGGCCTTTCCTGCTGGTCATTTTCCTTTTCTTCTTCCCTGTCCTCTTCGCCGTTTTCATCTTTACCGGAGCTGCCGGCCTCATTCTCTTCTTCCCCGGCAGCCTCAGCTGTATCATCTGCATCATCTGCCTTACCTGCATCACCCCCGTCAGCAGCATTCTCAGGGGTACTGTCTGTATCCGGAATACTGGCAGTTTCTGTCTCTTCAGGTGCTTCAACAGGTTCCACCGGTTTTTTCCGCGGACGTCCCCGGCGCCTTGCCGGCTTTTTTTCCTTTTCCTTGTCTTCTTTCTTATCTTCTGACTCCACACCCTGCTCCTGAGCTTCTTTCACTTCCGCCTCAGAAACTGCGCTTTCGGTGTCTTTTTTCTTTCTAGCTGGTGCCATTCTCTACTCCGTTTCGTTCTTTCTGTTCTTTGAAAAAAATTATTCTTTTGTCATTCTTTATGGACTATTGATGGTTACTGTCCCCTGTTAATTTACAAAAAATTGCATTTTTGCGGGTATCAGTTCATCTTTGTCGATTCATGAGATCTCCGGGAAAATATCTTCGAGACTGGTCCGAACAACTTCGGATCCAGGGAAACCACCGTTTTAATCCGGCGGGATCTGCACTGCAGGCAGATCTTTCATGACTGGCGGCCCCGGTGGCTTCTGCCATGGCCGGGTCCACAATAGATCAGCGTTTCAGACAGGTTTCTTCTTTACCAGACAAAACCTTTTGTGCTACTATCACTTATTATACAAATTATAGCCGGATATTAAAGTAAAACCCGTGAAAATTACAAGAAAATGAGGTGCTCATGAAGGAACTTCTCATCCGGGGCCAGCGCCCTTATAAAATGCTGATACAACCCGGCCTCCTGCCCCAGGCCGGAAAATATATTTCCAAGACACTGGGAGGCAGCCGTGCCTTTGTGCTTACTGACTCCACCGTGGCCGCACTGCCATCCATGGCCATGTCAACCCTGTGCCAGTCTCTGTCTGACGAAGGATATGAGGTTTCCCCTTTCCAGATTCCTGCAGGAGAATCCTCAAAGAACCCTTCCACCTATCTCCAGGTGGTATCGGAAATGGCGGATCAGGGCCTTCAGCCTACAGATATTCTTGTTGCCCTTGGAGGTGGAATGGCAGGGGACCTTGGAGGATTTGCCGCTGCCACCTACATGCGGGGCATCAGATGCGTACAGATTCCTACTACCTTTCTGGCGGCAGTGGATTCATCTGTAGGAGGCAAGACTGCCATCGACCTGCCTCAGGGCAAAAACCTCATCGGCGCCTTCTGGGAACCATCTCTCGTATTGTGCGACCCGGAGCTCCTCCTTTCATTGCCTCGTGAAGTTTTCATGGACGGCTGCGCCGAAACCATAAAATACGGCATTCTCAAAGAACCAGAAATCATCCACCTCTTAAGGCATGCTTTGGAAAAAATGTCTGAAGGTCCCGGGGAAGCCGGCGACTCAGGGGCTGTAACAGAACTTCTCAGCCAGGTTATCTCAAAGGCAGTTACCACAAAGGAATTCTACGTCCACGGCGACGTTACCGATAAAGGAAAAAGAGGATTTCTCAATCTTGGCCATCTTCTGGGCCACGCCATAGAAGCCTGGAGCCAGTTCTCCTTGTCCCACGGCCAGTCTGTGGCCATGGGAATGGTGCTGGAAGCTAGAGGCTGCGCCGGCCTGGGCCTTACTTCTGCCCATACAGCCAATGAAATCCATGACCTGATTCAATCCTTCGGTTTTGCCGTAGATCCCCCTTGCACAGTTCAGGACATTCTTCCCTACCTGGTTCACGACAAAAGAATCCGCAACAACACCATTGGCCTTATCGTCGCCGAAACCCCAGGCTCCTGCCACATGGAACCATACCCGGCAGATCAGCTGGAGGAATTTGCAAAGCTGGGATTTGGCGAACAATAATTTCAAAACACATCAATGAGACCGGATATATCTGGACTTCAGGTTATACAAAAGGCGGTGCTGCATAAGTAAAATGCAGCGCCGCCTTTATAGTAAATTACCAGTTTCTCTACAGCTCTTCCAGTGAGTTAATGCTGGAAAGTACTGTATCGTCCTTGCTGTCTACCTGGCTGACCTCCAGCTTGGAAACATCCTGCTGGTCAACCTTCTGATTGAGGGCCAGCATGGTCGGGCTCAGGTATGTAGTTTTCAGCACCTTGCCCTCCAGGCTTACAGAACTGTGTTCTGTGAAGTTCTCACCTGTTATATAGTACTTGTTTCCTATCTTCACAATTCCGTCGATCTTGATCTTTCTGAATCCAAGGGTCATGTTTGATCTCTGGAACGGATTCTTGCCTCCGAAGGTGTAGTTATCACCGTACAGCATGTCGTATGACAGGGTTTTCAGCCTCTGCAGGTATTCCTGAGAGTTCTCGTTGGCCGTCTGTTCGTAATCGAAGGTTACTCCCTCGTGCGCCAGTCCGATTCTCTGCAGAATCCTGGAGCTTATCTCGAAAGCGTTCAGATTTTCGTCCTGTTTTTTCAAACCGATGTTATCCCAGAGAACGTACCTGGTCTGGTAAAGGTCACCTGTTCCATAGTCCTTCTCTTTAATATCAAGGGCTGGAATATGATCTCCGTAAATCAGAACTACAGTAGGCTCACCGCTGGCCTTGATCTCTGAAAGCAGGTTTCCAATAAAGGTATCCATCTCGTGGCATTCATTTACATAGTATTCATACTTCCACTTTGTTTCCTCATTGCCATCCTTGGCATTAACAGTGGTATACGGGTCCTTGAATACCTGCTCTGTAGGATAAGCTCCGTGTCCCTCTACAGACACTACATGGAGGAAGTCCCTGCCCTTGGTGCTGGCCATTTCATCCATAATCTGGTTGGTCAGAACTTCGTCCTTGGCCCAGCCAGTAGGAGTCTTGGTGATGTTGTTCATGTATTCCACTGAGGTGAAACTGTCGAATCCCAGGTTCGGATAAACTTCGTTTCTGTTGTAGAACAGGCCTCTGTGGTCGTGCATTGCAGCTGTGGTGTAACCATGGCTCTTAAGTACGTAGGCCATGCTCTCCAGTGTCTGTTTTCTCAGCTTGCCCTTATACGGATATTCTCCTGGAGCGAAGAATCTTGCGCTGATTCCTGTAAGCACCTCGAACTCCGTATTTGCAGTTCCTGCTCCGCAGGCCGGAACCTCGAACCAGCCCGTAGAATAATTTTTCATAAGCTCGTTGAATACTGGAGTAGGATCCTTGTCTACTGAAATATTGTGGTAATCTTGTGCTCTTGTAAAGGATTCCATCTGGAGAACGATGACGTTAGGATAATTCATATCGTCATCCTTCTGGGTCAGCTTCGTATCTGTTCCGTTTTTTGTATCCTGTTTCAGAATGCTTTCTACCGTTTCCTGAGAATAATCTCTCGGACGGCTTATTCCGTGTTTTACCGATGTGGTGGTAAAGCCGTATACAAAACCGTAATCGTTATACGCATAGTTCAGGTTTCCGAAGAAGGTTCCCAGTGTACCTGTTTTGATGAAAGTGAAGGTCAAAGCTATGGTGATAACAATGCTTCCGCCTATTGTTATGAGGGCTTTTTTGTAATTAACCTTCTCCCACTTCGGGCAGGTGATTGCGTAAATCACCAGCAAAATCAATGCAATGACAACGGCGGCGATGGTAAGTGTAATCTGGATCTTGGAATAGTAGGTTGACGCCAGAGACAGTCCGTCTGCCGCATTCTGCATATCGTAAAGGGTAAATGGGGTCATCCTCTTCAGCAGGATCACACCGTTTGTTATTCCCAGAAGTCCCCAGAAGACCATGATTATCAGGAGGAAGAAACCTCTTTTCCTGAAGAGCAGACACAAGGTCAAGGTGGTGAATATTATCATCCAGTTGTAGAAGAATACAAGGGGATGCTGAAACAGGAAGAGTATGCCCCCTACAGGGTTTGTAGTTATCCTGGCAAATTCTTCAATAAACAGATACATGAAGAATGCGCAGAGCATCAGCTTGAAAACATAGCTTCTGTAGTGAATCTGGTCGTCAAAGTACTTCGGCGGCTTCTTGGGGAACTTCGCCCTGTACTTGTCATGAATCTTCAACGCCAGTTTTTTCACGGCTCCCAAGATCCTTCCAAAAAATCCTTTTAATTTCTTCTTCATCTATTACTTTCCTCCTCCATTGAGTCAGCCAGCCTGGCAAATTCCTCCATTGTCAGGGTCTCGGCTCTTCTCTCAGGATCTATTCCTCCTTTTTCCAGAATACGGGCAGTCCTCTTTTTATCCATGTGCCACGCGGCAGACAAGGAATTCAGCAGGGTCTTTCTTCTAAGTGAGAAGCCGGCTTTTATGCACTGGAAAAAAACTTTTTCGTTCTTCACAGTAACCGGGGGTTCCGGAAGCATGTCCATTCTCAGCACAGTAGAATCCACCTTCGGCGCCGGATAAAAAGCTTCTCTCCCTGCCTCACAAATTCTGGTCACCTCAGTGTAATACTGAACCAGGTATGTAACCACTCCGCATCCTGAGGTTCCTGGTTTCGCAACAAGCCTGTCTGCCACTTCCTTCTGCATCATTGCTGTTACGCTTAAAATAGGCAGATCCCCAGTAATCAGACTGGTGATAATAGGCGTAGTTATGTAGTATGGCAGGTTGCCTATTACCCTTGCCTTAGTCAGGCCGTATTCAGATTCAGCATTCTCTATCAGAGACCTTACGTCTGTTTCAAGAATGTCCCCATGGACTATTTCCACATTGTCGTAGGCGATGAACCGGGCTTTCAGCTCTGGAATCAGCCTGTCATCTAACTCAATAGCGATGACCCGTCCTGCTTCCTCTGCCAGCTCTGCAGTGAGCACCCCCTGACCAGGACCTATTTCAATCACAACGGTGTCCCGGTCAACCATGCTGCCTTCTACGATCTCCCGGACAATATCCATATCCTCCAGGAAATTCTGCCCCAGGCTTTTTGAGTGCCTGAAGCCGCCACCATTGTGCCTATTGCCTTTTCCTTTTTTTCTGTAATTTGCAGATCTGCTCATATATTTCCTTTTTCAACAGCTTCAATAAGCTGATCTCTTGTTATTCCAAATCTGTTCAGCTTATTGAGAAAGCTTTTCGTATTTCCATAGCCTGTGCCCAGGAGAGCTCCGGCCCTTCCTCTTTTTTCAGAGGATCCTTCTCCTCCTGCCAGTCCCAGCTGTATCAGAAGATCCATGGTAACCGGCTCACCTTGTTCCCCTTTATCTACACTGGAAACTCCGTGAGCCTTCTCAATGGCCATTATCACATCTTCAGGTCTGGCGTTTTCCACGCCAATATCCCCGTCAGATGGCCGTATTGCCTTTTCTCTGGGCAGATACGCCTGAACAGCATCTGGAAAACGGGCTGTAATCTTCTTCCTGATCTCTTCTCCCGAAAAATCAGGATCTGTCAGGATGATTATGCCCTTTTCTTTATATGCCTTTTCAATTAGTTCCCAGGTTTCCTTAGTTATTCCGAACCCGTGGGTAGGAATGATGAGGGCATCACAGGCCCGGGACACTACATCCACGTCATCCCTTCCCTCCACAACAATAGCCCGGGATACTTTAAGCTTTTCATTTTTCACTTTTAACAACCTTCCGTTATTTAAGTCTCAGGTCAGTTTGTGCTGTCTGAGCCGCTGTCCGAATTGCTTTTCTTGTCATCTGGGAAAACAAACAGTATTTCGTCCGGGTCTACCAGCCTCAGCTGCTTCCTTGCCTGATCTTCAATGTACTCCCGGCTGTTTACATTCTTCAGCTCTATCCTCAGCCTCCGCCGCTGCTCTTTAAGGTCTTTGTTCTGTTCCACCAGCTGGTGGTGTTCAATCTCCAGTTTGACAATGTTTCTTACATAGGCTCCGGACACCAGAAGAATGACGATTATTATCGCCAGGGTAAAGGGCTTTATTCTTCTCTTTCTGCCCTTTCGTTTTTTTCTCTTGTTCTCGCCTTTTGTATTTCTCTCTGCCAAAATTTCCACCCTGGTATCACGGAATCTCCGCAGCATTGCGCTGCAGAGACCGTAATTTTTTCAGAAATCTGATTATTCCATTCCCTATACGTAGTTTCTCGGATTCTGAGCCACACCGTTGAGCCTTACCTCGAAGTGAAGGTGGGATCCCGTACTTCTTCCGGTATTTCCAACGTATCCGATTACCTGACCCTGGTATACCTTCTCACCCTGGGAAACTGCAAACCTGCTCATATGACCGTATCTTGTGGAATATCCTCCGCTGTGTTTAATTTCAACACAGTTTCCGTATCCTCCGTATACACCTGCCAGTGTTACGGTTCCACCGTCTGAGGCGTAAATAGGTGTTCCTGTGGATGCTCCGTAGTCGATTCCTTCGTGCATTCTTCCCCATCTTGCACCGAACTCAGAAGTAATGGTTGCTCCACGTATTGGTGTTGCAAAGGTTCCTGTAGGGTCGGTCTTTGGCCTCTCCTTAGTTCCGATGAGGACGATTTTCTTAACAGGCTCTTTAATAACTTCCTTCTTGGAGATATATCTCTTTATTTCCTTGCCGTTTTCCTTGGTTATAGTTCCAGTTATGGCCTGTCTTCCGTCTGCTCCTTCCTGCTGTACGTAGGTTTCGTCTTTGTACAGATCAGATGACTGTTTTTCCTCTGTTTCAAACGGAATAGTTTCAGTTGTGGTTCCTTTTTCAATCGTTATTACCTTCAGAGGGTCTATTTTCTTCTGAATTCTGACCCTGCTGCCGGATTCTGCCTTGGATACAGTTTCACCTGTTTCCATGTCCTTGATGTCTGAAGGAGAAACGTTGAATTCCTTAGCTATGCTGTTAACAGTTTCACCTTCATTTACTATGTGCCTTATCTCGATGGTTCCACCTTCAGTCAGATCGTGGAGGGCATCTCCCTTGCTGCCCACACTGGTGAGCATTACCTGAACTTCCTTGGTGTCTACAGGTGTCTCGAAATCTGTTTTGGTAATTTTCATTCCCTCGTTAGGGGTCTGATAGGATTCTTTTATCCTCTTGATAACATCATCTGCGGCCTGTTTATTCTCGACGATGGTCATGAGTTTTCCATCCTGGCAGATGGCAACGGCTGAAACCTCTATATCGGTCATATATGTCAGTTTGTTTACCACCTGATCAGGTGTGTCCATATCTCTGTTAAATACAGACACCTTGTTCATCTTAATGTTATCGTTGGCAGTGAATTTGATGTGAGCCTTGTTTGAAGATGAAAGCTTGTTGCCTGCAACCTTCAGCACATTAACCACATCGTTCTGAGATTTTACATATCCCAGCACCCGTCCGTTGTATGCATACTGGTAGGCAGTGAAGTGCTCGAAAACCAGAAGCATTGCGCAGGAAATAATAAACATGGAAAAAAGGCTTCCGTAGATCTGGCGGCTGCTTCTCTTGTATCTGCGGACTACGGAATCGTACTCCTTAACGAGGCTGAATCCCATGGAAGCAAAAAACCTGTCGCAGGCTCCCTGAATTCTGTCGTGAAATTCAACCAGTGCTGCTCCACCGTTAACAAACTTTCTCCCTATTCTGCCAAAGAAACCAGGCTGTTCTTTTTTCTTCTTCCGGGATTTCTTCTTTTCCCTCTTCTTATTCTCTTTTGTTTTCCTGGTTTTCTCTTTCTTTCTTTTTTCTTTTGTCTTCTTTTTCTTATTCCTGCTGTTCTTCTCAGGATTTTTCTCTTTAACCTCTGGTTTTCCGGGATTCTCTGCAGGCTGGCTGATTGTTTCAGGTTCCGTCCGGGTATCCACAGTATTTTCAGACCCGGTTACAGGCTGGCTGTTATCCTTTTCAAGATTTTTAAGCCGTTCTTCGGCCCGGGCTGCTGCAGCTGCCCATAATGCTCTGTCACCTGATATCTTCCGGAGCTCGGACCCGTTGTTGTTTTCTTCTTTTATCTGGTCTGGTTCCTTCTTATATTCCATCTATATGCTTCTTCTGCCCTCTGCTTTACGCAGTCGCAGCTCCTCCCCTCATCATCTGTTCCTGTATCTTTACATTTGCTGCACAGGTAATGCATATCAAGATAATCTTCCGCATATCCCCTGGCAGTCAAAAGCTTCTTTTTCTCTTCTTCAATCTGCCGCCTTCTTTTTCTGGCAGCAGCTCTTCCTTCTCTGCCTTCTTTCACAGCAACGGCCAGGCTAGTTGAATTTACACCATTTTCCAGTTCCAGCAGCTCTTCCATCAGGGGCTCCCGCCTGCAGACCTCACGGATTCTCTCGTTCAGCTTATCCCGGTCTCTCTGCCTAATGTACTCATAGTATTCTTTCAGAACGCGGCGGCTTACCATGGTTCTTTTGTCCCTGGCTTTTCCACTTCCATTCCAGTCCGGGCTTACTGGTTCTTCCTGTCTTGCTCCTGCTGTCTGACCAACTCTCTGATTATTTTGTTCTGCCGGAGCCTCTCCGCTGCCAGAGGATTTTTTCCACTGAGCTGAGGCTGAAGCCTTATCTGTTCCGCTGTTGCCGTAATTCTTCCGGGTGTTTATTCCACCTTTTTCCAGAGCCTTGTTCCGCAGTACTGCATTCATGTACTTAAGAGTAGGCTCCCGCATTCCGGCTTTCTCTCTGCATACCTGGAGAACCTGTTCCTGAGTGTATCCCAGGTCATCCAGCCAGGAATCCATTATCTCCATATCTCCCGGCGCTGCGGCTCTGTTGAACCCCATTTCTCTGAAAACAAGACGGTAATAGGTCCACCGCCTTCCTTCATCGGCCAGAAGCTCTTTTACATCGTCTATAGTTTTGCATCCGTGGCCAGACCAGTTGGCCGCAACGGTGCAGATATAGTTAATGTTCTTCTTGTTCAGCTGCAGGCTGTAATCAAGAGCATAGGAAAAGACCTCGTATGTCACTCTTTCCTGGTCAATACAGTCTCTTACTGCCTCTGTTTCCTTTGTGCTCAGCGGTCTTGCCAGGCCGTTCTCGCACTCAATGAGAATTTCCTGGAGAGACTGGTCAATAAGGGCGTCACTTCCTCTGGCTGAACCTGAGGACTGAGGCTCACTGATACTTCCAGTTTCTTCCAGCCCGGCTCCTGACTTGTGGCTCTTCTGGGCTCCCATTCCGTACAGCTTCTCTATCTGGTCCAAAAATTCCACTGAATAGGCGTTAGTGCTTTTGCTGTCCTCAGCCACCTTTCTTATGAGACCTGCCTTTTCCCAATAGGTCCAGGCATTGTCCAGTGTTTCCCTGTCAATGGAAAGTGTGCTGAGAAGCTCCTCTGTAGAAAGAGGCAGTCCGTTCTCCGCGTACATGAGACAGAAAATATATATTTTCACGTAGTCTCCCGGAGCGGCCGGCAGGAATTCGTTGATAAAAAGGTTCTCCAGTTCTGTGGAGTGGAGATACAGATCGTTTTTTTCCCTTTTTAGAAGTTTTATTCCTTTAGACATCCTGTGATTTTACTCCTCAAATATGTTATTTATCTGAGATTAATGTGTTTTCAGTGATTAAAGCTCAAGGGGCCCGTGATTAAAAGTCATCAGGCCTGTACTCAAGATTTGCAAATTTCGTGTATTTTGCCACCCAAGCCAGATTTACAGTGCCCGTAGGACCACTTCTGTGCTTGGCAATTATTACCTCGCATGTGTTGTTCGGTTCTATTTCCGCAGGCTCGTCATCCTCCGTATAGTAGTCATCTCTTTTCAGGAAAATTACTATGTCCGCATCCTGCTCGATTGATCCCGAATCTCTCAGGTCAGAAAGCTGCGGCCTGTGATCCGGCCTTTTTTCTGAATTTCTGGACAGCTGAGACAGAAGGACTACTGCACAATCCAGCTCCTTGGCGAGAATCTTTATGTTTCTCGTAATGGCGCTGACCTCGTTTACCCTGTTGTCCACGCCGTAGCCTAAACTCATGAGCTGCAAGTAGTCGATTACGATGAGATCCAGGCCTTTTTCAGACTTCAGCCTGCGGCACTTGTTCTTCATTTCCAGAATGGACATATCTGTTGCGTCGGTAATGTTTATGTTAACATCCTCGAATTCGTCAAGGGCTGCGTCTACGCTCATCCAGTCTTCAGGTGTGAGACTTCCGTGTTTCAGTGTCTCCATCTCAACATTAGAAGACATGGAGAGAATTCTCATTCCCAGCTGTTCGCTGGACATCTCCATGCTGAAGATCATTACAGAATTTCCTGCTGCCGCAGCGTTTCTCGCAACATTTAGTGCAAAAGCAGTTTTTCCCATACCAGGTCTTGCGGCAAGTATTACAAGGTCCGTTCTCTGAAGGCCTCCCAGAAGCTTGTCCAGATCCCTGAATCCTGTGGTTATTCCTGTAATATCTCCTCCCTCTTCCTGGAGTTTCTGCAGTTCCTCTACGTTTCTGATGAGAACGTCGTTCAGGTCTTCGTAGTTCTTTTTCTGGCCGCTCTGGGCTATCTCAAAAATCTGCTGTTCTGCAAAATCCAGTATCTGATCTGCTGGTTCCTTTCCTTCTATGGCCTTTGACTTAATGATATCAGCCTGACCTATAAGAGCCCTGAGCCTTGCCTTTGATACAACTGTCTGTCCGTAAAATCTGGCGTTTGTCGGGACTATTGCATCTGAAGTCAGGCGCAGCAGATAAGACAGCCCGCCTGTCATTTCAGCAGTTTTTCTCTTCTTAAGCTCGGAATGGACTGTTGTAATATCGATGTTTACGCTGTGCCGGTACATGTCTACCATGGCAGCATAGATTTCCTGATGCTCCTTGACGTAAAAATCTTCTGGTTTCACCAGGTCGATTACGTCTGACACTGCATCGCTGCTCTTCATCATGGAGCCCAGAACAGCCTTTTCCGCCTCTACATCGCTGGGAAGTTCGATTTTCACCGGGCTCTGATTATCATTTTCCGCCATAAATACGCCTCACACAAAAAATTTGTAATTCTCTTCCAATCTTACAAGGTGCTTATCATGGTTCTTAACCTGTAAACACCCATGGAATAGCAATATTCCCGTATACATCAAATTGGTGTACACAACTGCGGTACACCAATTCAACTTTCCTTCTTTCAGGCAGGGATTCTTTTCCTTACCATATTGTTACTCTTATTTCTCTGTTACTACCAGATTTACTTCTGCAGTAACTGCGCTGTGGAGCTTGATCTGAACAGTAAAGCTTCCAACCTGCTTGATTGGGTTTGCCAGCTCGATCTTCTTCTTGTCCACATCTCTTCCGGTCTGTTCTTTAATTGCTTCAGAAACGTCCTTGTTGGTAATGGAGCCGAAGAGCTTTCCGCCCTCTCCGGTCTTAACCTTAATTACAATGGTCTTTGCTTCCAGTTCAGCAGCGATCTCCTGTGCCTCTGCCTTCTCCTGAGCCTCCTGCTCAGCCTTCAGAGCCTTCTCTTTTTCAATGGCACGGATATTCTGCTTAGTAGCCTCAACAGCCTCTCCTGAAGGGATAAGCTTGTTTCTTGCAAAACCGTCGCTTACCTTAACAACATCTCCTGCTTTTCCTGTGCCCTTTACATCTTTCTTCAGAATTACCTTCATTTTCTCACCTCTTATTCTCAGACCTACTGGTCCTCTTCTTCCTTTTCTTTCATTTTGTTCTGTTCGTCCAGGTATTTATCCACAACTTCCTTCACCTGGCTGATTACGTTCTCCGGCGAATCATCTACCTGAGCGCCAGCCGAATTAAGATGGCCTCCTCCGGCAAAATTTTCCATGATTACCTGAACGTTTATTCCTCCCAGGGATCTGCCGCTGATAACCGTCTTGTTGGCGTTGTTTCGTCCTGCCGCAAAGGAGGCCTTGACACCCTTAACGTTCAACAGCTGATCAGCCACCTGAGCGTTAATAACCTGAGCGTCTGCAGAATACCCGTCGGTAATGGCGTAGGCCACTCCGTTCTCCGAATATTCCGCCCTGGCTATGGCATCTGCCCGGATCTGGAATGTGGATATTTCCATCTGGAAAAATCTCTTTACTTCTGTAGTATCTGCTCCGGCTTTCCGCAGCCATGCCGCAGCCTCGAAGGTTCGAACACCAGTTTTTATTGAAAAACTGTTGCTATCTACGGTTATTCCAGCCAGAAGAGCCTCAGCATCGAATTTCTTGATTACCTTCCTGTTAGCCGTGTACTGGATGATTTCTGTCATCAGCTCACTGGTAGATGAAGCATATGACTCAACATAGGACAGGACCGGATTTTCAATGGCATCCTCTGACAGCCTGTGGTGGTCAATTACAACCACTTTCTCTGCAATATCCAGGAGTTCCGGACACTCCACCCTTCCCGGCCTGTGGGTATCAACCACAATTACCAGGGTATTTCTGTCGCATATCTCAATGGCTTTTTTCCGGTCGAGTATAGGATAGCTTTCCCTTTCGTGGGCGTAATGGAAAATTTCCTGAAGTGCCTCGTTGTATTCTTCGATTACAATATCGGCTTCCTTATCATAGTATCTGGCAATCTTATATGCGCCTACGGCTGCACCGAAGGAGTCCATGTCTGGCCATTTATGGCCCATGATAAGCACGTTGCCGGAATCTCTTATGAGCTGCCTCAAAGCGTGGGCAATTATTCTGGACTTGCCTTTATTGTTCTTCTCCATTGACTGGAGTTTTCCGCCGTAATACTTGGTTCTGTCCCGGTCCTTGACAACGGCCTGGTCTCCACCTCGTCCCATTGCCAGTTCAAGGGCAGCTTCTGCCAGCTCCCCTTCTTCCTCAATGGTGTCTGCGCCAAAGCCCATGCCCACACTGATACTTACCGGAAAATCCACCTTCGCTTCTATTTTTCTTATTCTGTCAAGAATTTCGAACTTAGTGTCGATTATCTTCTGAGCGTCCCTTCTGAAAAGGGTCATTACGTACGTATCATCTCCGGTGCTCTCAATAGAGCCGTTATATTTTTCCGCCCATTTCCTCAGGATTCTGTCTACTTCAGTAGGAACAGCCAGCTTGCTGTCTTCAGTAATGCTGGACATCAACTCGTCGTAGTTATCTATGGAGATATAGGCCAGAACAATCTTTTCCTCATTATAGTTGATCCGGAGATGTTCCCTTTCTGTAACGTCGTAGAAGTATACTACCATCTCTCCGTCCAGAGTTGCATCTCCATCTGTATGAAGCTCGAAGTACTTGTCGCTCCGTTCTATTATAGGCTGGCTGGATTCCGGTGCTCCAAGAGCATCCAGAAGTTCCTTTCTCCTTACTCCTGTAAGTGCAAAAAAGTTGCTGTCTTCAATGTTGCTGTATGTGAATACCGAAGCCATCTGGTTGTTGGCGTAGATAACAGCGTCATCCGGGCCTACAAGGCATGCAGCAGAAGGTATTCTGTCAAGAAATGACATGGACTCAGGTGCTTCTTTCTTCAAAGGAGCCGTTTCCTGAATATTCTCATCTATTGAGTTGTTATTCTGATCCTGGCTGCTCATTTGACGCTCCTCATTAATTCGATAAGCCTGTTAAGCTCATCAAGGCTGTAGTATTCCAGCTCTATCTTTCCTGATTTCTCCGTTCCGGTTATTCTTACCTTCGTTCCCATTAAAGTTCTAAGTTCATCTTCAATGGTTGTGATTTCTACCGGTCTGGATGTTTTACGCTTCTTTCTTTCCGGCCTGTCATCGTCTTTTATCTTCTCAGCCAGCCTTTCAGTTGCTCTTACTGACAGCCCGTCTTTTACGATCTTATTGGCTATTTCTTTCTGCCTGGCTTTGTTTTCCACATTTATTATGGTTCTTCCATGGGCGGCAGAAAGTTTGCCCTCACTGATCATATTCTGTATTTCGTCAGGAAGTTTCAGCAGTCTCATTGAATTTGCAATATATGCACGGCTTTTTCCCACAGATTTACTTACCTCTGCCTGGGTAAAACCGAATTTATGGATCATCTCCCTTAAGCCTGCTGCTTCTTCAATAGGATCAAGATCCTCTCTCTGCATATTCTCAATTATTGCAACAATCATGTTCTGCTTCTCATCAAAATTTCTGATGAGACATGGAACCTGCTTAAGCCCTGCCAGCCTGGACGCTCTCCATCTTCTCTCCCCGGCTACAAGCTCGAAATACTGGTTTTTCCTTCTTACTACTACAGGCTGAATAACGCCGTTTTCTTTAATAGAATCCGCTAGATCCTGCAGTTTTTCTCTGTCAAAAGTCTTTCTCGGCTGAGATGGATTTGGCTTAATATCGTCGATGTCAATATAAAGAACTCTGTCTTCATCGGAATCATTTTCCTTTGCAACTGCTGCAGAAGGCTTTTCAGCAGGCCTCGACAAGCTGTCTATTCTCGCTTCCAGATCTTCTTCCGCCTGGTCTGGAATTACCGGAGCTGCATCTGCAAAAAGAGCATCCAGACCTCTTCCCAGACCGCCTTTTCTCTTAGCCATTACTGCTCCTCTCTCTTCAGGAACTCTTTTGCAAACTGTTTGTATGCCCTGGCACCTGTGGAACTTGGATCATATTTTACTACAGGCATTCCGTAACTCGGTGCTTCTGCAAGCCTTACGTTTCTCGGAATGACTGTGCTGAATACAAGAGGTCCGAAATATTTCTTTACTTCGTTAACCACCTGAATAGAAAGGTTTGTTCGTCCGTCGAACATGCTGAGAATAACTCCTGAAATTTTCAATTCCGGATTCATATTCTTCTTAACCAGCTCAATGGTGTTCATCAGCTGGCTTACACCTTCCAGAGCATAGAACTCGCACTGAATTGGTATGAGCACGCTGTCCACAGCTGTAAGGGAGTTGATTGTAAGCAGTCCCAGTGAAGGAGGACAGTCTATGAAAATATAATCGTAGTCATCCCTCAGCTTATCGATTGCTTTTTTCAGTCTCTTCTCCCTTCCTTCAATGTTTACCAGTTCTATCTCAGCTCCTGAAAGATCTACGCTGGCAGGAAGAATACTTAAATTCTTTGTCTTTGTTTTCAGTATCGCTTTTTTTACGTCAAAATCATCATTGATCAGAACGTCATAAAGAGAGTATTCAAGATTTCTCTTCGTTATTCCAATTCCGCTGGTTGTATTTCCCTGGGGATCAATGTCCACAACAAGAACCTTTTTCCCACTGATAGCCAGGCAGGCGCTGAGGTTTATGTTAGTGGTGGTTTTCCCCACGCCTCCCTTTTGATTGAAGATAGCGATAGCTTTAGCCATATAATTTCCTCCGTTAATGAGACTGGGTTTGATTATACAACAACCGCACTTTCTTTTCCATTTTTCAGAATGTTTCACGTGAAACATTCTGAACAGTCGTGTGGTCATCTCTCATATTTTCTTCCGGTCACAGTTAACTATTATACAGGAATATTTCCCGAAAAAATATGTTTCACGTGAAACAATAATAAAAAGTCACCTTCTGCATTTGGTTATGAAGAAGATGACTTAAATCAATTACCAAAATGGCATTAATAAAATTACAACATCAAATTAAAGACTTATCTGATAGGAGTCTTTCTGGCAGTACCGGCCTTTCGCGGATACTTTGCCGGTGAAGGCTTAACTTTTCTGATTAAAACCAGCTGGTGCATGGTCATGGAAGGATCATCTGAATGAACTGGAATTATCTTCTCAATTTCACCTCCGAGAATCTTCACCGCCTTCTGCCCTGCCCGGCATTCTTCTTCTGCCTTTTCTCCTTTATAAGCGATCATAAGGCCGCCGGTCTTAACGAAAGGAAGACACCACTCAGCAATAATATTGACTGCAGCAACGGCTCTGGTCACGCAAAGATCAAAGGACTCCCTCATTTCATCCATTCTGGCCAGATCCTCAGCCCTTCCATGGATAACTTCCACATTAGAAAGGGATAAATCCTCTGCAATCTCATTCACAACAGCCAGTTTCTTTCTCACAGCATCCACAAGGACAAACTGTGAGTTTTTATTGGTGATTGCCAGCGGAATACCTGGGAGACCTGCACCTGTCCCCAGATCCAGAACCCTGGTACTGGAAGTGAATTCATACACATCATTAACAGAAAGGGAATCTACTATATTCTTCTGAAGAAAATCATCTCTGTTGTCTACCGCAGTGAGATTCAACCTCTCGTTCCAAGCAAGTATGGCATTCATATATGCACACATGCGGACAGTACAATCATTGCCATATCTGTTAATGAGCTGATCAATAGTCTCCTTGGATCTGATACGGGCCTCGCTGTCATTTTTATTAAGAATGGAAAAATCAATCTCAAACTCAGACAGGTCTTTATCAAGAACATCTGTTCGGAACTTTTCTTTCATAAGTTCTTCGTCAATTTTCTTCTGATTGATCATGATTTTGTCTCCTGTTAAGCCGGTTCATCTTCTCCAGATAAACCAGAAGCACGTTTATATCAGCCGGATTAACTCCGGAAATTCTGCTGGCCCTTCCAACAGTATCTGGCTCAATACTTTTAAGCTTCTCAACAGCCTCCAGCCTGAGCCCTCTTATGTCATCATAGTTTATGTCTGCAGGGATAGATTTGTTTTCAAGCTGGCGCATCTTCTTCACGCTGGACTGCTGCTTTGAAATATATCCCGAATACTTTATTTCAACCTCAATTTCCGTGATTTCGTTTCTTGTCAGTTCAGGCCTGTCACTATCGATGCTTTCAAGGTAATCATATCTCACTTCAGGTCTCTTTAGCAAATCATAAAATGTCTGATTTTCTTTGGATTCAGGTGCTCCAATAGATTCAAGGAAACCTCTCAGGACGCTCATCTCCACCTTCTTGTGTTTCAGCCTTTTCAACTCAGCAGAGATTCTCTCCTGTTTTCTGAGAAACCTGTCATATCTTTCCTGGCTGACAGAGCCGTATTCATATCCAATTGGAGTTAGCCTCTTGTCCGCATTGTCCTGGCGGAGAAGAAGCCTGTACTCTGCCCTTGAAGTTAGAATTCTGTATGGTTCATCTGTTCCTTTGGTAACCAGATCGTCAATAAGAACACCAATATATGCCTGGTCTCTTCTGAGAACCAGAGGCGTAAGATTCTTTATCTTGCGCACGGAGTTAATTCCAGCCATCAATCCTTGAGCAGCAGCCTCTTCATATCCGGAGCTTCCGTTAAACTGTCCGGCACAGAACAAGTTGCTGAACTTCTTGCTCTCAAGGCTTGGTTTGAGGCTCAGAGGATTTACGCAGTCGTATTCAATAGCATATGCCGGCCTTGATATCTCTCCTTTTTCAAGTCCAGCTATTGTATGATAAAACTCCTCCTGTATATCTTCAGGAAGGCTGGTGGACATTCCCTGAATGTACATCTCATCAGTATCCAGGCCTTCGGGCTCAACAAAAAGCTGATGTCTCTTTCTGTCTCTGAACCTGGAGACCTTATCTTCTATAGATGGACAGTATCTGGGGCCTACTCCTGTTATGTTTCCTGAATACATGGCACTTTTGTGGATATTATCCAGGATTATCTTGTGTGTGTCCTCATTGGTATAGGAAAGCCAGCAGTCCACCTTGTTAGGTCCAATATCTTTTCCCTCGTTCATGAACGAAAACGGAACAATGGTGCTGTCCCCTTTCTGAACTTTCATCTTTGTAAAATCAAGGGAATTTCTCAGCATACGTGCCGGTGTTCCGGTTTTGAATCTCCTGAGGTCAAAACCCTCTTCGTAGAGATTTCGTGAAAGAATATCTGATGAAGCAAGACCTGACGGTCCCCCGGAATATGCGGAATCACCAATAAAGATTTTTCCTCCCAGAAAAGTACCTGTAGCAATGATTACTGTCTTAGACTGATACCAGGCCATTGTTCTGGTAACTACACCGGCTGCTTTATTTCCGTCGAAGACAATATCGGTAACCTCAGCCTGCTTAAGATAAAGATTCGGTTCTCTCTCAATGGTCTTCTTCATCTCCAGGTGGTATTTGTTCTTGTCTGCCTGGGCTCTAAGAGAATGAACTGCAGGGCCTTTTGAAGTGTTAAGCATCTTGCTCTGGATGAAAGTCTTATCGATATTGACTCCCATCTCGCCTCCAAGAGCATCAATCTCACAAACCAGATGGCCCTTGCCAGTTCCACCAATAGACGGATTGCATGGCATCATGGCCACCGCCTCAAGATTCATGCAGAGAAGAAGGGTCTTCATGCCCATTCTTGCCGAAATAAGTCCTGCCTCACATCCTGCATGTCCTGCTCCTATAACAATGGTGTCATAAGACCCCATCAGCGAGTAATTTGTAAAATCATCTGTTATCTTCATATTTCAATATACACTCAGTATTCTGTACTGGTTAAAAGCAATTAATGCGAAAAGCAGCACAGAATATTCAAAAATACTAAATTATTTACCAAGACAGAATCTTGAGAAAACAGCATCCAGAATCTGGTCTCCTGTTTCCTCTCCTATCACCTCTCCCAGAGCATCGTAGCCTCTTCTGACTTCAAGCTCACATACTTCCAGAGCTTCTCCCGATCTGATGAGAATCTCGCTTTGGTCCAGACCATCATAGGCTCTTTCCAGAGCGTCCTTCTGCCTCTGGTTTGTAATGAAAACCTGATCGCCAGTAAGAGAAGTGTTGGAAAAAATCATCTCCTTCATCTTGTCACTGATCAGCTGAATGCTGGCATCAAGATCATCTCCCGGAACAAGAGAGGTTTCCAGAACAGTATCGGCTCCTGCAGCAGAACTTATCTCTTCTCCATCAGAAACAAAGCCCTTGTCCATTTTGTTCAGAATAACTATGGTCTTATCATTCTTCCCCGATTCTCTTACAAGTTCAGCAATGGACAAATCCTCTTCATCTGGTTTTCTGCTTCCGTCAACTACAAAGAGAACCATATCAGCCATTTTCACTGCATCTATAGATCTGTCAATGCCAATCTTCTCCACCTGGTCATTTGTATCCCTGATACCTGCCGTATCAATAATCACAACTGGAAGGCCGCCAATATCAACGGTTTCCTCAATAGTATCCCTGGTTGTGCCGGGAACATCTGTGACGATTGCCCTGTTGCTGCCCAGAAGTCCGTTCATCAGCGAGGATTTACCGGCGTTAGGACTCCCAATAATGGCAACCCTTACTCCTTCCCTGATAATCCTCCCCGACGGAGCGCTGTCCAGCAAACTGCGTATTTCTTTTTTTTCATGTAAAATAGCGTCCGCCAGTGCGGAGTATTCCGACTCTTCGATGTCTTCATCGGGAAAATCGATATTAACGGCCATCTGAGCAAGAACATCCAGAATAGAACTCCTGATAGAACGGACCCTTCTTCCCACAGAACCTTGAAGTTGCCCTGCTGCTACCATATGAGGAATCTCAGTTCTTGAACTTATGATGTCCATTACAGCTTCAGCCTGCGAAAGGTCAAGCCGCCCGTTGAGAAAGGCCAGCTTGGTGAATTCACCAGGTTCAGCCATTCTGGCACCTGCCTTCAGAGAGGCCTTGAGAATCATATTCATGCTAACGGGTCCGCCGTGGGCCTGGATTTCCACCACATCTTCGCAAGTATAGCTGTGAGGTCCTTTCATATAGATAAAAACTGCTTCATCAATGATCTGAGGGTCTTTCCCATTATGAACAGATACATCATCCGGATCAGCAGCGTGGCCAAAATAAACGTGACGAGGTTCCGGATCTTCAGGACACTCGACGAAGATTTTCTTCATAATATCCAGCGCACTGTCACCGCTGATTCTTACTATTCCAATTCCTCCCTGTCCCAGTGGTGTGGAGATTGCAGCAATGGTTTCCGACATAAAAATCCTTTATAAATTACAGTTACTCAAACTAATATTAACTCTGTTTGTCCCACAATTATACTCTTCATTTTTGAAAATGAAAAACCGAATAATACCCATATAAGAGTAAATTATCACTTGTTTTGGGAAGCAAAACAGATAAGAAAAATGACTCATCCTGAGACGAGTCATTAAAGTGCTAATGATATTTGTAAAGAAAATATGTGCTATTTTCTTTCGATAATAACCCTTCTGTAAGGATCCTTGCCTTCACTGCGGGTCTGAACCTTTGGATGGTTCTGCAGTGTAGCGTGAATAACCTTACGCTCATAAGGGTTCATGGGCTCCAGCGTAATGCTGTGATTTGACCTCTCAACTTTACCTGCAAGTCTGTTTGCAAGATCGATGAGGGTCTGTTCTCTCTTAGCTCTGTAGTTTTCAGCATCAAGCACTACTCTGATGTACTGGTCGCTGTCCTTATTGACTACAAGGCCGGCAAGGTACTGGATAGAATCCAGAGTCTGTCCTCTTTTACCGATGATAGTACCTGTGTCTTTGCCTGAAATATCAACGTGAACAAAGTTCTTTCCAACCTTAACGCTGAAATTCAAATCGATACCCATCTTATCAGCAACTTCCTCCAAGAAGTCTTTGACAGGATGTTCTTCTACAGGCTCTAAATCAGACAGGTCGAACATAAGTGAAACCTGTGGTCTGCTCTGTCTTCTTCTGTTCCTGCTTTTTTTCTTGCTGTCTTTCCTGTTCCTGCTGGCAGCTTCTCTGGCAGACTGGCTGGCTCTTGCATCCTCCAGTTCTTCCTGTTCGAACCTGTCATAATCCTCTCTGATTTCGTCAGGAACGGAAATCTCCTGATTTTCAGGAAGACCGGCCAGAATTTTATCAATATCGTCGAATTTGGCCTTTTCCTTGCGGCTGTTTGCGGCAACATCCTCTTTGGCTGTTACTCTGACTCTGGCAAGCTTTGATCCGATGCCGAGAAAACCACTGGAGCTTTCCTCCAGAACCTCAACATCTACCTTATCTCTTGTGAGCTTGAGTTCCTTCAGCGCGAGGTCGACTGCCGTATCAACATCCACACCCCATTTCTCCGAAGATCTCATTTACCTTTTTTTTCCTTTCATTCTTGCCGCTTTCTTTTTCTCAAGCTCTTTCTCGGCCCGGGCTCTCATTTTCTCCAGTTCTGCTTTCTCATTCATCTCTCTGCGGATCTTATTCATTCTCAGATTGAAGAAAATCTGAAGGAACTGACCGCCTGCCCAGTAAATAGCCAGACCAGCTGGATAAGATCTTCCAATCCAGAGAATTGTCAGAGGGAAGAAATACTTCATAACCTTCTGCATTGCCTGGGTCTGCATGTTGCCCTGGTCTGTAGTGAGCTTAGATGTCATTGAAAATGAAAAATAGGTGGAAACGCCGGCCAGGATTGGTAAAATCCAAAGGTCCGGCTGAGCCAGGTCTTTGATCCACAGAAAAGGTTCGTGGATAGCAAAGAGCATCTGCTTATCTGTCATGTACAGCATAGGATTTCTCAGAAGCTGGAACAGGCCCATGATAATAGGGAACTGTATCAGCATCGGAAGACATCCGCCCATTGGGTTGAAGCCTTCCTCAGAGTAAAGCTTCTGCATTTCCTCTGACATCTTCTGCTGATCGTTTGCATACTTTTTCTGAATTTCCTGCATCTTAGGCTGAACAGCAGCCATTCCTGCAGTTGCCTTAATCTGCTTAACATAAAGCGGATACATGATGCACTTAACCAGAACTGTAAGAATGATCAGTGAAATACCATAGTTTCCTACAAGACTGTAGATAAGGGTAAGCAGCATTCCAAGCGGCTTAGCGATTATTCCTAAAAAATTCATTTCATCTCCCGATTTGGTTTTTATTTCAGAGGATCGTATCCGCCGGGGTTGCCCGGATGACAGCGAAGAATTCTCTTGATTCCAAGCCAGCTTCCTTTAAAAGGACCGTACTTCTGAACGGCCTGAATAAAGTACTCACTGCAGGTTGGATAGAATCTGCAGGTAGGTGGAAACATTGGCGAGATAAACTTCTGATATCCTCTGACGATGAGAATTAAAACACTTTTAAGAAAATTACTTATGTGTTTCATCTTATTGTCCTCTGCGATCATGTGCAAATGGATGATATTCAAAATCAGTTTCTATCAATAAGCCCGGCACCATTCAGTGCGCCGAACATACATTTCTGAACGTCCTTCATCTTCCGTCCATTGATAGTCTTTCTGGCTACAAAAATTATATCGTAACCAGCCCCCGGTTTCGGACTCATAAGTCTGTAACTTTCTCTCATGAGTCTCCTGGCACGGTTTCTCTGAACACTATTTCCCACCTTCTTGCTTGCAACATATGCAACTCTCGTATATTTCAAGTGGTTCTTTCTGAACAGAACTACAACGTACCTGCTTCCCCTGGAGCTTCCCTTCTTGTATACCAGATTAAAATTCTTCTGATTCCTGAGAATATCTTTCCTGAGCATAAACAGATCCAATCAGACACGGGGATAGTGACTAAGCAGTCAGCTTCTTTCTGCCCCTTGCTCTTCTTCTCTTCAGCACCTTACGGCCACTTACAGTTGCCATTCTCTTTCTGAATCCGTGCTCCTTCATTCTCTGTCTCTTCTTAGGCTGATAAGTTCTTTTCATTTGATTCCTCCTTACCCGTTATGGGTAAAATAATAAAACAATAAAGTTAACTTCTGAAGCAAATGCTCCATGCACTGCAGCCTGGCTGCAGAAAATACTCACGCCATCTTAATTTCAAAGGCGCAATATCGAGTAATTATACTGAAAAACCAGTGTAAAAGTCAAATATTAAATAAATGATTGCTACGAGAACTATAAATATCTAATAGAAAAGATGCCGCTGTATTATGCGGCACCTCTCTATTGCTTATGTATTTTTACTTTTTACTTAACTGTATTACCTGACGTGAGAATTCTTTCTCTTTCTTATCTGAGCAAGAAGGACTACGAGAACAGCAGCGCATACCAGTGCAGATCCGTAAAGTATAACTGTTCCATTGTCGCCAGTCTGAACAATGCTTCTTACTTTCTTTACAACAGTCGTCTTGTTGCTGTCATTACCATTGTCCGTTGTGGTTTTGTCAGTATTATCTGACGGATTCTTAGGATCTGTTGTTTTTCCAGGATCCTGTGGATCAGTTGGATCTACATTGTCTCCCGGGTCCCCAGGATTAGATGGATCTTCAGGGTCTGTAGGACCAGCAGGATCCTTAGGCTCTTCCTTTTCCTGGGTATTGGTTATTGTACCGCCGTTTTCCACAGTGGACTTATCGGCATCATACCCAGTAACTTCATCTTCCTTGACTGTGTACTTGATCTCATTGCCACTGGAATCTTTCAGTGGAAGATCTTCGTAGACAACAGTATAAGTATTGTCCAGATTATCTGTTATCGTTGGGTTTACTCCTATGACCTCTGTATCGCCATTCATCAGGTGAATGCTTTTAGCAAATTCATCTGATGACGGACGCTTTCCATCCTTGTTGTCTTCGTCATTCCAGGTCTTGGTTATGGAGACCCTGGTGGTCTTCTCAGCGATGGACATCAACTTATTAACAGTTATGCTCTCCCTGTGGATCTTTGCTCCTATCATGTTCTGGAAAGCTTTTCCATCTGATGCCTTCTGTCCGTTAACGGCCTCGAACACTATCAGGTCCCCTTCCATCCACGGAATAGTAGAAGTAAGTGATATATTTGCTCCTCCCTGTGGCTCAGCATCAGATACTAGAACAAAAGTATCTCCCACCTTTATCTCTGTCTTCCCGTCAGTGGTGGTAACACCCTGAGGAAGTGTCAGCTTGAAAGTAGTGTTGTACGTTGAAGGAGCCTTAAGAGTGAGAGGACCCGTGTACCACTTTCCATCTGCGCTGTTCTGTTCGAACAAAGCGTCTCCTTCAATTGAAACATAGCTGGAATCAGGTTTCTCGGTGAGTATGTTCGTACTCTGAGCGACCTTCAGTGACTTGGAAAGTGGGGTGGAATCATGTACCCCTGTATTGTCTGGTATTCCGTACTCTTTCATCAGATACCAGACAGCGTTGGAAGTAGCAGAATAAGCCTGGGAATCAGTGAGAAAATAATCTCCTCCGTACACCTTAGAGTACAATTCCAAAGGCGTGCTGCTGTTTATCATGCTCCAGACAGCACCGTAGAATGGCGTTGACGTAATATCATCATAGGAAAGCCCGGATTTTGTTGTTCCCCCTGTGGGATAGAGCTCATACACCTGCTGTGAAAATTTCTTCAGATAATCAATGTTTCCCGTGTTTTTTTTCAGATCATCAAGAGAGAAAATCCTTCCGTCAAGTGTGTCGGGAAAGTCATTTCTCAAAGCTTCCGGGGGATTGAGGATCTGGTTGAACTCATCTGCAGTGATGATATCAACATTGGATTTTATGGAATAGAGGGACATTCCATTATATGGATAACCCGCATAAAGAATAGTCTTCAGCCTGTCAGTAAATTCAGCTACCTTATCGGGGTCTTTAAGTCCGTTCTCTTTGCAGAACTCCTCAATGGAGGTCTTTTCATAAGATGGAACAGGTCCTGTTTCCGGAGTATAGTGAGGCCAGTGGCGCCCGTTATTCATACAGAAGATGATCACTTCTGATCCGTCTTCCATTTTTACAGAATGGATGTCTGTCTGTTCGTTGTAATCTATCTTATATGTGTTACTTGTATCACCGGCTGCAAACACAGATCCGGATCCGAAGCATGCCATCACCGCCAGGGACAACAACGCCACTAATATTTTCTTTCTCCCCTTTTTCAAATCTCTAACCTCCGTAAATAGTACAAATCGGATTGTTTTAACTAATGCCAAAAATATATAAATTGCCCTAATTAGTATACATTGGGATTCTATATTACAGATAATCCTTTGTCACTATCTCAATATAAAAAACTCATAAAAGAACAAGATTAAAACATCTCAATGACAAATATGCATATATTTTCTCAAAAAATAAGATATCCACAAGATGTAGTGGAACCCATAAGTTATTAACAAAGTTTTCCACAACATGTGCATAACTTTCTTTTTGTAATAGCTTCTATGTGGAATTTCAAGGCGTGTGTGATTCTTGCGAATGTTGATAAATTTATGTAGAATGTGTTCATTCAAAGAGGAGAGAACCATTGGATAATAACAAGATATGGGAAGAAGTCCTGATCAAGACACGAACTAAGATGACTACGATCAGTTTTACCACTTGGATCGTACCCCTTACAATAAGAAAACTTGATGATACCTCGGGTATTGCATATCTTGAGACGGACGAAGGACCTGTAGTAAAAGGTGTAAAGCGCCATCTCGGAACTATTGAGGAAAGTTTCAGAGAAGTTACCGGCAGGTCTTACAGAGTAATAATAAAGAAAAAAGAAGATTACGAGGAGGAGAATAAAGGAAGAAATCCTTCTCGTACTTATTTTGATGCTGAAAAGACGCTGAATCCAAGGCTTTCATTTGAAAACTTCGTTGTGGGAAACAGTAATAAATATGCTCACGCCGCCTCATTTGCAGTAGCCGAATCACCTGCAGAAGCGTATAATCCTCTTTTTCTATATGGAGGATCGGGACTAGGCAAAACCCATCTGATGCAGGCCATAGCCATACACATCCTGAACAACAATCCAGGAATGAATGTTTTGTACGTATCTTCAGAACAGTTCACAAATGAGCTGATCACTGCCCTTTCAGAGAACAAAACAAAACAGTTTAAGAATAAATACAGGAAGACAGATGTTCTTCTTATAGACGATATTCAGTTCCTCGAAGGAAAAGAAAGTACCCAGGAGGAATTTTTCCACACCTTCGAAACTCTGTTCCAGGAGAATAAGCAGATTGTAATTTCCAGCGACAGACCTCCAAACAATCTTGTAAAGATAGACGAAAGGCTACGGTCAAGATTTGCATGGAACATGATTGCCGATCTGCAGCCAGCTGATTTCGAAACACGTGTTGCTATTCTGAGGAAGAAGGCTGAAAACGCTGGAATTGAGTGGACTCAGGATGTCTACAACGTTTGCTGCCTTATTTCTGAACAGGTGACAGATAACATCCGTGAGCTTGAAGGTGCCTTCAACCGGGTTGTTGGTATGGCCCAGCTCATTCCTGGAGAGGAAGTAAATGTAGAATTTGCAAAAAGAATTCTAAACGACATAATCAAAGATAACGAGAAGGCCGTAGCTCCTGAGAGAATAAGGTCCATGGTCGCCAGACATTACAAAATCAAGGTGGCAGACATGGATTCCAAGAAAAGAAATGCAGAAATCACCCTGCCACGTCAAGTGGCTATGTACATCTGCAGAGAAGAAACAGACCTTTCTCTTCCAAAAATTGGAAAACTTTTCGGAGGAAGACACTATTCCACAGTTATTCACTCCCACGAAAAAGTTCAGGAATTGATGAAAAATGACGAAACTTTCAGCAACGAAATAAGTAAACTTATGGAAGAGCTGAAAAAGAATTAATATTTAACATCAATTTACCGTTACACACAGAATAATTAACATAATTCACAC
Organism: Allobaileyella intestinalis; assembly: GCF_009695865.1. Classification (GTDB taxonomy): domain Bacteria; phylum Bacillota; class Clostridia; order Peptostreptococcales; family Anaerovoracaceae; genus Allobaileyella; species Allobaileyella intestinalis. The sequence goes on along the minus strand of NZ_VUNB01000003.1, from coordinate 147,232 downwards.
ATTTTCCTTACGGCTGTTCTACTGTCAAAAAACTGTGCAACTGTTCCAAAAACACAGTTATGCAAGTTTTCCACAGTTTCAACAGCCCCTACTACTACTACTCAAAATATATATAAATAAGGAGCGGCCATAATGAAACTGTATTGCCAGAAGTCATATCTCACTAATGCTCTTAATAATGTGTCCCATGCCCTGCCGGCCAGGACCACAAACAAGATTCTTGAAGGCATACTGGTAGAAGTAAAAGATAATGAAATGACTTTCACTTCTACAGACACTAATATTACGGTTAAAACAAGAATCGGAATTGACGGTAACGGAGAAGCTGATTTTGTAGTACCTGCAAAAAAATTCATCAGCATAGCGTCAAAGCTTCCAGAAGAAGAAGTTATTCTGGAGTTTGACAACGAAAAAAGTTCTCTTTCTATTAAGAGCGGAAAATCCTGCTCCCATCTGATCACCTTCCCTGCAGATGAATATCCAAAGGTAATGGTGCAGTCATCTGAGAATCCGATTTCCCTTAATAAGGAAAGTTTCAGAAAAATGATTAGAAAAACTGCTTTTTCGGCAAGCAGCGACGAAATGAACGGGGTTCTTACAGGAGTTCTTCTTGAAATTAAGAACAAGATGATAAAAATGATTGCTGTAGACACCTTCAGACTTGCCGTATATGAAGATCCTGCGGAAACAGATGAAAACGTAAGTGTGATAATCCCGGCAAAGCTTCTGACAGAATCATCTAAAGTAATTCCTGACGAAGGAGATGATCAGCTCCATCTCAGCATTACAGATAACAAGGTTGTAATGGATTTCGACAATAACAGAGTAGTTATTAACACTCTGAACGGAAATTTCATAAACTACGAAAAAATAATAAGAAGAGATGGAACCATAAAGGTAAGAGTCAAGAAAGAAGACCTGCTGGCCTCTATCGACAGAGCTTCGCTGATGGCAACAGTTCAGACCAACAACCTCATAAAGTGGACAATAAAAGAAGACACACTGGAGATGAACTCCCTCTCTGAAGAAGGAATCATAGATGAAAGTGTTGAAATCATCAAAGAAGGCGAAGATCTCAACATTGGATTCAACTACAAATACATTATGGAAATTCTTAAGGTAATCGATGACGAGGAAATCATTCTTCACATGAAGGACAGCCTGAGCCCTTGCCTTATCACTCCTCTTCAGGGAGAAAAATATCTCTATCTGGTACTTCCTGTAAGGTTAAACTAGATGTATCTCAAAAATATAAGACTTAAAAATTTCAGAAATTACCATGATCTTCAGCTTGATTTAAATGAAAGCCGCAACGTGATCATTGGAGAAAACGCACAGGGGAAGACGAATCTCATAGAGGCCATCTACCTCTGTGCTTTTTCGCGTTCATTCAGAACCAGAAATTCGGCGGACCTGGTAATGATTGGAAAAGACAGCGCTTCAGTGTCTGCCTCTGTTGTCAGCGAAGAAATTGAAAAGAACATTACAATCTCAATAAACAGCAAGGGCAAAAAAATGATAAAGAAGGACGGAAAAGTCCTGCACCGCACCGCCGAACTTCTTAACAACCTTGTAGTAGTAATTTTTTCCCCTGAAGATCTGAGGATTGTAAAAGACGGCCCCGATAAGAGAAGAGACTTCATCGACAGAGAGATGAGTCAGCTCAGCCCTTCTTATTACAGCATGCTTCGAGATTACAGCCGGGTCCTCAAGGAAAAAAATACGGTTTTAAAAGAAGGACAGGATGGAGATAATTTTGACATGCTGGACATTTACGATCTCCAGCTGGCAAAATACGGTTCAATGATCATCAAGTCCAGGCGGAAATTTATTGAAAGACTGTCCCAGCAGGCCGGGGAAATCCACGGAAATATTTCCGGCGGCAATGAAAAAATGCAGATAAGATACAATCCTAATGCAGATGAGGAAATCCTCCAGGATGCAATTTTTGCACAGCGCAGCAAGGATCTTGTTCTTGGATACTCCACCGCAGGCCCCCACAGAGACGACATGAGTTTTTACATAAACGGAATAAATGCGAAGAATTTCGGATCCCAGGGACAGCAGCGGACCATTGCCCTTTCAATGAAACTGGCGGAGATAAAGATCGCCAGGGAAGTTCTCGGTGAAAACCCGGTTCTCCTTCTTGACGATGTGCTGTCAGAGCTGGATGTGGAAAGACAGAGATTCCTGTTCAGCCAGATCGATGATGTGCAGCAGTTCCTCACTTCAGCAGAGGTTAACGGCAGTCTGCTGGAGAATATGAAGAGTGGAAAGGTTTTTGAGGTAAAAAACGGCCAGATAATGGCAGCAAACCAAAAAGGCAGTTATCCATATGGTTTTCAACACCAGTGAATAACGGGATTTTTGGAGACACGAGAAATCATAATCTTAAGAAAAATATCCATGTGCTTTCAGACTTTGATTTAATACATTCAAATCAGGGGAAAATCCGCTATATTTCGTTATTTTTATGCATGATAAAGGTACTATACACAAGTTGCATGAATTGATGAAAAATGGTAAAATAAGACGCTTTTTGAGGGTGGCAGCTGCAATCGTTAATTTGCACGGCTGCCACTATTGTTTTATAACAGATCGAAGGTAATCATAAATGTGCGCAAAGAAAAAAGAAAATGCATATGACGCTTCCCAGATACAGGTTCTTGAGGGACTGGAGCCTGTAAGACTAAGACCGGGAATGTATATCGGAAGCACAGGTCCGGCAGGACTCCACCACCTTGTATACGAAATCGTAGACAACAGCGTGGACGAGGCCCTTGCCGGGTTCTGTTCTCATATCAGAGTAACTATTGAACCAGATAATTCCATTACAGTCCGGGACGACGGCCGTGGAATGCCTGTAGACATTCACCCTAAGATGGGTATTCCGGCTGTTGAAGTTATCCATACCCAGCTTCACGCCGGAGGTAAATTCGGTGGCGGAGGATACAAGGTATCCGGAGGACTTCACGGTGTAGGAGCTTCTGTAGTAAACGCTCTTTCCACAAAGATGGAAGTAGAAGTCAGCCGTAACGGCAAGATCTACAGGCAGGAATACGCCAGAGGAAAGACCATGACCAAACTTGAGGTCATCGGTGAATCTACGGAAACTGGCTCTTTCTCCCATTTCTGGCCGGATCCTGAAATTTTCGAGGATACAGTATACGACTACGACACCCTTCAGAGACGTCTCAGAGAGATGGCCTTCCTGAACAAGGGTCTCCGCATCTCCATAGAAGACAAGAGACCAGGCAAGGAAAGAAAGGACAGCTTCCACTACGAAGGCGGAATCAAGGAGTTCGTAGCCTACCTGAACAAGAACAAGAATCAGCTTACCGATGATATTTTCTACTTCGAGTCCAAGAACGATGGATACGAGGTGGAAATCTCCCTTCAGTACACTGATCGTTTCAGCGAGCTTATTCTTTCATACGCCAACAACATTAACACTGTTGACGGAGGATTCCACCTGGTTGGCTTTAAGACGGCCATGACAAGAACCGTTAACGACTACGCCAGAAGGAACAATATTCTTAAGGAAAAAGACGATTCACTTCAGGGCGAAGATATCCGGGAAGGAATCACAGCTGTCATCAGCGTAAAGCTTCTGAATCCGCAGTTCGAAGGTCAGACCAAGGCGAAGCTGGGCAATTCCGAAATGAGAGGAATTGTTGAAAGCGCTATGGCCGAGTATTTCTCTGCGTATCTTGACGAGCATCCAAAAGAAGCCAAGGCAATACTGGACAAGTGCCTGAATGCAGCAAGAGCAAGAATTGCAGCAAGAAAGGCAAGAGATACAGTCAGGAAGACCAGCGTTCTCGAGACCACATCCCTTCCAGGAAAACTGGCAGACTGTTCCGAGAAGAACCCTGAGCTTTCAGAGATATTCCTGGTAGAGGGAGATTCCGCCGGCGGTTCAGCAAAGGCAGGAAGAGACAGAAAGAGACAGGCAATCCTTCCTCTCAGAGGTAAAATCCTGAACGTTGAGAAGGCAAGACTGGACAGAATCCTGAATTCCGATGAGATCAAGAACATGATCACAGCATTCGGATGCGGAATCGGAGAGAAGTTTGATATCAACAAACTGAGATATCACAAGATAATAATCATGACCGATGCGGATGTTGACGGAGCCCATATCAGAACACTGCTCCTGACCTTCTTCTATCGTTACATGACACCACTTATCGAGAAAGGATACGTTTACGCTGCACAGCCACCTCTTTTCAGAGACAAGAGAGGCAAAGAAATAGTGTACACCTATTCTGATGAAGAACAGAACAAAGTTCTCAGAGAGTGGAAAGAAAAGAGTGACGCGAAGATCGAGATCCAGAGATACAAAGGTCTGGGCGAAATGGACGAGTATCAGCTGTGGGAAACAACCATGGATTACAACCACAGAACACTTATCCAGATAACAATTGATGATGCAACAGCGGCAGACGAGATCTTCACTACCCTGATGGGTGATAAGGTTCCGCCGAGAAAGAAATTCATCGAAGAAAACGCCAAGTATGTAAAGAACCTGGATATCTAATTAACCAAGGAGCTTAATATAAAATGTCTGAGAATTTAGTAGATCAGAGCAGATTAATAAAGCACGAAATATACGATGAGATGAAGAATTCGTATATTGACTATGCCATGAGCGTAATAGTCAGCCGTGCCCTGCCGGACGTAAGAGATGGTCTTAAGCCGGTACACAGAAGAATACTTTACGGAATGAGCCAGCTGGGCACCACTCCGGACAAACCTCATAAGAAATCGGCCCGTATCGTGGGAGAAGTAATGGGTAAATATCACCCTCACGGTGACAGCTCCATTTACGACGCCATGGTAAAACTGGCCCAGAACTTTTCCACCAGATACCCTCTGGTAGACGGCCATGGAAACTTTGGTTCCATAGACGGCGACGGCGCAGCCGCCATGAGATATACAGAAGCCAGGATGTCCCCGTTTTCCCTGCAGATGGTAAGGGACATCGAGAAGGATACTGTAGACTTCATGGACAACTTCGACGGAGAAGAGAAAGAACCGGTAGTTCTTCCATCCAGAGTTCCAAACCTTCTCATAAACGGTTCAAACGGAATTGCCGTTGGAATGGCCACATCAATCCCTCCACATAACCTGGGAGAAGTTATTGATGCATGTGTCAAGATGATCGACGACGAGAACTGCACTATGGAGGACCTGATTAAGATAATCAAGGGTCCAGACTTCCCTACCGGTGCTCAGATTATGGGAAAAAAGGCAGTTCACGACGCGTACATGACCGGCCGTGGAAAAATTCAGGTACGTTCCAAGTGCCAGATCGAAGAGACCACAAGAGGAAGAATGCGGATCATCGTTACAGAGATCCCCTTCCAGGTAAATAAGGCAAGACTTATAGAGTCCATGGCCGATCTGGTTAAGAACAAGAAAGTTGAAGGAATAACAGCTATCAGAGATGAATCCAGCCGTGAAGGTATGAGAATCGTCATAGAGCTGAAAAAAGACACAAATCCTAATGTTATTCTCAACAGACTTTATAAGCACACTGCCCTTCAGTCCAGCTTCAGCATGATCATGCTGGCTCTGGTAAACGGCGAGCCTAAGATTCTGAATCTCTATCAGATTCTGGATGAGTATCTGAAGCATCAGAAGGTGGTAATAACAAGAAGAACCAAGTTCGACTTAAACAAGGCTGAAGCCAGAGCCCACATACTGGAAGGTCTTCTTATAGCCCTGGATAATATTGATGAAGTAATCAAGGTAATCAGGGAAAGCTACGATGATGCTAAAGAAAGACTGATGGTCCGTTTCGGACTTACTGAAATCCAGGCCAAGGCAATTCTGGACATGAGGCTGGCAAGACTCCAGGGACTGGAAAGAGAGAAACTGGAGAACGAACACGCCGAACTCATGAAGAAGATAGCTTATTACAAGGAAATCCTTGCAGATGAGCACAAGCTCATGGGAGTAATTAAGGATGAGCTCCTTGAAATCAAGGATAAGTACGGCGACAAGAGAAGAACAAGCTTCATCAAGGATACAGGAGAAATTGACGAAGAGACACTGATCGATGAAGAGACTGTTGCCATCACCCTCACCCACCTGGGATACATCAAGCGTATGCCTGAGGATACATTCAAGGCCCAGAAGAGAGGTGGCAAGGGCATCGTAGGCCTGACAACCAGAGACTCTGATTTTGTAAAGGATCTGGTAATGGTATCCACCCACGACACTCTCCTGTTCTTCACTGACAAGGGCAAAGTCTTCAAGATGAAGGGATACGAGATACCTGAGGCTTCAAGAACTGCCAAGGGTACACCTGTAATAAACTTCCTGAACCTTGATTCCGGTGAACGGGTAACTGCAATTATCCCGATGAGAGATTATAACGAAGATGATTATCTGGTAATGGCAACTCTCAAGGGAACCATCAAGAAGACGCCTATTGACCAGTTTGAGAATATCAGGAACAACGGCCTCATTGCCATCAACCTTAAGGAAGATGACCGTCTCATTGGAGTTTCTGATGCAAGAGGAGATGAGAATATCTACATAGTCACAAAGATGGGCAAAGCCATTGCATTCTCAGGTGATGAAGTCCGCAGCATCGGAAGAACCGCTGCTGGTGTAAGGGCCATCAACCTTGAGGACGATGATGAAGTTGTGGCTATGGAGCTGGACGATGGTACAAGCAAGGCCAGAATGTTCGTTCTTACAGAAAACGGATACGGCAAGAGAACTTCTCTGGATGAATACAGACTTCAGAGCAGAGGCGGCAAGGGAGTGATGACCTATGACAAGACCAAGTTCGAGAAGACTGGTTACATCGTAGGAGCAGCTCTGGTAACCACCGACGATGAGATTATGATCATCAACTCCAGCGGAGTCATAATTAGAATCAGAGCAAAGGAAGTATCCACATCAGGAAGAACAACTCAGGGCGTAAAGATCATGAAGGTAGATGAAGACGACAGAATCGTGTCATTTGCAAAAGTTGTAGACAAAGACAGCGATGATGGCGACGACAGTGAATCTGCTGATGATCCTCAGCAAACATTGTTCTAATCCGTATTCCGATATATAACTCAGGATTGCAATAATCAGAAATGATGTGATCATACAGGCAGCTTCGTGCTGCCTGTATTTATTATATTCGTCGATATTTTTTGATAATCAACAGAAAAATGCATAAAAATGGTCTTGATATTGTACAATCCAAACATCTTGAATAAACAGTATATTAGACTATAATATAGAACCGTATTTGATAGACTTATGAGCTTTATAACAGAATCAAGGAAACAGGGGCAAAAATATCGAAAGGTATTGACGCAAAGCTACAGGGCCTTAAATGGCAGCCAGTTGCATCGAGATCACCGGCTTCTTTTTGTGCGGTGATTTTTTCTTGAATGAAAAAAAAATATGTGCAATTCCGGCTTATAGGACAAAAAACGTGTTACAAAACTGCTATAGCCATTGAAATTTCAATGGCTATAGCAGTTTTATCTTTTTTGAAAGAAGATAAAAGGTGGACAAAAAACGTGTTTAGAATGCATGGTAACGATTGAAATTTCAACATGTATGGGCGTTATATCTTTCTGAGAATGAATTATCGGGAGGATACCTAATGAAGAGCGTTAATTGCCCATATTGTGGAGCCAAATGTATCAGACATGGAAAGAATAGTTCGGGTACGCAAAGATGGTTTTGCCCTGAATGCAAGTCATCGTTTACACCCAAGATCGATAACTCTTCAAAACAGTTAAATATGTTTCTGAAGTGGTTGTTTGGACGAAGCACTCAAGGAAATATGCCAGGTGGTGGCAGAACATTTCGGAGAAATACTGTAAAGTTCTGGAACCTGTGGCCTATGCCTCCTGTCATCGAGGACAAGAAAGACGTAGTATATTTAGACGGCATATATCTTGCCAGAAAAGCATGTATATTGATCTGCTGTGATGACGAATATGTACTTGGATGGTATCTGTGCAGATATGAGCACTCCGGTGCCTGGAAGGCATTGATGTCCAGAATAGCGGAACCTGTAATGGTGGTGTCTGATGGAGGCTCTGGTTTTAATAAAGCACTTCGTAAAACGTGGCCTCATGCGAAACACCAAAGGTGTCTGTTTCATGTGTTTTCACAGATAAAACGATATACGACAACGCGTCCTAAAACACTTGCAGGGATTGAGTTATACGCACTTTCAAAGGATCTGCTGAAGCTTGATACCAAAGAGGAAGCAGAGAAATGGACCGAAAGCTTTGTGGAATGGATGAGCAAGTACAACAAATTCCTGAGCCAGATGTCTCGTGACGAAAATGGAAGTTGGAGATACACACATGAAAGGTTGTTAAAGGCACAGCGCTCCATTGTAAGGCTGATAAAAGAAAACAGCATGTTCACATATCTGGATGAGCAGTTAAGTCAGGAAATAGATGAATTGCCGTCAACAAATAATCGAATCGAAGGAGGGGTCAATTCTAGGATAAGAGCATTGCTCAGGAACCATAGAGGGTTATCTGTCGAAAGAAGAATAAAAGCGGTCTTCTGGTGGTGTTATATGCACTCACCAGAGCCGCTTTCTGCGTCTGAAATATTGAAAGTTATGCCTACAGACAAGAGCATTTCAGATATCTACGAAAGAATTTCGGATAGTGAAAAACGTACCTCGACTATCCCTATGTGGGGTGATGCTATTGTCTGGAGTGAACTCCATAGAGAGGACAATTATCCTTCTTACTGGGATTAACAAAACACGTTTTTTGTCCTATAAGCCGGAATTCCAGTAGCCCTGAGACCATACTAAAACTAATATTCAGCATACTAAGGAGAAGTTTTGAAAGCGGCAGAATTAATACTGGAAATAAACCTGTTCTGTGTAGTAATCATGGGGTATATTCTGATTCGTTTGATAATCAGAGACGACAGGCAGATCAGTCAGGTAAAATTCAGAAACATGGTGATGTGGCACATAGTCCTTCTGTTAATAAATGGAATTGGAGAGTACGTAAGTAATAAAATTGCCATAGGAAACGCCAGTGTAACCGTGGCGATTTTGTCTATATACTACATAACTCTGAATATGGCTATCCGTTCATGGTTGATTTATTACACATACAGCGTAAATCTTCCTGATAAAAAGAGAATAAATACAGTAAAGCTGATAAATGCTGGCTCGGCTGTATTCGTATTTTTAAATGCAACTACTGAATTTACACATATCTTGTATTACTCAGATGAAGGAAGAATATTTAGAGCCGGCACCTATTATATTCAGTGGATATACCTGTTCGGAATACAGCTTGTAATTACAGCTGCCTATTACTATTACGCCCATTCTCAGCTTACAAGAGCGGAGAGAAAGATGGCTTATCTCATAGGATCATATCCAATAGTCCTGGTTATATTTCTTTTTATACGCCATACCGTGGGCAACTTCCCGTTTATGGCCATAAGCAACACAATAGCTGTACTGGTAATTTACATTGGATATCTTGATAATGTAATATCCATTGATCCTCTTACAGACATAAACAACAGATCCAGCATGTATGAATACATACAAAAGAAGATCGATGAGAAGCCGGAAAACCTGTCACTTATCATGATCGACATAAATGAATTCAAGAATATAAATGACAAGTTCGGACATATCGAAGGTGACAAGGCTCTTAAGATTGTAGCCGGTACCATGAAAAAAACCGTGCTGGAAAATTACAGGTCCGGGTTTCTCGGAAGGTTTGGCGGTGACGAGTTTATAGTGGTGATCGAGAATGACAAGGAAAAAGCAGGTATTCTGGCTGAAAGAATAAGATCATCAATACAAAAGGCTTCTGTTGATAATAATCTGAAGTATGACATTTCCCTGAGCATGGGAATAACACAGCTAAATGAATCAATAGGAAATGCAGAAAATCTCATTTCAGCAGCAGATGAAGAAATGTACAAAAACAAGAAGCTGATGAAGAGCAGGATGAAAAGCGCTGTTAAATAATTATTTGTTGAGAATATAAAAAAAGATATTATTTGAGCAGAATTGGTTAAATTCCAGTTCTGCATTTTTTATTGTCTATGGTAAAATGAGTCCGGCCTGAGAATTTGAGAATTAAAGACATACCAGGTATCGGGCCAGTAATTTGAGAGAAGGTGATTTCATGCTTAAGGATCTTATTAAAAAGAACAGAAGCACAAGAGGATATGACCGTTCCAGGAAGGTCACTGAAGATGAACTGAAAGAAATGGTGGATTGCGCCCGCCTTTCAGCTTCAAGCATAAATAAACAGCCCCTTAGATTCTATATTTCAAATGATGAGAATGAGGTTGAGATAATCAATTCTCATGTGAAGATGGGAGGACTCCTTCCAGAACTTCACCTGCCTCTTAAGGGCACAGAACCTGTTGCTTACATTCTCATATGTCAGGACACAAAGATAAGCTTCAGCAAAGAAGGTTTTACCAAAGATGTAGGCATCTGTGCTCAGAGCATAACCCTGGCTGCAGCAGAAATGGGGCTTAACGCCTGCATGATCGGAAACTTCATTCAGAAGAGACTGAGAGACGCCATCGGACTGGATGAAAGATACGAGATAAAGCTGGTTATTGCCATTGGCAAGGGAATCGAGAAATTTGAAATAGACGAGGTTTCCGAGAATCAGTCTACAAATTATTACAGAGACGAGAACGGAGTACATCACGTGCCGAAAGTGCGCCTTGATGATGTGGTAATAAGCCGGAACAAACAGAATCACTAAGTGGATAATAATACTGGAGATTGAAGGTTGCGGGAGATCAAGGACAAGAATAGCAGAAGAACAGGACAATAATAAAAGCAGAATAACACAAATGTATAAACACCTGTGGCATTCTGCCGAAAAACTACTCTTCTATGAATGTAACTTCTTTTCCCGTAAGCTCCTTCAAGCCATCGAACACAGTTTTTTCAATGAGACTGTGAACAGATGCCTGTTCCCTCCTGTCCATTTCTTCAATGTGAACTAATGGATGGATGATGCACTTGTAATGAGCAGGCCGGAAACTTCCGTATTCTTCAAAAGTATGGTAAGTTCCCTCTATGGTAACAGGAAGAACAGGAACCTTTGCCTTCTGGGCAAACTTCAGGCTGCCTGCCTTGAAGTGTCTGGCCGGGCCTCCCTTGCTTCTGGTTCCTTCAGGGAAAATAACGAGAGAGTCACCTCTTTTCAGCCTTTCAGTTCCTTCATTTATGACCTGAATGGCTCCCCTGGCATCTCCCCTGTTAAGAAAGATTGTGCCGGTATTTTCAGCGGCCTTCTGAATAATGCCGATTTTTGAAAGCTCTTTTTTGGCAATGAAACCAGTCTGCATGTGCTTGAATATGCTGTAGATCAGAAGAATGTCCGCATATCCCTGGTGATTAGGTACGATCAGTACCGGGCCATCCTGAGGAATATTTTCCTGGCCGTATATTTCGTAGGTTATCTTCAGTTTTTGATTGATATAGTCTGCAAATCTGGAAGTACCCTTGACCTGGATATCTCTTGCCAGTGCGTAGTCCCCTTCTTCTCTGGCCTTCCTTATTCCTGGACCGGAGTGGGAATTGAAATAGTTGATTCCTGAGACTACTCTCAGAAGAGCGCCTCCAGTTGTGAATGGATTCATGAATGTATTCCTTTCAGTATCGGCGGTAATGTGACCGCCTTAATCTTTAAGTGAAAGTATAGCATAAATATTATTTACAGGAGTAAAAATCAGAAATGAAACTTGTTATTCAGAGAGTTAAACACGCATCTGTTACCATTGACGGAGAGGTTGTTGGAAAAATCGGCCAGGGATTCATGGTACTGGCAGGAATAGCCCAGACAGATACTGAAGAAATAGCAGACAAGATGATAAACAAGATGTGCAAACTTCGGATCTTTGAAGATGAGAATGGAAAAACAAATTTATCCCTGTCGGACGTAGGCGGAGAAGTAATGCTTATTTCCCAGTTCACACTGTATGCCAATACAAGAAGAGGAAACAGGCCTTCTTTCATTGAGGCAGGGTCGCCGGATATGGCCTCCCCTCTCTACGATCACATGATTCAGGAATGCGGCAAATATGTTGAACACGTTGCAAAAGGAGAATTCGGAGCAGATATGAAGGTTGAGCTTCTGAACGACGGGCCTTTTACCATAGTTATGGATTCTGATGAACTTACAAAGCCAAGGAATCAATAAAAGAACTTGATATCATAAATTAAAAGGGTATAATGGTAATCGGTCTGACTAGGCAGACCAATCCTGCACCACAAGGTGCCAGAAGTCCACAGGAGGTGAAACAATGAGAGATTATGAAGTGCTGTTCGTCCTCGATCCAACTCTTGATGATGAGAAGAAAAACGGCGTAGTTGAAACCGTTAAGGGCATCATCAATGCTGACGGAGAGGCCGGAGAGGCTGATGTCTGGGGCAACAGAAAGCTGGCCTATGAGATCGAGAAGAAGAAGGAAGGCTACTACGTAGTAATTCCTTTCAAGGCTAATCCAGATCTGCCAAAGGAGCTGAGCAGAAGGCTCAGAATTTCTGACAGCGTAATGAGATTCATTATTACAGCTACAGAGGAATAAGCGGACCTGTTTTGGGTCGTAAGCTTGCATTAGAAAGCAAGGGGTGTAAACATGAACCAGGTTATATTGATCGGAAGACTTACTAGAGATCCGGAATTAAGTTATACAGCTAACAGCCAGACTCCTGTCGCTCACTTTACACTGGCAGTTGACAGACCTTCAGCCAGAAGAAACGAGGGTGAGCAGACCGCTGATTTTATCAGAGTAACAGTCTTCGGTAAACAGGCCGAAACTTCCGACAGATACCTGTCCAAGGGTCGTCAGGTTGCGATTCACGGAAGGATCCAGACAGGAAGTTATACGAACCGTGAAGGAGCCCGGGTTTATACCACAGATGTAATTGCTGACAGGGTTGAATTCCTGGGCAGCGGATCCGGAAACGGTGGAGGCCGAGGCGGTCAGGGATACGACAACGGCGGTCAGAGATATGATGGCGGCAATGGAGGAAACAGCTTCAGCCAGCCTGATATGAATGACCTGCCTGATGCATTCCAGGCTGTTGAGGATGATATACCGTTCTAAACCGGTATTATTTCTTACGGAAGGAGATTAGTCTAATGAGCAATACTTTCAACAAGCAGAGACGCGGCGGAGTAAGAAGAAAGAAAGTCTGCCAATTCTGCGCTGACAAGGATAAGAAGATCGATTACAAGGATGTTGAGACTCTGAAGAAGTTCACAACAGAGAGAGGAAAGATCCTGCCTAGAAGAGTGACAGGAACATGTGCAATGCACCAGAGAGCTGTAACAACAGCAATCAAGAGAGCACGTGTTGTTGCTCTTATGCCATTTGACGCTGACCTGAACTAGTCAGCCTGCCATTGATGGTATTAATCAGCGAGCCTGAAAAGGCCCGCTTTTTTTATTGCCAGCAGGCAGTATCTATCTCACGAAATGCAAAGAAAGTTGCCCGGAAGGCGGCAACAGAGATATAATAATCCCACATGGTGAATTTTTAACACAGGAGATTATGCTATGCTTATCAATATGTCTTTGAAAGAATACATCAATGATCTGAGCTCTGACTCCCCTGCCCCTGGAGGCGGTGCTGCAGCAGCATTAACAGGAGCTCAGGGTATTGCCCTGACTATGATGGTGGCAAATCATACAAAGGGAAAGAAGAAATATTCTGAATTTGAAGATCTCATCTGTGAAGCCCTGGATAAAGGAGAGAAGCTGAAGAAAAGCTTCCTTGCCGGAGTTGATGCAGATAAAGAGGCTTTTGGAAAAGTAGCTGCTGCTTATGCCATGGTTCACGGCACTGAAGAGGAAAAGGAAGCTCGCCGCCAGGCAATTGCAGAAGCTTCTGTTCCTGCGGCAATGGCCCCTTTCCAGGTAATGAAAGACGGAATAGAAGGACTGGAACTGACCCTTTCTCTCATGGGAAAATCCAATAAGAATCTGGTAAGCGATCTTTACGTAGCAGCCATCCATCTTGAGGGAGCAGTAACTTCAGCAGCCTATAATGTTTTTGCAAACACAGGCTCCTTTAAGGATAAGAAAAAGGGTGAAATGCTGGATGAGGAAGCCCGGCAGATGCTGAAGAGGTCTTCAGAACTGAAAGATTCTATTCTTGGTCGTTAATGGAGAAGTGATAATATGAAAACAAGACACAACTCAAAAGCAGCGTACTTTCTGCTGATTATATTTTACGTAGTCATGACGGCTGTTATGTTTGCAATTGGAATGCTTTCAAACAGCGGCAAGACTTATACTGTATTTCTGTACGTGGTGGCCGGACTGTGGCTTTTGATGGCATACAGGGAATACCACGCATGGCAGCTGGACAGAGACAGATTTGAAACACCAGTATATGTAGATAATCTGGCTACCAGAGGCGGAAACAGAGTGGGAAAGAACAAGAAGAAAAAGAAGGCAGAGAACAGAAAGAAGAAATAATAAGACAGACATAAGTGTTCTAAGAGGAATATTTCCTGCTCGCAATGTAGCAAAATATGGCAAAAAAATACCCGCCGTCAATTCACAAAATGGATTGGCGGCGGTTTTGCGTTACATATTCTGGTTATTCATATATTCTGTAATGAATTTCTTTTGAGATTCTGCTTCCTTACTGTCCGGATCTATGATGGCGTGGTCAATGAGGGTTCTGATGGTATCGTACAGATAAGGCTTGTATTCGCTGAAGGTTACTGGCTCACCTTTCAGTATGATGTTGTAGCAAGTGGAGTTGATCATCTCAAGGATGGTAAATATGAGAAGAAGAGGCTCTCTTACAACTATCTCCTCTTTATCAAACTCTTCCATCAGGAACTGCTGGAAACTCTGTACTTCCTCATTGTCCTTTGCTGCTGTAGTGGATTTGACCAGCATGCCCCAGCTCAGATTCTTTGAAATGAATTTGAGAAGTGAGATGTTCTTGGAAAGATAATTAATAACGTAGTCAGTTACGAAAATTATCTTATCGGCAATATCCATTGAAGGATCTCCGTTCTGAGCTCTCTCCTTCTGTTCTTTCTTGAGAGCCTGGGCAGCTTTATTAAGGAGAATGGCAGACTGATTGACGATGAGCTGTTCCCTTATCTCCCCTTTGTCCTTAAAGTACAGATAGAATGTACCTTTTCCTACATCTGCCTTTGTGGCAATATTATCAATTGTTGTTTTGGAAAAACCTACTGTGGTAAATAGTTCGTATGCGCTCTTCAGAAGGTCATTCCGTTTTTTTCTTTTCTTTAGTTCGTTTTTTCCCATCAATATCACTCTTCCAATTTCAAATGAGCCGGAAACATCCTTTTTAACATTTCACGGCTTTATCCAGCTAAATACTACCATCGTACTGACTGCGGGTCAAGGAAAGAAACGACTGAATATGAATTCTAGTCATTTTATAACCCTTGAAATATTAAGGAAAACTTAAAAACTGAATATTATTCAGAAATTTTAAAGAAAAATGTTGACCAATAGTCATCGTAGTGCTATTCTCTACACTGGAAACAAAAAGTGAAAGTTAGTCAGCTGTTTCCGTGATGAATTTATATTTTTATTGCTTTATCTAATTTATATATGAGGGGGATGATCTGATGAATCTGGGCCAGAAGGTAGTAAAACACCGGCGAATCATTCTGATTGTTGCGGTGATATTGCTGATACCAGCCGTCATCGGAATGAGGGCAACTAGAATCAACTACGATATGCTCACCTATCTGCCTGATGACATTGAGACCATGAAGGGTCAGGAAATGCTTCAGAAAGATTTTGGCAAGGGCGGATTCTCGCTGGTAGTAGTTGAGAACATGAAGACCAGCGATGTAAGCAAACTGAAATCAGATATTGAGAAGGTCAAGCATGTAGACAGCGTTGTAAGTCTGGAAGATGTTCTTGATCCTACAATTCCGCAGGAAATGCTGCCAACTGAGATCAGGAACAACATTCACAATAAAGATGCCAGCATGCTGGTTGTTTTCTTCAAGACTTCTACATCTGATGACAGAACTCTTGAAGCTATAGATCAGATAAGAGGCCTGGCAAAGAAAGACGTTTATGTATCAGGACTGAGCTCTCTGGTTTCGGATCTGAAGACCCTGTGTCAGCAGGAGGAACCAAAGTATGTAGGCATAGCTGTTCTCCTGTCCCTGGCCGCAATGATGCTTCTCCTGGATTCATACGCAGCTCCGTTTATTTTCCTGTTAAGTATCGGAATGGCGATCCTGTACAACATGGGAACAAACGTGTTTTTCGGAGAGATTTCCTACATTACCAAAGCCATAGCAGCGGTGCTTCAGCTGGGAGTAACCATGGATTATTCCATCTTCTTGTGGCACAGCTATGCAGAAAAGCTTGAAAAATTAGGGGGAGATGAGCACCGGCTGGACGCCATGGAGGAAGCTATCAACGATACTCTGACCGCCGTAACCGGATCTTCAATAACAACTATTGCCGGATTCCTGGCTCTCTGTTTCATGACATATAAGATGGGAATGGACCTGGGAATCGTAATGGCCAAGGGATGTGCACTGGGAGTTATCGCCAGCGTAACCATACTTCCTTGCATGATTCTGGCATCAGGAAACATTCTTAACAAAACTGTTCACAGAAGTCTGATCCCTGACTGCTCGAAGCTGGCCCACGGCCTTACCAGCAGATACGGCATTTACATTGCAATATTCATTCTCCTTGTTGTTCCGGCAGTTCACGGATATAACAACGAGAACATAGTATATGATTTTTCAAAGATGCTGGCCAGCAACTCAAAACAGCTTGACCTGGGAGATGATTCCTTCATGGTAGCAAATGATAAGCTGGAGAAGGATTTCAACATCGGAACGACCCATCTGATCATTGCAGATTCAAGCATGTCCCCAAAGGACGGAAGAGCAATGTCCGATGAGATCAAGAAGGTTGACGGAGTAGATAACGTACTGGGAATGGATTCATTCCTTGGAACATCAATTCCGAGACAGATGCTTCCAGATCAGATCACAAATTCCCTTACAGCCAAGGGGCACCAGCTTATAATGGTAAACTCCAAATACAAGGTGTCTACTGATGAGTGCAACAAACAGGTAGATCAGCTGAAGAGCATCACAAAGAAATACGACAAGGGTGCCAAGGTCATCGGCGAGGCTGCAGCAACAAAGGATCTGATCCAGATTACGAATAAGGACTTCAAGGTAGTAAGCCTCATATCCATTGCAGCAGTATTTGTGATAATCCTGCTGGTACTGAAGTCGGCATCACTGCCATTTATACTGGTAGCGGCCATAGAGTTCGCCATCTACGTGAACCTGGGAATTCCAGGATATACCGGCCTTGAACTTCCGTTCATCGTTCCGGTCTGCATCAGCACGATCCAGCTGGGCTCAACAGTAGACTATGCGATCCTGATGTCCACTAGATATAAACAAGAAAGAATGTCTGGCAAAACCAAGAGAGATGCAATTCAGATTGCCACAGCAACATCCATTCCATCAGTAATGGTAAGTGCTCTTGGATTCTTCACAGCCACATTCGGAGTATCAATTTACTCCAACATAGGAATTATCAGCACATTCTGCCAGCTCATGGCAAGAGGTGCAATAATCAGTATGCTTACAGTAATACTCCTTCTCCCTTCCCTGCTCATGGCTTTGGACAAGGTCATCTGCAAGACCACAAAGGGACTGAAGGAAGTATACGCCAGGGAACACGGAAACAGCGGTTCGGAAGCCGCAGCGCAGTAGTTATCTGAGGGGGTAAAAAAATGAAACGAAAGATCGAAAGGAAAGGGGCAGATCGGAAGATCTCAGTGGCAGGAAAAATCGGAGCCACAACTCTGGCAGTTGCCATGATAGCTACTTCTTTTGTAGGAGCAGCCGGTGCAGGAACATATGCAGCATCGAAAAACGACAAAAGCAGCTCGCAAGCCGCAAACACAGGAAGCTACAGCGATGTTTTTTCCCCGAACTCTACTTCTCAGAAGGATAAGAGCGAGACGGTCTACGCCGTACTTGACGCAGAGGGAAACAAAGAGAAAGTCGTTGTTAACGAGTGGCTCACAAACAAGAATGGTGCAAAAGAGATCAGCGACACCTCTGATCTGAAGGATATCAAGAACACTTCAGGAAACCAGAAGTTCACAAAGGACGGAGATAAGGTGACATGGAAGGCCGACGGTTCTGACATCCACTACCAGGGAACTACGGGAAAACAGCTTCCTGTTGATGTGGCAGTTTCCTATTACCTGAACGGTGAACAGGTTTCTGCAAAAGATATTGCCGGAAAGAGCGGCGATGTGGAAATCCACTTTGATTACAAGGTTAACAGAAGCGAGCTGGCAGATGGATCTTCCGTTACAAAGCCTTACACTATGGCAAGTGCGGTAATGCTGGACAACAGCCACTTCACAAATGTGACAGTTGACAACGGCAAGGTTGTAAATGACGGCAATACCAGCATGTGCATCGGAATTGCCTTCCCTGGCCTGGCAGGAAATCTGGGACTTGGTGCTACTGGAGTAAGCATTCCTGATAGTGTCGTAATCAAGGCTCATACTGACAAGTTCCAGATCGACGGAACTTACACAGCAGCTATGTCTGGTGTGATGAGCGATATTGATACTTCCGCAACTGGAAATGTTGAAAGCAAGGTAAGCCAGCTGGAGAGCGGGCTGGATCAGCTGGTAAGCGCATCTGACAAGCTGATGAGCGGTACAGATCAGCTGAAGGCTGGAATCGACCAGCTCAACGCAGGAGCAGGGACGCTGAAAAACGGTACTCAGGAACTGGCTTTAGGTGCGGATCAGCTGGACAAGAGCGTAAAAGCAAGCGGAAACGACCTGAGCTCACAGATACAGGTACTGACACCAGATCAGATTAATGCGTATGGAGCACAGGCGCAGGCAGTGGCCGAGGCCGACAAGGACGAGAAAATCGACGCTGGCGCCCAGCAGGTGACTGACGGCATCATGAACAGCGCTGTCAAGGAAACAGCATATCAGTCCGCATATAATTCGGTCGTAGGTGTTCTGGTACAGAATGCCGGTGCTACGAGCATCGGCCAGCTCCCTGCGGATGCTCAGAAAAAGATCACGACGGCAGCAAATGATGCAGCGACTGAAGCAGCCAAAGAGGCCAGCGAGAATACCACCGTTTCCGGAGGTATCAAAGCCGGCGTAAAGACCGCGATGACACAGACTGCCGGGGCCGCCGCCAACAAAGCGACAGTTACCACGGCCACGACTTTCAATGAGAAGACCAAGGTCGCAGCCCAGAAGCTTAATGCAAGTATGAGCGCCCTTTCTCAGGGTACTGGAAAACTCAATGCCGGAGCCAGCAAGCTCAACAGCGGAGCCGGAGACCTGTACACAGGTACAAACAAGCTGACTGCTGGTGCAGCCACTCTGGACAGCGGAATGGCCCAGTTCAACAAGGAAGGCATCCACAAGATGGCAGATACACTTAACGGTTCTCAGCTTCTTACAATAGGAAAGAGAATCAAGGCTGCTGCTGATGCAGACAGAATCGAATACCTGATAGGCGGCAAGTCCGCAGGCATGTCTGGAGAGAGCAAGATCATCTACAAGACAGCCGAAGTAAAATAGCCCCTCAAATTAATTCTTTATATGAAGACCCCGGAGCACTGAATGTTCAGGCTCCGGGGTCTTCGTATGCATTGAATTTTTTTAACAGTGCCATGGTATATGGAAAATGTTCAAAATTATTTAAGGCGGCTGGAAAATTGCCATGGTATATGAAAAAAATCCCATACCATGGAACTCCGGAAGAAAGCTACTTAGAGCACAACTTTTGCGGCGCCGTACATTCCTGCCAGTCCGCCCAGCTGGGCCAGTGCGAACCTTGTATCAACTGAGGCGTGGAAGGCGTTCTGCCTGAAGCCTTCCTCAATTTCTTTCAGCAGAGGTTCTCCTGCCAGCGAGATTCCCCCTCCTATTACATAAACCTCAGGGTCGTAGACACATGAAACATAAGAAAGAGCTTTTCCAATGTAAAAGCCGGTTTCCTTCCGCACCTGGGCGGCCAGTCTGTCGCCATCCCGGGCGGCGTCAAAAACGTCTTTTGCGGTAAGCCTGTCGTAGGCCATGCGCCGAAGGATGTCGGAGCTCTGAGGGTATTCTTTTAAAAGTTCCATGGCTCTTCGAACGATGCCGGCAGAAGCCACACGCTGTTCCAGGCAGCCCGTTCCGCCGCAGCTGCATTTTTCTCCCCAGCCGTCAAAGACTTTCAGGTGGCCGATCTCTCCCGCAGCACCGTGAGCACCATTGATTATTTTTCCATCATAAACTATGCCTGCACCTACACCTGTGCCTATGCTGACGAAAACCTGGCTGGAGGAACCCTGTCCCCCGCCCTGCCACATTTCACCAAGGGCTGCAAGGTTTGCATCGTTTTCCACTTTGATGTTGGAAATTCCGGTGATCATCTGGAAGGAACGGCCGATGTCCGTAACTCCCCATCCCATGTTGACGCATTGGTTAACAGTGCTGTGGTCAGTTACGGCGCCTGGAACACCAATGCCCACTCCCGCCAGGTTTTCGGGGCTTAGCCCGTGGCTTTTCAGCATTACGTGCATGGAGAGACCCAGATGAGGAAAAAGCTCATCGGGATCAGTCATGCCTTCAGTTTCCACGGTGGTGTGTTCCAGAAGATTGCAGGAAGGTTCTTGATCCGGGTCCTTCCCGCTGATGGCCGGGCTGTTTGACTTCAGCTGGAAAAGTCCCAGCTTGGCGGTGGTGGCTCCAATATCTATTCCGAAGGTGTACTGCATTACGTAAACTCCTATAGTAGTTTTTTAACATTAACAGGTAATTGTTAACGCCGAATTAACATGATGACCGTTTTTGAATTAACATCCGGACCCTAGAATAACAATGAACCCGGAAAGGTCATCAAAAGCGAATGGCTTGAGGGTTCAGGAGCTGAAACCTGGCGGCTGTGAAGTGACACGGCCTGAAAGCCCGGTAACAGCTTAAATCCGACATCAATATTTTAATATATTTTACTACTAAAAGGAGAACAAAATGAAAGAAAGAACGAAGAGCAAGGTGTTTAAAGTTCTGGCACTTTCCTGCGTACTTGCAATGGCAGGAGCAGTTTTCACAGGCTGCGGAAGCCAGAAACAGGAAAATGAGGCAGTAAAAGGATCTTTGACTGCTTCAGGTTCATCGGCACTGCAGCCCCTGGCACAGCAGGCAGCTGATGATTTTACAGCAGAAAACCCTGATGCTTCAATCACTATTAACGGAGGAGGTTCAGGAACTGGACTGCAGCAGGTTTCAGACGGATCTGTAGACATCGGAAACTCTGATGTATACGCAGAAGAGAAGCTGGATGCAGATCAGGCAAAGGCACTGAAGGATCACAAGGTTGCAACAATAACAGTAGCTGCAGTAGTTAACAAGGACCTTGGCGTTAAGGACCTTACAACAGACCAGCTGACAAAGATCTTCACAGGACAGATCACCAACTGGAAGGACGTTGGGGGACCAGATGAGCAGATCATGCTTGTAACAAGACCTGCATCTTCAGGAACAAGAGCGCTGTTCAAACAGTATGCTATCGGCGGACAGGAAGAAGCTTCCAATTCTGCTCTTGAAACAGATGACTCCGGCACACTGATGGAAACCGTTAAGAAGAACAAGGGTGCAATCGGATATGTAGCTCTCTCCTACCTGGTTAACGAGAAGGAAGTTACAGGAGTTGCCATCGACGGTGTAAAGCCTACTCTGAAGAACACTTACAGCGGCAAGTACAACGTATGGGGTTACGAGCACATGTACACAAAGGGAGAGCCAAACAAGATCTCCAAGGCATTCATCGACTATCTGACCAGCGATGATTACGCACAGAACGTAGAAAAGCTGGGATACGGCGCAATCTCCAAGATGAGCGACAAGGCAGTTAAGAATCACGAGAAATAAGCCAACCAACACATTATCCATAAAACAGCCGGAGGCGCGGGGCACAGTGTGCAGCCGCGCCCTTCGGCAAGTATGGGAAGTTTTATAGAGACAATGCAATTCCCATGAAGATAATCAAGACATCCGGAGTAAAGGCCGGATCAAGGAGGATGAACAATATGTTCAAAAAGGAATATCTGGGACGGGGTCTGGTGACTCTGTGCGGAATATTCATTATTGCACTGACCTTAGCCATAAGCATTTTCCTTCTGATAAAAGGCACAGATGTGTTCAGATTGTTCCACCACAGTGTAGGTGAATTTATGTTCTCGGACAAATGGGCACCAATGGATGTGCCTGGCCAGGGAGGTGGAAAAATCGGAGCCAGAATATATATTCTGGGATCTCTCATGACCTGCGGACTGGCCCTTCTGATTGCCCTGCCCTTCAGCATCTCGGCAGCAATCTTCATTTCAGAAATATCCCCGAAGACAGGATCCAGATTTCTTCAGCCGGCCATCGAGATATTTGTAGGAATTCCTTCAGTAGTTTACGGCTGGGTAGGACTTACAATTCTCGTACCTTTTATAAATGAAAAACTTCACGCCCCAATGGGCGGTTACTCTGTACTGGCCGCAGGAATCGTACTGGCAATAATGATTTTTCCAACTATAACAACAGTTTCGGCAGACGCTCTCAGGGCAGTTCCCGATTCCTACCGCCAGGCAGCATACGGTCTTGGATCCACCAGATGGCAGCTTATTTACAAAGTGTCTGTGCCAGCTGCAAAAAGCGGCATACTCACCGGCGTAATTCTGGGACTTTCCAGAGCCTTCGGCGAGACCCTGGCAGTGGCAATGGTAATCGGAAAAACCAGAGTTTTTCCAAAGGGAATCTTGTATCCTACCAACAACCTTACGGCAGCTATAGCAGCCGATATGGGAAACACAGCGAACGGAGGAGAATATAACGCTGCTCTCTGGGCAATGGCCCTCCTGCTTCTCATAATATCCATGGCGTGCATAGTGATCATACATCTTATAGCCCGCTCAGGAAAAAACAGCTGATGGAGGGGCGGAAATGAACGAGAAAAGTAACAGATACGCAAGAGTGAGAATGACAGACCGGTTCATGACAGGTTTTTTCTACGGCATAGGCGGATTCTTTATCCTTCTGCTGATTGTGCTGGCTGCTTACATAATAATAAAGGGAATATTGAGCATCTATCCGGGAGTTTTCAGCTTTACAAGAAACGGAATTGGAAATCAGTTTTTCAATACAGTTTATCTGGTGCTGCTGTCTCTTCTGATCAGCGTTCCCATTGGTGTTGCAGCAGGAGCTTATCTGGCAGAGTATTCGAAGAACGGTAGAGCCACAGAAATGATAACAATTTCCATTGAGGCTCTCTCATCACTGCCTTCAATAGTTGTGGGCCTGTTCGGTTATCTGGTATTCATCCTGCTTACAGGAATGAGATGGAACCTTTTTGCAGGAGCCCTGGCAGTAACTATACTGAGCCTTCCTACTATTACCACAACTACCAGGGATGCTTTAGTGGCCCTTCCCTCTCATTTCAGAAGCGGAAGTATCGGCCTTGGAGCAACCAGGTGGCAGACACTGTGGCACGTTCTTCTTCCGGCATGCATACCGAGAATTGTGACAGGAATAATTCTGGTGGCAGGAAGAGGATTCGGCGAGGCAGCTGCCCTTCTGTACACAGCAGGACAAAGCACATTTATAAACTGGGCAAACTGGGATCTCAGCTCACCTACCTGCCCTCTTAATCCATTCAGACCTGGAGAAACTCTCTCCCTTCACATCTGGGTAATGAGGACTGAAGGAAGCATGGTATCTCACTCTGTTGAGACAGCCAATGTATCTTCAATGGTTCTGATGATCATGGTCCTTGGATTCAGCCTGCTGGCCAGGTACTTGTCCAGAAAGCTTGATGAGAAGAATAAAGGCGCTTCTAAATAAGATATTGCAGGGTATGTGAAAGTTGGAATAAACAGGAGAAAAGAAATGGAAGGAACAGGAATTATTACAACAATACCTTCAGTGGGAATGAACAGGGAAACAGCAGGAGACTACGAGGGTGAACAGGTCAGGGAGACTTTTACCACATTTTCAGACAGTGCTGCAGAAGGCCAGCTGAAATACACCATCAGGAATCTGGATCTGTTCTACGATAAAACCCAGGCCCTCAAAAACATCAACATGGATATCAAACCAAATCAGGTTACGGCCATGATCGGCCCTTCCGGCTGCGGAAAATCCACCTTGCTTCGTACTTTAAACAGGATGAACGACCTGGTTGAAGGCTGCCGGGTTCAGGGAAAAGTCCTTCTGGACGGAAGGGATATCTATGGTGACATCGACGTAAACCAGCTGCGGCGGAACGTTGGAATGGTTTTCCAGCAGCCTAACCCCTTCCCTATGTCCATATATGACAATGTTGCATACGGTCCCAGAATCCACGGGGAGAGGAACAAGGAAAAACTTGATCAGATTGTAGAGGAGTCTTTGAAAAAAGCAGCCATATGGGATGAATTGAAGGACCGCCTGAAGAAAAGTGCTCTCGGCCTGTCCGGCGGTCAGCAGCAGCGCCTTTGCATTGCAAGAGCCCTGGCCGTAGATCCTGATGTGCTTCTCATGGATGAGCCTACATCTGCTCTGGATCCTATTTCCACAACTATGATTGAAGACCTGATCAACGAGATGAAAGAAAGCTACACAATTGTCATAGTGACCCACAACATGCAGCAAGCCGCAAGAATCTCAGACAAAACAGCATTCTTCCTTCTGGGGGAGATGGTGGAAATGAACGACACAGACATGATATTCGGCCAGCCGGAGGACAAGAGAACAGAAGACTACATTACAGGAAGATTCGGCTAGAAAGAACGTAGTGCTTCAAGGGGTGAAAGACTCCGGGAAATCCGGGATATGATGACATACGGAATCTTTTTTTCCAAAAAAGGAGAATGAAATGAGAAAAAAGTTCGACCAGGAGCTGGAAGCTGTAAAAGAAAATCTGGCGAAGATGGGACTGCTGTGCGAGCAGGGAATCGAAATGGCAATTGAATATATCGAAAAGCCAGACCAGAAGCTGGAAACTTCCATAGCTGAGACGGAGCAGGAAATTGACGACATGGAGAGACAGATCGAGAGCCAGTGTCTTAAGCTGTTCATGAGAGAGCAGCCGGTGGCCAGTGATCTGAGAGCTGTATCAGCGGCAATGAGAATGATTTCAGACCTGGAAAGAATCGGCGACCACGCTGAGGACATTGCTGAGGTGGCAAAATACCTGAACGAAGATGGATCTCCTGCCGGATCCATGAACGAGTTGAAGGAAATGTCCCGGGCCGCTTCTGTCATGGTGCGGAATGCTGTTGAGGCATATGCAAAAAAAGATCTGGATCTTGCCAATCAGGTTGCGGCCAGCGATGACGTGGTGGACAGCTACTTTGAGAAAATCAAAAGGGATATTGCCACTCAGATATCTGAAAACGTGGAATCCGCCCAGCATGGCCTGGACAGCCTGATGGTGGCAAAATACCTGGAGCGAATCGGCGATCACTCTGTGAACCTGGCGGAGTGGGTCCGGTTCATGATCACGGGGAATAAATACTGATTATGAGCGTGAATAAGAAAGAGGAATAAAGAGGAATAAAGAGGAAGGAATTCTTCCTGTTGGTTAAAATCCCGGGCAGCAAGGCTTCCCGGATTTTGTTTTGCTCGGAAAACCAGGTTTGACGAATCTTTTGCAGTTTTAATCAATTTTATTCTGATTCCGGCAGGAAATAATTTAATAATAAAAATACAATAAACATATTGATAATCGATATGCTCTGATGTATTATGCAGGTGAGAGAACATATCGTTTTTCGATATGTGCGGCGTTCTAAAGAACATTTCCTCAACGGGATGAATCTTCGGAATCCCGCAAGCCCGGGCAGGTCGACAAATTTTTTCCCAGGATCGTGAGGTGAATGTCATGAAACATATGATGAGCAGAGAGAATTTCCGATTGAGCGTTACTGAAAAAATAACGGCGTTTTTTACACTGCTGATGATGCTGGCAGGTATTCCGGGGCTGATTGTTTTGTTGATGCAGATTGTTGGGTCTGCTGACAAATCGGCTGTTCAGATTATACATTTTCTGTATATGGTAAGCATGGTGGCCGGGGTTACGACGATTATGGTCAAGATAATGGTGCTGCCTACTAATCCCAAGGAGTTCAAGGCTCGCAGCTGCCGCAGCACATTCAGAAGTTCCGGAAATATTTTCGTTTTCCTGGCTCTGTGGGAGCTGGTATATGCATCTGTAGATGGGGCGAAGACAGGGCTTTTTGAGATTTTCAACCTGGAGATTACATTGCAGCTAATCCTCTTTGTGTTTAATGCCTTTATAATGTACTCAATCGTCCGGTTTCTGGATGTGTATGCTGCTTATGAAGAGGATTCCAGGCTTACGATCTGAGGCCTTAAGGGAATTTCCTGTTGGCAACGACAGAAGAGGCCGGACTTTGAAAGAGATACTGAGCTCTGAATGAAGGCCTTTAATGATGACCTTGAATGAGAAGCTGGGACTTGGAAGGAGACAAACAATATGGCGATAAAGGTGAATCTGGACAGGCTTCTGGAGGACAGGGGTGTAACCATCCGGGAGTTGTCGGATGCCATCGGCATCACGCCGGCAAATCTGTCGGTGTTGAAAAACAACCATGCCAGAGCTATCCGGTTTTCAACTCTGGAGAGCATCTGCAGGTATCTTGGCTGCCAGCCAGGTGAGCTGCTGAACATGGTGGAAGATGAGGAGTCCTGAGGTACTGTTGAGTGGGCAGGCTCAGCCTGCTTTTCTGAATACCCGGATCACTCACTCCGGTTGCCTCGGAATACACCGAGAATTGAAAAAACTGATATCCCGTGGTAGCGTACAAGATTTTTCCTGTGAAGTTACCACGGGATTTCCAACTTGAGAAATCTCGTTGTAACCGCCGGAAAATAATGTCCGGATCCAGAACCCGGAGAACTGGAGAAATTCATTGGAATAGGCTGCCAGCTTTTATTCTTGTAATAATCAGCGATTCGTGGTAACATGATAAACGCATTCGGATACATCGAATGAAGTAGTTTTAAAAGGTAATCATATGTCTCAGTAGCTCAGGGGACAGAGCACCGCTCTCCTAAAGCGGGTGTCGGAGGTTCGAATCCTCTCTGGGACACCATGGAAGATGGAAGAACTGCCGCGTTTTAACAAATGTGGCAGTTCTTTTCTTATATTTTTGAGTAATGTGTCTGGGCACGGGTAACGGGAGCAGTAGAAAAAGCAGAATCGGTCGTTAGTACTGCTCACGACTGGAATCAGGAGCAGTAGAGAAAGCTGAATCGGTCGTTAGTACTGCTCCGTTCGGGTATTAGGAGCAGTAGAGAAAGCGAATTCCGTCGTCAGTACTGCTCGTCCCGGGCAACAGGAGCAGTAGAAAAAGCGGATTCGGTCGTCAGTACTGCTCGCGACTGGAATCTGGAGCAGTAGAGAAAGCGGAATCGGTCGTTAGTACTGCTCCGTTCTGGTATTAGGAGCAGTAGAGAAAGCGGAATCTGTCATTAGTACTGCTCGGCCCGGGTATTAGGAGCAGTAGAGAAAGTGGAACCGGCCAGGAGTACTGCTCGGTCCGGGCATCAGGAGCAGTAGAGAAAGCGGAATCGGTCGTTAGTACTGCTCGGCCCTGGCATCAGGAGCAGTAGAAAAAGCAAATTCGGTCGTTAGTACTGCTCGCGACTGGAATCTGGAGCAGTAGAGAAAGCGGAATCGGTCGTTAGTACTGCCCGGCCCGGGCAACAGGAGCAGTAGAGAAAGCAGAATCGGTCGTTAGTACTGCTCGCGACTGGAATCTGGAGCAGTAGAGAAAGCAGAATCGGCCATTAGTACTGCCCCGTTCGGGTATTAGGAGCAGTAGAGAAAGCAGAATCGGCCAGGAGTACTGCTCGTCCCGGGCATCAGGAGCAGTAGAAGAAGCGGATTCGGTCGTTAGTACTGCTCGACAAGAAATCCTGAACTGTTCCAAGTAGTGTCAGTGGTGCCATATGTTTAATTTGAGCAGTATAAATTCTGATTACGAGAAAAATACTGCTTCATCCGTCCACCCATTCAACTGCTCCATTCCATCGGCATGTGGCCACAAATATGGCAGCCTCTCTCCCCCATTTACAAAAAAATACATACTTCCGGCATCAAAATGCCTTTTTGCTATTTGCTAGTTGAAACACGGAAATACACAGTGCAGAATGCTTTTACGTCGCTTACTGGAGTAAATGGGAAGGGTATTTGCTATGAATGGTTTTACTAATATAAATATCAGAAACATCAGCCCAGACAGTATGAACAGGAATAAGAGTACGGACACCCGCGAATGGTCCCGGAAACTAAGGGATCTTATTTCAAAAACCGAACTGTTTTTGAAAACAGCTCCTGAAGGTTCTGTTTGGAGTTCGAAAAGAAATAATGGAACATTTCAGTATTACTATGTACAGCCTGGAACGAGGATGAGGGTATTTATCCGGCAAAATGATATGGCAATTGCAAGGGAACTGGCTCAGAAGAAGTATGTTTTCATGCTTAACAGAATGGCGATTCAGGGGATGAACAGCCTGAAAATAACGGAGTTTTTTACAGAGGAGGATCTGTATAGAATATATGATGAAGCATATTATCAGCTGTCAGAAGGATTAAGAATTCTTGTTAAACCGTGGAAGGAGCCAAGAGATGTTTTCCTCGAAACATGGGCGTCTCAGACTTATGAGCCTCTGGAACATATGGGCAGAGAAAGAACGCAGGTATCAGATCGTGGTGAGATGATGGGATCCAAGTCGGAGGTTCTGATCGGCAATACCTTTAACAGGCGGAACATCGAATACCATTACGAAAAACCTTTGTTACTTAAGAAAAACAAAATGTTCCGTCCGGATTTCACACTGATGAATATCTACAGCAGGCGTGAG
Source organism: Allobaileyella intestinalis (assembly GCF_009695865.1). GTDB lineage: Bacteria > Bacillota > Clostridia > Peptostreptococcales > Anaerovoracaceae > Allobaileyella > Allobaileyella intestinalis. The sequence continues at coordinate 118,294 of NZ_VUNB01000003.1, read as the reverse complement.
TTGTTTTGGGAGCATCTGGGCATTGTGGATAATGAGCATTACGCATCTAATGCAATGAAAAAGCTCATGATTTATGAACAAAATGATATTTTTATTAATGATCGGTTGATTCTTACCTATGAGACAGCAAATGATCCTCTGAACCTGAGGACCATCAACGAAATCATTGACCAGATCGAGTATATGCTTAAATAACCCACGAGTTTACGGAACGACTCCATACCTGCAAACATGGACCCCTTTGGATGCATATACACCAGAAATCCTCCTGATAAACCCATGGTGCAAGTGTTATTTCAGCCCTGGGAAATCCAGTTGTCTCAAGGCTTCAAACAGCACGATGTTGGCGGAGTTAGAGAGGTTGAAGGACCGCAGGCGGGTTTCCTTGCTCATTGGTATGCGGATGGCCCGATCTTTTCGGGATTCGATGAAGTCACGGGGAAGTCCGGCAGTTTCTTTTCCAAAAAGAAGCATGTCCTCGTCGTGGAAATCGGCTTCCGTGTAGAGCTTTTCACCTTTGGTGGTGGAGAGCCACATCCTGCGGTCTCCGTATTTTTCAAGGAAATCCTCCAGGCTTTCGTGTATCTCCAGCTTCACGTAAGGCCAGTAATCAAGGCCGGCCCGGCGGAGACTCTTCTCGTCCAGGCTGAAGCCAAGGGGCTTGACCAGATGAAGTACGCTGCCTGTTGCAGCAGCGGTGCGGGCGATGTTTCCCGTGTTCGGCGGGATTTCAGGTTCGACGAGTACGATGTGAAGGGACATTTACAACCTCCGTTTTTATGGAATAAAATACAGAACTAATAGTGATTATAACACCAAAATGGAGAGGGAACGCTAGTCGTCAATATTGCCCTGATGCTGATTTTTTTTACGTTCCCCTCGGAAAAGATATAATGAAGATTGAGCATTAAGGCCGGCAGGGTCATAACATTTCAATTTAAAGTTGTATCAATATCCTCTTCTTTTATAGTTGTGTTGGATTCTACAGATTATGGTGTAACCAAAAACCGGGCCGCAGAAATCTGCGACCCGTAAGGAGGAATGCCTGTCACGGCAGACCATATATCTATTTTTCAGCAGCGCCTTTCAGCATTGCCATCAGCTCAGCCAGGTTTGGGCTCTTCCGCTGCAGTTTTTCGCCGGTCTGGATTTTCAGCAGGCCGTCATACTTCTCGTGAGGCAGTACGTAGAATTGATCTTCCTCAATAGCTTTGAACACCAAATCGCCGATGCCGTAAATTGGATATCCGGTCTCGATTACGTATTTAGCCTCAGCCTGGCCCTTTTTGAAGGCCTCGCTCTGATAATAAGGATCCCTTTCATCCTTGAATCTCTCAGGCCTGTACCACTCTGAGTGATCCAGGTTGGTCTGCACGTATCCAGGGCAGAAAACACCCATTGCGATGTCAGCGCCCTGAGCCTGCAGCTCATAGTTCAGGCTCTCAGACAGAGCAACGGCTGCGTGCTTTGTGGCGTAGTAAGGAACCATTCCCGTGAAATTGATGACGCCGGCCACTGAGCATGTGTTCATGATGTTGCAGTGAGTGCCCTGTTCCAGCATTACAGGAATTACCTGTCTCATGAAATAAACGTGAGCCATGAAGTTGGTCTGGACTATCCACTCCCAGTCTCTGAGAGGCAGGTCATAGCCCTTGCCAGGAACGGCAACGCCGGCATTGTTCATGAGCAGGTCGATGTGACCGTATTTTTCGAGAGCGGTTTTTACGACCTTTTCAGTCTCCTCGTAAATGCCCACATCGGCAGTGACCAGAGTGATATCCTCTGCGCCCCACTCCTTAGCCAGGGGATCCAGTTTTGCCAGCTCGTCGCCCATAATATCAACGGCTACGATCTTCATTTTTCTCTGAGCCGCCTGCTTCACGAACTCCTTGCCGAAGCCGTAAGCCGCACCGGTGATAATTGCTACTTTTCCTTCAAAATTCTTCATCGTAATAACCTCCGTAAATTTTTTCATCGCGAACAGCAGACTACTTCTTTCCGCCCTTCATGAAGGCTGTCTGGTCGTACCATGCAGGGATGACCTTGACCATCAGCTCTTCAGGATCCACGTCCTCCAGGTACTCCAGAGAAGTGATCAGCAGGTTGTTTTCAGCATATGCACCGCCGATAATGGTGTTCACCGGCAGGCAGCCCCATGGATCATCAGGGCTTGAGTGGAGCTCCAGCTTCTTGATGTATCCCGGAGTCCATGCATCGTAGGTGTAGTTGCATACGTTACGGATCAGGCCCGTATTCTTGAATACGAACTTTCCTGTTTCGTCAGGGAGACGGTCGAAGTGGAAATAGTAACCGCTTCCGGATGTTACCTTGCCTGGCGCAGGAGCCTGGTAGAGCACGTGTGTCAGCGGGCTGTTATAGCTTCCCAGCTGCAGCTCGGCATCTACGATCTGATATCCTCTTCTTGAAACGCCTACAGTTACCTTGCCGTCATCGTTTTTGCGGATGAAGAACTGGGCATCCAGCTTCTTAGGGATTGCAGAGTTGTCGCGGCCCAGCTGTGTGGCCATTTCGGCACCAGGTCCGCCCAGGAGGAGGCTGATGGTGTACAGACCTACCTGACCCTTGTATGTGCAGTAAACTCCCAGAATGGTCTCATAGTAGTTATCTGCAAATGTAGGATCCTTGATGTGGCAGACGCTGACAGTTACTACAGGGAGCATGAATGGCTCCAGTGGAGCAGGCAGCAGTTTTTCAATGGCTTCAGGATAGGAGAGGTATGCCATGTATACACCTTCCTGTCCCCTCATGTTGGAAACCTTGGCGAAGTTGCCCAGCTCGTCTTTAGTGATCACGAAGCTTGGTTCAGGAGTTCTGAAAAGGTTTGCACCGATTTCATATCCTGTTCTTGTGGCAGGGGCGATGGTGCCGTCCTTGATGGCAGAGCCAACCAGGCAAACAGGGATTCCCTTCTCTTCCAGCCCGGCCTTCAGGCTCTGGTCAGGCTTGTATCCAAGAGAAAGAACTACAGCATCGGCTGTCACTTTCTTTTCTTCCTTTGTATCAACGTTTTCAATTACGACGCCGCCAGCTTCGATGGACTTCAGGGCGTTTCCCAGCTCCCAGGCCACATCCATCTTCCGGAGCCTGGACATAACATCCAGAACGTTGTTCTTGTATGCGTTTGTACCTGCTTCCTTCAGCATGTCAATGAAGGTGACTTTGCAGCCCTTGTCGCCCAGGAACTCACCTGCCTCAAGACCCGTAAGACCGGCGCCGACCATGGCAACCGATTTTCCGGTAAGGTCCTTTTTGCCTGTAAGAACTTCCTCGATGGTGTAAACATTGCTTCCCTCAACGCCAGGAATGGACTTAGGGAAAATAGCTGCTGATCCCGTAGCCAGGATCACGGCATCCGGTTCAAGGGCGGCGATATCCTCAACTGTAGCTTCTTTGCCCAGCTGAACATCAACGCCAAGACGGTTGAAGCTGTCCCTGAAGTAGTCAGCGATCCACTCCATTCTCTCTTTGAGAGGAGGCTTCTTTGCCAGGTTCACAGTTCCGCCCAGGGAGTCCTGACGGTCGATCAGTGTAACTTTTACTCCTCTCTTTGCAAGGGTCTCGGCTGCAGTCATTCCGCCAGGGCCGCCGCCGATGACAACTACCTTGTGAGCTCCAGTGTCAGGTTCCAGGTCCCCGTAGCGATATTCTTTGCAGGTTCTAGGGTTGAAGGCGCACTCCAGAGGGAGTCCCTGGGCATTGAGGCTCATGAGAGTCTCGAAACATCTGAGGCAGTTTATGCATTTCTTCAGTTCATTTTCTCTGCCCTCCTGGACCTTTCTGCCCCACTCAGGGTCGGCCAGCCAGGATCTGCCCATTCCCACAAAATCTACGACGCCTTCGTCCAGGAATGACTCAGCAACAGCAGGCTCACGGATGGATGAAACGGCGATAACAGGAACTGAAACGTTGTCTTTTACTGCTTTTACAAAAGGCTTTCTCCAGCCCTGAGGGAAGGATACTGGCTCTATGGCCATGAGGCCTGTTTCGTAGAGGGCACAGCTTACGTCGATGAAGTCAACGCCGGCAGCCTCCAGAGTCTTGCAGATCTTGATGCCGTCCTGAATGTGGATGTAGTCTTCAGTGACGCCGATGGTGTCCAGGAACTCATCTACAGATACACGGCATCCAAGAGGAAAATCAGGACCGCACTTCCTGCGGATGTCTTCGATGATCTCCAGGACGATGCGCATGCGGTTTTCGAAGGTGCCGCCGTACTCGTCAGTCCTCTTGTTTGTGTAAGGTGAAAGGAACTGCTGGAGCAGATAGCCGTGAGCGCAGTGAAGCTCGATGCCGTCGATGCCGGCCTTCTTACATCTCAGAGCTGCGTCGCCGAACTGGCCTACCAGCTCGTGGATTTCGTCCAGGGTCATAGGCCTGGTTTCCTGCTTGGAAACGTTGCACATCCTGTCAGATGCCGATACGCAAGGCTGGCCGCCGATCAGAGCGGAAACCCCTTCTCTGCCCGGGTGGTGGAGCTGGATGAAAATCTTAGATCCGTATTTGTGAACGGTGGTGGCCAGTTTTGCCAGGCCAGGGATGTGCCGGTCGCTGGTAGCAGACAGCTGGCGGAACATTCCAGCTCCGGTAACGTCGTTTACCCTGCAGATCTCAGGCATGATGAGGCCGCATCCGCCCTTTGCTCTCTCTTCGAAATATGCCAGCATGGCAGGTCCGACAGTTCCGTCCAGCTCGGCCAGATTGGTCCCCATAGGGGTCATTACCAGTCTGTTCTTGACCTCTACATTTCCGATCTTTCCTTTTTCAAATAGCTTATCGTACATTACATTCCTCCTTTCAGGCACTCCAGAAAAACTGCACGATTATGATCAAGCCCTGATATCGGGGCTTGTAGTCTGTTATTTTCTTAATAATATAAAAGGAGCATGCACTTTCATAGGTGCACGATGCATGATAATTAATTGACGATTTAGTTATGGTATACTACAGAAATATGAAAAATGTGATTTCAAATATAGCTGATGAGTGCTGATTCAGTTCAACCTGGAGGATGAGATGGATTTTCGTGAAATAACTGAAATTTTAGGGAAAAACCACGAAATTAGTATGGTTTGCCATGGGGCTGGAGAAAACATCCACAGGGTCAGGCTCTGGGATGGAAAGGGCTGTAAAGAAGACAGATCCACGCTGTTTTTTGGTTATGGTATACAGTATGACGAGCTGCCGGAACAGTGCATATTGGCTGCAAAAAACGTTAACGAAATAACGGAAATTGTGAGGAAATCATGGAAAAACAACAGTCGTTCACTAGCCATTATTAACATGGAAGACTATGTTTCAGTCTTCAACGAGGTTCAGGATCTGGTTGCCAGCCACTACAACAGCAGCTTCTATTCATATCTAACGGAAGTGGCAGGCCGTGTGGGCAACTACGATTCTCTTGTGGACATAGCATCCCAATCTTTCGGGGCATCCCTGATATTTATAGATATGAACTTCAGAATACTCAGCTACTCCACCCAGGTTCCTGTAACAGACAAGATATGGAGCGATAATATAAAGAAGGGATACTGCGACTACGAGTTTATTCAGGAGGTAAAAAAGCTGAGATCACTTCAGCAATCCTTTTCAGATGAAACTCCGGTGGAAGTAACCTGCATGTCTTCCCCTTTCAGAAAAATTGCCAGCAGAGTATACTGCAGAGACACATGTATCGGTATTCTCATTTTAATAGAAGGAGACCACTCCTATCGTCAGGACCACTATGAAATGCTGAAGTCCCTGAGCCACGTTCTTTCCGGGTTTGTGATGATCCATTCTCCTGAGCTGCTGTATCAGACTGACGAATACCACCAGTTTCTGTATAATGTTTTTATAGGTGCCCCTCTTGAAAGCCAGCCGGCAAGTTACAGAAACCTGAAGTTCAAAGGGCCTCACCGCCTTGTTTATTTAAGGCCTGGAGATGGAGCGCCTCTTCAGACCAGCGAGTTCGAATTCGAGCAGTGCATAAAGAAGAGACTTGAATGTCAGGTTGTCTCAAACAGGGAAAGCGCCCTGGTTATTATTGAAGAGACAGAGGCCGCTGACCTGGAAGGCATTTTGGGTTCCTACAGAAAAGGACCTGGCCTGGTGGCAGGAATAAGCAGGGCTTTCTACAAAAATCAGGAGTTAATCGAAGCCATACGGGATGCAAAAGACGCAATGGAGATCGGCCTTTCTGTGGATCCGGAAAAAAATATTTTTTCCTTTGAAGAATACGGCATGTACGTAATGATCCGGAATGTCTCCAGAAATGAAAATGTGATGCGCTACTGCCATCCCGCTTTCCTGACTTTGATGGAATATGACGATGAACATGAGGGAAGCCTTCTGGATACGCTTGAGGAGTTCCTGCGAAGTGGCCAGAGCATCAAGGACACTGCCGAGAATCTGTACATGCACAGAAATACTGTTATATACAGGCTGAAAAAAATAGAAGAGCTTACGGCCGTAGATCTGCGGGATCCCGAAACTTCCTTTAATTTGAGATTTTCTTTTGCCATAAGAAAGATAGGCGGAGAAAGAACCAGGGAACTGGTGGGAGAACACAGAGAAAACTTGCATTCGAAACACAAGTAATATAAAATCCTTTGTGATATACCCCAAAACAGGCCGGTAACAGACAGGGATTTTTTGAGTTCCAGCTCTGAAAACAGGGATAAAAGATCAGGGGGACAGAGATGTTAAACATTAAAGATATTCAGAAAGAGTATAAGGACAAGCTTATTGATGCGGATTTTGCTGCCGGACTGGTTAAGAGCAACATGCGCATCCATTTTGGCGTGGGAACAGATTCTTCTGTTTACATGGATAAGGCCCTGGGGGAGAGGCTTCGCCATGACAACATGCTCAGAGGACTGGAAATCCAGTCGGAGACGGCTATCCGCCACGATGATTTCGAAACATACAAGGCAGTAATGGACAATGTAGACGTTGCCAGGTTCTATTCTTCTCACTTCTCGTCAAGAGACAGACAGATGATGGACAGAGGCAATTCCTGGCACGTACCTATTCTCTTTAGCGAGGAGTCCCTGTACTGGGGTCTGGAAGATAATTATTTTGACATATGCTGCATCCAGGTCTGCCCTATGGACAAATACGGCAACTTCAACTTCGGCCCTATTAACGCAGATCTTCACGGTATCATCAGAAATTCAAAGACCGTAATAGTGGAGATCAACGAGAAGATGCCTATTGCCCTGGGATACGAATCTCACATTAATATTGCAGATGTCAATTACATTATTGAGGGAGACAGCCCGGATATATGCACCATATCCAACAAGGCGCCGACTTTTGAAGACAAGAGAATTGCAGAATTCATCGTTGAGAAGATCAGGAACGACAGCACTCTCCAGCTGGGCATAGGAGCTCTGCCTAACTGTGTGGGGAACATGCTGGCAGAGTCGGACCTGAGAGATTTCAGCGCACACACTGAAATGCTGGTAGATGCATACATGAACCTTTACTACGCAGGAAAGCTCACCTCTCTCAAAAGCCGGGACAAGGGCCTTATCGTATATACTTTTGCAGGAGGAAGCAAGGAGCTGTACGATTTTGTTGACGACAATCCGATTTGCTGCAGCGCTCCTGTAAGCTACGTCAACGACATTTCGGTTATTTCCGATATTGATAATTTCATTTCTGTAAACGGATGTATTGGAATCGACCTTTACGGGCAGGTTTGCTCTGAAAGCATAGGATACAGGCATATCAGCGGCACGGGAGGACAGCTGGACTTTGCTCTCGGAGCCTTCCGCAGCAAGAACGGCAAGAGCTTTATCTGCACTCATTCCACCAGGACCATGAAAGACGGCACAAGAGAGTCTCTTATCCATCCTCTTCTGCCTGTAGGTTCTGTGGTCACTACGCCGAGAACAGCAGTCCATTATCTGGTTACAGAGTACGGGGCTGTAAACCTGAAGGGTAAATCTACCTGGCAGAGAGCGGAACAGATAATCAGCATCGCCCACCCTGATTTCCGGGAGGAACTGATCAGAGAGGCGGAGAAGATGGGAATCTGGAGGAATACCAGCAAGAGAGAATACCTGTAGGTTTTGGGTGAAATCTCCGGTTCAGGTTCGGATTATAGGGGGTTTTCTTAGTTATTTCTGAATATTTCCTGAAAAAAAGGTTTTTTAGGGTCAAAGTGCCCGTGAGAGTAGTATAATCATTTGGTCACTGGTGAGGGACCTGTCTTTTGTGTGAATAAACAGGGAAACTCACAGGATATATTTTTAGTTAATTCTGCAGGCTTTACAGAAGGTCGGAAGACGGGGTCATAAAGCTTTGAGGGAGCAGAGCTCTCAAGAAGAAAGGTGGAAATTATGATTACAGCTGTAGTAGGTGCAAATTGGGGAGATGAAGGTAAAGGAAAAATAACAGACGCCCTTGCCCAGGAGGCCGATTACGTAGTCAGATTCCAGGGAGGCAGCAACGCCGGTCATACAATCAAGAATGAATACGGCAAATTCGCACTTCATCTTATGCCCTCCGGGATCTTCAACAAGAATGCTGTAAATATTCTTGGAAGTGGTGTGGCAGTAAACGTGGACAAACTGATTGAAGAGATTCACGCTCTGGAGGCAGCAGGAGTGAAGCACGGCAAGCTTCTGGTATCTGACAGAGCCCATCTGGTAATGTCCTATCACGTTCTGCTGGACACTTATGAGGAGGCAAGACTGGCAGGAAGATCCTTTGGATCCACAAGATCAGGAATGGCTCCATGTTATTCAGACAAATACGCAAAGATCGGATTCCAGGTAGGCGAGGTTTTCGCTGATAGAGAATATCTGATGCCGAGAATCGAGAATGTATGCAAGATCAAGAACGTTCTCATGGAGCATCTCTACCACAAGCCTCTTCTGGATCCTGAGGAAATCTACAAGGAGCTGATGGGATACAAGGAAGCACTTGCTCCATATGTTGCCCACACATCAGCTGAGCTGAACAAGGGCCTGAAAGAAGGAAAAAGTGTAGTTCTGGAGGGACAGCTGGGCGCACTGAAGGATGTTGAGCACGGAATTTATCCTATGGTTACATCCTCCTCTACCCTGGCCGGATATGGTGCAACAGGTGCCGGAGTTCCTCCTTACGAGATAAAGAGAGTCATTGCCGTTTCAAAGGCATATTCTTCTGCAGTAGGCGCCGGAGCTTTTGTTACAGAGCTCTTCGGGGACGAAGCTGATGAGCTGAGAAGAAGAGGCGGCGACGGCGGAGAGTTCGGAGCAACAACAGGACGCCCAAGAAGAGTAGGCTGGTTCGATGCAGTTGCTACAAGATACGGCTGCATGATGCAGGGAGCAACAGAGGTGGCCTTTACAGTAGTTGACGTTCTGGGATACCTGGACCAGCTGAAGATCTGCGTTGGATACGACATCGACGGCAAGGTTACAAAGGACTTCCCTAATACACCGCTGCTGGAGAAGGCAAAGCCTGTATATGAAACTATGCCTGGATGGAAGTGCGATATCAGAGGCATCACAAAGTACGAGGATCTGCCAGAGGCATGCAGAAACTATATCGAGCGCATCGAGGAGCTGATTGGAGTCAGAATCTCCATGGTATCCAACGGACCAAGCAGAGAAGAGCTTATCTGCAGATAACCGGGAACCGGAATAATTGTTACAGTTAGAGGATTTACTAATGGGAGTAGAAGAAATACGACAGACATGGGTGGAGATCGATCTTGATGCCCTCGCCTATAATATTGAAAGTATTAAGGAAAAAGCAGGAAAAGACAGAGCCATCATTGGAGTTGTAAAGGCGGATGCTTACGGCCATGGAGCAGTACAGACAGCTCAGGTCCTGGAGGAACACGGCGTTGATATTTTCGCTGTAGCTACGGTGAAAGAAGCCATGGAACTCAGGGATGCAGGCTTCGACGAGAAGATTCTAATTCTGGGCATTACCTCGAAATCATGTGACGAAATCGTGGTAAACGAAAAGCTGATTCCGGTTATAGGCAGTTACAATGACGCCCTCGCCCTTTCCCAGAAAGCTCAGGAGCTGGACAAGGATGTTAGTGTAATGCTGGCTCTGGACACAGGAATGGGCCGTATAGGCTTCGTCCTGAGAACCATGGAAGACATTATTGCCGCTGAAGATGAGATCAGCGAAATCTTCGGGCTTGACCGTCTGAATGTGGAGGGAGTCATCTCCCATTTTTCCAAGGCCGACGAGGCAGACAGAAGCTACACAGAAAGCCAGCTGGAGATATTCAACCAGTTCTACGAGAAACTGAGCTCCGACGGCTATTCCCTGCCCTTCCTCACCATTGCCAACAGCGCAGCCATTATGGAGTACCCGAAGGCTTACTTCGACGGTGTCCGCCCCGGAATAATCCTCTACGGATGCTATCCTTCCGATGAAGTACACAAGGAGAATCTGGACATCAGGCCGGTAATGTCCGTGAGAGCCAACATAGTTTATGTAAAAAATCTGCCGAAGGGTTCGGCAGTCAGCTATGGCGGAGTGTTTACGGCAGACCGTGACATGAGAGTGGCCACTGTGGGCATCGGATACGCTGACGGATATCCCCGCAGCATTTCCGGAAAGGCGGAGATGCTGGTAGACGGACACAGAGTGCCTGTAATAGGCAGAATCTGCATGGATCAGTGCATGATAGATGTTACCGACCTGCCACAGGTCTGCAGAGGAACCCAGGTTACGATTATGGGAAAATCCGGAGATGACGAGATATCTGCAGACGAGCTGGCAGAGAAAGCAGGAACGATTAATTACGAAATTCTCTGCGATTTCGGCTTGAGACTGGACAAGAGATACATCAAGAAAGAAGAACAGCAGGGATAGGTTCTGGATACCGGAACATGAAACCGGCCGTTAACCGGTCATCAGCCGGTCCTCCGGGAGGAAATATGAAATAATATTTTTTATAAAACAGAAGCTCCGGCTTCTGTTTTTTGTATGTGGTCAATGGTTTTTGTGAATCCACGCAAGTGAAATATGTTGTTGGAAAACAAAAATAAAATATTTTAAGGGTAAAATATACAAAGAAAAAACATCGTTTGTAATGACTAACAAAATTAATTGACTTTGTTGTTGACAAGAACAAAATATATCGCTATACTCTAAGTGCGCTTTTGAGAGGCGGGCATCTGTACGATTGGTGCGGATTAATGAAGATACTGCCCTCAATCTTATGTATTAGTTTGAAAGTAATAGTTTATAAGAAAGAACGAATTGGAGGACATGAGATGAATGAGAACGGTAAGGCTGCCAAGAGAAGTTCCTTTTCCGGCAGCATAGGATACGTAATGGCCGCAGCAGGTTCTGCAGTAGGCCTGGGAAATATCTGGCGATTTCCCTATCTGGCCGCTAAGTACGGCGGAGGAGCATTCCTTTTAACCTATATTATCCTGGTTGTAACCTTCGGCTATACGCTGATGCTGGCAGAAACAGCCCTCGGCCGCAAGGCTAAGAAGAGCGTAGTGGGAACATATAAGCTGTATGCAGGAAATACAGGGAAGGCTAAGCTGGGAGGCTGGATCAACGCCATCGTTCCCCTGATAATCACTCCTTACTACAGCGTTATCGGCGGCTGGGTATTCAAGTATTTCTTTGAGTATCTTAAAGGCGGCGCCAAGGAGGCAGCTGGAGATTCATACTTCGGTTCCTTCATTACTTCCACCAGTGGCTCCATGCTTTGGTTCCTTATTTTCGCAGTATGCACTATGGTTGTAATATTCATGGGTGTAGAGAACGGAATCGAAAGAGTTTCTAAGGTAATGATGCCGGTGCTGGTAGTCCTGGCATTCATAATTGCTATTTACTCCATGACAAGACCGGGAGCCCTTGCAGGCGTCAAGTACTTCCTTGTACCGAACTTCCACCACTTCTCATGGATGACAGTTGTTGCAGCTCTTGGTCAGATGTTCTACTCCCTGTCGCTGGCAATGGGCATCTTGTTCACATACGGATCATACATGAAGGACGATGTGGATATTGAGCATGCAGGTAACCAGGTTCAGATTTTCGACTCCCTGGTTGCTATCCTGGCAGGTCTCATGATCATCCCAGCTGTATTTGCTTATTCCGGTGGAACAGCAGAGAACCTCAGCGCCGGTCCGTCACTGATGTTCATCACCCTGCCTAAGGTATTTGCAGACATGGGCGGATCTAACATCATCGGCGCAGCATTCTTCCTGCTGGTACTGTTTGCAGCACTGACAAGCTCCATTTCCCTGGCTGAGACATGCACATCCACATTCCAGGATGAGCTGAAGATCAGCAGAAACAAGGCTGCAGTACTGACAGTGGTAATAATAGTTGTTCTGGGAAGCCTGAGCTCTCTTGGATACAGCGCACTGGCAAATGTTAAGATTATAGGCATGCAGATGCTGGACTTCTTCGATTTCACATCAAACTCAGTATTGATGCCAATAGCAGCCTTTGCTACCTGCCTTCTGGTAGTTAAAGGTGTAGGTCTGGACCAGTTCAGCTCCATCGTAAAGGAGACATCAGGATTCAGAAGAGAGGCTCTCTTCAGGGTATTCGTCAAGTACGTTGCTCCTGTATTCCTCCTCGTGATCTTCGCATCTTCAGTAGCTTCTGCATTTGGACTTTTCTCCCTGTAGTCGTGAAGTTTTGGTGAAAAATCTGAAGTTTTTTCCCTGGAATTGCCCGGCGGGTTTAAAACGAGTATAATCTATCAAGAACAAAAGAGCGGGAAGCTGCCCGCTCTTTTGTTTTGCGGAAGGAGAAGAAAATGTTAGATATCATAAATTACTGGGACGGACAAGTTCTAATCAAGTTTCAGGAACTGGCAATAAGACCGGAACTTACGCCGGTAATGAAAATTCTGTCATGGCTGGGGAACAAAGGCATGATCTGGATACTGCTGATTCTGGTGCTTCTGTGCTTCAAGAAAACCAGGCACGCAGCGGTTCTGGCAGCTGTTGCCCTTGCCCTTTCCTACTGTCTGAACAACCTTTTCCTCAAGGAGCTGGTGGACAGGACCAGGCCTTATGAAACCTGGAACCAGGTGCAGCTGCTAATAGGAAAGCAGCATGATCCCTCGTTCCCGTCGGGCCATACGGCCAGTTCTTTTGCGGTTGCCACCAGCCTGGCACTGTCATTTCAGCGCAGGTGGGCAGGTACCCTGCTTATAATCCTGGCTGCGGCCATAGCCATATCCAGAATGTACGTAGGTGTTCATTATCCCCTGGATGTGCTGTGCGGAATGGTGGATGCAATTCTGATTGCATATGTGGTAAACTACGTGGACAGGGAACATCAGGAAGAGCTGAGGCCGTCCAAACACTAGAATCACCAGGAAGGAAAGTACAATGGTTCACATCGGGAATCAATGGGACCAGCTGCTGGCTCCGGAATTTGAAAAAGAGTACTATCAGAGGCTGCGCAGGTTCCTGTACAGCGAGTATAAGAATCATACAGTGTATCCGGGAATGTATGATATTTTCAATGCATTGAAATACACCGATTATCCAGACGTAAAGGTGGTAATTCTGGGACAGGATCCCTATCATGAGCCGGGACAGGCTCACGGCCTGGCCTTTTCCGTGAAACCGGGGGTTAAACAGCCGCCTTCACTGGAGAATATTTTCAAAGAGCTTCACTCCGACCTGGGAATTCCCGTACCGCCTAAGGACAACGGATGCCTCATACCCTGGGCGGAACACGGGGTGTTGCTGCTGAACTCTGCTCTCACTGTAAGAGAGCATCAGGCCAATTCCCATCACGACAAGGGGTGGGAACAGCTGACTGATCAGATAATAAGGCTGCTTGATGAAAGAGAGAAACCCCTGGTGTTTATACTGTGGGGAGGCAATGCCAGAAGGAAGAAAGAACTGCTTCACAATCCTGAGCATCTTATCCTCGAAGGCCCGCATCCAAGCCCACTTTCTGCCTACAGAGGTTTCTTCGGCGGAAAGTATTTCTCGAAGGCCAATGATTTCCTTAAGGCTACGGGACAGGAACCGGTGGACTGGAACCTTCAGGTCAGTGATTCATAATAAATCCACAATTCTGACATTAAGTGTCTGGTGGCCTGTGATAGAATACACGGGCGCGAAGAAATAATTATCTATTATTCTTTCAGTACAATTTTTTCGAAGGAGAGAGAACAAATGAAAAAAAATCTGAAAAGGTCAAAGCTATCCGTCACATTCTACGTGATCGCATGCATTCTGCTTGTATATGCAGTATATTCCATCTTCGGATCCATCGCTTATCTGAACACTTACTTCAAGACTTATGGAACATCGCTGGGTGCAAACCTTGGAGATGCCATTCCGTATATTCTCAGCAACTCCATCGTATACCTGATTTATGCAATCCTGGTATTCATTGGTGCAGTTGTTTACGATGAGGTAAGGGCTCTGAATCCTGCTAACTGCTACACAAAGGCTGAGCTGGCAGCAAAGGAAGCAGAGGCTAAGAAGAAGGAAGAGGCAAAGGCTAAGGCTGCTGTAGAAAAGGCTTCTAAGAAGGCTGCAGAGGCAGAGGCTCCTGTTCCAGAAGAGGACGAGGCTGATAAGGCAGCAGAAAAGGAAGCTGAGTCTGAGACTGAGACTGAGGCAAAGGACGCTGAGTAAGTCTCTTATATAAAAAATAAGTGGAAACCGGGAATGTGATGTTGTATAATCACTTCCAGAGTTTCCATTAAGGGGCGTTGGCGCAGCTGGGAGCGCGTTTGACTGGCAGTCAAGAGGTCAGGGGTTCGAACCCCCTACGCTCCACCATATTTTCCGCACCGGAAGGTGCGGTTTTTTTATTGCAATTTACATTGATGAAAAACAGGATTGCTGTCGAATTCCTCCAGAGCGGTTGCAATGAGAATCTGTTTGCATGCAGTTCCGGGCACCGGAAGGAAGAAATGGCGGAGCCATTTATAGCAGCCTTCTCTTTTTGATCTGAAGTAGTCAGAAATATATCCTGACTTGTCGTTATCCAGCCTCTGAACAAGGGTGGAAAGGTCGGAGAAACTGTTGTATCTTTCCAAATCGTCGGGATGGATGAAGTGGTCCCGGAATTCGTTCATTACAGCCTGAAGACCGTAGATGAGCTTTGTTTTTCCAGTTGGCTGATCAGGTAATGAGGATTTGATGCTCTCCATGCAGTCACTGTCCATATCAACAAGAGCAATATCGCTGCATAGATAATACAGATTCCGTATCAGGCTGTCGTATCTGTTGGCGTTTTTCCCATCGCCGCAGAGGGTGACGTATTTCAGGTTCACCCGATATATATAATTGTTGTGGTGACGGGCGATGGTGGTGGCAGTAAGCTCAATGTAGTGGTCTTCTGACGGGAAAGAAACAGAACGGGTCTCCCCTTCTTCCCTCAGCTGCCGGTCTGCAAAAACACGGAGCATATGGCTCAGGGGGCTGGTGTAATTATTGATTGCTTTCTCCAAGCTGGCAATAGAAGGAATGCCGTCGTGAACCAGGGCTTCTTCGTATTTCTTGTTGTGGTAAATTGTCTTGAAAAATTTTCCGTCGTCCTCAACTACTGCCAGAGATGTGTCGGTGATACAGTCAATTTTTCCCAGAGAATCATAGTATTTGCTGGCCTCCAGGTCTTCAATGGCGATACCTGAATCTTCGCAGTATTCTATCAGCTTGTCAGGGTTAATGGCCTTGCCAAAATAAAATCCCTGAAGTTTCTCGCATCCAATAGATCTCAGGAATCTGAACTGTTTTTCAGTTTCTACACCTTCTGCAATTGTCTGCATTCCAATGGCTTTAGACATGCGCACAACAGATTCCATGATGGATCTGGACTTTTTGTCGTCCTTGGAAATAAAACTCATGTCGATTTTGATTTTGTCAAAAGGAAAGTTGTTAAGTACACCAAGAGAAGAATAGCCGGTGCCGAAGTCGTCCATCAATATCTTGAACCCGTTCTTCTGCAAAGACTTCATGACCGGATCTATCCGTGAAATATCTTCGATAAAAGCGCTTTCGGTTATTTCGATGTTGATAAGACTGTGAGGTATGGAGTACCGGTCAACAGTTTCTATTATATTGTCTTCAGAGAAGGGACCCAGAAGTCCACCCTTGAGATGTTAAAAGAAACGGGAACATATGGACCGTTCTTTTCTATCTGGTGGGCCAGATCTTTGCAGATCCATTCCAGGATGATCATGTCCAAATCGAAAATCAGGCCGGATTCCTCAAGAACTGGGATGAAGCTGCCTGTGGAAATGGGACCGTACACAGGGTCGATCCAGCGGGCAAGGGCTTCAAGGCCACACAGAGATCCAGTCATACTCCGCACTACAGGCTGGTAATATGCTCTGATCCATCCGTTCTCTATTGATTTGTCAAAATTGTTAAGAATGTACTCTTCAAGTGATTCGTTCATAGCAGTCGTTGGAAACCGTCTTTCATTGTATTTTTACCTTAAGATTTTAGCACGAGAAACAATAAAAATCCCGGGATAGTATAAAGTTAAGATTGACAGGTGGAAATAAATCAATTAACATGTTGGTGGGATATCCCACTAACCCACATGCTGGAGGTGATGAAAATGAAAACAGCGATAAATGAATACGATGCAAAGATTGACTCAAAGAAGAGACTTACCCTTCGTGAAAGTCACTACGAATATTACCACGTTGAACATTTTTCCGACGGGAGGATTGTTCTACATCCTAGGGAGTTGGTAGAACCTTTCAGGGTTTCAGGGAACACCCTTGAAATGATGGATAAGTCCATGAGAAACCTCGATGAGGGAAAAGCCGGTAAAGCAGTGGATGTTTCGAAATTCAAGGAGTAATCCATGTTCCTGATAAGAATGGGTGTCCCTGAAATGGAAGAATTCTGGGATATGCTTGAGAAAAAAGTTGAAGAGGGATCTGCAACCAGAGACGAGAATAAGCTGTATAAAAAAATCGGAAAAACGCTACATCTGTTGTCCATGAACCCGCGTTATCCTGGGCTTAATTCTCATGAAATCTCTTCCTTGACATCTCGTTATGGGAGAAAAGTATGGGAATCATACTTGGAAAACAGGACACCGGCAGCGGGGAGAATATTCTGGACCTATGGGCCAGGGCAAGGAGAAATTACTGTTGTTGCAATTGAACCTCATCCAGATGATAAATCAAATGCGTACAACACTATCACTTTGTCATCCATGGGAGAAGTTTTGAAGTAACTATTCTTAGTTTTCCCAATATGTGCTATAATAACTTGGCTGTGATAAATGTTATCTTTATCACAAGCATATAACTTAATAATAAAAATCGATTTACAGGGAGCCGCAATGGCTGAGAGGAAGCGAAGACTTCGACCTGATGACCTGATTTGGATAATGCCAACGTAGGGATTAAATGGAGTATTAATGACGGGCAGGATCCTTTTCAGGAACCTGCCCTTTTCAGTTGTCTCCGCCATTTTCATTAAAACCTGAAGAAGCAAAGGAGAAGGAACATGTTCAAAGACTGTTTTGACAATGTAAGAAAAAACGTGCCCCTGGTGCACAACATCACCAACTATGTGACAGTTAACGATGTGGCAAACATCCTGCTTGCTGCCGGCGGCAGTCCTATCATGTCCGACGACAAGGATGATGTGCCTGATATCCAGACCATCTGCGGCGGGCTGAACATCAACATCGGCACGCTGAACTCCAGGACCATCCAGTCCATGTTCATAGCAGGCCGCAAGGCCAACGAGCTGGGCCACCCTGTTCTGCTGGATCCCGTAGGAGCCGGCGCTTCCAAGCTACGCACGGACACCGCAGTCGATCTTCTCAAGGAGATAAAGTTTGACGTGGTCCGCGGAAACATTTCAGAGATAAAGACCCTGGCCATCGGCAGTGGCACCACAAAAGGCGTAGACGCAGATGCGGCAGATGCCATTACAGACGAGACCCTTCCGAAGGCAGTTGAGTTCCTCAAGGGCCTTGCAAAAAAAATGAATACCATCGTTGCAGTGACTGGCGCCATTGACATCGTGACAGATGGCGAGAAGGCATACGTCATCCGGAACGGCCGCAAAGAAATGGGCCAGATAACAGGAACAGGCTGCCAGCTTTCAGGCCTCATGACGGCATTCATAGTTGCCAACCCGGATAACAAGCTGGAAGCAGCTGCAGCAGCAGTATCCGCAATGGGCCTGGCAGGAGAGATCGGATACGACCACCTGGCACCTTATGAAGGCAATTCCACATACAGAAACCGCATAATAGATGCGATCTGCCACATGGACGGAGAACAGCTGGAAAAAGGCGCAAAATGCCAGATCATGTAACTTGCAAGTTGGTGAATTTTTATAAATCTTGATAACTGAAAGAGGAAGACTGAAACATGAATCAAAACACAGGAAAGTTCTCGGGAGATACCCTGGTGCCTACCCTGGCTGTATATGCAGTGACTGACAGGCACTGGCTCAAGCCGGGACAGAAGCTGGCGGACCAGGTCAGAGAAACCCTTGAAGCTGGCGCCACCTTCGTTCAGCTAAGGGAAAAGGACCTGCCGGAGAATTCGGAAGAGCTGCGACAGGAGGCTCTGGAAATACAGGAGCTGTGCAGAGAATATGGCGTGCCTTTCGTCCTCGACGACGATGCCGCGCTGGCTGCCGAGATAGGCTGTGACGGAATACACGTGGGACAGGAAGACATGGAAGCCGGTGCCGTCAGAGAGCTGGTGGGACCTGACAAGATCCTGGGGGTATCTGCACAGACTGTAGATGAAGCGCTACTGGCTGAGGAAAGAGGGGCAGACTACCTTGGAGTCGGAGCCGTCTTCCCTACGGGCAGCAAGGACGATGCCATAGAAGTGGATCACGACACCCTTGAGGCGATCTGCAAGGCAGTCTCCATACCCGTTATAGCCATTGGAGGAATCACCGTTGACAACGTGAAAGAGCTGGCCGGAAGAGGCCTGGTTGGAGTTGCAGTGATCAGCGCTATTTTCGGCGCCGATGATATAGGAGCTGCCACCAGAGAACTTTCACGAAATGTGGATAAGTATCTCCTGGAAAAATAATTTTTTTCCATAGATAATCTTGCGGCAACTCAGCACTTGCGGGCTGGCCGTAAGACTCAGGACAACGTTTATAATTTTTTTCAAAGCGGTTCATCGGGAGCACCACTTTGGGCCGCTATACAAAATTAATGCATTTCATAAGGAGGAGAATCTATGTACACTGCATTAACGATCGCTGGAAGTGATTCCAGCGGAGGCGCTGGAATACAGGCAGATCTGAAGACCATGCTTGCAAATGGAGTTTACGGCATGAGTGCCATAACCGCACTTACAGCCCAGAACACCACCGGCGTCACGGACATATTGGATGCAACACCAGAGTTTGTTGCAGAGGAGATCGACGCAGTATTTACGGACATAAGGCCGGATGCTGTGAAGATTGGAATGGTTTCCGCCAGTGAGATCATCCACGTGATAGCAGAGAAGCTGAAGGAATACAAGGCAGAGAACATCGTGGTGGACCCGGTGATGGTTGCCACCAGCGGGGCCAGGCTGATCTCCGACGATGCGGTGGAGACTCTGGAGAATGAGCTGCTGCCTCTGGCAACAGTCATTACCCCTAATATTCCTGAAGCGGAAGTGCTGTCAGGGATGAAGATAACTTCAGAAGAGCACATGGCAGAGGCTGCAGAACTAATTGGAAAGAAGTTCGGTATGACTGCCGTTCTGGTAAAGGGCGGTCACAACCTGAACGATGCAAATGACCTTCTGTACACAGTTGCAGACGGGAACGTCAGGTGGTTCCGGGGAGTCAGGATAGACAACCCCAACACCCATGGCACCGGCTGCACCCTTTCAAGTGCCATAGCTTCCAATCTGGCAAAGGGTTTTTCACTGGAAGAATCCGTAGACAGAGGAAAGAAGTACATTTCCGGCGCACTGGGGGCACATCTGGATCTGGGAAAAGGAAGTGGTCCTATGGATCACGGTTTTGCCATACCCGATGTGGGCCAGTATCTCAGCAATATTTAGCTCCTTAAGTTTGTGCTGCCTGCCAGTCTTATCAGGGCCGGCAGGTATGCATTTTTCAGAGTAAAGGAAGGTCATATAAATGGAAAACAAGAAAACAAGCACTTTCAGCAACGGGCTGATCTGGTTCGGAGCGGGCGTGTCCATCGCCGAAATAATCACAGGTACTTACCTCGCCCCTCTGGGATTTAAAACAGGAATAATCGCAATTATTCTGGGCCACATCATCGGATGCGTGATGCTTTTCCTTGCCGGCCTCATCGGCGGCCGGACTGGCAGATCATCTATGGAAACAGCAGCCATTTCTTTTGGAAAAAAAGGGTCATCTTTCTTTGCGGTAATGAACGTGCTGCAGCTGGTGGGATGGACGGGCATAATGATCTATGACGCGTCCCTTTCTGCTGAAACTATTTTCGCCGCCGGGGCAAAACTCTGGGCCCTGATCATCGGAGGGCTTATTATTGTTTGGATCCTGGTGGGAATGAAGACACTGGAGAAGATCAACGTCGTTGCAATGCTTTCCCTGTTCGTACTGACCATTGTTCTTTGCGTACAGATCATGAAAAACGCCGGTGCAGCTGTGATCGGTGCTTCTGATGCCATGACTTTCGGCGGTGCCGTGGAGCTGGCCGTAGCAATGCCCCTGTCCTGGTATCCTGTCATCTCGGATTATACTAGATATGCGGAGAAGCCCTTCGCCGCAACCCTTGTCAGCACCATTACATACGGTCTGGTAAGCTCATGGATGTTCATCATTGGTATGGGAGCAGCTATTTTCACCGAGACATCTGATGTAGCGCAGATAATGGTTAAAGCCGGCCTCGGAATCGCAGGCCTCATCATCGTAGTATTTTCAACAGTTACGACCACGTTCCTGGATGCGTTCTCCGCAGGAGTTTCCAGCGTTTCGGTCTATGGAAAAATAAACGAGAAACATGCGGCAGTTGCGGCAACAGTAATTGGAACGGTAGGCGCATGTCTCATAAACATGGACGACATCACCAACTTCCTGTATCTCATCGGCTCTGTATTCGCACCTATGATCGCCGTACTGATTGCCGACTATTTCATACTGGGACACGACTCCAGCAGCATCCAGTTTGACACCGGAAGATTCGTAATCTGGATTATAGGCTTTGTGGCTTACAGACTGCTGATGCAGGTCAGCACACCGGTGGGCAACACCCTTCCGGATATGGTATTTACCATGATAATAGCTGTAATTTACGGAAAAGTTACCGCGAGAAGCGAGGAACAGAGGTAGCGAAGAGAAAGGAATGTCGATGATAAAAATACTGTTCGTCATTTCAGCATCGGACAGAAAAAACTGAGAAGAAGAACTGGATGAGCCGGAAGGGTGGGACGAGTATAATTATGGCCACAGTGGATGTGATTCCGCTGTGGCCATTCCATTATCCAAAAAGAACTTCTATTTCGGATTCCGCATCATAGATAGTCATTCCGTCAAAAATGGTAGCTTTCTCAAATTGCTCAAAGCACTCTCGGAAATCTTTTCCATGACAGCGAAAAACATAGTTCTCATCTCCGAAGCACTCAAAAATAACTAGTTCCGTAAGAGATGGATTTGCTTCATATTTCTGACACTGTAGCATATATTTTTTTCCACGGAAGAGAAATTCTTTTTCTGGCCCACCCATAGTGAGAATATCATCTATGAATTCTGATAGTGTATTACCAATCATTGCTTAGAAGATTACGTCGACTGTAATAGCAGTTTCGATTTCGAAGAAAGATTTCCCTTCGAAGCATTTCGTGTTTAAGAAATCGTTAATTATGTCATCTTCACTAATCATACCGGATGGGACTGTATATTCGCAGATGCAATCAGCTGTGTCCGTATCTGTCTTTGATTTCCAAATAGAAAATCGTGTGTTTGATGTAATTCCACCTGGTTCAATCGTGTAGAAAGAATTTTGATAAGAAAACTCGATTTCTCTATTTGATTTCAAGTATTGTTTTAATTCTTCCATGTTTGTGCCAATCATTATATCACCCCTTTAAAATAACGTTTATATCTTTCGTATAAAGCATCTCCTGGATGCAGTACCACAACATCATTGCCGCTACCGCGTATACCATCCTTATAATAGTGGACGTGCAGAGACTTCTTACCTCGGTGCTTGCCATAATCAATATCCAGAGTTGGAATTCGATCATCCCCAAAAACTCGTAATTGATCAAAAGTACCATCCTTCCGATAAGAAAGATAGGATGTTCCTGGAGTATTAGAACGTTCCGGCAAACTGATACTGGCTTTCGGATCTTTGGGAAGCAGTACCTTAATGCCATCAACATAATCAACTGTGTGCCATTTAGCAGGGGTGGAAAAACCGCCACTCTCTAAAAAAGAACCTCGGCTACCCATTATCTAACACGCTCCTTCCATCTCTGAGAAAAGCATGGATAATAATGAATGTTGTCGTATTTATCCAGCTCCGACACATGGCGGCCACACACGATCAGATGTGAAGGGTGCTTTTTTTTCTGAAGTTCTTGTACGCCCAACAGAAATATTCTTTTTCCGTATGGACTGGACATACATCCATTTGTGGAAACGGCGATGGAACTGTTGTCAGGAAGACCGTCAAAACACCATTCAAAATCCTCAACTGTACACCATGATGCGACAGGAATAACTGTAAAACCATTTTGCTGCAAATAATATGTAATTACGCGATTACGAGTACAGTTCCAAATAATCTGTCCAGGAAGCAGTTCTGGAAAGAGCGAGTAATCCGTAGAAATAATTCCTTCAAATTTTCGGAGGTTCTCAAAACTCATCTCGGGATGATTCCAGAAGTTTTCAAACAATGCATCGTCAATAAAGAAATCTATCCAGTGATTTTCAGGATGAGATACACCCCTACGTTCATTAAAACTTATCACATCGTGAGGCAAAGCTTGTGTTGCTTCTAATTGTGGCAATCTATATTTCCCCACAAGTGTGGCATTATGCCAGTAATATAACTTGAATATATCGTACTTGCGTACATTTGTCTTAAGCATATGCATGCTCCTTTCTGCCCGAACGGACAATTGTTAAATTGTCAATTGGCGTTTTGTAAAAATGTCAATTGAAGTAACGGAAAGGATATGCTACAATCTTAGCTACCTAGAAAAAGGATGTAGCACATCCAAAAGTAAAACGTATTTTAACTGCTGGAACAGTTATGAATACGTTTTATTATTTTACCCTCAATAGAACCACCTCCTTAACTTGTCCGCGAGAAGAGGTATAGAATTTTCTCCTCGTAATCAGTATATTCAGAATCACCATAACGAAGCCATTTGTGATAATAAGACAAGGCATTATAAGCAGCTTCATAACTGATTTCAAAGATGTCAGCAATTTCTTCTGGGGATTCTAGCTTTAGCTTATGAATGAGCACCGGCGGTGCAAGTGCAAACTTGGCAAAAAACTTAACTTCTTTTTCTGCTAATTCACTGTCCTCTGTGTGGTCAAGTACAACATGACCAATTTCATGCATGATTGTGTTATTGATTCGTCCGTACCCTTTTTTGTCATTGTAGTAGATATACCACTCACCAGTATCAAGCTGTAAACAGAAACCATCAACGCTTTTCTTTAACAACAATCTCTGCGTAGCTTCCGGATATGCAGAATACGGAATGACTTTAATGTCCATCTTGCTGGCTATTTCAAAACCATTGATAGGCACACAACTGATATCGTATTCTTCATACATTCGAACCACGATTTGCTTAATCTCTTCATAACGTTCATCTGATAATCTGATTCCCAAATTCTATTCTCCTCCAAATAACGCATTAATTAGTTCTTTCTTCTCTTCATCTGACATAGCGGATGCATTACGAGCAATAAGTCTGCGTACACGTGGGTAACTGAATTCGTCATTTTCAATTCCCAAGAGATAGTCGGATGTTGTGTGTAGAGCAGTAGCTATACAGGCTAATGTCTCTGGTTTAGGGTCTCTGGTTCCAGATATATATCTGGACATTACACCTTCTGTAATACCAACACGTTCAGCCAATTCTTTTTGTTGTAGGCCTTGTTTTTTTAATAGAATGGATATGCGATTGCCTAACTCCTTACTCATGTGAATTCCTCCTTTGATTACCAACTTATTCGTGGTTATTTACATCGTACTGCAAGCTTGACAGATTGTCAAGAAATGTTGCCTACAATAAAATTAGGACAGTAGGAACGATAATCTACTGTCCTGAAAATTAGAATTCCTGTGATAGTGGCACCCAATGGTTATCTGTCATATCATGTGCGAATTCTGTATTGTTGATGTAAAGCTGATTGTCTTTGTCTCGGACAAATCCCCAGTGGAGGGAATGCTCCGCACTCCCATCGACGGATATAATTATATCGAAAAAGTTTCTAATAATGACGAATTTTACAGGAATGGGGTGAAGAGTATTTACTGGAGTATGAAAGAGAGATTATTATAATCAAGTAGTATCAATTGTAGAGTGTTAAGGTGGGGTTAAATGATAAAAATACTTTTCGTATGCCATGGCAACATCTGTCGTTCGCCGATCGCTGAGTTTTACATGAAGGACATCGTCAATAAAAGGGGGATGGACAACCGCTTTTTCATAGATTCCGCTGCAGTCACTTCCGAGGAGATCATTGGGGGCGTGGGAAATCCGGTGTACCCTCCTGCCCGAAAAATCCTTGCAGATCACGGCATCAGCTGTGAGGGAAAAAGAGCCCGGCTGGTTACAAAGGAGGACTATGATAAGTTCGACCTTATTCTGGTAATGGATAAGGGAAATGAAAGAAAGATGGAGAGAATTGCCGGAGGAGATCCGGAGGGAAAAATCCACCTTTTGATGAGTATCTGTGGAGAGGACCGGGAAGTTGCAGATCCCTGGTTCACCGGAGATTTTCAGGCTACCTGGGACGATGTGACAGAGGGCTGCAAGACGCTTCTGGATCTTCTCACATTTCCGGGAGAGCTGGTGCTGGCATCTGGTTCGCCCCGCCGCCTTGAGCTGCTGGAACAGGTGGGGATAAGCTGCATTGTAGATCCTTCTGATGGAGAAGAATGGAGCCAGGAGACCAGCCCTGCTGCCTATGTAGAAGAGCTGTCCCAGGAAAAAGTCCTGGACGTGGCAGACAGACATCCAGACAGCTGGCTTCTGGGGTCAGACACTGTCGTTGCCCTGGATGGAGAGATTATGGGAAAGCCCGGCAGTGCAGATGAGGCCTTTGAAATGCTGAGTAAGCTTTCCGGCAGGACCCATCACGTGTACACCGGCGTGACTCTGGTCCGGACCAGCCGCGGCACTGTGCTCTACCACAAAACTTTTTCCACCTCCACGGAAGTAACGTTCTATGACTTGTCTGATGATATGATCGAAGACTATATCCTTACGGGAGAACCTTTCGACAAGGCCGGGGCCTACGGGATCCAGGGACGGGGCGCGGTACTGGTCAAGGAGATCCGAGGGGATTACAACACGGTGGTAGGTCTGCCGGTGGCAGAGGTTTACCACCAGCTTACAGAGTGACGAAATATGGCAAACAAAAAACGGTTCCCGGCAGGGAATCGTTTTTGCATAATCTGTAAAATTTGCATCAATCAAATCAATCAAATCAATCAAATCGTTGGAATCATGACCGGGAATCCTTGATATCGTAGAGGATCAGGCCGCCCTTCCGGTCAAAACCGGTGTTCCACAGGTCCTCCAATGGCAGCCACTGGTATTCGCTGTAAGTAACTGCTTTTACGAGAGTGTGGTTTTTATCCAGGTTTTTGTACCCGTTTATGAGGAACCAGTGCCAGTTGTAGTCCTTGAACTTGCGGTTTTTATGCCTTAACAGCAGTACAGGAACGGGAAGGCCCCTGTCGATTTGAGAGATAATGGCCTCTCTTGCTTTCTCCACCGGGCAGTTGCCATCCAGACCTGTCATGGCAATGGAGTCGATGCCTCTGTCTTTCAGGTACTGGCCGTAGCCGTCAATGAAAATGTCAAGGCGGTCGATGCCGCTGCGCCGTGGCCTCAGGTACGGTTCCATGATCCTGGAAAAATCTACGTACTCCCTTCTCGTCAGGTGCTGAGCATCGTAAGGGTACGCTTCAGTTATTCCTTTTTCCCTGGCAAAATATACGCTGCTGTCGCAGGCAGTTTCGGCAGCGCATCCGCCAAGACGCATCATGAAATTTGAAAACCACTCCTGATTGCCGCCATAGGAGGCGCCGATCATGAAGTGGTTCAGTTCATTCTTCATATTCAATGTGTTCAAAGCATCCATCATCAGGGACACCTGGAAAACGCAGAATATCGTTAAGAGCTGGGGAACCCGGCCTTACAGGGCTGCGTTCAGAGCCTCAACCAGCTGATCAGCATCGATGCCGTGTACGGCACTTGCCTGCTCGATGCTCTCTCCCTGGGATGCAGGGCAGCCAATGCACATCATGCCATTCTCAAAAAAAGTTCTTACCAGCTCAGGGTTCTCGTTGATAACATCGCTGATAATCATGTCCTTAGTAATCTTCTTATCCATTGTATCCTCTCCTTCTGTGATCATTTATATAACAGCCCGGGTCTCTGCGACGGTGAAGCGAGGCGGAATGCCGAATCACAAGCGCTTTCCGGTCTGTTGTTTTCATCCCTGCCAATTTAACATCATTCTCCTATTTTTTCAATAGGAATTATGAATAAATTAAAATCCTACCTCTTCACAAGGAATTCACAATTCAGTTGTTTACAATCAATTACCTCAAAGGTATAATTGATGAGAAAATTTTGGATACAAATAAAACATAACGCAGGAGGCATGGAGCGTCCGGGAGCCTGTCCCCTGCTTACAAGGGTGGCTCAGGCCAACAGGGACAACGGAGACCAACAGAGGACAAAGAGATGATACCCGGAGCAAGGAGTTGAAATGCTGGAATTCAGAGATATAAAACTGGAAGACAGAAATGAAGTACAGACGCTGATCTGTGCCAGTGGCTGTCACGGAGCAGATTACAGTTTTGCCAATTTGTATATATGGAGAAAGATATATAAGCCGAAGGTAGCATTCATGGGTACCAGAATGATTCTGGACCTGGGCAGACCCGGCTTTTTTGCATATCCAAAGGGAGACGGAGACCCTCGTCCTTCCATTGAAGCCATGAGAGAAGAAGCTCATCGTGCCGGGGCAAAGCTTATGATGAGAGGTCTTACACCAAAAACACTGGAAGAGCTGAAGGAATATTACGGCGAGGACGCATTCATTATCTCAGAAGACAGAGATAATGCAGATTATATCTATACTACAGAGAAGCTCAGATACCTGAAGGGCAGGAAACTGTCGTCCAAGAGGAATCATCTGAAGCATTTTGAGAAAAACGGCCCTTGGCACTATGACCCGGTAACCAGCGAAAACCTGGAAACCGCCCGGGCATTCGTGGAGGAATTTTACAAGGAAAAGGATGATCCAGACCTGGCCGCCGAAGCTGTTGCCATCAACGAGATGTTCAACAACTACGACGCCCTTGGATTCATGGGAGGCCTGCTGTACCAGAACGATCAGGCAGTTGCCTTCACGGCGGGAACAAGGCTGGACCAGTCAACGGTGGACGTTCATTTCGAAAAAGCGCTGCCAGGTGTTGATGGAGCTTATACCATGATCAACAAGTGTTTCGTGAACATGGTTGCAGAAGAAGATCCGGACATTATGTATTTCAACAGAGAAGAGGACATGGGACTGCCAGGCCTGAGAAAGGCCAAGGAAAGTTACCATCCGGACGTGCTCCTGATGAAGTACTACGCAGAGGAAAAGTAGTTTTTTAGTGGAGACTTTGTCTCCATTCCCGGCGGAAACATTTTGAAGATGAGGTGAAAGCATGATCAGGGAACTTTCGGGAAAAGAATATTCGGAATTTGCAAGATTGTGGAAAAAAGCCTTCGGAGACGATGAGGAAGTTATCAGCCGGCTTTTTCAGGTGCTGGGCGACAATGTCCGGGCGTATATCCTGGAGTTCAACAGCATCGCCGCTGAGCTGACCCAGTTTGACATGGGGGGTGTGGTCATGCCCCTTTACGAAACAGAAAATAACCAGGAACTCACCATTCCTGCGCTTATTTCCTACGCCATATGTACAGATCCTTCAGAAAGAGGAAAGGGCTACGGCTCTCAGATAACAACCTATGCCAGCGGCCTGGCAGCTGAAGAGGGAAAAGCTTCAATGCTCTGCCCTGCCGAGCCGGGACTTGTGAATTTCTATGAGCCTCTTGGATACAAAAGTCTATTCCTGGTCAGGGAAAAAGCAGTTCACAGGAAGAAGGTTTCCGGCATTAAGCTGGAGCACCTCACTCCCCGTAAGTACGGAGAAATTCGGGAAAAATACCTGGAGGGAACTGTTCATTTCCGGCTGTCAGATGATATCCTGAAATACATAGGCTCAGAAGGCACGGACATGTACAGGATTCTTGCAGATGGAAAAGAAGAGGCAATCTGCGCGGCCTACACGGAGATGAGAGCTACTCCCGAGGACAGCGGAAGCGACGAAGGAAATATTTTCACCGGACCGGAAAAAGTCCTGGTGATGGAGGAAATAATACTGTCTCCTGATGGAGAACCTCAGGATGGAGATTCCCTGGTTACAGACAAACTTAGTTCGGCGGCAGCAAATATCCTGGACTGCCAGATCTGTCAGTACAGAACTCCGGTCATCAATGAAGCAGGCAGAAGAGAACCTTCAGAAGAGGTTGAAGTACAGGCGATGATCGCATTCCCTGATGAAAATTCAGAGAAGCAGTTTAAAGAAGCTTCAGCGAAAAGCAGGTTTGTGCCTTACTTCGGATTCCCTCTCGACTGAAATACTGCCGGCATGTTTCAACATGCCGGTTTTTTTAAATAAACTTATTATCAAATCTCTTATCCTGCCCTTATTTAACCATGGCAACCCGGAAATCACTGTCCAGATATTTAAAACCGTACTTGCGGCAGATCTTGTCCAGAGGGGTGTCAGCGATTACATACACTTTGCTGCCCTTCGTCCTGTGAACAAGGAGATAATCATTTATTTCGTGCAGGACCTGATGAATCAGGTTCTTTCTGGCATAGCGGGGATCTACCATAAGATCGCATATCAGGTAGATCAGGGCGCCGTCTCCTACTACTCTTCCAAATGCCATAAGCTGGTTTTTATCAAAAATGCCCACTGTAAGCTGGCTGTTCATTATTGCCTTGGTGGCGGCGGCAGCCTTCTTCGGCTCGTTGCCGCTGCGTATCTGAAGGCTCACAAAATCCCTTGGCAAGATCCTGTTAATCCTTGTTTCCATGAAATAACTCCTTTATATGTTAAGACCGGAGGGCCTGCCCCTGAGGGTGTGGAAAGGATGGCCCCTCATGAAGGCGCGGACCCGGTTCCTGATTTTTACTACCGGAAAAATTATACAATACAGCCGTGATGTTTGTATGTGAATTTTTTCGTGACAATTGCCGGTTTCTTACGATACATGGCGATTCTTCAATGAAGGGATGTTCTTTTGTAGTGCTGTAAAATACAGGCTATGATATAATCACATGGTGTGCGGACGCCTCCGCATACGGCAGAAAGATTTTGAAAGCTTAATGTTTCAGGTACTGCCGGTCAGACTGCCGGCAGCGGGAAAGGAAATGGCATGAGTGATTTTGAATTCGATCTTGTGATCATCGGTGCAGGTCCAGGAGGCTATGAGGCTGCTTTTGATGCTGCAGCCAGCGGTATGAGGACTGCGGTTATGGAGAAGGACAAGGTAGGCGGAACCTGCCTTAACAGAGGTTGTATTCCAACAAAGGCGATTATGCATTCATCTGACATATACAGAGATGCTAATGCCGGTGCGGCTTTCGGCGTAGATGTGACTGGCCTCAGTGCAGATCTTGACAGGATTATCGCCAGGAAAAACCAGGTTGTGGAGACTCTTCAGAACGGAATTCTGTCACGGTTCAAAAAGGATAAAATCACTCTTCTTCAGGGTACAGCTCAGGTGAAGGACGGCCACACAGTGGCCTTTTCTCCCAACGAGGATGGCCAGGAGTCCCGTGACGTCACTGCAAAGTACATTATGGTGGCTACAGGCTCTCATCCTTTTGTTCCGCCAATTCCTGGGGTGGATCTGCCTGGAGTTATGACCAGCGATGATCTGCTGGATATTTCTGGTCCTGTTCCCGAGGAAATGGTTATCATCGGCGGCGGCGTCATCGGCATCGAGTTCGCTACAGTTTTCTTCGACCTTGGAACTAAGATCACCATAATCGAAGCCCTTGACGGCCTGATCCCTACAATGGACAAGGAACTGGGCCGCAGCCTGAAGATGAACCTCAAGAAGAAGGGCATCGACGTGCATACAGGTGCAGCCGTAACTTCTTTTACAAAGGACGGAGACAAGATTGCCGTTGCATACAAAGAGAAGGAAAAAGATTTTGTAGTTCCTGCTGACGTTGTTCTCGTGTCTACCGGCAGAAGGTCTACAACAGCAGGTGTGTTCTCCGATGATTTCCTGGCATCACATCCTGACTTCCTTACACAGAGAGGCCAGATTGTTGTTGATCAGAATTACCAGACTGCTGAACCTGGCATTTACGCTATCGGCGATGCCATCGGTGGAATAATGCTGGCTCACACGGCTACAGCTGAGGGAAGAAACGCTGTTGCTGCCATGAACGGCAAGAAAGGTGAGATTCGCATGGAGCCTGTTCCAAGCGTTATTTACACCAGCCCTGAGATCGCCCAGGTTGGACTTACCCAGGACGAGGCAAAGGAAAAGGGCATCAAGGTCAAGACCAGGAAGTTCCCTATGTCCGCCAACGGCAAAACTGTCATCGAGGACCTGGACAGAGGATATATCAAGCTGGTTTCCAGTGAAGAGGACGACACTCTCCTTGGTGCACAGCTTATGTGCGGAAGAGCTTCAGATATTATTGCAGAACTGGCAGTTGCCATCGGAAACGGCCTGAAAGTTGCCGACGTGGCTAACGTAATCCACCCTCACCCATCCTTCGTGGAAGCGGTGATGGATACAGCCAGGCTGTAGCAGATGTGAAAACAGAAAAGATGGATAAAGTTATTAAGGAGGGGTGGCAGTTTCGCCACCCCCCTGTTTTTTTTTAGAGGGACGGTCGGGTGGAACAAATTCCATGGTACAGGAAAAAACATCTATATCATGGAACCCGCCTTCAATCCTCCCATCCAGCTGCACCATTACCCGGTCCAGCTTATCCGCCTGCTCGCTGTCAGTTGACAGCCGGTTCCCTACTCCATCTGTCCGCAGATTGCATCCAATATGTCTGCAGCAATTTCCACCTGCTGCTGGTTCAGGTCTGCAGGCAGGTGATCCTTCAGCTCTTCCAGAGAGCTGCGGGTGTAGTTGCGTCCTGCCAGGAGCCCTTCAAGCTCCGGGAAAACAGTTGTGTCCAGGGAGTCGGAGTAAAGCCGGGCCTCCTGAATGGTCTCTCCCTTCATGCTAAGCTGGGCGTTGATGTTCCCCCAGCTCCGGCGCTCATCCAGCTCCACATCAAAAGGAATGCGCCGGCCGTAACGCCACTCCTCAGAAGAGTATTTTTTTACAAGCTCCGCCAGGGCCGGATCCGTGTCTGGATTAAGAGCCGGACGGGAGTCCGGGGTGCCGCCGTAAACATTCGCAAAGGATTTTATCAGGCTGTGGCACAGCATGTCCTTGTTAATATCCGTCCGGTAGGTGCTGAGGTTGGTTACCCGGGAGCGGACGGACTGAACGCCGTGGGACTTCAGCTTGGCCTTGGACACCTGCAGGTAATTGGACAGATCGTCGAAGTTCACATCCATCATCAAAGTGCCGTGGTGGTAGCAGCGGCCGTGGCTGCTGTAGTATGCGTGGCCGGAAAATTTTGCCCCGTCAATGGTAAGGTCGTTCCGCCCGGTAACCTCAGCGTGAATGCCCAGGTCTTCCACTGCCTGGAGGATCACCTGGTTCTGCTTAGGGACGCTGTAAAGATCCTGAGGGGCGATTATTGTAAAATTAAGGTTTCCCAGGTCGTGGTACACGGCGCCGCCTCCGGAAAGGCGGCGGGCCAGGTGGGCGCCGTTCTCCTCCATTGCCTCCACCTTACATTCCCGCCACGGGTTCTGGTTCTTGCCGATTACAACTGTATTGGCGTTTTGCCACAGATACAGGATCACCTCATCAGGTCCCCCGTTCATGGTCAGCAGTTCCTCTGCAGCCAGGTTTACATATGGGTTTGTGCAGTCCGTAATGATAGTAGTAAGTTTCATATAATCTTTATCCTTTTATAAACACATTTATAAAAACCCGGGATCCGAGGTTTTCAGATCCCGGGGCAACACCTCGAAATATTATGGAATCCTGTTAATCCGCTTTATTCCGCTTTTTCCTGGGAAAAGTCGTACTTCAGAATCGGATGTCTGGCGGCTCCTACTTCATCCAGTCTCTTGATCGGGGTGGTAACAGGAGATGCTGCCACTGCCGCAGGAGAATCGATGATCTTCTTGTAGATGGCTCTGAATGCCTCGATGGCATTGTCCAGAACTTCTCTGCTCTCTGTCTCAGTAGGCTCAACCATCAGGGCCTCGTCTACGATGAGAGGGAAGTACATCGTCGGTGGATGGATGCCAAAGTCCAGAAGAGCCTTGGCAACGTCAAGAGCGCTGACGTTCTTCTCTTTGTGGATGCTTTCCAGGCTCATTACGAACTCGTGCATGCAGGTTGTGTCGTAAGCTACCGGATAGAGATCCTTCAGCTTTTCCTGCATGTAGTTGGCGTTGAGAACCGCGTTCTTTGCCAGCTCAGGAACTCCGTCGGATCCATTGGTAAGAAGGAATGTAAGGGCTCTTACCATTACCAGGAAGTTTCCGTAGAAACCTGTTACGCAGCCGATGCTGTTCTCGGCCTGTGTATATTCTCCGTTAACCACTCTCTTTCCTGGGAGGAACTGTGCCAGGAAGTCTTTGCAGCCACATGGACCGCTTCCCGGACCGCCGCCGCCGTGAGGAGTGGAGAAAGTCTTGTGGAGATTCAGGTGGATAACATCGAATCCGATATCTCCAGGACGAACGATGCCGATAACCGCATTCAGGTTGGCACCGTCGTAGTAGCAGAGACCGCCGGCTTCGTGAACGAGACGGGTGATCTCCAGGATGTTTTCGTCGAAAAGACCTACTGTATTAGGGTTTGTCAGCATCAGACCTGCTGTCTGAGGTCCCAGGTGAGCCTTCAGGTCATCCAGGTCGATCATTCCCTTTTCGTTGGATTTGATTACTACTACATCGTAGCCTGCCATTGCAGCACTGGCTGGGTTTGTGCCGTGGGCGGAGTCAGGGATGATAATCTCCTTTCTGCCCTCGTCTCCTCTGCTTTTGTGATAAGCCTTGATGAGAAGGAGTCCTGTGAACTCACCTTGTGCACCGGCTGCAGGCTGGAATGTCATGTCGTCCATTCCTGTAATCTCGCAGAGGGTTTTTCTCAGAGTGTCTACCACCTCTGTGCAGCCCTTTACAGTATCTGCAGGCTGGAGAGGATGGATTCTGGTAAATCCAGGAAGAGAAGCCATAACCTCGTTGATTCTAGGGTTGTGCTTCATGGTGCAGGAGCCCAGAGGATAGAATCCGTCATTTACACCTCTTGAAGCTCTTGCCAGCTTTGTATAATGTCTGCCCAGCTCGTTTTCAGAAATCTCAGGCAGGTTAGGAGCCTTTTCTCTCAGAGGAGATTCAGGCAGTTTAACCTCAACGTCACATTCAGGGAAAATATCCTGTCCCCTGCCTGGAACGCTTCTTTCAAAAATCAGTTTCATGCCCCGAACACCTCCTTTGCTGTAGCTGCCACTTCGTCCATATCCTCCTTAGTGCAGAGCTCAGTGGTGCACCAGAGAATTCTGTTTCCATCAAGAGGCAGTCCTCCAAGGATGTCCTTTTCCTCAAGGGCGGCCAGCAATTTCTCAGAATCAGGACATTCAGTTACAAATTCGTGGAAGAACTCACCGCCGTAGGTCAGCTTCAATCCGGCCTTTTCCAGCTCTGATGCCAGGTAGTGAGCCTTTGAAGTGCAAAGTGTGGCAGCCTGCTTCAGGCCCTTTGGACCTACAGTTGCCAGGTAGACGGAAGCCTTCAGCGCACAAAGGGCCTGGTTGGAGCAGACATTGCTGCTTGCCTTCTCTCTTCTGATGTGCTGCTCTCTGGCCTGGAGAGTTAGCACAAATCCTCTTTCACCCTGAGAGTCGGTGGTTTCACCAACCAGACGGCCCACGATTTTTCTCATGTTCTTCTTGGTTGTGGCAAGAATGCCCAGGTAAGGTCCGCCGTAAGCAAGACCAAGTCCCAGAGGCTGTCCTTCGCCGCATACGATGTCAGCGCCGATTTCTCCAGGAGTCTTGAGAACACCAAGAGCTATAGGGTTGACGCTCATGATAAGCTGAGCCTTTGCGCCGTGAACAATAGATGCAATCTGATCAGCATCCTCTATGATTCCGTTAAAGTTAGGATACTGCATGAGGAAGCAGGCAGCAGAAGAATCTGCGTCAATCATTTCCTTCAGCGCATTCAGGTCAGTAGCGCCGTCTGCTTCAGGAACCAGAACAACCTTGGTGTTTCTTCCGAAGGAATATGTTCCGATAACCTCTCTTACTCTGTGGTCCACAGATTCGGAAACATATACAGTTGTCCGCTTTCTGTCCAGTGTCATGGCACATGCTTCTGCAGCGGCGGAAGCTCCGTCGTACAGAGATGCGTTGGAAACGTCCATGCCTGTCAGCTCGCAGATCATGGTCTGGTATTCAAAGATGGACTGGAGAATGCCCTGGCTTATCTCTGCCTGGTAAGGCGTATATGCAGTCAGGAACTCTTCCTTATCACCTATGGCATTGACAGTAGCAGGAACATAGTGGTTATAAGCACCGGCGCCGCGGAAAATCTTTCCGAAAACTTTGTTCTTCTCGGCCATGCCGCTTACAATGGAAGAAACCTGAACTTCGGACTTCCCTTCAGGGAAATTCAGAGAACCCTTGATTTTTGCCTGATCCGGAATGCCCTTGAAAAGATCGTCAAAATCTTTATATCCGATGTCGTGGAGCATGCGCAGCTGCTCTTCTTTAGTATTGGGAATGTATGTGCCCAATTTCGACCTCCTTATCATTGAAAATTCTTCCTAAGGAAAAATGTCACTGGAGAGGCGGACCCGGGGGGCCCGTCCTCCGGCCGGGAGCTAAGCTTCCTCTTTTACAAACTTGTCGTACTCGTCAGCGTCCAGCAGCTCCTCAGTGTCTTCAACGTCTGTAACCTTTACAAACCAGGCACCATATGGATCCTCGTTAATCTTCTCAGGGGAATCCAGCAGCTCTTCGTTAATCTCAGTTACTTTTCCGGAAACAGGAGAGATAATATCGGAAACAGCCTTTACAGACTCAACGTCTCCAAGAGCTTCACCAGCAGTAAGCTCGTCCTCAACTTCCGGCAGGTTTACAAATACAAGGTCACCCAGGCTGTCCTGAGCATAATCTGTAATGCCGATAATCACATCATCGCCGTCATAGTGTACCCACTCGTGAGATTTGGAATACTTCAGTTCCTTTGGATCATACATTGCTTTAGTCTCCTTTGATAATTTTATTAATATTTCCAGCAGCCCGGCCCGGAGAACCGGACCAGGGCCGCATTGAAAACAAACTGATATCTTATATTCTGTCTAAGGTGCTGCCTGCCCCTATTTCTCTCTCTTGTAGAATGGCAGTTTAACCTGCTCAGCATCGATCATTCTTCCTCTGACCTCAACCTGTACAGGTGCACCGATCTCTCTGTCAGCAGAATTTACGATAGCCATTGCATAAGATCCGCCCAGATAAGGAAGGAAGGTGCCGGAGGTGGTGTGGCCGATAACCTTGCCGTCTCTGTAAACGTCGCAGTGCTCTCTTACGACGCCTCTGCCAGTTACCTTAATTCCCACTCTTCTTCTTGCCAGAGGCTGATCTGCTACCAGGGCTTCTTTGCCGATGAAGTTGTCCTTATCCAGCTTTACGGCAAATCCCAGGCCTGCAGTCTTAGGGGATACGGTATCGTCCATGTCGTTTCCGTAAAGAGGCATGGCTGCTTCCATTCTCAGGGTGTCTCTTGAACCAAGACCGCAAGGGAGAATGCCGAATTCCTCGCCGGCTGCCATAATCTTTTCCCACAGTGCAGGAGCGTTTGAAGCTGCGGAGTAGATCTCAAAACCATCTTCTCCTGTGTATCCTGTTCTGGATACTACGCAGTCAATGCCCCCAACCTTGCCGTTGAAAATCGCGGTGTAATACACCTCAGGGATGGAGTCCTTATCTGCCAGCTTTGCAAGTACTTCAGGAGCTTTAGGTCCCTGGAGAGCCAGCTGGCACCAGTTGTCGCTGTCGTTCTCCAGCTTTACGTCGCAACCTTCAGGTACGTGGTCGCACATCCACTGGAAGTCTTTGTCTGTGTTGGCCGCATTAACAACTACGAAGTAGTCGTTGTCAGCTCTCTTGTAAACGATCAGGTCATCTACTGTTCCGCCCTGCTCGTTGCACATAGGACTGTAACGGGCCTGCCAGTCCTTCATATCTGTGAAGTCGTTGGTCAGGACGTAGTTCAGGTACTTCAGGCTGTCCGGTCCGGAAACCAGAATCTCTCCCATATGGGATACATCGAAGAGACCAACAGCAGTTCTTACTGCCATGTGCTCCTTCTTGATGCCGGCCTCGTACTGAACTGGAAGAATGAATCCGCCGAATGGGACCATCTTTCCGCCGTACTTCACATGAGTTTCGTAAAGTGGTGTTTTCTTCTCCATTTTCCATGCCTCCATTGTTCGCGTAGAAATACAAGGGAATTTTATCACAGGGGTATGGGAGCGTCAACGAATGAAAGGGGCTGTAAGCCACTGTTTTCAGGAGAAATTGAGTTATCTTGTTAACAAGCAAAAACTAGAAAGGAAGGTCTCTTATGAAGCGTATAAGTGGATTGATATTGTAAAGATAGCCTGCAAGATATGAATTGTTCAGGCTTTCGTTGATGCTGTGAAGATTTTCCGGCATCAGCACGCCTGCCAGAGGGAACATCAAGGCCAGGAAAAGAAAAACCAGAATGACGCCTTTGACTGCGCCCAGGAGCATGCCTACAGAGGAATCCACCCTGCCGATAACAGTCTTTGTCTTTCTTTTTTTGGCCATTTTGTGTATCAGAAAAGCAGCTGCCAGCCACGTAGCTCCTACGATGAGGAGAAATGCGGTAACGTTTAGAATGGCATTTGTAAAATGAAGGGTGTCCTGAGATGGTTCTGTGACTCCCAGTGAGGTTATTATGCCGCCGATGAAATCCGGCACGTACTGGCTGATGTCAAAGGTGCCGGAGGCTGTCATTTCAGTCAGATGGTTGTTGATGTCCGTGCTGAAGGGAGTGGACATGAGAATTTCGGCCACGTCCTTTGTAAAAGCCACGCCAAGAACAAGGGCAGCTGTCCAGGCCAGCAGTTTAATGATGGTCTGGGCGAAGCCCCGGCGCCTGCCCCGGACTGTGGATATGATGAAAATAGAAACTACAATTATATCTAACGCCATGAGTAATCCTTTTTTTCTAAGTAAAACTGAAGTTGGTTTTATCATAGGAGACGGAATAATTCAAGATGAGAAAGACGCTGAAGCTGCTGAACAGATGGAAATGTATTCAATTGACGTGAATATCCAATTGTATACCGTCCATTCTTGAAAACCCTTTTGAGAGTGCTATAATCATAACGGACTCGGTTTGAACTGCATGACTATATTGTGGTTCGCTGTTGGAGGGTCCCGGAAATGGATCCATTTCCGAATATTGTTGTTGTTCCGGATTGCCGGGGCAAAAGAGTTGATCTATTTGAACATGGAGGACATGAAAGATGGATACTGGAAAGCTCAGCAGAATCGTGGAGAAAATGAAGGAACAGGATATGTACCAGATGGTCATCACTGATCCTACAGCTATTTTCTATCTGGTTGGAAAGTGGATTCTGCCAGGTGAGAGAATGCACGCTCTCTACATCAACGTTGACGGAGATAATCACTTCGTAATCAATAAGCTGTTCCCACAGGAAGAGGACCTGGGAGCTCCTATTACTTATTATGATGACACTGATGACGGTGTAGAGGTTCTGGCTCAGTACGTTAACAAGGACAAGGTCATCGGAGTTGACAAGAACTGGCCTGCACATTTCCTGCTGAGACTTCAGGAGCTGGGTGCTGGAAGCAAGTTTGTAAACGGATCAAAGATCGTTGACAAGGTTCGTCAGATTAAGGATGAGCACGAGGCTCAGCTGATGAGAGAGTCTGCTGCCAAGATCGATGAGGTTATGGACAAGCTGATTCCATGGGTAGCAAAGGGACTTACAGAAAGAGAACTGAATGCTAAGTGCCTTGAGATCTGTGAAGAAGTTGGATTCTCCGGACCATCTTTCGACCCTATTACAGCATATGCAAAGGGCGCTGCTGATCCACATCACATTACTGATGATTCAAAGGGCAAGCACGGCGACTGCGTAATCCTGGACATCGGCGGAATGTGGAAGAACTACGCTTCAGATATTACAAGAACTGTATTTATCGGTGAGGTAAGCGAGCGTCAGAAGGAAATCTACAACATCGTTCTGGAAGCAAACAAGAGAGGTATTGCTGCTGCAAAGCCAGGCGCTAAGATGAGCGACGTTGACAAGGCAGGAAGAGACTACATCGCTTCCAAGGGATATGGCCAGTACTTCACACACAGACTGGGACATTCCATCGGAATGGAGGACCACGAAGTTGGTGACGTTTCCCTGACAAACGACGAGATCATCGAAGTTGGTCAGTGCTTCTCCGTTGAGCCTGGTATCTACCTGACAGACGAGGGAATCGGTGTAAGAATCGAGGATATCGTTCATATTACAGAGGACGGATGCGAAGTTCTGAACCACTATCCTAAGGATGACATTATCGTTGTTCCTGACGGAGAGTAGTAACAGATTTGAACACTGAATACTGGAAATAATCTGATGCCGGAAGCAGCTCAGGCTGCTCCCGGTATATTATCAAAAGCGATGGTTTAATATTTAACATTTTTTTACAGGAGGCAATGACATGGCTAAGATAACAGAAGGCTACATGCCATTTCTTGGA
This sequence comes from Allobaileyella intestinalis, assembly GCF_009695865.1. Classification (GTDB taxonomy): domain Bacteria; phylum Bacillota; class Clostridia; order Peptostreptococcales; family Anaerovoracaceae; genus Allobaileyella; species Allobaileyella intestinalis. The sequence continues at coordinate 79,214 of NZ_VUNB01000003.1, read as the reverse complement.
TACAAGACATACTACAGAATCGTAGGTGAGAGGAAGGATAACGGAAAGGCTCCTCTGATCTGTCTTCACGGCGGACCTGGATCAACTCACAACTACTATGAGGTTCTGGACAATGTAGCAGATGACGATGATCGTCAGATCATCATGTATGACCAGATTGGATGCGGAAATTCATATCTGGACGGACATCCTGAACTGTGGACACAGGATACATGGCTGGATGAGCTGGAAGCTCTGAGAGAGTACCTGCACCTGGATGAGTGCCACATCATCGGTCAGTCCTGGGGCGGCATGATGCAGATTGCATATGCAATTGAGAGAGATCCAAAGGGCGTTAAGTCTTTCATCATCTCCAGCGGACATCCGTCAAGCAGCCTTTGGGAGAAGGAAGGCCTGAGAAGAATCAAGATGATGCCTCAGGATATGCAGGATGCTATTAATCACGCTCTGGAGACAGGGGACTTCACAGGCGAGGCATATGACAAGGCTGTTGCTGAGTACATGCACAGATACTGTGATTACTGGATCGGAGACAAGGCACCAGAGTGCTGCACCCGTCCTAAGAAGTCCGGCGGAGAGGCTTATCTGTATGGCTGGGGACCAAACGAGTTCGCACCAACTGGAACACTGAAAGACTTTGAGTACGTTGACAGACTGGGAGAAATCAAGATTCCTTCACTGATCTGCAGCGGAATTTCCGATCTGTGCTCACCTCTGGTAGCAAAGACCATGGCAGATGGAATTCCTGACTCCAAGTGGATTCTCTGGGAGAGATCAAGACACACATGCTTCGTAGACAGACATGATGATTACTGCAAGGTTCTCATTCCTTGGATGAACGAGCACGATAAGTAAGAACTCTTGGAAATCTGAATAACAGAAACCTGCCGGCCAGCAACTCGAAGTTGCTGGCCGGTTTTGTATTTTTGCAGCTGCGAAAAGATGGCTTGGAGGAGAACAGGAGAAACAGAATCACTGAACCATTTGAAATTGCTGTTTCCCTGTGATAGAATGTCACGGATATGGAATTGAATCAGAATAGCGAGGAAAATTGTTCCGGAATGCCAGAATATTCAGAGATGGATCTGATGTGGATGAAAGAAGCCATGGCAGAGGCAGATGCAGCCGCTTCTGAAGGAGAGGTTCCTGTGGGGGCTGTAATCGTAAGAGATGGAAGGCTGATCGCCAGAGGCCATAACCTGGTGGAAACATTAAAGTCTTCAGACGCCCATGCTGAAATGGTTGCAATCAGAAGAGCCGAGAAGGCTCTGGGAGCTAAGTGGCTTACGGGATGCAGCATGTATGTGACACTGGAGCCCTGCTCCATGTGTGCAGGGGCCATCGTTCTGGCAAGGCTTGATAAGCTGTTTATCGGAACAATGGATCCGAAGAATGGAGCGTGCGGTTCGCTGAGCAACATTCCCTGCGATCCGCGGCTTAACCATAGAGCAGAAGTGATCACCGGGCTTTATGCCGGAGAATGCTCGCAGCAGTTGAAAGATTTTTTTCGCCAGATGAGGCTTAAGAAGAATATATCTGAACCGGAGGATGATAAGTAATGAAGAAAAGAGGCCTGGCAGCAGTTGTGCTGGCACTGATAATGGTCATGATGTGCGGAGTATTTTCTTTCGCAGGAGATAATACGGGAGATCTTAAACTGGTTTCCTCTTACCCTGAAGACGGGCAGAAGAACACCTCTATTGAGAACGTTGGTGTGAAGCTGTTTTTCAGCAACACCATTAACAACCCGGAGACAGAGAAGCACAACAAGAACTGCGTGAAGATCGTAAACAGTGAAACAGGAAAGAAGATTCCAATCAAGGTTCTCACAAGCAGCGATACAGATGGAATGATGCTGGTTCTGGCAGACAGCACCAACAAGAAGCTGAAGCTTCAGTCAAACACAAAGTATGAACTGGTGATTTCTCCGGAGTTTTCCGATGACAACGGCAACAAGCTGGGCAAGAAAGAGACAATTTCTTTCACTACATTCAACCAGAAGATGAATACGCTGGTTAATACCATAATGATGATTGCTATGTTCGGCGGTATCACTGTGATCATGGTAAAGCAGCAGAAAGAACAGGCTGAAGAGAAGGCCCGTCAGCAGAATCCGGCAAGGTACAACAAGAAAGAGACCTTCAATCCTTACAAGGAAGCAAAGCGTACAGGCAAGTCTGTAGAGGAAGTTATCGAGGAAGAGAAGAAGCGGCAGGCCAAAGCCGAGAAGAAGGCAGCCCGGGAAGCCAAGAAGAAAGAGGCAGCACGGGAGAAGGTGGAAGCCAAGTACGAGATCAGCGATGTGCTGCCGTACGTATACAAAGTTAAGGAACCTCGTCCGATTTCCGCTGCAGGCGGCAAATACAAATCAGGAAGAGGAAGTTCCGGAAAGAAGAACAAGTAAGTGCAATAGGGTGCCTCATGGCACCCTATTTTTTGAAAGAAGGCATCAGATGAAGCTGAAGGCATATGGAAAAATCAACCTGTCCCTGGGAGTGACGGGCATGAGAGACAACGGATATCACGACATTTATTCGGTGATGCAGGACATAGACCTCCACGACAACATAGATATTAGATTTGTATACGAAAAACTGAATAATTTATGTTGCACAGTTGACGGAGTTGCTATAAAATTTTGTATGGATGATTGTACAATTCCGGCAGATGAGACAAATCTGGCTGTGCGGGGTGCCAGGGCTGTGCTGAGCAGGGCTGCTGATGATTACGGAGAAGCTTTGTTCAGTAATACAGTGCAGTTTCCTGAAGGAAAGCCTGCAGGCCTGATCATCTCCCTGGAGAAGAACCTTCCTTCAGCAGCAGGGCTGGCAGGAGGAACTGCAGACGGGGCGGTGACTATGCTGGCAGTGAACAGTCTCCTGGATAATCCATATAGTCTGAGGGAACTGATGGACATGGGGATTAGTATCGGATCTGATTTTCCATACTCCATTATGATGAATGCCTGCAGAAACAGTGGAGAACTTCAGGGCCTCCGGGGCATTGAAGAAGGAGGAAGGGCTGCTGTAGTCAGAGGAATAGGTGAATCTGTGGAGCCGTGTCCGCCGGTGCATACTTACGTGATATTGATGAATCCCGGTGTTGGAGTGTCTACCGCCCAGGTGTACAGAGGCCTTGATGAGATGAATATCAGGAGCGCCGGTGAGGAGGAACTTTATTCCAACATCATGGAGAGATATACGCTGAGTGTATGTTCAGAGGCAGCAGACCTGATGGAAGCCATGAAGAAGAACCTCAGTGCTGAACACGTGATGATGAGCGGCAGCGGACCATCCATTGCAGCCTGCTATACAGACAGAGAGAAGGCTGAAAAGGATTTTATATCTCTGGAGAATGCTGCATGGGTACATGACAGCTGGAAGAAATGGTTTGTGGAAAGCGGGAGGAGACAGATATGAACTTTGACTTACAGATTCAGAAACCTCTGAGAGAACTGGTATATGAAGAGCTTAAACACAAGATACTGACAGGCGAGATCGCTTCCCAGACCAGGCTGATGGAGATCGACTTGGCCGAGAAGATGAATGTCAGCAGGACACCTATCAGGGAAGCTATCAGGGAGCTGGCGGCAGACGGGCTTGTGACCATTGAACCAAGGCGCGGTGCCTATGTTTCCAGGATTTCTATTGATGATATGCTTGATGTTTTCGAGGTGAGGGAAAATCTGGAAGGATTTGCCGCATACCTGGCTGCTAAGAGAATCAATGAAGAGCAGAAGGTTAAACTGAAAGAGCTGATGGATCTTTACGAAGAGGCTATCAATAACGATGAGAAGAAGAACAGCGTTGAGAGAGACGAGAATCTTCACAAATTTATCGTTGAATGCGGCGGAAACAAGACGCTCCAGCAGATGGTCAATCACGTGCAGGAGCTTTCTTTGAGGTTCAGGTATCTCTATTACGATGATTTTTCACATTACAAGAAGATGCCGGCTCAGCACAGGCTTATTGTCGAAGCTATTGTCAGTGGCGATTGCGACAAAGCCCGTCTCGAATCTGAGGAGCATGTAAGGAAATTAAAACAGTATATATATGATCTCGATCGGGAGCTCAATGGCAATGAGCATTGAATGAGGTATTTATGAGAGCGTGGATTTTTTCCAAGCTCTCATTTTATATATTGAGCCCTCATCGGCTCTCGGCGCAGAGAACCGGTGAGGGTTTTGTGCGGTCTGAAAGGGGGAATGGTAACAGGTGAACAGGAGAACAGACAAAAAAGCGTATCTTGTGCTAAGTGACGGCAGCATTTTCAGGGGCTGGAGCTTCGGTGCTGAATGTGACAGTGTGGGTGAACTGGTATTTACCACAGGTATGGGAGGTTATGTGGAAACACTGACAGATCCCAGTTATTACGGGCAGATCATAATGCAGACTTTTCCTCTTATTGGAAACTACGGAATCATGGAAGAAGATTTTGAGGGAAAATGCTGCTGCAGCGGCTACGTGGTCAGAGAATACTGCGATACACCTTCAAATTTCAGATGTGACAAGGATCTGGATACATATCTGAAGGAACAGGGCGTGCCTGGTATTTACGGAATAGATACGAGAGAACTGACCCGGCTGATAAGAGAGAAAGGCACAATGAACGCCATAATCTGTTCAGAACCGCCGGAGGACCTGACCCTGGTCAGGGAGTATCAGGTGAGAAACGCTGTAAGATCTGTGACGTGTAGTGAGCCATATGTAATACCTGCAGAGGGAGAGGAAAAATACAACGTGACTCTGATAGACTACGGGGCCAAGAGAAACATAGCCAGAAAACTTTCCAGAAGAGGCTGCAAGGTAAAGGTGGTTCCAAGTACGACTACAGCAGCAGAAATTCTCAAGGAAAAACCAGACGGAATCATGCTGTCCAACGGCCCGGGAGATCCGGCGGAGAATAAGGACTGCGTAGGGGAGCTGAAGAAACTGGTGAGCAAAGTGCCCATATTCGGAATCTGCCTGGGCCATCAGCTTATGTGCCTGGCAATGGGCGGAAAAACATATAAATTAAAATACGGCCACAGAGGAGTCAACCAGCCTGCAACAGAGATAGTCGAAGGGAAGAAGGGCCGGACTTTTATTACCACACAGAACCACGGATATGCTGTAGATCCTGAAAGCCTTAAAGATACAGGAAGGCAGAGTTTTGTTAATTCCAACGACGGAACCTGCGAAGGAATGGAATACCCGGGACTATCCTGTTTCACTGTGCAGTTCCATCCAGAAGCCCACTCAGGTCCCCATGATACGGGCTTCCTGTTTGACAAGTTTATTGAGATGATGAAGGAGGAAAAGAATGCCTAGGGATAAAAGCATAAAAAAAGTTCTTGTAATCGGTTCAGGCCCTATCATCATCGGTCAGGCGGCAGAATTCGACTATGCAGGAGCCCAGGCCTGCAGAGTCCTGAAGGAAGAAGGAATAGACGTTGTTCTGGTTAACTCCAACCCGGCAACCATAATGACAGACAAGCACATGGCCGACGAGATCTACCTGGAACCCATGAACGTAGAGACCGTCAAGCGCATCATTGAGAAAGAAAAGCCGGACAGCATCCTGGCAGGTCTGGGAGGACAGACGGGACTTACTATTGCCATGGAGCTGTCCAGAGACAACTGGCTGGAGGAACACGGCGTAAGGCTCCTGGGCTCCGACATTAATGCAATAGACACGGCAGAAGACAGAGAACTTTTCCACGATATGATGGAAAAAATAGGGGAACCTGTGGTTCCCTCGGGAATAGCCCAGGATGTGGACACTGCCCTGAAAGTGGCAGGGAAGATCGGTTATCCGGTTATTGTCCGCCCGGCCTTTACCCTGGGAGGCACTGGCGGCGGAATAGCTGCAGACAGAGATGAGCTGGCGGTAATAGCAAGACAGGGCCTGGATCAGTCTCCAATCACTCAGATTCTTGTGGAAAAGTGCATCTCCGGTTGGAAGGAAATCGAGTTTGAGACCATGAGAGATTCCCTGGGCAATGTAATAGCCATCTGCTCCATGGAGAATTTTGACCCGGTGGGAATTCACACCGGCGATTCAATAGTAGTGGCACCTACCCTGACTCTGGCAGACAGAGAATATGAAATGCTAAGGTCATCTGCCCTGAAGATTATTTCATCCATAGGCATTGAGGGCGGCTGCAACTGCCAGTTCGCCCTGGATCCGGAGAGTTTTGAGTATGCAGTAATCGAAGTGAATCCAAGGGTTTCCAGGTCATCTGCCCTGGCGTCCAAGGCCACAGGCTATCCAATAGCCAAGATCACAACTAAGATCGCCCTGGGATATACTCTTGATGAAATCACCAATGACATTACAGGGAAAACCTGCGCCTGCTTTGAACCGGCCATAGACTACGTGGCTCTGAAGCTGCCAAAGTGGCCTTTCGACAAGTTTGCCGGCGTCAGCAGAGAGCTTGGAACAAAGATGAAGGCCACAGGAGAGGTCATGGCCATAGGCCACAGCTTTGAAGCAGCTCTGATGAAGGCTGTCAGGGGCGCTGAGATCAAGATCGACACTCTTGAAATGGATCAGCACACAGACAGGGACATCAGGGACAGGCTGAAAGATCAAGATGACAGAAGGCTGTTCACGATTTTCGAAGCCCTGAAATCCGGGGTGACTGTGGAAGAAATCCATGAAATCACGAAGATCGACAGATTTTTCCTGAACAAGATCCTCAATCTTGGAAATTTCCAGAAGGAGCTGGAATCCGCTGCTCCCAAGGGAAACCTGCCTGTGGATATATACAGAGAAGCCAAGAGGCTGGGATTCACCGATGAGGCAATAAAGAGGATTTCCGGGGCAAAAGAGGTTCCGGGCATGGAGTTCAGCTACAAAATGGTAGATACCTGCGGAGCGGAATTTGACGCAGAAACACCATATTTTTACTCTACCACAGATGAGCTCTGCGATTCCCGGCGGTTTAAGAGAAGCGGCAATCCTGTAATAATGGTTCTGGGTTCTGGCCCTATCAGAATCGGACAGGGCATCGAATTCGACTACTCCTCGGTTCACTGCGTCTGGACCTTGCGGGAGCTGGGCTACGAGGTGGTTATCGTAAACAACAACCCGGAGACAGTTTCCACTGACTACGACACTGCAGACAGACTTTATTTCGAGCCTCTCTGCCCTGAGGACGTAATGAACATAATAAAGGTGGAAAATCCGGTAGGCGTAGTTGTTGCCTTCGGAGGCCAGACTGCCATTAAGCTCACTCAGTATCTGGATGATCATGGTGTAAAAATTCTGGGAACTTCTGCGGAGTCCATCGACATTGCGGAGGACAGAGGCCGTTTCGACGTTCTTCTTGAAAAATTCGGCATCAGCAGACCTAAGGGCCTTAGCGTCACTTCTCTTGAGGGGGCTCTCGATGCGGCATCGCAGATCGGCTATCCAGTTCTCCTGAGACCTTCTTACGTAATCGGCGGACAGAACATGACAATTGCCGGAGACGAAGATGATGTGACAAAATACATGGAGAGAATCCTGGAAAACGACGCCAGCAACACTGTTCTGGTAGACAAGTACATGCCGGGAATAGAGCTGGAAGTTGATGTAATTTCCGACGGAAGCGATGTGCTGATTCCTGGAATCATGGAGCACATCGAGAAGGCCGGCATCCACTCAGGAGATTCCATAGCAGTTTATCCGCCGTACAATCTGACAGACAGACAGCTCAGGAGAATTGTGGACGTAAGCGAGAAGCTGGCCCTGGCTCTTGGAACCAAGGGGCTGGTAAACATCCAGTACCTTCTGTACAAAGGGGAGCTTTACGTAATAGAAGTGAACCCGAGGGCATCCAGAACCGTTCCGTATATTTCAAAGGTTGCAGGAGTTCCAATGGTAGACCTGGCTTCTCAGGTAATGCTGGGGGAAAAGCTGTACGACCTGGGCTATGGAACGGGACTCTACAGAACCCCGCCATATACCGCAGTTAAAGTCCCTGTTTTTTCCTTCGAGAAACTTACGGACGCCAACTCCATCCTGGGACCTGAGATGAAATCCACAGGAGAGGTACTGGGCCTTGGAAGGACTCTTAACGAAGCGCTGTACAAGGGGCTGACCGCTGCAGGATTCACCGTTCCTCACAGGAAAAACGGAGAAGACCAAGGTGTTATGATTTCTGTACAGAAAAGAGATTATCCGGAAATCCTTCCAATTGCCATGAAGCTGGACGGCCTGGGGATGAAGATTTATGCCACAAGAGGAACGGCTGAGGCCATTAGAAATGCAGGCATTGACGTGACGACGGTGAAGAAGGCCCAGGTAAACAACGACATCATCGATCTGATCGAAAGGGGAAAAACCAGCTATATTATTTTCACAGGTACGGAAAATGACGCCTCTCTCGGTGACTACACTGCCGTTCACAAGAGGGCCATGCAGCTGGGAGTTCCATGCCTTACCTCTGTGGACACGGCAAGGGCTCTGGTCAACATGATCGCATCAGGTTTCACCGCCGGAAATACGGAACTGGTGGACATTAACCACATGAGGGCAAGTCACAGGAACATCAGATTCACAAAGCTGAACAGCTGCGGCGATGACTATATCGTAATCAAGAATTTTGACGGCCGCATAGAAGGGCCTGAATCCCTGTGCGTAAGCCTGTGCGACAGGAGAAGATCTGTAGGCGGAAACGGAATAGTGCTCATTGAAAAATCCAGGGTGGCCGATGTGAAAATACGGGTTTTCAACAGAGATGGATCGGAAGGAGGCACCTTCGATAACGGCATCCGGTGCGGTGCAAAATACATATACGAAGAAGGTTTTGTGGGGAGAGACCGGGTAACCGTTGAAACTGTTGACGGAGTCCGGAATCTCAGGCTTTTCCTGAGAGACGGCAGGGTGAATTCCGTGTCCATTGAAGGAGCAGAGCCGGTCTTCGACGCAGCCGCAGTGCCTGTGATAACAAGAAAACCTAAGCTGGTGGACTCCCTGATTTCCATAGGCGGAAGAGAATACAGGGCAACCTGCCTGAGAGTGGGAAATCCTCACTGCGTGCTTTTCCTGGACCAGATCGACAACCTGGACATTGAAAAGATCGGAACTGAATTCGAGTATTCAGAGGCCTTCCCTCAGAAAATCAACACTGAATTTGTCCGGATAGTTGACAGACGCACCATGAGAATGAGAGTATGGGAGAGAGCAAACGGGGAAACCCTTTCCTGCGGCTCATCTGCCATTGCAGCTGTTGCAGCTGCCGTGGAACTAGGGTACTGCGACGGAGACAAGGACATTTTCGTGGAGTTCCCGGGAGGCGATATGGTGGTAAGCTGTCAGGACGGCAAATACACACTTAATGGAGAAGTGATGTTCTCCTTTGAAGGAAAGTTTGAGTATTAACGGCAAGTGGTCCGGCGGAATGGAGGACCACGAAACAGAGTAATCTCTAATGATTATGGGGGTGTGAGGACATGAAGGACAATGATCTGAGAAATAAAATCGGAGAGCTGGCTTTCCAGGTAACCCAGAATGGCGCAACAGAAAGGCCTTTTTCTGGAGAGTATGACAACTTCTTTGAGAAGGGCATATACGTGGATGTAGTAAGCGGCCAGGTGCTTTTTTCCTCCCTGGACAAGTTCGATTCAGGCTGCGGCTGGCCAGCATTTTCCAGGCCGGTGGCAGATGATGTCCTGAAGGAAAAAACAGATACGTCCTTTGGCATGATCCGAACTGAGGTCCGGAGTTCAGAAGCCGGCTCCCATCTGGGACACGTTTTTCCCGACGGACCAAAGGAGACAGGAGGCCTGAGATACTGCATCAACTCCGCCGCCCTGAAATTCATTTCTTTTGATGAGATGGAAGAGCAGGGATATGGAGAGTATAAGAAGCTCTTTGAGTGATCAGACAGTCAGAAGCCGCCGGGCCGATACTGAGCCAAGCCCGGACCTGAAAGAGCTGTAAGGGTGTTACCTGGGCATATTCCCTGATATTTTTTTTCCGTAAAAAAACTGGCATACCGTTTCACTTTCGTGGCGGTATGCCAGATTTTTATTTTGCGTAGTGTCCGTCGATGAAGACGATGTCTTCGTCAGGCCCGAATGCTGAATTGCTGTAGGCCTTGATCAACGCTATGATGAAGTCCGCCAGGAACCAGAATCCCAGTCCCCCTCCCGTAATGAGCTTCAGTATACCCAGTCCGATCTGCCCTCTGTAAAATCTGTCAATTCCGAATTCTCCCAGCACAAAGGTGAAGAGCCAGACATACAGATGCTTGTTGCACTTCCGTGGCCTGGAATTACCGGGGTTGGCATTACCGTTTCCGCTGCTCCAGCCCTGGCTGCCGGACTCCCGGCTATTATAGTTTTCTTTTTTTCCGGAGGAGAAGCTGCGATCATCTTCACCATTACTTCCATCTGAAAAAACATCGTCTCCGGTGCCCATGTAATCTGTCTCAACGTCGTAAACCCGGGAAATCAACATGCCCCCGTCTATTTCAAAAATCCTTACAGCATCTCCTTCTGCAGGATTCTCATACTGGACAGCAGACAAAGGCGCTTCCGTCAGGTCTCCCTTACCGTCGCTCACGTAAACCTTTTCCCCGTTAATCCTTACAATATGTTCCATATGTTCACACCCTTTCTGAAATTACGGTATTGATCTCACTGCTTTCGCTATTCGTGTTTTCCATTCGTTCCCTGGCTCCGTTATTTCGCACCAGACTCGTACAGGATCGTACAGGAGCATTATACAACAAGAGCGGTCGGAAAAAAGAGGGGTAAAGAGCAGTTTCTGGCTGGAAAAAAAGAGTCGTAAAAAGCTGACTCTGTGGATTTCCGGCCCGGCAGAGGCCTTGAAAAAACACGGAAAACTATTGGAAAATACCAGCCCAGGTATTAAAGTACTAATATGAGAACAATTCGCAGAAGAAGCTGGAGGCTGACAAGATGAAAAACAAAAATGGAGGAATGATACGGGTATTTCCCTTTGCAGTGATGAGGAGTATAAAAAAATAAATACTAAAAGAAAAACTCGCCTGAGCGAGTTTTAAATCCACATCTGCGTGGGCCCCGAAGGGCGGTTAGGAAAAATCTTTATTTGAACCTTGTAGTGTAATCTCATATGGTAGCTAATTGAGACAATGAGAGAATATCCCAAATCAATAATAAAGTCAAGCTATTGTAGAGAAGAAGTCGAACAGAAATAGAAAATACATCGGAGGACATGATGAATAAGAGCAGCGAAAAGTATTATTTAGGCTTGGACATTGGTACGAACTCGGTAGGCTGGGCGGTGACAGATGAAACATACCACATTTGCAAACATGGTAAAAAGGATCTTTGGGGTATTAGATTGTTCGAGTCAGGTGAGCAGGCAGCAGAGCGCCGTGCACACAGAACTTCAAGAAGAAGAACTGCTCGGAGAAAAGAAAGAATCGACTTGTTGCAGATGATTTTTGCTGAGGAAATGGCGAAGATAGACGATACATTTTTTATAAGGCTTAATGAAAGCCGTCTTCATCTGGAAGATAAAACTACCGGAGAGAAGTTTCCTCTATTTATTGGAAAAGATTACTCGGATGTCGATTATTACGATGAGTTTCCAACTATTTATCATCTGCGCAGGGAATTGATAGAAAATCCAGAGCCTCATGATATTCGTCTTGTTTATCTGGCTATTCACCACATTGTTAAAAACAGGGGACATTTCCTGATTGATGGGGACTTGAAGACAGCAACAGATTTTGATTCAACCTTTGCAGAGGTGATGCTCAATCTGGGTGGAGAGACTATGCCTTTTGCAATCGAATGTGACAATGGGAAAAGGGACATTGTAAAAGAAATCCTCAAGAGCAATGATCCTAAGAGCATTAAAGCGAAAAAAATGAAAACGTGTTTTGTTTTTGACTCAGAAGATCTGGATAAAACGGAAGAAAAATTGCGGAAAGGTGCGATTGAGCAGATATGCAAACTGATATGTGGAAATAAAGGAGATTTGAGCAAGCTGTTTTATCATGACGACCTAAGTGACTTGGAAAAAACATCATTCAGCTTTTCAGATCAGGACTATGAAGATGCAATTCTGCCTGCACTGCAAGAAATTAAACCAGATGAAGCGTTGATCATCGAAAGTATAAAAACAATTTATGACTGGAGTATATTGTCAGACATTCTTGGAAACAGTAAGTATCTTTCAGATGCAAAAGTAGAACAGTACGAAAAGCATGCAAGAGAATTAAGAATCATTAGGCGGTTGATAAAAACTTACTGTCCAAGAGACGAATATAATAAGTTTTTCAATGGGACGGACAAAGGCGCAGGATACTCAAATTATATCGGCGAGATACAGAAGAACGGAAAAAAGTATCCAGCGGAGAAATGTACAGAAGAGGAGTTTTACAAGAACGTCAAGAAAACTCTGTCGAAGATGAACTGCAATGAAAATGATCAAAAGGATCTGGAATATATACAGGGAGAATTGGATGCAGGTAAGCTCCTTCCGCTTCAAAGAAGCAAGGATAATTCTGTCATTCCGAGACAGGTCCACCAAACAGAACTAGAAATGATCCTGAAAAATGCAGAAAAATACCTGCCATTTTTGAATCAGGCTGATAGTAATGGGATAACTGCAGCACAGAAAATTTTATCTCTTTTCAAGTTTAGAATCCCGTATTACGTTGGCCCACTGAGTGATAGACACAAAGATGTGGGAGCTAATCAGTGGATAGAGAGGAAAAAGGATGGCCGGATTTATCCATGGAATTTTAGAGAAATGGTAGATGAGTCTAAGAGTAATGAGTCGTTTATTACTCGCATGACCAACAAGTGTACCTACATTATTGGTGAAGATGTATTACCTAAGAACTCGTTGCTGTATTCACGTTATATGGTGCTTAATGAACTCAATAATCTGCGAATTCGAGGAAATAAAGCAGATGTTGCCACGAAGCAGAGCATCTTTAATGATCTGTTCATGACAAAGAACCGTGTTACGGGAAAGACCTTGCTCAAGTATCTGCAGAAAAATGATCCGGATTTAAAGCTGGAGGATCTCAGCGGGTTTGATCAGGATTTCAAGGCACAGTTAAAATCGTATCTTGATTTCAAGAAGCAGGTGCTAGGCAACAGAATGGCTGAAGACAATGTTAAAGCCATGGTAGAGGAGATTATTCGCTGGAAGACCATATATGGTGATGATTCCAGAATGGTTGGAAATGCTATTGAGGAACGTTACCCAAATGAACTTTCTGCTGACAATCTGAAAAAAATATCAAGATTCATATACACAGGATGGGGAAATTTCTCTAGAAAATTCCTTACAGAAATAGAGGGCGTAAACAGGGAAACTGGAGAGATTTATTCATCAATAATTAATGCTCTTTGGGAAACAAATGATAACTTGATGCAGCTTTTGGGCAGCAAGTATACATTTTCTGATGAGATAAAAAAGATCAATTCAGAGAGAGAAAAGGAAATCACTGAAATCTCATATGATGCGCTGGTAAAAGATCTGCATGTGGCACCCGCTGTAAAAAGAGCTATCTGGCAGACCATACAGATTACGGAAGAATTGAGCAAAATTCAAAAGGGTGCGCCGGAAAAAATATTTGTAGAAATGGCCAGAGGAGAGGAGAAGGAAAAGAGGAAAAAAAGGACTACATCGAGAAAAGATAAATTGCTGGAACTGTATGCAGGCTGCGATAAGGATGCACGGAATTGGAGCAAGGAGATCGAAGATAGAGAAGAACGTGAATTCAACAGTATGAAGTTGTTCTTGTACTATTCACAACTGGGCAGAGATATGTATACAGGAGAAGCAATCGATCTGGATCAGTTGATGAAAGGAAACTCTAAGTGGGATAGAGATCATATATATCCGCAGTCAAAGATAAAGGACGATAGCATAGATAATCTGGTTCTTGTAAATAAATCCAGTAATATAAAGAAGAGCAATGAATTACTTTCTTCCGATGTTCAAAAGAAAATGCTCCCTTTCTGGAGAGAACTGTTGAAGATGGGCCTGATATCAAAGAAAAAATTTGATCGGTTGACGAGAAGAGGGAAGTTTACCGAAGATGAACTCAGCGGATTTATTGCCCGTCAGCTGGTAGAAACAAGACAGTCAACAAAGGTCGTGGCTGACTTATTAAAACGGATCTACCCGGATAGCGAGGTCGTCTATGTGAAGGCTGGATTGGCTTCAGACTTCAGAAAAGATGATCTCAAGATGTTAAAGTCCCGCAGAATTAATGACTATCATCACGCAAAGGATGCTTATCTCAATGTGGTAGTGGGGAATGTTTACAACGCAAAATTCACATCTGATCCAAGAAAATGGTTCGTTGATAATAAAGAAAAAAATTACAGTATTAACAAGGTGTTCAGATATGATGTAAAAAATTCCAAGGGGGAGAAAGTATGGGTTGGACCAGACAGAAAAAAAGACGGGAAGCTTGTTTTGAATGAATACCGTGGAATCACAGGTGGAACGATTGACACAGTGAGAAATACGATGTTGCAAAATAACATCCTATATACGGAATACACGTATTGTGAAACTGGAGAATTATTCAATTCAACTGTATTAAAAAAAGGTTCGAAAGCTGCAACGATTCCTCTGAAAAAAGGTATGGATATAGAGAAATATGGCGGATATTACAGTCCAAACACTTCGTACTTTGCAATGATTGAATATGATGATCAGAAAAAAGGAAGAATCCGACAGATCCTAGGAGTCCCAATTTATGTAGCGAATGTAATGGAACAAGATCAAGACGCGTTTATACATTATTGTGAAAATGTCAAAGAGTATAAAAATGTTCGAGTTGTCATAAAGAAAATCAAGAAAAATTCGTTAATAAGCGTTAATGGATTTCCTATGAGAATCAGGGGAGAAAACATAACAAATATATCGTTAAAGAGTAACATGCAATTGGTGTTGGATTTCAATTCGGAAGTCATCATAAAAAAAATAGAATCGTTTTTAAAAAAGAATCCTGATTATGAGGTCGAACCAGATAAAGATGGATTTAGCCATGAACAATTAAATGAAGTATATGATGCTCTGCTAAACAAATTGAAAACTGTATATGCGAATAGGCCTGCTAACCAATGGGAAAAACTGGAAAAAGACAGGAGCTTATTTATCAATATTTCTTCCTTGCGGGATAAAGCTATAGTAATAAATGAAATACTGACTATGCTTCGTTGCGATATAGCAACGTCATCAAATTTGTCACTTCTTGGGGAAGGACCAGCGGTTGGTGGTATCGCTATTAATAAAAATACTATAAGTAACAAGTGCAAGCTAGTAATTGTTAACCAATCCGTTACAGGCGTGTTTGAAAACAGGATCAAATTATAGCTATGAGCTGGAGAACTGTAATCATTACGGGTGTAGCAAAACTGGATTATAAAATGGAGTATCTCGTTGTAAGAAAGGTGGACTCAATAAAAAGAGTCCACCTTAGCGAGATAGAGGTGCTTATTATTGAGTCAACAACAGTTTCAGTTACAGTTGCTTTGCTTTCGGCCCTGATACAACATAAGACAAAAGTTATTTTTTGCGATGAGAAGCATAATCCGGAGAGCGAGTTAATTCCCTGTTATGGATCATATGACAGCAGCGGAAAAGTAAAAGATCAGTTCAATTGGGGTGCAGATATCAAGGAGATGGTTTGGACAGAGATTATTGCAGAGAAAATCAGAAAACAGAGAGAGCATCTGCGTGAAAGAAAGATTTATGATTCTGCAGAATTGCTTGGACAATACATAAATGAAATACAGCCACGAGATATTACGAATCGGGAGGGTCATGCGGCAAAGGTGTATTTTAATGCACTTTTCGGCAAGAGCTTTACACGAAGCAGTGAGTGTTCGATAAATGCTTCTTTAAACTATGGTTATGGCATTTTGCTTTCATATTTCAACAGAAATATTTCTGCTAACGGATATCTTACGCAACTTGGATTATTCCATGACAATAGGTTTAATCCATATAATCTGGCATCTGATTTAATGGAACCTTTCCGAATCCTTGTTGACAAAAGGGTTGTTGAAATGGAACCGGTCAAATTCGATAAAGAGGAAAAGCATGAACTTATCGCATTGATGCAAGAGAGAATAATTATTGATGGGAAATCTCATACTATTTCTAATGGAGTACGCATTTATTGTAAAAGTGTATTTGATGCGATCAATGACAGAGATGTCTCACAGATAAAGTTTTACAGTTATGAGTTATAGGTATATGAGAATATTTGTATTTTTCGATCTTCCTGTTGAAACACAGGAGAACAGGCGGGATTATAGAAAGTTTCACAAATTCCTTGTAAAAAGTGGTTTTTTGATGCTACAGGAAAGTGTATATTGCAAATTGGCATTGAATCAGACTGTAGCTCAAGCGGTAATGTCGTCTGTAAGGAAGGAACGCCCGTTGGATGGCAATGTAAAAATGATGGTAATAACAGAAAAACAGTTTGCACGTATGGAGTGCCTTGTAGGTGGTGAAAAGGACGTTGTTGTAGATACTGATGACAAACTGGTGATATTATGAGATTAGATTATGTTCCACATAGTTTATCTTTTGAAATTGAAAGAGAATCGCTAAATTTTATATCGTTTGAAAATTCTGTACACTTTGAGAATGTTGTATTTGATTTGCATGAAACTGTCAGCTTTGGTGAAGATAAGGTGCGAATGTGGGAGGATGGAAGTATCATAGATCTGCATCGTACAGGGGATATCATAACAACACCATTTGATGTAAATTTTGATAGGAGAGAAATACAAAAAAAGGCCTTAGAAATATTCTCTTCTGAGTTGCGCTATTGCGGAATTGAAGAACTGCTTGCAGAAATAAATCATAGCCTGTTGAAAATGATCTCGGAAACAGAAGTGATGTTTGATTTTGCATTAGAATACTCAGAGTCTATTTCAATAAATGAAGTGCTGAAAAGTGTTGGAGTCAGGTTAAAGGAGCCAGAAGGTACTTTTATTGAACGTTTGACTGAATACGTGCATTGCCTTCATAGGATTGGCGGGAAATCTGAGTTCTTTCTGATAAACTGCAATGCATATTTAAGGGAGGGCGATAACACTTTGCTAGAGGAGTTTGCGAAGCAAGAAAAAGTTGATATTGTACAAATTGAGGGAGCGGTAAGAAGAGCAGGTGGAGAAGAGGATGGAGTTAAAGTTACCATCATTGATGATGATGGCTGTGAGCTATATATATAAAAATTCGTTTGTATACTATATGAAGTTACGGACGTGTGTAGTGACGTTTACTTGAAAATTGAGGTTTGAGAGTAGTGTAACTTCATATGGTAGCTGAACAGCCGTGCAGCCGGATAGCGCCAGGTCTACGTTTGAGAGTAGTGTAACTTCATATGGTAGCTGAACAATTAACGGCGGCGATGATGAGGAATAGCAAGTTTGAGAGTAGTGTAACTTCATATGGTAGCTGAACCTACACCTGTAGAAATTGGCAGTTTGCTAAGTTTGAGAGTAGTGTAACTTCATATGGTAGCTGAACTGAGCATTGCGGTTGATGGAATCATCGGACGTTTGAGAGTAGTGTAACTTCATATGGTAGCTGAACTACCACCATAACAACCACTGGGTTTAAATTGTTTGAGAGTAGTGTAACTTCATATGGTAGCTGAACTTTCCGGGTCTTTTGTCAATCTGCCAATAAGTTTGAGAGTAGTGTAACTTCATATGGTAGCTGAACATTCTTAAAAACTCACGCCTTGCATACGCCGTTTGAGAGTAGTGTAACTTCATATGGTAGCTGAACTAGTTGTCCTGTTGATTTATCGGTTGTTGTGTTTGAGAGTAGTGTAACTTCATATGGTAGCTGAACATAGCTATGCCATAGGCGGATGCGACTTATGTTTGAGAGTAGTGTAACTTCATATGGTAGCTGAACAATGTGGGACGTTGATCACATCGCAACCTAGTTTGAGAGTAGTGTAACTTCATATGGTAGCTGAACTGTTACAATTGCTTCACTGACTCCAAAGTAGTTTGAGAGTAGTGTAACTTCATATGGTAGCTGAACTGGGTCTACGTTTCGCCAATTGTAGCCGTTGTTTGAGAGTAGTGTAACTTCATATGGTAGCTGAACGCATCGTCCGACGCTGTAATCGTCCGCTTGGTTTGAGAGTAGTGTAACTTCATATGGTAGCTGAACGCAGGGTTTGTGAATTCAATCGACGGGTTTGTTTGAGAGTAGTGTAACTTCATATGGTAGCTGAACTGTAAGAGATGGAATATTCGATGATCAGGTGTTTGAGAGTAGTGTAACTTCATATGGTAGCTGAACCGAAAATACCATCTCGCACAAAGTTATTTGGTTTGAGAGTAGTGTAACTTCATATGGTAGCTGAACCTACGGTAATCGGCGGTGGAACTCTGGCAAGTTTGAGAGTAGTGTAACTTCATATGGTAGCTGAACTTTTACGATATCGATCTGGCCTGCAAGGTCGTTTGAGAGTAGTGTAACTTCATATGGTAGCTGAACTTCATACCGGCTCAGAATGCCGTCAGGGTCGTTTGAGAGTAGTGTAACTTCATATGGTAGCTGAACTAGGCCATTGTCCAGGGTGCACGTCTGTAGGTTTGAGAGTAGTGTAACTTCATATGGTAGCTGAACAAGGCGAAGTATGGCGAACCTTAGCTAAGGGTTTGAGAGTAGTGTAACTTCATATGGTAGCTGAACTTATTTCTCCTTTTTCGGTGCTGTGATTTTGTTTGAGAGTAGTGTAACTTCATATGGTAGCTGAACCAGAACCACCCACGCAAAGCTAACCCCTTAGTTTGAGAGTAGTGTAACTTCATATGGTAGCTGAACTGGGTCTACATTTCGTCCATTATAACCGTTGTTTGAGAGTAGTGTAACTTCATATGGTAGCTGAACCGGCGAAAAACTGCATACGAATTAACAGCGGTTTGAGAGTAGTGTAACTTCATATGGTAGCTGAACGACAACGATGAGACCAACAAGTAGACAAAAGTTTGAGAGTAGTGTAACTTCATATGGTAGCTGAACGAGACCTCACCCGGAGGAATCGAAGCGCCTGTTTGAGAGTAGTGTAACTTCATATGGTAGCTGAACCGCCGCGAGCGTCATGCAAGAAGTGCGTAAGTTTGAGAGTAGTGTAACTTCATATGGTAGCTGAACCCGCAAACAACCCAACTGGCTTTTGTGTCGGTTTGAGAGTAGTGTAACTTCATATGGTAGCTGAACGTAACACTGGGAGTGGACGAGGACGCAGACGTTTGAGAGTAGTGTAACTTCATATGGTAGCTGAACAAAAACCGGAAGCCCGACATCTTTCAGAGTGTTTGAGAGTAGTGTAACTTCATATGGTAGCTGAACCCGGAAGGCAGGAGGTAGAAAGATGACAGTGTTTGAGAGTAGTGTAATCTCATATGGTAACTAAATTGGAGAGGAGGAGCGAGCCGTCATGGAGCTGTTTGAGAGTAGTGTAATCTCATATGGTAACTAAATTGCATTAAGAAACTCGTCACTCACTCTGTGGTTTGAGAGTAGTGTAATCTCATATGGTAACTAAATGAGAGAGCAGTGAAGTAAATCTATTGTATTGCTTTGCTGCACAGATATTCTAAGAGAATCAAACACACCAACCAAAGGAAGATGCTGGTTTTGAAGGAAACTGGCATCTTCTTTCGTTTCATAGGGACTGCCGGAGGGGCTGCCAGGCTGATCCGGCGCCTTTTCTAAGCCTGCCTTCACCCCCTGGAGCGGCTTTCCCCCGGTATTCGCAAGAGCTGCTGGAGAGAGCAATATTTTTTTCAAAAAAGTGTTGACAGACTGACACAATTGCACTATTGTATTAGTAACGTAATACAACAATACAATCATACAACAAAACAACTGCGCAATCGCACTGCCGGACTGTGGCCTGGCAGTTGATGCATAGGAAAAGAGAAAGCGAAAGAGGGAAAAGACAACAGGAAAGGAAGGGTTTTGTATGGCATGGGAGTTTAGAAATGGCATCCCCATCTATACGCAGATCGTGGATGAAATGTCAGCAAGGATAGCGTCGGGCAGGTATTCTCCGGGGCAGCGGCTGCCTTCGGTAAGGGACCTGGCCCTTGAGGCCGGGGTTAACCCCAACACGATGCAGAGAGCATTGACGGAGCTTGAAAGACGGGGAATGATTCACACAGAAAGGACCAGCGGGAAGTTTGTCAGCGACAGACAGGATGCATTAAAGGAGTTGAACAAGAAGATGGCTGAGAAATATGTTGCCAGGATGATCCAGGAGCTGATGGCTATGGGAATGAAAAAAGAAGAGATCGTAGATGCGGTTTTGGAAGGACTGAAGGAGGTATAGAGATGGGAATCCTGGAATATAAGGGAGTAACGAAGAATTACGGCAGCAAGAGGGCCGTTGATAATGTTGATCTGAGTCTGGAGCCTGGAAAAATCGTGGGACTTCTCGGGCCTAATGGGGCGGGTAAGACCACAATGATCAAGATGGCGGCAGGCCTTGTAAGCGCCAGCCAGGGAGATGTGCTGGTTGACGGCATTCATCCTGGAGCAGAAACAAAAGAACACGTGGCATACCTTTCTGACAGAGTGATTTTTCCAGAGTACATGACCGCTGGAGAAATGGTCAGAATGTACGGAGATTTCTTCAAGGACTTCAACAAGGAGAAGGCCGTTGACATGCTCCTTTCCCTTGGAATAAGCAACAAGATGAAGCTTCGGGAGATGTCAAAGGGAACTAAGGAAAAACTCCAGCTGGTTCTGGTAATGAGCAGGCAGGCTGAGGTTTACCTGCTGGACGAGCCTATTGGAGGAGTGGATCCGGCAGCCAGAGACTACATTTTGCAGACCATAATAACCAACTATTCCCCGGAGGCGCTGGTGGTTATTTCAACCCACCTCATAGGGGAAGTTGAGTCGGTTCTGGACGATGTGGTTTTTATCAAGGAAGGAAAAATTCTGCTCAACAGAAATGCTGACGAGCTGAGAGAAGAGAAGGGAGTCAGCGTTGAAGAGCTGTTCAAGGAGGTATTCAAATGCTAGGTAAGATCATTAAATACGATATGAAGGATGGCTGGAGAAAGCTTGGACCTCTTTACGGTCTTACTCTGGCAATGGCCCTGGTTCTGGGACTTTCAGGAGGATTCGCGCCTTCCGGCGGCCTCAATACACTGGCAATAATCGGCTACACAGTTTTTGCAACAGCAGTAGCTATTATGACCATAGTGTATATTGTAAGTGTTTACAGGAAAAACCTGCTGGGAGACCAGGCCCACTTCACCCTCACTCTCCCTGTAGAAATCAGCACCCAGATCTGGGGAAAACTCATATCTTCCTTCCTCTGGGTGATCATATCAAAGGTCTTTGGATTACTGTCCATTCTGGTGATTGCTGCTCCTGAGCTGAATGACGTTAAGATGGACGTAAATTACAAGGATGTTATGAGAGCACTAAAAGAACTGCATATTCAGGAGCAGGGAAGGATTGCAGCCATTCTTTTGTCAGCAATAGCCCTGGCAATCGTAGGGTATTTTGTCCTCATTATTACCATCTACGCCGCTCTGACCATTGGCCACCTGGCATCCAGTCACCGCGGACTTATATCTGTGGCTGTAGCCTTCGCCCTTCTGGTATGTGAGCTCATCATCGCCGTAAAGGTCATAGATACTGTAGGATTTACAGGAATGAGAGCGATTGAAATAATAATTCCACTTCTGGTTGGGGCAGCCATGTTTGCAGGGCTGTTCCTCCTGACCGACTATCTCATGAGGAACAAGCTGAATCTGGAGTAATATAGAAATTATTAGAAAAATTATTCTTCCATTGCAAAAAGTGCGGCGCCTATGGCCCCGCAGAGCTGGGCGTAAGGGCTGATGAAAAGCTTTGCGCCCAGCTCTTTTTCAAGGGCGCGGACAAGACCGGCGTTCCGGGACACGCCGCCTGTCATCATGTATTTTTCAGTGCCTCCTGCCCTGGCCACCAGAGTGCCGGTTTTGGAGGCAACTGCCTTGTTAAGTCCGTGGACAATGTCGTCCGGGGACTTATTTTTTGCAATCAGGGACACCACCTCAGATTCGGCAAAAACTGTACACATGCTGGAAATTGTTATGTCTTCCTTGTAGTTTATGCCCTTTTTGGACATCTGGTCCAAGGTCATTTCAAGGGTTCTGGCCATGTTGTCCAGAAATCTGCCTGTGCCGGCGGCACATTTATCATTCATTACAAAGTTTTTGACGTTGCCGCCGGCATCCAGGCAGATCACCTTGCTGTCCTGTCCGCCAATATCTATTACAGTGCGGACCTCCGGAAAAAGATAGTGGGCGCCCCGGGCGTGGCAGGAAATTTCCGTAACCTGGCTGTCACCCACATTAATCGAGCCACGCCCGTAGCCCGTGGCCGTGACCCCGGCCAGATGGGACTGTTCCAGGCCGGCCTGG
Organism: Allobaileyella intestinalis; assembly: GCF_009695865.1. GTDB lineage: Bacteria > Bacillota > Clostridia > Peptostreptococcales > Anaerovoracaceae > Allobaileyella > Allobaileyella intestinalis. The sequence continues at coordinate 56,814 of NZ_VUNB01000003.1, read as the reverse complement.
GCCAGGGCCTGGGTCAGGCCGCGGGCGGCGCTGTTTTCAGCGCCGGCGCCCGTTGGCAGGATCACCGACGTGATGATTTTGCCAGACTGGTCCATGATAACCACGTCGGTGCTGGTGGACCCGCTGTCAATGCCTGCATAGTAGCGGGTCCCTTCCTTATTCCTGCCGGCATATTGACCGGCAGATTCACCAGCAGGTTCACCAGAATATTCGCCGGCAAAGTCTCCATCAAATTCGCCATCGGGCCCCTCGTAGAGAGGCTCGTGAATTTCAGAATTTTTTCCGGAATTGATCCCGGTTTTTGGCTGCTGGTTTCCACTGCTTCCGGCCTTTCGGAAGGATCTTATGGTTTCTCCAAAGGCCTCCAGCCTGGTGAGAACCTGGCCGCTGCTCTGCAGTGTAAAATCTGATTCCAGCTTCAGCAGGGGAACACCAGCCTCGTCTTTAATCCTGGAATACTCAAAACTGTAGAAATCACAGAATTTTATGGTGTGGTAGATGATTCCCGCCAGATCCGGGTCGTTAAAAAGTTTTTTCCTCCCTGTAATGTCCTCCATCCTCATGCACGGTGTCTGGGCCAGAAGCTGGCCGGCGTACCAGTCCATGAGCTGGTGGAAGTCCTGGGTTTCAGGAGGAACGGAGTGCCCCAGGTCCCTGCCCGAAACGCAGGTAAGGTTCCTGGCTGGCAGGGGCATAACCTCTTTGACCATATCAAAAAGCTGGTCGCCCATGCGGGCGCCGATTACTGCAATATATGGACCCCCAGGCACCTCAGCAGGAGCAAAGGCCTGGCGGAATTTTTTCCCGTCAAAAACTGCGCCGGTGTGCTGGCTGTACCTGGCTGCAAAATCTTCCAGCCGGGCTGTCAGCAGCTCCCTGCTGCAGGCAGACTGACAGTGAGGCAGATCCATGGTGTACAGGAAGTTTGTGGTGCCTGCGTCCCGGATAATGTCTCCAGCGCTGGTTATTGTGTCGCAGCAGTTCACCAGGAAAAGGTCTTTTACTTTTCCGGAAACGGCGGTTTCAATAACGGTTTTCCCGAAGCCGCAGAGATTTGGGCTTCCCAGAATATCTGCCTTGGGAAAAGATTCTCCCATGGAGTTCATCAGTTCCGGCTGGCCTCCCAGAGCCTGGATAAGCTCAACAGGAGTGTATTTGCATTCGTAATGGATGGTGTTTTTCGAATTTTGCATATTGTATTTCTCCGCAGATGCTGCGCTTTATCAATTAATTTCTCCGCAGATGTTGCGCTTTATCAATTAATTTCTCCGCAGATGTTGCGCTGCATCAATTGGTTTCTCTCCAGTTAGTGTTCCTGCTGTTCTTTCCTTTTCTCCAGCATTTCCACAAAGGCCCCCATTCTTGTGGCAGTCTGGCCTTCTCCTCCGTGGGCCGGATCCACTCCGTCACCGTCAAGAACGAGGCAGGGGAGACCGGCTTCCTCAAAACGTTTTTTTGCAAGGGCTGACCCGCCTATAGTGTGCTTGCATCCCCAGTGATTGAACCAGACCACTCCGTCACAGCCTGATTCTCTGGCCTGTGAAATCCCGGCCTGGATCCGCCTTTCCACCGGTCCGTTGTGGTGGTTGTATACCATCTGCCTTGCCATGGCCACATAAGGATCTTCAGAGGCCATTTCCTCAGGTGTGATTACCTGTTCCATGTCGGAGCCGATGATCTGAACTCTCTCGTTGATGTACAGTATTTTCCTCAGGGCTCCGGACCAGTATGGATTTGTATGGATCCAGTACAGCCTGACTCCTCTGGCCGGTGCTGAGGAACGGGCGTCTTTCAGCAGAAGGTCTGAGAAGTGTTCCACTTCCCGGGTTCCCAGCAGTACGTTGTTGACCATGGCTCCGTATTGAGGTGATACAAGGTCGGTGGGAATGTAGTGGTCCTTCTGGAGCTGGCGGGCTTTGCGAAACTTGGACATTGTATCCACGGCCCTGTCCGTCCGCCGTTTCAGGGATGCAGTGTGAATTTTTTTGCCGGTGATTTTTTCCAGAAAAACAGCCAGTTCTCTCAGCTGGTCTGCTACGGCCCTCACCTCAGCTTCTCCCTGGGTCCGGGGTACGTCGATGAAAAAAGACGGGACTTTGTAGAAGCTGGCCAGCCTCCGGAAGGTCACCAGGTTGGCGTCGCAGGTCAGGTTGGTGTAGACGATGCAGCGAGGCTTTGGAAGCAGGCCTTTTTCGGCGGCTCCTGTAAAAATCTTGTGGTATGAGCACAGGGTTTCCGGCAGCCCGGAGGCTTCGGCGTTCTGGATGCAGCTCTGCTGGCATTTTGACCCCTGAAGGTAGGCGGAAAAAGCTTCTGCGTTATAGGGGGCAAGCCCCACCTCCTGAAGGAGTTGGCAGGGTGTGAAAATGCTTACTATTGCTGAGTGGGCCGGATCTCTCAGGGGCTCCAGCATTGTGTCCATCATGAGAGCGGCCAGATACTGGTACCCTGGCATCAGGGCTTTAACAGGCCTGTGGCGGAACATGAAAAGCTGGGCTTCCCATCCGGCTCTGAGAACCTGCCGGCCCTTTGCCGGATCCCTGTCGCAGGTCTGGTCTACTATTTTTCCAAATCTTTCTACTACGGTCATCTGATTTCTTTCTGTGATTAAAACTTGTGCAGTGGCAGCAGGTTCCCGGCTCCCTTTGTTTACAGCTGGCTGGCCCCTGTCTTGTCTTTGAGAAAATTGATGTACGCACTGCAGTATCTGGTGGTAGGGGCGTTTTTCTTCCTTATGTATCCGATCCGCATTTCTCCGTCTGTGTCCAGGGGCTTGGAAATAATGTTCGGCCCGCTTAGAGAGGAGTCGATTATTCCTGAGCTGACGGTGTAACCGTTCAGGCCTACTGCCAGGTTGAACAGTGTGGCCCGGTCCCGGACCTTAATATTTTTCCTGCATTCCAGGGCGTTGAGAGGTTCTTCCGAGAAATAGAATGAATTGTTTGAGCCCTGTTCGTAGGACAGGTATGGATAAGGTTCCAGATCCTCAAGGCTCAGAGTTTCCCGGTCGCTTAGGGGATGGGCATTGCTTATAAAAATATGAGGCGCAACCCGCAGAAGTTCGGTGAAAACAAGATCATTTTTCCGGAAAACCTTCTCCAGAACCGTCTGGTTGTGGGGGCTCAGGTAGAGAACCCCTACCTCGCTTCTCAGGTGGCTTACGTCTTCAATAATCTCGTAGGTTTCAGTTTCTCTGAGAATGAAGTCGTATTCTTCTGCAGGAAAAAGATTGATGACTTCTACAAAGGCGCTTACCGCAAAGGAATAGTGCTGACATGAAACGGCAAAGCGGGGGTTGCCCTTGTGGCCCCTCTTGTACCTTTCTTCCAGCAGATCTGCCTGTTCTATTACGTTCCTGGCATAACCCAGAAATTCGTCTCCTTCTCTGGTTGTGGTGATGCCCCGGTTGGTTCTGATGAAAATGGTTATACCCAGTTCTTTCTCAAGTTCGGAGATGGCGTGGGTCAGTGAGGGCTGGGCGATGAAAAGCCTTGAAGCGGCTTCAGTCATGTTTCCTACTTCCGCAACTTTAAGGACATATATTAATTGTTTTAGTGTCATAAACAGCCCTCCCGGGGAAACTGGTTTAATTCCAGAGAATATAAAAAATCCTGTATATTATGGGAATTATACTCTCCGGAACATCGATAACGGAAACTGAAATATTGAACACAATAATAGTTAAAAACGGGGAAATAATCAAGGAAAATACCTGTATATAGGTATGTACTGAAGGGCTTTGCAGGCCTGGCCAACGCCGGCTGCCGCATTTCATTGAAATGCGGCAGTGCTTTTTCGTGTGAGACAGGATCCAGCAATAAGATTAGCAGCAGGACCAGCGGCAGGGCCAGTATCAGGTAAAGACGTGCGGGAGCAGTACTCATGAAAAAAATTAGCTGAGTACTGCTCCCCGGCATCCCGCGAGCAGTACTCACATCAATTACCCGGCCCACTACTGCTCCGCAAGCACTCCGTGAGCAGTAGTGATTGCCAAAATCAGAAAGAGTACTGCTCCCCTAGCATCCCGCGAGCAGTACTCACATCGATTACCCGGTCCACTACTGCTCCGCCAGCACCCCGTGAGCAGTAGTGATTGCCAAAATCAGAAAGAGTACTGCTCCTTCAGCATCCCGCGAGCAGTAGTGATTGCCAAAATCAGAAAGAGTACTGCTCCGCCAGCACTCCATGAGCAGTACTGAAACTCAAAATCAGAAAGAGTACTGCTCTCCCAGCCCTCCGCGAGCAGTACTGGCCTCAACAACTTGTCCCACTACTGCTCCCCCAGCCCCCTGCGAGCAGTACTCACATCAACAAACTGTCTCAGTACTGCTCCTAAACTCCCCACCCAGCATCTTGTCAGCAGTACTGAGCCCCACTCCCTGAATGCACCCCAACTTAATCTGTATCTGTCATTTTTGTAAAAATCTGTACTCTATATCCGTCAAAATTCGCTGAAATCCAGTGAATTCACCAATCTGTTATTACAAAAATAATAGTAATTGCATATTTATTAATGAACAAAATAATGGTAACATTCATCAGGTAAAAGGGAGCCGCAAGTCGGAGGCAGCCAGAAATCTGAAACACTGGCCCCTTGCAGGCAAATAAGATTAATTATTGAGATTGGAGGACAGCAATGTCGAATAGAAATAGCAGCAATACTAACAGTGGAATCAGAAAGCTGGTTTTCACAGCACTGGTTATGGCAATGATACTGGTGGCAACAAGTTTGTTCCGCATACCCGTTCCAATGACCCAGGGTTACGTGCATCTGGGAGATGCAGTTATTTTCCTGGGAGTCCTTCTTCTGGGAAAAAGAAACGGAGCTCTTGCAGCAGGTTTGGGTTCAGCTATGGGAGATGTTCTTGGCGGATACGCCTTCTTCGCACCTTGCACCTTCATTGTAAAATTCCTCATGGCTTTCGTGTGCGGTCTTATAATAGAAAAGTTCCTGGGCAAGAATGAGAATTCCATTGAAGGATCGGAGAAATCAGTAAGTGGAGGAAAGAGAAGAGCCGTCGAAATGACAGCAATGGCTGCTGGTGGACTGGTTATGGTTGCAGGATATTTCCTGGGAGAAATACCAATCTATGGAAACGTGGGAACTGCCCTGGCAGAGATTCCATGGAACATAGGACAGTTCCTTACAGGAGAAGTGGTCGCTATGCTGATTGCAGTGTCGCTGAGCAGAACACCTGCAAAAAAATACTTCTCCTTCCCGCTATAAGCTCATATATAACGGATCGCCCCGTAAAGCCCGTAAGGCGCAGACTCATATATCATGCAGGTTTATGCAGAATGCAGAGTCATGCAGAAACGGGATCTGCCGTAAGTCGATTATAAAGAGCTGCATTGCAAAACAATACAAAAAATACAAAACAACAATTTGATGAAAACCCCCTGGCCCTTGAAACAATCAGGCGCCAGGGGATTTTTATTGTTTTCAGAAAAAATACAAAAAAGGTGTGCCTTCCATGATATACGGAAAAATCCCCGCATCACCAGCGCCAACCGCCAGAATGCCCGCATCACCAGCGGCCGCCGGATTTATTTCTCTGCATCTTCGATTATCTGGTTGATTATTGGAGCTGCAGTGTCAACTGGAATGGCAAATCCCAGTCCTTCGATGCCAGTGCCGGAGCCCTTGGCAACTACGATGCCGATCAGCTTGCCGTTCTGGTCGAAAAGGCCGCCGCCAGAGTTTCCAGGGTTAATTGCCGAATCGGTCTGAAGCAGGGAAAGCTGGCGGCCGTCAATAGACAGCTTCCTGTCCAGGGAACTGATGATTCCAGAGGTAGCAGTTCCGCCCAGTGTTCCAAGAGGATTTCCGATTGCAACTGCAAGATCCCCAACAGCAACCGAGGAACTTTTTCCTATAGTAACAGGATTCAGATTATCTGCATCGATCTTCAGCACAGCCAGATCATTGCTTTCATCGTAACCTACAACCGTTGCATCATATTTTTTCCCCGAATGAAGCTTTACAGAAACGGAACGGCTGCCCTCAATTACGTGGTAGTTTGTTGCAATGTATCCGTCCTTTGTGACGATGACTCCGGAACCGGCACCCTCACTGGTCTGTACGCCGAACAAAGACATCTGTTCAGATTCTGTAGTAATCTCAACCACTGAATCTGCATTGGCATTTACTATTTCCTCAATAGTCATGTCACTGCCGGTGGCGTCCTCAAGAGATTCATTAGAGAGGCGGGAGTAACTGGTTTTTTCAGTGCGGCTTGAAATCCAGAGTCCCAGGAAGGCCCCTGTGCATGTGGATATAATTATGGCTATGATTAGTGAAAAAATAAGTGCTTTTCTTGTTACATAGCGGGGAGCAGCCAGCTGACCTGAGCCTTCAGGAGACTGGTGTTCCGGGGCCTCGTAATTAGTGTTGTAAAAACCGCCGTAAGGTTTTCCCGTTGCCGGATTGATGATCCGTCCATCGCCGTCGTTAAATGCCATTTGCCTGACCTCCTGATGATAATAATGTTTTTAGGTAGTATAACCTTAACTTATGTATAAAAAGTGAATCGAGGGTGATATATGGTGAAGGCAGATGTGTAGAAAAGCTGTTGGGCCGGGGAATTCAGTCGTTGATAAACCAGGGAGCAAGGCGGTATAATAGAGTGATTTTGTATATGATTTTTACAGTTCATTACAGGCCCGGCCCGGGAGATTAGTACCGGGAAATGGCAGAAACAATAATGAAAATAATAAATAAAGATATCAGCATAAGGAGGCAATTCAATGTACTGCGTTAACAAGATCAACGATGATATGTACTGGATCGGCGGAAATGACAGGAAGATCACGGTATTTGAAGGAGCAGTTCCCATTCCCGACGGAATGGCCTACAACTCGTATTTTGTAGACGATGAGAAGACAGTAGTCATTGATACGGTAGACCATGCTGTTTCAAAAGTTTTCTATGAAAACATCAGGCACATGCTTAACGGAAGGAAGCTGGACTATGTAATCGTCAACCATGTTGAGCCTGATCACAGCGCATCCCTGGAAGACCTGATACTCCGCTATCCTGAGGCGAAGGTAGTAGGAACAGCGAAGATCAAGGCAATGGTGAAGCAGTACGTATGCTGGGATGTGGACGAAAAGTTCATCGTGGTAAAAGAAGGCCAGGAACTGAACACAGGACGCCACAGCTTCACCTTCATAAATGCACCAATGGTTCACTGGCCTGAAGTAATGGTGACCTACGACCTTTCAACAGGCATACTTTTCTCAGCAGACGCCTTCGGAATCTACGGAGCACATAACGGCAACATTTTTGCTGACAAATACGACTTCGACACAGAGTGGCTTCCAGCTGCAAGATCCTACTACACCACAATCGTAGGAAAATACGGCAAGTTCACCGCCAACCTGCTGAAGAAGGCATCAGCCCTGGACATCACCATGATCTGCCCTCTTCACGGATACGTTATAAGGAAGGACATCGGCAAATATATCGATGCATACATGAAGTGGGCCCTGTATGAGCCGGAGGAAAAGGGTGTTCTCATCCTGTATTCTTCCCCATATGGAAACACACAGAACGCCGCCGAAATCGTAGCATCCCACCTGGCAGAGGATGGAGTAGACAAGATAAAGATAATGGACGTTTCCAGGAAAGACCCTATGGAAGTTCTGCCAGAGGTGTTCAGATACAGCAACCTGCTGGTAGCAGCCAACACCTACAACGCAGAGATTTTCATTAAGATGGAAGAAGCCCTGGCTGAAATGAAGTCCATGGGCGTTCAGAACAAGAAAGTCAGCGTCATTCAGAACGGATCCTGGAACCCGGCCAGCGGAAAGAAAGTAGTTGAATTTTTCCAGGGACTGCAGAAAATCACCTTTGTAGGAGACATGGTAACAGTCAGATCCTCCGTTAAGGAAGAAACAAGAGCAGAACTTGAGAAGCTGGCTCAGGATATTGCAGAAGACATAAAGGAGGCCTGATGGCAGAAATAGCAGAGGAAAAAAATATTCCGGAAATGGCGGAGGATACCGGCATTGAGGACAGCCTGGGTGAGGCGGAAAAGCTGGAAAAAAGCGAAAGCCCTGAAGCCCTTGAAGATTCCGGCCATAACGGCAGAGTGAAAAAACCTGTTTTCATCCATCTCCGCAGTTCCCAGTACAGCGAGAAACTGGAAGAGAAGGGAGAGGCCTTTGCCAGAACCTTCGATCTGGAAGACAGCCTTGATATAGATACAGAAGGATTTTACTACACAGTAAACGGAGTCAGATACCTTCTCTACAATGAGTCGGAAGAACTGGGCCTTGGAAACGTCAGAACCCTTATACGCATCAGAGATAAGGAAGTGGAGATCAAGCGGTTCAGCAAGGAGGAACCCCAGGACATGGACATCAGACTGGAACAGGGAGTCCGGTGCATAACCAGGTACGTCCTGCCCATTCAGTCCCTGACCCTGGATCTGGAACTCTACACCCACAAGCTGGGCATCGACCTGACACCGGAAGGCACAGGAACCATAGAAGCAGAGTATACAATTAAGTTTGACCGGTTCGGCAACCACAGAAACAAGCTGAAAATAACGGTGGAGCCGGATGAGGACAGAGAAACTGGCAGAAGTTAACAGGAATCAGCCGGAAAAAACCGGCAGGAAGACCACCATAGCAGTATTCGCAATATATCAGCAAAGAAAGGATTTGTCATGACCAGAACCGGATTTGACGGCGACAAGTATCTGGAGGAACAGTCAAAGTATATCAAGGAGAGGATAAACAGCGGCAGCGGCCGGCTTTATCTGGAATTTGGAGGAAAGCTGGTGCAGGACAAGCACGCCAAGAGAGTGCTGCCCGGCTTCGACGAAAACGGCAAGATCAAGCTCCTTCAGAAACTGAAGGACCAGGCGGAGATCATAATCTGCGTATATGCAGGAGATATCATGACAAAGAAAACCCGCCAGGACTTTGGAATCACCTACGATCTGGAGGTCATGAGACTTATCGACCAGTTCAGAAGCTACGACCTTTCCATTAACTCAGTAGTAGTCACCAGATATGAAGACAGCCCGGCTGTCAACATGTTTATCAGCAAGCTGGAAAGAGACGGAATCCGCACCTACAAGCACCACTACACCAAGGGGTATCCAACAGACGTTGACACCATTGTCAGCGATGAAGGATACGGAGCAAACCCTTACATCGAGGTGACAAAACCTTTAATCGTAGTTACCGGACCAGGAGGCGGATCAGGAAAACTGGCTACTTCTCTTTCCCAGGTGTACCACGAGTACAGAAGGGGGAACAAGGCAAGATACGCAAAGTTCGAGACTTTTCCAATCTGGAACCTGCCTCTGAAGCATCCGGTGAACATAGCCTATGAGGCCGCAACTGCAGACCTGAAGGATGTGAACATGATCGATCCTTTCCACCTGGAAGCCTACGGGGAGACGGCAGTTAACTACAACAGAGACATCGAGGCTTTTCCTGTTCTCAAGAGAATCCTGGACAAGATCACAGGGGATCAGATGGGATACCAGTCACCTACAGACATGGGAGTGAACAGAGCCGGTTTTGGAATCATTGACGACGATGTCTGCAAAGAAGCGGCAAGGCAGGAAATAGTCCGCAGATACCTCATTGCAGAGTGTTCTTACAAAAAAGGCCGGATCGATCAGTCGGTTCTTGAACGGATTAAGCTTCTGATGGAGGAAGTCAACGCAAACCGTTATGACAGACCGGTGGTAAAACCTGCAGAAGATTACGCGGCCCTGAAGAACGGAGAGTGCGACGATGATACCAACGTAATAGTCACAGCAATAGAACTGCCTGACGGTTCCATCGTTACGGGAAAAAGCTCTCCGCAGATGGTGGCCAGCGCCGCAGCTGTTATGAACGCCATCAAGAAGCTGGCAGGCATTGGTGAGGACATGCCGGTGCTGTCCAGGCAGATCCTGGATAACCTGAGAAAAATGAACGCAGAGGTTTTCAACCGGGAGTCCAGCAGCCTGAACGTAGAGCAGGTGATAATGGCTCTCACCATGAGCAGAACCACCAACCCCGTTGCAGACATTGCAATGAAGCAGCTGCCTAAACTGGACGGCTGCATCGCCCACTGCACGGCAATTCTCAGTGACAGAGACGAGCAGGCCCTGAAATCACTGGGCATCGATGCCACATCAAATCCTGTATATGCCACAAACAACCTTTATTCAAGATAGCCGGACACTAAGAACCAGGCCGGATCAGGAAAGATCAAATAGAAACTGATTGCGCCGGCCGCATCCGGAGGGGAAAAGCCAGAGGCATAGAAAAAACAGGAATCGGCAGATAGACAGATAATAGAATGGACATAGTGAAAAGGCAGCAGGTTGGAAACATCCGCTGCCTTTTCTTGAAAGACAGGAAAGTTAGAAAACAGAAGTAAGTTATGAGTGATCCGGAAAATCCTAACAGTGGTAATAACAGTATTAACGGTAATAACAGTAACAGCAGTAATAATAGTAATAACAGCAGCAGTACAGGCGGCAGTTTAAACAGTAAAAAAAGCAGGGAATCTGATAAAGGAGAAAGGAAGGAAAGGCGGAACCGCCGGGCCTGCCACGTGAAAAACGCCCCCACCAGAGAGCATTTTCAGCACGTGATGATCATAGAAGGAGCCCTGGTGGGGGCAGTAGTGGGCACAGTCATAGCCCTGTTCCGCCTTTCCCTCAACAAAGCTGACCTGATCAGAACCGATATGGTGCAGCAGGCAGTACATGGCGGCCGGCCTCTTGGGCTGGTCACCCTGGCACTGATCCTCATTGCTGTGCTGCTCTCCCTCCTGTTGCGGTTCGAGCCGGAGATTTCCGGTTCTGGCATTCCTCAGGTGGAGGGAGAGCTGAAGGGCCTGGGAGATCAGTGCTGGTGGAAGGTGCTGCCGGCCAAACTTCTGGGCTGCACCCTTGCCATCGGCGGCGGCCTTTCCCTTGGCAGGGAAGGCCCCAGCATCCAGATCGGAGGGATGCTGGGGAAGGCCTGCGCCCGCCTGAGGCACACCAGCCTCACAGAAGAACGGCTGCTGATCACCTGCGGAGCGGGTGCAGGCCTGGCCGCCGCCTTCGGTGCGCCCTTGGCGGGAGCTCTTTTTGCACTGGAAGAGCTCCACAAGAACTTTTCCCTTGAAGTCCTTGTACCAACAATGGTTGCAACGGCTGTTTCCGATTACGTAGCAGTAAACATCATAGGACTGACACCAGTTTTTGATTTTGGAATAACCCACAAGCTGCCTCTGAAGCTGTACTGGACAGTGCTGGTTCTTGGCATCATACTGGGAGCCTTCGGCGTTTTCTACAACAGAACACTGGCCGCAATGCAGGACGCCTTTGATTTTCTGGGAAAGGCAGAGAAAACCCCTAGCAGAAGCACAACCTTCAAAATGCTCTGCGCCATGGCCATGTCTTTCCTGTTCATGTTTATAAAACCAGAGGTTCTGGGAAGCGGAAGCATAATGGTGGCTGAAATCAGCTCCGGAAAGTTCGCCCTGGGCGCTCTGGCTACCCTGCTGCTGCTGAAGTTCTTGTTCAGCACTGCCAGCTTCGGATCCGGATCTCCGGGAGGAATCTTCCTGCCTCTGCTGGTTCTGGGGGCATTAACAGGAGGCCTGTACTCCAGAGTGCTGACCAGCACCCTGGGAGTAGGCCAGGAGTACATTGCATGCTTTGTGATAATGGGAATGGCCGGATATTTTGCAGCAATAGTAAGGGCCCCAATTACAGGCATTATCCTGATAACAGAGATGACAGGTGACTTCAGCACATTGCTGTCTCTCACCTTCATATCTGTGGTGGCCTTTATGACTGCCGACATGATGGGAGGAGTTCCTGTATATGAACAGCTGCTGGAAAGAAGGCTTAAGAACAAGAACCTCACACCTCAGGAAAAAGCCATTGTAGAAATAGGCAGGCCTGAGACAGCAGGAGATTCCATACAGAAAGAGAGGAAGATCAAAGCTTCCAGAGGACGGGAGAGAAGAGCCATTATTTTCGGAGATGTTCACACCGGTTCCTACATGGACGGAAGACAGGTAATGGATCTGAAACTTCCGCCGGGAGCATTGATCACCTCTGTGCGCAGAGGTGAGAGAGAGCTGATCCCCGGAGGCCGCACAAGGCTTATAGGCGGAGATGCCATTGAAGTTCTGTGCAGAAGAAGCGATATAGGTCCGGCCCAGAGAATCCTGGACGAAAAATGCCATACACTGGTGGTTCCAGAGGAAAATCGGGACGGGCTGATCCTCAGAGTTGAGAAAGACCATCCGGAAGATTCTGGAAAATAACTGAGAGGTGTTTATGTCAGAAAAATACCGAAACATAATCGACTACACCAGGGAAGCCAACAAGACTTTCAGTGAAGAGCCCTTTAATCCTGTGGACAGCCTGGTTCTGTCCCAGCTGTGCTATTCCCGGCTGGAGCTGTCGGAAAAAGCCATAAGGGAAAGCTTTAAAAGCGGAGAATCGGAAAAAAACAGAGAAGAAAAGGGATTTTTCAGAAAAATTCTCCGCCGCAGATCCGGCGGTGAATCTGGCAGTGAGTCCGGCAGGGAACTTGAGATTCCGGGGGGAAAGACCCTGACAATAAGGGATTTTTTCCGCAGTGAATATTTCGATGTGGTGTTTGCTGACGATATTTCCGACGAGAGGAATCTGGAAATATTCTCCTTCGCCGCCGCCAGCCCCCGGTTCAGGGATCTGCCGGTAATAAACCTGGAGGCAGATACTGACGCCGCCAGTGAAACCCAGTTTGCCGCAATGAGCTTCGTTCTGGATCCGGATACTGTGTACATCGCCTTCAGAGGAACAGACAGGGATCTTCTGGGATGGAAGGAAGATTTCAACATGTCCTTTATGGAAGAGGTTCCGGCTCAGGCCCTGGCAGCAGACTACATTAACAGGAATTACGGCTCCGGCAATCCCCGGGGAAGCCGGTACAAGCTGATGATAGGCGGCCACTCCAAAGGGGGGAACATGGCGATTTACGGAGGCCTGAAGTGCAATGAGGACATTCACAGCAGGATTCTGAGAATTTTCAGCCACGACGGACCCGGGTTCAGAAACGATGTGCTGGAGGAGCTGGAGAAGATCAGGGAAAGAGACGATATAGTCATTCACAGAACTGTTCCCGAGTCCAGCATAATAGGCATGCTTATGGGCAGCACCGATGACTACGACGTGGTATCCAGCGACGGAATCGGGATAATGCAGCATTTTGCCTATGCATGGCACGTGGGAGATGGAGATTTTATCTACCAGGAAAAATTGTCCCGGGCCGGCGAACTTCACGACAGGACCATCAGAGACTGGCTCATGTCCGCCTCCTATGAGGAGAGGGAGGATTTTACAAACACCCTCTACGGCCTTCTGGTAAACAACGACATCAACACCCTTACGGACCTGAAAAATCTCACCCCTGGAAAAATCCTGACTGTAATGGCCTCTCTTGGAGATGTGGACGAAAACAGCAGGAAGAATTTCTTCCGGATTCTCCGCTCTCTTGCAGCAGCTTCCATCAGACAGCTGGCACCGGGAGACAGGGAGAACCGGGACCGGTCTCAGGAGGAACAGGACGGATAATAAGACAGCCCGTCTCTATGGCCGGGGCCGGCACATATCAGTCTGGTATTTCATGCACTGTTTTTTTATAAGTGCTTAATTGCAATGGTTCCACAGCAAGAGTAACATAGCCGTGGAGACCGACAAGGGTAAGTTGTATCAGCTCTGCCGGGTCGGTCTCTTTTATTGCGCCAGATACCTGGAAGGGCATCTCGGCACACATCATTTCAATGTACTATTATTTGTTTTTTCGATAAATATCTCTTCATAACACTACAAAACATTTCTTAGATTTACTGCAGAAAGGAAGGCAGGGGCTAAAGCCCCGAATCTCTATGAAAAGAGTAGTAACATGTGTTTTACTTACCGCACTTCTTTTCGGCACCATGGAAACGGCGCTGAAAATCGGAGGGAGTTCTTTTGACTCTGTCCAGCTCACATTTCTCAGATTTATGATAGGCGGACTGATTCTTTTACCTATGGGCATAAAGGAAGCTCACGAAAACGGATACAGTCTCAAGGCAGCTGATATCAGATGGCTGACCCTGGTTGGAGCCATGGGTATTCCTATCAGCATGCTGTGCTTCCAGCTGGGAGTTGAAAGGTGCAACGCCGCCACCGCAGCAGCCCTGATCTGCATGAACCCGCTGTTCACCATGGTGATTGCACATATTTTCACCGAGGAAAAGATGACATCAAGAAAGGCCCTGGCCTTCGCCGTAGGCATCGTGGCTGGTGTATTCCTCATCAGGCCATGGAATGTTGAGCCGGGAAATACCGTTCCGGGAATCATCCTCATGCTGGTGGCCGCCGTAACCTTTGCGGCATATACTGTAATGGGCAAAAGGTCCATCGCCAGAATCGGCACCTTCATGCAGACCAGCGTAAGCTTCATCCTGGGATCTCTGATTCTGCTGGTGGTTCTGGTTGTCACAAGGCGTCCGGTTCTTGCGGGCATCACTGCCAACCCGCTGGTTGTCCTGTACAGCGGCATCTTCGTCACCGGCTTGGGCTACCTGTTCTACTTCATAGCTATTAAATACTCCGATGCTACCACCGGTTCCCTGGCCTTCTTCATCAAACCGGCCATCGCACCGATTTTCGCCATCACCATTCTGGGTGAGTCCATTGAGTGGAACACTGTTGTAGGCATTCTGTTCCTCCTGACTGCATCTGTGATTACTCTCACAGGGGAGAAGAACAAGGTGGCTGAGGGCGCTGGAAACCAGGAGATGGAAACTGCCAGAGAAGTGGCTCAGGAAGCAGAGAGAGGTCTGGAGAGAGAGGCTGCCAGAGAGTTTACAGCCATAGAGAGTGCCCAGGAAGATGAGCTGGCTCACATCGAGGCTGCGGAAGCCGCTGCCCGCCAGAAGCACCAGGAGAGAAAAGAGAGAAAGGCCCTGCACACAGAGAAAATCCAGGGCTAATAAATTTGCAGAGGACAGAGGAGAACAGTTTGTATGCAGATCCTTGTTTTAGCCGACACTCACGGTAAGCTGGATGAGGCCCGCAGGGTCATCCTTGAACACCCTGATGCCAGTTACATCATCCATCTGGGCAACACCTTCGAAGATGCCTTTGATCTTGAAAGGCAAACCTCCAGAGCCATTATTCCGGTAATGGGTAACAACGACGGCTTTGGCCAGATCTACGGAGTTCCTAAGGACCGGGTCCTCACCACCAGTGCAGGAAAAATTTTCCTCACTCACGGCCACCGTTACGGGGTGAAGTCAGGTTGGGAGAATCTGGCCTACGAAGCTCGTCAGAAGGGCTGCGTTGCAGCGTTCTTCGGACACACTCATCAGGCTGTACTGGGAGAATGCGACGGTATTACGATTTTTAACCCTGGCAGTATCTCATATCCCAGGGATGGATCCAACGGATCTTACGGAATCGTGGAAATTGAAGACAACAAAATGAATTGTTATACAGTAGAGCTGGGCTTTGAGTAGAAGAAGCCCGGCTTTTGTGTATAATTAAGGATGTGCGGCAGAAACACCCCAGGGCAATTCGCAGCATAACTGAAGTGGAAAGAATTTTTTCCATAATTAAACTGCAAACTGAAATAAAGACATTATCACACAGGAGAAATCATTGAAAAAGGTCTGCATTATTTATACTGGTGGAACTATCGGGATGGTTCAGACGGAAAGAGGCTTTGCACCGGAACAGGGAGCTCTGAACAAGGAGCTTCTGGCCCTGAAGGATTTGTCGGCCCCTGATATGCCAAAGTGGGATCTGGTGGAGTTTGATCCACTGCTGGATTCTTCAAATACCACATACAAAGAATGGAACATGATGGGAGAGACCATCGCCAGCCGTTATGATGATTACGACGGATTCGTAATACTTCACGGAACGGACACCATGGCATACACAGCTTCGGCCCTGTCTTTCATGCTGGAGAACCTGGGTAAGCCTGTGATCCTTACGGGCTCTCAGATTCCTCTGTGCCAGCTGCGCAGCGACGGAAAGGACAACCTGATCACTTCATTGCTTATTGCTGCAGACGGGGTGGTGCCGGAGGTATGCTTGTATTTTGGAAATAAGCTTCTGAGAGGAAACAGGGCATACAAGTCTTCGGCAGACCGGCTCATTGCATTTACATCCCCTAATTATCCATCTCTGGCCACGGCGGGAATAGAAATAAGCTACAATAAAGAGCTGATGCTTCCAAAACCGGATCCGGACAAGAAGCCCTTCCGGCTTACGAAGCTGCGCCAGACTTCCATCGGAGTAATAAAGCTTCATCCGGGCATACACTTCGACCTGTTTGCACCTATGGTTAACGAGAACCTGGAAGGTCTGGTTCTTGAGACCTTTGGCACTGGAAACATACCAAATTATGATCACGAGCTGCCGGAAATCATCAAGGCGGCCATTGCCAACGGAACTGTGGTTGTTGTGGGAACTCAGTGTGCTCAGGGCAGAGTGAGGCTGGGGGCCTACGATACCAGCTCGGAGCTGGCGGAAGCCGGTGCAGTCAGCGGAGAGAACATGACCACGGAGGCTATTGTTACGAAGCTGGCCTGGCTGCTGAGCCTGGGACTCAGCCGGAATGAAATACATGAGCTGATGGAAGGTGACCTGAGAGGGGAACTGGACCACAGAATCTGATACACGGAATCTGAAACAGGAGAGATGCCTTATGATTAAAAAAGTAAAAGTTTTCAGCAAAGAGTGGAACGAAATGGTGGATCCCGATTCCAAGATTTTTCTGTCGGTGGATGCTGACAGAAGGCTGGTGGAATACCTGGATTCAAAGGATCTTGACGTGATACTCATGTATTCAGAGGGAATCATGGAAAAGGGTGTTTCCAACCACCCGGACATGTTCCTCTGCCGCATCGGATACAATGACATCAACGGAAATGCCATCATTTATAAAGCAGAGCCGGGGGATTTCATGAACGTGGAGAAACCATGCAAGTATCCTGATGACGTGATGTTTAATGCAGTGTGCACCAGTGAGTATTTTATCCACAATCTGAATTACACAGATCCAGGTCTTCTGGAGAGGGTAAGAGGAGTGTGGACTGTTGACATGATAGGCTGCAGGCAGGGATATACCAAGTGCAGCACGGTGGTGGTTGACAGCAGATCTCTGATAACGGCAGACCAGGGCATTGCAGCTGCCTGCAGCAAGGCGGAAGACCTGGATGTGCTGCTGGTACAGGAAGGCCATGTAGCCCTGGAGGGATATGACACCGGGTTTATAGGCGGTGCCAGCGGAAGAGTTGGAGACGAAATAATCTTCAACGGAGATCTCAGCGCTCATCCGGATTTTCAGAAAATAAAGGATTTCATTGAGGAAAGAGGGCTGGAGTGCAAGTGGTTCCCTGAGTATCCTCTGACCGACATCGGAACCATAATGTAAGATAATTTGTGATAATTTAAGTTTTAGAAAAACAGATTTTGGAAATGGCGCAGGTCACGGTCCCCCGGCTCAGATTTTTCCCGGAGGCTCGAGGCCCGGGCCTTTGAATAAAATTTTTTTGCCATGAAAAAACACGCAATAATACCGGTATTCATCCCTCACCTGGGCTGCCCTTACGACTGCGTCTTCTGTAATCAGAAGGAGATCACCGCCCGGGAGGAGGCGCCGGATCCGGAGGAAATAAGAAAAACCATAGATCAGTGGCTGTCCACTCTGGAGGGCAAGGAAGTGGAGATCGCCTTTTATGGAGGCAGTTTCACCGGAATTCCCATGGAGCTTCAGTCGGCCTATCTTGATGTGGCCGTGGAATACAAGGAAAAAGGTCTGGTGCAGAAGCTTCATCTGTCTACCAGGCCTGATTTTATAAACCGGGAGATTCTGGACAATCTGAAGGCTCACCAGGTGGACGTGATTGAGCTGGGGGCCCAGTCTTTTGACAATGAGGTGCTCAGGCTTTCGGGCCGGGGTCATAGTGCAGACCAGACTCGTCAGGCGGCGGCTCTTATCAGGGAGTACGGGTTTCAGCTGGGAATACAGCTGATGATTGGCCTTCCGGGAGACAGTTTCGAGAGCTGCATCATGTCTGCAGAAGAGGCGGTGAAGCTGAAGCCGGACCTGGCCCGCCTCTATCCCACCATCGTCCTTGACAACACGCCCCTCTTCAGGATGTATGAGTCGGGCCGGTACAGGCCTCTTTCAAGGGAGGAGGCAGTGAGGACCACGGCTGAAATGTATAAAATACTCGATGATGCAGGAATATACATAATGAGAGTAGGCCTGAAAAGCACGGATATTATCGGGGACGGAGGGGTCGTTAACGGCGGCACTTATCATCCTGCTTTCCGGCAGCTGGTGGAAGGCCGGATTGCCCGGGAGAAGATCCTGCCCATGCTGGAGGCTGTTGTAAATGAAAAAGGGCCGGAGCTCATGGAAAGACCTGGGCCTCGGCGTACACACCGGCCTTCACCCCGGCGGAAAGTGGATGTTTACGCAAATCCGGATAGTTTTTCCAATATGATAGGAAATTCCGGTGAGAACAGAAAATATTTTGAAGAGAAATTCCCCCAGCTTAACCTGAAATACGGGACAGATGAGACACTGGGAAAAGGGGAATTCAGGGTTGTTGAAAAATAGTGCGGCAGGGAGTTTCCGGCCGCCGCAGGTCCGTTGATGCCGCCGGATAAGTATTGTCGAATAAGGGGAAAACAGTATGAACATTATTAAAATGCCTGGAAAGGAAAACCATGTTGAAGAGATGGTGGTCGGCCTTCCCCGGGCCTTTCTGTATTACAGATATAAAGTCCTGTGGGAAACCTTCTTTAAGGAGCTGGGAATCAGAACGGTGGTAAGCCCGGATACCAATCTGGAGATCATGAAAAACGGGGCCGGCCGGGCAGCTTCGGAAATGTGCATGGCCATGAAAATATACATGGGCCATGTAGAGGCTCTTGAGGGAAAGTGCACCCACGTTCTCGTTCCAAGAATACTGGACTTCGGAATACGGAGGGTAATGTGCACAAATTTTGAAGCCCTGCCCGATCTGGTATCCAATGTTTTCCGGGACTGTTCCTTCCAGGTTCTGTCTTACGATGTGGATTCGGGAAAAAGAAAGGACCACAGGAAGGCGATGATGGAGATGGCAGTGGAAAATGGCTTTTCCTTAAAGGCTGCCTCAAAAGCCTGGAAAACAGCTTCAAAGGCACAGGACGAAGCCTGGGCTGCTGCCGCCAGGAAGACTGAGGCGCTCTACCACAAAGAGGGCCTTAAACTGATTCTGGCCGGCCACAGCTATATTATCGAAGACGAATACATTGGAAAACCTGTTCTCCAGAAGCTGGAGAAGATGGGGGTCACCGTAATTAGAGCTGACCAGGTTGATAAGAAAAAGGCCCTACGGGAATCAGAGAAGGCTTCCCCTACTCTGAAGTGGGAGCTTTCAAGGGAAATCGTAGGATCTCTGGCCATGCATTATGCCCAGGCAGACGGAATAATTCTCCTGGCCGTATATCCATGTGCCCTTGATTCCATGGTAAACGACATGCTGATTCATAAAAATAAAATTACAAAGGTGCCGGTGCTCCAGATGACCCTGGACGATCAGACCGGTTCCGCAGGCCTGGATACAAGACTGGAAAGTTTTGTGGACATTCTGGAAATGAGGAGGGGAGAGCAGAATGAGTGAAAGCAGAAAACGGAAAATCGCCTTTCCCATGGTTGCCAGATACAATGATGTGGTCAGGTATTTTGTGGAACAGGGGCTGAAACAGACTTATATTATGCAGCCGCCAATGACCAGGCACACCTTGAATCTGGGAGTGAAATACGCCCCTGACATGGTCTGCACTCCCTTTAAGACCATTCTGGGCAGCATGATAGAAGCCCTGGAAGCAGGGGCGGACACCCTGATAATGGTCTTCGGATACTGCCGCCTGGGATATTATGGAGAGCTGGCGGAAACCATTCTCCGGGATCTGGGATATGAATTCGACTACCTGAACCTGGCGGAATACACAACTGGAAAAGGCAAGGATTACATCAAGGCTCTCCGCCGGCTGAATCCCGATGCCAGAGCAGTGCCCCTTGGAAAGGCAGGGCTGGACGGCCTGAAAATGCTGGAGTCCATCGACACCATAGAAAGCCTGTACTACCAGAACTGCGGCTTCGAGACGGAGAAGGGCCAGTACAAGAAAGCCTTCGATCAGTTTATGGAAGATATGAGCGTGGCCCAGAAAGCTTCGGACATTGAGGAGGGCTATCAGAAGTGCAGGAAGGCTTTCCAGTCCATCCCTGTAGACAAGGGACCCTTCCCTCTGAAAGTAGGGGTCCTGGGCGAGTACTTCACCGTCATGGACGAATTTTCCAATATCGACCTTGAACAGACCCTGGCCGACCTGGGGGTGGAAGTCCACCGCTGGATGAACGTATCCAACAGAAACGTCCACTATCCCGGCGAAAAAAACCTGAATGCCAGAATACGAGAATACTGTAAATATGAGATGGGCCCAACTTCAACGGCAAACATCTGGTACGCCAAAGACTGTGCCGAAAGAGGCTATGACGGCCTGATTCACGTAAAAAGCGCCGGCTGCACCCCGGAGATCGACATCATTCCTGTTCTCCAGAGAATCAGCCAGGACTACAAAATCCCGATCCTCTACCTTACCTACGATTCCCAGGACGGAAGCGCAGGATTCCAGACAAGGATAGAAGCTTTTTACGACATGATAGAAATGAGAAAGAAGGTAATACACTGATGGAAGATGTTTTCATGGGAATAGACGTGGGATCAATCTCCACAAAAGGAGTTATTCTCACAAAAGATAATCAGATAGTCTCCAGCGCCTACATCTGGACGGAAGGAAATCCTATTGGAGCGGTAAAAGAGCTCCTTCACCTTCTTCAGCAGCAGTTTTCCCCGGAAAAATACAGAATCGTGGGTACGGGTACAACGGGCAGCGCCCGTCAGCTGGTAGGAACAGTGGTAGGAGCTACGGTAATCAAAAACGAGATCACAGCCCACGCAGTGGGAACGACCACCTTCCATCCTGACGTGAGAACAATTCTGGAAATCGGCGGCCAGGACTCCAAAATAATCCTGGTGGAAAACGGCGTTGCCATCGACTACGCCATGAACACCTTATGCGCCGCCGGAACGGGGGCCTTCCTTTCCAGCCAGTCCAACAGGCTTGGCATCCCTGTGGAGGAGATGGGAGAGATTGCCCTGAAGTCCAGCCACCCTACCCAGATAGCTGCCAGGTGCACCGTATTTGCCGAGTCTGATCTGGTCCACAAAATCCAGGTTGGCCACACAAAGGAAGATATTGTGGCAGGCCTCTGCCAGGCTGTAGTGGGGAACTATCTGAACAATGTGGGAAAAGGCAAGAAGATTGTGTCTCCAGTAGTGTTCCAGGGAGGGGTTTCCAAGAATATCGGTGTCGTAAAAGCCTTTGAGCACCAGCTGGGCTGTCCTGTGCTGGTGGACGACAACGGACACCTCATGGGTGCCATCGGAGCTGCAATCCTTGCCCGCCGCAGCAAGAATAGGAAGGAATTCAGCTTCGATGTGGAAGATATGGAATTCATTACCCGGGAGATCAATTGCGGCGGCTGCCCTAACAACTGCGAGATCATCTGCGTTTACAGAGAGGGGCAGATGATAGACAGCTGGGGTAACCGGTGTCAGCGAGGGGAGGCAGCCGCAAGAAAAGCAGCCGAAAGATTCAAGGAAGAATAACAGATTTGTTTGAACAACAACAACCGCTCCAGCCATTGAAGATTCAATGGCCAGAGCGGTTGTTTCCACATGTGACTCTATCCTATCGCTCAGTCTCTTTGCTTGCTTTTACAAACTCTCTGAATAGAGGGTGTGCTGCATTTGGTCTGGATTTGAACTCAGGGTGGTATTGAACAGCTACGAAGAACCTGTTTGAAGGAATCTCCACGGCTTCTACCAGTCTGTTGTCAGGAGAGGTTCCGGTAATTCTCATGCCGGCTTTTTCAACAGCTTCTCTGTAATCGTTGTTGAACTCGTATCTGTGACGGTGCCTTTCAGCAATCACCAGCCTGCCTTCCTCATCGTCTCTGATAAAGGATTTTCCGCTATCTTTGTAAGCTGTCTCCATTATGCTGTCCGGCCTTACCCAGCACGGGTAAGCGCCGAGACGCATGGTTCCGCCCTTTGGAATATTTCCAACCTGGTCAGGCATAAGGTCGATGACCCTGTGCTGGCTCCTTTCGTCAAACTCTCCGGAGTTTGCGTCGGAGAGGCCCAGCACGTCTCTGGCAAAAGAAATTACCGCTGTCTGCATTCCAAGGCAGATGCCAAGGTACGGAATGTCGTGAGTTCTGGCATAGGTGCCTGCGGCAATTTTTCCTTCAACACCTCTGGAACCGAACCCTCCTGGCACCAGAATGCCGTCTACATCGCCCAGAAGCTGGTCAATCTGGTTTTTATCCTCCAGTTCCTCAGACTCTATCCATTTGATATCCACATCTACGCCGTTTTCGTAGCCTCCGTGGCGGAGAGCCTCAGCCACAGAAAGGTAAGCGTCGTGGAGCTTAATGTATTTTCCGATAAGGGCGATGGTGACCTTGCCTGTTCTGTTGTGGATTCTGTCCAGCATCTGCATCCAGCCGGCCATTTCCAGGGTTCTGGCTTCAATGTTCAGCTCTCTGCATACGATCTCGGAGAAGTGCTGTTTTTCAAGCATTACAGGGGCTTCGTACAGCTGGTCTACATCCAGATTCTGAATGACGCAGTCCTTCTTTACATTGCAGAAGAGGGAGACCTTGTCCAGAATGTCGTCGTCCATCATCTTAGGGGTACGGAGAACTATGATGTCAGGAGAGATGCCAAGTCCTCTCAGCTCTTTTACAGAGTGCTGTGTAGGCTTAGACTTGTATTCCCCTGAGCTGGCAACATAGAGAATCGGAGTTACGTGAATGAAAATGCAGTTCTCTCTGCCTACCTCAATGGAAATCTGGCGGACAGCCTCGAGGAAGGGCTGGCTCTCAATGTCTCCCGTAGTTCCGCCGATTTCTGTGATGATGATGTCAGCGTCTGTAGTCATTCCTACAGTATATACAAAACTCTTGATCTCGTCCGTAACGTGAGGGATCACCTGAACGGTGCTGCCCAGATAATCTCCGGCTCTTTCCTTGTTAAGGATGTTCCAGTAAACCTTTCCCGTAGTAAGGTTTGAATACTTGTTCAGGTCTTCGTCTATGAAACGCTCATAGTGGCCAAGGTCCAGGTCTGTCTCTGCACCGTCTTCAGTTACGAAAACCTCACCGTGCTGGTAAGGGCTCATGGTGCCAGGGTCAATATTGATGTACGGATCCAGCTTCTGGCTCACAACCTTGTAGCCTCTGGACTTCAGCAGCCTTCCCAGAGCAGCTGCGGTAATGCCTTTACCAAGTCCTGAAATAACACCGCCGGTAACGAAAATATATTTTTTCATAGATCCCCCCTTGAACCCCGAAATCAAAAGCTGTACTTATATAAAAAAATCATCGTTTATTTTATACCCGTAAGAAGGCCGATACAATTGGAAAAATAAAATCCGGGCCGTGGCATTTAAAAAAATGAAATGCCACAGCCCGGGAGATTCTCCCTTATCCCTCTTAAAGCCTACCAGCTGGCTGTGCCGTTTCCTGAAATTGGAATGGCGCTGCCCAGGAAAGTAGGTTTTGGCTTTGCAATACACTGGAATACGGCCTTGCACCTGGCCAGGTATTCTCTGACATTCTGGTCACTGGACTTACTGATGGTGGAAGTGCTGCATGGAACTCCAATGGGGTGAAGACCCAGCATGCGGGCGGTAAACAAAGCCCGGTATTCGTGATACTTCTGAGTGACTATAATAGGATTTTTCACCTTGAAAACGTCTCTTGCTCTGTACATGCTTTCGTATGTGGAGAATCCTGCGTGGTCCAGGAAAATATCCTCAGAAGGCACTCCTGCAGCGAGAACGTAGTCCTTCATTGATTCCACTTCGTTGTAGTTGGTCTGGCCGTTGTCACCTGAAAGAAGAAGTTTTTTGGCGGCTCCGGCCTTGTACAGGCGGATTCCTGTGTCCAGACGGGCCTGGAGGGCCTTGCTTGGAGTTCCGTCTGGCCGCACCGCCGCACCCAGAACCAGAATGCAATCCGGATTTTTCCCCGAAGACTCCGGAGAATATTCACTGTCCATGTTCAAATATCCTGTCAGGAGAACCGCTGCATTGAGCAGCACAGTGGCTGCCAGTACCAGCAGTATTCCTTTGAAAATAATTTTGAACAGTTTTAACATCAAAAAAACTCCCTTCCTGATACCCTTCGTTAAACCGCTACAGTATAACACAATCAGGAAGGAAGGTCTTTTTCACAAAGTGGTGATTATGAAAAGATACTCTGAAACCTGGAAGTTGCCTCCCGGATCAGCGGAGCAGGTAAGGCATCATCAAAGTGGCCAGCCCCAGGAAAATAAAGAATCCCAGGGTGTCGGTGGCAGTGGTCACGAAAATTGATGAGGCCACTGCCGGATCCTGATTGCACCGCTTCAGTATGACCGGAACAAGGAAGCCGAAGACTGCTGATACAAAAAGATTCCCGATCATGGCAAGAACCACTATGAGACACAGGTACAGGTTGTGGTACATGAACCAGACTACCACTGCTGTAACAGCTCCGCAGGAAGCCCCGTCCAGAACTCCTACAACAATTTCTTTCAGAAGGTGGGGCAGGGCATCCCGCCATCTCAGATCCTTCTGAGAAAGGGTTCGGACAAGTATGGACATGGTCTGGGTACCTGCGTTTCCTCCCATGCCGCTGATTATGGTCATTACAGCAGACAGGGCAACTACCTGCTGAATGGTGTTCTGGAAAAGGTTTACGACGAAGGACGCCAGAAATGCGGTTACCAGATTGATGAGAAGCCAGGGAAGCCGCATGCGGAGAGACTCCCGCCAGGTGGAATCCAGCTTTTCCTCTACGTTTACGCCGGCCAGCTGGAGCATGTCTTCGTTGTATTCTTCTATGATAACGTCGATGATATCGTCTACGGTAATAATGCCCAGAATCTGGTTGGATCTGCTGACTACGGGGATTACGTCCAGGTCGTACCTTGCAACGATGCGGGCCGCTTCTTCCTGATCGGTTTCCGGATTTACGGAAAGAACCTGGTCGTCCATCAGGGCTCTGATCAGGGAAGTTTTTGAAGCCACAAGAAGGGACTTCAGACTTACTGTGCCGATTAGTTTCCGCTTGTCGTCAATGACAAAAATAGTCTGGATCAAATCGGTTTTGGGACCTGTGCGCCGGATCACATCCAGGGCGTCTTCCACAGTCAGGTCGTCGTGAAGGGCGATGTAGTCTGTGGTCATCAGGCCGCCGGCAGAATCTTCGGGATAATTAAGCAGCTTGTTGATGATGGTCTGGTCCGAAGACTTCATGAGCCGCAGCACTTCTTTTCTCCGCAGAATAGGAAAATCTCCCAGCATATCTACTATGTCGTCCTTCTGCATGTACTCGAATGCCGTCATGAGCCGCCGGTTGTCCAGGGTACGCGCAATCCGTATTCTTTCATCATCATCTGATTCTTCCATCAGAGATGCAAGCCGGTTGTCATCAAGAAGCCTGACCAGGCTGGAGATTTCAACGTCGTCCAGCTCTTCTACGATTTCGGCGAAATCAATAGGCTGGTAATGATCGATAAAATCGTAAATTGCCTGAGGGTCAGAATCTGCAATGAGACAGCGCAGCTTTTCAATTACTTCGGTGTTGATTTTTTCCATTGTGATTCTCCTTCAAAATTATGGGAATGCCAAAAAGGCACTGTTGCTTGAAGGAGACAGAGGTGGTCCGGGCTATTTGAAATTAATGGTAGAGAAAGGCATCCGCCTGAACGCAGTCAGCCTGGTCTGCCATGCCCTTATGCGATATTCGACCGTGACTGTCTCCGTCCATGGGTTACCTCCTTTTCTTTGAAATGATTAGAAGAACTGGCCTCATAGCCGGCCAGCATGTAAAATTGACTTGATTTATGGAAAGTCCGTTGAATGTCCGTGGAGAGGCAATAATTCCATGAGAAATAATTGTCGTGATCCACAACAATCCACACTTATATTAGAATATTAAAAAAATTTTTTCAATTAAAATCTTCGTTAAGAATCTTTCTCCGGTGTTATGTCTGGAATAAGATCTACGTAGACTCCGTCATAGTGCTTTGAAAGAAGTTCTTTCAGTTCCATTGTGGCTTTTTTCAGCTGCCGGATATCCATTATGTTGCTTTCTGTTGTGACATAAAAGTCTATCCAGAGTTTTCTGCCCGTCCGAACTGCGTCTACAAAATCTACTTCGTATGGATAGTTTTCCAGCACCTGCCCCGCAAGACTGCGAATCTCCTCCAGCTTTTTTTCGGAAGGAGCCATGAGCACCAGCTCTCTGATGGCCTTGACGAAGGCCCTGACCGGTTCCGGAAGCATGAGAGCTGCAATTATACATGAAATAACCGAGTCGATGTAAGGAATGGTCCACTCCAGAATGTGGTACTTTGTAAAAGGAATGGCCAGCCCGAAGCCCAGGAAGGCGCCTAAGCTCAGGAAAACGTCTATTTTCCAGGTGATCAGCTCCACCCTGATCATAGGGGTGTTCATCTTCCTGCCCATGTACCGCATCAGTATGTAACCGAAGAGACAGAAAATAGTCAGGCCAAATTCGTAGTCCAGAATCAGGCCGGTGTCCAGTGACGCGCCGCCTTTCAGGATCAGCCGCACGTTGTTGTAAATAACAAGAAGGGTGACGATAATGAGGATAGAACCTTTTACAAGGATGAAAAGGGATTCCACCTGGGCGTAACCGTAGGGGATTTTTTCGCTTACAGGCTTGTACAGCAGGGGCAGGAGGATCTGATATAGCACCAGAATTACTACGTCCATGCCGTCGTAAATGCTGTCAATAAGGATTGCCTGAGAGCTCGTGATGAAATACATGATGATTTCGGCAATTGCCACGAGAACGCCTAGTGAGGTGGATAACCGGATGGCCCGGCGCTCGTCTTGCTCTTTGAGTTTGTGATTGGCGGCCATAGGTTCCTCCTTTCTCCTTGTGCGCCTGGTTTATTGCTGTATGGAAAAATAAAATCAAATAAAATATATCACATTTCCGGGTTTTGCGGCACTGGGCCAATGAAACATTGCCTTGAAAAACCGCCTTCTGTAGTATACAATACAAAAGCTAGTACAAACTAAACAGCTGTGCTGCTGTGGCTCAATGGCAGAGCTCGGCATTCGTAACGCCGCGGTTGTGGGTTCGATTCCCACCAGCAGCTCCAGAACAAAAGGCTTCCGGTTTTATTACCGGGAGCCTTTTGCATAAAAAATACAATATACGGCCAACGATTTCCAGGGGAGCCCTTGCTGGTATATTGTTAATGTGTTAACATATCGTTAATTTGTTATCATTCCTTTTGGTGGCCTCCACTGATCCAAAGAAAAAGGAGGATGGGATCTGTGAGAGACATTGATGAAAGGTTAAATTGAATTATGCAAAAGAATGGTAAGACACGGAGCAAGCGATCTGCAATCATTATTATGGGCCTGGCTCTCTTTGCCACTCAGTTCGGAGCTGGAAATCTGATATTCCCTCCGTTCCTGGGCAGGGACACCGGCTCCAGCTGGTTCATCGGATTTATCGGATTCTTCCTGATGGATGTTGGTCTGGCTGTAGCAGCTATCATTTCAGTAGTGGCCAACAAGAAGGGAACCATGGACGGCGTTACTGAGAAGATGGGAAAGATCCCCGGCAAGATTATGGTCACAGCCATTATCGTCTGCCTTGGACCTCTGATCGCCATTCCGCGAACAGCCGCAACTACTTATGAAATGGGCATCAAGGAGCTGATTCCTGGACTGCCTCTCTGGCTCTTCGGCCTGATTTTCTACGGAATTTCACTGCTTCTGGTAATCAGACCGGCCAAGGTGGTAGATATTATCGGAAATTACCTGACTCCAATTCTTCTGGCAGTCATGGTGCTTCTCATAATTTCAGGAATCATACATCCTATTGACACAGCATCAGTAGTCGACGGAGCAAAACCTCTGAATGCAGGAATTGTAAACGGTTACCAGACTCTGGACGGTATCGGCGGAGTTCCACAGGCACTGATGATGATTACAGCAGCCGCTGCCTATGGATTCACCAGCAAGGAAGACATAAGAGACACAGTTGCAGGATCCGCACTTATCTCCGGAACACTTCTGGCACTGGTATACGGAGGACTGACATACCTGGGTGCTACAGTTTCCGGCGTAGCCGGTGCTGAAGGCCTTGACCAGGCACCACTCCTTATGTTCATCACAGACAAACTCCTGGGAAGCATGGGAGCAATAGCCCTGACAATAATCGTGCTCATGGCCTGCCTCACCACATCCATCGGACTCTCATCCGTTGTGGGAGATTACTTCCAGACCCTTTCCAACGGCAAGCTTCAGTACAAGAAGACCGTTATCACCGTTATCGTCATGAGCTACGCCCTCTCAAACTTCGGACTGACCAATATAATCAAGCTGGCCGGACCGATTCTGGGAATCCTGTATCCGCCAATGATCGTACTGGTGGTATTCGCACTGCTGGACAGAGTTGTAACAAACAACATGGTCGCAGGTGTTGGAGCATATTTCGCACTGGCCGCCAGCCTGATGGGCAACCTGCCAATGGGAGGTCTTTCTGATTTTATTGGGAAAATGCCTTTCGCTGCAGACGGACTGGGATGGATCGTCCCGGCTCTTGTGGGATGCATCATTGGCGCATTTATCAGAAAATCTGACAAGATGGAAGTTGTGGGCGAGAAGATCAGAGAAAGCATGGATGAGAACACTCAGGCAGAGAGTGATAACTAATCTGACTATCTGAATGCCTCCTGAATATTTTGAAATTCCTCCGCAAAATATTCAGAACGAACAAAGAACATCAGAATAAAAGAAGCAGAACAGGGCTGATGAAAACCTGCTCTGCTTTTTTGGTGCAGTAAAACCCCGGCAATCTGTGGTAGAATATCCGGACACAAAGTGCAATGAAAGGATTTCTCATAATATGATAAAAACACTTATCAGATATTTCAAACCCCACAGGAAGCTGTTCTTCCTGGACATGGTATGCGCCGTGCTGGCCTCTCTCATCGAGTTGTCTTTCCCGGTAATATCCAGGAAGGCCATGTACGACATGCTGCCAAACAAGGCCTTCCAGACATTCTTCACTGTGATGACCATCGTTGCAGTGGCCTATTTACTCAGGGCTCTCTGCTACTACGTGATGACCTACTGGGGACACACCTTCGGTATTCGGGTGGAGACCGACATGCGAGCCGACCTTTTCCGGCACCTGCAGCAGCTGGACTTCGACTTTTACGACAGAAACCGCACAGGAAGCCTGATGAGCAGGCTTACAGGAGACCTTTTTGAAATAACGGAGCTGGCCCACCACGGCCCGGAGGACCTGCTGATTTCCACCCTTACCATAGTTGGAGCCCTCATCATGATGTTCACCATCGAATGGCGGCTGGCCCTGGTGGTGTTCATTCTCCTTCCAATATTCATCGGAATAATAATGAAGCAGAGGACAAATCTCTCTACCACCTCAAAAAACGTGAAGGTAAGACTGGCCTCCATCAACTCCGACATCGAGTCAAGCCTTTCCGGAACTAAGACCTCCAAGGCCTTTGCCAATGAGAACGTGGAGAGGGAAAGGTTCGATAACGTGAACAGCGGCTACAGAAATTCCAAAAAAGACTTTTACAAGGCCATGGGCCTGTTCAACGCTTACCAGGAATTTTTCATGGGTATAATGCCTGTAGTAGTCATAGCCTTCGGCGGTTACCTGATCATGAAGGATGAGCTGAATTACATCGACCTTATTACTTTCACGTTGTACGTTTCCGCCTTCGTCACACCTGTGAGGAAGCTGGCCCAGTTTGCCGAGATCTTCGCAGGAGGATATGCGGGCCTTCAGAGATTTTCCGAGCTCATGGCTGTGGAGCCTACGGTCATAGAGAAAGATGATGCCCGGTCTCTCGTTGTCACTGACGGAAAAATCGATTTTGATCACGTTTCCTTCGCCTACCAGAACGGGCAGAAGGTACTGTCGGACATTGACCTCCACGTTACAGGGGGAGAGGTTACCGCAGTGGTTGGCACCACCGGTGGCGGCAAAACCACCTTGTGCCAGCTCATTCCAAGGTTCTATGACGTAACCGGCGGAGACATAAAGATCGACGGCATGGACATCCGGGACGCCACAAAAGACTCTCTCCGCAGGGCCATCGGAATCGTCCAGCAGGACGTTTTTATTTTCCCGGATACCATCATGGAAAACATCCGCTACGGCTGTCCGGAGGCTTCCGACGAAGCAGTGGTCATGGCGGCCAGAGAGGCTGAAATCTACGATGACATCATGGAAATGGAAGAGGGCTTCCAGACATACGTAGGCGAGCGGGGAGCCCGGCTGTCCGGTGGCCAGAGGCAGAGAATAGCCATTGCCAGGATATTCCTGAAAGATCCTAAGATCCTGATTCTGGACGAGGCCACATCGGCTCTGGATACGGTTACCGAGCAGAACATCCAGAAGAGGTTTGACCAGCTCATGAAGGGCAGGACCTCTTTCGTTATTGCCCACCGGCTGTCTACCGTTAAGAATGCCGACAGAATCGTGGTTATCGAAAAAGGCCACATCCAGGAGATGGGCACTGAAAAAGAACTTCTGGAAAAGAACGGCGTCTATGCGAAGTTGAAGGAAACACAGGAGCTCTTTGGAGAGTAGGCAATCCTCAATGAAACTCCATGAAATAAGAAATGTTAGAGAAAATTGTGGAAAAAAACACCTTGTGCTAACTGTTTCACCAAGGATAATCGGTTATAATCATAGAAAGTTTGTGTGGCTGGGGGTCATACCACCACATTTGAAATCCGGAGAGGAGGAGTATTATGTTGTTTTACAGATGCGAAGGATGCGGAAACTTTGTAACTTTTCTGGGAGAGAAAACAGCCTGCACGCCGAAGTGCTGCGGTGAAACTATGACAGAGCTGGTGCCAAACACTACAGATGCTGCCCAGGAAAAACATGTGCCGGTAGTTGAGGTTCAGGGAAACACAGTTAAGGTTTCTGTGGGCTCTGTAGCCCATCCAATGCTGGAAGAGCATTTCATCCAGTTCATCATCCTTGAGACAAAACAGGGATTCCAGAAGAAAGACCTGAAACCTGGTGAAAAACCAGAGGCTCTCTTTGCCCTTGCTGATGGAGATGAGGCAGTAGCAGCCTACGAATACTGCAACCTCCACGGACTCTGGAAGGCCGAGATATAAAGGGATAATATGGCTGACGGAAAATGGGTTCTGAAGGATGAGGACAAGGACAGGGTTGATCTGACTTTCTCTGGTTCACGGGAAAAAAGACTTGGAGAACTGCCAAATTTCGGACAATGCAGATATGTGGACGATAGAAGAGGGGATGCTTTGAGAAAATGCGCATTCTGCGGTTCCGAGGAACTCCAGTTGGGCTTTGGCGGATATGGTGACGGCTTCGGCTACAAATCAGGAAAATGCAGTATCTGTGGTGGTACGACGAATTTTGTATACAAGGACGAAAAAGGAAAATTTTTCTAGAAAGTCTATTGACAAAACCGGTTGTGCGCAATAGAATATAGAAAATTAATTGTACACAACCGATTAGGCAATGGCCACAGGGCCGGCAGCCAGCGTTATAAAACGTAACGACAACCAGAAACGGAGGTCAGAAAATGTCAATATATGATTACAGCGTGCCAACACCAGATGGAGGACAGTTCAATCTTTCAGATAACAAGGGCAAGGTAATGGTAATCGTGAATACAGCAACAGGATGCGGATTCACACCACACTACGAGCCACTGGAAGCAATGTACGAGAAATATCATGACAAGGGACTGGAGATCATCGATGTGCCGTGCAACCAGTTCATGGGACAGGCTCCTGGAACAGATGAAGAAATTCATGAGTTCTGCACCCTTCACTACAATACAAAATTCCCTCAGATGAAGAAGTCAGATGTAAATGGAGAGAATCAGCTGCCACTCTATGCGTACCTGAAGAGCCAGCAGGCCTTCAAGGGATTTGGAGAAGGAGAAGTTGCTGAGAAGATGGATCAGCTCCTTTCATCCATCGATTCGGATTATAAGAACAATCCTGACATAAAGTGGAACTTCACAAAGTTCGTAGTAGACAGAGAGGGCAATGTAGTTGCCAGATTCGAGCCTACAGACGATCTTGCTAAGATGGAGGAGCTGGTAGCATCCCTGCTTTAATCTCACAAATATTAAATATAAACTGCAGCGATCTTGTCAGGTCGCTGCTTTTTTCATTTGACTTTCTCTTTAGACAACTGCAACTATTCCATGTGCACCGGAATTTCGCAGAATATGGGGCCTGTTAAAAAAATACTTTTTCAAGTATATTATGCACGATTGTACTAAAAACCGTACAAAATCCAGTGATTGCAAGGGGTTGAAGGGCCTAGTTTTTGGTTTGACAAAACAAATAATTTTAAAATTATTTGTTGACAGAAATAAAAAGCCGAATTATCATGTATACATAAACCGAGGCGGCGAAGGTGTAGGTGCAGCCGGAGGTTTTTTATTTTAGGAAATGGGTATATATGGATTGGGTTGACAGCTATCGGAGGTGACGAATGGAAAAGTTCACAGCGTTTCTAGAAGTAATTGACGGCTACGTGTGGGGTATCCCGCTGATTGTTCTCATAATGGGAACAGGAATTCTTCTCTCTGTGCGGATGGGATTTCTCCAGTTCAGGAAACTGGGAAAGGCCCTGAAGTACATGGTTCATAACGAGGAAGACGGTGTTGGAGAAGTCTCCAGTTTTGGAGCACTGACCACAGCACTGGCGGCCACCGTAGGAACAGGAAATATCGTAGGCGTCGCCACAGCCGTTGTTACCGGAGGACCGGGAGCACTTTTCTGGATGGTAGTTGCAGCCTGCTTCGGAATGGCCACAAAGTACGCAGAAGGCCTTCTGGCAATTAAATACAGAGTCATTGACGAAGACGGACATGCTCTTGGCGGACCGTTCTACTACATAGAGAACGGAATGGGAGAGAAGTGGAAATGGCTGGCAAAGCTCTTCGCCTTCTTCGGGTTTACAGCCGGAGTAATGGGAATCGGTACCATAACTCAGGTAAACTCCATTACTTCTGCTATAAAGACGGTATTTGATCCAAACAACACACACATCGCCTTTACCATGGGAGGAATCTCATATTCATGGGCTACTGTAGTCGCAGCCATCGCAGTAACATTGTGTGTTGCCCTGGTAGTTATCGGTGGAATTCAGAGAATTGCAAACGTAGCATCTTTCGTAGTTCCTGCAATGATGGTGACATACGTAGTAATCGGTGTTGCTATCATCCTCTACAATATTACAGACATTCCTCATGCAATTGTTGTCATTGTTGAAGATGCCTTCGGAGCAAAGGCGGTTGCAGGAGGAGCTCTGGGAGCCATGATGGTTGCCATGCAGAAGGGCGTTGCAAGAGGAATTTTCTCCAATGAGGCAGGCCTCGGATCTGCGCCTATAGCAGCAGCTGCAGCTCAGACTAAGGAGCCGGTAAGACAGGGACTGGTATCCATGACAGGAACATTCCTGGATACAATCGTAATCTGCAACATTACAGGTTTTGCCATTGTTCTTACAGGCTCTGACAAGGTGGGTCTGGAAGGTGTGGCAGTTACAATGAGAGCTTTCGGAAAAGGCCTTCCTTGGCCGGACTTCGTAGGCGGCATTGTCCTGATGATCTGTCTTTCAATATTTGCTTACACTACCATCCTGGGATGGGATTACTACGGCGAGAGATGTCTGGAATACTTCAGCAATAAGAACATGAAGGCCGTAAAAGTATACAGATGGATATACATAATTGCAGTTCTCATAGGACCGTTCCTCACTCTGAATTTCGTTTGGACCTTTGCAGATATTTTCAACGGCCTGATGGCACTGCCGAACCTCGTTGGACTGGTGGCATTGAACGGAGTGGTTGTAGCAGAAACAAGAAGCTACTTCAAGAGACTTAATGCCGGTGAAGTCGATGAAGGCTCTAAATTCAGGAAGAAGGTTCAGAAAGTTCCTGAAGCAGAGTAATTTTACTAACAGCTTTCTTCTTCATATTACTATACTTCTTATTTGCAGAGAGAAGGGCCTCGGTGGCTCTTCTCTCTGTTTTTTTGTAGTTTATGAGAACTGATTTAAAGAAAATTCCAGAATTTCACAATAAATGTGGTATTCTATATTAGAATGTCAAAACGAGATTAGAGAGATATAAAACAATTTACAGCTAAGGAGAGTACATGAACGAAAATGAAAGAGAGAGTATTGAGAGAACTGACATTAATGAAGAAATAACAACTGAAGAAAACGGGGACGGCAATGGCAATAGAAATGGCAACAGAGAGGTTCTGGCGGAAAATCCCATGGGATATAAACCGGTGAGAGGACTGCTGCTGAAGATGTCGGCACCCCTGATGATATCCATGTTCGTCCAGTCCCTGTACAACATTGTGGACAGCATTTTCGTAGCCCATCTCAACGAAAATGCGCTGACGGCCGTTTCCCTGGCATTCCCTATACAGAGCCTTATTCTGGCTTTTGCCATAGGAACAGCAGTAGGTATGAGCGCTCTTCTGTCCAGATACCTGGGGGCAAAGGAGCTGGACAAGGTAAACCTGGTAGTTCACAACGGAATCTTCCTTGCTTTTGTAACATATGCAATTTTCCTGGTGTTCAGCTTTTTCGCAGAACCCTTTATCAAAAGCCAGACATCAGATCCTCAGATTATTGAATACGGAACTAAGTACCTGACCATCGTGTGCCGTCTTTCAATAATGGTAACCATGCAGATAACCATGGAGAGACTCCTTCAGGGAACAGGAAAGACAAAGTACATTTTCTATATGCAGGTGACGGGAGCCCTTATTAACGTAATCATGGACCCGATTCTCATTTTCGGCCTTCTGGGAGCGCCGAGACTAGGCGTGGCAGGAGCCGCAATAGCTACGGTATTCGGCCAGACCGTAGGAACCATAATGGGTTTTTACATCAACCACACGAAGAACCACGAGATTTCCATGAATATGAAGGGTTTCAGACCTGACGGTATGATGATCAAGGAAATCTACCGCATAGGTGTTCCTTCTATTATCATGCAGGCTGTGGGATCGGCCATGACCCTTGGAATGAACCTGATATTGGTAAGTTTCTCCACTACAGCTGTTGCCACCTTTGGTGCCTACTTCAAGATACAGAGCTTCGTGTTCATGCCGATTTTCGGAATGAACAACGGTCTGGTGCCTATCATCGCATACAATTACGGTGCAAGAAAACCAGACAGAATGAGGGAAGGAATGCGCATAAGCGTATTTTATTCTGTGGCCTTTATGTCCGTGGGAACTTTGATTTTCTGGACTGCGCCGGGAGTGCTGATGTCCATGTTCAATCCGTCTGAGACCATGATGTCTCTGGGAATAACAGCACTGAGGATAATTTCCATCTGTTTCCCATTTGCCGGATATGCCATAATGAGAGGCAGCGTGTTCCAGGCAGTGGGAAAAAGCGTGTACAGCATGAACATCTCCCTCATAAGGCAGCTGGGAGTTCTGCTTCCTATGGCCTGGATTCTGGGCCGCATTGGCGGTGTAACGGCAGTATGGTGGGCCTTCCCCATTGCAGAGATAGCAGGTACAGGAATGTCTGTTATGTACACCAGGAAAGTAAAGAGAGAAATAATCGACAATCTGGATACAGCAGAGCTTTAATGGATTGCTGACCAGGGGATTATGCAGGAATATTCAGTAATATTCAGGGGCGTGCGTAAGTAAAATGAACAACACAGATTTGAAAGAAGCAAAAAAAGCACAGCGGAAGGAGACAGGAAAGAGGATGGCCGCCCTTTCCCATGAATACATGGAAGATGCCAGCAGTCAGATCGCCGCTGCCTTGATGAAAACAAAGGAATACATGGAAGCGGATACGATTTTCTGCTACATGAATTTCGGCAAGGAAGTAGTTACTTCCGGAATTATTGAGGATGCCCTCAGAAGAGGAAAGAAAGTGTGCATCCCTCTTTGCCATGGAAAAGGTGTGATGGACGCCAGATACTACAACGAGGATACCAAGCTGGTTCCTGGTGCCTACGGTATCATGGAACCTTCTCCAGAGGAACCTGTAGCTCAGCCGGAAGATATTGATCTGGCCATAGTTCCGTGTGTCACCTGCGACAGACAGCTATCCCGTCTGGGCCACGGCGCCGGATACTACGACAGATTCTTTTCTCTTTTCAAAGGGTGCAAGGTAGCTCTCTGCTTTGAGGAAATCCTTGTTGACAAAGTGGTAACGGAGGAACACGACATAACCATGGATAAACTAATCTCCGAGAAATATGTATATGAAAAAGAATACGGAGAGTACAGGCGATGGCGGCCTTAAGACAGTGTAAAATGCCATCGGAATTGTATTTGCGTATTAAATAAAGGAGATAAAAATGAGCGGAAAAATCATGCTTACAGGCGACAGGCCTTCAGGAAAACTTCACATTGGACATTATGTAGGATCTCTTAAGCAGAGAATCGAACTTCAGAACGATCCGGATTTCGACAAGATGTTCATAATGCTGGCTGATATTCAGGCCCTTACAGATAATTTCGACAATCCGGAAAAGGTGAGAGACAGTGTTTTCCAGTGTACACTGGACTACCTTTCTGTAGGAATTGATCCAAAGAAGACAACGATTCTCATTCAGTCGGAGATCCCAGAACTCCACGAGCTGACCATGTTTTTCATGAACCTGGTAACAGTGGCCAGAGTTCAGAGGAACCCGACTGTCAAGAACGAAATTAAATTAAGAGGATTCGAGGCTAACGTGCCAGTAGGATTCTTTACTTATCCAATCAGCCAGGCATCTGACATTACAGGATTTAATGCTACAGTAGTTCCTGTAGGTGAGGACCAGGAACCAATGCTGGAGCAGTGCAGGGAAATAGTAAGAAAATTTAATGCTACATATGGAGCTGAGCTGAACGAGCCGGAAATCTATCTTCCGAAGAACCAGGCAGCTCTCCGCCTTCCGGGAACAGACGGACAGGCTAAGATGTCCAAGTCCCTGGGCAATACCATTTACCTTTCAGATCCGGAAGATGTGCTGAAAACAAAGATCATGGGAATGTATACTGATCCGGAACACCTTAAGGTCAGTGACCCGGGCCATGTAGAAGGAAATACGGTGTTCACATATCTGGATGTGTTCTGCAAGGACGAAGACTTCCAGAAGTACCTGCCTGAATACAAGAACCTGGATGAACTGAAGGACCACTACAGAAGAGGCGGCCTGGGAGACGTAAAGGTCAAGAAGTTCCTCTTCCATGTAATGAATGATTTCCTTACACCAATCAGAGAGAGAAGAGCATACTACGAGGCTCGTCCGGAGCTGGTTGTTCAGATCCTCAAAGAGGGAACTGCAGAGGCAAGAGCCGAAGTACAGAAAGTTCTTCAGTACTGCAAACACTGCATGAAGATCGACTACTTCGAAGCATGGGACGAAAAGTACGGCACAGATAAATAGAAAAATTCTTTTCATTCTTTCTTCACCATTCTTTCTTATTGAAATGGACACCGGTGGTAAAATTCCAGATGGAATGTAAATTACAGTTACCACTGGGGTATATAAGGAGAATTGAAGAAAATATGATCAGAAATGTGATTGGGATGTTCTTCAGCCCGTCGGGGGAGACGGCTAAGATCACCAAGAAGATCACAACTGAATTATCTGAAAGGCTGGATGAGCTTTGCGTGGATCCTGTGGAACACAGCTTTACCGATTTGCTGGTAGATCCGGTTAAAGAGGATCTCCACTTCGATGATGAATCTATTG
Organism: Allobaileyella intestinalis; assembly: GCF_009695865.1. Taxonomy (GTDB): domain Bacteria; phylum Bacillota; class Clostridia; order Peptostreptococcales; family Anaerovoracaceae; genus Allobaileyella; species Allobaileyella intestinalis. Next base: position 18,884 of record NZ_VUNB01000003.1, on the reverse strand, counting down.
TAGTCATCGGTATGCCGGTGTACAGCGGGAGAATCCCTGAGGTCTGTTCCAACATGCTGAAGAAGATTCACGGCAGTGACACCCTGGCCATTGTGATAGTAACCTACGGCAACAACACATATGGAGATGCTCTGAGGGAGCTTTATTCCATTGCCTGTGACCAGGAGTTCGGAGTTGTCAGTGCAGGAGCCTTTGTTGCGAAGAATCCTATGTTCACCACTATTGCAGGAGACCGGCCCGATGCCTTTGACCTGCAGCAGATAATAGAGTTTTCAAAGGTTTCCGCAAACAAGATCAGGAGGTTCTGCGGCACTGAGATAAAAGGAATGAAGGCCATGTTGGCGCCCTTAAATGTCAAGGGAGATGTGCCTACCAGGAAACCATCCAGGTATCCGGTTCATCCAGTGGCAAATTCCTTCTGCATTAACTGCGGAAAGTGTTCGGCTATCTGCCCGGTAGGAGCCATTGACCCGTCCAATCCCAGAAAGGTGGACGGCAAGAAGTGCATTTCCTGTTCGGCATGTATTAATGTGTGCCCCCAGGAAGCCAGGTCATATGGAGGTCCTCTGTACGCAGCATCCAGAGTGGCTCTGGAGCGGCTGTACAACAAACGGAAAGATCCGGAATGGTTTATATGATTGCCGGAATTACCAGAATCAGTTGAAAAAAATGTCCCTCACCAGTATTATCAGGCGAGGGATTTTTTATTTAAAAGGAGAATTAACATGTCCAGAAACAAAGAAGAACTGGAAGGAATAACACTGCTGGGAAATAAGGGTACAAAATACGACACAGATTACAACCCGGATCTGCTGGAAGCTTTCGTAAACAAGCACCAGGGAAGAGATTACATGGTTACTTTCAAATGCCCTGAGTTCACCAGCCTCTGCCCTATGACAGGGCAGCCGGATTTCGGAACTATATACATCAACTACATTCCAGATGTGAGAATGGTTGAGAGCAAGTCCCTGAAGCTGTATCTCTTCAGCTTCAGAAACCATGGAGACTTTCACGAAGACTGTGTCAACATCATTCTGAATGACCTGAAAGAACTGATGGATCCTAAATACATTGAAGTGAGAGGAGACTTCAATCCAAGAGGGGGTATCAGCATATTCCCATTTGCAGCCTGGGGAAGACCAGGAACCGACTATGAAAAGAGGGCTCAGGAAAGGATCTTCAGCCAGCTGGACAGAGCCGGCAGATAATCTGACGGCCTGTTGACCGGGCAATCAGGACAGGGGAGAGAAGATAGTTAACGGGGGATTACTTTAGAGACAGAGGAGAAACAAATGAGCGATTTTAAAGATAAAGCACTTGTTCTGAGCAGCGGAGGAGTGGACAGCACTACATGCGTGGCCATGGCGGTGGAGAGATTCGGAAGTGAAAATGTTTCCACCGTGTCTGTCTATTACGGTCAGAAGCACAGCAAGGAACTGGCGTGCGCCAAAGCTGTTGCAGACTATTACCATGTAAAACACTATGAAATGGACCTGTCTCCAGTTATGGCGTACAGCGACTGCTCTCTTCTGGAACATAGTGACAAGGAAATAGAACACAGCAGTTATGCAGAACAGCTGGAGGAAAAAGGTGGACAGGGAATAGTAGATACCTATGTGCCTTTCAGAAACGGCCTCATGATGTCTTCAGCAGCCGCCCTGGCTATGTCTCTCTATCCTGAGGACAAAGTCCACATCTACCTTGGGGCCCATGCAGACGATGCAGCAGGAAACGCCTATCCTGACTGCAGCAGGGACTTCACAGATACTATGGGGAGAGCCATTGAACTTGGAACAGGCGGCCATGTGGTGGTGGAGGCTCCCCTGGTGAAATGGAACAAGGCTGGAGTGGTAAAGGAAGGATTGAGATTCAATGCCCCTTACGAATTGACATGGAGCTGTTATGAAGGAGGCAGCAAGGCCTGTGGAAAATGTGCCACATGTATTGACCGGCTGGAGGCCTTCAGAGCCAACGGAGTGGAAGACCCTATAGAATACCAGGAATAATTTTTACAGAAAACATAAGGAGCGGATAAAAAATGTACAGAGTTAAGAAGAGGCTGGAAGTAAGTGCTGCCCATCAGCTGAAACTGGACTATCCCAGCAAGTGCACGCAGCTTCACGGCCACAACTGGATAATAGATGTATATCTTGAGTCGGAAACCTTGGACAGTAACGGAATGGTCCTTGATTTTACAAAGATAAAGGAGCTGGTTAAGGATAAGCTGGACCACAAGATCCTCAACGATGTGCTGGACTTCAACCCTACTGCCGAGAACATCGCTTACTGGATCTGCAGCCAGTTCCCATGCTGTTACAGGGTAGATGTGCAGGAAAGCGAAAACAATGTGGCCTCATACATTAAGGACCAGAAGTAATTGGCGGGTAAAAGGATGAGAGTAAACGAGATTTTTTACAGCATTGATGGTGAAGGGCTGAGAGCCGGGGCACTGGCTGTGTTTATCAGGCTTGCGGGATGCAATCTGAGATGCAGCTACTGCGATACTTCATACGCATGGGAAGAGGACGCCGGACAGGATATGACTATCCGGGAGATCCTGGAATACATTGAAAGATATGGCTGTGACAGAATAACTCTTACAGGAGGAGAGCCTCTGAGGAGCCGCGAAGGAATGGACCTGACCAGGGCTCTGGTGGAAGAAGGCTACGAGGTTAATATTGAGACCAACGGATCTGTGGCAGTGGAAGATGTGCTCATCCCGGGAACCATAATCACAATGGATTACAAATGCCCTTCCAGTGGCTGTGAGTCCAGCATGCTTACAGACAACATCGGAATTCTCAGAAAAAGCGATGCCCTGAAGTTTGTGGTAGGCACTGAGGAAGATCTGCATAAGGCCGCTGAGATCATAGAAAAATACAAGCCGGCCTGCCAGTGTTTCCTGAGCCCGGTTTTCGGCGGTATAGAACCGGCGGAGATTGTGGAGTTCATGAAAGACAAGGACATGCACCGGTGCAGGCTTCAGCTCCAGATGCATAAATACATCTGGGATCCGGAGGAAAAGGGAGTATAAATGAAAGAAATAGACGGAGAGAGAATAGAAAAAGCTGTAAAGGAGATTCTGATGGCCCTTGGAGATGATCCGGACAGGGAAGGCCTTGTAGAGACTCCGAAGAGAGTTGCAAACATGTACAAGGAAGTTTTCCGGGGCATGTGCTATTCCAATGAAGAAATAGCGGAGATGTTCAACAAGTGTTTTACGGAAGACACCAACGACCTGGTCCTGATCAAGGACATAGAATGCTTCAGCCACTGCGAACACCATCTGGCGCTGATGTACAACATGACGGTTTCTGTGGCCTACATCCCATCAGGCAAGGTTATCGGCCTTTCCAAGGTGGCAAGAATTGCTGACATGGTGTGCAAGCGGCTCCAGCTTCAGGAGAGAATAGGAAATGACATTGCAGACATTCTCACCATGATACTGGGAACAGAAGATGTGGCTGTATTTGTGAAGGCAGAACATTCCTGCATGACCGCAAGAGGCATCAGAGCAAGGGGAGCTCGTACTGTGACCCATACCCTGAGAGGAATATTCCAGACAGACAAGGAGCTGCGGGGAGAGATATTTACCATGCTGGACGATTAAGGCTCTGCCCATGGTGGCGGAGGGCCGGCTTCAGGAAAAACCCTGAAGCATTGTATACAATTACTGCGGAATACCGCTGAAAACAAGGGAATAAATGAAGATAAAAGCTGGTGGCTCAAGGCCAGGCTTTGGGAGGACCCGTACTGCGGGCCCTCTTTTTACGTGGAAAAAGGCTGGCCAACCCCTGTAAATAAGCGGCAAGAAGCCTGTTTTTGAATGATTGTCCAAATATGACCGCAAAACATTGTATGTAATGCAAAGAGTATATTGACAGAAACAAGATTGCGTTTTAGAATACCGATATACAATTTCTAAGGAAAAACGGAGGTGCGTTTTGAGCGAGATTAGTCTTAACAAGAGAACAAACCTGCTTGAACAGGACCCATATAATTATCAGCTGCAGGATGTGGAAGAACCAAACCTTCTTAGAGATTTTTTTGAATACACAGAGGTGCCGAAGGTTTCTTTCAACTTCAGGCGCACACCTTTGGGAATGCCCGAGAATATCTGGATCACAGATACTACATTCAGAGATGGTCAGCAGAGCAGGGCGCCTTTTACCGTAGATCAGATTGTGGATATATACAAGATGATGTCCGCCCTTTCCGGACCAAATGGAATTCTGAGGCAGACTGAATTTTTTGTATACAGCGAGAAGGACCGGGAAGCAGTAGAAAGATGCATGGACCTGGGACTGAAATTTCCGGAAGTAACTACCTGGATCAGGGCTAAGAAGGAAGACTTCAAGCTGGTTCACGATATTGGAGTAAAGGAAACAGGAATACTGGTAAGCTGTTCAGACTACCATATTTTCAAGAAGCTGGGAATGAACCGCCGCCAGGCCATGGAACATTACCTCAGCGTCATCAGCGATGCATTTGAGGCCGGAGTAGTTCCGAGATGCCACCTGGAAGACATTACAAGGGCAGATTTCTACGGCTTCGTTGTGCCATTTGTAAAAGAAATCATGAATATGTCCAAGGAAGCGGGTATGCCGGTAAGAATCAGGGCCTGTGATACTCTGGGATACGGAATCCCTTACGGCGGCGTGGCAATGCCGAGATCCGTATCCGGAATTGTTTACGGACTTCAGCACTATGCAGGAGTTCCAAGCGAAATGCTGGAGTGGCACGGACACAACGATTTTTACAAGGCCGTAACTAACGCAGCAACAGCCTGGCTTTACGGAGCATCAGCTGTCAACTGTACGTTGTTCGGAATTGGGGAGAGAACTGGAAATGTGCCTCTGGAGGCCATGGTGTTCGAGTATGCTCAGCTCAGAGGAACCCTGGACGGAATGGATACTACAGTTATCACAGATATGGCCCGGTACTTCGAGAACAAAATCGGATACAGGATTCCTGATCAGACCCCGTTTGTAGGAAGAAACTTCAACGTAACCAAGGCAGGCATTCACGCAGACGGACTCATGAAGGATGAGGAAATATACAATATCTTCGATACGGCCAAGTTCCTGAACAGACCGCCGAGGGTGTCTATCAACCAGAGCTCTGGTGCTGCAGGCATTGCTTTGTGGATCAACGAGGACTACGGCCTGGCTGAAGAACACAAGGTTGATAAACACAGTCCGGTAGTAGCCTACGTAAAGAAGTGGGTTGACCAGCAGTACGCCGGAGGAAGAGTTTCCGGCATCGGCGCCGACGAGCTTCATAAGCTGATTCACAAGTTCATTACAGAAGACACAGGAAATGGCGCGCTGTAGTCATGTCTGAAGCGGGAATTGAAGAATACAAACAGATATACACATAAGGAAAGGGACAAAATGGGAAAGACCATTGCTGAGAAAATAATACAAGAGCACCTGGTGTCAGGAGAAATGGTGACAGGAGAGGACATTGGACTCCACATAGACCAGACTCTCACCCAGGATGCTACTGGAACTATGGCTTACATTGAATTTGAAGCTATGGGCATAGACCAGGTGAAGACAGAGCTGTCAGTAGCCTATATAGACCACAACACTCTCCAGTCAGGGTTTATGAACGCAGACGACCACCGTTACATTCAGTCAGTTGCTGCCAAGCACGGGATTCGTTTTTCCAGACCTGGAAACGGCATCTGCCACCAGGTTCACTATGAGAGATTCGGAATCCCGGGAAAGACCCTGATCGGTTCTGATTCCCACACTCCTACAGGCGGCGGCCTGGGAATGCTGGCAATGGGAGCCGGCGGAATGGACGTGGCAGTAGCAATGGGCGGCGGAGAATACCACATCCCTATGCCGAGAATGATCAAGGTTGAACTTAAGGGAAAGCTGAGACCTTACGTTTCAGGGAAAGATATTATTCTGAAGGTCCTGGAGATTCTCTCCGTAAAAGGAGGGGTTGGTGCCATCGTTGAGTACGGCGGTGAGGGAGTGAAGTCTCTGTCCGTACCTGAGAGATGTACTATTACCAACATGGGCGCAGAACTGGGCGCAACCACATCAATTTTTCCATCAGACGAAGTAACAAGAGCCTTTCTGAAGGCCCAGGGCAGAGAAAGTGACTACAGACCTCTGGCCAGCGATCCGGATGCAGAATATGCTGAGACCTACACCGTAGATCTCAGCCAGCTGGAGCCTCTGGCAGCTTGTCCCCACAGCCCGGACAACGTAAAGCCGGTCAAGGAACTTAAGGGCATGAAGATTGATCAGATTTGCATTGGCTCCTGCACAAACTCATCTCTTGCAGACATGCTGAAGGTGGCAAACATCCTGAAGGGGCACAAGGTGGCCGACAATGTGAGCCTTTCCATCTCTCCGGGATCCAGGCAGGTATATTCCATGCTGGCAGAGACCGGAGCCCTGACAGTGTTGATCGACAGTGGGGCCAGAATCCTGGAGTGCGCTTGCGGACCTTGCATAGGAATGGGATTTTCTCCTAATTCGGAGGGCGTGAGCCTGAGAACCTTCAACAGAAACTTCCTGGGCCGGTCAGGAACCAAGGATGCAAAAGTGTATCTGGTAAGTCCCGAGACTGCGGCAGCCTCTGCTGTGGCAGGTGTGTTCACAGATCCGTCAGATCTTGCAGATGAGAAAATTGAAGAGACCTTCGATGTTACTATGCCTGAACACTTCAGGATAAACGACAGCGGCATTATCATGCCACTTCCGCCGGAAAAGGCTGCTGAGGCAGAGGTGCTGAAAGGACCTAACATCAAGGCTTTCCCTGAAACAAGACCTCTTGAGGATAACATTGACGCTCAGCTGGTGTTGAAGGTGGGAGATAATATCACTACAGACCACATTATGCCAGCAGGATCCAGAGTTCTGCCTTACAGATCCAACATTCCGAAGATGTCTGAGTTCTGCTTTGAGGTAGTTGATGATAAGTTCCCGGAGAGGGCCAGAAAGGCAGGAAAGGGCATTATCGTAGGAGGATCCAATTACGGTCAGGGTTCATCCAGAGAGCATGCAGCACTGGTTCCACTGTATCTGGGAATCAGAGCAGTTGTGGTAAAGAGCTTTGCCAGAATACACAAGGCAAACCTGGTAAACGCCGGCATTCTGCCTCTGACTTTCAGGAATCCTGAAGACTACAATCTCCTGGAGCAGGGAATGGAGCTTAAGCTCAGCAATGTCCACCAGGGACTCCATGAGAACAAGATCATGCTTCAGGCTGGAGATAAGGAGATTCCACTGGATGTGGATCTTTCTGACAGGCAGAAAGACATGCTCATGGCAGGAGGACTGCTGGATTACACAAAGAAAAACAGCCTGAACTAAGGAAGATATCAGGAAAAAATATAAAGGAAAACGGGGAGCCTGCTGGAGAGATGCAGGAAGCAGGGATAAGTAAAAGATGGAAAACAGAGATATCAGGGAACAGGAAATAATGGATGCGGTATCGGCCTTCGAGATGATGCTGAGAGAGCAGATAAACCGCAACGAAAAAATGAGAAAAGGCCGGAAGGAATCACCGGCGGACACGGGTCTCCATGAGGGTAAAAAAATCATTGGTATTGCAGCCGGTGACGGAATAGGTCCCGTAATAATGAGGGAAACAAGAAAGGTGCTGGAGAAGCTTCTGAAGCAGGAGCTGGCAGCCGGATCTGTGGAATTCCGCGACATTCAGGGCTTCACCCTGGAGAACAGGCTTGCCTGCGGTGAGACGGTTCCAGAAGAAGTGCTGGAAGAAATGAGAAAGTGCCACGTGCTTCTCAAAGGCCCTACAACCACCCCAAACGCAGCTATGAACACAAAGAACCTGGAAAGCGCCAACGTTTTTCTCAGGAGAACCTTCGACCTTTACGCCAACGTGCGGCCAGTATCCATTCCTGAGGAAGGAATTGACTGGACCTTCTTCAGGGAAAACACCGAGGGAGAGTACGCCCTGGGAAGCAGAGGAGTAGCGGTAAATGACTGCCTGAGCGTGGACTTTAAAGTTACAACATACGAAGGCACGAGAAGAATCGCCAAGGCGGCCTTCGATTTTGCCAGGAATAATGGAAAAAAGAAGGTCTCTATTGTTACTAAGGCGAATATTCTGAAGAAAACCGACGGATCCTTCCTGGAGATCGCCCGTGATGTGGCAAAGGACTATCCGGAGATAGAAACAGATTCCTGGTTTGTGGACATCATGGCTGCAAACCTGGTGAACAAGGACATTCGCGGGGATTTTCAGGTGTTCCTTCTTCCAAATCTGTACGGTGATATTATTACTGACGAGGCAGCCCAGATCCAGGGAGGCGTAGGCACTGCAGGAAGTGCAAACATTGGAAGTGATTACGCAGTATTTGAAGCTATACACGGAAGCGCTCCCAGAATGGTAGAGCAGGGAATAGAAGAGTATGCAAACCCTGCAAGCCTGATGAAGGCGGCCTCCATGATGCTGGCTCATATTGGATTTACCGAGAAGGCAGAAAGGCTGGAAAAAGCCTTGTCCGCAGCTGATGAAGCCATGGGGCCATCAATGACAGGCCTGCCAGGCGGAGGAAAATGCATTGACTTTGCTTCATGTGTAATGCAGAATCTATAATGCTGATGAAATAGCATGAGTATTAAAGCCAGCACGTCAGTGCTGGCTTTCTGTATGAATGATGATTGCATGAATAATGAGCACGGGAGATGTAAATGGCCGGAAATCTGATAATTTGTTTCAATGCTGTGTTGCCGCTGATGATTTATCTGGTAATCGGAGGGCTGATCAGAAAATTCAATATACTGTCAGAGAAGGAAGTAAAGAGCGTGAACCGAATGATCTTCGTGGTTCTTTTTCCGGCACTGATGTTCGAAAATCTATATTCTGCCAATATTCGCCAGGCCTTCGACCTGCGCCTTGAATTTTACGGAATAGCCTTCCTGATGATCATGTACGGACTCACATCAGTCTTTGTGAGAAAAATCGAGAAGAGCCCAAAGACCAGAGGCGCCATGATTCAGGCCATGTACCGCAGTAACTTCGTGATAATGGGCCTGCCCATAACCATCAATATTTTTGGAAAAGGAAAGGCTGCGGCCACGGCTGCTCTCATAATGATAATAGTTCCCCTCTTTAATGTGCTGGCAGTCATTACACTGGAGTACTACAGAGGAGGGAAAACTACGGTAAGGAGCCTGGTGGTCCGGATCTTGAAAAATCCCATTATTCTCGGGGCCATCGCTGCCATTGTCTGCCTCCTTCTGGGAATAAAGATTCCGGCAACAGTAAACGGCGTGATTTCATCAATGTCAGAGACCTGCTCGGTAATGGCCATGATAATCCTTGGTGCATCTTTTAATCCGGTGGGAGTGACCAGAGGAAAGAGGAACCTGATTATCACCATTGTTGTAAGGCTGCTGGTATATCCGGCAATAGGCCTTTCTGTAGCGGCTGCCCTGGGCTTCAGAGGACCGGCCTTCATCGCCCTCCTGGCTATGATGGCAGCTCCCCCTGCAGTTTCATCCTTCACCATGGCCCAGGCCATGGACAGTGATGACGAGCTGGCAGGTAATGCGGTGATTATCGCAACTCCTCTGTCGTGCCTCACTCTTTTTATGTGGCTTTTTATTTTCAAAACCATGGGAATGTTCTGATATCTTTCTATAAATTCAATACACAGATAAACATGAGGCGGCCGAACGGGGGCCGCCTTTTATGATATAATTGTTCGCGAAAAACCGGATTTTCTGAGTAATATCCACTGTAATGTCCTTTGCCGGCGGCAGAGGCGGAAGGGAAACATTGAAGAGTTTAACCGGTGGTGATAGATTAAGAATGAAATTTTCAGTAAGCTGACACAGGAACGGAGGGTAAACAGCCGTTCCTTTTTTACCTTAAATGGGACAGGAGGTAATTCTATGAAGAAAGTTGCAGTGATAATGGGCAGCGACAGCGATCTCCCTGTAGTTGAGAAGGGAATAACAGAGCTTAAGAAGTACGGTGTTCCTGTGGAGGTTCACGTTTTCTCGGCTCACAGAACACCTGAGGAGGCCCTGACCTTTGCAAAGAGTGCGGAAGAGAATGGCTTTGGGGTAATCATCTCGGCAGCCGGAAAAGCAGCTCACCTGGGAGGTGTGATTGCGGCAAACACCGTTCTTCCAGTAATCGGAGTGCCGATCAAGGCATCAGCCCTGGAGGGCATGGATGCTCTCCTTTCTACAGTTCAGATGCCTCCGGGGATTCCGGTAGCCAGTGTGGCAATTGATGGAGCAAAGAACGCTGCCATTCTTGCTGTAGAGATTCTGGCAACAGGAGATGAAGAACTGAGGAAGAAGCTCTGGGAGGAGAGACGGAAGGCCCATGATTCAGTTCTGGAGAAGGACAAGGCTGTAAGCGCCAGGTTTGAAGACTAGCACACAGGACATTGGTGAAAGCTGACTTATGAAGACAGGAGAAAATCAGGGAAATGAACGGACTTAGGGAAGAATGCGGAGTTTTCGGACTCTGGTCACCGCACAGATTCGAGGTGGCCCGCACAGTGTATTACGGACTGTTTTCACTGCAGCACAGAGGACAGGAAAGCTGCGGAATCGTAGTAAATGACGACGGAGTTTTCAGTGAATACAAGGACCTGGGAATAGTCAACGACGTATTCACTAACGAGAGACTTGACGCATTGGGAGAAGGAAGCATTGCAGTTGGCCATACCAGATATGGAACAACAGGCCAGACAGACAGAAACAACGCTCAGCCAATTGTGGTCAATCACATAAAGGGCGGAATGGCCCTGGCTCACAACGGAAACATTGTAAATTCCTTTGAGCTGAGACAGGCCCTGGAGCTTCAGGGATCTATTTTCCAGACTACCAGTGACACAGAGGTTATCGCATATCTGATCACAAAGGAAAGACTTACATCAGAGTCTATTCAGGAAGCCATCAACTCTGCTATGAACAAGATCAGAGGAGCCTATTCTCTGGTCATCATGTCACCGGCAAAGCTTATTGCCGTAAGGGATCCCCACGGCATCAGACCTCTCTGCTACGGAGTTACAGAGGACGGCACATATGTAGTTGCCTCTGAAAGCTGCGCCCTGGATGCAGTTTCAGCAAAATTCGTAAGAGACGTGGATCCGGGAGAAATTCTTGTTTTCTCCAGAGACGGAATAGAGAGCATCAGAGATCACTGCGGCAGCACTGACCGCAACGTCTGCATCTTTGAGTACATTTATTTTGCAAGACCTGACTCTGTTATTGACGGCGTAAGCGTTCACAGCGCAAGAGTTAATGCAGGAAAGGCCCTGGCTCAGGACTGGCCGGTAGATGCGGACGTAGTAATCGGCGTGCCTGATTCCGGCCTGGATGCAGCTCTCGGATATGCCTATCAGTCCGGAATCCCTTATGCCATGGGATTCATAAAGAATAAATACATTGGACGGACCTTCATAGCGCCGGGACAGAAACAGAGAGAGCGCATGGTGGACATTAAGCTGAATGTAATAAAAGACGAGGTCAAAGGCAAAAGAGTAGTGCTCATAGACGACTCTGTAGTTAGAGGAACTACTTCCAAAAACATAGTACAGAAGCTGAGAGACGCCGGCGCAAAGGAAGTTCATCTGAGACTTACAGCACCAGAATTCATCGACGCATGTTATTACGGCACAGATATTCCTGACAGCAAGAACCTGCTGGCGGCAAACCATTCTCTGGAGGAGATGAAGGAGATTATCGGATGCGACAGCCTGGGATTCTTGAAAAAGGAAAGGCTTAGAGAGATGATCGGCGAGAAGGAGGCCAGGGGCTACTGCAGCGCCTGCTTCGGCGACGGTTATCCGGCAGGGCGGCCTCAGACCAACGGAAAATACAGATTCGAGCGGAAGCTCAGCGACAAAGATGAGTAATTGCTGAAGAGCCAGTCAAGGAGGAAGACAGACAATGAAGAGCCAGAGCGAAAGCTATAAGGAGGCAGGAGTAGATATTACCAGCGGATACAGAGCCGTTGAGCTGATGAAGGAACACGTGGCAAAGACCATGGTGTTCGGCAACACCGCACCTGTTGGGGGATTCGGTGGACTTTTTCAGCCTGACCTTACAGGAATGGAGGAGCCGGTGCTGGTAAGCGGAACTGACGGAGTAGGCACAAAGCTGAAGCTGGCCTTCCTTCAGGACCGTCACGATACTGTTGGCATTGACTGCGTTGCAATGTGCGTCAACGACATTCTGTGCGTGGGAGCAAAACCCCTTTTCTTCCTGGATTACATTGCCTGCGGCAAGAACGTTCCTGAGAAGATTGCTGATATCGTCAAAGGCGTGGCAGATGGCTGCGTTCAGTCTGAGTGCAGCCTTATTGGAGGAGAGACTGCGGAGATGCCGGGGTTCTATCCAGAGGACGAGTACGACCTTGCAGGATTTGCTGTGGGTATCGTGGACAAGAAGAAGGTCATCGACAGAAACTCCGTTAAAGAGGGAGATGTGATTATCGGCATTGCCAGTTCAGGAATCCACTCCAACGGATATTCTCTGGTAAGAAAGGTGTTCGACGTTGAGAACCAGGATCTGACGGTGAAACCGGAAGAGCTGGGAGGTAAGACTCTGGGAGAGGTTCTTCTCACACCTACCAAGATCTACGTAAAGCCTATGCTGGCCCTCTTCAAGGAAATCCAGCCACATGGTGTAATGCATATTACCGGCGGCGGTTTCTATGAGAATATTCCACGTGGACTGCCTGAAGGATTCAGCGCAAAGATCAGCAAAGACAGCCTGGAGGTTCCGGCTGTTTTCAAGATGCTCATGGAAAAAGGCGGAATTCCTGAGAGAGACATGTTTAACACATACAACATGGGAACAGGAATGACCGTAGTTGTTGATGAGAAAGACGCAGACAGAGCTATTGAGATCATCAACGGCGCCGGTGAAAAGGCAAAGGCCATCGGCCGCATAGTAAAAGGCGGAGAGGGCGTAATCATAACAGGACTGGACGAATAAATGAATAATTCTAGTGAAAATAAAGCCAGGGTGGCAGTCCTCATTTCAGGAGGAGGCACAAACCTTCAGGCAATAATCGACAGATGGCAGGAGGGGAAAATGCCTCACTGCCAGCCTGTTCTGGTAGTTTCTTCCAGAAAAAGCGCCTATGGCCTGGAGAGGGCTGAGAAGGCAGGGATAAAAAACTGCTTCATCGGCAAGGAAGGTTTCGAGGACAAGCTGCTGGCCCTTCTTGAAGAAGAGAAGATAGATATTATCGTACTGGCAGGGTTCCTTAAAGTTCTCAGCAGTGACTTCGTAAGGAGATACCCGGACAGGATCATAAATGTACATCCATCCCTTATTCCTTCCTTCTGCGGCGACGGGTTCTATGGACTTAAGGTCCACGAGGCAGCCCTTGCCAGAGGAGTGAAGGTTTCAGGAGCAACGGTCCATTATGTTAACGAAATTACAGACGGAGGAAGGATAATCGCCCAGAAAGCCGTTCCCGTACTGGAAGGTGACACGCCGGAGACCCTTCAGCGCCGTATAATGGAGGAGGCTGAATGGATCCTTCTGCCTGAAGCCGTCGAGATGACAGCTGAGAGAATCACGGAGAACATGAAATAGAGAATTCTGTAACTGCAGGCCGGAGGCAGAAATCGGCTGCCCCAGACTGCAGGCTTTTGGAGGAGATCATGAAAATTGCAGTAGTAGGAGGTGGCGGAAGAGAGCACGCCATCATCAGAACGCTGAAAAAAAGCAGGAATGCAGATGTGATATACGCACTGCCTGGCAATGGGGGAATTGCCGGCGATGCCATATGCGTGGGAATAGGCGCCACTGAGCTTGACCAGATTGTGGAATTTGCAGTAGAAAAGGCTGTTGACTACGTAGTTGTAGCTCCTGACGACCCCCTTGCCATGGGGCTGGTGGACCTGCTGGAAGCCAGAGGAATACCTGCCTTCGGGCCGGAATCAAAGGCTGCCATCATTGAGGCCAGCAAAGCCTGGTCCAAGGACATGATGAAGCGATACGGAATACCAACTGCAGATTATCGGACCTTTGATGATCCGGAGAAGGCTCTGGAATACCTTAAGACAGCAGAGCTTCCCATTGTTATCAAGGCTGACGGACTGGCGCTGGGAAAGGGCGTCATAATCGCTGCCACAAGAGAAGAAGCTGAAGCCGGCATCCGTTCCATTATGGAGGAAAAAAAGTTCGGTAAAAGCGGAGATGTGGTGGTCATCGAAGAATTCCTTACAGGCCCGGAAGTCAGCGTCCTCGCCTTCACTGACGGCAAGGTAATACGGCCAATGGTCTCGTCTATGGACCACAAGAGAGCCGGAGATGGAGACACAGGCCTGAACACTGGAGGCATGGGCACTGTGGCACCTAACCCTTTCTACACAGATGAGATTGCAGAAGAGTGCATGAAGAAAATCTTCCTGCCTACAGTGGAAGCCATGAACAATGAGGGAAGAACCTTCAGAGGATGCCTGTACTTCGGACTGATGCTCACGGAAAAAGGCCCGAAGGTCATCGAGTACAACAGCCGCTTCGGCGATCCTGAAACCCAGGTGGTTCTCCCCCTCCTTGAAGGAGATCTGCTGGAGATCATGATGGCCTGCACAAATGGAACCCTGGCTGACGTGGATTTTCACTTCAGAGACGAAAGCGCCTGCTGCGTAGTGGCAGCATCAGGAGGATACCCGGTTTCTTACAAAAAAGGATATCCCGTTACCCTGCCTGAAGACAGGGAAGGAATTTTCATAGCCGGAACAAAGCTCCAGGACGGGGTTCAGGTGACCAGCGGAGGAAGAGTTCTGGGAGTTACAGAAACTGCACCTACATTGAAGGAAGCCGTAGACAAGGCCTATGAAACCATCAGGAAGGTCAGCTTCCAGGATATGTATTACAGGAAGGATATTGGTGCCAGAGCGTTGAAGGCACTGGAAAAATAAAGTCCGCCTCTGTGCAGGTTCCCGGCAGTGGCCGTGGCAGCAGGAGACGCGGAAGTCCATTGGATTTAGATTAGTGAGGTGAACATGGTCAGAGTACTTTATGTAGAAAAGAAACCGGAATTTGCCAGCAAGTCAGAGGAACTGCTGAAAGAAATTCAGGAAGTACTTCAGATCTCAGGAGTTGAGCGGGTCAGGATCCTGAACAGGTATCTGGTGGAAGATCTGTCAGATGAGGCTTTTCAGGAGGCAGAGAACACCATATTCTCAGAACCCCCAGTAGATCTGGTATACGACAGCCTGGACCCAGGAGAAGGCCGGGTTATTGCAGTGGAGTACCTTCCAGGTCAGTTTGACCAGAGGGCAAGCTCCGCAGAGGAGTGCCTGCGCTTCATTGCAGCTGATGAGAAACCATCTGTAAAATCAGCTGTTATCTACGTAATCTACGGTGATATTACAGAAGAAGAGGAAGGCAAGATCAAGAGCCACCTCATAAACCCGGTAGAGGCAAGAGAAGCATCGCTGGAGATTCCTGAAACATTGAAGACAGTATATCCAGAGCCGGAAAAAGTTGCTGTGCTCTTCGGATTCACTAAATATGATGAGAAAAAACTGGAGACATTCCGTCAGGACAAGGGCCTGGCAATGGATCTTGCAGATCTTGTAATGTGCAGAGACTATTTCAAGTCGGTGGACAGAGATCCTACCATTGCTGAAATCAAGGTCATCGACACATACTGGTCAGATCACTGCCGTCACACCACTTTCAACACAACCATTCGTGATGTGACCTTCAAAGATCCTGTAATCAACCAGACCTTCCGCGACTACCTGGACAAGAGGAAGGAGCTGGGAGTACGGAAGCCTGTAAGCCTGATGAATATCGCCACCCTGGCAGTAAAGGCCCTTCGTGAACAGGGAAAACTGGAACACCTGGTACAGTCAGAAGAAATCAACGCATGTACGGTGGATTTCAAGGCAGATGTTGACGGAGAAGAGCAGGACTGGGTACTCCTCTTCAAAAACGAAACCCATAACCATCCAACAGAAATCGAGCCATTTGGCGGCGCGGCCACATGTATTGGCGGTGCCATCAGAGACCCTCTGTCAGGGAGAAGCTACGTTTACGCTGCAATGAGAGTTACAGGCGCAGGAGACCCTCTGGTGCCTGCATCAGAAACTCGTAAGGGCAAGCTCCCTCAGAGAAAGATTGTCACCACAGCTGCAGCAGGATACAGCTCCTACGGCAATCAGATCGGCCTTACAACAGGACTGGTAGACGAGATTTATCATCCTGGATATGTGGCAAAAAGAATGGAGGTTGGCGCAGTAATCGGCGCCGCTCCTGCAGAAAACATAAGGAGAGAGAGACCAGAACCAGGTGACGTAGTAATTCTTCTGGGAGGACGGACAGGAAGAGATGGAATCGGCGGAGCCACCGGATCATCTAAATCCCACAGTGCTGAGTCTCTGGAAGAGTGCGGCGCAGAAGTCCAGAAAGGAAATGCACCTGAAGAAAGGAAGATCCAGAGGCTGTTCAGAAACCCTGAGGCTTCAAAGCTCATAAAGAGATGTAACGATTTCGGTGCAGGCGGTGTATCAGTAGCCATCGGCGAACTGGCAGACGGTCTGGATATCTGCCTGGATAAGGTGCCTAAGAAATACGACGGCCTTGACGGAACCGAGCTGGCAATCAGTGAGTCTCAGGAAAGAATGGCAGTAGTAGTAGCTCCGGAAGACGCAGAGAAGTTCGAAAAACTGGCAGAATCTGAGAACCTGGAGTCCACAGTTGTGGCTACAGTTACGGAAAAGCCTTACCTGACCATGACCTTCAGAGACCAGAAAATCGTTGACATATCCAGAGAATTCCTGGATACCAACGGAGCAGAAAAACACGAGGATGCAGTAGTTGAAGCATCCCAGGACTACAGCAAGGAAATTCCGCAAGATTTCGGAAGAGGAATGAGGGAGCTGGTTGCAGACCTGAACGTATGCTCCAAGAGAGGCCTGTCAGAAAGGTTCGACTCCACCATCGGCGGAGGCACAGTGCTGATGCCTTTCGGCGGAATCTACCAGAGGACACCGGTTCAGGCCATGGTCCACAAGATTCCTGTTCCAGAAGGGGATACTGACACAGTCTCCCTGATGGCTTACGGATTTAACCCTTATATTTCAGAAAAAAGCCCATATCACGGTGCGTACCTGGCTGTAGTTGAGAGCATCTGCAAACTCCTGGCAGAAGGAGCTGAATACAAGGATGTATATCTCAGTTTCCAGGAGTACTTCGAGAAGCTGGGTGACAATGAAAAAAGCTGGGGCAAGGCGCTGTCAGCGGTCCTTGGTGCCTACAGAGCACAGATGGAACTGGAGGCCGGCGCCATCGGAGGCAAGGATTCTATGAGCGGCACCTTTGAGGACATCCACGTCCCGCCAACATTGATATCCTTCGCAGTAACAACAAGCAAGCTGGATAAAATCCGGTCTTCTGAGTTTAAGGCAAGAGGCCACAGAGTCGTAATTCTTAAACCTGAATACGGACCAGACGGTCTCCCGCTGCCTGAGTCATTAAAGGAAAACTTCGATGCGCTGAAAGATCTCTTTGACCAGGGCCTGGTTGCAGCCTGCAGAACTCCTGGATACGGCGGAGCCGGTGAGGCAGTTTACAAGATGGCCATTGGAAATGGCATCGGCTTCGAATTCGATCCTGGAATCACCAACGAGGAAGTATTCGGATACAATTACGGAAGCTTCATTATAGAGCTGGAGAAGGAAACAGAGCTGGGAGAAAACTTCAGCAACCTGGGAAGAACCACCGGAAAAGCAGCCATCGCAAACCTTCACGAGGTTATCAACCTGGAAGAGCTGGACATGCTTTATGAAGGAAAACTGGAAACTGTTTATCCGTTCAACACAGGAAAATATCCGGTTCCAGTAAGAGAAGTCATTTACAGAACAAGATACCAGGGAGGGGATCACCGTCCAGTTGAAGGAAAGCCAAAATTCCTGATTCCTGTATTCCCTGGAACCAATTGTGAATACGATTCAGCCAGAGCTGTAAGAGGAGCCGGCGGAGATCCTGAAATCTTCGTTATAAACGACCTGGACCCGGAACACCTGAAGAGATCCGTGGAAGAGTTTGCTGAAGCCATAAGAAATTCACAGGCAATCTTCATTCCAGGCGGTTTCTCCGGAGCAGATGAACCAGATGGATCTGGAAAATTCATCACATCCTTCTTCAGAAACAAAGCCATTTCAGAAGAGGTAACCAGGCTCCTGAACGACAGAGGCGGCCTTGTGGCAGGAATCTGCAACGGATTCCAGGCCCTGATTAAACTGGGCCTCCTGCCATACGGAGAGATCGCAGCTCAGACTGAAAACAGCCCGACCCTTACCTTTAACGATATTGGAAGACATCAGTCCAAGCTGGTAAGAACAAGAGTCTGCTCCACAAAATCTCCTTGGCTCAGGAAGGCAGCAGTGGGACAGGTCCTGACAGTTCCTATCTCCCACGGAGAAGGAAAGTTCGTAGCCACAGAGGACGACATCGACTACCTGATCGACAACGGACAGGTTCTGACTCAGTACGTAGACCTGGACAACAACCCGTCAATGGACATTCAGTACAATCCTAACGGATCTGCAATGGCCATCGAAGGAATCCTTTCGCCAGACGGTCACGTTCTTGGAAAAATGGGTCACTCAGAGAGAATTGGACGAGGCCTTTACAAAAACGTTCCGGGTGAGTTTGATCTGAAGCTCTTTGAATCTGCAGTTGAATACTTCAAGGCAGAGTTTTAATAACAGAATACAGTGGACACCGGGGAAGGCAAATCCGCCCTCCCCGGCAATCACTGAAATTTGATTTTCACCAACGCCGCAAGGCAGGAAGCCCCGACTTCTGTAAGTCGTGGGAGGAATGCCCGTTTTAGCGGCGTATTTTCTTTATGTAACATTGTTCTTCGCCAAAATATATAATATAATAATTTTG
>NZ_VUNB01000023.1 GCF_009695865.1 Allobaileyella intestinalis | reverse complement strand
AATAAGTTACCTAAGGCAAAACCAATGACTGGGGTGAAGTCGTAACAAGGTAGCCGTTCGAGAACGAGCGGCTGGATCACCTCCTTTCTAAGGAGACTGGAAAGTCTTTGTACTATTAGTTTATGGGCCTGTAGCTCAGCAGGTTAGAGCGCACGCCTGATAAGCGTGAGGTCGGTGGTTCGAGTCCACCCAGGCCCACCATCAAGATAACGATGGTGCAGCACCTTGAAAATTGAATAACACACCAAGAGAAAGAGAAAGACAAATTGACAACGAATCGAGATAAGCCTGATCTGCGGAAGCAGATCAAGGAGGGTAACGATTTCAAGAAGCAATTTGTTGAGAAAACCAGAATTCACTGAGAGTGAAAACAATAGTGAATAGTCTGCTAACGCGGCAGACGAAGAGGTCAAGTACAAAAGAGCATCAGGTGGATGCCTTGGCACTGGAAGCCGAAGAAGGACGTGATAAGCTGCGATAAGCTGCGGTGAGGAGCACATATCCTGTGACCCGCAGATATCCGAATGGGGGAACCCACATGGAGCAATGTCCATGTATCCTGCAGTAAATACATAGCTGCAGAGAAGGGAACGAGGTGAACTGAAACATCTAAGTAGCCTCAGGAAGAGAAAGAAACATCGATTTTCTGAGTAGCGGCGAGCGAAAGGGAAAGAGGCCAAACCGAAGCTTGCTTCGGGGTTGAGGATCATCATAACGCGATTGAGGTATGTGAGCCGAAGAGGACTGGAAAGTTCCGACACAGAGGGTAAAATTCCCGTAGGCGAAGCAGAAGACACGCAGATGACACCAGAGTAGGGCCGGACACGTGGAACCCGGTCTGAAGCAGGAGGGACCACCCTCCAAGCCTAAATACTAGCCAGTGACCGATAGCGAATAGTACCGTGAGGGAAAGGTGAAAAGAACCCCGGGAGGGGAGTGAAATAGAATCTGAAACCTGATGCTTACAAGCATAGGGAGCGCAAGTGACCTAGTACTTTTTGTAG
>NZ_VUNB01000022.1 GCF_009695865.1 Allobaileyella intestinalis | reverse complement strand
AAATGGCTCCACCAATTTCAGCTTCCTTATCAAAAATATCAATCTGGTACTCATTTTCTGTTTTAACTAATTCTTGAGCTAATGTATAGCCAGCAGGACCGGCTCCAATAATGGCAATCTTTCTTGTCATAAATCAAATTCCTCCATCTTTTTCGCTATTATATCATAAACTATTTCTTTAGGTACGAAAGAGCTCGTTTGTTTACGTTTTTTACCGCAATCTCAAGTTCACGAGCTGAAATTCTTTTTGCGCCATTGGCTAAAATCGCATTTTGAATCAAGCCATCACTTGTCGCAACTGATAATTCATATTTCTTTTTTAAGTCGTGTACAGCCTTTTCAATATAGCTGTCTGCTGTTTGATTATATCTCGTATAAATAATGTCTAGATTTCCTTGATTAAAATGTGAACCTGTATTGTTTTTAACGCGATATCCATCAAATACTAAGATGACTTTGATACGCTTATATCCTTGATAATTCGAGATTCGATTGATCAATTCATCACGTGCAGATTCAATGTTTACTTTGGCAATATCTTTTAAATCTTGCCAGTCATAAATCATATTGTAGCCGTCAATCATTAAACAGTCTGGCTTTTTATCTTCGACATGAATCTGATTTAAATTCATATCAACCTTCGCTTTTTTCTTGATTGGCTTTTCAGCTTTCTTGTTGTTTCCACCAAGTGAATTAAATACTTTCTTTAATTCTTCTTCACGAACTGTATGTTTTACATAAGAAGCATAGGAAGTTGTGTTGGCTTCTTTAATTTGGATGTGCATATGCTCCTTGACTTCATCCCAA
>NZ_VUNB01000021.1 GCF_009695865.1 Allobaileyella intestinalis | reverse complement strand
GTGAGTGATAAGGTCCATGGTCAAGAGGGAAACAGCCCAGACCGCCAGTTAAGGTCCCAAAATACAGGCTAAGTGGAAAAGGATGTGGGGATGCCCAGACAACTAGGAGGTTGGCTCAGAAGCAGCCATCCTTTAAAGAGTGCGTAACAGCTCACTAGTCGAGTGACCCTGCGCCGAAATGTACCGGGGCTAAGCCTGATACCGAAACTGCGGATTGTAGGAAACTATAGTGGTAGGGGAGCGTTGTATACGAGCAGAAGCCGTACCGTGAGGAGCGGTGGATTGTATAGAAGTGAGAATGCCGGTGTGAGTAGCGAGAGGTAGGTGAGAATCCTACACACCGAAGGCCGAAGGACTCCAGGGGAAGGTTCGTCCGCCCTGGGTAAGTCGGGACCTAACGCGAGGCCGAAAGGCGTAGTGGATGGAAAGCAGGCGAAAGATTCCTGCACCCGTATATGGAGCGAAGGAGTGACGGAGACGGATAGTGTGACCCTCTTAATGGATTGAGGGCGAAGCGAAGCGGCTGGTTACCAGGCAAATCCGGTAACCTCAAGGCTAGGGCGTGACAGGCAAGCGAAATCCAAGGAAAGTAGCGAAGCACATGATGACGGCTTCCAGGAAAAGCTTCTGGCAATGCATATGCGGCCCGTACCAAAACCGACACAGGTGGGCAGGGAGAGAATCCCGAGGTGAGCGAGAGAACTGTTGCCAAGGAACTCGGCAAAATGACTCCGTAAGTTAGCGAGAAGGAGTGCTTAAGCAATTAAGCCGCAGTGAAGAGGCCCAAGCGACTGTTTAACTAAAACACAGCTCTCTGCGAAGTCGCAAGACGAAGTATAGGGGGTGACACCTGCCCGGTGCTGGAAGGTTAAGAGGATCTGTTAAGAGCGATCTGAAGCAGTGATCCGAAGCCCCAGTGAACGGCGGCCGTAACTATAACGGTCCTAAGGTAGCGAAATTCCTTGTCAGGTAAGTTCTGACCCGCACGAAAGGTGTAACGATTTGGGCGCTGTCTCGGCAGCAGACTCGGTGAAATCTTAGTACCTGTGAAAATGCAGGTTACCCGCAACTAGACGGAA
>NZ_VUNB01000020.1 GCF_009695865.1 Allobaileyella intestinalis | reverse complement strand
TTGACCCATCTAACTGGTCAACTACAATATACTTCTCCCTTCTTTCAAACTTTGATAACCGTGGTTGAAGACGATGTTGTTAATTTGTAAAATTGAATATGTGAAAGTGGATTTGCGTTTTTTTTACCTGTAGCTTGACTACTTACTGGAGGTCCTTACCACACCTTATTCCAAAACAATGATTAGTTAGATGAGTCTTTGAATTCGTATTTTGAACCAGGTTTTGTGGTCTAAGTGTTGTGGATAACCACTTTCACAAATTTTAATCAAGAAAGGATGTTTATTTATGAAATTAGTTGGTATCGATGTTGGAAAGAACAGTCATCATTTTTGTGTCATAGACAAAGAAACTGGTGAATTCAATGTTGCACCTTCTTCTTTTTCTAACAACAAAGAAGGATTTGACTTTCTGATCAACTCTCTTAAACCGTATTCTAAAAAATCAATTTTAATTGGTATGGAAGACACGGGGCATTACCATGTTGCTCTTCTAAAATTTCTTCTTAGCAATGGATATACCGTTGCCTTGATCAACCCTAAAACTACTGATTTTACACGCAAGATGGAAGGTGGCATTACTAAGAATGACAAACGAGATACAATCACTATTTGTAATGTCCTCGATACTCCTGAACGTAAGAAACAGTATCGTATTACTAAAGTTGACCGTTTTGATTTATATGAACAAAGACAATTGACTCGTCATCACCACAATTTAAAGGAAGAACTCAATGTCTACTGTAATCGACTACAGAAATCGATTGATCTTGTTTTCCCTGAATTTAACACTTTATTCAGTTCGAAATATGGCATTGTTTACATGAATCTTCTTAAAACGTTTGGCAGTGCTGAAGCTATTGCTTCTACAGATATTCGTACAATTCGTAAATGTTTTGAAGTCAAAGGAAGAGGCGGTCGCATTTCTTTCATTCCGCCACATTTTTATTTTTTTTCTTTTCATTTTTTTTTTTTCTTTTTCTTTTTTGCTTCTCTTTTTTTCTCTCCTTTTTTTTTCCTCTTCTTTCTTTTTTTTATGTTCTTCCCTGTCTTTGATTAAAAAATACAAGTTTTCTCTATCCTCTACCCCACTCCTATTCTTTTCATTCCTTGCCT
>NZ_VUNB01000002.1 GCF_009695865.1 Allobaileyella intestinalis | reverse complement strand
ATAAATCTTTGACCGGATCAACATGTGTTATTCCGGTTTCATGAGGTATTATTCATCGTTTCCAATGGCTATCCCTCTGTGTGAGGCAGGTTGCCTACGCGTTACTCACCCGTCCGCCGCTGTCCATCCTCTAAATTCTCCGAAGATTCATTAAAGAATTTCTCGCTCGACTTGCATGTATTAGGCACGCCGCCAGCGTTCATCCTGAGCCAGGATCAAACTCTTTATAATTTGTATTTAAAGCCTTTCGGCATTTAAATCGATCCTGATTTCAGATCTGACGCTTTGCGCTCGATCTCGTTTCGAAATCATTGTTTTAAAGAATTGTACGTGAACCATTTGACTTACCATCTCATGATTGCTATGTACATTGTCTTAAGTCTGTATTGCTACAGTTCTTTCGACTGGTTTCTTTGTACTATTTAGTTTTCAATGTGCTGTCATCGCTTCAAGCGACAACTCGTTTAGTATACCTCGGAATCAACTCTCTGTCAAGAACTTTTTTTATTTTCTTTTCAGAAATTTGTTCGTCAGTTCCGATGTTTACTGGTCGCTAAATACGACTTATTTAAGATACCACAGGATTGATTATCCTGCAAGTACTTTTTTCAAATTCATTAACTGAACCTTAATTTGACTTTAACCATGTATCAAATCATTTTCCAAATGAGGAAAGGTTCTTACCTGTTCCCCCGGGATCTTCTTCTGTCCTTGTCGTCTATCTTCATATTACCTGCCCTCGCAGCCTCACGACTAAGACGCTCTATTTTTCTCCTTGCAACATTTGTCTCTCTAATGCCTTCCTTTGCCTTTGCCATAGCTTTCTTTTCCTCGGCTTTAGCTTCTGCAAGACGCTCGTGAGTTCCTGTGAGGAATTCCGGGGCGTTGTACTGGATGTTCAACGCAAAGAGGAACCTGTTAGTTCCAATAAGGAACACAACTATGCCCACCATCATCAACACAGGGAAGTTGAACAGCGCAATATTAAAGAACATATATATTCCAAAGGCTGTTGTTATAACACCAAGAAGCTGGGTTACGTTCTCATCTTTTGAATTGTCTCTCAGGTTGAACCGCTTTCCGGACATTGTTCTCAGTCCTTCAATTACAGACCAGAGGGCGAATGTTGCCATAACTGCAGAATTCTCTGCCAGCATTCCAGTGAGTATTACGATTCCCAGTACAATGTAAATAAAGCCTTCTACATCAAGCTCTTCTGTGTTATGTCTGATGGCATATACTCTGTCTGCTATCAGTTCGCATATTCCCAGAAAGAGAAGAACTACACCTATTACGAAGGCTGCTCCTGCAAAAGGCACTGTGGAATTTGCTATACAGAATGTGCCCGCCGCCACTGTGGCAATGCTGGCAAACATCATCAATGTTCTCATTTATATATCCTTTCTCTTCTATCCTTTGAGAAAACTGCTGTTATGATACCATCAGAATTTTTCAGTTTCAACCTGACCACAAACAAACAGAGGCAGGACATGTAAATGAACCTGCCTGATTTCACTGTTGCTGTTATGGAGACTCCTTAATTTCCCTTAGATCAGTCCTGCTTCATCATGAGGAGAGCTGCCTGGCCTCCTCTGGCACGACCCTGTCTTCTATGGGAAAAATACAATTCCTCATTGTCGTAGGTGCACTGGTCGTTCATGTCAATATTTTCGTGAGGCACACCGCAGTCCTCCAGCACCAGCCGGTTAAGTCCCGCAAGGGAAACATGATATTTTCCCTCTTCCTCGTCGAAGTTCCACTGATCCGACCCGTCTACCAGCATCTCCTTAACTCTGACAATCACGTCGCTGTCACACTGGAACCTTTTCCGTGAAATACAAGGGCCGATCATGGCCACCATGTTCGATGGATCGCAGCCGTAGAACCTCACCATAGTATCCACTGCCCGCCTTGGAATTTCAGATACAGTACCCTTCCAGCCTGCATGGACCATGGCAATGGCGTTTTTCACAGGATCGAAGATATACACAGGCACACAGTCCGCATGGGTTGTCACAAGGGCCAGGCCTTTTTCTCTTGTAACCATTCCGTCATAATCTGTTCTCCACGGCTTGTACAGCCCCTCTCCCCGGAAGCTTTTATCCACGGGAATCACGTTGGCTGTGTGAGTCTGTTTAACCAGAACCATGTTGTGGGCATCTACCCCAAGAGATTCACCCCACAGCTCGTAATTTTTTCTTACATTTACAAAGGAATCTCCTGTGTTAAAGCTGAGGTTCATGGATTCATAAATCCCAGTGCTGATTCCGCCTTTTCTCGTGCTATATCCCCAAATGAGCCTGTCTTTATATCTGTCAAAATTTGCTGTGCCCATAATTGTCTCCCTTCTCCCTCGGTTTGTGGAACCGGGATTTTCTTGATTCCAATTATAACACTAACCTGATGATTTTCTTAGTAGCCTTCACACAACGAGCAGTCTGTTATTCCATATTTCCCTCATTCTCCTCACACCCCGGGCCCTGGCAGAACCTATTATTTTTTTGCAATGAAAAAACCGGGCTTCCGCCCGGCTGTCTAAAGTCGAAATTGTACGGCTTCCAGAAACTACATTGTAGCTGCTGCTGCAAATGCGATTGAATAATACTTCTCGTCTGCACCTGCTCCTCTGGATACCAGAACAACTGGAGCCTTTGCGCCTACAATGATTCCTGCCATTCTGCCATTTCCTGTAACAGTCCATGCCTTGCCTACCATGTTTCCGCAAGCCATGTTTGGTACCAGCAGTACGTCTGCATCACCGGCAACTGGTGACTGGAATCCCTTGAAATCAGCGATTTCCTTGTTCAGAGCGATATCGAAGGAGATTGGTCCCTCAACTACGCAGTTCTTGATCTCGCCTCTCTCGTTCATTGCCTTCAGCTCAGCTGCATCTACAGACTCAGGAGCCTTCTTGTTCAGCTTCTCAGCTGCGCAGAGACATGCAACCTTTGGCTCTTCATATCCCATAGCTCTCAGAGTATCTACAGCGTTGTCGATAACATCAACCTTCTGCTCCAGTGTTGGGTGAAGGAGCATTCCGCCGTCAGTGAGAACTGCAACCTTGTGGTATGTAGGTACCTCGAACAGACCAACGTGTGACATTGTCTTGCCCAGGTTCAGTCCAGTCTCCTTGTTAACAACCTGCTTCAGAAGATCTGCAGTCTGCATGCGGCCCTTCATGAGGAAGTCTCCCTCGCCCTCTCTGATCAGGCTTACAGCCTTCTTAGCTGCTTCAACATCGTCTTCCTCGTTGTAGATCTTAGCATCAGCAATGGCATCATATCCGCCCTCAGCGATGAGCTTCTTGATTTCCTCTTCCTTACCTACCAGAACAGCCTTGATCATGCCGTCCTTAACTGCCTCGTTAACAGCCTCCAGTGAGTGAGGATCGTGAGCACAGCAGAGTACCAGTCTCTTTGTAACAGGATGTGCCTTTACAGCAGCTGCCATTTCTTCAAAATTCTTGAAAGCCATTTTAAAATCTCCTTATTTAACTTTTCATGAAAAATCAGCCGGGGACAGTGTGCCTTCACCGGATAAGAAAGGTTTCCTACCGGCGGAGTACAGAACCCCATAACTGTGTTAATTATAACACAGTTTATTCCATTAATTAAAGACAGTGATCTCTTATATCATGCATAACCCGGTCCTATTTGGTCTGGTAATCCACACACTCCTGCCTTTCCATGAAGAAGTGGATTCCCGGAGAAGAATCCTTCCACCGGTCTTCCTCGAAGCTGCTGGGATAAACCCATTTTCCGGTCTCATAGTAAAAATCAGGGTCAACTGTAGACTGAGCCCAGTCGTACTTAATGGTCTCGTCGATGCTCTTGATGGAAAGAACTTTTGCCTTGCTGCACCGGCATGTATTGGCAGTTGCCGACACCCTCTTTGCGTCTGCAGGAATGAGGAGCTGCACCACCCTCCATTCTGTACAGCATTTCCAGCCAATAAAAGGCCCCGTCTCAGGGCACCTGAGCTTGTAGTACTGAGTTCTGTCGTCATATTTCAGCCCGTCCAGTTTGGCATATTCCAGCAGGGAACTGAAAATATTGGTGCCGGATATATCTCCGTCCGTCAGGTCTATCCACCGGAAAGTCGCCTCAGTTGCATCACAGTTGGTCAGCTTCACTCCGTGCATTGGACAGTCTTTGAACCACACTTTGTGTACGTTGTCGCCGTCCATGTCCGCCCCTGTGAGATCTACTTTTTCAAGAGTGGAGCCTGAAAAGTCTATGTTCCGCAGGTCTCTGCCTGCCAGATTGGCGTTGGCGATGTAGCGGTCTCTCAGATCAAGTCTTTTTCCTTCTTCTCTGGAGTCCAGGATGAGCTCCAGCTCTTTTCCTTCAATTACGTCCATAGCTGTTTTCCTTTCGCTCTTCCATATTGTGCTTCTCTATTATATAATTTCCAGACGTGCTTTGAATCTGATAATTGGTAATTTTGTATGAATAAAGCGAAACGATTCACCCATTCATCCACAGTAAAAATAATATTCCTTCTTGCCTTGGCTGCGGCTGTTGCTTTATCTTGTTCTTCTTGCTCTCCTGCTCTGAAGATCAAGGCTAAGTACGCCTACCAGAACCTGGATATAGAATACGGATTCCCTGTCCCCACTGATATAGACTCATATGCAGATATGTCCGGCATGACAGACGAAGAGAAGGCCTATATAAGGAAGCATTCATCTATTGAATACGATGGAGTAAAGGTTCCAGGCGCAGCCTACGACAAGCCAGGTGATTACAAACTTACCATTAATTATAACGGAAGGAAGTACCGGACATTTTATATTAAGGTGAGAGACCACAAGGCGCCGGAATTCACCAGGGCTGAAGACATGACCATCATAGCCGGCATGGCTGAAAGCACCCTCAGAGGATTCAGCAACGACCCTGACTACAACTCCATGTTTCAGGCTGTAGACGATGGTTCCGGACTTGATCTTCACATTGACTCATCATCAGTAAACGAGGACGAGCCAGGAGATTACAAGGTTTACGCCACCGCAACGGACTCCAACGGGAACAAGACCGAGAAGACAGCAGTGGTCCACGTTCTGAAGCCAGGATACGGACTGAACACTACATATGTGTATGTGAACACCGGCGAGCAGCACCTCACCTACTTTAAAGATGGAAAAGCAGTTCTTTCCTGTCCTGTGGTTACAGGAAACGTCTCAGCAGGCCACAGCACTCCTAAGGGAGTTTTCATGGTGAACTGGAAGTGTATGAACATCACCTTGAAAGGCGAGGATTACGAAAGCCCGGTAACATACTGGATGCCTTTTATCGGCGGCCAGGTAGGGTTCCACGACGCTCCGTGGAGAGGAGCCTTCGGCGGAAACATTTACAGGTACAGCGGTTCCCACGGATGCATAAACATGCCTTCATCATATGCAGCCCAGTTGTACAGCATGCTGGAAGTAGGTACGCCGGTGGTAATAGAATGATAATCAGAACAAAACAAAAGGACCGTTTCACTTCTATTCAGGTGAAACGGTCCTTTTAAGTGTATCAATTAAACTTTTCGTATCTGGCTTTTTTAAGCATTCTCTGCTTCTGCAGATGATCTTTCAACGATCTCTGTAACGTGAGCTCTCTTCTTGAGGAATGCCAGCGTTCCGATCATCAGAACGATTCCTACAGGAAGTGAGATAAATGCGCTCTTTGTAAATCCTGCAACAAGGAAGGTAACTGCTGATACGCACATTACAGTCATTGCGTAAGGCATCTGGGTCTCAACGTGGCTGATGTGATTACATGCAGCTCCTGCAGAGGACATGATAGTTGTATCCGAAATTGGTGAGCAGTGGTCTCCGCACACACCACCTGCCAGGCAGGCTGAGATTACTATGATTGTCATGTCAGGATAAGCCTCGGTAATTGCCAGTGCAATTGGAATCAGGATTCCGAAAGTGCCCCATGATGTTCCAGAGGCGATTCCCAGGCCGCATGCAATCAGGAAGATGATAGCAGGGAACAGTGAAACCAGCATTCCGCCGCTTACAAGTCCGCTGATGAATTTTGCAAGTCCCAGGCCATCTGTCATAACCTTCAGCGACCATGCAAAAGTCAGAACCAGAATTGGAGATACCATTGACTTGAATCCTTCAGGAACACAGTTCATGCATCCTGTGAAAGAAATTGTTCCTCTGACTACATAGAATATTATTGAAATAATAAGGGCCACAAGGCTTCCCATTGAAAGAGACTGGGCAGCACTGCAGTTAGCAAAGGCTGTTACGAAATCTGTGCCGCTGAAGAATCCTCCAGTATATACCATGCCGATTACGCAGCAGATAATGAGAACGATAACCGGGAACATCAGGTCGATAACCTTGCCGTGGGTTCCTGCATTCTCCTCTGCCTTCTCTGCATTGATGGCGTTCTCGTCTCTTACTGTGAAAAGGTCACCGTTTTCTATAGCATTTCTCTCATAGACAGCCATCTTGCTGTAATCGAAATTCATGATTACCAGTGAAAACAGCATGACGATTGTCAGTATTGCGTAGAAATTGAAAGGAATAGCCTGAATAAACACGCTCAATCCGTTCTGACCCTTTACAAATCCTGAAACTGCAGCAGCCCAGGAAGAGATAGGAGCAAGAATGCAAACCGGTGCAGCTGTGGCATCGATCAGATATGCCAGCTTAGCTCTTGAAATCTTGTATTCATCTGTAAGAGGCTTCATAACTGATCCAACAGTGAGGCAGTTGAAATAATCGTCTACGAAAATCAGCATTCCAAGAACGATAGTTGCGATCTCAGCACCCTGTCTTGTCTTGATTCTCTTCATAGCCCACTGTCCGAAAGCCCTTGAACCGCCGGACAGGTTCATCAGCGAAACCATGATTCCCAGAACCACCAGGAAAACGATGATTCCCATGTTGCCTGTATCTGTCAGGGATGCTACGATTCCGTCATTGAGCAGCCTGTTAATGATTCCCGAAAAACTCGGTCCTGCGTACAACACAGCTCCTGTAAGAACTCCCAGGAAAAGGGAGCTGTATACTTCCTTAGTTATTAAAGCCAGTCCTATGGCAACAACAGGCGGAAGAATGGACACCCATGTGGCGTAAAGTGCCGGCTTTCCGTCGCCGGCCATGGTAAAGGCAGTGAATCCGCTGACCATGAGAATGGCAAGGCCGATAATGTATATGACCCTGCTCCTGTTTGTTCGTGTACTCATTTGATAACCTCCAGATAAATGTGAAAAAGTAATTGTTTCTCCATGTTATTTCCGGGTTCCCCTGGTTTCTGTAAGAATCCTTAACAACTAAAAAGCCATGAATAACGTCTGAAACGTATCCATGGCAAGTAAACAATTACGGTATCCGCAATCACCTCAGACCATTGATAGCGCTCCACACAGACGGTGCCTCTTGCACGTCCCGATGTGACAGTACGTCATATATTGTATGACGGCCCAGATCTCCATGTTAAGGGTCCATGGTAATCTTCGGCGGCTCCCCCTTTCATCTCCCGGCAGTCTCCCTTTGACTATTGCCGGTGACTAATCTTGATCGCCGCAACCTCTATCGAGTCAGGTATTATTCAAATGGCTTATCTAATATAACAATTTTTATTGTACAAAGTCAACGGTTTTTACAAATAATTTGTGGCATTTACAAAAATACAAAACATCCTGGCAAACAGTTTCCCTGGTCACGAATTATGCTATAATAGCCTCCATTGTCTGACAGTCCGAAACCATATAAAGAACCGGACACAGAAAGAAACTAAGTTATTGCATCAATTCCAGAATACCGGAAAAAAGAGGAAACCACATGTCTATAATCGAAATAATTCTGCTGGGTGCAGGTCTGGCCATGGATGCCTTTGCCGTTTCAATCACCAAGGGTCTTCAGATGAGGAAAAACATACTCAAGAACGGCTCAATAATCGCTCTTTTTTTCGGAGGCTTCCAGGCGTTCATGCCACTTATTGGCTTCTACCTGGGCAGGCAGTTCATAGGTATAATCGCAGACTACGACCACTGGATTGCCTTTATCCTCCTGGCCCTCATAGGAATCAAGGCCATTGTGGAAGCCGTTAAATGTGATGATGAAGATGGATGCGCCTGTCAGGAATTCGCAATGAACTACCTTGAGCTTACGGGACTGGCAGTTGCCACCAGCATCGACGCACTGGCCGTAGGTATTTCACTGGCCATGATAAAGGGAATCAGCATCGGCCTTTCCGTTTCTATGATTGGAGTTACCACTTTCATCATCTCTCTGGCAGGCATATACATCGGTCACTTCTTCGGGGAAAAATTCAAACGCAAGGCAGAGATTGCCGGGGGAATAATACTGGTTCTCCTGGGGCTGAAGATTCTCCTTGAAGGCATCGGAGTTCTCTAACCATCAATTGCAGGTTAAACCCATGGCTCCTGATCATATCTCATCTTAATTGTCCTGAATCAAAGTGTTCAATACGTCGTTGGCAATAGGTCCTCCAACCTGATATCCGGTTCCTCCTCCCTGAACCCATATTACAAAGGCATAAGGATGGTCCGGATCATCAATGAATCCCACAAACCAGCCGTTGTTCTTATCTGTTCCCACTTCTGCAGTTCCTGATTTTGCGTAAATATCAAGTCCAGGGAAGTTTCCTGTACCGTAGGTTACTTCTACGTTGTTCTTCATCATGGACTTCAGCCTGTCTGCAGTGTCCTGAGACATGTACTCACCCATGGACTTTCCACCCGTAACCTTCCTGATAATATTGGAACTCTTGATCAGAGAAGGCTGAATGGCCTTTCCTCCATTGGCAATGGAGCCTACAAAAGCCATCATGGCAGCAGGGTTGACCTGGTCCTTGCCTTGTCCGATGCCGGCCCAGGAAAGGGCTACCTCATCATCTGAAGGGAAGTCAAAGGAACCAGCCGCTGTCTTTATTCCGTTAATATCCATAGAAGAAGTGAGGCCGCAGGCTTTCACTTCTTTTTTCATGTTATCTGCACCAACCTCTCTTGTAATGGCACCAAAGGCACCGTTACAGGAAACTGCAAGAGCTCTCTCGAAGTCTGAAGTCCCGTGGACACCGGTACATGCAAACTTGGCATTTCCGTAGTGATTCACACCGTCGCAAGTAAATGAGAAAGAATCGATATCCGGATCATATTCTATTGCGGCAGCACTGGTAACAAGCTTGAAGGTTGATCCCGGGGTCATCAGTCCCTGAAGGAAGGGATTGAAATAAATAGATGAATCCGGATCTGAAGGAAGTGTACCAAGAGGATCGAAGCTCGGCTTACATACCATTGTGAGAATCTCTCCTGTCTTGTAGTTGAACACTCCCACCGTTCCGTTGTGACTTCCGAGAGCCTCGTATGCCGCAACATTGGCCTTTGAATCAATGTTCAGCGTTATCTTTTTTCCGTCTTTGGTGGTGTCATAGGTTCCGTTAAGGAGGTTGTAGCCGATCAGACCACCCTTCCACATGTTGATGGCCCCTGTTGACATGTTTCCCTTAGGATCTCCAACTGCATGAACGGTGGACATCCTGAGAACACTGCTGTCAGGATAAACAACACCATTTGGAGTACACTGCATCAGCATTACATCGTTTCTGTCGTAAACCGTACCGCGGTTGATCATGCCGTTAGTGTAGATCTGGGTGTTCCCGTAAAAAGTAGCCCACTCTGCTCCATGAACCACCAGTCTCCAGGTGAAAACCACCAGTCCCAGGAAGAGGACGGCTGCCAGCAGAAGGCATATTCTTGCTCTGTTCTCAAGTTTCTGCATCTTCTACCCCCGCTTTCGTATGGCAATACTAGCATCTTTTCTCATGTCCGCCGCTTTGAAGTATGAAAGAAGGGCCCATGAGGTTATCATGCTGGTTCCTCCTGCTGAAACGAATGGGAACGTAACTCCTGTAAGAGGAAGGAGGTCCACTGCTCCGAAGACGTTCAGCATCGTCTGGAAAATAAACATAGTAGCTGCGCCGCATGCACCGATGGTATAGAAGGTGGACCGGCCCGCCATAATAGAGTTAACTGCGAAGAGGGAAAGAGTGATTATGCACAGTACCAGCAGCACTGCTATTACATATCCCCACTCTTCCATGACCATTCCGAAAACCAGGTCCGTATTAGAAGCTCCTACGGTTTTAAGAGAACCGTTTCCCGCTCCCAGACCAAGAAGGCCTCCGCCGGCTCCATAAGACATTGTCCTTGTCTGCTGGTATCCCATGCCGTCTGCATACTTCCAGACGTGACCCC
The DNA here is from genome assembly GCF_009695865.1 of Allobaileyella intestinalis. Taxonomy (GTDB): domain Bacteria; phylum Bacillota; class Clostridia; order Peptostreptococcales; family Anaerovoracaceae; genus Allobaileyella; species Allobaileyella intestinalis. The sequence goes on along the minus strand of NZ_VUNB01000002.1, from coordinate 345,309 downwards.
AGGCACCGAATCTCGCTGCAATATATGGCTTGAACCTGAGGACCATCAGGCCCATGAGGAAGGCTCCCACAAATGTAAGGATGAGCCTTGAAAAGTCTCCGCTTCGCAGGAATGACACAACAAGATATGTGATGAAGAATATCATTGCTGTTCCGAAGTCTCCCATCAGCGCCAGACATCCCAGGCAGAAGAATGAGAACACAACGAACACCATCAGGTTTCTCTTGTCAAACAGCTCTTCCAGAGTGGCTGAGCCGATACAGATAAAGGCTATCTTGACCAGCTCGGAAGGCTGGACAGAAACTCCTCCGATATTTACCCAGTTGGCAGCACCGTACTTGATAGTACCGAAAACCAGGTTGAAGGCCAGAAGGCCTACGGAAAGCCAGATGAGAACAGGTCTTAGTTTCTTTGTTCTGTTCAGGTCTCTCAGGTAGATACACATGAAAAGGAACAAGCAGATTCCGATGACTATGGCAGCCAGCTGTTTAATTGCCGACGCCGGTGCAGAGGAGGCCGTTACCGCCATGGAGATGGTGGACATGAAGAAAGCGATGAGCTCCATCTCGAAACCTCTTGCTCCAAAGGAGCGGGATACAATTACGTAGACCCACATTATCACGGAAAGAAGAAGCATGGAAAAAACAGCCACCGGAGTAATCTTGGTACCCAGGGCAATAATAAGCTGGATAATAGTAAGAATCTGGAAAGCCGTAATGGCAATCATGGTTTTCCACGGCCTCATGGGCTTCTTGTCCAGTTTCCTCAGTTCTTCATTGTTGTTGCTCTCCTCGATGCTGACCGTTGCCAGAGTACACCTGGTTCCACCCATCACTATCTCATCTCCGGGGTTTATGATGTACCTTTTGCTTGGGATCAGCTGAGTTCCGTTTACAACAGTTCCGTTCTTTGAGTCCAGATCCTTGATCAGCCACTTGCCGTCCTTCCTGCGGATCAGTATGCACTGATTTTTCGAGATCGTGGGATTCTGCAGCCGTATGTCAACAGATTTGGATCTGCCGATAACGTTCTCCCAGTGAGTAATTGGAATTCCTACTCCATCTTCCACATAAAGATATCCCCAGACCTCAGGGGTTGCTCTTGTGGAAAGAAGGGAGAGAATGCATTTCAGGAGAATATATATGGCCAGCACCACAAACACCCATCTCAGCGTGGTGGTAAAAACCTTTGCAAAGACAGGCTGTGTATTGGCTATTCCTACTATTGTGTAAAATAAGCTGTTAATAGCACTCCTCCCTGTTCATAATCTTCAACATCTGGTGTATACAGATTATGCTCAGCAAGATCCTTAGGAGAACTGCTGAGCATAATAAAATTATTCTATTTCTTCCATGAGCTCTTCAGGCTGACAATGCTGTTGAACACCTTCTCTGTATCGGTGGTCAGCTTAGTATCTGCAATGTAATAGCCTTTTCTGAAGAACTGGAATCTCTCTCCCGGTTCAGCTTTTGCCAATGAAGGCTCTGCATAGCCCCAGGTTTCTTTCAGAGAGTCCTGGTTGAATTCCATTGAACCGTCTTCCAGGGTGTTCATCATGTGACCGTATTCTCTGATCCTGATTCTGACTGCTGAATCGGCTTCAACGAAATGAATGGTACCCTTTACTTTACGGCCGGCATTTACTCCGCCGCCACCTGTGGCAGGGTCATAGGTGCAGTGAAGCTCCTTGATTGTGCCATCTTCGTTTTTCACTACTTCATTGCAAGTAACGAAATATGCACCCTTGAATCGCACCTCGTTACCTGGGAAGAGACGGAAATATTTTTTTACAGGAACTTCCATGAAATCATCTCCGTCAATCCACAGCTCTCTGCCGAAAGGCACCTGTCTGTCTCCCATCTCAGGCACGTTTCTGTTGTTCTCAACGGTAACCATCTCTTTCTGCCCCTCTGGGTAGTTGGTGATGATAACCTTGATCGGGTTCATTACCACGTTTCTTGCAGGCACTTTGTTCTGCAGATCGTCTCTCACTGCTGCCTCCAGCTGAGCTGCGTCTACAGTGGAGTTAGCCTTGGCCACGCCGATTTCCTCGCAGAACTTCCTTACTGCTTCCGGGGTGTAACCTCTCCTCCTGATTCCTGCAATGGTAGGCATTCTCGGATCGTCCCATCCATCTACTCTGCCCTCATCTACCATCTTCTTCAGATATCTCTTGCTCATCAAGGTATCTGTAATATTGAGGCGGGCAAATTCAATCTGGCGTGGAGGGTTTGGCCAGAAGCCTACTTCCTTGAGAACCCAGTCATACAGAGGTCTGTGATCCTCGAACTCCAGGGTGCACAGGGAGTGGGTGATTCCTTCGATAGCATCCTCAATGGGATGAGCGAAATCGTACATCGGATAGATGCACCACTTGTCTCCCGTATTGTGGTGAGTTGTATGTGAAACTCTGTAGATTACAGGGTCTCTCATGTTTATGTTAGGGCTGGCCATGTCAATCTTAGCTCTCAGCACAGCTTCTCCATCACCGAACTCTCCGTCTCTCATCTTGTGGAAGAGTTCCATGTTTTCCTCGATTGTCCTGTCTCTGTACGGGCTGTTCTTGCCTGGCTCTGTCAGCGTTCCTCTGTACTCTCTGATCTGGTCGGCAGTAAGATTGCAGACGAAAGCCTTGCCCTTTTTAATAAGTTCTTCTGCTGCCTCATACATGGTATCGAAGTATTCTGAAGCCCAGAGTCTCTTGTTCCACTGGAATCCCAGCCACTTTACATCTTCTTCTATGGCATCTACATATTCCACGTCTTCCTTTACAGGGTTGGTGTCATCGTATCTCAGGTTGCAGGTGCCTCCATATTTCAAAGCCGTACCGAAGTTCAGGCATATGGATTTAGCATGACCTATATGAAGATATCCGTTAGGTTCAGGGGGAAACCTGGTAGCGATCTTTGTTACCTTACCCTGGGCCAGTTCTTCATCAATGATGTCATGGATAAAATTGTTCATCATTTCAGAATTGGTGTTATTTTCACTCATATGTTTTCCTCCGGTTTTCTTGTATATTAACGGAAAAATTATATCACTTTGATTGTACGCTTACAAATAAACCAGGCGGTTTTCCCGCGAAACAGGGAAGGGGCCGCCCGGTTTTCAGATCAGCTATCAAGTGTCATATGTCATATATCAGATTTCAGTTATCAGATATCGGTTCTGCTCAGTATCTGGGCCGGTCTCTTGCTCAGAGTTCTCCATACAGGAATAAGTCCAACCACGATATTGAAGGCCATCATCAAAACAAAGGACAAAACAGCCACCGACGGAGTGACCATAAACTGGCTGGCCAGGAAGCTGGTGATCTTTATTACATTGGTCATGATGTAGTAGATCAATATGAGCCCCGGTATGGCCGTGATGGTTGTAATCACTATTATCTCGCCCAGGAACATGGAGTAAATGTCTTTCTTCTTGAGACCGATGGCTCTCAGTGTTCCCACTTCCTTTATTCTGGAAAGGAAGGATGACCTGAGCATCAGGTACATCTCGATGAGAGCGATGGCAAGGACTACTCCTGCAAGAATAAGAGCATTTCTGGTCATGCTCTTCTGAGAATCTTTAAACTCGGCTTTATCTCTGTCGTAGTTAACCTGACCATCCAGGCCTGCGGCCTTCAGCTCCGATACCAGTTTCTGTGGATTATCAGAGTAAACGGACATCACTTTCTGCTTGCTTACGTAGTTGTTGTATATGGTGCTGCTGTTTACGTAAGTGTTGTCCTCCGGTGTATCGTTAGTGTAATATCCCACTACCTTCAGAGGAGTGTTGTTCATCTTCTTGCTGATGGTCTTGTTCAGCGGGAACTCCTCTGCATGGGAGTAATTTACCAGCGCCTCGTAATCGTTCTCAGGAGCCCTGCCTTTTTTTATCTTAAGGCCCGACGGTCTGAGGGCGTAATCTATTACAGATGAAGCCGCTGCTCCTGTCTGAGCTTCTTCCTGATCTCCTCCCTGGCTCACGTCAAAGGCTGAAGAATCTCCCATGAGCTGGTTCTGTCCCTTAGGGGAATTGGCGATGTAGTACATCACCTGATCCTGGGGAACGTAAATTGAAGGAGAACCTGTGTCTGTTATTCCGGTGATCACCCGGTCCCCTACGTTTGGAATAGTCACCGTCCTGTTGAGGAACTGGTCATAGGAGGTGATGCCTGCAGTTTTCCCAGCCTTTGCCTTCAGATATCTGCGGATCATCATTTTGTCCACGGCCATCTCGCCGCTGCCTGCCGGCAGCCTTCCGTATTTAACGTCTTTATCCGTTATCATATCGGATCTGACTATTGAACCGCTCAGGGCTGCAGATGCCATTGATGTCTGAATGTAGTCATTTAGAGGCACCTTTATGGTAACTGTGGAATCTCCCGGCACCACATAAGTGCTGTTCTTCATCTGGCTTACCCGGTTGATGAGATCCGTGTTTTTTGAAGGATTCGACACTGTAACGTAATGTCTGTCCGAAAGCATGAAGTCGTTGTCATCTATCTGGAGAACTCCCAGCACGTTGCTGGTTGCCACAAAGGTGAACATGGCTGCAAAAACGAAGCCCAGAAGCAGCAGCTTCTTCAGCCGCCTGAAGCCTTTCACGGTCTTGAAGCCCTTGGCCACCATGTTGAATGGAGTGTACACGGACCTGTATTTTGCCTTGAAATTCTCCGGCATGTACTTGTCGTACTGGAATCTTTCATCCTGGTATACACTTTCATCCATGGCAGAGTAGTGATCATCAATGAGCTGGATATTGCTGGTCTCGTCGATGACATTGTATTTTCCGCCGGTGTCAATGAAGAGGTTTCCCCCTCTCAGCACCATCTTTATGTTGCCTTTCTCCCAGGGCCTGTCGCTGTACACAGAAACAGTCATATCATCTTTGCGGAACCGTCCTGCCACAGGCATATCCTTCAGATAAATCCTGTTCTCCAGCTGGTAATCAAGATACTTAGATGAATCGTTAATCTTGTCAGAAAGAACCTTTCCGTCCTTCATTTCCAGGATTCTGTCAGAATAGAACTGGGCTATCTCCCTTTCGTGGGTAACCAGCAGCACCAGCCTGTCCCTGGATATGGTCTTGATGATATTCATGACCTGAATAGTATTTACGCTGTCCAGGTTTCCTGTGGGCTCATCGGCAATGATAATTCTCGGGTTCTTCACGATGGCCCTTGCGATGGCCACCCTCTGCCTCTGACCTCCTGAAAGGGCACCTGCATCTTTATTCCTGAACTGGTATATTCCCACAGCCTCCAGGCAGTAGTTCACCCTCTCTTTAATTATTTTCTTATCTTTGATTCCCACCATGCGGAGAGCCACAGCCACGTTTTCGAAGACGGTCTGATCATCCAGCAGGTTGAAATTCTGGAAAATATATCCGATTCTTGCATTTCTTATGTCGTCGATTTTTCCGGTGCTGTGGCGGGTTATGAGCTGGTCGTCAATGTAGATTGAGCCAGAATCCACCTTGTCCAGTCCGCCTATTGCATTGAGGAGGGTGGTCTTTCCGCATCCGGAAGGTCCCAGCATGGTTACGATGCCGGAATCAGGCAGTTCCACAGAAGTGTTGTCGATTACATGAATCTCGTTCTGTTTCCGCCTGTTGTAATACTTATTTACTCCGGTAAGTTTTATCATCACCTATTCCTCCTCTCTGTATGCACTCATGGCACTTTTTCTGAACAGCTTAGCAGAGTACCTGGCGGCAATCAGAATAGACATTACCAGCAGTCCTGCAAAGAGCAGCAGATAATCCTTAACTGTAAGGAAAGCAATGAGTCCGCTTATTGTTGAGGAATGAATCACACCGTGTTTGACCAGCATGAGTCCCAGCATGTCCACCGCTGATGCAATGATCATCATCAGCACCAGCTCTATCCGTAGAATCATGGCTGTGTCTCCCCTGGTTGCTCCCAAAATCCTCAAAGTAGAATAATAGGAATTCCTGGACTTCATTATGAGCCGGACTACAGCATACAGTATGAAGAACATGACAACCATCTCAATGATGAATCCGCCCATGGTCATCAGCTTTATGACGAAGCTGAATCCGCCGGTATAGTCGCTGCGGGCATCTTTCAGCGGAATGACTTTGTAGCCGTCCTTTCTAAGAAGGTGGGCCACATTTCCAGCATCCAGCTCGTTCTTTACTATGACAGACACCTGATAGTTTCCGTTGCTGAAAAGGTTGTTGTAGTCTGCGCTGTTCACAAAAACGCTCTGGCTGTATGACGGATAGTCATCCTTCTTGTATCCCAGAACTGACTCAATAGTTTTTTCAGTGTATATTTTCCCTACGGTGAGGGATACGTCTTTCTGGAAAAACATATTTTTCGCTGTGAGGTTCAGCGGCTTTCCAATTACAGATGACTCTGCCGGAATGTCAGAACCCGGTTCTTTTGCAAAGTATGAAAGCTGATCCTGGCTTATATATGCTTTCCCTGCCGGAACCCTGTCCGAAATAATGACAGGAATGCCCTGGCCTGCAGAAGTCTTGACCTTCATTCCGTTGTAATCCAATGTAATATCAGAGGCCATTGCAATCTTGTTCATGTTCAGCTGGCTGGCCAGGTTGTCACTTACATAGATTCTGGAATTGCCTGTCTCCATGTTTATCTGGCTGTTTTTCGACTTGCTGCTGTCTACAAACAGAATACCTGTAACCCTGAGTTTCTGGGGTACAGGTCTTGCAGGATCATCGGAATTGAAGCGGTAGCAGTAAAATTCGCTTCCAAGAATCTTGGATGGATCTGCCTTCAGCTCCTTGGATGACTGTGCGTAGGCAGTGTCGAACTGACATACCACATCGTTATCTCCTTCAGGCATGGTTCCTGCAAAAAGCTTTTTCTCTGTAAGGCCTGACTCACTGAGGTTATACACTGCACCTCTGATATCGGCCTGGTCTGTCTCCAGGCCGATGCTGTTGTCAAGGCCGATGTCGTTCTGTATTACCTTCTTTACTCCGGTTGTGGACTTCAGCTTGTTAATGTCCTCCTGGGTTATTGGTGTTCTGTCTTCCCTGGCCACCACGATTCTGTCAGGGGCTGTATAGCTGAAGTATGGATTGTATCCCAGAAGGTCTGTTTCGTGGAGGCTGCTTCTGGTTGATGAATATCCTCCCAGAACTGCAGCAGCTGCAAACATGTACACCAGAAGGAGGAGGATGAATTTTGCAGGGAGGTTGAAGGTGTTTCTCACTCCCAGCATCATCCTGGTGCCGCGGGTCATGTTTCCGGAAGGCTGTTTGCCTCCTTTAATCTCGAAGTTTTCGGAATGTTTTCCGGCTCTTCCCTGTTCCCCTGCCGGCTGTTCATTTTCAGGTTCTCTTATGCGGGTGTCTTCAATTATGCGGCCGTCATGCATGGTGATCTTCCGGGAAACGTAAGGCTCCACCTGGTCGTAATTATGGGTGACAATGACAACCAGTTTTTCCCGTGAAATCTTGTGGAGAGCTTCCATGACGATGGCTGCCGACTTGCTGTCCAGGTTTCCTGTTGGCTCATCGGCCACAATTATGGGAGCGTCTTTGGCCAGGGCTCTGGCGATGGCCACTCTCTGCTTCTGTCCTCCGGAAAGCCTGGAAGCCCTTGTTCTAGTGTATTTGGTCATGCCAACCAGCTCCAGCAGTTCCGGTATCTTTTTCTTGCAGGTTTCTTTGTCAATTCCGCAAAGAAGCATGGAAAGCTCCACGTTCTGATAGACCGTGTAGCTGTTTACCAGGTTGAAATCCTGAAAAATATTGCCGATATACTGTTTCCTGTATCTCTCGTAATCTACTGGCCGGAAGCCGCTGGTGTCCTCACCGCCAACGAACATCTCGCCTTCTTCGTAGGTGTCCAGACCAGAAATAACGTTGAGGAGGGTGGATTTACCACTTCCGCTCTCTCCTGTTATGGCAACAAACTCCCCCATATCCAGGGTGAGATCAAGCTTTGAAAATCCTGTGCTGACGGTGTCCCTGTTTGAATAAAACTTGGACACCCGCCTGAGCTCGATCATGTGCTGATGCCGTTCTTTTGAATCGCTGTTAAGCATAGTATCCTCCGTGGAAAAAAGTGATGGGATTCAGCGCCAGGCTGCGAGGCGCTGCTTCTTGCGGGCTCTGGCAGCGCCCCTGGGCTTTGCCATTACCCGGCAGGGCCACATGGGGTCCAGCAGCGTCCCGGAACTTCTCCCTTATCAGGAAAGGCCACACAAAAAAAGCATTCCCCCGATCTTCGTGTATCAAGTATATATGATGATCATGAGGAATGCTTTTACGAATTCTTAAGTATTATTAAGTATTATTTAAATATATTGTTAATGTACACCAGGGCCGGCAAAACCATATGTCAGGGCCGTGCCCAGAATCCGGGATATGCCATGGGACCTGCTGCAAACTCCCTCCTTAAAAGATTCTCCGGCTACCAGGCAGTTGCCAGATCCAGCTGCTGAGGGTTAGAGGATGCGAATCCGCCGGTGTCCACAACGATGGCCAGGCCAAGGCTTGATTTTACTATTGATCCCTTCGGGTGAACGCCGTAATTGGCAGCAACCATCACATAGTTTCCGAACATTTTTACGCCGTCACTTCTTACCCAGTATGTTCCGCTGAATCCGGCGCTGTGCATAATATTCACAACTCCGGACATGTTCAGATTATAGTAGGTCTCCCTTCCGTTAGGGCCTGTTACTGATCCCCTTCCGCTGCTTAGATGAGGACCATTGAAGTAATATGCGCTCTGTACTATTCTGTAGGTTTCGGAATTCTCGATATCGGTGCTTCTCTCTTCGGGGATTCTCTCCATGGCAGCGGCTCTTCTTCTGAGATTTTCCACCCTGGCGTTGTTGATCTCTGCATCTGCCTTGACTACAAGCTGGTTATAGCCGTTCTCCAGAACCGGTCCCTTGGCCGCTGTAACAGCAGAGGCTGTTTTCTTTGCATCGGCTTCCAGCCACTTCTGGTGCTCCCTTGTCTGCTGAATCTGCCAGATACCTCCTGCCAAAGCCGCAACAACTGCAACTTCGATGATGATCATCAAAACCAGGTTCTTTTTGTGGAGATGAATGATTTTTTCTTTAAGACTTGCTTTGTGGGCCTGCTCTGCTTCCGGCTCTGAAGATTCCGGCGGAACTGACGGGCCTTCCGGCTCTGAAGATTCCGATGGAACTGACGGGCCTTCCGGCTCTGAAGATTCCGATGGAACTGACGGGCCTTCCGGCTCTGAAGATTCCGACGGAACTGACGGGCCTTCCGGCTCTGAAGATTCCGACGGAACTGACGGGCCTTCCGGCTCTGATAGAGGACCGCCTTCTGACGGCTCCACGTGTTCTGATGGCTCAGCAACACCCGGTGACTCTCCCCCTTCTTCCCTGCCCAGGAGTCCCAAAGCTTTTGCAAAAGAAATTGCCTCTTCCCTCTCTTCATCGGAGAAGGACAGGTCCTGGTCTTTATCGTCTTCATCCAGTTTCGAAATATCAAACTCACTGCCGATCTCCGCCTCAGCCTCAACAGCCAGCTGAAGTTTTTTTTCATCCTGACTGAGCCGGGCCGCCGAAATCGCTGCCAATCCCGTTTTTGAGAAAATATACTCAAGCTGGTATTCCTTTCTCAAATCCTCAAGAGCCGCAGCAATCTTCCTCATGGCCGCCGGATCGTTGAGCACCTGGATTACTCGCTCCCGGGCAGCCGGATCCTCAGGAAGAAGTTCCTCAGGAATATTATCCGCCACAGAATGAGATGAAGAATTTACCTCATCAATCTTTGGGCTCTCACCAGGTATTTCCTCATCCGAAACATGGAGAAGGGGCTCCTCGGAAAAATCCAAAGACTCAGCTTCCACCTCATCAGATTCTACAACACCTTGATTTATATTTTTCTTATTCCACATATATCGAATAACTGTCCTTCCATGTTGCTACCAGCATTATACTATTGCAGCTTTCTCTTTATTAGTTTATAATCATTTCGTTATAAGAATCAACCCTGCGGGTGTAGTTTAATGGCAAAATTCGAGCTTCCCAAGCTTGCGTCGAGGGTTCGATTCCCTTCACCCGCTCCACGTAAAGTCCCCGAAAGGGGATTTTTTACGTGGAGTAGGTCATGGGGAAAGAACCCGAGACGCAAGCTTCCTCTGACATGGAGAGGGTTCGGATGCGGGTGTACGATGGAAGCGGACACCCGGAAAACGGCAGTCAAGGACGCCGCAGGCGCCGCGCAGCGGGCGAAGATCCTTGACAGCCGGATATTCCCTTCACCCGCTCCACGTAAAGTCCCCGAAAGGGGATTTTTTACGTGGAGTAGGTCACGTGGAAAGAACCCGAGACGCAAGCTTCCTCTGACATGGAGAGGGTTCGGATCCGGGTGTACGATGGAAGCGGACACCCGGAAAACGGCAGTCAAGGACGCCGCAGGCGCCGCGCAGCGGGCGAAGATCCTTGACGGCCGGATATTCCCTTCACCCGCTTCACACAGTAAAAAAGATGGCTTTTCGGCCATCTTTTTTTTACCGCAAATTAATGAAACAGAGCAGCCTTACAGCGGGATCCCAAATTCATCTCAATTTATACTGCAATTTTTCTAAGTATTGCTTCTAAAGGTTTTCGTGATCTTTGGTGTTCAGTATCAGCTGGGAAAGTCCGCTTATATATGACTTTCTGTCATTGCTGGATTCATCTGCATATGAAGCTCTGATTTCAACGCTGCAGTTTCCGCTCCACTGACCGGCTTTTCTAAGGGACTCGATGGCAGGGCGGATTTTTCTGGCCACATTTCGCACATCTTCTTTGCATTCAAAGTTCATCAGAATGTAGAACAGACTTTCCTGAACCCTTCCGATAACGCAGCCTTTGCCGGCGGCTTTTTTCAGAGCCATACCCACTTCCCGGAGCAGGCAGTCTCCTGAGTCGTCTCCGTAAAGATTTACTATCTCCCTGTATTCAGGAACGTAGACTTCCATTAATGCCACATTGCTTCCCGTCCGCCAACGCTTGTTCAAGTATGTGTAGATGCTGTCTGATAAACCACGGGCGTTGGCAAGGCATGTAACCTCATCAACGGCGGTCAATTTATGTTCCCTCTGGAAGAATTGGGAGGTTAATTCTGCATCTACTACTGTTCCCAGTATTCCAATGATCTTTCCATCACGGTAAATCGGTACCTTGCTAGCAATGATATCCCGGTTTATGCCGTTTACAATGCATCTGCCTTTTCTCAGGTAGATTTTTTTGCCTGTGCTGATTACCTCTTCTTCGTCATTTTTGAAAGGAACAGGATCGATGTGCCATCCCATGTCCTCGTCGGTTTTTCCGATTATCTCCTTATCAGAACTCAGGCCGAAATACTTGAGGAAACTTCTGCTGGCTCCAAGGAATCTCCTTTGATCATCTTTCCAGAAATACATGCGCCTTGCATTCAGGATCAGGTTTTTCCAGAGCACCTCATCTGTTATTCCAACAGTAAGATAATCCGATTCTCCATCAGACAGGGCAGATGCCACTTTTTTGATACCTTCTTCATCCACCCCCACTTCAAGGGTAACGTGAACAGCCCTATTGAAATCCGATCTCTGTACCGGAACGATAAGATGGAGGAACCAGCGGTATTCTCCTGAAGCTGTAATGCTCCGGAACATTCCTGTGAGAGTCCGGTCTTTGTTATTAATTAAGCGGGCCCTGAGGGTAGAAATATCCATAAACTCTGCAAAACGCTTCTGATCCGGAAGGTAGCAGTAATTCATTGTCCATGAATTTACAACAGAGTTAACATCCCTCAATTTAAATCCCACGCCCATAGGCTGATCTGACAAAGAGGATTTTATTCCCTCAACTGTGTTGTTTTCCAGGTCATAGATGGCGATGTCATTGCACATGTAATACAGATTGCTCATGGATTCCATTCTGATCTGCTGATAATCATCAACCTTTAACGTCACGTACTGTATCTGGACTGTATACAGGTAGTGGTTATCCTGAACGGCCACCACAGAACCGGTTAGCTGCATATAGTGGTCACCAGAAGGATATGCAGTAATCTGAGGGCCTTTCAGTTTTCTCAGCTGCTGGTCGGCAAAATGCCTGTGGAAGATGTGAATAGGGTCTCCCAGAGTGTTGATTTTTCTCTCCCAGTCCTTCAGACTAGCAACATTGTCTTCCCTCAGAATATCTATATATATCTGGTTGGCAAAAATAAGATTCAGCTTTTCTCCGTCATCATCCACTACGCAGAGAGGTTTGTCTGTAAGATAGTCGATGCGGCTCATCTTGGAAAAATAGTTTCTCCATTTGGCTGGTTCCTTGGCCAAACCCCTGTGTTTTAATTGCTCCAGGGATTCATCTAAAGGTCTAGGGCGGCCGAAATAGTAGCCCTGGATTTTTTCACAGCCGATTTTCCTCAGGAAAAGGTATTGTTCTTCTGTTTCAACGCCTTCTGCCAGTGTGGAAATTCCAAGGGCCTTGGCCATTCTTACTATAGATGTAATTATCTTCCTGGACTTCTCATCAAACTCCCTGAGGAAGGACATGTCGATTTTAATCTCATCAAAAGAGTAATTTTTCAAGACTCCAAGGGAAGAGTAGCCTGAGCCGAAATCGTCCATCCATACTCTGTATCCCAGATGATGGAATCTCTCGATCAGCATGTCAACCTTGTCAATGTTTTTTACAAAAGCGCTTTCTGTTATTTCGATATTTGTAAATTCTCTAGGTACTCCGTATTTACGGGAAATCTTGTCAATGGTGTCTGGCAGGTCGTCGTGGAGGAAGTCTTTACGAGACAGATTAACGGATACAGGAACCATCTCCCTTCCGGTCCTTGTGCCGCTGCTATAACCTTTGCATGCCTCCTCGAACACGTAGAGATCCATTTTGTATATCTGGCCCGTCTCTTCAAGTATTGGAATAAACCGGGAGGGAGATATTACACCGCGCTCAGGATCTATCCATCTCACCAGTACCTCGCCGTTGCAGACTGTTTTAGTCATAGTGCGGACGATTGGCTGATAATAAACCTGAATCCATCGATTTTTCAGGGCTTTATCAAAATTCCTCATAATATAATATTTAAATGAGGCATTCTCCATTATCTCGTCATCAAACCATTCAAAGACAGAGGTGTTTGTCTTTGAAATGGATTCACAGGCCAGTCTGGCTCTGTCGCAGGCATCGGTGAGCCTGGTGCCGTCCTTTTGGAATTTAAAGAGCCCGACCTTGATTGCCAGGTTGTTTCCCCCATTAAGATCCTTCATCTGCGAGAAAAGGTCCATCAAGCGGGACTCAATCTGGTCATCTCCGGTATATGCAACAAAATGGTCGCTTTCAAAGCGGGAGGATTTATCTTCCTGGAAATATTCTTTAATCAGTTTTCCAAGGCTGCAGATCTGCTGGTCTCCTGCTTTTAAGCCATACCTTCTGTTGTATACCTTCAGGTCGCAGAGATCGAAGTACATAACTACTGGAGTCTGGCCTTTTTCCCACATCTTCTCAATGCCCGGGCCGGCATAATCAAGGAAGTGGGTCATGTTGTGCAGTCCGGTAAGCTCGTCGTAATGCTTTGTGAATTCAGTGCTTTCCGATGGGGAATACTTATCAGATAGTGTAGTCAGCACTGCCTTTACCATTTCATCATTACCGGCATCGGCAGTTTCATCTGTATATGTGATAAACGCAATGCTGGCACCATTTACGGAAATATGTTTGCCTGTTCCGTGAATAATATGGTAATCGGACTGGTCTTCCCTCTTGTTTCTGAATACCACATCGTAGCCATCATTCCTGAGTGGCAAAATCGTAGGAATACTCCTCCATCCTGACTATGTCATCAGGATGAATATTTCTGTAAAGGTCTGTGTTCAGGCAGTACACCGCTTCCTGGCAGCTGTTGTAACCGAACAATTTGATGTAGGCCTTCGAAACCAGAAGGGGCTTTATCTGATGGTCTACGTACTGGTATACAGCCAGAGGGATTGGAATGTTCTCAAGAAAGGATTGTGTGTCAGATGAAAATTTATAAGTTCCCATTTTATCTGCTCCTCCTGTCATTTTCCGCATTCTGATAATGCTGACGTTTAACTTCCGACATCTCACGTGCTGCGGATTTCGTCAATGCACTCATATGAATTTCATCTTTTTCCATAGAAGACATGCCTATTGACACGGTGAAACCGGCTCTGGTTGTTTCTTCATAAACCAGGCCTGTTAATTCCCTGATACGGCTTTCATCTGCATCTGGAATGATAGCCACAAATTCATCTCCACCTATGCGGTAAGTGTTCTCACTGCCAAATGTTTTCTGGAAAATATCTGCAGTGGTTTTCAGAATTCTGTCGCCAGCATCGTAACCCTGATTAATATCCACCTCGTGGAGGCCGTTAACGTCCAGAAAAACGCAGCAGAGTTTTTCCGTGCATCTCTCGGGGTAACCGGCTAAATCCTGCTCGTACCGGTTTCTGCTGTTCAGACCTGTCATGAGATCCGTCTCACTGATATGCTTCCATTTTCCTTCATAATATAAACGCTGGATCTTGATCCTGGTAAGATATGTACTGGTTACAATGCTTACTGTTCCGAAAATCAGCGAGTGAACTATGTCTACCGCCAGAACGTCCTTGCAGTCATAAATAACTGCACTGGCTATGAATATAGCTGTGCACACAGCAATGTACAAGCTGATTCTCACCGGCCGGTCTGTAAAGAACATGGGGATGGTCATTATAAAAGCAATGTATTTTACGGCCATGGTGTCGGGATTCATTATGGTACTCAAAACGATGCTGTAACCCATGAGCACGCTGATGAACACATACATCTGGAGATTCGTATCAAGATCTGTTCTCTTCCCGCCCTTTTTCGCCAGCACAAATGAAACAAGAAGGGCGAAGAACAGAGACACGTAAATCCAGAATTTGCGCACCGGACCTCCATAAATGAAGAACACAGACATAGCCCCTGGTACAGAAAGGACGCAGAGAATCCTGGACAAAAATATCAGGTTCTTCTGATTCTCCTTGTAAATTCTTCCCTTCAATCTTCCATAATCTGCTTCTGAGATTCCTATTCCGAAAAAATCACTGACTATATGTAAAAGTTTCAAGTCAACCCCCTGGCGCCGCGTATTTTCATTTAAACTATCATTTATATTATACTCTTAAGATTGCAGAAAACACAAAATTAAAGTCCTTTTGCTGTTTCTGGGCACGCCAAAAGCGACAGACTGTAATTCAGTCAGCCGCCTTTAGTAAAATGTAAAGTGTGGACATCATGAGATAATAGGGTTTTTCCTTTTCGAAAAATGACATTGCATTATAGCGTCCCACAACTGCAGGATAGAGACTTTGCTCTGTCTCCTCACGCCACTGATCATCAGAAAATGTCGCCCTTGTCAGGGGGCCCATGTGCTACCAGTCGACGAAGCCATGCACTTTCGCCCTGCTGAAGAACGTTTGAATCTGTTTCTTATATTCCTTAACTATTGGGCTGTCTATAGCGGTGTACCGCCTCTCCCTTTCAAAATGCAAATCTAGTCCTATATCAGTTCCAGATCCCTTTCACTGTTTGATGCCATGGGTATATCTCTGATTCAGTCATCCCACCCCTGGAATGAATTCTATTATCCAAGCATCTCTATATACGCCTGTATCCTCGTATCCATCTGTGATCCATCGCCTGGTGCGCAGTCCGTGATGAAAGGGAGCGGAAAGCACTGTGCCTTTTGAATATTATAAATCATCGAAATTCCGATAGAATTTGTATCCATAATCCACCAGATATATGCCGATCCCGATCCTATGGAATGTTCCCCTCAGTTCGTGGGTATTGATTCTTGCTGTGAGCAGTTTCCCTGCGTCCATGAGTCGGGAAAAGACCAGATTGTCTTTCTCTGGTACGTAGCCCAGCTTGCGGCCGTCAGCGGTCTTTATCACTATAGCTTTTTCGTCGAATTCGTTCTCTTCTCTCACGAGAGAGAGCTTGTCATCCAGATGGATCTGGTCGAGTACCGTTTTGTCTTCAAGGTGAGTCGTTCCAGCAACGTATGTATCGAAAAGATGGACCTCATTCACCAGATTCCACCAGCAGATCAACAAAAATCTGGTAATAGCTGACGAGATACTGCTCCCACTGCTTGCGAAGGCTGTCTCTCTGAAGCAGGAGTTCTTCATATGTGGAAAGGCCGTTGCTGTCTTCAGATATAATGATGTCGCTGCGCCCCATAGCTACACCTTCAAATCGTTTCGACGCATAATCTCTTCAACTTTATTCAAATAGTAGAAATCTTCCTGTATTTCAATTTCAGCTCGCAGTTCTTCTTCCGCAGGAAGATATTGCTTGTATTTTGATGCAAATATCTGTTCATTTCCATGGAATACTGAATATCTGACAATTTCCTCATGAGTATCTGCACAAAGCACAATACCAAGTGTCGGACCATCGTCCGGCTGCTTTTTAAGTTCGTCGTACATTCTGATGCACACATCCATTTGTCCGATATCCTGATATGTGATCTTTTCTGTTTTCAAATCAATTAGGACAAAACATTTCAGGATGTAGTTGTAGAATACGAGATCAATGCTGCAGTCTTCTTTTTCTGTATGTATACGCTGCTGCCTGGCAACAAGGGCGTAACCTTTTCCAAAATTAATAAAATATTTCTGGAGAGCATCAATGATAGACTCCTCCAGATCCAATTCATAATGTGACGCATCTTCCTGAAAACCGAGGAATTCTGCAATGACCGGATCCCCAGTAAACTCCAATTTATTCTGGTATTGCGACGTAAGTTCCTTCGTTTCGTTTTCTACGCACGCATTGCCCTGTGTCTTTAACATTCGGTAGTAGTATTGCGAAGAAATAATTTTCTGCAATGTGGTAACGCTCCAGGCCTGCACATAGGCCTCTCTTGCATACCATCCTCGGGCAACTGCATCTTCGACCTGTGTCAATATCCTGTAGTGTGTCCATGAAAGGATCCCGGACCGCGAATGAAATCCGTCCACTTTTTCTCCATTCCGCAATTGTTCACCTGCTTCATTCGCAATCGATGGAAACATACGATAAACGCGCAAGCATTGATAAAGGAAGCTCTTCGAATACCTCTTGCCATATTCATCAGTCAGTTCAGAAGCCAATTTCTGAATGATTCTGGCTCTACACTTTTCCCGATCCTGTCCGGAAAGTATCTCCTCGTTTATTCTTTTTCCGATATCCCAGTTGCGGAGAACAAGAGCCGTGTCCACAGCACGATATGCAGATTGCTGAGCGTCATCAATAATATGGCAGACATCCCTAAAATAATTATCTGATTTTACATATTGAAGGATCTCACTCATACCAATCAGCCCTGGATCAGTTCCATGTCCCTTTCTCTGTCAAATTTTCTGATGATAATCTTGATCTTATCAAGCGGATATGGTGCCTCTTCCGCCGGGTGATACTCCACCGATTCGATCCTGACGACGGCCTCATGGTCGTCTTTTCCCGCAGGCACGACCACCAGGTCGCCAACATCGTGATCTTCATATTTCCGTCGATATTATTGTATCTACAATTTTTCCCATTCTTGTTATCATTGGTACCACCAATGCATTTCCCATACAGAAATATCGCATTCGCTTTGGCATTTCCACCACTTCTCCGTCTACAAGACAGTTCTTTGTCCAGTCATCATCAAATCCTTGAAGACGTTCTGCCTCGGTTTCTGTAAGTAACCTAAGTCTACCATTTGCTGGATCTGCAACAACATGAGTACTTCTGTTCTTTGTGCTTTCACTTGTGAGCATTGTTCTACCAGGTCTGTCCAATGGATCAGGGAATGCAATCGGGCCTTCAGAGAATATATAGCTGTGTCCACTTGCAGAAGTTCTCGGAATCTTTTTTGCTCCCTTCATATACGTCCATGACGCCATATCTTCTTGCCGTATATAATAACTGTCATCCACACCACTCTGAACAATTTTATTTAACAGGATAGGCTCTATTTGAATTGGGATTACCTTCATTGTTGTTATCTGTCCGCCTATCATATATCCCGCATCCAAAAATCCAAACTTAAAATCGCTTGTCATTTTGATAAGATCATTATCGCTGTCGACAGTTCCTACAGAAAGCATCGTATCAATGTCTACATCAGAAACGTTCGTATAACCAAATGCTCCAATCTCTATATCTTTATAACCACTAATAGGGAATGCTTTAGCCATGAGCCCTGATTCAGTTATAACCTCACTCGGCTCCAAGCCATCCATTTTCTTTGCATATTCCGTGCTTTCATTATATGCAAAGATAAACGTTCTTCTTCTCCTCTGTGATGCACCATACTCAGCAGCATTTATTACACGCCATTCAACTCTATATCCAAGCTGAGCAAATGAAGCTAGAATAATACCGAAATCTCTGCCTCGCTGAGATGCGGGAGACTTAAGCAATCTATCCACATTCTCAAGCAAAACAAATGGTGGTCTCTTTGCAATTAATACATCTCTAATCTGCCACCAAAGAACCCCTTTCTTTCCCTCAATACCTTTTGATGATGATAGGGAATGCGCCACACTATAATCCTGACACGGGAATCCTCCTGTCAGCAAAGTATGGTCTGGTATTTTTCTTTTATCGACTTCGGAAATATCAATTCCTGTTGTGTGTTTACCATCAAGATCTGTTTCATCGCCGAAATGATACACGTAACAATCATGTGCCCATTGTTTCTTCTTGCCGGGTTCCCACTGAGAAAACCAGCTTGTTTTCCATCCGCTGTTCAATCGTTCAAGTCCAAGCCTGAACCCTCCGACTCCAGCAAATAGTTCTACCATTGTCTTTTCCATTAAGTCCTCCTTTAACTGTCAATGCAGTCAGCTCACTTATTCTTCATAGGCTTTTAGTATTAGCACCGACGAATGTCGGATCGTTGCCTATTAAAAGCATATTAAATATATTCAAGTATTTGTTCTTTCAAATACGATTTGTTAATCCAAAAGCTGTGATTCGTCATCCATCTGCCATCAGGAAGTTCATTAGCATCCCTTGTTTTTCTACCTTTTCCTATAACTGTGCCGTCACCTAAATCATAATATGTCTGATTTGCATGTGTTCTGACATGTGCTACCTGATTCTCTCTCATTCCTGGTAGATTATTACTTACCGTATTACCTGACACTGTAAGTTCTACACCATCCTTTATTATTTCAACAGTTCTTTCCCATACCACTCTGACTTCATTTTCTATATCTGAATAAGGCATGTTCCACAACTTTGCTCCTCTGAGATAGTACTTGTCACCATTCTTCTTATAAACAACAAAAAGATATTTTGTTTCTGACAGTTCATGGTACAGTTCAGATTCTTCCCAGGTTTCTTTGATTATTTGTTTATATTTGAAAGTTGGCAATGGCCAGCTTTCTTTAATATTTCCATTCTCTTCAACTCTCACTGCCTTTACTTTGATGTTCGCTTTCAGGAATTCTTCTGCCTTATTTGATTTGATGCCTAATATTCTATATGCCAAATCGTTCCACTGAGCCTTATTGTTGTTGTATTCTCTCTTAAATATCTTGCAAAGCTCTTCATCGCTTTTTCCAGAGAAACTCGCAATTTTGGATACAACATAAGCTTCAAACGATTTGTTCTTTAGTTCTTCACCATCTTTTATTATGGATTCTGCGTTATCGTACGTTCTAAAATCATTAACTATATAGTTATTTAGGACATAAGTCATATATGAGGTTTTAAAGCAAAAAGCTCTTTTCCTCGCTGGAATGTGCTCACCGTAATATTGAGGGACAGTACTTTTTTCGGCTGTTGAACCTTTAGTACAGGCTCCCAAATACATAGTATCGCCCTCAGATAGTTCATGCGCTCTTCCCGAAGAAATCTTCTCGTATATGATTTCATAATCATGTTCTATAATTTTCAAATCTTCTTCTGTTGGTGTAAAGAGTGTCGCATAATCTATTGAGTATAAAAGGTTAGAAGCAAGTTCTTTATTCCTTAAGTAATAAATAAGTAATATCAATTTACACTTTTGCCACGCATGCGATTTATAAAAGTCACTCTCTATTGAATGTTCATAGCTAATCATTCCGAGAACTAGCCTTTCCCCGGCAATGAGTTTTCCATTTTTTTTGCGCTCATATGGTGTAACCTTAAGTTCAACCCCCGCCTTAGGAAAGTCTGGTTCTGGGGAGCTATTAGGTTCGTATCCGAAATACTCTCTTTCAAGGAGATTGCCTAAGCCTCCTTTTCTGCTTACATTTCCATATTTTGTAGCAGAACCTTCCTTTAATTTGGTGTGGGTATTCCACTGCAACACATCTTCAAATGTGTGTCCAATTAATTTTTTTGCATATGCTTCGATACTTATTGGATTTGTATCGTCATATTCTAGTAAATAATCCATAATCATCTCACTTAGATTCTTTTTTTCTTCTTAAATCCACTGGCTTGACTACATCAATCGGAATTAACCATGTTTTTCCTTTAAGGATTGCTCCTTCGAGTCTTCCCTCGATACAGAGTGTTGTTACTCTTCTTCTAGAGATTCCCCATTTCTCGGCGAGCTCACTTGTTGTGTAATAATCCATTAATGCCTCCAGAATATGCTCGATAGAATACCTCTACAGGAACATTATAGCATCGTAATCATGAGTTTAACAATTCTTACCGTTATACATGGAACATGATACAAAGGAGCCGAAATTTCCCTCTTGAAAGCAAATTCTATCTCTTCCATCCTCTATTTCAATTCTTCTCTGCAGCCTTCCTGCTATTTACGTGTACATTCATAAACTGTTCATAGTCCAGTTTCATTCTCACGGCATTGCTATGTCTGGTTGAATATTCATTTATTTTTCTCCATAGAATATTTCCTGGTTTTGAGCAGTATCATCAACTGATTACTCACTTTGTACTGCTTTTTGATGTCAAATTAGCAGTACTGTTGATGGAAATCTGTTTTTCTACTGCTTGTGAAAGCTGATTCGAGCAGTGCTATCAATGGATTCTTCCTACTCTACTGCTCATGGGCCTCAAAACGAGCAGTAGTTTCAACTGATTTTCCATTTTGTACTGCTCACTGAATCATAAGCCGGCAGTACTTTCATCAGATTTACTATTCTCTACTGCTTATGGGCCTAAATGAAAGCAGTACCATTATCGGATTCAACGCCCGGTACTGCTCCATAATTTCCTTTCAATCAAAAAACAGCCGCAAATTCAATCGTAAAATTTTGCGATTGAATTTGCGACCGAATCTTCCGAATCTTCTGGGTCTATTCTAAATTCCTTCTGGATTCCCTTTATTGCTGGTTGTTTTGGCTCATGGAGACTTCTATGAGTTTTGATTTAAGCTGTTCTTCTATGCCGCTCAGCTCGGCTTCCGCGGCGGCTCTCTTTTCCCGGCCTTCTTTCTGGATGGCGATGACTTCGTCCAGGGTTGAGATGAGGGCTTCGTTGGTGTGCTTCAGGGTATCAATTTCTACGATGCCCCTCTCGGACTCCCGGGCAGTCTCCACCGTGGCGGTCTTGAGAGAGTCTGCGTTTTTCCTGAGGAGCTCGTTAGTCATGTCGGTGACCTGTCGCTGAGCCTTGGCGGCCTCCATGGAGTGCTGTACTCCCAGGGCGATGACCATCTGGTTTTTCCAGAGGGGGATGGTGTTCACGATGGTGGACTGGATTTTCTCAGCCATCACGTTGTCTGAAGCCTGGACCATCCTGATCTGAGGGGCGGTCTGCAGGGAGATGGTCCTGGTGAGCTCCAGGTCGTGGAGCTTCTTGTCAAAAGACTCGCACCGGTCGGCCAGGTCCTTTGCGGCCTGGGCGTCTTCCGGCCTGCCGGTCTGGTTTGCCACTGCCTGAAGGCGGGCCAGCTCACCGGATCTTACGTTCTCAAGCTTTTTTCTGCCGGCGGCGATGTACATGGTGAGCTCTTTGAAATAGGAAAAGTTTACCTTGTACATGCGGTCAAGGACGGCTGAGTCCTTCATGAGCTGCACCTGGCGGTTTTCCAGCTCCTTCTGGATTTTGTTCACATTGGTTTCCACCTTGCTGTAGCGGGCCTTCATCATCTCCAGCTTGTTTTTCTTTTTCCTGAAAAAGCCTTTTATCCCGCTGTCCTCAGCGTCCACGTCGAAGTTCTTGAGGTCCAGCACCAGGTTGTTGATCATTTCTCCGATTTCGTCCATGTCCTTGGAGCGGACGTTGGCCAGGGCGCTCTCGGAAAAAGAAGCCATCTTCTTCTGGGTAGCTGAGCCGTAGTTGAGAACGGCCTGGGAATTAGTCAGGTCGATCTTTTCCACGAAGGCATCTACCTGATCCCTCTCCTCCTGGCTCAGTGAGTTCTCCAGCCTTTCAACAGGATCTTCTTTCTTTTCAGGTGAAACAACTCCCATTTCTGCCAGCGGGTTCAGGCCGCTGGCCTGGTTCATGGAAGCCATATCTGGAGCAGCTGAAGTGGAAGCCCCCGCCATCTCCTCATCGAAGCTTAAAGCCGGTGCCGGTGCCTCCTGAAAAGCCTTTTTTTCCTGATCTATATCTGCGGAAACTCCGTTAAAATCCTCTGCCATTGGTAACTCCTCTCATCTCTGTTATGCACTGGATTGTTTTTAAAATTTCAATGGACCGGTCTCGCTCTCCGGATTCTGGTCTTCCCTGGTCAAGCCGTCCCGGGAGGCCATGGTTTTCAGCACCGAAATGTCGGCGGCTATGTCTTCGGCAACATCCCGGAACATGGCGTTCAGCAGAGATTGACAGGCCTGGATGATGGTGTCCATTCCATCTTCTATCTGCTTCTTTGTGCTGGTTATGTTGCTCCCTGCATCCGGCTGTTTGTTCATTTCCACGTAGGCTTTCATCAGCTTCCTGGTAGTTGGAACGTAGTAGCTCATGAACCGGCTAAGTTCCCCTGCACTTTCCGGGTGTTTTTTCACGTGGTCGAAAATGCGGGCCACTATATCCTCCAGGTCATAGAGCTTGTCGCTCATGTATTCGTCCGGGATCTCATCGTTGGCCCGGCGGATGTCCTTTACGAATTTCTCACCTTCAGTAATAATCGACTTGACCTCAGGAGAGATGTTATCTGTATTCAAGTCGGTCATGGCCTTGTCAGTTCTTGCATCCAGGTCGTTTTTTCTGGCCAGGGCATCCTGGTAGGCAATCATAGCCTCGTCTGTAAGGAAAAGGTTCCTGCCGGATTCGTCAATGATTCCCTGAGGGAGCCAGCCCTTGGTCTTGAACTTGTTCATGTCTTTCTTTACCTTGTCGCTGCTGATTCCAAGGGCTTCGGCCAGTTTGCTGATGGTGATGCTGTCTCTGTTTCCGATGACCTGGCTGTAAAGGTAAAACCTCTTGATCAGGCCGTTGTTCCTGATGGTGCTGATGAAAACGAAAAGGCAGAATGCGAATATGGCCATGCCAAAGATCGCGTCATCCGGTTCGTCTCCGATCTCCGAAAGCATGCTGGCTCCCACTATGCCGCTGACCCACAGCCGGCCTTTGTGGAGGGTTTTGCTTGGCTTGTGCAAGAGGAAGGGAGCCGTATTTCCGGACCGGCCGGACCGGCTGGACCGGCGGGACTGGGCCGATGCAGCTCCTGTGTTTCTCGGGGCTCCAGAAGATTCAGCGGTTCTTGCGGTTCTTGGGGCTCTAGTTGATTTCGCCTCTGGTGAGTACGGAACCATCTCATTCTTTACTTTGAGGTTCATGGTCATGGCGCCGACCTGCTGGTTCAGGGACCTAGTGAACGTATCCACCTCCTGCTGGATACTGTCTGACAAACTGTCAAAATCCCTGGCTGCCATGGGCTGCCACTGATCAGCTGCCGGCTTTCCAGTCGATACAGCCTCTTCCCTCTCCGGGAAATTCTTTGTATTCTTATCTTCTACCATAGTGTATCTCCAAATAACTGCCGCTACCTTAACTGGGCGGCTTCATGTCTTTAATTATATAGCCCCTGGAAAAACCTGTAAACTCAATTGTTAGGGTTCGGGCTGGTGATCCCAGGCGGGCTGGCGATCGGGATCGGAGTTGAGGCGGACTTGCGGTACCCGGCGGGCTAGCGATTGGGGCGGATTTGCGGTACCCCGAAAATCGCAAAATCCCATATCCCGCGGTGCCGTACAAGATTTTTTGCGGTAAAGATACCGCGGGATTTCCAAGTTTAAGAATCTCGCGGTATTCAGCCCATCAAATTGGGGGAGTCGAAGGCATCTGTACTCTTTAAATTTAAATTAACTGCACAAAATGCAAAGTACAGATGCCTCTTTCCTAACCAGAAGCCCAGAATTGTACAGCGAGAATCTGGGAAACTAGGATCCCGGGGTACAAAATCAATGTTTTTTTGAACGGCGTACCGCGGGATTTCGAAATTTTTGAATCCCGGGGTAATGTGGCAATCCCCGCTGCAATGCCGCAATGCCCGGGGCAATCTCCTCCGTAATGACCAACTCAATCCCCGCCGCAATGCCGCTGCTCCCGAATCCCATCAATAATCCCAATGAAACAGGCTGCCGCATTTTTTAAATGCGACAGCCCACATACTATCTTAAACTTGTTAAGCTTCCATCTTGTCCAGCACTTCTTTAATTGCTGCAGGAATTACTCTGCACTTATCCTCTGCCACAGATGCAACGGAAACCCTGACGCCCTTCGCAAAAGGAACTACGAAGATATTCTTTTTTTCCAGCTCCCTGCTTACGCCGTCCGGATCACTGCAAGGCACGGAAGTGAAGAATCCTCCTCTGTATGGAACCATCTTGAGGCCTGCCTTTGCGGCTTCTTCCTCAAAGGCTCTTCCCCTTGCCAGCAGCATGTCTCTGAAGATTTTCCGTTCTTTGTCAACTTTCTCAAGGAGCTCCGGATCCTGGTAGATCTTGGCAATTACCTCCTGAGGTCCTCTTGGTGAATTGGACCAGCTGTTTCTGGAGGAGAAGGTCACTGCTCTCTCAAACTCTTCCTTTTCCTCTTCTGTCTCTGCAAGGCACATGAGGACAGCGGATCTGCATCCGTAGAAGGTGAAGGTCTTGGATGCGCTGTATGCCAGCAGCGGCATGATGTTTGAGTTCAGCTGCTCCAGGTATGGCAGGAAGGTTCTTGTCTCGTCAGTCTCACCGGCAAAATCTATGTATGCAACGTCCACACACAGTGCGACGGTCTTGTCATCACCGGTTTTATTGAGGATTGCAACAACCTGCTCCCACTCTTCATCGGAAAGGCTGTAACCTGTAGGGTTGTTGGCCGGGGTGTTAAGAATGATCAGCACCCGGTCCTGAATGCGCAGCAGCTTGCTTACCTTGTATTCGAAATCTTCCAAGTTGAACTCACCCTTATCGTTGAACATGTCGAAGGTCTCAACAGTTCTTCCCTGCTCAACTGCAATGGAATCGTAGGTGGTCCAGTGCCAGTCGTGAGTCAGCACCTTGTCTCCTGGACATGTAAAATTAGCAACTGCATTGCGAAGGGATCCGGTCCCTCCCGGGGAAGCCACTACTCCCACGTGGCGCTTGGTCTGGAAGTTCCCGAGAGCTGCCTTTTTGATAGCCTCCTTAAAAGCCGGAATTCCTGCAATTGGTGCATAAGATGCATATTCTGCCGGGCTCAGAGACTTCATTGCTTTGTCCACTGACTCAAGGACGATGATGCTGCCCTCATCGTCCAGGAGAGTTCCGATAGTTGCGTTAATTACCTGATCTTTGCCGTATTTGTCAATAGCAGCCTTTGCTCTTCCGCTTATTCCGAAAATCTTGTCTTCCTTTGGGATCTTTCTTCCGTTGTAAGCGATCATACTTCTGTTCTTTCCCATTTCCCCGTCCTTTCCAGCCTTTCTCTTAAGGTTGATCCAGTTAATATTTACCCCGTCCGGGCCGCCGAACTTCCTTTCGTATTCGGTTTCCGGACTGTCGAATCTGTATTCTGACGAATGGAGATCTCTTGTAATCCCCTGAATCTCCAGGTCTGCCGCCAGTGCTTCCTGTACAGAGAATTCGAAGAGATCCTTGTTGTCTGTCTTGAATGTAACCGTTCCATCAGGGCCCATTGTGTCGAAGTATTGTAAAAGTTTTGTTCTGTAGGTCAGACGATGGCGGTAGTAGCTGGGCTTCTGCCATGGGTCGCTGAAATTCAGGAAGATCTTTTCAACTTCGGCGGGACCGAACCACTCTCTCAGGTCCTCAACAAAGGATGGAATGAAGATCACATTTTTCAAATTCCTGTCCCGGATCTTCTCCATGGCCCTGAGCAAAACGCTTCTGTTTCCCTCTACAGCAATGAAGAAACTATCCTTGTGTTTCTCAGCCATGGCGGCGATAAACGCCCCTTTGCCGCAGCCGATCTCCACCTGGGGAGCTCCCTTTACTGTGAATCCTCTTTCTTCCAGAACACTGATCCATCTTCCTTTATTTCTCTCCGGATGATATTCCAGAATATCCTCGTACACAGCGTATTTTTCCGGCAGGTTCTTAACTTTTCTCTGTCTCAAAACTTTCTCCTTCTAATGGGGATCTGCAGTATTTCAATTATATATTATATCCGGCTTTACAGCACCCTCATGGCGATTATTGCACCCATGAAGGTAGCCATAAGGACTGCACAAACCATGTCTCTTCCCGAGAACTTGCTTTCGTTCATCCTGGTTCTGCCCTTTCCTCCGTGATAGCACCGGGCCTCCATGGCCAGCGCCAGATCCTGGGCTATTCTGAAAGAACTGATAAACAGTGGAATCAGAATAGGAATGAGGGCCTTGGCTCTCTGTATTATATTTCCCGACTCAAAATCCGCACCTCTGGCCTGCTGAGCCTTCATGATCTTGTCGGTCTCTTCAAGCAAGGTGGGAATGAACCTGAGCGCTATGGTCATCATCAGGGCGATTTCGTGAGCCGAAACGCCCACCACAGTCAAAGGTTTCATCAATTTTTCCAGGCCGTCTGTCAGCTCCATAGGCCTGGTGCAGAAGGTCATCAAAGATGTTCCGATTACCAGGAGCACCAGCCTGATAGCCATGAAACATGCCCGGTAGAAGCCTTCCCGGGTCAGGGTGAGGAACCCCCACTTCCACCATACCTTTCCGTCAGTCATAAACATGTTCATCACAAAGGTGAAGATCAGAATGAGGAAGATCACCTTAAGGCCACGGAAAATAAACTTAATGGGAACCTTCGATATCAATATGATTCCCAGCAGAACTCCCCCTGCAACAGCAAAGCCCGTAAAGGAATTAACCACAAAAAGAGCTATTATGTACACCAGGGTCCAGATTATCTTGGTCCTGGCGTCAAGCCTGTGGAAAACAGAATTCCCGGGATAATATTGTCCTAATGTAATATCTCGTACCATTTACTAATTCGCTTTTCCTTCCAGATATCTGAGGATCTCCGCCTCAGCCTCATCGTAGGTCATGGATTTCTCCCGGACTTCAGGGGCCTTCTCCTTGAGATTCATCATTATCTCCATGGCAGGAGGAACTCCCAGTCCTATTTCCTTCAGTTCCTGTCCGTGGCTGAACACTTCCTCAGGACTTCCTTCGTACTTAAGCCGTCCCTTATCAATTACCAGAACCTGGTCAGCCAGCTCCTGAATGTCCCCCATGTTGTGAGAAACGAAAATCATGGTGTTTCCAGTGGTTTCATGGATGTGGCGGACCATTTCCAGAATCTCTCTGTGGGCAGCTGGGTCCAGCCCTGCTGTCGGCTCGTCCAGAATGACAACCTCAGGCTCCATTGCCAGAACTCCTGCAATTGCCACTCTTCTCTTCTGGCCCCCGGAAAGCTCAAAGGGCGACCTGTCTTTTACCTCTTCATAATCCAGGCCCGTCATCTCCACAGCCCGGCGAACTACCTTTTCCAGATCATCTCCCTGAATTCCCAGATTCTTCGGTCCGAAGGCCACGTCCTTAGCCACCGTTTCTTCAAAAAGCTGGTACTCCGGATACTGGAAAACCAGCCCCACCTTCTTGCGAATCTCCGTCATCACTGCCTTGCCATCTGTTATGCAGGTGTCTCCAATGCAGATACTGCCTGAAGCCGGATGGAGAAGGCCGTTCAAATGCTGGAGCAAGGTGGACTTGCCGCTTCCCGTGTGTCCGATTATTCCGGTGAATGCTCCTTTTGGTATGGAAAAACTTATGTCGTCCAGTGCTACTGTTTCGTCTGGAAGTCCGGGAGCGTATACGTATCTCAGGTGCTCAGCCCTCACTGCCCATTTCCTGTTTACATCTCTGTCTCCCTCTATGTATTTGTCTCTCCCTGACTCCCCTCCATGTTCTGCTTCGGAATCGTGGACGTCATTCTCCTGACCAGCTTTGATGACAACTCCTTCAGGCAGTCCCTTCTGATCAGCAATCCAGTCTGTCAGCTGTTCTCCGCTGATGACGGTGCTGTCAATGTTAAGTCCTCTGGCATTGAGCCTGTCTTTCAGAATAACTGCTGAAGGCTTCTCAAGGCCTGCCTCTCTCAGCTTTTCATTCTCTGAGAAAAGCTGAGCCGGAGAAGCATCGGCGAAGATACGCCCTTTTTTCATTACGATTATTCTTTGAGCCTGAGCAGCTTCTTCCATGAAATGGGTTATGAGAATTGTGGTTATTCCCTGGCCGTTAAGCCGCTTTATTATTTCCATGACCCGTTCTCTTCCCTGAGGATCCAGCATGGCTGTAGGCTCGTCGAAAACTATGCACTCAGGCCTCATTGCCACTGCTCCGGCAATGGCCACTCTCTGCTTCTGGCCTCCTGAAAGCTGATGGGCTCCTTTACGGCGGTTCTCATACATTCCCACTGCCTTCAGAGCCTCATCTACCCTTGTTCTTATTTCTGCCGGGTCGATGCCCAGATTCTCAGGTCCGAAGGCCACATCGTCCTCTACCAGTGAAGATACGATCTGGTTGTCCGGATTCTGAAAAACCATTGCTATATTTGACCTCAGATCCCAGATAGTCTCGTCATCTCTGGTGTTGTATCCCATTACGGTTACATCTCCTGAGGAAGGGAGAAGAAGGCCGTTCAGGCATTTGGCCAGGGTGGACTTGCCTGAGCCGTTCATTCCCGCGATGGCCACGAAACTGCCTTTTTCCACATCAAAGGACACTCCGTCTATGGCCCTGGTGACCCTTTCCTCTCCGGAAACATCGTCATGAGTCGAATATTCAAATGTCAGATCCTTTACGCTTATTATGGATGACATGTTTACCCCGGTTCTCCTGTTCTTCGTTATACGTATTAACCGTTTAATTATATAACAGCGGCCTTGTAATTCCAACGAACAAAAACACGAACAACGGGCTGTCTCATTTGGAAAAAATGGGGCGGTCCCAGCGGATACTGCGGATTTCATTTCCAGAAGGCCCCCTGGAACCTGGGACAAAATAAAAAAGCCGGGCGTCCCGCTTTTACGGGATACCCGGCTATCTTTCTGTTAATAGGAATAATTTTTTTACAGAACAACTTCACAAAAGGTTATTTAGTCCTGTACATTTTGCCTGTTACTATGGACTTTTCATCTACCTTGTCAGCAATATCCTGGTTCCAGTTCTCAGGAGCCACCTCGTGCATGGCTACAGACAGAGCCTCTCTTGGTGCTCCAAGAATTTCCATAGCATCTTCTACTATCTTGTCAGCCAGTTTCTGCTTCTGCTCCTCAGTTCTTCCCGGAAAAAGATTTACGTCGATATGAGGCATTGTTCTCTCCTTTCAATTATAAAGCGCTTTAACACGCTGGAATACGATGCTGTAACAAACAGCTGGTAAACGGATTCTGAAACCTATTATACCCTATTCATTCCATTTAGTTCCTGCCTTGTTCTCTCTGGCCTTCCTGTATATTGATTCTGCAGCCACAAGGTCAAGAATACCGATTCCCACGTTCTTGAACAGAATTATCTCATCTTCACTTTCTCTTCCAGGGACCTGTCCCAGAATTACCTGGCCCAGCTCACCTGTGAAATCATTCTCAGTGATGATCCCCTGCTCCAAAGGCCTGTGCACATCTCCAGATTCCTCCACACAAGCCTCTGTAGAGTCAAAATAAATCTTGCTGGCAATTCCAAAAAGTGCAGGGTCCAGCTCGTTCATGTCGTCTCTGTATGAGCCTACGGCACTGATGGTGGCACCTTTCTTTACATTTTCAGCTGAAAAAACAGGAACAGGAGAAGGGGTCACTGTAATGATCAGATCTGCATCCTTCACTGCTTCGTCCCCTGTTTCGCATGGAACGATCTTCGCAGAGCAGTTCTTGAACAGGCTGCTCATGTCCTCTGCAAACTTCTTTGTCTTCTGGAAGTTTCTTGCTGCGACCCGCACCTCATCCAGGTCAGCAACTGAAAGCATTGCCTCCAGCTGACATCTGGCCTGTCCGCCGGTTCCGATCAGTGCGCCGATTCTAGGATTTCTGCATCCCAGAACATCGAAGGCAGCTCCGCTGGCGGCACCAGTTCTGAAGGCTGTCACAAAAGTACCGTCCATTACGGAAAGAAAATCTCCGTTCTTGCCGTCAATGAGAATGACCTGCCCCTTAGTTACTGCATCTCCGCTCTTGGCATTCTCAGGAAAAGTTGTGACGATCTTGATTCCTGCTGCTTCAAGATCCGGCGCATATGCAGGCATGAAGATGAAATCGGAATTCTTATCTTCATCGTGGATCACCGGTCTCAGCGGCACCTCAGTTCTACCTTCTGAGAACATTTTGTAGGCTCTCTCGTTGGCGTTAATAATATCTTTCATTGTGCATACTTTGCGTATGTCCTTCTCTGTCAGTAATAAAATTGTCCCCACCTCCCGATTATTTCAACACTATGGTTCATTTTGCGTTTTTGTGAGAAAATAATCAATTGTTGACAACCAAATTTCTGCTGATATAATCACACATGAAAGGTAAAGATATTCTTTCCGGCGGGCAGGACGGTTCTGCCATGCGGTTTCAGGAACCTGATCCGCAGTGAATTTGACATTAACTCCAGTTGTATTTGAAGGGAGAATCATATGGCTATTACAATGCTTACAAATGAAAATTTTGACTCTGAAGTAATGAACGCAGACAAGACTGTTCTCGTAGATTTCTATGCAGACTGGTGCGGACCTTGCAAAATGCAGTCACCAATCGTTGACGAGATCGACGGCGAGAGAGATGATGTAAAAGTATGCAAGATCAACATCGATCAGCAGCCAGAGCTGGCAATGCGTTTTGGTGTTATGAGCATTCCTACTATCATGGTAGTAAAGAATGGCGAGACCACATTCAAGGAGCCTGGTCTGATGCAGAAGAGAGACCTTCTGAAGCTGCTGTAAGACTGATACCAGGCTGAATATATTCTGAGGCTCCAGCCTCTCATAATTCGAAAAATTTCGATCTATCCTTCCGGCACCCAGGTGCCGGTTTTTTTATTCAAACACGGTACAGACCCTATCCCCACCTTCCTGCCGCACACGTAACTACAGAAGGCATCTTTTTTTCCAAAAAACTCTCCCGAAATCCTGTTAATTCCTGTTGTTATCGCCCACGCTCCATGTTAGTATAGAAAAGCTGTGTCAACAATTTAACGACAAAAATATGACTATCTGACGGCACAGTTACATTTTGATTTGATGGAGGATTAATATGAAGGGATATGCCACTGACAAAAGGCGGCTGCGCAGAAAGGTTTTTGAGGAAATAGCCAGGCTGGGATATGAGGGTGCCGGTCCGGAAGCCATAGATCAGCTTCCGTTTAAAATCGTCCCCCTTAATGACGAACCATTCCGGGATACTATCTTTCTGGAGCGGGCTGTGGTTGGCGAAAGGCTGAGAGCGGCTATGGGGCTGCCTCTCCGTCCCATTGACACTTATGTTCCTGCCTCTGCCGGTGTAGATGAGAGCATGATTGCCGATACATATTACGAGCCACCCCTGCTGGACATCATAAAAGTTGCATGTAACAGGTGTCCGGACAACAGGGTTTTTGTGACCAACGGATGTCAGGGCTGCCTTGAGCACCCTTGCATGGAGGTGTGCCCGAAAAAATGCATTTCAATGAAGGACGGCCGCTCTTTCATCGACCAGGACGCCTGCATCAAGTGTGAAAGATGCCTGAAGGCATGTCCGTACAATGCCATTATTCACCAGAAAAGGCCTTGTGTTCAGGCCTGCGGTATCGGCGCCATCCACGAAAACCAATACGGTCACGCAGAGATTGATCAGGAAAAATGTGTGTCCTGCGGCATATGCCTGGACAGCTGTCCTTTTGCGGCCATTGTAGACAAAGGTCAGATATACCAGACTGTACGGGCGCTGGAAAGCGACACCGACGTGTATGCAATCGTCGCTCCGGCTATTGCCGGGCAGTTCGGAAAATCCTTTACTGATACTAAAATGAAGGAAGCCTTTGGAATTCTGGGATTCAAGGATGTAATGGAGGTAGCCGTGGGAGCTGACCTCTGCACCATTCAGGAAGCCGGCCACTTCCTGAAGGACGTTCCGGAAAACATTCCTTTCATGGGCACCAGCTGCTGTCCTGCCTGGTCGATTTTTGCAAAAAAGGAATTTCCGGAATACGCAAATACCATCTCCATGGCTCTGACACCAATGGTTCTTACCGCAAGACTTGTTAAGAAGAAGCATCCTGACTGCAAAATCGCTTTCATCGGGCCGTGTCTCTCCAAGAAAAACGAGGCCAGCCGCAAGTCCGTAAAAAGCTTTGTGGACTTCACCCTCACCTTCGAGGAACTGGCCGGAATGTTCACTGCAAAGGGACTTAATTTTGATGAGATGACGGAAAAAGAGCCACTGAGAAAGGCCAGCAGGGATGGATACGGTTTTGCCAGAAGCGGCGGCGTGGCTCAGGCCGTTGCCAACCACATTGAGAAAACTCATCCTGAAATTGAAGTCAAAATCGCAAAAGCTGAGGGACTGGCTGAATGCAAGAAGATGATGCTCCTTGCCAGCAAGGGAAAATACGACGGCTATCTTATTGAGGGCATGGCCTGTCCCGGCGGCTGCATTGGCGGAGCAGGAACGCTGGTACCTATGAACAAGGCTGATCACCAGCTAAGCGTGTCCCAGAACGAAGCAGGTGTTACCAATGCCATTGAAAGCAGGTACGCTGACTGGCTGCCTACTGTTGAAAATCTGGACAAGGAGTTTGAGTACTCGGAGGAAGAGTAGGGACCGGCTTGAGGCCCAGTTGAGGCTGAGTTGAGGCCGACTTGAGGAGTAATCAGGAGGCTTGGCCGGACAGTAATAATTCCATGGTGTGGATAATTTTTCCTTATACCATGGAATTATTTTTTGTGGATTATTTGGGTTCCATGGTATAGGATTTTTTCCATATATCATGGAAGACTTTGACCGCTGGTTCCATGGTATAGGAATTTTTCCATATATCATGGATGGCTTTGACCGCTGGTTCCATGGTATAGGATTTTTTCCATATATCATGGAAGGTTTTGACGCCGGGTTCCATGATATAGGATTTTTTCCATATACCATGGAAGGTTTTGACGCCGGGTTCCATGGTATAAGTATTTTTTCATATATCATGGAATGTTTTGGCAGTCCCCTTCCACGATATGAGAACTTTTCCGTATACCATGGAATATTTTCAATTCCCCTTCCATGATATGAGAACTTTTTCGTATATCATGGAAAATTCGTCCCCTCCGCTCCATGATATACAACTTCCTGCATATATCATGGAATTTCAGCCTCCAATACGCCTACGATTGCCCCTGGACACCTGCTAGTTTCCTCCACTGTCCTCTTATACTGAAAAAATGGGCTGACGCAAAAGACGCGTCAGCCCATTTTTCACTTATAGACCCTTTCGAGTCTATTCATTTCATTTTGTCAGACGTAATTACTCGAGAATCTCTGTAACAACGCCAGAACCTACTGTTCTACCACCCTCTCTGATGGCGAATCTCAGTCCTTCCTCGATAGCAATTGGTGTGATCAGGTCGATCTCCATTACTACGTTGTCTCCAGGCATGCACATCTCTGTGCCTTCTGGAAGCTTCAGATCTCCTGTTACGTCAGTTGTTCTGAAGTAGAACTGTGGTCTGTATCCGTTGAAGAATGGAGTGTGACGACCACCCTCTTCCTTCTTCAGTACGTATACCTGGCCCTTGAACTTTGTGTGAGGATGAATTGTACCTGGCTTTGCAAGTACCTGTCCTCTCTCGATCTCGTTCCTCTGTACACCTCTCAGCAGAGCTCCGATGTTGTCTCCTGTCTCTGCCTGATCCAGTGTCTTCTTGAACATCTCTACGCCAGTTACTACAACCTTACGCTTCTCGTCTGTCAGTCCTACGATCTCTACCTCGTCGCCGACCTTCAGCATTCCACGCTCTACTCTTCCTGTAGCTACTGTTCCACGTCCTGTAATGGAGAATACGTCCTCTACAGGCATGATGAACGGCTGGTCGTTTGCTCTCTGTGGCTCAGGAATGTAGCTGTCTACAGCCTCCATCAGCTCTACTACCTTGTCTCCCCAAGGACCTGCTGGATCCTCAAGTGCCTTCAGAGCAGATCCTCTGATGATTGGTGTGTCATCGCCAGGGAAATCATACTCGTCAAGAAGCTCTCTTACTTCCATCTCTACCAGGTCCAGAAGCTCCTCGTCGTCTACCATATCGCACTTGTTCAGGAATACGATGATGTAAGGAACGCCTACCTGACGGGACAGAAGAATGTGCTCTCTTGTCTGTGGCATTGGTCCGTCTGTTGCTGCTACTACCAGGATAGCTCCATCCATCTGAGCTGCTCCTGTAATCATGTTCTTTACATAGTCAGCGTGGCCTGGGCAGTCTACGTGAGCGTAGTGTCTGTTAGGTGTCTCATACTCTACGTGTGCGGAAGAAATTGTGATTCCTCTTGCCTTCTCTTCCGGTGCCTTGTCGATCTGATCGAATGCAACGTCTGCACCCAGTCCGTATCTCTCGTGCAGTACCTTTGTGATAGCTGCTGTCAGAGTTGTCTTACCATGGTCAACGTGGCCGATAGTACCAATGTTGATATGTGGTTTGGTTCTCTCATACTTCTGCTTTGCCATATCAAATTTCCTCCATATGGTTCATGCATAAAAATATAACGACACAGGGCAGATGAATCTGCCCTGAAATATTATTGTAATCCTTTACGGAAAACTACTTTGCGATCTTCTCCTGAAGGCTTTCAGGCAGCTTAGCAAAGTGGTCGAACTGCATTACATATACACCTCTTCCCTGAGTCTTGGATCTCAGGTTTGTGGCATATCCGAACATCTCGGACAGTGGAACGAATCCTCTTACGATAGCAGCACCATTGTTGATGTCAGATCCCTCGATCTTACCTCTCTTGGAGCTGATATCTCCGATAATGTCTCCCATGTAGTTCTCAGGTACAGTTACCTCTACCTTGAAGATAGGCTCAAGCAGAACAGGGGCAGCCTTTCTGCATGCTTCCTTGAATCCCATGGAAGCAGCAATCTTGAATGCCATCTCTGAAGAGTCGACTTCGTGGTAAGAACCGTCGTACAGATCGATTCCGATATCAACCATCTGATATCCGGCAACCGGACCATTCTGCATGGCCTCTCTGAATCCTTCCTCGATCTTTGGAATGTATTCCTTAGGAATGTTACCACCGGTAACAGAGTTCTTGAACTCGAATCCGGAGCCTGCTTCTCTCGGATACATTCTGAACTTGACGTGTCCGTACTGACCAGAACCACCAGACTGTTTCTTGTGCTTGTAATCCTCGTCCACTTCCTGAGTGATAGTCTCCTTGTAGGAAACCTGTGGCTTACCTACGTTGGCCTCTACCTTGAACTCTCTGAGAAGTCTGTCTACGATGATCTCCAGGTGAAGTTCTCCCATTCCGGCGATGATTGTCTGTCCGGTGTCAGGGTTTGTATATGTCTTGAAGGTTGGGTCCTCCTCTGCCAGCTTGGCAAGGGCCATACCCATCTTCTCCTGGCCTGCTTTTGTCTTTGGCTCGATAGCAATCTCGATTACTGGGTCAGGGAACTCCATTGACTCCAGAACAATCGGATGATCCTCATCACAGAGTGTATCACCAGTTGTGGTGTTCTTCAGACCTACAGCAGCAGCGATATCTCCTGCGTAAACCTTGTCGATCTCTTTTCTGTGGTTTGCGTGCATCTGCAGGATACGTCCGATACGCTCTCTCTTGCCCTTTACAGAGTTATATACATAGGAACCTGTGTCCAGTGTTCCTGAATATACTCTGAAGAATGCCAGCTTACCAACATAAGGGTCAGTCACAATCTTGAATGCCAGTGCGGAGAATGGCTCCTTGTCGCTAGGGTGTCTCTGGTCCTCTTCCTCTGTATCAGGGTTTACACCCTTGATAGCAGGAATGTCCAGAGGTGATGGCATGTAATCTACAACACCGTCCAGCATCATCTGAACACCCTTGTTTCTGTATGCTGAACCGCAGAATACAGGGAACATCTCGTTGGCGATTGTTGCTCTTCTGATTACTGTCTTCAGTTCGTCGATAGTAATCTCTTCGCCCTCGAGATACTTCATCATGAGGTCCTCGTCCTTATCAACAACGGCCTCGACCATCTTTTCTCTCCAGGCCTTTGCTTCATCCAGCATGTTGGCAGGGATTTCCTCGATCTCAATCTCCTTGCCCAGCTGATCCTTATAAACCTCTGCCTTCATAGTCAAAAGATCTATGATTCCGGCGAACTCGTTCTCTGCACCGATAGGAATCTGTACAGCAACTGCGTTCGCCCTCAGTCTCTCCTGAACCATCTCCACAACGTTGAAGAAGTTTGCACCGATGATATCCATCTTGTTGACAAAAATCATTCTTGGTACTTCATACTTCTCAGCCTGTCTCCAGACAGTCTCTGACTGAGGCTCTACACCCTCTTTGGCACTCAGCACCATAACAGCTCCGTCCAGTACACGCAGGGATC
Source organism: Allobaileyella intestinalis (assembly GCF_009695865.1). GTDB lineage: Bacteria > Bacillota > Clostridia > Peptostreptococcales > Anaerovoracaceae > Allobaileyella > Allobaileyella intestinalis. The sequence continues at coordinate 308,472 of NZ_VUNB01000002.1, read as the reverse complement.
TCTCTACCTCAACGGTAAAGTCTACGTGTCCAGGGGTGTCGATGATGTTGATTCTTGTGTTCTTCCACTGAGCTGTAGTAGCAGCAGAGGTAATAGTAATGCCGCGCTCCTGCTCCTGTTCCATGTAGTCCATGGTAGCGGCTCCGTCATGGGTCTCACCGATCTTATGAGTCTTTCCTGTATAGAACAGAATTCTCTCTGTGGTAGTTGTCTTACCAGCATCGATGTGTGCCATGATACCGATGTTTCTCGTATTTTCAAGCGAAAAACTTCTTGGCATTATATCCTCCCTTCTACTTTATTACTGTCAGGTATCTCATCAATTAATACCTGAAGTGTGCAAACGCCTTATTAGCCTCAGCCATCTTGTGGGTGTCTTCCTTTCTCTTAACGGATGCACCTGTGTTGTTGGCTGCGTCCATGATCTCGTTAGCGAGTCTCTCGGACATGGTTCTCTCACTTCTCAGTCTTGTGAATCTTGTAAGCCATCTGAGAGCCAGTGTCTGACGTCTTGCTGGTCTTACTTCGATTGGAACCTGATAGTTTGCACCACCAATTCTTCTAGCTTTAACTTCCAGCACTGGCATGATGTTTGCCATTGCCTTCTCAAATACTTCCAGTGGCTCCTCGCCGGTCTTCTCTTTTACCTGATCAAATGCATCGTAGACGATTCCCTGGGCAACGCCCTTCTTGCCGTCAAGCATAATGCTGTTAATCAGCTTGGCAACTACTACGCTGCCGTATACCGGATCTGGAAGTACTTCTCTCTTTGGTGTGTTACCTTTTCTAGGCACTTCTCTTCCCTCCTTGCAACGCGGGGTACTCGGCCAAGCTTCTGTCACTGGCCGTGGCGCCTTAATATCTATTTATATTAAATATTAAGACAATATCCCGAAATCAACTACTTCTTTGGTCTCTTTGCTCCATACTTGGAACGTCCCTGACCACGATTTGCAACACCGGCTGTATCCAGTGTTCCTCTTACGATATGGTATCTAACACCAGGCAGGTCCTTAACTCTTCCGCCTCTGATCAGTACTACACTGTGCTCCTGAAGGTTGTGACCAATTCCAGGAATGTATGCAGATACTTCCATACCGTTTGTCAGACGTACTCTTGCAATCTTTCTCAGAGCTGAATTCGGCTTCTTAGGAGTTACAGTTCTTACTGCTACACATACTCCTCTCTTCTGAGGGGAATTTACGTCGGTAAGAGTCTTCTTCAGAGTGTTCATGTTCTTACCGAGTGCAGGAGCTGCAGACTTCTTTACTGAGCTTGTTCTGCCCTGACGTACTAATTGATTGATAGTAGGCATTATTGTCTCCTTTCCTTTAAAATTTTTTATCAAGAAAAGCTACGGGCCCGGGGGTCCGCAAGCTGTCTCGAACCGTTAAATTATAACAATTTCACCGCAGGCGTGTCAACATATAAAAAACAGGTTTTAACGATAAAAATCGATAAAACCTGTTTTGCACTTGTCCAGGTACTTGTGACTATCCTTCGATCTGATCTTCAGATACCTGTGTCAGTCCTGCTGTATCAGTTTGACCGGTTGTCATCTCCATTGTGATGGATGCCAGACCTTCTGAGGTGGTACCTTCTTCAGGCTGAACTTCCTCTGCCTGTTTTCCTGCCTGACGCATCATTTCTTCATTCTCGCCGTAATCCACCTGAATGTTTCTGTAACGCTTCATGCCGGTTCCTGCAGGAATCAGTTTTCCTATCATTACATTTTCCTTAAGTCCGTTCAGATGGTCGGTCTTGCCCTTGATTGCTGCATCAGTGAGGACTCTTGTTGTCTCCTGGAAGGATGCAGCTGACAGGAATGAGCTTGTTGCCAGTGCAGCCTTTGTGATTCCCAGAAGGACTCTTTCGTAAGTTGCCGGCTCTCCGCCATTTTCAACGGCTTTGGAGTTTGCCTCCATTACTTCGAAACGGCTGTACATGCTGCCAGGCAGCAGTCCTGTGTCTCCTGCCTTCTCGACTTTGTACTTGGAAAGCATCTGGCTTACGATAACCTCAATGTGCTTGTCGTTGATGTCTACACCCTGGCTCTTATATACTCTCTGAACTTCTCTGAGCAGATAGTCATATACTCCAGGAACACCCAGGATTCTCATGATGTCATGAGGGTTCAGCGGTCCTCTTGTAAGAGGTGTACCAGCCTTTACCTTGCTTCCAACCCCTGGGATGATTCTGGCACCGTATGGGATTACGTATGTTCTCTGTCCGTCTTTCTCATCAACGGTCAGGTCTGTCTTGTTGTCGTCTCTTGTCTCTATAGAAGATACAATTCCGTCAGCCTCGCAGATCTCAGCAATACCCTTAGGTTTTCTTGCCTCGAAAAGCTCCTCTACTCTTGGAAGACCCTGAGTGATATCTCCACCGGCAACTCCGCCTGTATGGAATGTTCTCATGGTCAGCTGAGTACCAGGCTCACCGATGGACTGGGCAGCAATGATTCCAACTGCTTCACCAGGCTGTACCAGCTTGCCTGTAGCCATGTTTCTTCCGTAGCACTTAGCACAAACACCCCTTCTGCTGTGGCAGGTCATGATGGATCTGATCTTGACGTTGGTGATTCCTGCTGCCTCAACAGCCTCTGCCATGTCGTCAGAGATGAATTCATTGCTGTGTACCAGAACGTTTCCTTCACTGTCGACAATGTCTTCCTTTGCGTATCTGCCCGCAATCCTCTGGGACAGCGGCTCAATTTTTTCATTTCCGTCAACGAATGCGCTGATATCAATACCTTCGTCAGTGCCGCAGTCGTCCTCAGTAACGATAACGCTGTGAGATACGTCTACCAGTCTTCTTGTCAGGTATCCTGAGTCGGCTGTTCTCAGAGCTGTATCGGCCAGACCCTTTCTGGCACCGTTAGAGGAAATGAAGTAATCCAGAATGGAAAGTCCTTCACGGAAGTTGGAAGTGATAGGCACCTCTACAGTGTGTCCTGTAGCGTTTGCCATCAGTCCTCTCATTCCTCCGATCTGGCTGATCTGGCTCTTGTTACCTCTGGCTCCTGAGTTAGCCATGATGTACAAGTTATTTGTCTCGCTGAGGGATCCCATCAGGATGTCTGCAACTTTCTCGGTTGTCTCTCCCCAGATCTTGATGATCCTGTCGTATCTTTCGTCGGCAGTCATGAGACCCTTGTCATAGTAGCTCTGATAAAGCTCCTGTCTCTTGTTTGCCTCTGCGATGATAGGATATTTTTCCTGAGGAATCTCCATGTCGGAAACACCGATTGTTACGGCAGCCTTTGTGGAATAGTGATATCCCATGGATTTGATGTAGTCCAGCATCAGTACGGTTTCTGTATTGCCGTGGGTCTTGAAGCACTTGTCAATGATTGATCCAAGGTTTTTCTTACTTACCAGGAAATCAATCTCAAGATTGTATTTGTCCTTGCTTCTGTCTACGAAACCGATGTCCTGAGGAAGTCCCCTGTTGTAGATGAATCTTCCGACTGTTGACTCTACAAGGTGACCTCTGTCATCTTTGTCAGTTCCAACACCAAACATTCTGACTTTGACCTTGGCGTGGATTGCCACGATTCCGGTCTGGTAAGCCATCATCATTTCGTTGATGTCTGCAAAGCACTTACCGTCTCCCTTTTCAGGGATTCTTTCGTAGGTGGTTGTGCTTACAACTGAGCCGTCTTCAATGACTTCTCCGTTCTTCATCTCGGATCTCAGCTTTGTGATTGTAATCACTTCGTTGGTGTTTGTAAGCTCGCCGTCTACTGCATCTACAGGCCAGATATCATACTTGACCTCGAACACTTCTTCACCGGTCTTGGTCAGCTTGTTCTTGCCTTCTTTGATGTCTTTTCTCAGCTCGGCTATTTCGATTCTGTGCTTGTTGTCTGTATACTTGACGTCCTTTACTCTTGCACCCTTGATCTGTCTGTATCCCTTGCGGTCAGTCTCAGTAAAGGTATCCATTGCGTCAATGACAGTTTCTTTTCCGTCCTTGACTTCAACCTTCTTGCTTCTTCCTGGATATGTTAGATAGTAAGCTCCCAGAATCATATCCTGTGTCGGAATGGTAATAGGAGATCCGTCCTTAGGTGCAAGGATGTTGTTGATTGAGAGCATGAGGAATCTGGCCTCAGCCTGTGCTTCGACAGACAGCGGAACGTGAACGGCCATCTGGTCTCCGTCGAAGTCGGCGTTGAAAGCTGTACATGCCAGAGGGTGAAGCTTGATAGCCTTTCCTTCTACCAGCACTGGCTCAAATGCCTGAATTCCCAGTCTGTGCAGTGTAGGGGCACGGTTCAGGAGAACCGGATGATCCTTGATGACGTAGTCCAGAACATCCCAAACTTCCGGTTTAACCTTTTCCACCATTGTCTTGGCACTCTTGATGTTGTGTGCCTTGCCTCTCTCAACCAGCTCTTTCATGATGAAAGGCTTGAAGAGTTCCAGTGCCATGGTCTTAGGAAGACCGCACTGGTAGAACTTCAGCTCTGGTCCTACTACGATTACAGAACGGCCGGAGTAGTCTACACGCTTACCCAGCAGGTTCTGACGGAAACGTCCCTGCTTGCCTTTCAGCATGTCGGACAGGGACTTAAGCTGTCTTCCTGCAGCTCCTGTTACCGCTCTTCCTCTTCTGCCGTTATCTATGAGGGAGTCTACTGATTCCTGGAGCATTCTCTTCTCGTTCCTGATAATGATGTCAGGAGCACCAAGTTCCAGCAGCTTCTTCAGACGGTTATTTCTGTTGATTACTCTTCTATACAGGTCGTTCAGGTCAGATGTGGCAAATCTTCCGCCATCCAGCTGAACCATAGGACGGAGATCTGGTGGTATAACCGGAACTACATCCAGTATCATCCATTCAGGCCTGTTTCCTGACTGGTTGAATGCCTCAATTACTTCCAGTCTTCTTACAAGCTTGATCTTCTTCTGTCCGGAAGCCTTCTCCAGCTGTTCTCTGAGCTCGCAGGCCAGCTTCTCTGTGTCTACATCAGAGAGAAGCTTCTTGATAGCTTCTGCGCCCATTCCAGCCTCGAAGTTCTTGCCGTAAATCTCTCTTGCTTCGTTGTACTGATTTTCCTCGATAATCTCCTTGTACTCGAAAGGAGTTTCTCCCGGATCAGTTACGATATATGATGCGAAATACAGGACTCTTTCAAGATTCTTTGGAGTGATGTCCAGCACCAGTCCGATTCTTGAAGGGATTCCCTTGAAATACCAGATGTGAGAAACAGGAGCCACCAGACTGATGTGTCCCATTCTCTCTCTTCTTACCTTTGACTTGGTAACTTCAACTCCGCAATAAGGGCATACCATACCCTTATAACGGATCTTGTTGTATTTACCGCAGGAACATGTCCAGTCTTTTGTTGGTCCGAAAATCTTCTCACAGAAGAGTCCGTCCCTTTCAGGTTTGAGAGTTCTGTAGTTAATGGTCTCAGGCTTTGTTACCTCACCGTGGGACCACTCCAGCATTTTCTCAGTCGATGCCAATTTGATCTGCAGAGATTCGAAATTTCTCAGATCGTAATTGTTATCTTTGTTCATGCTTCCTCCCTTTTGTTAGTTGTCAATATCGGACTCAGTACCGCCAATGAGCTTGTCGATATCCTCCATGGATTCTGAAGAATCGTCATCATCCACATCGTCCATGTCGTCATCTGGCTCAAGACCTGCCTGAGCTTTTTCATTGAATTCTTTGTCCAGCTCATTGTCATCTGGCTCAGCATCTTCATCTGACTCTTCATCAGCTTCTAACTGAGCCTTTCTGGCTCTCTCTTCTTCACGAGCTTCTTCTCTGGCTCTCTTTGCTTCAGCCTGTCTGTCGGCTTCTTTCAGCATGCGGTCAACAGTTGCGGCGTCATCGTACTCAGAGGTTTCTCTCAGCTTGATCTCCTTGTTGTCACCGGACATTACTCTTACATCCAGTGCCAGGGCCTGCAGTTCCTTGATGAGTACCTTGAAGGACTCTGGAATACCAGGTTCAGGGATGTTGTTGCCCTTGACGATAGCTTCGTATGTCTTTACACGGCCGATGATGTCATCGGATTTTACTGTCAGGATTTCCTGCAGTGTTGATGCGGCACCGTAAGCCTCAAGAGCCCAAACCTCCATTTCTCCGAATCTCTGGCCTCCGAACTGAGCTTTTCCGCCCAGAGGCTGCTGTGTTACCAGAGAGTAAGGACCTGTTGATCTGGCGTGAATCTTGTCGTCTACCAGATGGTGCAGTTTCAGCATGTACATGTAGCCTACTGTTACAGGATGGTCGAAGTATTCGCCCGTTCTTCCGTCTCTCAGCCACAGCTTGCCGGATCTGTCGTATCCTGTTTCTTCCAGGAGATCCTGTATGTCTGTCTCCTTGGCTCCGTCAAATACAGGTGTTGAGATGTACCAGCCCTTTGCCTTGGCTGCCAGTCCCAGGTGAACCTCCAGTACCTGTCCGATGTTCATTCGGGAAGGTACGCCCAGAGGGTTCAGCATTACCTGTAATGATTCGCCGTCATCCTTAAATGGCATATCCTCCTCAGGAAGGATTCTTGAAATTACACCCTTATTTCCGTGACGGCCGGACATCTTGTCTCCGACTCTGATCTTTCTCTTTGTGATGATGTAAACTCTGACGATCTTGTTTACTCCCGGTGGAAGCTCACTTGTGCCATCATCTCTTGAGAATGTCTTTACATCTACTACGATACCCTCTTCTCCGTGAGGTACCTTGAGGGAAGTATCTCTTACTTCCTTAGACTTCTCGCCGAAGATAGCTCTCAGCAGTCTGATCTCAGCAGACAGGTCTGTTTCGCTCTTAGGAGTAAGCTTTCCTACCAGGATATCTGAAGACTTAACCTCAGCACCTACTCTGATGATTCCGTCTTCATCCAGATCCTTCAGGGCATCTTCTCCAACGTTCGGAATATCTCTTGTGATTTCCTCAGCACCCAGCTTTGTATCTCTTGCCTCGCACTCATATCTTTCAACATGGAGAGAAGTGAGCACGTCGTCCATGAGCAGACGCTCATTGAGGACGATAGCATCCTCGTAGTTGTAACCTTCCCAGGTCATGTATCCGATAAGAAGGTTCTTACCAAGGGAAATCTCTCCCAGGTTTGTTGAAGGGCCGTCTGCAATTACTTCTCCGGCCTCAATGTGCTCACCATAGGAAACGATCGGCTTCTGGTTAATGCAGGTTCCCTGGTTGGACCTCTTGAACTTGAGCATCTTGTACTCGTCCATGGTGCCGTCATCGTCTCTTCTAATCTTGATGTACTGGGCATCGATGAACTCAACCACACCAGCATGCTTGGCCAGAACTACTGCACCAGAGTCGCAAGCTGCCTTGTACTCAATTCCGGTTCCAACAAAAGGAGCCTCTGTCATAAGAAGTGGAACTGCCTGTCTCTGCATGTTTGATCCCATGAGAGCTCGGTTGGCGTCGTCGTTCTCCAGGAACGGAATCATAGCTGTAGCTACTGATACTACCTGCTTAGGAGAAACGTCCATGTAGTCTACTTCTGAGCGAGGTACCATGGTGATCTCTCCGGCAACGCCTCTTACGGCTACCTTCTGATTTACGAATCTGTCGTTCTCATCCAGCGGTTCGTTGGCCTGAGCTACGATCATCAGTTCCTCATCATCGGCGGAAAGATAATCTACCTGCTTTGTGACAATTCCTGTTTCTTTATCTACTTTTCTGTATGGAGTCTCGATGAATCCGTATTCATTGATGATTCCGTAAGTGGTCAGAGATCCGATCAGTCCGATATTAGGACCTTCAGGTGTCTCTACCGGGCACATTCTTCCGTAGTGAGAATAGTGTACATCTCGAACTTCAAATCCGGCTCTCTCTCTTGACAGACCGCCAGGTCCCAGGGCAGACAGTCTTCTCTTATGAGTCAGCTCTGCCAGCGGGTTGTTCTGGTCCATGAACTGTGACAGCTGTGAACTTCCGAAGAATTCTCTTACTGCAGCAGTAATAGGTCTGATGTTGATGACCTGCTGAGGAGTTGCATTCTCAGTAGTCATTCTTTCTCTTACTGCCTTCTCCATTCTGGCAAATCCGATGCGGAACTGGTTCTGCAGCAGTTCGCCTACAGTTCTCAATCTTCTGTTGCCCAGATGGTCGATATCGTCGGTCTTTCCAAGGCCGAAGTTCAGGTTCAGCATATAGCTGACGGAAGCGATAATATCCTCAAGGATGATGTGCTTTGGAGAAAGCTCGTGCTTCCTGGCAGCCATTGCAGCCTTGATGTCCTCATCTGTGTCGTTCTCGTCCAGAATCTCTTTCAGAACTGGATAGAATACCTTCTCTGAAAGCTTCAGAGGTGCAACATCGAAGTTTACGTACTTTGAAGGATCAACGAAGTTGTTTCCGATGACCTTTGTAGTCTCGTGTTCGTGCTGCTTACTCTTTACCTCAACGGAAAGAACACCGGCATCTTCGATGGTCATTGCCATAGCTCTGGAGATTACCTGTCCTTCTTCTACAAGGACTTCTCCGCTGTTAGGATCTATTACGTCCTCTGCAGCAATGGCATCCACAAGTCTGTCGTGAATTCCCAGCTTCTTGTTATACTTGTATCTTCCTACCTTTGCCAGATCATAGCGCTTCGGATCAAAGAGAAGTGCGTTGAGCATGGACTTGGCATTCTCAACTGTAGGCGGCTCACCAGGTCTCAGTCTTCTGTAGATCTCTCTGAGTCCGTCATCTCTGTCCTTGGCACTATCCTTCTCGAAGGTGCTCATCAGTCTCGGGTCATCTCCGAATACATCCAGGATGTCCTTATTTGTGCTGAGACCAAGAGCTCTCAGGAATGTAGTGATCGGCAGCTTTCTCTGTCTGTCAACTCTGGCGTAAAGTATGCTGTTGGAATCTGTTTCATACTCCAGCCAGGCTCCCCTGTTAGGGATTATCTGTGCAGAATAAAGGCTCTGATTGGATTTATCCACTTCAACGCCAAAATACGGTCCTGGAGAACGAACCAGCTGTGTAACAATGGCTCTCTCCGCACCGTTATAAATAAACGTGCCTTTTTCTGTCATCAACGGGAACTCGCCCATGAACACGTCCTGCTCCATAATGGCGCCTGTCTCCATGTTCTTGAGCCGTACCTTGACAGTTAGGGAAGTTGCGTATGTGGCCTCTCTGTCCTTACATTCCTCCTGACTGTACTTTGGAGTATCAGAAAAGGAATAATCAGTGAAAGAGAGGCGGAGCGTATTCGTTGTATCCCAGATTGGGGAAACGTCCTCCAGCACCTCGGCAAGACCTTCCTTGACGAACCAATCGTATGATTTCGTCTGGATGTCAATAAGATTTGGCATCTGGCAAACCTCATTGATTTTAGCGAAAGTCATGCGCTCTTTCCTTCCGACTTTTACAGGTTTTGGCATGTTATTACTCCTTATTGATTCATAACTTTTCGACTCTATAGCAACTTACAATTATATTGAAATCTTCTTCAATAATCAAGGATTAATCCTGATGAATAAAGTATATTTTCCCATGCATATGCATTTTCCCCGGATCCCCGCTCCTTCCGGCATTGCCAGACAGGTTTTTCCATATATCGATTATGGAGATGTCCCCATTCCCGCATCTCAATTTGATGCCCGGCAAAGGAGGACAGGGGGAAAGTGCATATAGATGGAAAAAAGGGCATTTCACGCCAACTCAGCCGGCTTCCATGCCCCATTTATCGCAGCATACCAAAAAATTGAACCCTGCCAAAACAGGGTCCAATTTCTGCTTTGCTTAACTTCTGAACTACTTCAGCTCTACTACTGCGCCAACCTCTTCCAGTGCAGCCTTCAGAGCGTCAGCCTCAGCCTTCTCTACGTTCTCCTTAACGTTTGCAGGAGCTCCGTCTACCAGTGCCTTAGCCTCCTTCAGACCAAGTCCAGTAGCCTCTCTTACAGCCTTGATAACCTTGATCTTGTTGTCGCCGATCTCCTTCAGAACTACTGTGAACTCTGTCTGCTCCTCAGCAGCGTCAGCGCCAGCGCCAGCACCAGCAGGTGCAACAGCTACAGCTGCAGCAGATACGCCGAATTCTTCCTCACAAGCCTTAACCAGCTCGTTGATCTCAAGCAGTGTCATACCCTTCAGGGCTTCAATGATCTGATCCTTATCCATTGTTATTTTCCTTTCGTTTATTAGTGTAGGGGATCGTCCCGCCTATGCGACCGATCCGTAAAAATAGTATTCATGCTGCCCTATGCAGCGGTGAATCCTAAGCTTCTGCTGCCTCGGATTCCTGAGGTGCTCCTTCTTCGCCGCCCTCGTCCACAATAGCCTTGAGGGTTCTTGCGAACTTGGAAATAGGAGCCTGGATGCTTCCCATGAAACGAGCGATAAGCTCCTCTCTTGATGGGATATCTGCCAGTGCAACGACCTGCTCTGGTGTGAGAACTGCTCCGTCAAGAACTCCGCCCTTGAATGCCATCTTCTTGTACTTCTTGATAGCCTTGTTCAGAATTCTTGCAGCTGCTGTTGCATCTTCGGAGCTGAATGCCAGGGCGCTTGATCCCTTCAGGCATTCGCCAAGTTCTTCATACTCTGTTCCTTCGATTGCACGCTTTACAAGTGTGTTCTTATATACAGTAAACTGTACGCCTGCCTCTCTGAGTTCCTTTCTCAGAGCATCAGCCTCAGCTACTGTGATTCCCAGATAATCAACAACTACAACGGAAGATGAATTCTCAAATCTTTCCTTGATCTCGTCGATGATCACCTGCTTAGCTGCTTTTGCTTCTACAGACATTGTATCTCCTTTCCTGAATGGAAATCTCCATTCAAAATTTTGTTTTTCGACCTGTCACCGTACCTGGTGTCTGGGGTACAAAAAACCCCGCATTTTTCCAAAGCGAGGCAATATATATTGTACCTCGGCGGGTTATTGAGCTTACGCACCCGCTGTCTTAGGCTGGTATTCCATTGTCATCACTGATTTAGCCCAGTGAAGCTGTGTTGACTTTCACTCCAGGTCCCATTGTTGAAGTCATGGTAACGCTCTTGAAGTACTGACCCTTTGCTGTTGATGGCTTAGCCTTTGCAATAGCACCGATCAGTGCGTTAGCATTGTCAGTAAGCTGATCCTGTGTGAAGGAAGCCTTACCGATAATAACGTGGATGATGTTAGCCTTGTCCAGACGATACTCTACTTTACCAGCTTTGATATCTTCCAGAGCCTTTGTCAGATCCATTGTAACTGTACCTGACTTAGGGTTTGGCATCAGTCCCTTAGGTCCCAGGACTCTACCGAGACGACCTACAACACCCATCATGTCTGGAGTTGCAACTACTGCGTCAAAGTCGAACCAGTTTTCTTTCTGGATCTTCTCTGCCATATCCTCAGCACCTACGTAATCTGCACCAGCAGCCTCTGCCTCTTCAGCCTTAGGTCCCTTGGCAAATACCAGAACCTTCTTGGTCTTACCTGTGCCGTGAGGGAGAACTGTTGCGCCTCTTACCTGCTGATCTGCGTGTCTTCCGTCTACACCCAGACGGATGTGGAGTTCAACTGTCTCGTCGAACTTTGCGCTGCTTGTCTTCTTTACAAGACCTGCAGCCTCTGCAACGCTGTATGACTGTGTCTTGTCGAATGACTCCAGAGCAGCGTTGAATCTCTTGCTTCTCTTTGGCATTTTTTCCTCCTTGTGGTGCTAACGGCAGTTCTTCACCGCCTCCCACATAATTAGCCTTCTACTACTTCTACACCCATGCTGCGGGCTGTTCCCTTGATCATGTCTGTGGCAGCCTCAAGGGATGCTGCGTTCAGGTCAGGCATCTTTGTCTGAGCAATCTCCTGTGCCTGTGCCAGTGTGATCTTTGCAACCTTAGTCTTGTTAGGCTCTCCGGATGCTGTCTCGATTCCTGCAGCCTTCTTGATCAGAACTGCTGCTGGCGGAGTCTTGCATACGAATGTGAATGATCTGTCTGAATAAACAGTAATCACAACTGGAATGATCATTCCGGACTGTCCAGATGTCTGAGCGTTGAACTGCTTACAGAAGTCCATGATGTTTACGCTCTTCTGTCCCAGTGCAGGACCAACTGGCGGTGCCGGAGTTGCTCCTCCTGCAGGGATCTGAAGCTTGATATAGCCTTCGATCTTCTTAGCCATTGTCTACTCCTTTCTTCTATAATTTATCCACCTGTGAAAACTCAAGTTCCACAGATGTATCTCGACCGAACATTGATGCTCTGGCCTTTACCACCTGCTTCTCAGTGTTTATATCCTCAACGATGGCCATATGACCTTCAAAAGGACCACTGACGATGCGGACAGTATCACCAACCTCGATGTCCAGTTCGATTCGCATTTTCTCCATTCCCATTCTGACAACTTCTTCTTTGGTCAGTGGAATTGGATCTGAGCCGTGACCTACAAATCCCGTTACGCCTTCGGTGTTTCTTACCAGGTACCAGGTCTCATTGGTGACGATCATCTTTACAACAACGTATCCGGGATAAAGCTTTCTCTGCCTTACTTTCCTCTGTCCGTTCTTGATCTCCACCCTGTTCTCTGTAGGAATGGCCACTTCAAGGATCAGGTCCTGCATCCCCCGGTATTCAACCATGCGCTCGATGCTGTCCTTAACCTTGTTCTCGTATCCGGAGTAAGTGTGAACAACGTACCATTTTGCTGTTCCGTCGCCACGAAGTCCTTCTCCCTCAAGAGGTGAGAGGGACGGCCTTACATCCGTGCTGTTTTCGTTGATATCTGCCATTATAATCTCCCGTTTCCTTTATTCTATTAAGACATAGAAATACCCAGAATTGATCTGAGTACAGCAAGGAATCCGGTATCAATCAGCCAGAAGCCGACTGCGAAGAAAGCGCATACAGCAAAAACAACTACAGTGCTTGTTCCGAGTTCGTTCTTAGTAGGCCATACGACCTTCTTGAACTCCTGACGAACTCCTTTGAAATAGCTCATGATGCCGCTGCGTTCTCTTTTGCTCTGAGCACGTCCCGCAGAGGAACCGTAGCTTGCTGCTCTGCCCACAGCAGATCTGCTGCTTCCGGATTTTTTATTGCTGTTGTTGCCTTTGTTCTTAGCCATAAAAATACTCCGTTCTCAGTGAACTATTTTGTTTCCTTGTGGAGAGTCTCCTTGCCGCAGAACTTGCAATACTTCATCAGCTCAATACGGTCAGGATCATTCTTCTTGTTCTTTGTTGTGTTGTAGTTTCTCTGCTTGCATTCTGTGCATGCGAGTATGATCTTGTTCCTCACGATGATCTCCTCCTTAAATATATGATAACTGTTTTTTATCTCTATTCTTCGTCAACCTAAAAGTACAGAGCGTTTTATTTCCGCTCCGCACCAGTGTACATAAAGACGCCTATTAATGTTACTCTGACCCGTTGTCAATGTCAAGGCTTTTCATTAAGTACTCTGTTGTTTTTCTATACATTCATTGCTGCAGCCTGAGGGGAACCTGTAGATCACTCATCAAGCATGTCTCTCCGCCTGCGAACTTCGTACATAATAACCGCAGCCGCATTTGATGCGTTAAGAGAATTTACTTTTCCCTTAAGAGGCATGGAAACCGTAAAGTCGCACTTGTCCTTTACCAGCTTGCTTATTCCAGATCCCTCGCTTCCGATTACCACTGCCAATGGCCCTGAGAGGTCCGCCTTGTAATACAGCTGTCCTCCCATATCGCAAGCGGCAATCCAAAGGCCCAGTTCCTTCAGTTCGTCCAGGGTTCTGCTTATATTTGTAACTCTCACTACCGGAACCGATTCAATGGCCCCGGCAGAAGCCTTTGCTGCTACGCCCGTAAGGCCGCAGGCTCTTCTTTTTGGAATTATAACGCCGTGGGCACCAGCACACTCTGCAGTTCTGATAACTGCGCCAAGATTGTGGGGATCGCTGATTTCATCAAGAACGATTACAAACGGATCCTCTCCTGATTCTTCAGCTCTTTTGAACACATCCTGAATAGTGGAGTAGCTGTACTCGGAAACTCTGGCAGCCACCCCCTGATGTCTTTCTCCCCGGGCCATGGCGTTGATAACTTCTCTGTCCACGAAATCCAGGGGAACTCCGCTGTCTTTCGCCATGCCGGCAATCTGTTTTGCAGATCCTTCTGAGCCCCTGGCTATATAAATATGCTCCACTTCTCTTGAGCCCCGGAGAGCAGCAATCACCGGATTTCTGCCGAAGATCTTCTCAGCGCCGTCGTCGAAAACAGCTTCCTGATCCCTTCTCAGATCTTCCTCTCTATAACCATATCCGGATCCATATCCCGCTGGTCTTCCGTCTCTGGACCGGCCGTATTTTCCGGCCTGCCTTTCTTTCATGTCCCCGGTTGCCCCTGCACTTTTCTTTTTGTATCCGTCTCTTCTCCGGCTTCCCTTGTCCTGGTTCTTTCCTTTGCGGAACCCTGACTCAGCCTGTTTTTCCATTCTTTCGGCTCTGTATTTGTTCTGGCCCTTGCTCATGGTCCTCTCCCGGTCCTCAAGGCGGCTGTACATCCGCCCTGTCTGTCATCCTCAAAAACTCAATTATCTTACATTCTCATAAGTACAGAATGTATAGTTTATTCCATTATCTTCCTGCTCAGGGCTGACATTAGTCAGCTTGAAATCATCATCTTCGTCCAGGTTCACCATGAAAGTGTCTGCATCGAATTCTGCATTTATCTTTGTTATATAGCATACAGAACAGTACTTGTAGAACTCTCTGTAAACTGATCCCCCGCCGAGAATGAACACCTTCTGGTCATCATATTGCTCAAGGAGCTTCATAAGCTCATCTCTGGTGTGAACCACCTGGGCATCCTTTGCCTGGTATTCCGTGTTCCTGGTGAGGACGATGTTGACCCTTCCCGGTAGTCCTTTTCCCCCGGGCATACTTTCCAGAGTCTTTCGTCCCATGACTACCACTCCGCCCATGGTGGTGTTCTTGAAAAACTTCATATCACCCGGCAAATGGGCCAGGAGCTTATTGTCTCTTCCTATTCCCCATTTTCTGTCTACAGCAACTATGAGATTCATGTCCGGTCTCCTTTTCTGTAAAAATTCTATTCACTGTGCGGCAGTTCCCGGGGCTATATAGCCACAGGAATGTTCTTGACCTGAGGATTTTTCTGGTAGTCCTCGATGATCAGGTCTTTGTCCGTAAACTCATAGAAATCTGTTATATCCGGATTCAGTCTCACCTTCGGTGCCGGATACTGAGGCCTTTCGATCAGCTCTTTTACAATATCCACGTGCCTGTCGTAAATATGGGCGTCGGCAATGACGTGAACCAGTTCTCCTGCCTTAAGACCGCTGACCTGAGCCATCATCATGAGAAGAAGTGAATACTGCACAACGTTCCAGTTGTTTGCCGTAAGGACGTCCTGGGATCTCTGGTTAAGTATTGCGTTCAGAGTGTTACCTTTTACGTTAAAGGTCATGCTGTAGGCGCACGGTTCCAGACCCATTTCGCTGAGATCGGCGAAATTGTACATGTTCGTCATTATTCTCCTGGAATAACGGTCGTTTTTCAGAAGCCACAGCACATTGTCTACCTGGTCCATTTCTCCCTGCTTGAACTTGTACGGAATGCCCAGCTGATATCCGTAGGCCTTGCCAATGCTGCCGTTTTCATCTGCCCACTGATCCCATATGTGGGAATTCAGGTCTTTAATATTGTTGGACTTCTTCTGCCATATCCACAGCAGCTCGTCGAAGGCCAGACGAATGGCTGTAGGTCTCAAGGTAAGGGCTGGAAATTCTTCGCTTAGATCGTATCTGTTTACCACTCCGAAATTCTTGATTGTGTGGGCAGGAGTACCGTCGTCCCACCTTGCTCTTACGTTGTTGCCCTCTGTACTGAAACCATTTTCCAGAATGTCACGGCACATCGAAACAAACTTCTCATCTGCTTTGCTCATTGCTACTTATTCCTTCTCTCTATCTGCAGTTGCTGTATCAATGCCGGCGGCTTTTTTCTGTGCTGAGCTGCTGCGGCCGTTGATAATATGAACAGACTGGCTTATCACCTGATTCAGCCGCTCTTCATCACCCTTCAGGTCCAGATAACCGATGAGGGCCTCAAAGCCGGTGGCCATCTTGTATTTTCTTGGATCTACATGCCTGGGATGAGAGGTGGTCTTATGATTTCTCGCTCTCTTAACAAGCCTCACCTCTTCTTCTGTGAGGAAACCCTTGCACAGCTCTGCAGCCGCCCTTGACTGGCCTTCAGCCGACACGTATTTGACGGCAGCCCGGTGGAGCCTGTCAGCCTGGTTCAGTCCGTTCTCCACCAGCATCCTCCTGACAGCCTTCTCATACACTGCATCTCCCAGGAAAGCAAGGGTTGCCGTCTGTACATTATCAATGTTTATCATCTATGATCTGTCTTTCTATCTTTATTCCTGCAGCTGATCAATCCTTGATGAGCTGTGCACCCTGAGGTGTATCTTTGATGGTATATCCCATTTCCTTAAGCTTATCTCTGATCTCATCAGCCTTTGCCCAGTTCTTTTCTTTTCTTGCAGCCTGGCGCTCATCCACAAGTGCCTGAATCTCAGGATCTGCTGAATCCTCATCTTCTGTGTGCTGCATTACGCCCAGAACGTCCGTAAGCTCCTTGATGTGCGCAATTCCTTCTTTTGCAAAAATCTTTGAAGCTCCGTTGCGAACGTATACGTTAATATCAGAGACCATTTCGAAGATGGCGGAGATTGCGTCAGCAGTGTTAAGATCGTCGTCCATTGCTTCAATGAACATATCTCTGTACTTGTCCAGGCCCTTCAGCTCTGCCTTGTCAGCATCTGAAAAATCATCTGTGCCGTTTTTCTCCAGGTGTTCGAGGGTCTCAACACATGTGACTATTCTGTTCAGTCCCTGCTTCGCCTGCTCCATCAGTACGTCGCTGAAGTTAATAGGGCTTCTGTAATGGCCTGAAAGAAGGAAAAATCTGATTACGTCACCGCTGTAAAGCTTTCTTATATCTCTGACAGTAAAGAAATTGTTCAATGATTTGGACATTTTCACGCCATCGATGGTGATGTAGCCATTGTGCATCCAGTATTTTGCAAAAGGAACTCCGTTGCATGCCTCGGACTGGGCAATTTCGTTCTCATGGTGAGGGAACTTCAGATCCTGTCCGCCTCCGTGAATATCGATTGTAGGTCCCAGATGCTTTCTGGCCATGGTGGAACACTCAATGTGCCAGCCTGGTCTTCCCATTCCCCACGGGGACTTCCATGCAATCTCGTCCGGTTCCTTCTGAGCCTTCCAGAGAGCAAAGTCCAGCGGATCGTGTTTAACCTCTCCTATGGCGATTCTTGCTCCAGACTCCAGATCATCTATGTTCTGGCCTGAAAGCTTTCCGTATCCCTCAAATTTCCTTGGAGAATAGTAAACGTCACCATCGGCTTCGTAAGCGTATCCCTTGTCAATAAGAGTCTGAACGAAGTCGATAATATCATCGATATGCTCTGAAACCTTTGGATGAACGTCTGCAGGAAGTACATTGAGAGCCTTTGCGTCTTCAAAATACTCTTTAATGTATTTCTCAGAAACTTCCGGTGCTGTTATGCCCTCTTCTCTTGCTCTGTTGATGATCTTGTCATCCACGTCAGTGAAGTTCTGCACGTACTTGACTTCATATCCTCTCCAGATGAAATATCTTCTCAGTGTATCAAAAACCACGAAAGGTCTTGCATTTCCTATATGGAAAAAATTGTATACGGTAGGTCCGCATACATACATTTTTACCTTGCCTTCTTCCAGTGGAATAAACTCCTCTTTCCGGCCGGTAAGTGAATTATATACTTTCATTGACTGCCTCCTTGTTTTGGCACAATAAACTTTTTCACAGAATCTCATAGTGAATTATATAGTTTAATTTGTTTATCTACAATAGGCATTATGCTCCCAGTATTGCACCAACAACTGCCATTATCAGCAAAATCTTTATAGGATCTTTTTTCACAGGGCCAATAAGGATAACTGTAACTACTGCAAGAACCAGGGATATGAGATCCCAGGCCGGCGGCATCATGGCCAGTAAATGGTGGAAATTAGCCCCCAGATGAGCGTCACTTATAATTACAGGCTTGCTGACTGTCAGAAAAGCTGCTCCTATCAGTCCTGCAGCAGCCGGCCTGATTCCGGAAAGTGCTCCCTTGACAATCCTGCTGTCCTTGAACTTTTCCATGGCCCTGCTGACCATTGAAATTATAACGAAAGATGGAAGAGCCACACCGGCAGTTGCAACAGCCGCTCCTGAAATACCTCCGCTTACAAAACCAATATAGGTAGCTGTGTTGATGGCAACCGGCCCTGGTGTGACCTGAGCAATGGCTACAATCTCAGCAAACAGTGAAGGGGTTATTGCAGCAAACTGCTGGATGCTGTCGTATATCAGCTGAATGATTGCCAGTCCCCCTCCAAATCCCAGAAGACCTATTTTCACGAAAGCAAGGAAAAGTTTTATATATAGCATGTTACAATCTCCTACTCTTTATCTTTCTTTGTGCTTTCTTTCTCATCTGCGTTGATAGCTTCCGGATCCAGGGCAGGTTTTCCCGGGAAAAGGAATTCTTTGGCCACCCCGATCAGCAGGAATAAAATAATTACATACACCACATTGATATCAAACACAGCAATCAGGAGGAAGGCTGAAATTGCACATAGAGCAGAGAAAACATCGCTGACGGCTGTTCTTCCCACCTGCCATACGGCAATGAGCACCAGGCCGGCCGCAGCTGCTTTAAGACCTCCAAGGGCGCCCTGGATGTAAATATTTTCCCTGAACATAGTAAGAGATTTGGCGATCAGCAAAATCACAATGAAAGATGGAAGAATAACTCCAAAGGTTGCCACCATAGCTCCTGCAAGTTTCTTCTTCTTGTATCCCACAAATGTGGCCATGTTAACAGCAAGGACTCCCGGAAGTCCCTGACAGATGGCTATGATGTCCATCATCTCGTCATCAGTAAACCACTTGAGTTCCTGCACCATTCTCTTCTGCAGGACAGGTATCATGGCAATGCCCCCTCCCACAGTAAATATTCCCAGCTTAAAAAATATTGTGAACAGTTCCCACATTTTCTTCTCCTGATTTATACGAATTTATACGAATCTTTTCTACATACAGAATGCAGCCCCGCACGGCGGAGCTGCATTCGATTTTCTGCCTTCTTATTTAAGATGTCCATAAAATTAATGGATATCTTAATGGTTCTTTTTTTATGCAATGGGGGAACAGCCCGGCTTAAGCAAGGTATTTCCAATTCTTCCCACTACTTGAGGCGTCCGTTGTGATACTTGAACTCAGGCATTCTGATGTGGTCAGTTCCAAAACGCTCAGCCTCTACCAGTTCCTTGGCTGCCTTTACTGCCTCCTGGGCTGTCATCAGAGTAACCTGGGATTCTCTCCTCAGTTTATACTCTACCTGTCCTTCTCCTGCCTTCTTGCCTACAGTAATTCTGATCGGGCATCCTATAAGGTCTGCATCCTTGAACTTAACTCCAGGTCTGCCGTCTCTGTCATCAACCACAACTTCTACATTTCTCTGCTCAAGCTCTGACTCGATCTGCGCTCCCAGTTCCATCTGAGTTTCATTAGAAGGATCGATAACTGTGATCCATACGTGATATGGAGCTACTGAAACAGGCCAGATAATTCCGTCATCATCATGGTGCTGTTCAATAATTGCGGACATAGTTCTGGTAACGCCGATTCCGTAGCATCCCATTTCGTATTCGTGATCCTGGCCGTCCTCATCCTTGTAAGTTGTGTTCATGGAGTGAGAATATTTCTTGCCCAGCTTGAATATCTGTCCTACTTCAATACCTCTGGTGTGCTTTACAGGTGCGCCGCAGTGTGGGCATGGGTCTCCTGCCTGGAGAACCTTGACATCTGTTACGATGTCACCCTTGTAGTCTCTGCCGTAGCATACGCCCATGAGATGGTGATTTTCCTTATTGGCTCCGGCACACATGTTAACTGTACCTACCAGCTCGCTGTCTACAACGATCTTGCAGTTCTGCAGTCCCACAGGGCCTGTAAATCCTCCTACGATGCCTGTAGCTGGTCCCATCTCCTCCTCGTTTGCGAACTCAATGTTGTGTTCAGGAATTCCCAGGGCATTTACCAGCTTGATCATGTTCAGCTCTCTGTCTCCTCTGATAAATACGCAAACATATTCATCTGGATTCAAATCTCTGTCATAGGTTACGAACATAAGAGCCTTGATGGATCTCTTTTCATCGATTCCCAGGTAGTTGCACACATCTGCAATAGTCTTTGTTCCAGGTGTGTATACCTCTCTCAGCTCTTCCATTTCCTCTACAACAGGAGCATCATCTCTGCACTCTGCTCTCTCTGTAGTAGCTGCCATGCCGCACTTCTCACAGTATGCGATCTCACTTTCTCCTACATCTGACAGTGCTGAGAACTCGTGGGAATTGCTTCCGCCGATTGGACCGTTATCTGCCTCGATTATTCTGTAATCCAGTGCGCAGCGGTCGAAAACGTTCTCATATGCGTTGTAGTAAAGGTTGTAGCTGTAGTCCAGCATCTCCTTGTCAGCATCGAAGGAATATGCATCCTTCATGATGAATTCTCTGCCTCTCATCAGTCCGAATCTAGGACGAGCCTCGTCTCTGTACTTGAACTGAATGTGATAGAGCTGGAGAGGAAGTTCTCTGTAAGAAGATACTTCATTCTTCACAAAGTCGGTGAACACCTCTTCGCAGGTTGGTGCCAGGCAGAATTCCCTTCCGTTTCTGTCTTTAATTCTCCACAGCTCAGGACCGTATGCATACCATCTGCCCGATTCCTTCCAGAGCTCTGCAGGATTAACGTGAGGCATGTGGAACTCCTCGCCTCCGATTCTGTCCATCTCTTCTCTGATGATCTGCTCGATCTTCCTTACCGTTCTCCATCCCATTGGCAGATAAGCGTAGATGCCTGATGCCAGCTTCTTTATCATGTTAGCTCTAACCATCAGCTGATGGCTGACAATTTCTGCTTCCTTTGGCGCCTCCCTTAGTGTCTTGAGGTGCTTGTCAGATAGTCTCATTTCAGAATCTCCCTTCTATTGTGACAGCTGCCATAGCCGCCATTCCTTCTCCGGTGCCGGTGAAACCCAGCCCTTCTGTTGTGGTAGCTTTAATATTCACACGATCCTCATCAATCCGGAGAACCTCTGCAATTCGTTTTCTCATTTCGCCTTTATACGGCGACAATTTCGGCTTCTGAGCAATGATAGTCACATCTGCATTGACTACCTGCCAGTCCCCGATTATCTTCATTGTTTCCTCCAAAAGACGGAGGCTGTCCGCGCCGAGATACCGGTCATCAGTATCGGGAAAATGCTCCCCGATGTCTCCTTTGCCTGCTGCCCCCAGAAGTGCATCCATTAAAGCATGGGTGGCCACATCTGCGTCTGAATGACCTAGCAGCCCGACGCTGCTGGGCACAGGAGTACCGCAGAGAATAAGAGGACGGCCCTCTGCAAACCTATGTACATCGAAGCCTGTTCCTGTTCTGACAGTCATAGGCATGTCCTTTCTCGTAGTTATCTTAATATTGCTCAGCTCTCCATTAACCAGGGCCACAGGAATCCCCGCATATTGAGCCACCGATGCATCGTCAGTTCCAAGATAACCTGCCTCTGCAGCGACGGCATAAGCCCCCAGGATTTCTTTCAGCCTGAAGCTCTGTGGAGTTTGAACATTGTATACGAAGCGCCTTTCCAGCACTTTAGAGTCCATTATAAGCCATCCATCATTCTGGCGCAACTGCCTTGGAGACTCTGAAAGCCGCATAGAATCAACGGCGGGGACTACCGTGCACACCGCATTGGATACATTCAGTCCCCTGATATTTCTGTCAATAATCTCTTCAGTTACTTCCGGCCTGGCTCCGTCATGAATAAGAACATAGACATCCTCTTCCCCTATGCCCTTCTCTTTCGTCTGTTTTTTCACATATTCCAGGCCCTTCATGACCGAATCTCTCCGTTCACTGCCGCCCCGGACGATGGCCACGGGTTTTCCCGTTTCACTATGGAGCCGCTCTGCTATTTCCTGGAAAAAAAATTTTTCTCCCTGTGAAGGTATTACGATCACCGCTCCTGTAATTCTTTCATCCTCAAGAAATGGCAGTGCCGCTTTTTCAAGTACAGCTCTTCCTTTGTACTGTAACAGCTGTTTTGGAATTGAAGCTCCCATGCGGGTACCGCTTCCTCCTGCAGGGAGTACAGCCCAGTACTCTTTCAATCTTGTTTCGGTCATTTTTCGCGCCTCATAAAAAGCCCGGTGGCCGCCTTATATTCGCAGCACTCCGGGCAACTGTGTACCTATCAGTCATCAGCTTGCAGTCTGCCTCATACTGACTCTTCCAAATATCATTTTTCCTGCAGAGGTCTGGATTACACTGGTCACTGTAATCTTCACCTTGGAACCTATCTGTTTCCTGCCGTCTTCCACGACCACCATAGTTCCGTCATCAAGGTAGGCAATTCCCTGTGCCGGTTCTTTACCTTGCTTTACAATTTCAACCTCAAGAGATTCTCCCGGAATAACTGCCTGCTTAATGGCGTTGGCAAGGTCATTGATATTCATAACCTTGATTCCATTTATTCCTGCCACCTTGTTCAGATTGTAATCTGTGGTCAGCAGCCTGCCTCCCAGGTTCTGTGTCAGCTTAATGAGCTTCACATCTACTTCAGGAATTTCATCAAGGACTGTTATCTTGGATGTATTATAAATTTCCACTCCAAAATCCTTCTGTATTCTGTCAAGGACGTCCAGTCCTCTTCTTCCCTTGGCCCTCTTCAGGCTGTCAGATGAATCGGCAATGTGCCTGAGTTCTACAAGCACAAAATCCGGAACAGCAACTGGCCCTTCCAGAAATCCTGTATCCATGATGTCAGCAATTCTTCCATCTATGATTACGCTGGTATCCACTATCTTCGGAACGGAATCTGCCTTTCTTGACATCCTGGAGGAGACAATTCCTTCAAGGACGGAGCCAGGCGATTTGTCCTTGGACAGTCCGATTCCAACTGCAAAGCCCAGAAATCCGCAGAGAATATACAAAACCATAGTAACTATTGCGTACCAGCCGCTGGACAGCACAGATCTGTAGGTCATTGAAATAAGTAATGCAAGGATAAGTCCGGTAATAATTCCTACAGTTCCTGCCAGAACGCTTCTGCTGGATACTCCTTCAAGGTCTCTGCCGATGTTCAGAGTTACTTTGGCTCCCTTCTTGCTGACTACAGGAGCAAGAAAGTAAAAAGTAAATGCAAAAACAAAAACACTGAGGATAAACATGCTGTAATCCCCATTGTCTCTTAGAACCTTCTGTCCCGCTTCATAGTCAGGATCAATTACTATTTTCATAATGTAATAAAAGACCCCGCCGAATATTCCGCCTAATACAAGCATAAGAGCTGAATATATTTTCTTAAGCAATCTACTCACCTCCTTTCCGTATACAATTCTATCTATATCTGTCTGGATGCACTCATGCCGTCATTCAGATCAGATATGATCCAGCACCATTGTTTCTGCTTCATCCAGGGTTATTCCCCCTGCCAGAACCAGTTCACTTTCAAGAATCTGCTTGGCATTATTAAGGAGCTTGTTCTCCCCTGTGCTCAGTTTCTTGTTCCTGTCGCTTCGAACCAGGTCTCTAACAACTCCTGCCACCACGTAAATGTCTCCGGTCTTCAGCTTCTCCGTGTTCTCTCTGAAGCGCCTGTTCCAGTTAGATGGCATGGGCTGTGTCTCTTCACCAAGAGTCTTCATTACCTGCATTATCTCATCCTTGGATATAACAGGCCTGACGCCCACCTTCCCCGAGCTGGAGACAGGAATCATAACGTTCATCTTACTGAAGGGAAGGCTGAGAATGTAGTAGCTCTCAGTCTCTTCTCCAGACTCGCTGTGCTGGATATCTGTAATTGTCCCTGCGCCCTGCATCGGATAAGCAATATTATCCCCTATCTGGTACATCTCATACCTCCATTCTATACTTTAGATGAAAGTATTATACCAAAAAGTTATTACAAAAAGCAAATTTACAAAAATGTGTATTCTACTACAATCTCCACAATCATGTCAATGATATGGTTCCCGGTTTTTTCCATATTCAGGGGAGTTTCCATTGTCAGGTTCTGAAAGCCGCTTATTACCGAAAAAAGACTTCCATGGACAAGCCATGAAAGTCCTCCAGTTTCCGTGTAATATTCTGTCCGGCTTCTTTCCTGATTCTCCTCCGGTTATTTTCTCACCGTATCCATTTCAAACCAGAAATCCGAGCCGCTTCCCTCTCTCGACTCAACACCGTAATTTGCATTATGGAGAGTGAGAATTCCCTTGACGATGGAAAGGCCAAGACCGGATCCTTCTATCTTCCTGTCGTGATTGGCACTGGTTCTGTAATATCTGTCCCAAACATGACCGATCTCATCTGACGGAATGCCCACACCGTGGTCTATTACATCGAACCTCACCTTCCTGCCTGTCCGCTTCAGCTCAATGGCCACAAACTTATTTTCCCCGCCATACTTCACGGCATTGGAAATATAGTTGGACATTACCTGCTTCAATTTTTCTTCATCTCCGTAAACCCAGGCAGACTTGCAAATACTTACGTTTATCTCATAGCCCTGTTCTGAAAGGACTCTGTATGTATCCGCAACCTCACTGGCTGCCTCGGCAATATTGAACTTGACCTTGTTCAGCT
Organism: Allobaileyella intestinalis; assembly: GCF_009695865.1. Taxonomy (GTDB): domain Bacteria; phylum Bacillota; class Clostridia; order Peptostreptococcales; family Anaerovoracaceae; genus Allobaileyella; species Allobaileyella intestinalis. Next base: position 283,779 of record NZ_VUNB01000002.1, on the reverse strand, counting down.
CAAGGGCGTTGGACTGAAGCTTGGATACAGATAACATGTCTGTAACAAGCTTGTTCAGCCTGTCAGCTTCCTGAATTATTACGTGGAGATGCTGCTTCCTCTTAACAGGATCATCCCCTGAGATATCATCGATAAGCTCTGCATATGATTTTATCATGGTGAGAGGTGTCTTAAGGTCATGGGAAACGTTGGCTATCAGGTCCTTCTGATAAGAATCTGTCTTCTGCATTTCATAAGATGCAGTGTTCAGAGTTCTTGCCAGTTCCTTCGTCTCTGTAAAACCGCTGCCATTGAACTTTACGTTGTAGTTTCCCTGTGAAAGTTCAATAGCCGAGTCTGTTATCCTCTCAATAGGCGCAGACAGCCTTATGGACATGAAATATGCAAGAATGGCGGCTATCATCATGGCAATGAAAGTAATATACACCAGCTGCTGTCTGAGGATAGATATGGTTGACTTAACAGGGTATAATGGCGCAATCACATAAAGCATGTTTCCGCTGTCCCTGCCTCCAAGATAACTGATGTGTATTAATTTGGACAAACCGTCGTTATTGTTGTCCTTTACTATCACGGCCGCAGAATCGAAGGAACTCTGCTTCAGCTGTTCTCTGGCAGCCCCCAGCTCCGGGCCGTATGGCATCAGTGATCCGTCCTGTTTAGCTCCATTATCGTAAATGGTTACTGAATCTGCAGTTTCCACCCTGATAGTTGAGCCGCTGCTTATGGAATAGTGAATTGCAGTTGAATCGAACTTATCTGATTGTTTCTCATAAAGCTGTTCCAGGACATGAGATGTCTGATTGGTCTCCCTTATCTTCATCCTCTGATAGTAGTTGTCCATGAAGAAGGTCTGGAGGGTCCAGATCAGTATCAGGAGAATCGTTGCAAACATGAGAAAATAGAGCAGTGTAGCTGTCTTTATACTGCTCATATCCATCCGCGGTCTCTTACGATTGTAGCAATTTCCGTTATTTGTCTTTGTCCTTGTCTTCGTACTCAAACTTGTATCCTACTCCTCTGAGGGTAACGATGAAATTCCTGTATGGGCCCAGGTTGTTTCTCAGGTTCTTGATGTGAGTATCGATGGTCCTGTCGTCTCCGAAGAAATCATATCCCCAGATATCCGAAAGCAGTTTATCTCTGGAAAGAGCGATGTTCCTGTTCTGAATCAGGTAGAACAGAAGATCGTATTCCTTCGGAGTCAGGTCTACCCTCTTTCCGTCTACAGTAATAGTTCTGGCCGCAAAGTTAACTTCCAGACCGTCAAACTTCATGATATTGGAAGTAGTCTGCTCTCCTCCGCTCCTTCTTGTAAGAACAGCATTTACCCTGGCCATCAGTTCCTTAGGGCTGAAAGGCTTAACCACATAATCGTCGATGCCCAGTTCAAAACCGAAGAGCTTGTCGTACTCCTCTCCTCTGGCGCTGAGCATGATCACAGGAATATCCTTGATCTTCTTGATCTCCTTAATAGAGCTGAACCCATCCAGTTTAGGCATCATGACATCCATGATTATCAAATCATAGTCGTTGAGCTTACAGAGGCCGATGGCGCTCATTCCATCCTCCGCCTCAGTTACATCATAGCCGCTGAACTCAGCATACTCTCTGATGACCTCTCTGATTTTTGCTTCATCATCAACTACAAGAAGTTTCTTCATTTCTGCATTTCTCCTTGTCAAACTTTGTCCTCAAAAGTTACGGCGCCTTATGCGCCAACTGTTTACGCAATTATAACACAGCATCATTTGTTCTAAAACGAAAGTTGTTTTACAGATTCATGGGGCTTCAGTGAAAAAATCTGATGGCATCCCGAAGGCCAGCGGCTTTCAGCACACGTATGGATATCTGTTTCTGTATTGAAGTTCTTTCCGGCACAATCACGGCGTCGAATCCAAGCCGCTCTGCTTCCGGCAAAATCTTGTCCACATTCCGCACGGACCTGAGATTACCTGTAAGGCCTACCTCTCCCAGGGCCATAAGCCTGGAGGAAGGAGCGATTCCCTTGAAGGAGCTGTATATGGCCAGAGCTACTGCCAGATCTGCAGAAGGGCTGTCCGGCTTGATGCCTCCCACTACGTTTACATATACATCGTAGTTCAGAAGGGAAATTCCAGCCTTTTTCTCCAGAACTGCCAGGATCATGTTAAGCCTGTTGTTGTCCACTCCTACGGAAGTTCTCCTGGCGAATCCCACGTTAGCCGGAGATACCAGCGCCTGAATTTCGAAAAATACGGGCCTTGATCCTTCGTAGACTCCTGAAACAACTGAGCCTTCTTCTCCCACATCCATGTTCTCTATGAGGCTTCCAGACAGATCTGTCACCTGTTCCATTCCAAGAGCACCCATGCGGAAAGCACCGATTTCTTCTGTAGTTCCAAACCTGTTTTTGAATGCCCGGAGGAGCCTCAGCTCTCCGTTCCGCTCTCCTGTGAAGCTGAGCACAACGTCCACCATGTGCTCTATGGTCTTTGGGCCGGCAATGTCTCCTGATTTGTTTATATGGGCCACAATGAATACGGGCACCCCTTCTGCCTTGCCGTACTGCATCAACAGGTTTGAACAGGCCCTGATCTGGGTGATGCTGCCCGCAATATTGTCCAGATCCTGGGTGTACATAGTCTGAATTGAGTCTATAACCAAAAACTTAGGTTTAAGTTCACGGCAGGCCCTGAGAACTCTTTCCATGTTGGTTTCAGAAAAAATATACAGCTCATCAGAAATTCCGGGGCATACCCGGTCGGCCCGGAGTCTGATCTGCTCTTCAGATTCCTCTCCGGACACGTAAAGAACCCTTCCATAGGTCTTTGCCACGCTGTCAGAGGCCTGTATGATCAGGGTGGACTTGCCTATTCCCGGCTCTCCTGAAATCAAAATCAGGGATCCGGGTATAGCGCCGCCACCTAACACTCTGTTCAGCTCCCCGATTCCTGTGTCTATTCTTGAATAAGTTCTGGTTCCAACCTTTCCCAGCTGCACTGGCCCCGGAGAATCAGAGAGTTTCCTCCTCCTGTCATCAGGTCTGCTTTCTGCAGGCGGCGTGTATTCCTGCAGGGTTCCCCAGGATCTGCAGTTAGGGCACTGTCCTGCCCAGGCAGGGCTCTCGAAACCGCACTCCGAACAGAGAAATATTTTTTTAATTTTTTTTGCCATTTATCTATCCCCCGGCTCTCTCATATCAACAGAAGCCCCGGCCAGGGCCGGAGCTTCTGTTTCTTTTGTGTTTAGTGCCGGTTCCCCTTTCCACGGGCTCCCGGACCAGGTATCTGCAATTACTTTTCCTCTTCTGCTGCGTGCTCTGCGATTACCTTCTCTGCCAGATTTCCAGGCAGCTCCTCGTACTTGCAGAACTCCATCTCGAAGGATCCTCTTGCCTGGGTCATAGCTCTCAGCTTAATAGCATAATCAAAGAGTTCTGACTGTGGTGCCTCTGCCATGAGGACGGTCTTGCCGTCTTCAGAAGGCTCCATTCCAAGAATGCGGCCTCTTCTCTTGTTCATGTCTCCCATAACGTCTCCGGTATACTTCTCCGGTACGGTGATGGTCAGCTTCATTACAGGCTCCAGCAGACAAGGCTTTGCTGCCTTGATACCCTTCTTGAAAGCTATGGAAGCTGCAATCTTAAAGGATACTTCGTTGGAGTCCACCTCATGGTAGGATCCATCGTAAAGTACTGCCTTAACACCGACTACCTTGCAGCCAGCCAGAGGTCCTTTGTCCATACATTCTCTCAGGCCCTTTTCAACAGCCGGAACATAGTTCTTAGGAACGGATCCTCCGAACAGCTCCTCGGAGAACTCGAATTCTTCCTTCGACGGGGAGAATCTGATGTGTACATCTCCATACTGGCCTGCGCCGCCAGACTGTTTCTTGTGCTTGCCCTGTACATCGGAGTTGCCCTTGATGGTCTCTCTGTATGCGATCTTCTGAGGAACTGTCTTTACCTCTACTCCGTAACGCTCTTTAAGCTTGGCGAGGATGATATTCAGATGCATATCTCCCTGGCCACCCAGAAGAGACTGATGTGTCTCGCTGTTTCTCTCCAGAACGAATGAAGGATCTTCTTCATGAAGCTTGTGGAGGCCCTGTGCCATCTTCTCTTCATCGTTCTTGTCCTTAGGCTCGATAGCAATGTAGTATACAGGCTTAGGGAAGTGGATCGGCTCCATTGTAACAGGTCTTGCCTTAAGGCAGAGGGTATCTCCTGTTCTTGTATTCTGAAGTTTTGCCAGAGCTACAATATCTCCTGCAGGCACTTCAGTTGCCGGCTCCTGAGTCTTTCCTCTTACGAAGAACATCGAACCAAGTTTCTCGTTCTTCTGTGTCCTCGGGTTGTACATCTCAACACCAGATTTGACTGTTCCTGTAATTGCCTTGGCATATGAGATCTTTCCCAGGAACGGGTCTGCAATAGTCTTGAATACATAGAGCAGTGGATCCTGGTTTACATCTGTTGCAATCTCAATGTCCTCACCTGCATTGTTAACTGCAGGGTATGGATCATGGTCCTCAGGATCAGGAACGTACTTGCTGATACATCTCAGAATCTCGTCAATGCCGTCTCCACCCTTGAGAGCAGAGCACTTGATAATAGGAACGATGTCACCTGTAGCGATTCCGTTCTTCAGACCGTTTGTGAACTCTTCTTCTGTAAAAGGCTCATCGTTGAAGAACTTCTCCATCAGCTCTTCGGAGGCACCTGCTACAGCTTCGTTAAGTGCATCCTGGTCATCGTCTGTAACTACAGAGTTGCCGAACACCTGACGAATCTGTTCTACTACCTTGTCGGCGTCAGCATCGCTCTTGTCCATCTTGTTCAGAACCATGAACTTAGGAGTGTGATACTTTCTGCACATCTCCCATGCCTTCTCTGTACCAACCTGAACTCCTTCAGAAGCGTCGACCACGATAATGGCAGCTCCTGCAGTGCTCAGCGCAGAGATAACCTCTCCCTGGAAGTCGAAGTATCCGGGAGTGTCAAGGAAATTGTACTTATATCCCTTGTATTCAACGGGTACCAGTGTTGTGTTGATGGAAAACTTCTTCTCGATCTCCATCTTGTCATAGTCGGATACAGTGTTTCCGTCCTCAACTCTTCCGAGTCTGCTGGTAACGCCTGTTGCCAGCAGTGCAGCTTCGATCAGTGTAGTCTTGCCGCACCCGCCGTGTCCGAGCAGAACAACGTTTCTTACCTTATCGCTGGAATATCCCTTCATCTTCGATCCTCCAATCATTTTTTGATTATTTTTGCAGTGTCCGTAGAGTGACTGCGTTTAAATTATATCAAACGGCCCAAGTCCCTTCAATTGCGGGAAACCGTCAAATATCATTCCTAAAACTCGCAGTTCTTAGGAGTTCTCGGGAAAGGAATCACATCTCTGATGTTGCTCATTCCCGTGAGATACATGATCATTCTCTCAAATCCCAGTCCGTATCCCGCGTGCTTTACACCGCCGTATTTACGGAGATCCAGATACCAGTCATAGCTGCTGCCGCCCATTCCCAGTTCTTCCATTCTTCTGGTCAGCACATCCATTCTCTCTTCTCTCTGGCTTCCTCCGATAATCTCTCCTACGCCTGGCACCAGCATATCACATGCTGCCACAGTCTTACCGTCGTCGTTAAGCCTCATGTAGAATGCTTTTATATCCTTCGGATAGTCAATTACGAAAATAGGCTTCTTGAATACCTCTTCAGTCAGATATCTCTCGTGCTCTGTCTGAAGGTCGATGCCCCACTCAACAGGATACTCGAATTTCTTGTCAGCCTTTTTCAGGATTTCTACTGCCTCTGTGTAAGTAACTCTGTCAAAGTCAGAATTTACGATGTGATGGAGTCTGTCCAGCAGTCCCTTATCAATGAACTTGTTGAAGAATTCCATCTCTTCTGGTGCGTTCTCCAGAGTGTAATTGATGATGTACTTCACCATGTCCTCTGCCACGTCCATGTCATCTGACAGATCGGCAAAGGCAATCTCAGGTTCGATCATCCAGAACTCTGATGCATGGCGGGCAGTATTGGAATTCTCGGCCCTGAAGGTAGGTCCGAAGGTATACACTTTTCTGAATGCCAGTGCAAAAGCCTCTGCTTCCAGCTGTCCCGAAACGGTCAGGTTTGTTTCCTTGCCGAAGAAGTCCTGGCTGTAGTCGATCTCACCGTCCTCTGTCAGAGGAGGATTCTTCTGGTCCAGAGTTGTAACCTGAAACATCTCCCCAGCACCCTCTGCGTCACTTCCTGTAATCAGCGGTGCGTGAACGTATACAAATCCTCTTTCCTGGAAGAACTTGTGAATTGCATAGGCAACTATGCTTCTTACTCTGAATACTGCAGAGAAAGTGTTGCTCCTTGGTCTCAGATGGCCTATCTCTCTCATGAACTCCATTGAGTGGCGTTTGTTCTGAAGAGGATAGTCAGGAGCTGAAGCTGCCTCTATGACAATCTCTGTGGCCTTGATCTCAAAAGGCTGCTTTGCCTCTGGTGTCAGACGGAAGAACCCCTTTACCATAAGTCCTGAAGCAAGGTGAGCCTTGGCAATTTCCTCATAATTCTCGAGATCCTCAGCTTCGTATACTACCTGCACAGGTTTGAAAAAACTGCCATCATTAAGTTCAATGAATCCGAACTTCTTTGAGTTACGGTTGTTTCTGATCCAGCCTCTTACAACAATCTCCTGGTCGCTGTACTTCTCACTGTTTCTGAACAACTCTCTGATCTCGATATCTTTCATATGTTATACCTTCCTGTAATCATTTTCGTTAATGTCTCAACAAGACAAAGTATATCATAGGGTTTTAGCCTTTTCCATAATAAAAGCCCCGGGAACTTCTTTGTCCTGAGGCTTATGGTGAAAGGGATTCTTCGCGAATCCGCAAATGTTCAAATGTTCATGTTATTTTTTTTCGGATGAATCTATCTCCGCCTGGATACTCTTTACCCTCTTGTCGTTCATCTCCGTATAATCTTCCTCAGTACCGGTGTACTCTGTACCGAAAAACCTGCTGGTTATCATGAAATCTGCAGTTGCACGGTTGGAAGCATAAGGTATGTTGTAAACATTGGCAATTCTGAGAAGAGCCTTAATGTCCGGATCGTGAGGCTGGGCTTCCAGAGGGTCGCTGAAAAAGATAACCATGTCCACTTCGCCCTGGGCAATTCTTGCACCTACCTCCTGGTCTCCTCCCAGAGGGCCGCTTTTCAGGGCCTCCACAGGAAGGCCTGTGTTTGATGAAATCAATTTTGCCGTGGTCCCAGTGCCGCACAGGAAATGCCTTCCCAGAATCTCTTTATTCTGTTTGCACCAGTCCACCATTGTGTCTTTCTTGTGGTCGTGGGCAATGAGGGCGATCCTCTTCTGAGCTTTCATGGTTTTCTGATATTCCTTCATTTTTTCCTCCTCTCCATATCCTTCCACTGACGGATTTTCTCAAGTCTCTGTGCCATTCGGACCTCCATTCCCTGGTCAGATGGCTCATAGTAGTGCTTTCCCTCCAGGGAGTCGGGCAGGCACTGCATTGCTGTTATGTGGCCCTGGTAATTGTGGGCGTACTGATAGCCCTTTCCGTATCCCTCATCCTTCATGAGTTTTGTAGGAGCATTTCTGATGTTCATTGGCACCGGTTCTGCCAGCTGTTTCAGTGCGTCATCTCTAGCGGCAAAATAAGCGTTTTCCATAGCGTTGGATTTCGGAGCAAGAGAGAGGTAGATCACCGCTTGTGTGAGATTCACGCTGCATTCCGGCATTCCAATGTAGTGGCAGGCCTGATATGCGGCAACAGCCATTTCCATGGCCCTTGGCTCTGCCAGCCCCACATCTTCAGATGCAAACCGTATGACTCTCCTGGCAACATAAAGGGGATCTTCTCCGGCTTCCAGCATCCTGGCCAGCCAGTAAACTGCCGCATCAGGATCAGAGTTCCTCATGCTCTTGTGAAGTGCCGATATAAGATTGTAGTGCTCCTCGCCGTTCTTGTCGTAAAGGAGAGATTTTTTTGACAAGATCTGTTCAAGAGTCTCCTGAGTAACCTTTATCTTTCCCTGGGGGTCCATATCACCGTTGAGAACCACCATTTCCAGAGTTGACAGGGCATTTCTCCCGTCTCCATTGGCGAATCCGGCGATGGCGGAAATCATTTCATCTGAGATTTCCACAGGGCTGTTTCCAAATCCCCGGGGATCGGTGAGAGCCCGCCTGATGAGAGTCTCTATATCCTTCTTCTCCAGCTGTTTCAGCACGAAAACCCTGCACCTGGAGAGAAGCGCTCCGTTAACCTCGAATGAAGGGTTCTCCGTAGTCGCCCCGATGAGGACGATGCTTCCTTTTTCCACAAAAGGCAGGAAAGCGTCCTGCTGTGCCTTGTTGAAGCGGTGAATCTCATCTACAAACAAGATGGTTCTCTGTCCGAACTTCCGGTTCTTCTCTGCATCCTGCATTACCTGGCGTATTTCTTTAATGCCGCTGGTCACTGCGGAAAAATCTATGAACCGGGCCTTCGTCTCACTGGCGATGATCCTTGCCAGCGTAGTTTTTCCTACTCCGGGAGGTCCCCAGAAGATCATGGACGTTATCTGATCGCTGTCTATTATTTTCGTAAGGACTTTTCCAGGACCTATGAGATGGGACTGGCCCACATATTCACTGAGATTCCGCGGCCGCATTCTTGCAGCCAGAGGTTTCAGCCGTTCATCTTCAAGATTCAGTTCTGCATCTGTAAACGACATTTGTTCCATCAGAACAAGCTCACTTTCACATTTTTTCCCATTGATTCAAGGCACTTTGTCAGCTCCCCTATCAGATTCACCTTGACGTTGAAGCTGATGCTGTTGCTGCTCCCTCTGTGAGCGGGATTTATTGCCTTTCCAACCATAAAGTTTATATCAGTTGCTTCTTCAAAGAGTATTCTGCTGATTTCCGCAGCGGCATCGTGCTGGAATCCCCACTGCATGTATCCTTCATCTCTGTCCAGGTACTCTTTGGCATATTTAAGGACCTTGTCCATTGTGACTATACCCTCTGTGACCAGGTCCACTCCCTCGATTTCAGACGTAGGCGGCACGTCTCTGCTGACGATCTTCGTCGTATATGTTATAGGCTTCCCCAGGTAGTCAGCGGCAATCTTGGCGGTGGTGCCTCCGCAGATAATCTTCTTTCCTTTCTTGGAAAAAAACAGTGTCATCATCCGGTCGCAGTCGTCGGGATCTGCAGGGGGACCGAAGAGCAGGTTGACCTGCTGCCGCTTGATAACCCTTACTATGCAGGCAGTGGCATCGTCCAGAGGTTTTCCGTCATAAAGCTTGTTGCATTCCTCGATCAGAATGGCGGCAAGGGTCTTTGCAGTATATCCCACATGAGATATGGTAGCCATAAAGTCTGCAATATCAGAGACCTTCCAGTTCATGTTATAGGTCCGCTCGGCGTTGGCATGAGGGCAGCCGTCGCTCATGGCTACAAATATATCACCTTCCTCCAGGGCGATTACAGACCTTAGGACCTTGTTGCCGTCGATGACCGTTTCAATGGTCTCGTATTCGAAGACCTTGTTATCCCTGATCATGATAACCTGGGGGTTCTCAAATTGAATAACCTCGGCGGTCTCGTTCTCGATGATGTGGATGATGGTGAATGTGGAATAGGCCACCCCGTGATCCTTGTTTACAGGGAGGGTTGCGATAATAGTTCTTACGCATTCTTCCAGGCTAAGCCCCTCTGCCATCATAGTTGAGATGATCTTTGAAGTAAGGGTGGAAAGGATGCTGGCCTTCACGCCGCTGCCAAGGCCGTCGGCCAGAACAACTACTCTGGAATTCGGCCCCTGCTCCACAACATCCACATGGTCACCGCAAAGCTGTTCGTCCACGTGATTTATGCTTCTATAACCGATATCAACACTTAAATCATTCATCTGATATTGACTCCTTCAGCTTCGTCAGTGCAATCTTGGTTTCTGCAGCCGTTTCTCCCAGAAGGGAGGCAATTTCCTGAACGATCCTCATCTGCTTGTCTACCACCTTATCTGCAATATCTGTGGTCTGAAGGCGGATCTCTTCTTTTCTGGCTCTCTCCCTGGCCTCGTCGCTTACGTCTCTCATGAGGCAGAAGACCATTCCGTATTTTTTATCATAGAGGACGGTCTGCTCCACATATCTGTCGTATTCAGCCAGATATACGCACATGAAAACCGGTTTTCTGGTTTCCAGGGCGTCCATGAAAGGCTTTGGCTCAAGGAGAGTCACAATCTGCTCACCCATAACGTCTGTAGCCCTTCTTACGTTCAGGATCTCGCAGGCAGCCGGGTTCAGCTGCTGGATTTCCAGCCTTTCATTTACAACAATAAGTCCGTTAGGAGTGTTATCAAAAATAATATTGGAGAAGTCTTCTGCTTTCTCTCTCATGTAAGGCAGGCACATTCCTATTTCCGCCTTGCCCTGAAGGACGGCGATAGCTTTCTCCCTGCAGGATTCATAGCCGCAGGTGCCGCAGTTCAGCTGGTCAGAAGGCTTGTACTTTCCCATCTTCCTCAGTGTTGCCTGGATCTCTCTTTCAGGAGGTTTCATCTGATTAAGATCTATTACGTCGAAATTCTTCCTGATCTGGTTAAGTTCAGGCTGTTCAACCGGAAAATCTTCCATTCCCGCATATCCGGCTATCTCCATGTACTCAATAACAGGATGGGAATTGTACTTCTCCATTACAGGTCCGTTCATGCAGCTGCCTGAGCAGGCGGACATCTCGATGAAAACGTTTCCCTTCCCGCCGTGCCGGATGTCTTCAAGGGCCGCCATGCAATTTTCCACTCCATCTACCACCATGTACTTGAAGTTTGGATTGGACTTCTCCATGGTCTTCAGAATACCTCCGCTGGTAGGAAAGATCCTGGCCTTTGACTGGTTTCTGGAATCCTTCTTGTCCTCCAGCACAATTCCTTCTTCGTTAAACCAGTTAGAAAGGTTCTCGAAGGTCAGGGTTGCGTCTACAATGTCTGCATACTGGAGAGCCTCGTCTTTCTTGGCCACACAGGGCCCTACGAAGACAACTTTTGCATCCGGGTGTCTTCTCTTGATGTCTATGGCATGGGCCTGCATAGGGCTGGCAATATCCACCAGCCGGTTTAACAAATCAGGGTAATGCTTTTGTATGAGGAGATTCACCGAGTGGCAGCAGGATGAGATCATGCAGGACTCATCTCCTGCATTCACCATTTTGTCGTACTCTCTCTTTACTATAGTGGCGCCTATGGCCGTTTCCTCTGCCCCGGCAAACCCAAGTTTTACTGCTGCATCGTTAATAGATTCAATGCCTACATGGTAATTTGCCACAAAGGAAGGAGCCATGCTCAGGTAAACAGGTGCATCCTGCTGGAGCATTACTTTCACCAGTTCTGTGTCATCCACTATTTCCTTTGCATTCTGGGGGCACACTACGAAACAGGTTCCGCAGAGTATGCATTCGTCCTCGATTATGTGAGCTTGTCCGCCGGAAAATCTGATTGATTTCACGGGACAGTGCCTTATGCATTTGTAACAATTCTGGCAATTCGATTTTTTCAGCCTTAATACGTGGGACATTTTTCCCTCCTATGAGACCACACCAACCACAGTTTTACACGGATACTATATCATTACATGGAAAAAAAGTCATTTCCCGGCGGGAGGCTTCGGGGGGAAGTTACTGTTATTTTTTTGTAAAGGAAAAGCCCGGCCATCCCGAAAAGAGAGGGCCGGGCAAGACAAAAAGTGAACTTGAACTTTGAGGTATTGTGTTTATTAAATAAGCTGGAAGGCTAGTGGCAGCTGCCGCCGCTGTTGTGCTTGCAGCACTCTCCCGAATAAGGGCATCCTATACATTGGTTTCCCCTTTTTTTCTGCTTGTATATATATCTGACAGCGAAAAATACAACCAGTGCCAGTGCTATAACAGCAATTATTGTTGCAATGTTCATTTTTCCTGCCTCCTTTCGATAACAGTTCTTCCTGTTTTTAATCTATCACTAATTAGTGCAGATTGTCTGAAGTTAATGTGATTATTCCAGGCTGATGCTTCCAGATAATCTTCCATCCAGTCTGTATTTTTTGTCAAAGCCTGCTCTGACTTTGATTCCTGTAATCACAGTAATTGCCACGAAGCTTATTACTGCTATGAGTCCAGGAACGAAACCTTCTGCCAGATGTCCGTAAACTACCAGTGTTCCAATCTGATTTACCAGGAAGGCAACAGTGTATCCTGTGGCCAGCTGAAGGCCTACTGCGGCAAGAAGCCACTTCCTGCTTTTCAGCTCTGAATTCATGGCTCCAATTGCTGCAAAGCATGGAGGTGTGTAGAGATTGAAGAACAGATACGCCAGGGCGCTTACTGTGGTAAGGCCCATTGCAGCTGCTACCTGGCTGCCGCCTCCTGTGAGGGCGTTTTCGTCAGTGTTGATGAAAGCTGTAAGTCCGTATACTACCGCCAGGGTTCCTACAACATTTTCCTTGGCTATGAAACCTGTAATTGATGCTGCTGCCAGCTGCCATGCTCCAAAGCCGAGAGGTATGAGGAGAACGGCGAAAGGTGTTGCTACAGACTGGAGAATCGATCCGCTGTCGTTAACTACAGGCTGCAGTTTCCAGTTAAAGCCCTGCATGAGCTGTACGATCAGGTTGCAGACCAGGATTATAGTGGCTGCCTTTACGATATATGCTTTTCCCCTTTCCATCATGGACTTGAACGCGAACTTAAGACTAGGTCTCTTGTACTTAGGGAACTCCATGATGAAGAAGGATTCTCTGTATTTATATCCTGTAATGGTTTTGATCAGCAGGGCTCCCAGGAAGATCAGAACCAGTCCCAGGAAATAGCTTGCTGTGCTGACCCAGCCCTTTCCTGCAAAGAAGGCGCCGGCGAACAATGCTATTACAGGAATCTTGGCACCGCATGGAATGAAGGTTGTTATCATTGCCGTAGCACGTCTCTCCCTCTCATCCCTGATAGTTCTGCATGCCATAATTCCCGGGATGCCGCAGCCTGTGCCGATGACCACAGGAATTACGGATTTTCCAGATAAACCTACTCTCTTGAAAATAGGGTCCATAACGGCGCTTACTCTGGCCATGTAGCCGCAATCTTCAAGAAGGGCAATGAGGAAATACATGACCATTACCAGAGGCAGGAATCCCACAACGGCTCCTACGCCGCCGATAATTCCGTCAGCGATAACTGCTGTCAGAATCTGAGGACTGTCTGCCAGCTGCGCCGTTGTCCATTCCTGAAATGCTGTAATGTATGAAACCATCCAGTCGGCTACTGCAGGCCCTACTGCTTTCTGGGAAATCCAGAACACGGCTGCCATTACAACAGCAAATGTTCCGATTCCAAACACTGGAGTTGTGAGGAAAGCGTCCAGTTTATCAGCAAAGGTGATTTCAGATGCCTGAACCTTCCTGGTCTCCACCTGGTCCACAATGGAATTGACAAAATCGAATCTTCTTCTGTCTTCCAGTTCTACTGCGTCTTTGCTGCTGAGATCAATGTCCTTCTGTCTGAATGGTGGTTCTGCTGCAGAATAAGGTGTTCCTGACTTGGCCAGCTCAACGGCCTTCTGCACAACCTCTCCCACCCCGTGGGATTCGATGGATACGGTCTTCAGCACCGGACAGTTCAGCTTTCCGGCCAGAGCGTCCACATCGATTACTGTTCCTTCTTTCTCGTTGATGTCGCTTTTATTCAAGGCCACAACCACCGGTATTCCCATTTCCAGGAGCTGGGTGGTCAGGAAAAGACCTCTTCCAAGATCTGTAGCATCAACGATATTGATAATTGCGTCCGGTTTTTCGTTCAGGATATACTGGCTGGTAATCCCTTCTTCCGGAGTGAATGGTGACATTGAATATGCTCCAGGCAGATCTACTGCAACTACATCATCTGCTCCTGCATATTCACTTTTTATGGGAAATTCCTTTCTGCCTACAGTTACTCCTCCCCAGTTTCCAATCTTCTCGCTCCTGCCTGTAAGAGCGTTGTACATTGTGGTCTTTCCGCTGTTTGGATTGCCTGCAAAAGCAATTCTCATACTTCACCTTCCTTGTCTCTTCCAATAACTTATTACCTTGATAAATGTGTCTGAATTTATAATCAAAGTTTATAAAACAATGGCTCTTGCCAGATTGTTGTCCATGCTGTATCTGCTGTTCTTTATAACCGCCACACAGCTTTTTCTCTTCTTGGTTACCACTGTTACAGGTTCTCCAGGGTAACATCCCAGTCTGAGAAGGAATCTTTCCATCTCTTCGTCATTTGTATCCACCTGGCTTATTCTGTAAGTCTTGCCTGGTTCTGCATCCAGCAGTGTCCTGTTCTCTTTCATGGAAACCTCCTTCCGGCCTTCTCCGGGAAATAATTGTAAATTCCTAAAGCCCTTGGGTTAGCTTTATCTAACTCAATCAGTGTGTTAAGTATATTTAACTCGATTAGACTTGTCAACCACTTTTTTCCTATCAGCCAGAATCAGACAAATAAAAAGAGAATGGAGCCATTGCATTTGCCCCATTCTCAAATCTTTGTTTCTTTATATTTTGCAAATGTACTAGTTTACAGAAACCACTGTGTAATCCTTGTCTTCTACAGCCTTCTTAAGTGCATCGTCAGCTACATCTGAAGTCATGGAAACCACTGCTTCTCCAGCCTCGTGGCTTACCTTTGCTTCTGTAACTCCATCAAGGCTTTCAAGAGCCTTCTTTACAGTGGCCTCGCAGTGAGTGCACATCATTCCCTCAATCTTCATTGTCTTTGTCATAGTATTTTCCTCCTTTGGTTCAGTTATATTATCAGCTGAAATTACAGCATTTTCTGATTGTTGATTCTTTTCATTTTCCTCTCTGGCCGGCTCACTGTCAGTCTGCCCTGACATGTCCGGAGAGTCTTTGTGGATCTTGAAAAAGTTAAGCCGCAGTGCGTTCATGCACACGGAGAAGCTTGAAAGGCTCATGGCGGCAGCTCCAATCATAGGATTCATTGTCCATCCGTGGAACAGGGCGGTATACAGACCGGCAGCCAGAGGAATCAGCAGAATATTGTAGAAGAAGGCCCAGAACAGGTTTTCCTTTATGTTCTTCACTGTTGCTCTGCTCAGCCTTATGGCTGCAGAAGCGTCTGTCAGCTTGCTGTTGACCAGCACCACATCGGCTGCATCTACTGCCACATCGGCTCCTGCTCCTATAGCGATTCCTATGTCTGCTCTGGTGAGAGCCGGGGCATCGTTGATGCCGTCCCCTACCATTGCCACCTTGCCTGTTTCTCCCAGCCTGCGGATTTCTTTTTCCTTCTCTCCCGGAAGGACTCCTGCTATAACCTGGTCTACACCGGCCTGTTTTCCAATAGCTGCCGCAGTTATCTGATTATCTCCTGTGAGCATTACTACCTTGATGCCCATTTCATGGAACTCTCTGATAGCCTGTGGGCTATCTTCTCTGATGGTGTCTGCAACAGCAACAATTCCTGCGAATTTCTTATCCCTGGCAAAATAAAGGCATGTTTTTCCCTGTCCGGCCAGCTCTTCAGCTGCAGAGCCGGCAGTTTTGGAAAGATCCAGGCCCAGTTCACCAGCGATAAACGGCAGATTTCCTGCCAGAACCCGGGAACCGTCTATCACAGCCGAAAGGCCTTTTCCAGGAATGACCTTGAACTCCCCTGCTTCCTCAGGTGAAAGCCCTTCTTCCACAGCCTTTGTGATTATTGCCTTTGAAAGAGGATGCTCGCTCTTCTTTTCGATAGAATAGGCCAGAGAAAGAAGCTGTTTTTCCTCAAAACCCTCTGCCGGAATGAGGTCTGTCACTACTGGACGGCCATTTGTAATGGTTCCTGTCTTGTCCAGAGCCACGATATTGATGCGGCCCGTCTCCTCAAGAGCTGCGGAGGTTTTGAAGAGGATTCCGTTCTTTGCCCCCATGCCGTTTCCAACCATGATGGCAACAGGTGTGGCCAGGCCCAGTGCGCAAGGACAGCCGATTACCAGCACGCTGATGCCTCTGGCCAGGGCGAATCCAGGTGTTTCTCCCAAGAGAAGCCAAATGGCCGTAACTGCAGCAGCAATAATGAGGACTGCCGGAACGAAAATTCCCGATACCTTATCTGCTATTTTTGCAATAGGTGCTTTGGTGGCCGCAGCATCGCTGACCATAGAAATTATCTGAGACAAGGTGGTGTCCTGACCTACCCGGGTTGCTCTCGCCCTGATATACCCTGACATGTTTACGGTTGCAGCAGAAATCCGATCTCCCGGCCCCTTGTCAACAGGAATGCTTTCTCCAGTCAGTGCCGATTCATCTACGGCGGCTTCACCGCTGACAATCTGGGCATCAACAGGAATGCTCTCTCCTGCCCGGACCACAATCAGATCTCCCACAGCCACCTGGCTGACCGGAACTTCTTTTTCCTCTCCACCTTCCTCAATTACTGCAGTCTGTGGCACCAGCTTCATCAAGCTCTTGAGAGCGTCTGTGGTGCGGCCCTTGGACATTGCCTCAAGCATTTTGCCTACAGTAATCAGAGTTACAATCATGGCCGCCGACTCAAAATACAGGCCGTGCATATCCTTCATTACAGCCGCCCCATCACCGGCCAGCTGATCCGAGGTCATCTTAAAGAGGATAACCATGCTCCATGCAAAAGAAACGAAGGAACCCATTGCCACCAGAGTGTCCATGTTTGGTCCCCCATGGATCAGGCTGGAAAAACCGCTGGTGAAGAAATCCTTGTTTATCAGCATTACAACAGCGGCAAGAATCATCTGCACAAGAGCCATTGCAATGTGATTGCCTTCCATCTGAGGCGGAAGAGGCCATCCCCACATGCTGTGTCCCATGGAAAAATACATGAGCACCAGCAGGAAGGTTGCCGACAGGATGAGCCTCTTCCTAAGCCTCGGAGTATCTCTGTCTTCCAGAGCTTTCTCCTGCTCTTTCAAGTTCTCATTGAACTGGCTCACTGCTTCGGAAGTGGATTCCCTCTCTGAAGCCCTGGCCTTTCCTTCTCCCATCAATGCGGCTTCGTATCCTGCATTTTCCACAGCCCTGATTATTTCTTCAGGCGAAGCGCTGCCCTCAACTCCCATGGAATTAGTAAGAAGACTTACGCTGCAGGAGTCAACACCGGGCACCTTGTTTACGGCTTTTTCTACCCGTGCACTGCATGCAGCACAGTGCATGCCATCAACACTATACTTGTTCATCTATACCCTTTTCCCCTTTCTTTTAATTTCATATATTTCCGCCCCTTATTTCATCAGCTTGCGAAGAAGCTCCACCAGCTCGTCAACGGCCTCGTCTTTTCCTGATCTGATGTCCTCAACCACGCAGCTTCTCAGATGTGAAGCCAGCAGCTCCTTGCTGAAACCGTTCATGGCGCTGTTTATGGCAGAAGCCTGAATCAGAACATCAGGGCAGTAGGCATCTCCTTCGATCATCTTCTCCAGCCCTCTCACCTGGCCTTCAATGCGCTTAAGACGGTTCATAAGCTTTTTCTTTTCCTCTGGAGAACGGTTCTTCTTTCTGTCTGAGCAGCAGCTGCAGTTCTCAGGTGACATGTTCTCATACTGACGGTCACAGCTTTCCATGGTTTCATTGTCAATATCTGTGGTCTTCATGGCTGTTCTCCCCTTTGAAAAAAAATATTTCTAAATGCAGATTCTTCCGGCGGGCTGACCGCCCGGGTTATTTGTACTTTTCTGATGTTGTTTTTGCTAGAAAGGATAATATACCCCCGAGGGGTATATGTCAACAAGTTTTTCTGCACAAAAAAGGAAGAATGCCTCATTTACTTTACAAAATGACGCACTCTTCCTTATTGTCTGTTAAATATTATATTCTGCTGGTATTAATACAGCTCCTGTGGAAGAAGATCTTTTATCCTCATCTTCCGCACTCCCGCCGGAACTTTTACAAGAACCATGGCGTCCGGGCTAACATCATAAATGGTCTGCCTTGCGATACCGTCTGGCATAACCATTCTCCTGCCGGACTGACCTTTGACGGTAACCACCGTCGTAATCGCAGTCTCTCCTCCGGCAATTGCCCCGCTTATTGCCGCCTGCTCGGCGCTGATGCTGTCCCCTCTGGTGTTGACCAGATTAACTGCAGTATAAATCTTTCCGGATCCGCCACGGACACCGGTTGCTTCAGTGGATGTATGGGCACCGGACTCAAAGTATGTGACGATAGTCCTCTGTGCCTCCTTAATCAGTTCAACATCATCTCTCGTAAGGTTGTGCTCTTCATGACGGATATTGTACTCCATGTAGCCCACCAGCATGTCGTCTCTGATGATAGCTGCCTCAGCGGCCCGGCCCATTGCTTCCAGTATGGTAAGAGCAAAATAAATGGTCGTAGCAGGGCCTCTGGATGTAATCAGATTTCCGTCAATGCACACGGGATTGATCTCCATTCTGTCGTAGGACAGGTAGTTGTCAAAACCGGGATAGCAGGTGCCTGTTCTTCCTTTGAGGATGCCCGCCTTCTCCAGAACCACCGGTCCGGCGCAGATTGAAGCAATGAGCTTGTTTCTCTCATTAAACGCCCGGATAAAATTAAGTACATTCTCATTTTCCGACAGTTTCTCGTAGGCGTTTCCTCCCGGAATTATCAGCACGTCATAGTCCATGAAGCGGCTGCCGTTTCCCAGAATATCAACGGCCTCCACCGTAACTCCCCGGCTGCTTCTGACACGCAGGTTTTCCTTGACACTTACCAGCTGTGCCTCAATACCGCCTCTCCTCAGCACATCATAAGTTCCAAGAGCCTCTATTTCCTCAAATCCATCTTCCAGAAGAATCAATGTTTTCTCAAGAATTTTACCCATATCAGCCTCTCAATCTATCTGAATGATGCAGATTTTCATTTCCCTTCACTCTCATTTACCTGGATTATAACACATGAATGTGATGGCAAATACAAAATGTATTAATCGTGTTATCATATGTTTAAACAAGTTTTAATTAGCCAGGAGAATTATATGGAAAATAAGGGTTTCAGGCCCACCGGGAAAAATACTTATTCTGTTGTTGTGGTGGGAGCAGGGGCTTCGGGGCTGCTTTTTGCAGCCGGTTACACTAACCTTAATGGCGGCAGTTCCACTGATGGCAGGGGATTCTCAGGTCTGATCATCGATCACAACGGAAAGGCCGGGGCAAAGCTCCTGATATCCGGAGGGGGCAGGTGTAATTTCACCCACGGAGGAAACATTAAGGATTTCCCCTCTCACTATCATAATGGAAAAAAAATCAGGTCATCTCTGTACAAACACAGCAATAAGGCCTTCGTTGATTTCATGGCCGGTCTTGGAATCAGCGCCACAGAAGAAGAGGACGGAAGGATTTTCCCTTCTTCAATGAGGGGATCGTCGGTTGTATCTGCTCTTGAAAGGAAATCGGTCTCCAGTGGATTCACTCTCCTTCAAGGCTGCTCCATAACCGGAATAATCCCCCCAGACAGAAACAGCGGAGAGAATCTCTGGTGCCTTTCACTAAAAAGATGCGGCAGCAGATATCCCTTCTCTCCACGGGAGAACCAGGAAACAGCCATGATATACACCTCCAGCCTGGTAATAGCTGCAGGAGGCATTACATTTCCCGAAACAGGCTCTGACGGCAGCATTCACCAGATTCTGGAGCAAAACCTGGGAATAAGATTTACAGATATGGCTCCTGCTCTTATGAACATAAATTTGAAGAACAACCCTTTCGGACAGCTTGCAGGTGTAACCCTGGAGAGCACGACTCTCACCGTATTGAGGAGCAGCGGAAAGAAAGAGAAAGAAATATCCGGTTCCATTCTTTTAACCGGTTCCGGCATATCTGGTCCGGCGGCCATTAACGCCTCAGCCTGGATGGAGCCCGGCTCCTTCCTTCAGATATCATTTGTTCCTGATATGGACGAAGGCCAGGTCAGAGCCCTCCTGGAAAGGGAAATAAAAGGACGGACCCAGAACGTAAACAACATTGCTTCTGTTCTGTCCGCCTCAACGGCACTGCCAAAGAGTCTTACCCGTGTACTGGCCGCCATGGCTGCTGATGGTGACACTCCATCTCTTAAAAAACTGTCCCGGCTTCTCACCAGTTACCGGCTGGAACCGGATTTTTCTGATCTTTCTTCAGGCAGAATCCTGAACCGGGCCATGGTCACAAAAGGCGGAATCTGCCTTGATCAGATAAACATGAAGGCCATGGAATTCAAGGATTATCCCGGTTTATATGCCATTGGTGAAATTCTGGATGTCCACGGAGAAACAGGAGGATATAATATCCAGTTCGCCTACTCATCGGCTATGACTGCAGCATCCGCCATTTCAGGCAGACAATAAAGAAAAAACGCAAGACCTGTGAAACTTAATTCATCAGGGTCTTGCGTTTTTTTCAGTCAAGATAATGATAATGGCTTTTTACTAATTCTCGTACTTCTTGCTCAGAACATTCAGTACAGCCATGATAACAGCGCCCAGAACGGCGATTACCAGGATAGCCATGAAGTTGCTGCCGTAGTTTCCGTGAGCCTTTTCCAGAAGGCTGGCGGACATCATCGGTCCGATGATTGCTGCAGGCAGAAGGGAGAAGTTGGCAATGCTGAAGTTAGTAGCAAAGTACTTAGGTCCGAATGCCTTGTTTGTATAAGTAGAAGAGATTGTAGGTGTTCCGCCGTATGCCATTCCTACGAAGATCAATCCGATGATGACCATTGGCAGGTTGTCTGCTTTTCCACCGAAGATCAGCAGGACAGCTGCAATCAGGTAGAAAATGTTGTTTACAGTCATTGTGATTTTTCTTCCGAATTTGTCAAAGTTGTTTCCGGCAATAATTCTTCCGATTCCGTTAAAGAGAGAAATAATCAGGCCAAGTACAGCAGTTCCGCCGTATGCAACGGAAATGTTAGCTGCACTGTTGATAACCAGAAGACCTGCGGAGTTGAGGACGATTGTCCATGCCATGAACACCCAGAATCTTCCGGATCTCAGCATCTCTCCAGATGTGTAGTTCTTCTTGTGGTATGGATTTCCATCTTCCTCTTCTTCATCTGCAGCAGCTGATACATTGCTGGCAGCAGGTGCTTCAGGAGCCTTGATGATCAGGATTCCCAGAAGGAGAACTACTGCAATGGCAATGGACAGCACTCTGAATGTTGAGAAAATGCCCATGCTTCCAATCATTGAGTTAACGGCACTTCCCAGAGCCAGGCCTCCGATTCCGAATCCCATGAGCATGATTCCTGTAGCCAGACCGGTCTTGTCAGGGAACCATCTTGTGATAGTTGTTACAACAGCGTTGTACGCAAATCCTACTCCAGATCCACCGAAGACGCCGTAGAAAATGTAAACCATGATCAGGCTCTTGTGGGAGTCTCCTGGTGTAAGTGTGGAAACTGTAAAGAATCCGACAAAGAGGAGAACCAGGGCGATCAGAAGTCTGATCTTAACGCTGAACTTCTTGGACAGCAGTCCTCCCAGGTATCCGCCGATGCAGAAAAATGCCATTGAAATAGTAAATGTCATTGAGAGCTGCGACAGTGTCCAGTCAGAGTAGATCTGGCTGAATGGGACCTTGAAAATCGACCATGCGTAAATAAGTCCCACAAAGAGCAGCACTACTGTACCTGCTGCCAGGTACAGCCATCTCTTGCTGTTGTTTGTAATATTTTCCATCAAAATCTCCTTATAACTAATAATTTTTCATCAAACAATATTTCCCACTAAAAAACAGCTGCCCGCTTCGAACAGCTGCGGAAATATGGAGATATTGTATCACAACTGTGTTTCAAATTCCATATTTTCTTTATTGATTAAACCTTCTTTTACCTTGCCTCCCAGATGTTTTCTGCAGAGGTCTGCCAGATCCCGGCGGCACTTCATCACAGAGTCCAGATTGCTCTCGAAGCCGTCGATGATGAAGAGCACATGTCCTGTTTCTTCGGTGATCTTACCCTCATCTCCCTGTCTCCAGGTCCACCTTCTGGTGCGCACGTGGTTTCCTGTTACGTAAACCACTTCTCCTTCCGGTACAGGTTCCCTTTCCTCTGCTCCGAAAGGAAGGAAGGTATCACCTTCAACGGCCGGTCTCACTCCGAAATCCCCAATCATGGAATCCAGATCGTGGGCTCCGATTGGGATAATGTACTTGTATGAAAGGGCGTTTCCCATATCCACAATCTTGTTTATGGAATGCATTCCCTGACCTTTTGCTACTCTTGTCATCAGCGCCTCTGCTGCGCACATATATCTGTTGGGATTAATACCCATGGCCCTGAAGGCTTCTCTGTATGGCTGAAGTTCCGGTTCGTTCTTGACCTTCTTGTCTTTAAAGTGCTCACTGCACTCTTCGATAGACTTATTGAGAAGGTCGGCAATCTCCTTTTCTTCTCCCCTGTTGTCTCCGCCTTCAACACTTACAAGGCCGAACTGTGCATCAGGTATCATTTCGAAGACCTTTTCGGATACGTAAAATCTCATGTTCCCTCCTTTATCTGAATATCTGACTGACAGCCTCCGGGCCGGCTTTTCCAGTGGCTCTGCCAACTTCTGCAGCCCAGGCTTCACTGGTGGTAATGCGGCATCCTTTCTGTCTGAGATATTCAATTGCCGTTTCATGGTCTAACCTTGTTGCTGAAGAACAGCAATCCTTAAGAACTGTTACGTTCATTCCCATGTCAATAAACTCCAGTGCTGTGGACTGCAAGGCCAGATGGGTCTCTGCTCCTGCCAGCACCACATTTCTGCCGGAAAAACCTTCTCTCATCTTCTCAGCCACATCCGGCTCATCGAAGATGGTGAATCCCATTCGTTCCACAGTTGTGCTGCCATCCAGGTTTCTCGTAATGTCAGGGGTTATTACGTCGCCCCTCCGCCCTTCTGGAATAGTCAGGATTGTGTAAACACCCAGTCTTCCCAGGGCATCACTGAGTCTCACAAGATTCTCTCTCAGCTTTTCTCCATGCCACATATCGTAAATAACCGTATCTACAGGGTCGGACATAAGGCACAGAACCTTCCCCCCTTCTCTGAGCCTTATGCGGTTCAGGGCCTGACGGTCTGTCAGGTCCACTGACATCGGTGTTACCACAGCATAGCCGTTATGAAGTGCAGCCAGATCATTAGACGTTCCATGCACCGAATGGTCCTGAGGGACACCCTTATATCTGTAGATATTACCTTCTTCTGTCTCCACAAGCTTGTCGTTAAAGCTTCTTGGTCCCATAGGCAGGATTTTCACCCCTTTTATCTTCCAGGCAGGCAGATCCGGGACATTTACGTTCAGGACCGTATTGCAGTCCAGTTCCCCTGATATTTCTATAAGCTCAGGAATCATATCGCAGATGAACTGAAAATTCTCTGGTTCCCAGCTGTCCACTGAAAGGGCAATGGAACGGATGCCGGACATAGCAGCTTCCACTGCTGCTCCCACAGTTCCAGAATAGTGGATGTCCGTTCCCGCATTTGAGCCGTGATTTATTCCGGAAAAAGCAAAGTCGATTTTCTTGCCTTCTTCTTCCAGGGCCTGAATGGCAAACTTGGCGCAGTCCGCAGGAGTACCGCTGACCGTCCAGGCTTTTTCCCCGTATTTAAATGGCACTTCCTGGCATCTGATCTGGTCAAAGAGGGTCACAGACTGGGCAGTAGCGCTCCTCTGCCTGTCCGGTGCGCACACATATACCTCTCCCCGTGGCTTAAGGGTTTTGGCCAGCACCTGAATCCCTTTGGAATCAATGCCGTCATCGTTCATTACTAGAAATCTCAACATTATTTTACCTTACAAAACAAAAAAACTAGAATTTTAAATAGTTTATCACAATTTTTTTATTGTCTCTATAGCGACTGGTATTAATATTCTTTCTATTTTGTGTACACTGGATATATAATAGCCAGCAGAAATCTATTGAGGGAAATTGCGAAGAAGAGGGGAACAACATGTCAGAAAGGTCTACGAGGGAAAAAGTTCTGTGGATATTGAGCAAGGCAGGTGGCCGTCCGGTTTCAGGCAGTCAGCTTGCAGGGGAAATGGGGCTTTCCAGGAACGCCATATGGAAGGCCGTAAAATCTCTTCAGGATCAGGGTTATGAAATCCAAAGTCTGAAGGGCCGGGGGTACGTCCTCAGAAGCAGCGGAAATATTCTTTCAAAGGCCCTCATAGATAATCGGATCAGGGAGCTGTCAAGAGAAAATTCTGTGCCAGTTCCGCGCCTGATAGTTCTGGACTCTGTAGACTCCACAAATACATATTGTAAATCCCTGGACCACCCGGAGATTCCTGCCGTCGTTGCCGCCGAAGAACAGACTGCCGGCCGTGGTCGAAGAGGCAGATCCTTCTCCTCTCCGGCAGGAAGTGGTCTGTATTTTTCCTTTGCCTTTAAACCTGAGTTTCCCCTGGAAGATGCCATGAAGGTTACAGCTGTATCTGCTGCTGTCACCCACCAGGTGCTGACCGAAATGACCGGCAAGGAAATAGGAATCAAGTGGGTTAACGACCT
Organism: Allobaileyella intestinalis; assembly: GCF_009695865.1. GTDB lineage: Bacteria > Bacillota > Clostridia > Peptostreptococcales > Anaerovoracaceae > Allobaileyella > Allobaileyella intestinalis. The sequence continues at coordinate 259,302 of NZ_VUNB01000002.1, read as the reverse complement.
CTATATAGGACGAAATATGGAACGGCGGAAAATTACAGGCATTCTTACAGAAGCCGTTGCCGGACTGGAGGAAGGGGGAATCGAGAGGATAATAATAGGAACTGGTATCAACTGCTTCCCCTGGGCCCTTCCGCCGGAGCTGGAGGGTATAGCCGGCTCCTTGTGGGAAGAGGGGGAAGATCATCCTGGTTTCACCAGGAATGAGCTGCTGGCACGGCTTATTGTTTCCATGAACCGTGAATTTACTGGAAAAAACAGCCTGGATTCAGATCGGTGGGTTGATTATTACAGGAGCCACTGCTTTGTCATCGGCAGAAAGGTTCTGGTAGAAACTGCAGGCCGGCCTTCTTATGAGGCAGAGGTATTGGATGTAGATGATAATTTCCAGCTGGTGGTCCGGGTTCTTGATGGCACAGAAAAAGGCCGCAGGATTTATGTTTCCAGCGGCCAGGTATCTCTCAGGCCATTGTAGTGCGGCTTGTACAACTGCTTTTAACGGAGCTTGCGTCACTGCTTTAAGGTGGTGCTTTATACTGAGAACCGGGATTTATGAATACCTTTAATCTTTATTAATCTCTCTGGAGGCCGTAGGTTTTTCCTTCCATTTCCTCCATCATTTTCCTCTTCTCTTCCTGCAGGCGGGCCTGCTCCATGCGTTTCTCTTCACGCTCAATATTTTTTACAAACATAGGAATGAGCATTTTCAGCAGGCTGTTAGATACTCTGTAGAAATAAAAAGTCACAGCCTGTTCCTCCCGGGTGCAGAGATCGTCTACCGGCAGAATAAGAAGCCCCAGTTTTCTTCCGATGTAGCAAAGGTGCTCTGGGGAAAGGCCGGTCTGAATCTTCAGAAGCACCGCCAGTCCTGACCTGGAGTTTACAGGAGTCACCTTGCCCTTTCCTGCCTTTCCGAATTCTCTCATGGTCGTTTCCAGTTTGCCTGCGTAAAGTTTCCTGCACTTCTTAATATTCTTTTGGTAGAAGCCTTCTTCCATGTAAAGGGCCAGGCATATCTGCTCAGCCTTTGAACAGGTCTGGCTGTACTTGCTGCTGAACTGGTGGAAAACCTCAACCATTGATTCAGGCAGCACCATGTAGCTGATCTTAACCGCCTCAAACAAGGTGGACGAGAAAGATCCCAGATATATTACTCTGTCATCATGATCCAGTCCCTGAAGGGCTGGAATAGGCTTTCCGAAGTATCTCAGCTCGCTGTCGTAGTCGTCTTCAAGGATGTAGCTGTCGTTTTCCTTGGCCCAGTTAATAAGGGCATATCTTCTTGCCACAGGCATTACTGCTCCCGTTGGAAACTGGTTGCTTGGGTTTACGTAGACTATGCTCCTCATGTTGGTAGGGAGCTTTTCCAGAACGATTCCGTTTTCATCAACGGGAATATTCAGAACTGTAAAGCCATGTTCCTTGAAAATTTCCCTTACAGGACCGTAGCCCGGGTTCTCTGCTGCAGCGTTTGCGATTTCCATTTCCTGGAGGATCCTGCACAAGTGGCCTGTCAGCTGCTGGGAACCTGCACCGATCACGACCTGGTCAGGGGAACACTTAACCCCTCTGCTTTGAAAAAGATATTTTGCTATTTCGTACCTGAGGGCAGGCTCGCCTTGAACGTCTCCTGCGATCCTGAGAAGGTGCTGGTACTCGTTGAAGACCTTGTGCATGCACTTCTTCCACCTGCCGAATTCAAAACTTTCCTCATCATAGAGAAGGGGTATCTCATTTCCCACATGAGATCCCTCTGGAGGCAGAAGCTGATCCAGTGTCATCCCCCTTTCCTCTTCAGGATTGTCCTGGGCTTCAGATGCAATAGAGTTCCTCACATAGTATCCGGACTTTGGTCTGCTTTCTACATATCCTTCTACAAGCAGCTGATTGTACGCTTTCTCCACTGTCGTTACGCTGACTCCGTTCTCGTCAGAGAAACGTCTCAGAGAAGGAAGCCTGCTTCCCGCCTCAATGCGGCCTGTGAGAATGCTGTCCTTCATCTGATTGTAGATCTGTTCGTACAGGCTTTCACCTGCTGTGTTATCCAGGTTTAATGTTATGCTTTTCATCTAAATCTCCCTACTCAGCCTGAAATCTTGCATCCTTTGACTTGTATATTTTTCCGTCATGTGTGCAGAGCACAGCTTCTGTATCATCACGGCTGTTTATCAATTTCAGTGCCTCATCTTTTCCCTTTATCAGGCAGATGGTGCTCAGGGCATCGGTGTCCATGGACATGCCCCTTGTGGACATAAGCGTTATGGAATCCAGGTCTGTATCTACCGGGTAGCCTGTCTTTGGGCTGAGAATGTGATGGTAAACCTTGCCTTTGTATTTGAACTGCCTCTCGTAAACTCCGGAGGTTACCACTGTTCCGCTGGAAATTTCAGTCTTTCCGATCAGCTCGCTTCTGTCGCTGTATGGTTTCTCTATTCCGATGGTGAAATCGGTTCCGTCCGGCTTGCTTCCGATGGTAACAATATTTCCTCCAAGATTTACAACTGCAGATGTAACTCCGTTGTTTTGAAGAGTATCTGCCACCTGGTCCGCAATATATCCTTTACCGATTCCTCCAAGATCGATCTTGCTTTTCGGATCTGCAAGTCTGACGCTGTTTCCCTGTATCTGTATATTCTTGTAGTTTACGTGGGTAAGGGCTTCGTTTATTTTGTCCTGGGAAGGAACCTTCGGGTGGTCCGAATGATAATCCCAGAGATCTGATACGGTTCCTATGGTAATGTCGAAGTCGCCGCCGGAAAGGTCGCCGTACTTGATTCCACCTTTAATTACTGTCAAAGCATCTGGACCAACCTCAGTCCACTGGCCGCCGCTGTTGTTTATTTTGCTGATGTCACTTACATCTACAGTGTTGCTCAGCTTCTTGTCCAGCTCACGGCACCGGTCGTAAGCCTTATCGATGGCTGCGTTGGCCTTCTTATCCGTCATGCCTCCATCCATGTCATAAACACTGATCTTGCATACTGTATCAAGGTAATATCCTTCCTGTTCTACAGGTTTCGCCTCATTTTTATTGACGCTTTTCGAACAGCCAGTCTGTGTTATAATTAGCGGCAGTATGGCCAACACAACTATAAGCCGGATTATATTTTTCCTAGATAATAATAAACCCATTCTGATTCCTTTCCATTGGATGCGCCTTCTGTCCGCCGGACAGCTGAAGGCACACAGGAGATAGATATATGAAGCTGATTAAAAGTTTTTTTACAAAAGCGGATCTGATTCTCATGGCCGCAATAGTCATTCTAGGCCTGGGGATATCCATTTTCCTTGCTGCTGGAAGCCACCAGGGCAATAAAGTGGAAATCACCAAAGACGGAAAGCTCTGGGGCACCTATTCTCTTGACGGAGAGCACAAAATCACCATCCGCGACGGAAAAGAGCGGAACGTAGTGAAGATATCAGGAGGAAAGGTGACCATGGAATCGGCCAACTGCAAGAATCAAGTCTGCGTTCACCACAGTCCTGTATCCCGCACAGGGGAGTCCATCGTCTGTCTCCCTCACAAAATTGTAGTATCAATCAAAGGAGAAGATAATGAGTATGATACCATCTCCAATTAACAAAAAAAATGATTCCTCAAGGCGGAACCGCGGACTCTATGTGTCAACAGTAGCCCTTCTGGCTTCACTGGCTCTGATCTTCTCATACGTAGAGGTCATTATACCATATAATGCTGGTATTCCGGGGGTAAAACTTGGCATTGCCAACATCGTAACCGTAATAGCAATCTACAAGCTGTCACCCTGGCACGGAGCTGCGGTGAATGCCATACGAATAGCCGTTGCAGGCCTTCTTTTCAACGGGCTTTTCGGCGCGGTATACTCCTTTGCTGGAGCCACTCTAAGTTTCATCGTCATGATTTTATTGAAAAAAACCGGAAAATTCAGTGTAGCCGGAGTGAGTATGGCGGGGGGCGTCTTCCACAACATGGGGCAGCTCATTATTGCATCTTTTCTTGTTCAGGATCTGCGGATGTTCTTTTATTTTCCAGTTCTTCTTTTTTCAGGAATGATTGCAGGCATAGCCATTGGAATTGCCGCATCAATGATAATTCCCCGCCTTCCCGATATTAACAGGCAATACTAGAATGATTTTGTTCTGATTCTGAATTTGTTGAATTTGTCATTATTGAACAAGGAGCTGCCGCAATGCGGCAGCTCCTTGTGTATTCTGTGTATTCTTTTCAGCTATGCTGTGACACCCCTTTCTTCAGGGTAATCATTACAGCAGACCAAAAAACTTATTAGCCGAAGTATTTCTTTCCGAGGTTTGCGAAAGACTCAGCAGATCTCTGAATTGTCTCGTTAGCAATGCAGAATGAAGCTCTTACGTAACCTGGGCAAGCAAATGCGCTTCCTGGTACGATGAGGATTCTCTCATCCTTAGCTGCGCTTACAAACTCCTTCTCGTCCTCTACTGGTGACTTGATCCAGAGATAGAATGCACCCTGTGGTACGATTGCCTTGAATCCTGCCTTTGTTACGATATCATAGAGATCCTTGGCATTCTTCTCGTAGTAAGGAATATCTACTCTTGCGTCCATGCATCTCTCAACTACCAGCTGCATGATTCCAGGAGCGTTTGTATCTCCGCATACACGGTTTGCTACGATAGCTGCCTGAATGAATTCATCTGCTCCCTCTGCCTTGTCAGGAACTGCAACGTATCCGATTCTCTCACCAGGAAGTGACAGTGACTTTGACCATGAGTAAGCCATGATTGTGTCATCATAGTAGTCAGGAATGAAAGGAACTTCCTTGTCTACATATACAAGCTCTCTGTAAGGCTCATCGGACAGGATGTAAATTGTGTGTCCGTACTCTTTCTCCTTCTCCTTCAGAACTTCTGCGATCTTCTGGATAGTCTCTGCGGAGTAGATAGCGCCTGTAGGGTTGTTAGGGTTGTTGATGATAACCAGCTTAACCTCTGGTGTGAGGGCTTCCTTCAGTGCCTCAGGATCAGGCTCAAATCCGTTTGCTTCGTTAGGTGGAACTACGATTGTTTCTGCCAGGTAGTTTCTTGCCCAGTTTGCATACTCTACGAAGTAAGGAGCAAATACGACCTGCTTGTCACCTGGATCGAATACAGTCTTCATGATGTCGTTGATTGCGGAGCCAGCACCTACGGTCATAATGATGTGCTCCCAGGAATAAATCTCCTTGCCCTTGCCGAATCTTCTGTTAAGATTCTCTGCAACAGCCTTTCTTGTAGACTCGAATCCGGCATTAGCCATATATCCGTGAACTACATGTGGATCCATCTCATTGTTAATATACTCGATGGCATCGTGAACTTCCTTTGGCGGATGAAGTCCAGGGTTACCTACAGAGAAGTCATAGACATTCTCTTCGCCGTAGACCTTTGCCATCTTCTTTCCTTCCTCGAACATAGCTCTGATTACTGAGCTTCCTGCGAGGAAAGGCTTCATGCTGTTTGCAATCATTGGTTTACCTCCTGTAATACCTTTATCATTTTGAGGGGAATTCGATAATTTCCCACGTAAGTGAATTGTATCACAATCATATATTTGTCACAATATTGACCCTGAGTCACTATCACCGTTTTAGTTGTTTTTCTCTCTCAGATTTTCCTTCTTATCCTCCCATTTCTCGTGGAGAAGCAGCCCCTTTTCCTCCATCTTGTACTTCAATGCTCTTTTTCTTTCCAGTTCAACATGGGAATGAACAATATCCATAGTGCTTTCCGGATGATGGGCTATTTCCACAATTGCCGAAATTGGCTCCGCATCTGCCACTGTATATGTGATTTTTGCTATAAAAGGCATGAGGAACACCGTCACAGCTCCTGCAGCCACCAGAACTGAAGCTACATCGTCCTCCATAATTCCGTTCTTCACACAGATACTGGTAATGGCAACTATGAGTGGCAGAGCCGTTGTGCAGTATGTAGCTGCGGAAATCCTGTTGTGCATGGAGATTTCTTTTCTCGTGGACTTTCTCAATGTAAGGGAGATCACAATCGGAACTGTCCGGATCAGCACGAGAGCCAGTATGAACAGAACCAGCAGCTGAGGTATCTTTGCTACCGCCCTCAAGTTGATTCTTGCACCGGATACAATGAAAAAAAGGGGAATAAACAGACCGTAGGCCATTCCATCCAGTTTAGTTTCAAGGGAGTGGTTTCCATTTGGTATTACGTACCGGAGGACGAAACCGGCTGCAAAGGCACCCAGTACAATGTCTATGTCGAATATCGCAGAAATTGTCACCAATATTACCAGAAGAAGTATTGTGATTCTGGTAAAAGTCTGGGAAGTGGACTCCGACTTGCTCTCCAGAAACTTGAAAATTTTCGATCCTCTTCTTTTTGCTCTGGCTCCGGCTGCTCCCAGCCACACGCAGAATGCCAGCAGTCCTGCCAGAATTACGGCTGTCTGCCATTTAGTTCTTGTTCCCAGAAGGACTGCAACAGCCAGCACTACTGCCAGCTCTCCCCATGTTCCATATGAAATGACTATCTCACCAACTCTGGTACCAGTTATGCCTCTTTCCTTTATTATGGGCATCAAAGTTCCCAGTGCTGTTGTTGTAAACAGCAGGGCTGTTGCTATCATTCCCTGTCTGCCTGATGCAATGGAAGGTGTGGTCATTGCAACCAGAATCGATATGGCCAGTGTAACTCCCCAGGTGGCAAGGCCGTGTATGCCATCCTTTCCCGTAACAGACTTTGGATCAATTTCGAATCCCGCCAGAAGGAACAGGAAAGCGCACCCCAGCTCAGACATGAATTCAATGGCAGGAGCTTCCGTTTTAATAAGATCATACATGTTTGGTCCCAGAAGGGCCCCTCCAAGTATGAGGATTACCGTCTCCGGAACAATCTGTTTAGGAATTATTCTGGCAAGTATGGGCGTTACTGCAGATATTGCCATAATTATTGTTAGTGAAACAAATACTTCTGCCATTGTAAGTCTCCCTTTAACGTGTTTTTTCCCTGCAAATAATAAAACAATTCAACTTAGAATACAAACTTATCTACCCATGAAAATCTTGTACGGTACCACTCCATATCACCTTTTCCAAATCCCGCCGTAACCAACCCACTAGAAAAGGAGCCGCCGCATTTTACTCAAATGCGGCAGCCCCCAAATTCAACTTATTTCACATCTCCCATTGGAGATGTTGTAGTTATATGCTACTCAGCTTTCAGCTTACTAAGCCTGCGGTGCCTGTGCAGCTTCCTTGGCAGCCTTTGCGGCCTTTGCTGCAGCAGCGTTAGCCTTTGCTGCTTCAATCTCTTCAGGAGTGAGCTTCTTAGGCAGTGGCTTAATAGGAATATAGCTGTTGATAGCGCCTGTAGGGCATACCCTTGCGCAGGCAAGACAGTTCTTGCACTTGTGGGGATCAATAGCAGCCAGGTTGTCCTCTACGTGAACTGCATCGAACTTACATGCCTTCTCGCACTTCTTGCATCCGATACATCCATTGTCGCAGGCTTTTCTTGTGACTGCTCCCTTGTCTGTTGAGCTGCACATTACGTGAACCTTGCTCTTGAAAGGAACCATCTTGATGATCTTCTGAGGGCATTCCTTAATGCACTTTCCGCAGGCTACACATGTGTTTCTGTTTACCAGAGCCACACCGTTGAACACCTTGATGGAATCGAAGTCGCAGACATTGACACAGTCACCAAGTCCCAGGCATCCGTGAGAGCAGGCATTCATTCCACTGAAGAATCCCTTTGCGCTCTTGCAGGACTGCATTCCCTGATACTCAAGGAAATCTCTGGAAACGCTGTGGTCTCCTGTGCACATTACCTGTGCAACTTCCTTCTCTGCTGAACCTGCGCTTCTGCCAAGAATCTCTGCAATCTGTTCAGCAACAGCAGGACCACCCGGGTTACATTTAGAGCAGGAAAGCTCGGAATCTGCCACCAAGGCACCAGCATAGTCATCACAACCTGCGAATCCGCATCCGCCGCAGTTTGCTCCCGGCAGAACCTCTCTTACAGCAGTCTGTCTCTCGTCAACAGGTACGAAGAATACCTTTGATGCGATAGTCAGCAGAACTGCACAAATGAATCCAATAACTACTACCAGAATAATTGGTGTTGACATTCATTGGCCTCCTTACTGGAACAGTCCGGTGAATCCCATGAAGGACAGAGCCAGAATAGATGCACTGATCAGAATCATTGGCATGCCCTTGAATGCTGCAGGCACACCGCTCTCATCCCAGAGCTTCTCTTCACGGATACCGGCAAACAGGACCATTGCTACGAAGTAACCAACGCCTGCTCCCAAAGCATTAACGATTGACTGAATATATGTGTAGTTGTTGTTGATGCTGAGGATAGCAACACCCAGAACTGCACAGTTTGTTGTAATAAGAGGCAGGAAAATTCCCAGGGCCTTCTGCAGAGATGGCATATACTTCTTCATGAACATCTCTACAAACTGAACCAGAGCGGCAATTACCAGGATGAATACTACAGTCTGGAGATAGCCAATGTCGAACTTGTTCAGCAGCTGCTGAATCGGCCATGTAGCAATCTCGGCAAGTACCATTACGAAAATTACGGCTCCACCCATACCTGTGGCAGATTCCATCTTATTTGATACTCCCAGGAAGGAGCAAATTCCAAGGAACTGAGACAGCACGAAGTTGTTTACCAGCACCATGGACATGAATATCAGAATCAGCTGTACCATTATGCTTCTGCTCCTTTCTGCTCAAGTGTGTTCTGTGCAGGCTCGATCATTCTAGGTGTCTCACCACTGCAGGAGTTGTACATCGGACATGCAGCACATCCGAAGCTCTTGCCCTTCAGAGCCTTGCCCTTTGTAATGATATTTACCAGAACTATCATCATTCCGAAAACGAAGAATCCGCCAGGAGCCAGCAGGAAGAATCCGATAGGTGTGAACCAGGATCCAAGAACCTGGAATCCTGCCAGTGTTCCCATTCCCAGCAGCTCTCTGATTGCTCCCATTACGGAAAGAGTAAGTGTGAATCCAAGACCCATTCCGATACCATCGAGAGCAGAATCTATAACAGTATTCTTATTTGCAAATGCCTCTGCTCTTCCCAGGATGATGCAGTTTACTACGATCAGTGGAATGAACAGACCCAGTGACTTGTAAAGCTCTGGTGCGTAGCCCTGAAGGAGGAACTGCACAACAGTTACGAATCCGGCAATTACTACGATGTAGCAAGGGATTCTTACTTTATCAGGAATCACCTTTCTCAGAAGAGAGATAACGATATTGGAGGCAATAAGAACTGCAGTTGTAGACAGTCCCATTCCGATACCGTTAATAAGTGATGTAGATGTTGCCAGTGTAGGACATGTTCCCAGCAGAAGAACCAGAACAGGGTTCTCCTTGATAAATCCATTAGTGAGGATCTTGAGTTTGCTCTGTTTAGCCATTACTTCACACCTCCCATTTTGTTATACTGCTTCAGTGCGCAGAATACAGCCTTATGAATGGCCTCGGAAGAAATGGAAGCTCCTGAAACGTGCTGAACTGTCGGATCGCTCTTGATCTGCTCGTTTCCGAGCTTCTTCAGTCCGTTATACTGTTTCAGATGACCAGGCTCCTGAGCTCTGGTACCTACACCAGGAGTATCAGATGCGTTGGTAACCTTTACCTTTGTAATAGCTCCGTCCTTGTCGATTCCTACCATTGCTGTAAGGAGTCCGCCGTATGAGCTTGACTCTACTGTGATGACACAGCCTGCTCCATTGGATGCCTTATATACGTCGTCTACAAAGACCTTGTTCTTCTCCAGAACAAGATGATCTGTCTTTACTTCTTCAAATTTGCCGTCGGCCTGAGGCATGATCTCTGCTCTTGCCTCGTTTGCAGCTGCCAGGGTGTTCTTGTCAATAATAGGCTTTGTTACACCGTATGTCATTGCCAGTGCAAATGTTACGACAAAGCAGATGATCACCAGAACAAGAATCGGGGCAACGAAATTATGGAAGTTATTGTCTTTACTTTTCATTCATGCCACCTCCGCAGTATTGCTTATAAGAAAGTCTGTTGATCAGCGGTGTGCAGATATTCATCAGAAGGATGGAGAAGGATACTCCTTCCGGATATGATCCCCATACACGGATAGCCATGGTAATAACTCCGCATCCGATACCGAATATCAGCTTACCTAACGGCAGCTTAGGAGTTGTAACATAGTCTGTTGCCATGAAGAAGGCTCCCAGCATTACACCACCTGCACAGATATGGAAGATAGCCATGTGGAAATCAAATCCATAAACCAGAAGTGCAATGACGAATACTGTTCCGATGAACGCACAAGGGATGATTGGGGAAATAACCTTTCTCCAGATCAGGAAAAGTCCTCCGATCAGCAGTGCCAGAGCACTAACCTCTCCAACAGATCCTCCGATGAATCCCAGGAACATCTCCATGTTGCTTGGGAGCTTGTCTACTTCGCCGCCTGCCAGCAGGTTCAGTGGAGTAGGACCTGTTACAGCATCAGTGGAAGCTGCCATTCTAGGCAGAGGCCATGTGGTCATCTGTGCTGCAAATGAAATGAACAGGAAAATTCTTGCTGTGATAGCAGGGTTTACGAAGTTCTTTCCAATTCCTCCGTAAAGCTGCTTAACGATCACGATGGCAAAGAAGCTTGCCAGAACTCCCATCCAGAGCGGCAGGGAGGCCGGAACGTTGAATGCAATCAGAAGACCTGTTACAGCAGCACTGAGATCTCCGATAGTCTGTTCTTTGTGAGTAATAATGTTGTACAGCCACTCAAATCCTACAGCTGATACAAGGCAGACTGCAGACAGAAGAATTACTCTTGCACCGAACACATATACACCTGCAATGAATGCCGGCATCAGTGCCAGAAGGACTGTACCCATAAGCTTCGTAGTATCCGAATCAGTAACGATATGCGGTGCTGAGGATACTATGAGTTTTTCATGAAATTTACTGGTCTTATCCATTACTTCTTCATTGCCTCCTTTACGAGTCCCTTAGCCAGAGTGTTGGTCATTGCCAGAGGTCTTCTTGCAGGACAGATGAATGAGCAGCTTCCGCAGCCCATGCACTGCATAACCTGGAATTTATTCAGTCTGTCAACGTCTCTTCTCTCATAAGCCTCGGCAAAGATCTGAGGCATAAGTCCGAATGGACATGCACTGTGGCAGCGCTGGCAGTTAATGCAAGCACTCTCTTCCTTGACCTGAGCAGTTTCCTTTCCGAATACCAGAAGGGAACCTGTATTCTTCATAATAGGAGCTTCATCAGAACTTGCTGCACGGCCCATCATCGGTCCGCCCATAACAATCTTCTTAGGCTCAGCCTTATAACCACCGCAGAATTCAACAATATCTGCAATCTGTGCGCCTATAGGAGCGAATACGTTCTTTGGTTCTGCAACTGCATCACCGTCAACTGTAACTCTCTTCCTTACAAGAGGCATTCCGGTTCTGAAGTATCTTCCCAGTTCTGCAACAGTTGTTACGTTGTCAAGAATGATTCCCAGCTGTGCAGGCAGTACTCCTGCATTCATTACCTTGCCGGTAATCTCATATACCAGAACTCTTTCAGCGCCCTTAGGATATCTGGACTGAAGCTTGAAAGTCTCGATATTGGTCAGGCCGTCCTGCTGAATCAGCCTGTTAAGATTGGCAATAGCATCAGGCTTGTTCTCCTCAATACCGATATAACCTTTCTTCAGGTTCAGATGCTTCATGATGATCTTCATTCCATCAAGAACGTCCTCACCCTGCTCAACCATCATTCTGTTATCTGCAGTAATGAATGGCTCGCACTCTGCACCATTTACGATAAGAGTGTCGCACTCATCCAGGTTCTTAGGGCTCAGCTTAACGTATGTAGGGAAAGACGCTCCGCCCAGTCCTACCATTCCGCTGGCTCTTACTGCCTTGATGAAGTCATCAAAACTGTCAATCTGAGGTATCTGTACTTCTTCGCTGACAGCCTGCTCCTTATCTGTTTCAATAACAATATGTGTCTCTGTTCCTCCCATTGAACCACGGAATGGAACAATGTCCTTTACTGTTCCGGACACGCTTGAGTGAACCGGTGCGCTGATGAAGGCGTCAGAGTCTCCGATCTTCTGACCGACTTTGACATAGTCTCCCTTCTGCACTAAAGGCTTGCAAGGGGCACCAATGCTCTGAGACATGCTAATTCTTACCACATCAGGAATTGGCATTACCTGGGTCTCAACGCCCGCGGTATTCTTATGATGTGGTACAAGAATGCTTGGTAAGTGTTTACCTTGACTCATCCTTCAGAAACCTTCCTTTCTTTGTAGAGATTCTTTTCTTTGTCTAATATAATGTTTCATCACAGACCCCTGAATTATACACCAGACAGTCACAAAAATCACTGGATTTTTACAGCATCTTCACATATGCACAATGCACTAAATACTATTCACATGCAATCTGCTGTCACGCATATCACCGTCCCAGAACCGGGGCGGAGTTTTACTGTTCTTTTCCCACAAGAACGCACCCTTCATCGTCCACGCCAATTAGCTGATCTCCCTTCTGAAGTCTGCCTGCAATGTGGGTGATTGCTTCATATGTAAGGACTTCTCCCGGGCATACCAGAGGAGTTCCAGGGGGATATGGAACCACAGGATCGTAGAGAACCCTTCCCACTGCTTCATAAACCGGCACTTTCTCGCATTCTGAAGGGACTTCACACTGCTGTAGTTTCCCGGAAAAAGGTTTTTCACTTCTCGGTGTTTTTTTGACTATGCCATAGTTTTCGGAGATTTCGTCAAGGGCTGAGAAGAGCTTTTCGTAATCTCCGCTCATGTTCCCTGGTCCGGTCAGAAGAAGAACGTAGTTTCCATGTACCATCTCAGGCCATATGTTTCTGTAAATCAGGTCTTCTTGAAGTCTCTCTCCAGTTACACCCCTGTCTGCCAGTGAAATATTGATTTTTGTTCTGTCATACCACCTGGGGTCTTTTTCGATTACCGTCAGACCGGAAATACTGCGGGCCCTGCTGTAAAATCTGTCCAGATCCCTGTTCCACCTGTCTATTATTTCCCTTCCGTGGTTTTCCATTATTCTCAGGCTTGCATCAAGACTTCCCATGAGAATATATGATGGGCTGGTGGTCTGAAGCATGGTCAGGAGGCGGGATATCTTGTCTGTGTCAGGGCGCCGGGAACAGACATTCAGGATGGCGGTGCTTGTGAATCCAAACAGGGATTTATGAATGCTGTTTATCACCAGGTCTGATCCCAGCAGCTCTGCACTTCTGTATGCAGGAGGTTCCAGTTCCTCCTGATTGGCCAGCTCTCTTTCCCTCATGTCAAAGTCCAGTAAATGGGCTCCGTGGGCCTGGTCTGTTATCAGTATCATTCCGGCTTCATGGACGATCTCTGCAATTCTGCTTATATCTGACAGCACTCCATAGTAGTTGGGACTGGTAATGAATACAGCTGATGCATCGGGGCAGCGGTTGACCGCTTCAAGAATAGCGTCAGGAGACATTTCCCCCTGAAGTCCCAGTTCCTCATCATACTCTGATTCCACGTAAACAGGTTCTATTCCTCCAAGCCTGATGGCGCTGTAAGCCGATTTGTGAGAAGCCCTGCCCATGATGAGTTTCCCACCCCTGGGAACAGAGCCCATTATTGCGGCCATTATGCCTGAGCTGCTGCCGTTTACCAGGAGTTCTGTATGCAGAGAGTGGTAGTGGCTGGCGTAGTCATCCATCAATTCTCTTATTATGCCCGATGGCTGCTGAAGGGCATCTGCTCCTGGAACTTCTGTAATATCTCCCTGGATCAGCCTGTCAGCAAAGGTTCCATATCCGTAGTGCCTGTATATTTCCGGCCGTCCCTTGTGACCCGGCATATGGAAGGACACAGGCCGTTCAGACGCCCGGTCTGTTAGAAAATCTGTCAGGGTCTCTTTTCTGTTCATTTTGCAACTTACCTTTCACCATTGAGCTGTTAAAACGCGGACTCTCCGGGCCCACCCTTATAAACTCATGGCCGCAGCATAACGCCGCGGCCAGTTGTTTTTTTCAGATAAAATCTATCAGGGTCTCTCTGCTATGTGCCTCTTGAGAAACCCGGCTTTCCTTACTTGATTACGTCGAAGCCTGTATATGGTCTCAGTGCCTCAGGAATTACAACTGAACCGTCTTCCTGCTGGCAGTTTTCCAAAATGGCTGCAACTGTTCTTCCTACTGCAAGGCCTGATCCGTTCAGGGTGTGTACGAATTCCGGCTTAACGCCCTTTTCTCTTCTGAAGCGGATGTTTGCTCTTCTTCCCTGGAAGTCCTCGAAGTTACTGCAGCTGGAGATCTCCACGTATCTTCCATAGCTTGGCATCCACACTTCGATATCATAAGTCATGGCAGATGAGAAGCCCAGGTCGCCGGTGCTCAACCTTACTACTCTGTAAGGGATGCCCAGTCTCTTCAGAACTTCCTCGGCGTCATTTGTCAGCTTCTCCAGCTCATCGTAAGATGTTTCAGGAGCTACCAGTTTTACCATTTCCACCTTGTTGAACTGGTGCTGGCGAATCAGTCCTCTAGTGTCTCTTCCGGCTGAACCTGCTTCCTTTCTGAAGCATGGAGTGTATGCTGTGTAGTATACAGGAAGCTCGTCAAAGTCCAGTATCTCATCATCTCTCAGATTTGTTACAGGAACCTCAGCTGTAGGGATGAGGAACATGTCCTTGTCCTGAATGTAGAACATGTCGTCTTCGAATTTAGGCAGCTGACCTGTGCCGGTCATGGCCTTTCTTCCTACCATGAAAGGAGGGAGAATTTCCGTATAGCCCTGCTCTTCTGTGTGGAGGTCCAGCATGAAGTTGATTACTGCTCTTTCCAGTCTTGCTCCCTTGCCTTTGTATACTGTGAACCTGGCACCTGAAAGTTTTCCGGCTCTCTCGAAGTCCAGGATATCCAGATCTTCTCCAATATCCCAGTGAGCCTTTGCATCAAAGCTGAACTGTGTAGGCTCTCCCCATTTTCTCAGCTCAACATTCTCTGTGTCGTCCTTTCCTGTCTGAACATCTTTATATGGAGTATTAGGAACGTTGAGGAGGGCGTTTCTCTGAGCCTCCTCTACCTCTGATACCTGGGCGTCAAGATCTTTGATCTTCTTGCTCAGCTCTTTCATCTCGGCGAAGAGGGCAGTTGTATCTTCACCGGCCTTCTTCATTGCCGGCACCTTTCTTGATGTGGTGTTCTGCTTGTTCTTAAGCTGTTCAACCTGGGCCAGCAGCTCTCTTCTCTTTGCGTCATACTGGAGAACGCTGTCCAGGCCGAAATCTCCCTTTCCTCTTCTCTCCACGGCGGCCTTAACATTGTCAAAGTCTTCTCTTACTCTTTTGATATCAAGCATTACATTGCCTCATCTTTCATAATATTTCATGTTCTGACTGATATTTAATATTACCTGTTTCCTGCCAGACTTCAGGGGCAGGATTGTTTCGTTCCATTATACACCAACAACCTCCTGATATGGGAGGCTGCGGTTAAATACTGTGTATTTATCTTATTTTATGGTGTTTTATGATGGAATCTAGAAAAGGTTCTTGGTATATGTTCTGTAAAGCTTCCTCAATTCTTCTGTCTTCTTCTGAATTTCGATTTCCAGTTCTGACACCAGATCGAAGTCCTTCTCGTCTATGGCAATCTGAGCTCTTGACAGAAGGGAAAGGCTTTCCAGATAATCTTTTCCCATATACTTCCTTAGCTCGTCCACCCGGCGCCAGTTCATGATGTCGAAGTCTGTTGCGTCAGTTTCAACATGCTGTTTTGTGCACCTGCGCACGAAGTCCATGGTATTAGGAATCTGTCTGTCGTGAAGCTCTGTGTACCACTTTGTGGTCAGCTGCTCTCTGAAGGATTTTACGATCAGCTCCATAACCGGATCGCCCTTTGTGATTTTCTTCAGCATGTCCGGATGTTCGTCCAGTGCTTTGAAATTTTCCCATACAGTGGCCGGAGCCTTGCCGAAGAGCTTCTCCCTCTCCTCAGGAGTGTAGAACTCAAATACGTTCTCCTCGCTTCTGTATTCTCTGTCTTTTTCCAGATAGAAGTCTTCTTCGCCTGCCTTCTTGGAAATTGATGCTTCCAGTTCCTTAGGGGTCTTGCCTGCACTGAGAGCTGCCTTGATTCCGTCAAGCATAAGCATGTATGCGGCTCCTACCAGCAGATATGTGTTGCTGTGTGGGTTCGGGGATCTGAGCTCGAACCTGGTGGCCAGTGGATTGCTGGAATCCCTTACCAGACCTGCCAGAACTGTTCTGTTCCTTGACGGATCCTCAACTGTCCTTCCAAGGGATGTAACGATGCATACTGGAGCTTCGTAACCTGGCTTCAGTCTTGCGAAGGCATCGTGAGTGGCACTTACAAAAGGATTAAGAATCTCGTAATTCCTAAGAAGTCCCATGAGTGCGCCAAAGCCTACAGGGCTCATGAACTCGTTTTCTCTATCCTTTGGAACGAAAAGGTTCACCCTCTTTCCGTTCTTGAGTTTTGCAGTCATTCCAAGGTGGGTGTGCTCTCCGTTTCCTGCAACACCGTCCATTGGTTTTGCCAGGAAAGTAACTTCCAGATTGTTTGCTCTGAACACATCCCTTACGATGTGTTTTACCTGTGCTTCATTGTCACAGGCCTGAATAGGGCTGGAGAATTTCCAGTCTATTTCCAGCTGCTCCATAATATGGTCATACTGGCCGGAGTTGCCCATCTTTGCTCTGATGCCTCCAACCTCCTTATGACCCATTTCCACTTCAAAGCCGTATCTGTCAAGGATTTCCAGCGTTTCCTCAAGGGCTGTTCCCACTGGTCCTACTGTTCTCTTCCAGTACTGCTCTTTAAGCTCCTGTGAAGTGAAGAGCTGAGCCCTGTCAGCTCTGTCGTCAGGGGTCTTGACCCAGAACTCCAGCTCAGTTGCGCTGGTCAGAGAAAGGGACTCTATCTCATCTGGTGAGTCTACTCCGTCGATATAATTGAAAACATCAGGGTTCTCGTTCAGAGCCTCCATAACTCCCTCTTTGAACCACTGTGTGCACCTGTTGTTAAACTCTCTTGATCCAACAAGTTTCTCGTTGTTGTGCCTCAGGAATGAAGGGATTCTCAGGGTTCCTACAGGCAGATCTGTTTTGTAGTCAACATTGTGAAAATTATATTCAACATACCAGTTAACATTGCTGTCAGGAATAATGTCAACTCTCGCATCAGAAAGGGCGGCTATAATAGGAAGTGCCACGCTGGAGCCGTCAGTCTGAACACCGTTCTTCAGAGTTTTCTCAATATTGTCTATAAACTCTCTCATAGGGATTTTCTCATCCGTTGAATGGTTTGCCAGGTCTACGCCGGTGAGAGACACAAACTTGACTTCCGGATGCTTTTCCAGCAGGGATCTGATTGTTGCCGGATCATGTTCTTCCGGCCTGATGGTAAACAGCATTTTGTCTAAGTCAAACCTCATATACGCCACCTTCCTTTTTCCAATACCCATTGGCTCCTAAAAAAATACTTTTTAATATTACAACATTATGGGGGAAATATCACATTATTAAAATGATTTTTTATGAATTCTTGATAAATTTATCTCTCTGAGCCGCTTGTTTTCGAACGTTATTTCCCGTACAGAAACTATTGTTTACAAATTTCCCCGGGTACTGCCGCAGTTCTCCGCCATATTGTTCACTTATTTTTCCATGAGCTACTTCGGCAATAAAATGACCGGCCGCAGTATTCCTTTCCTGCGCACCGGCCAATTAATAATACTCTGTTAAGCTACTCTGCAGACTCCATCTGATCCAGGTATCCGCTGAGCTTGTTTATGTGATCTCCATAGCCCTTCCAGTCACCGTTCTTCTGAGCATCAAGAGCGGCATCATACTCGTCACGTGCCTGTTTTGCCAGAGTCTTGAGGGACGGCTTTCCTGAATCCCTGCTATCCGTTCCTCCTGATGCGTTCGCTGGTCCGCTGTTATACGTGCCTCCGAACAGATCTTCCAGGGCTTCTTCAAGATTGGAACTGTAGCTGATCCTGTCTCCATAGGCAACGATTACTCTCTTCATCTCAGGAATGGCCTGATTAGAAGCTTCCAGATACACAGGCTCCACATACATGAGAGAATCCTTGATCGGTATTACGAAAAGATCTCCTCTTCTGTATTTGGATCCGGAGGAATTCCAGAGGGAGAATTCCTTGGAAATCTCGGTGTTCTGGTCTATCTGAGCCTCGATCTGCATAGGGCCGTAAACAGTCTTGCTCTTCGGGAACTTGTAAACCAGCAGCTGTCCGTAATTCTCTCCATCGTTCCGCGCCATCATCAGTGCCGTCATGTTCTGCTTGGACTTAGGGGTAAACGGAACCATGTTGATAAATTCCGCATTCTTTTCCCCTGGCAGCCTGAAAATATAGTAGCTCGGGTCCATCTGCTTCTCTTCCGTTCCGTAAATCTGATGAGCAATATCCCACAGGTCCTCCTTCTGGTAGAAGACTTTTACCTGATTCATGTGATACTTCTCGTAAACACTGGCCTGAATCTTGAACATATTGTTCGGATATCTGATGTGCTCTCTCAGGCCTTCAGGCATGGTGCTGATATTCTTGAACAGATCCGGATAGATTTTCTTATATGTCTCCGCTATTGGATCCTCATTGTCTATTACATAGAAATTCACATCTCCGTTATACGCGTCTATCGTAACCTTGATGGAGTTCCTTATGTAATTCGTAGAACCCACCTTTCCTGAATACGGTTCAGAATATGGATAATACTGGCTGGTGGTGTAGGCGTCCACAATCCAGTACAGCCTGCCTCCTACGATTGTCATATACGGATCGGATTCATACTTGAGATACGGCATGATCTTCTTCACCCGCTCTTCAATGTTTCTGTTGATAATTATCCTGGATCTGCTGTTAACATTTGAAGATACCAGGAGCTGCATGCTTCCTTCTCTCATGGAAAAAAGAAGACGGTTCAGCGGAGTCAGGCGAATACCCGCATTTCCCTTGTATTTCGTGTATTTGTTATTATTGCCGTCCGGATAGTTGAATTCCTTTTCGTTAGTATTAACAACTGCATAATCGTTTGTAAGCTCACCGAAATAGATTTCCGGTCTGGTGATCTTCAGCGAATCGACGTTTGTTTCCGGCGGAATATTCTTGACAACTACATCTGGCTGTCCGCTGGCAGTTACCTTATCTACCTGGGACACCGCAGCTCCGTATCCGTGAGTGTACTTGATGTGCCTGTTAAGCCAGGTGGAGCTGATCTTATTCTCATCTATCTCTCTTGGTGAGAGGTATGTCTGGGTTTCCTCTCCGTTAATATTGTACCGGTCTATATCAACATCATGGAATTCATAGTACTGCCTGATACTCTGAGTCTGGTTGTAGAAATCCTGTACAGGCTCATAGTCGTTTATCCTGATATTTCCAATGGTCTGGCTGTTATCCTTTATGGTCTGTTCATCAAGGGACTCATTGGCCGGGAAAGACTTGACTTTAACCTTGTCTATATCATAGGCGTGCTGAGTGTACTGAATATTATTCTTCAGGTACTTGCTTTCCTTGTTGATCTCATCTGGAGCAACCACCAGAGACTGGACGATCATGGCAACAACCACTCCAGCAATTCCTATGGCAACAATGGCCACAGGTGCCCTGAGGAGTTTCTTATACTCCTTCTTGTGCATGTGAATAACGAAGAACACTGCACCAACTACAGACGCTGCCATTATCAGCCTGTATACCCAGAGGGTCACATTTACATCTGTAAAACCTGCTCCGTAAACAGTTCCTGTATGTGCATGAAGGAGGTCAAACTGATTGAGGAAAAAGTCCACTGCCACCATTATGTATAAAACTACGCCTAGAATGGTCAGCTTTCCGGAGGCTATGGACATGAGATGCCTGAAATTACCTCTGTTTATTTCCGGCCTTTTGCTGCCTTCTGTAAACCTGCGGAATATATCCTCTCCATACTGTTTTTTGCCCCCAAAAGGAATATAGTTATTGTCACTGTCCCTGGAAAAATCATCTCCTTCAGTGTGATTCTCCTCCTCGAAAAAGTCCGGAGTTCTGACAGTCATCAGAATGCCGTAATACAGAACTGTAAGGAGAACCGCTCCTATTATTATTCCAATGGCCAGGGTGTTCAGTTTAGCAAGGAATTCCAGTTTGAACACATAGAACCCGGTATCTATTCCGAAAATCGGATCCTTAAGGTTGAATTTTGTGGAATGGGCGAACTGAAGGAAGTTCATCCACATATCTCCTGCTGAATAGATGGCAACAAGGAGGGCGAATATTCCTGAAAGAGACCAGGAAATAATCTTAAGCCGTTTGAGATCCGGGATTTCGTGGGATTCGATTTCCCTGAAATAGCCGTTTCTCAGGCTTCTCAGATACAGTCTTACCAGCAGTGTGGTAAACAGGAATACGGGAATTCCCACCTTAAGCTCTGTGATCAGCTTTTTCCAGAAAACCCCTGTGTAGTTCATTTCCCTGAACCAGAGATAGTCTGTGATAAATCCTACCAGGCTGGCAATTATCACAAAGGCGATGACCAGAATCATTATGATCAGGGCAACAGCCTTCCTGCCTCCGCCTTTTCCCGGTCTCGTATTGCCGCCGTATACAAGGCTGTCTCCTGAGCCGGAACTCTTCATTCTTCGAAGATCTATTTTCATATCAGAACCTTTCGTTATACAAATTATGCAGCGGCAGCGAATCTCGCTGCCGCTGCATACAGTGTCAGGTCAATATTCTATTTATGCCGGTACAGGGCCGGCCTTCTCAAATACCTGCCTCACTTGTAACTTTTGTAACTTAGCCCTGCTGCCCGATTCCCAGGAGCTTTGTAAGGTTTGCAATACTCTCGTTCAGTGTTGCTGCAACTCCGCTGTTCGGTGCAAAATTCAGAACCAGAATAATCACAAGAAGGATAACCAGAAGAACTGCCACGATAATGGCGATTACGGTAAGAACTCCGCCGCCCTTTCCGGTTTCATAGTCATCATCCTCGTCCTCTACAGGAGGAGCTGCCTTTTCCTTAACAGGAGCCGGTGTCTGAGTCTCAGCGCTGACTCCGGAGAAGTCCATAGCATCTCCAGCTTCTTTGCTCTCAGGTACTTCTGTTTCCTTTGGCTCAGCAGCTTCCTGCTGACCTGCGGCTTCTTCCAGTGCCTTGTTTACCTCCGCAACTTCCATTGCGATTGTGGCACCAGTACCGTACATGTTCTCAGTTCCTGTTTCCTCCACAGGCTCGTCCATCAGTGAGTAATCGGCACTTCCGGCTTTCAGCTTCTGATATTCCTCATCCAGAAGCTTCTGGAACTCTTCATTCTTCCTGTAAAGAGTGTAGAACTTCTCGATCTTTCTTGTTGCTTCAAGATCTGAATCCTCATCTTCACCAAAGATATCCTGCTCCAGCTCATCGATGCTCATTGTGCTGTCGTTGTCAGCACCATCTGCAGGAAGAACACTTGTATCTGTAGTAGCCTCAGTGAAGATCAGTCCTTCGTTATCTTCAGCTTCTTCCTTCTGCTGCTCAGGCTGTTCATCAGCTGCTGCTGGCTGATCACCCAGATCGAAGCCAAGGGCAGCCAGTTCCTTGTCGATGTCCAGATCTCCGGACTCTGTTTCGTATCCACCTGGAACTTCGTTATCTGAAGGTGCTGCAGGTGTCTCTGGTTCTTCTATAGTGAATTCGGCAGCTGCATCTTCAGATGTTTCTTCTTTCTCTGGAGCTACCTCTTCCTGATACTCTTCTACTGCCCCTTTGTTCTCAAGATCCATGAGAGCATCTGCGGCCTCATCGGAGTTGTCAGGGGTCTCCATGAACTCTGCATCGAACTGGCTGAAGCTGTCAAAGGTCATGTCTTCATTCTCTTCAGCTTCAGGTGCCTCTGCAGGCTCAGCAGTTACTTCCTCAGCAGTTACTTCCTCAGCTGCAACTGGCTGAACTTCCTCAGAAGTCTTATCTGGTTCTTCCACCTTCTCTGCCTTATCAGCTGTTCCGGTAAGCTGGGCAAGCTTCTTCTGAAGAGCCTCAATCTCTGCAGCCAGGTCGGCTACCTTCTCGTCTTCAGTTTCTTTATCTGCCTCTGGAGGAACAGTCTTCTCTGTCGGGGCTGAAACAGAAGCAGGTTCGGACTTCTGTGTCTCTGTGCCGGAAGCTGTCTCTTCAGCATCCTCAGCCGGCTCTTCAGTCAGATACTCATCAATATTAGTATCTGAAGTCTCCTCGGAACCCTCATCTGCAAATTCAGGAGCAAGGGCCTCCAGCTCTGCTTCCAGATCCTCATCAGGTTCTTCATCTTCAAGAGCCCTGAGAGCCTGTACATCGTGATTCCTGGCTGCTCTTCCTGTCCTGGATCTCAGTCTTGAATAGCTCTCCTCAAAGTCACTGTAAGCTTCCTCAACTGGCTCCTCTGCCTTTTCTTCAGATGGAGCAGATGGTTCTTCCTCCTCTGGAAGGTCGATATCTTTATCCAGATCGAACTCACTGCTTAAATCATCGTCCAGGCTGGAAGTTTCAGTTTCTTCTGCTGGTCTGAGAACAGGGCTTTCAGAAACTTCTTCCTTACGGTCATCCATAAACTGGCTGTCGTCTCCAAGAATTCCTGCCAGCTCATCCTCAATATCGCTGCCTGAATTGCTGTCGGTCAACCCGTTTCCTACTGCAGTGTTAAATGCAGTTCTTCTGCTGCGGGTTCCTTCCTCATGATCTCTGGTACGTTCCTTCTGAATCTCCTTCTCTTCTGCTTCAGCACTTTCCACAAAAGATCTAGGTGGTTCAGGAGTTACAGTTCTGGCCTGTCTTCTTGCTCTGATATATGCCAGCTGTTCCTCGAAATCAGGAATCTTGTTCTCATCGAAAGATCCGCTTCTGCGGCTGCCTTCGTCTTTCTTCTGCTCTACCCGCACTTCTTTGGCAGCAGGCTTCTCTGCCTCTTTATCATCACCGGTTCCAGCCAGTCTTGATACTATATCCTGAGACAGATCCTCATATCCCTGAGTCTTCTCCATCTCATCTCTGCTGAGAACAGGTGCCGGCTCACTCTCAGGGATGTCATCATCCCAGTTAAAAGTCTCAGTACCCTTCGGGTTCTTGAGGCCTTTCTCCTGTTTAAGGATGTCTATATATGTGAGAGTTCTTTCCCTTCTTGCAGGGGCTGGCTCAGCCTTTCTCTCCTGCCTCTCAGGAACTTCCGGTTCCTTCGTCTCAAACAATCCCGGACCATTGTATACAGCCGCCGGAGTCCTGCGCTCTTCCTCTTTCAAACCAGTGGACTCCCATGGAGATCTAAGGTTCTCATTAACCTTCCGATGGGAATCATCAATTACCGAGCTCCAGTCAAATGTCACTTTGTCAGCACTGCTGGCCCTTCTCTGGCGTCTATCGCTCTTCCACTCTGTATCCGTCATTGCAGGACGGTTCGCAGGCTTCCCGGATATGGCAGCTGTCTCTGCTCTTCTGACTGCGTTCTCGCTGATTGCCGGCTCCGTCCCGGATTCGACCCTTGCACCGCAAACGCTGCAGAATCTAGCCCCCTCGGACAGCTTATTGCCACAATTCTTACAGAACACCATGTTACCTCCTGAATGTCCGGTGCCAGGGCACCGTACTACTTATTCACGTCGCAACGCCAAAACTCTTAATTACTAACGGCTCTGGCCTTTCCGGCGCTTACGCATCACAAACCCTTCCGACTCGCCGTCGACAAATGGTCGGTAGGGTTTCTCCAAATATACATTTGAAATTATACAACACAGCCCTTCAAATATCAATGCTTTCCGCTATAATCACGGCTTACAGCGAATTTTTTATGCTGGATTTTACGCATTTTTTACTGTGGCCATGACCTGAAGTCACTATTTTTTACGGTGGAATCCAGAAAATATACAATTATTTCTGGATTTTTTCATGGTCAGGCCCGCTTTGTTCTAAAAAAAATACTGCACAGAATCTGCGCAGTATCTGCTCATTTAATGGATAAACGCCCGGACTGCCCGGAAAGTCTCCTTATTACCGGCTTACTGATCCTGATACTTCTCTACATCGACGTCTGTTACGTCTACAGCCGGCTCATTCTCAAAGCTGTCCCCATCGGAGAACACCATTTCTCCACTTGAAACAGGTTCTTCATTTTCCTCTGCCTTCTTTGCTTTACCCGGGTTAAGGATGAACGCCACCAGCCCATATCCAACGCCGCCGTACATACCGTTCTTCAGCGTATTTATGAAGCCCTGGGTAGTAGGGCCTTCAGTAAGAACGCCAAACAGAGTAAAGGCAGCAATGACGGTGAATCCAATGAGGAATCCCCATCCCATTCTCTTCAATCTTCCAACAAACCCATTCATATAAACAACAGTACCGCCTTTCATAAACTAGCCTTTCGGCTTCCCGGTTCCTGCCGGATGCCTGTCAAAACTGAGTGAAAGTATATAACAAACAGATTTGTTTATCAACGGACATAATATGTATTTCCTGTGAGCTCATGGATGGTCTTTCCTCACAATGATGCATACAGGCATACAGAGATACACTCTTACAATCATGGATCAGACGGTCATTTGGCCGGCGGCTTTCTCCAGAGAGATCACAAGTTTTTCCATCATTTCATCTACATGTTCCTTCTGGATGACCAGCGGTGGAATAAACCTGATCACATCTTTTCCAGCTCCAATAATCAGCAGCCCCTGTTCCAGAGCCTCGTTGACCACCAGGTTCACCGGAACTGACACCTTTATTCCCTGCATCAGACCGTATCCCCTTCTTTCTTTAACCATATCCATGAACCCGGCAATAGAATCCAGCTTTTCCTCCAGATATTTCCCTGTTTCCTCCACGTGCTCCGGAATCATTTTTTTCTGGAAAAGTTTAACGGTTTCAAGAACTGCTGTGGCAGCCAGGGGATTTCCCCCGAAGGTTGAACCGTGATCCCCGGGCTGGAGAGACTTTTCTGCCACCTTGTCTGTGATGGCAAAAGCTCCCACAGGGAAGCCGCTTCCTATGGCCTTGGCCATTGTGAGGATGTCAGGTTTTACGCCAAGCTTCTGCCATGCAAAATACCGTCCTGACCTGCCCATTCCGCACTGCACTTCATCGGCGATGAGAAGGGCTCCGTATTGGTCGCAGAGCTGTCTCAGCTCTATCATGAACTCCTTGCCAGCGCAGTTAATCCCCCCTTCTCCCTGAACAGGTTCAACTATTACGCAGCAGGTCTCTTCATCCATCAGTTCTTTCACTGAATCAATGTTGTTCAGCTCACCAAAGGAAACTCCAGGAACAAGAGGCTCAAAGGCCTCTCTGTAGTGGGAATTTCCCGTTACAGACAGGGCGCCCATGGATCTGCCGTGAAAGGAATTGTTCATGGCGATGACCTTGTATTTTCCTTCTGATGATCCGTATTTTCTGGCGGCTTTAAGAGCACCTTCTACAGCCTCTCCGCCGCTGTTTGTAAAGAACAGCTTGTCCATTCCCGAAACTCTGAGGAGAGCAAGGGAAGCTTTTCCTGCCACTTCATTGTAGTATAAATTGGAAACATGCCAGAGCTTGTCTATCTGAGCTTTCATGGCGTCATTAAGCTCAGGAACGTTGTAACCCAGAGAATTCACGGCGTACCCAGAGGTAAAATCCAGGTATTTTCTGCCCTGGGCGTCGTAAAGATATACACCCTCTCCGTGGTCCATAACCACAGGAAACTGGTTATATGTATGGATAAAGCCCTGGTGGTAATCTTCTGTATAAGCCATATTAATATCCTTGTATTCGTATTTTTCTTCCATGGTTCAGTTACTCACCTCCGCAAATCATTTCGTCTGTGTTTTTCAGATGCCATTGATGCCCCACATCCCGGTCAGCCCCGCTGGGCCGTTTAATTTTTTCCCTGAAAAAATCTTTCCGCCGTGTCGTTGATTATGGCCGTGCCGATACCTTTGTCGGTGAAAATCTCCAGCAGAAGGCAGTGGGGAACCTTGCCATTGAGAATGTGGACCCGGCCCACGCCTCCTTTCACCGCATCAATGCAGTTCAGAATCTTCGGTCTCATGCCCCCTGTGATAATGCCATTTTCCAGCATTTCCGAGGCTTCGCTTAATGTAAGCTCTGATATCATTGTTTCGTGATCATCGGGATTCATGTAAACTCCGTCAGTGTCAGAGAGAAAAGCCAGCTTTTCAGCGCCTACAGCCTTGGCTATGGCGCCGGCAGCTTCGTCTCCATTGATGTTGTATGTCTGAAAGTCCTCATCAAGGCCTAGAGGCGACACAACAGGGAGAAAATCTTTTTCCAGCAGATCCTGGAGTACTGTGGCATCCACCTTGCTCACCTTGCCAACGTAGCCTATGTCGTTTCCTTCAGGCGAAGCTTTTTCCACCTTTAGAAGTCCTCCGTCTTTTCCGCTGATTCCGATGGCTCTCACACCAAGGGATTCCACCATTCTCACCAGATTCTTGTTAACCTTGCCCAGGGCCATTTCAGCCACTTCCAGGGTGTCCTGGTCTGTTACTCTCAAGCCATTGACAAACCTGGTTTCCAGCCCTACTTTACCGGACCAGCGGCTGATCTCCCTGCCTCCTCCGTGGACTATGATGGGCTTGAAGCCTACTAGTTTCAGAAGAGTAACGTCCTCGATCACCTGTTTCTCAAGGTCACTGTCGATCATGGCCGATCCGCCGTACTTTACCACTATTATCTTCCTGTTGAAACGCTGGATGTAAGGAAGGGCCTCAATAAGCACCTCTGCCTTGGCAAGGTATTTTTCCATAGACTTGTCCATATCAGCTCCTGTAATCTCCGTTAATAGTTATATAGTCGTGAGTCAGGTCGCAGCCCCAGGCCACAGCCTCCTCTTCCCCTTCCTTTACGTCCACAATGCAGGTTATTTTTTCTGCAGAAAGGATTTCCGTAGCCTTATCCTCGTCGAAATCCAGGGCAACTCCGTTTTCAGCAATGGAGATTTCCCCGTCCTTGCTCTGGAAAGTAAGATCTACCTTTTCCGGGTCGAACTGGGCGCCGGAATAGCCCATGGCGCAAATAATCCTGCCCCAGTTTGCATCGTGACCAGCCATAGCCGTTTTAACCAGGTTTGAGCAGGCAATGGACTTTGCCAGAGTCCTGGCCTGTTCCTTAGAAGAACAGCCCTGAGCCTTCACTTCAAAGAGACAGGTTGCCCCTTCTCCGTCTCCTGCAATCTGCTGGGCCAGAAATTTATTTACTGTATTCAGGGCCTTGGAAAATTCCTGGAAATCCGGTGAATCCAAGGTTATCTCAGGGTTTCCGGCCTGGCCGTTGGCCAGGAGAAGGGCTGTGTCGTTGGTGGATGTGTCTCCATCAACGGAAATCATGTTGTAGGTGTCCACCACATCTTCCTTCATGGCCTTAGTCAGGGCTTCCTGGCTGATATTGCAGTCTGTTGCAATAAAGGCCAGCATTGTGCACATGTCGGGATGAATCATTCCTGAACCCTTTGCCATTCCTCCAAGGGTTACAGTCTTTCCTCCGGACTGGAAGGTAACTGCTATCTCCTTGGAATGGGTGTCCGTTGTCCTTATGGCGTTGGCGGCCAGATTACCTGTCTCTTCATCTGAAGACAGCTTTCCAGAAAGCACCTGGACACCGGCGCAGATTTTCTTTATTGGCAGCTGTTTACCAATGACTCCGGTAGAACAGAGAAGGATCTGATTCTTGCTGATTCCCAGAGCGGCAGCTCCCTCAGTGGCAGTGTCATCGCAGTAACCAAGGCCTTCTTTGCCTGTGCAGGCGTTGGCAATGCCTGAGTTCACTATTACTGCGTGGACCGCTTCTCCTTTTTCCACAATAGTTTTGTCCCAGATTACAGGAGCCGCCTTGGCCACATTAGTTGTAAAAGTTCCTGCTGCTTTGCATGGTTCTTTACTATAGATCATGGCCATGTCGTCCTTGCCTGTTTTCTTCAGCCCTATGGAAGTGGATGCTGCTTCAAAACCTTTTGCTGATGTAATTCCGCCTTTTATAATTTCCATTTCTCATACCCCTTTCTCTTAATTCGAAAGTCCTGTGTTTTCCGGGAAGCCGAAAAGCAGGTTCATGTTCTGCACTGCCTGTCCTGCGGCACCCTTCACCAGATTATCTATTGCCCCAAGCATTATTACCCTGTTTGTTCTCGGGTCCTTCTTGAAGCCAATGTCTATCATGTTTGTGTTCTTGACCCATCTTGTTTCTGGAGACTGACCCTCAGGAAGAATTCTCACAAATTCCTCATTTCCGTAGTATTTTTCATAAGCGGATTTTATGTCCTCTGATGAAACATCTGGCTTCAGCGACGCATATGCGGAGATCAGGATGCCTCTTTCCATGGGAACAAGATATGGAGTGAAGCTTACTGTTACTGGTTTACCTGCTGCATATCCCAGCTGCTCTTCAATTTCAGGTGTGTGTCTGTGGGTTCCCAGGCCGTAGCCCTTCACACTCTCGTTGACCTCGCAGAAGAGATTCTGCACTTTTCCACTTCTGCCTGCCCCGGAAACTCCTGATTTTCCATCGATAACCAGGGTATCCATGTTCACAAGGCCTTCTGCTGCCAGGGGCCACACCGTCAATATGGAACAGGTTGTGAAGCATCCGGGATTGGCGATTATTCTTACGCCAGGCTTCTTTATTTTTTCCCTGTTTATCTCACAGAGACCGTAAACTGCTTCATCCAGGTACTCTGGAGCGCCCTGTTCAATTCCATACCACTGTTTATAAACATCCGGATCCTTCAGCCGGAAGTCTGCGCTCAGGTCGATAATCTTCGTATTCTGAAGTATTTCATCATCCAGCTGGGAAGCGCAGAAGCCCTGAGGGGTGGCTGTAAATATTACATCCACTGTGGCAGCCATTTCCTTCATAGACATGGCTGTGCATTTTTTGTTCACCACGCCCTTCAGATCTCCGAAAATACTGCTGTATTCAATACCGTCAAAGCTTCTTGAGCCAAGGTACTCTATCTGTACATCGGGATGAGCCGACAGTATTCTGACCAGCTCCGCCCCTGCATATCCTGTTGCGCCTATAATTCCGGCCTTTATCATCTCTCTGTCCTCCTTACCCCCCTTCTCAGGGGGATTGTGGATAATAATACATTTTTATGGTTTAAAATGCAATGGAATTATATTCATATTTTTGTATATTTTTGCGGCCAAGGCTGTTTTTTCTGTTTCATTGCATAAAAAAGGCCTGGCAGTTAACCTGCCAGGTCTTCGCAAAAGTCTATCTTTTCAGATGGAGCTTCGTCATTATTGAATTCAGTTTTTCCTCGCCCATAAATCTGGCCAGAGCCCCGCTCTTGTAAGCCAGGCCGAAATAGATGACCGAGCTCAGCAGCCCGCCCATTCCGAAGCGTATTGCCTTGAATATCCAGCGGCTGGCCTCCGGCACCACCTTCTGGTAAGCAATCATGAACACACAGATTACCGCAGTTCCTATGATGCTCATGATCAGGGCTCTTGCAATGGACTTATATTTGAAGTGGAAGGTCTTCTTCATTGATACCAGAACAATTGTCAGGGATGTGCTCACTCCTGTAATAGTAGCGAACATTGACCCGATATATGCCGGCAGGCCAATTCTGTCCAGGAAAAGGATGATTGGAATGTCCAGGCAGATATTGACTATGATTCCGGTAAACTCGTTGAGATAGACTACCTTGTACCGCTTCATGCCCTGAAGCATCATGTTTATAACCAGCTGAAGGCTGAAGAAAATACATACCACCGCCATTACCGCAGTTACCAGACCGCCGTATGGACTTTTTCCATAGAAAATATCATATACTTCGTTGCGGAAAATGATTACGATGGCCGCCAGAGGTATCTCTGCAATGAGTATGGTGTTTATGGCTGTGTTGAAGTTCTTGTTAAGTCCCCGGATATCCTTCTCTACGTAGCAGGTTACCACGAAAGGAATTATGCTGGAGCACAGGCTGAGTGCAAGGGCCGTCAGGAGAACAGTTATCTTAGGAGCCCAGGTAATTACCACGCTTCCCAGAAGCTCGCTCTTCTCCGCAGAATAGCCGGCCATGTAGAGACCTTTTACAAGAAGCTTAAGGTCTGTCATCTCATAGATATTCTGAGCAAGAGCCACAATTATTACAGGAATCGCATATGTGATGATCTTCTTTATTATGGTCTTGCTGGAATCTGTGGCATCGGCAATAGATGTAAAGCCTTCTCTGATCTCCTTTCTGTTGCGATGGATCTTGATTCTAAGGTATACAAGGGCAGCCGCACCGCCCAGTACCGTTCCGGTAAGAGCCACTGCAACACCTACAGGCACTGGAGTGCTCAGAAGATTCAGGGCAACATAGGCACCGATCAGGGCAACGGCAACTCTTACAACCTGCTCTATGAGCTGGCTGAATGAAGAATTGGCCACATATCTGTTTCCCTGCAGGTATCCTCTGGTAACACTGAGATAAGGAATTACCAGGAGGCAGAAGGACAGAGTCCTGACTACAAGCTTAATGCTCTCTATAGAGGTTCCGCCTTCAATATCCCCTACAAAGAATTTTCCAATCTCTGCTGCAAAGAAGAACATCAGGAGGAAGGCCAGAGTTGACACTACTCCGATGAACTTATATGCCAGGTTTATTGTCTTCTCCTTGTCGTTATACAGCTTCATGGCACTGTATTCAGCCACTATAATGCTGACGGCAGTAGGAATGCCGCTGGTGGAAAGGCTGAGGAAAAGGTTGTATACATTGTATGCGTATGAATAAAGGACTCCGCCGGAAGTGCCTATGATCTTGTAAAAAGGGATCACGTAAATGGCGCCCAGCACCTTTGTGGTTATAATTATGATATAAGCCACAAGAGTTCCTTCAAGCAGTGAATTTTTTTTCATATTTCTCCAATTACCGTGTTTCGTAAAATCTGCACAATCATGTGATTATATATTATTGTTTGTGATGATTCAATGAACACAGGTGAGGACATTATGTACAGAAGGAAAGATAATGGAAATTCCTCTGTTATCTTCAACGGAATGCGTGTATTATGATATACAATGTTTTTTTACTGAAGACTCTCACAATTTGATTATAATATATAAGAATCTACTTAAATTTACTGGAGGAATCAAATGGGCAAAGCTAAATATCTTCTTGGACGGATCAAAAGCATGGACTACGGTCAGTTTTTTGACGCCATCAATACGGCGCACAAGAAGTCAGGCAGGAACAAGGTCTCACTGTTTTTTGATGTAATCGGAACAGGCCTTAAATACCAGGCAGGATACACAGACTATATCAGCGCAGGCATGTACAACATGACTCCTGAGCAGAAGGCCGATGTAATCACAAGAGGCGTAAACAACTCCTACGTAGTGAAATACAACGACCCGGCGTATTATCATTTTTTCAATGACAAGGCTGACTTCGACACTAAATTTGCCGACTACATGAAGCGGGACTGGATGGTCGTAAGAAGTGAAGCTGACAGAGACAAGTTTATGGAGCTGATTCAGGGAAAAGACCAGATTGTCATCAAACCTGCCGGCGGAATGGGCGGAGACGGAGTAAGCATTCAGCCTGCCGAGGCAGAGACTTTTGAAAAGTGCCTTAAAATGATACCTTGCATCGCAGAGGAAAAGATAATACAGGTTCCGGAAATGGCCTCCCTTAATTCCAGCAGCGTAAACACCGTAAGGGCTCTGACCTTCCTGGGAGAAGACGGTCCCCACATTCTGGCTGCCTTCCTGAGAATAGGAAGAGGGGGAGACGTGGACAACTTCTGCAGCGGTGGAATGGTAGCCCCTGTTGACCTTGATACCGGCCTTGTAACTTACCCTGCCGTTGACGGCAACAACGATGTTTTCAGCAAACATCCTATTACCGGAGAATCCATTACCGGATTCAAAATTCCTTTCTGCCATGAAGTAAAGGAAACGGTTCTCAAGGCTGCCACTGTAGTTCCTGAAATCAGATACGTTGGATGGGATGTGGCCATCTCTACAAAGGGTGTTTGCCTCATTGAAGGAAACGAATACCCGGCTCACGCCTTCTTCAGTTTCCCGGCCCAGCATCCTGACGGAAAGGGAATGAGACACATATTTGAAGGAATTATGAACGGGTCATCTTCAAAAGAATAGAACCAGTTCAGGCAAACAGATCCAGGATTTCTGATTCCTGGGGAGTAATACGCAATAAATTAACAGGGTGCTCATTTTTTTCAAATGGGCACCCTGTATCAGTTTCTTTATTTTACTCAGCTCTTAAGCATCTTGAGCTGGGTTTGTTTTGTCCCGGTTTATACCAGAACCTTATCCCAGAGTCCGGATAAGCTCAGCCTTTCTGTATTCATAGGCTTCCATTGCTTCTTTTTCAAAAAGGAGTGTATCATCCAGTCCCAGCTTGCGAAGAAGATACTTTGCAAAAGGCGGATTCATTATGAGGCATGGACCCAGGGAATAAGTGGCGAAGAAATTATTGTAGTGGATTCCTTCATCCTTTGTATCAGGGTTCATTCCAATACCGATGCTGATATCCAGCCATTTCTTGTGGCTGAAGTCTCCATAGGCAAAGGAGAACTGGCTTCTGTGACCCAGCATGGTCATCTCTTCCCCTTCATCGTTTACGAAAGTTCCTATGTACTGAGAGTTGTGGCGCTCCCTGTTCATGTATCTGGTAGCTGTAAAATCAAAGATACCCAGTGCGGGAATTACCCTGTCTCCGTCAGTAATTGATTCTCCGAAAATCTCAATGGCATTTCCTGTAATCAGGAACAATGTACCCTTGTCAATAAGCTCTCTTATTCTGTCCTTATAAGGCATGAGGAGGCTGATGATGTGTTCCTGTTTTCTCTCAGGACTGCAGCCCAGATAGATCATATCTACATCCCGGTCCACAAAGGCGGGAGTTTCTCTGTTGTTAGTTCTGATTACGTTTATATCAGAGCTGCATCTGCTGAGATACTCAATGCTGTAACTCTCACCGTAGATGTTGCAATACTCGGGGTATAACAGCTCAATATTTTTCATTAGTTGTCCCCCCTTTCATTAACCTTGTCCCCTTCGAAGGTGGAAGCATGGCCCACATGGGCTGCTGCTTCCGTTTCACCGGCAAGTTCCAGGGCTCTCTTGTAAATATTGTCTCGCCAGGTCTTGCCCTTGGTTACGAAGTCTATTTCGTAGAGAACATAGACTCTTTCTATGCCCTCTGTGTCCACGTACTGAGGCACCAGAGAATCATCCTCTACTGCCACGATTTTTTCCTCCGGTATGCCGGCCAGCAGAAGTCTCAGCTTGTGGTTCAGGTACATGTGACCTCCCACAATAATCTTTTTGATATTAGGACTGTTCAGGGCCTCGTAGTCTGTTTCGTAAAGCCAGGTCAGAGTTTCCGTAGGGTGGTTCTTGTCCTGAGCTTCATCCAGACAGAAAACCACGTCCTTGGCAGATGGCTCCTTGGCCATATATTCAAAGACAGTGGAAGCAGCGCTGACGTTCTGGCTCTTAGTTCCGTATGCGTAGTAACGGATTCCATTAAACTCCTTGTAGGTCTCACGGATTTCCGTAACCTTCTGCCTGGACAGGAAGTCGCTGATGTCCTCTTTCTTCTGGCCTGCAGATCTGAGAACTGCCACAGCAGATACTACGTTAAAGACGTTGAAAACTGTGTCCGAGATCAGCGGATAGGTTGTCACTTCTCCCTTCTCCCTGATCTTGACCTTCCTGTTATCCAGATCAAAGGACTCTGCATAGAAGTCTGCTTCCGGGGTTCTGAAATCACATTCAGGATTCTCACAGTAGAAATCCCCCAGATGGCGGTAGAACCTGTAATTATACTTGATGAAGCTTCCGCACTTAGGGCATACGGTTATGTCTTTTACAATGTTCTCATATGGATTCAGGCCCATATCTGCCATGCCGTAATAGACGGTCTTTGTCTTCGTTCCCTGAGTAAGCTGTGAGCTTATTGGATCATTGGCATTGAGAATCGCCGTGGTCTGATCCCCCAGATTCTCGAAAGTCCTCTTTATGCAGTCAAAGATATATTCCGGATGACCATTTCTTCTCAAGGAATCCTTGCAGATATTTGTTACAAGAATAAAGTCCGGCTTGATCATGGTCATGGCATCTGCCAGAGACTTTTCGTCTGCCTCCAGAACTGATGCATCCATTCTCGGCTTGTTGAAAATATTAACTGCCCTCATGAGATTAAAGCAGAAACCGGCAGAAAGATTTGCGCCCCAGTCGTTGAAGCTTACTGTGTAACCTGCGTCTCTCAGCTTATCTGTGACGAGAGTGCTGGTAGTGGTCTTTCCGTTAGTGCCTGTTATGGCAATCACAAGGCCCGGTTTGTTAATCCTGGCCAGAAAATCAGGGCATATCTTGCATGCCAGCAGCCCCGGTCTGTCGTTTCTTTCCTGTCCCCTCAGTTTGTACACCCAGGCAGCAAACTTGGATGCCCACAGGGCAATGAAAAATCTTACCATTCATTCCTCCAATTATCAGAATTATCCGCCGGACTAAATCCGGCACGGTGAATCCATATTATACCACCTCACATAGGAAATTGGGCCAGTTATCAGGAATTGTGTTCAGATTCCCATGAGATGGGGGGATTCTCAAATCAAGAAAAAAGAGATGCGGCGTTAAGCAGCAACTCCTTTTTCTTATATTATGGAACAACAGCTCATAACTAATTCAAAGGCAGGACTCTTTAACGCGCCTGCATGCAGCATTTATGTTACTTGCCAATAAACGAAGTCATCTTATTGCCGCATGCTAATGGGTAATCCCTGCGGTTTCATCCCCTTCCAGAGGAAGACTTTTCAGATCTTTTATGAAAGTCTCAACTGCTGCCTTCAGTCCCGCAGCAATGTCTTCTGCAGACATGCTTGGCGCACCACCTTTGATGTTAACTGTCTGCTGGGGCAGGAAAGGCACATGAATAAATCCGCCTTTCATTTCCGGATATTCTGTGTTGATTAAGTGCAAAAGGCGATACATCAAATCGTTGCACACGAATGTCCCCGCTGTATATGAAACCGAAGCTGGTATTCCAGCATCCTTCATGCTCTTCACCATGGCCTTTACAGGAAGAGACGTAAAATAAGCAGCGGGTCCATCTTCTTCCACATTCTTGTCAAAAGGCTGGTTTCCCTTGTTGTCAGGGATCCTGGCCTCCATCAGGTTAATGGCCACCTTTTCCGGGGTAATTCCATTTCTCCCACCGGCCTGTCCTACGCAGATTACTCCGTCAGGCCTGAAAGCCGCCACTTTTTCTTTAAGAACCTGTCCGTCCAGGCCAAAAACCGTCGGCACCTCCACTTTCACAATCTCAGCGCCATCAATAACATCAGGCAGTTTTTTCACTGCTTCATAGGCGGGATTGATTGTCTCTCCTCCAAAGGGATCAAAACCCGTAATCAATATTTTCATTGTTACTTCCTTTCTCTCAAACGTAAATCACCTGAAATACGAGAGACCTGGAACCCTCCACTTATCTAATAAACCTGAGGCTGTGGCACGATTATTCTTCCCGTAGAAATCAGCTTCCTGTTGTCTGCGTACAAATCGGGCTTCCTGGCTATCAAGTCGAAGTGTCCAGAGGCCTCATGAACCCCTCCCAAGGCGATATTCCTGCCGAACCCGATGTGAAAAGTTCCGTAGGCAGACTCGTCCTCTATGTAGCAGTTGCCTGTGCAGCAGCTAAGGGAATTCAGGCCGATTCCCAGCTCGCCGGCAACATACATATCTGGATCATTGTAGCTCTCTAGATATTTCCTAAGCCTGAGACCGTCCTTTGTCTCCTGTATTTCTGTAATCTTCCCTTCATGTATCACAATTCTGAAGGGCTCGTCAACCCGTCCGATGTAACCAAGAGAACCATCCACCACCATGACCCCCTCGGTCTTCGTTTCTTCAATAGGCACATAGACCTCAATGGAAGATGAGGAAAATCCTTTTCCAGCTCTCACGTCTCCGTTAAAGAAACCTGGAGTCCTGTCTTTCTTGGAAAAAGTCAGTTCCGACCCCCCTGGTGTGGCGACTCTGACCAGAGTTGCGTCATCCAGGTACTTCTTAAATATCTCAGCCATCAGTTTGCTCTTGCCGGTGTCCATTTTCAAAAAGGAATACTCAAGTACGTACCGGCCGTCGTTAGTGGAGCAAGGAAATGAAAGGAATCTGCCGCCCCTCTGTATCATTCTTTTTACAGATGTAGTTGTAACTATGGAATATGCAGTAGCACCTACCACCACATCATATGGATCGAAAATATCTTCTCTTTCGTCAAAATAGACTGAGGTAGTCTTGCCGCTGTCAGGACATATCATTATCTCCACAGATGAGGCATAGCTGCGAAATGCTTTCTGCATGATTCTGGCCACAAGATAGTCCTTGTTTGTAGTTACTATAAGAACCTTGTCCTTCCAGCGGAGATGCAGCCACCTTCTTCCGATGATGGCCGCATTCTCTTCCATTGCTTTTTTCCTTCCGTCAGATACATCCATAGATAATTCACTTCCGGTTTTACAAAAGTTATTTGGCGATAATCATATAGATAATCTGGAATACAATGAGGAACAGAGCCGGAACGATCTGGTTCTTGATAACGCCCCACTTGTCCTTCATGTCCAGCATAGCTACAGGTACGATGTTGAAGTTAGCTGCCATTGGTGTGCAGAGAGTTCCGCAATATCCGCATGTCAGGGCAATCATTCCGATGACCACCGGATTCGCACCGTAGTTAAGAACAAAAGGTGCACCAATGCCTACAGTCATTACTGTGATAGCGGCAAAACCGTTACCCATTATGATTGTAAAGAGCATCATTCCTATGGCAAACACGATAATGCCTACATTCACATTCCCTTGCGGTATAACTTTTCCTACCAGAGATGCGATGACATCGCCTACTCCGGCTGCAGTGAATATTGCGCCCAGTGATGCCAGAAGCATAGGGAGCATAGACAGAGGTCCTACTGCTGACATGAGCCTCTCCGAGTCGTTAAGGAACACCTTAGGCGTGTTGTCCCTGTCGAATGCAATCAGAAGAATAATGGATACGATTATTCCGGCTCCGATGCCCACGATTGCACCGATGGCAGGAAGGAAGATGGCAAACAAAATAGCGAAAACTCCGATGGACAGTGCTGGCAAGAACACTTTCATTCCTACCTTTTCAAACATGGCCTTCATGCTTTCTTCTGAAGGTGCATCTACCTTGCCGATCTTTACCTTCTTGAAAATAGCAGGTATGGTCATGATCAGAACCAGTACGCCCACTGCCTTAGGAGGGATCCATCTGCCAAAGGCCAGTACAACTCCCAGCGTGCACCAAAACAGTGCTGTTCCGAATCTCGATGGATTTTCCTTGTCGCGAGCATTTTTTATTCCTGTATAAAGTGTTATCAGTCCGATAACTATATAAATCACTTCCAGGAGCTTCTGTCCTGTAGTGAAATCTGAACTGGTGAAGAATGACATGTTTTTTCTCCTTTCGAGCTACTTCTCGTCGCCGTAATACTTTTTCCTCAGCTTCTTGTCCTTCAGATAGTAGTAAACAATGCCCACAACCACTGCGAAGATGGCCACAGGAATCTCCACCTTTGCCAGATCCAGAAGGCTCACATCATATCCCAGAGGAGCCAGTGTGGACTGAACAAGAAGTCCTCCGGCACCGCCTACGAACAGCACCTGGCAGAAGAACCATGCGATATTCTCCATTCCGGAGGCCATACCCTTCAGCTCCTCTACGTGCTCTTCATTAGGCTCGTGTCCTTCTGCCTCAACAGCGCCGATGGCCATTGGCATGATAATCGGCCTTACGAATCCGGCAACGCCGCCGAAGCTTACGTTGAAGGCTGCGAAAATACCTCTCATTATTCCGTAGGCTCCAATGACCTTGCCTGAAGATGCGTTCTTAACCTTTCCAATCAGGTGAGCTGCTGCATCTTTAAGGCCGTTTCTCTCCAGGGTACCTGTTACCAGCATGATGAGGATGAAAATTGCCATGCTCCGGTTCGCAACAAAGCTGGTGCCCAGAGTCTCCAGAAGTCCGCCTACTCCCAGTCCACCAAGCAGAGCTGTAGCCACAGAAGCCACCACTATGATGAGGATGGAATCAAGTTTCAAGGCGAACCCGACAATAACGATTAAAATTCCTAACAATACCAGATAATGCATAATTACCCTCCTTGGTTATTAAAGGCCTCCTGAGAGGCAATACTAATCTTACTGAGCGACCACAGGCCTCTTTCTCACGTGCTTCACAGCAGCATTTTCAGGTCCCTGCTCATCCTGGTTGTCGTAGACCTTGCCGGCCTTCATCAACATGTCCACCACTGCCAGGTCATGGATCAGATGAGCTCTAGCACAGGAGTGGAGATATTCTCCCTGAGCAGTTTCATCTGCCACCTCGCTGACATAATCCACGCTGAGTATCCATGGGTACCTGACAGATGGGTACCTGTGTGTCGGATCGTATACGTGAGGTATCCAGTAGGTGATCATGTTCTTGTAGTACGATGCCGGGAAGAGCTTAGGCATCCAGCCGTGTGCATATTTCTCGAACTGCCTTGCCCACATCAGGTTCTCCCTGGTGATTTCCCGGTCAGCCAGGAAGGCGTCTGCGATTACATCTTCCATCCTGTGACACAGATTCAGACTGCTCC
Source organism: Allobaileyella intestinalis (assembly GCF_009695865.1). Classification (GTDB taxonomy): domain Bacteria; phylum Bacillota; class Clostridia; order Peptostreptococcales; family Anaerovoracaceae; genus Allobaileyella; species Allobaileyella intestinalis. The sequence continues at coordinate 220,669 of NZ_VUNB01000002.1, read as the reverse complement.
TGTACTCATCTCCGGCAATGTGGAAAAAGTATCCATACAGCAGGGACCTCGGTAGCCAGAACCCCTTGAAGGAAGGTGATGTGTATCCGGAGAACTGCTGCTCCCACTCGTGGCTAGGCACTCCGTGATTATCCACTATTACATCTGGAAGGAGCCTCATAAAAAGCCGTCTCAGGCTCATCGCTTCAGTGTGTATGGTGTGGATTTTGAAGTGATCATAGTAAAATTCTTTTCCAATAGCGTTGAATCTTGCTACATGGAACTTCCAGTGAGGGTTATCCTTCTGAAGTTCATAGTGGATCGCCGCTCCGTCCACATTTTCCATAGGCACGATTGCCAGATTCATGTGTTCAGTAAGGTCTCTGTATTTGTCATCCGTAAGCAAAGCCTTTATGAGCATGAAAGCGGAATTGGTGCTGGACACCTCGTTAGCGTGATGCCTGGATGTTATAAGCTCTCCAGGGTATTCGGTTATCCTCTTTGTCCTGGAAACGTATCCTCTTCTATCGGGTCTGAACTCAACAGCATATATGGACCTTCCCTTATATGATCTTGCCGTTCTGTAGACATTAAGGCCTTTCACGTGTTCCAGCTGCCTGATGACGTTCAAGTACTCTTCGTACCCCATGAGCTCATTTTCGGCGATGTTCACATCACTGATGTTTATATTTTTCTCCGGAATCTCTGCCGGGCTGACACCGGCTCTGTATTTTCCTGAATCTGTAAAGAATTCCACAACATCAACGTCGTCAATCTGATGACTTATGGAAAGCACTCCCTTATCCATAAGAGCCGCATAGGACGAAACCAGTTCATCAGGTACACCAGCCACATAAATAGATGCCACGGTTTTTCCATCTTCGGAATAAAGGCCCTTGAGGCGCACATCCATATCGTCGTAATCGGCCAGCCTGGTAATGACAGACTTTTCCGTTTTTATTTCAGGCTGGTCTGACTGCTGGGCGAACACGGCTGCTTTTATGTATGCTCCCCTGCCGTTTATCTTTCTTATTCTTGGAAGGATAAGTCCCGGTGCGTCGGTTATCTCACCGCATTTCTCGTAGCCGTAGTTCTTGAAATAATCAGTTCCCACGAAGTACATGTCTTCATGGAGTCCGTCCAGCGAAGACATGAGATCTTCTCTGGATTTCAAACGTTCGTTAGGCTCACTGGTCTCAACCTGGATCTCCAGTTTGTTGAAGAAAGGCTGAAGGTCCGGAAGTTTCTCCTGTCTCCCGGCAGTCTTCTGGTCTACATACTCTCTTATATCCGGCAGAATCTGGCGCTGATAGACGTCCCAAATCTTCTCAACATCAGTTTCTATGTGCTCTTCGCAAGAAAGCTTTCCATCCCTGAAGATTCGTATATATCCTGTGGAAGGATGAACCAGGCCCATTTCTCTATAGGCATCAAGATAAGGTCTCTCATCCCATGCTGCCTTGTACATCTCTGACCACAGAACATCACCATCTTCGCTCATTGCTTTGAAAAGATATGTTATGTCCTGGTCGCCCTTGTATTCACTGAATTCCACGTCATCGCCGGAAATACCCAGACTTTCAGTCAAAATGTCCTCTACAGGATAGAGCTCCTGCAAGTATCTGATTGGAAGATCATACCATCTGTCCGGATCCCCGTTACCTCCTACGTTCGTGTATGAAGGGGTAGCTCCGTCCTCGTCCTGCCACTCGGTCTCCCCTGGTTTTAGGAACGGCTTGAAAGCTATCTCCACCCTGGAGATCTTTTTCCCTCCTTGTTTTTCTACGGTCAGGAGTTCCGGGATAACACGGTCCTGTATCCAGGAAAAGCCCTGTTTGTATGAGCAGTAGACTCTCACGTCGATGTTCTCCGGAGCGAGTTCTGCGATGTATTTCTTCAGATCTTCTCTTACGCTGCCATCCTCACTGACCGCAACGTCGATCCTCAGGTTCTCTCCGGACTCTTTTTCCAATAAAGCTCCAAGGCGCTCCTTCAGGTCGTCCACCTCCCATGAGAGGTGATATTCTTTTTCGTAAACCTTCTTTTCATCTTTATAGCTTACGAAGGAAAAATCTGGAAAAGCCTTTTCTACTTCCGATCTACGTCCGGGGCACATGTCAATTTCAGGGTCTACGAAGGCCTGTCCACTGCTGGCAAAGGCATCTGCATAGGCCATTTGCCCATCCAATGTGTTCATCCGGAGGCCTTCGCCAATCTCCTGGAGCCTGTCGCTCCAGTCATCGAATTGGCCTTGATACGGGAACTTTTCACACATTCTGGACACAAATTCCACCAGATGGTCCGGTCGGCCCTGCACTACTACAGTTATGCAGTCATCATTTCTCTGCCATGTGACCTCTTCTCTGGATCCTCTCTTTACGATGACCTTGTTTCCCTCTGTCTCCAAATCGCAACTCAGGAGCCTTCCACTATATGCAGTGACTTCCATGCCCCAACGAAAGGCCAGGTTGCACGCCGCTTCCAGCAGAAAAGGCTCATCAGAATCAAGGATCAGGTGAAAATCCATTTCATCCGGAAGCTGATCCAGGTCTCTGTCCACCAGCAGATCCCCTTTGGTGAAAAGAATCTCCAGTCCTTTCTCCTTACGCCAGTCAAAATCCGGCATAGGCCTGGCCTGATCTGACGCCGCCAAATACCCGTCAGGATGTATGCTCAACGAAAAATCTTCGTACTTGCCGAAGTCCTCGTACTTGTCCGGTACCTTGATTCCGCACTTTGACGAAGTTATCGGAAATTCTGCGGCTTCTGTCTGGAATCCCATGAATCTGGCGAATTCCACCGCCCTTTCCTGGTATTCCGGACTGTTGTCCGGTTCCAGCAAAATTGTATTGTCCCATTGTTTAATCACAATATCGCCACCTTTCCGGATTAACTATTGCATTTTAAAATCAGTATAGTATGTTTTATATAGTACTTCATTCCGTATTCTGTTCCATGTTTTGGTACAGTATAGAGTAATGTTAAGAGATTGTCAATAATAAATTGAAGTATCTGACCAGATAAAAAAAACACGAAAATCACGGCAAATGCTGTTAAAATAAAATCCTTAGATGTTAGACGGGAGGTCATCAAAAATTGAGATCAACAAGGAACACTGCAAAAGAGAAGATAATTGACGCTGCATGGGAACTGTTCCAGGAAGTGGGATACGAAAACGCCACTGTCAACGATATAATTAAAAAATCAGGTACATCCCGAGGGGCTTTTTACCATCACTTCCGGGCAAAGGAAGACCTCTTGTTCCAGATGGCCTGGTACTTCGATCAGGGATATGAAGGATGGCTGGAGAATCAACCCGAAGATCAGAATCCTATAACCACGTTATACAAATTCCTTATATTCACTTTGGAATCAGTGGAAAATAGCAAATATAAGGATTTTTTATCTCAACTTTACGGCTACGAGGTTATGACTGACGGCGACCGCCCTATCATCGATGAGCAGCGTCTATATTTCAAAACTCTGCTGAGTCTTTGCGCAGATGCGAGGAATAAAAAACTCATATCTGAAGAATGGTCTGAGTACACCTTGGCCAGAACACTGGCAGGACTGGGCAGAGGCCTGACTTACAACTGGCTTCTGGAAAAATGCCGCTACTCCCTGACCCGCACTGCAGAACGGGTCTTCAAATCTCTTCTGAAGAGCATTGCTACAATAGATGTGGATCTTACATAATTGAAATAAACCAGGTGGATAATTGGCAGCAGTCCTGTTGATTCCACTGATATAATCTGATTTGTATAAACTGGCTGAGCTTTCCATTGGATAAGGTATCAGCCAGCTTTTTCGAAATTTTACTGTTGACAATTATCCCTGATGCTGTTATTATAATAAGGCTTTGTGCGTCATTAGCTCAGCTGGCAGAGCACCTGACTCTTAATCAGGGTGTCCAGGGTTCGAACCCCTGATGACGCACCAGTTCAAAAGCCTGCAACTTAAGGGTTGCAGGCTTTTTTCGTGCCTGAAAAAAGAAGCCTCAAGGTGCTCAAATTTGCGCGATTTGGCACAGTAAGTGTGTCATTTGATGTGATACTTTTTGAAGTCACAGTGTATTCCGTTGTGGGGGCACGATACCCTGGAGGTTACAGCGCCGTTACGGAGGGGGCACGATAGGGTGAGGATGTGATCTGGGTGGAGTCTTGATTGGGTCAGGATGGGATATGGACGGGGTCCGGACTCCATGAATACCCCGAGATTTACAAAAACCGATATCTCAGGGTAAGGTACAAGATTTTTTTGTGGGAATGTACCGCGGGATTGCCAATTCTGCAAATCCCGCGGTATTCGTAACACCTAACCACGTAAAAAAGAGGCATCTGTACTCTTGAAATCTCAATATACTCGAGAAAACACGAAGTACAGATGCCTCTTTCCTTTCTTGCAGGACTGAAAAGTACAGTGGGATTCAAGAAATTTTCAATCCCGGGGCAGAAAATCTATGTTTTTTTGGACAGCGTACAGCAAAGTACAGCGAGATTTTGAAAATCCTGAATCCCGCCGTACCCTCCGTCCCTACCGAACAAGTGCAAGTCAAATGTCTCCTGTGCACCTGTCTCACAGCAGATAGGATTCTATTTCTCAGCAGAGGAGAATCCCATGTAGTGGTACCCTGTCTTTTCAATGACTTCCTGAACTACCTGTGGATCGACAGGCTCCCCTGTCTGGAACACCGCGTTGTTCTTGCGCCTGGACGCCTTTATCTTTTTCGCATCCGGAAAAGCCTTCCGGAGCTCATCGGCGATGTGGGATTCGCACATGCCGCACATCATTCCATCTATTTTTACTTCGTTCTTATACATCTCTTAATTCCTCTATTCTGTGCATGATCCGGTGCGTTACACTATCTCCCGTACAAACCGGGTATGGATAAGGCCACAAGGGAACGCTCCGCTGCGGACATCTGTTATTTTGTTTTTTCTGTTGTGCCGCAGCTGTGTCCGCAGGAACTGCAATTTCCTCCGCAATTTTTGCAGGAACTGCCGTTCTTAAGACTGTAGCCCATGGCCAGGACGGCCAGCACAGCGATCACCAGTGCAACAATAATGCTTGGAAAATTCATTTTCTTCACCGCCTTTGTTTATGCTTCTGTGGCCATAACGGCTCCATCCAGAGTGTTATTTTTCCTGTAAGGATTTCTGCGGAAGATGAAGTAAAGGGCTGCAACGATTAATGCAACTGCAACGGCAGTTCCCAGAGTGAAGGCGCCGCCAGATAGGAATGCGCCGATCTGATATGTGCACATTGCCAGGACATAGCCTATTCCCATCTGGTATCCCAGAGTGATCCATCCCCACTTCCTTGAACCCATCTCACGGAATGCAGTGGCGATAGCAACCATGCAAGGTGCGTCGAAAATATTGAACAGGAGGAAGCTCATTCCCACCAGCTTGCTGCCGCCGAACATAGCGTTGATGGCGGTGGCAACAGCCATCTCTGCATCGCTGGTAGCGTGAGCCAGCATTCCGAGAGTAGCTGTAGCCTGCTCCTTTGCCACCTCTGCGGATACCGAGGCAACGGCTCCCTGCCATGTGCCGAATCCCAGAGGCATGAATATCCACTTCAGTACCTCACCGATGTACCTCAGGAAGGAGCTGTCGATGTCGTCAGCCAGGAAACCGGACGGGCCGAAGTGCATCAGGAACCAGATGACGATACACATGGTGAAAATTATTGTACCTGCCTTGATGATAAACGCTTTAGCTCTCTCCCATACGTGGATGAGCACACCCTTTACTGTAGGAATATGGTATGCAGGAAGTTCCATTATGAAAGGTGCCGGATCGCTGGAGAAGTACCTGGTCTTCTTGAGGGCGATACCCGAGCAGATCACGATGGCCAGTCCCAGGAAATACATGCCAGGTGCAACGAACTTGCTTCCAGGGAAGCAGACCAGAGTCATCATTGCCACGATTTCCATTTTGGCACCGCAAGGCATGAAGGTTGAAAGCATAATGGTCATGCGGCGGTCTTTTTCGTTCTCTATGGTACGGGCCGCCATGATAGCCGGAACACCGCAGCCTGTTCCTATGAGCATAGGAATGAAGGATTTTCCGGACAGTCCGAAGCGGCGGAAGATACGATCCATGATGAAGGCCACTCGCGCCATGTATCCGGAGTCTTCAAGAATGGACAGGCACAGGAAAAGGAGGATCATCTGAGGCACGAATCCCAGCACTGTTCCCACACCGCCGATTATACCGTCAACCAGCAGGCTCTCCAGCCAGCCCGGAGCTCCAATGGCATCAAGTCCCGCAGTTGCACCGTTGGTTATCCATGTTCCGAAGAAAACATCATTGGTCCAGTCCGTGAGCCAGGATCCAAGGGTTGTAACGGAGATGAAATACACCAGCCACATGATTCCCGCAAAAACAGGCAGTGCAGCGTAGCGGTTGGTAACCACTCTGTCGATCTTGTCAGAAGTGGTCATGGCGTGCTTCGCCCGTTTTTTCTTTACCGTATGGGCCACCATATCCTGAATATATGTATATCTCTGGTTCGTGATGATGCTCTCAGCATCGTCGTCCATTTCTTTTTCGCAGTCCTGTATGTGGAGGTTGATATGCTTTATGAGCCCTTCCGGGAGCTGCAGCCCCTCTGTTGCTTTGGTGTCTCTTTCAAAAAGTTTTACAGCGAACCAGCGGAGGTTTTCGGGATCCACTGCGTCCTGTATTGATTCTTCGATATGGGCCAGGGCGTGTTCAACGCTGCCCGTGAAAACATGGGGCAGCTCCCTGTGGACTCCTGCAAGCTGTTCCTTTCTGAAGGCCTCTGCCTCCTGTATAGCCAGTTCTGCAGCCTTCTTCGTGTTCTCGCTGTGGAGTGCGCTGATTTCGATGGTCTTACACCCCAGCTCCCTGCCCAGCTTTTCTGTGTCAATCTTGTCGCCGTTCTTTCTTACAAGATCCATCATGTTGAAAGCCAGGACCACAGGCAGTCCTATCTCAACCAGCTGTGTGGTAAGGTAAAGGTTCCTCTCAATATTCGTGCCGTCCACAATGTTCAGAATCACATCCGGCTTCTCATTTACCAGATAGTTTCTGGAAACTACCTCTTCCATTGTGTAGGGGCTTAGGGAGTAGATTCCCGGCAGGTCCTGGATAATCACGTCCTTATGTCCGGACAAGCGCCCTTCCTTCTTCTCCACCGTTACTCCCGGCCAGTTGCCCACGTACTGGGTACTGCCGGTGAGATCGTTAAACAACGTTGTTTTACCGCAATTGGGATTTCCCGCAAGTGCTATTTTTATACTCATTCCTTCCTCTTTTCTGTACTATAGTTCTCCCCGTTTCTCATCTTTTCTCATCGTTTTTCATCTTAGCCCGGGGAGCTTTGATGTACTGTTCTCTTTTGTGAGCCCTTTTTGATCCGGGCTCTGAGATCTTTGAAAAAGCCGTATCAGGTTATCAGCTCATCTCAAGAATATCGGCATCTTCCTTGCGGACAGACAGTTCATATCCTCTGACTGTGACTTCCACCGGGTCTCCAAGAGGCGCCACTTTGCGGACATAGATCTCTGTACCCTTTGTAATGCCCATGTCCATGATCCGCCTCTTCAGCGCACCGCTGCCGTGAATCTTTATTACGGTAGCGCTTTGACCTATGGGAACATCTCTCAACGTTTTCATATCTCACCCTCCTTGTTCTTTTATATAAACAGGCCCTGAAGGCCTGATTCGTACCAGTTTTGAACCTGTGAGCTGCCAGATAACAGGCGATTCGCCGCATACCTCCGGCTACAGAATTACAAAGATTTTTTCTGCCATCTTTGAAGTCACCGCCAAGGTGGAATCCTTCACCTTGATAATAAGATTTCCCTTCCCCGGAGCCGAGACCACTCTCACCTCTGTGCCCGGAACAATGCCCAGGTCCTCCAGATGCTTTTTCGTCTCAGGACTTCCTCCAACCCGGGAAACCATCAGCTTTTCCCCTGCATTGGACATTGACAATGGAAGCATGAACTCATCTCCTTAACAAATAAAACTAATAAAACAGATATTTGATTAGATGCATCTAATTTTGTTATAATTATATAACTAAGCAAAAGAATGTAAATTTAATTATTATTTATTTGTTTATTTGAAGTTAGATTGGTTTTATGCACTTAGATTGTTTAACTTAAAGGGACGATACTGATATGAGGAGGTTTATTTGCAATGTCCAGATCTGAACAGATGAAAAGCATATACCGGACTTTTGAAGATTATCTGGAGGCCATACTTATAATAAAAGAACGCCAGGGCTACGTCCGTGCCACAGACGTAGCTTTGCAGCTGGGGGTTTCTCAGCCCAGCGTTTCATATTCAGTAAAAAGAATGGAAGAGAGAGGCCTTGTTTCCAGGGATCCCAACAACATGCTGCTCATCACAGAAGAAGGATTGAAAATAGCAAGGAGGACATACCAGCGTCACAAGTGTCTGGAAAAAATTTTTCTTTCCCTTGGGGTTGATCCGGAAACTGCCAGAAATGACGCCTGCACTGTAGAACACGATTTAAGCGAAGAAACTTTTCAGCTTCTGTGCGAACACTTTGAAAAAATACAATAAAGTCAGCCCGGCGACATTCTAAACTATGAACGTAAAGCGCAAAAAACGTCTGCCCCCTTCATGCTAGTCATTTTCATGGCACTTCGGGGAAACAGACGCTTCTTCATTTCTTATTTGCTTTCGTTCGCAGCCTTGCTGCTCTGTTTTCTACTTTTCTACCAGATCCATGCCGGCCTTCCAGGCACCGGCAACCTCTTCACCGTACCTGTAGTACTTGCGGCCGAAGGTATCGAAGATCAGTGGATCCATTTTTCTGATATCCACGTTGCCCTCTTCGTCCAGAAGGCTGTCGTCCACCAGCACTCCGAGGATGTCTCCGTACACGTGCAGACAGGTCTTGCCCTGGACAATCTCGCTGACCTTGCACTCCAGAGTCACCGGATACTCCTCAACAACAGGAGCGTCTACCTTCTCGCTTTTTACGGCGTGCATGCCGGATCGCTGGAACTTTTCAGGGTCCTTGTTGCCAGTAGCGATTCCGAAGAAATCAGACTCCTTCACATGGGCTCCATCAGCCACGCTGAGGGTGAATGCTCCTCTCTTCCTCAGGTTCTCCGTGGTCTTGTGACCCTCGCTTATGTTGAGCACCACTTCCTTGGAGCCGCAGACGCCGCCCCAGGCCATGTTCATTACGTCAACAGTTTCATTCTCGCTGTAGGTAGCGATCATCAGCACCGGCATAGGTGCCAGCAGCGGCTTTACACCCAGATCTTTTTTCATTTCCTGTTCCTCCTTTTAAAAAAAGTATCTCGCAAGCAGGTCATCCACGGCGGTCTTCCCTTTTCTACGGGAACCTGTGCCGTCAGATATTGACTTTCTCACGTTTATATCATATAAGTTTACTGCTATATTTTATCAGCTGAGGTCCGTCACTTCATCAATAAAATGATATATGAATCACCAGAACACCCTGTTAACGAGAAAACTCAAAAAAAACTGTTGACGTGGTCCCTCTGTAGTGGTAATATAATTGAGCGTTCAGCGATATGCGTCATTAGCTCAGCTGGCAGAGCACCTGACTCTTAATCAGGGTGTCCAGGGTTCGAACCCCTGATGACGCACCAGTTCAAAAACCTGCAACTCAAGAGTTGCAGGTTTTTTCGTGCCTTCAGAACGGGGCTTTCAAAGTCGTCTTTGTCAGCATCTTTTATCAGCTCTTTAAGCCTACTCTTCTCTTTCCGAGAACCGGAACATGGAATGTCTCAGCTCGTTTGTCTGGTCGTATCTCTTTCCGCCCCAATAGAGTCTGCCCTGTATCTCGCACTTAGGGTTCGGATGAACGTCTCTCATTATATATGACAGGAACTCTTCAAATCCGGTGCGGTCCACAATGTAACCGATGTGCTCCTTAGATTCTACCGCCTCTCTGTCCAGATACTTATCCAGATAATCGTAAACATTGCAGATGATCTTGAACACCGTATCTCTGTCTGCCCACTTCATGAAGTCCTGGGCCAGTCTTGGATTTTTCTTGCCTGTCCTGCCCAGAAGAACAACCCGGAAATACTCTTCCTCACTTCTGGTCCAGGCTCTTGTCGGGCAGTAGTTAATGCAAACACCGCATCCTATGCACTTGTTGGTGTCCCTCTCGACCTTTCCGTTTACGATTTTCAACGCTCCTACAGAACGCTTTTTACAGTACTTAACACACTGCTCGCAGCCGATGCATCTGTCTCTGTTGTACTGTGGCTCGGTCTGGCCCATTATGCCGAAGTCATTCAGCCTTACGTGAGCACAATCATTGGAACATCCGGTAAAAGCAATTTTCACATGGTGATCGTTAGGGAAGATCGCCTTGTCTATGTCCTGGGCAAATTTCTTGGTGTCGTAGCAGCCGAAAGGACAAAGAGAAGATCCAGGACAGGCCACAACGTTTCTTGTGCCCGATGCCGGATACCCTCCTTCGTACTGTTCCTGATTAACCCCTCTGTTTTCAATGATGAGCTGAAGGGCCTTGTTGACTTCTTCCACATCCTGCAGATCGATACCGGGAATCTCGAAGCCCTGACGGTTGGTGAGGTTCACCATTCCCTTCCCATATTTTCTGGCGATGTCCACCACCCTCTGCAGGGAATCCACGTCGATTTCCCCACCTGGGCAGCGGACCCTGGAAGCCGTTTCACCCCTGACCTTCGAATGGCGGAAGGCGTTTTTCTTCAGCTTCTTCATATTCGTATCATAGCTCGTTCTATTCATATCAAGGCCTCCCTAATCTACCAGCCACTTGTGATCCGAGAAGCGGAACACAGGTCCGTCAATGCATACGTACTTGTCGTTTATACGGCAGTGACCACATTTTCCAATGCCGCAGCTCATCCTTCTGGAATCTGAGATCCACACATTTTCCTCTCTCAGTCCCCTCTTCATCAGCTCTATCATGGAGAATTTAATCATTGGCGGCGGACCCACAACAATAGCCATGCAGCTTTCCATATCCCGCACAGGAACATCCGGAATGTACTTTGTGACCATTCCCACTTTTCCTTCATAGTCCTCAGGAGCACCGTCTACAGTAAGAGTCAGGTCTATCTGATTTTCCCAAGCTTTGAAGTCATCCTTGAACATGATCTCATCAGGATTTTTAAATCCCGCAATAAGGTGGCAGTCCTGAGGATGGTCTCCTCTGCACAGGTACTGAACTACTCCCCTGATTGGTGATACGGCAGTACCTCCAGCCACGATTATGATCTCCCCCTTGCTGTACAAGTCCACATCGAACCCGTTTCCATAAGGTCCTCTGAGGAAAAGAGTGTCTCCTTCTGTTACGTTTTCGAAGAGCCAGTCAGTGACTTTTCCTACGCAGCGAAGGGTCAGATCTACGTAGCCCTCTCCGATTCCGCTTACAGAGATAGGACATTCACCGACCTTCGGTATGGAGATCTGGAAAAATTGTCCTGGCTTCACCGGACCATTGTGGGAGAACCGGAAGGTCCACTCCTGGTCAGTGTGTTTTATCAGCTCCAGCACCTTTGAAGGAATTGGAAGATACTCGTTCTTACCTGCCATTCTGTTCTACCTCCAGTTCTTTAACTCTTCTATCCAGTTTGTTTATACAGTTTGACATGGAAATGTACTCAGGGCAGACTGTGTCGCAACGGCCGCACCCTACGCACATATCGTATCCAAATCTTTTACGGAAATCACTTACCTTGTGGAGAACTTTGAACCTCATTCTCTCTCCGTTGGTTTTCCTGAGCTTCAGCCCCCCTGCCACATCAGTGTAACCGTCGATCATACAGGAAGCGCAGACTCTTCTTCTCTCTCCTACCTTGCCATTGTCTGTGTAAAAGAGATCCTGAATGGTGAAGCAGGTGCAGGTAGGGCAAACCAGGGTACAGCGGCCGCAGTTAATGCATCTGGCGGAATACTCGTCCCACATACTGTCGTTGTAGATGCTCACAGGAATCTCCTCCGGTCTGGAAACTTCCTTTTCGCTCTTCTCAACGAACTGGGGAACAACCTTTTCCTCTTTTCCATCTGACTCTGAAAATGCCTTCCTCAGGCTTTCATCTTTTACATCGCAGAAAACCTGTCCATCTGCCACGTCAATAGAAAAAGCGTATTCATCGGTTTTGTTGCTTCCCATGCTCACGCAGAAACTGTTGGCACATGGCGTGCCGCATCCGATTAAAGCTAATTTAACCTTTTCCCTGCGGCGCTCATAATAATAATCATCATTCTCACCGTTTCCCAGAAACATCTGGTCCAGTCTCCTGACTCCGTGAATGTCGCAGCTCCTCATGAAAACTATGACCGGCCTCTGATCCAGGCTGGATTCCCTGATCTGATCTTCAGTGAAAAAGAACATGGTTTCAGACAGAGGAATCACAGCGTCTTTGAAGGAATAGTCAGACCGGATATCCAGTTCCATTTCATCAAGGCTGTTAACAAAGTCGTAACGGACTACATCTGTGTCTTTGAACCGTCCTTCTCCATTCTTCAGCGCTGGAGCGAAGATCCTGTAATCCGCGCTAAGATTGTGAAGAACCTGATCAAAGCTGTCTCTGCTCAGCACATAACCCATTGGGGCCTCCTTTTTGTGTTTATGCATATTTATGCATAAAATATACACCGTTAAAAAACTATCATTGTGTTCCTCGATTATATGTTACCCAGGCCCCTGATTTCTACCGTTTTCGGCCCATTTGCCTATTTTAATTCATTGAAAAACAAAGGCCGGTTCATGCATATTTTTATGCATGAACCGGCTCATATTGTTGCTTTTGCAACAGCATAATTCAGCTGTGTTATTTCGTCACGCAAAGGGGTCCCAGGCTGCAGGGTCATCTTTCACTCCCATACCCTGTTCTTTTTCTTCATTTCTCATGATGTTGGCTGCCTCGAGAAGGACAGCAGAAAGCTCTGTGTTTTTCATTGCAACAGCCTTGTCTGTAAGATTTTGGATGCAGTCGTAAGGCAGGAGCTTCCTGTCAAGGATGAACACAAGGGCCTGCTTGTCATTGCTGTCCAGGACCAGAGAACCGAATTCCTCTGGATCCTCCGAAACCATAGCTGAAAGGATTCTTTCTTTTTTCTCAGGGATTTTCCCCTGGCTGCCTCCTCCCCAGCTGCTCATAAACGTAAGGGCTGCCTGGTTCTGATACTTTTCTGGAAGGAGCTTTATCTGCTCCGGGTCAATATGGATTCTGCTAAGGGAGAATGCACCGGAGAAACAGTTCCTGTCTATTTCCTGAACCGTTTCTGGCACCCACACCTCCTTCAACTTCCCGCAGCTGCCGAACATAAAAGCATCCATTTTTTTCACCCCTGAAGGAATCCTGAGTGACAGAAGGCTTCTGCACTGAAGGAACACCTGGCTGCCCATTTCCTCCACCTGATCCGGAAGGCCTATGTATTTCATGGAGATGCACTCCCTGAAGGCCTCGTCCCCTATTATGCCAACAGACTGAGGAACCTGGAGAGCGGCCAGACGGCTGTTACCATAGAAGGCCCTTGCGGAAATTTCGTTGATGTAGTCCGGCACCTTATATTCATCTGTATCTATGTCGAAGCTTACCAGCTTCTTTCCTATAATCAGAGATGGCATCTGTTCTCCCTGTTCTTAATAAACTTCAGTTTCAGTTGTTATTTCTCCAGTTGGCCGATTCTTTCCTGAAGGTCCTTTTCTCTATCGTAAAAAAGAACTTCTTTATTGTGCCGGAAATATCCGTCACTGCCGTATTTTCCGATGAACCGGGAGCTGTATTTATTTTCTGTGAGAGTGGTTACGAACACCAGCATCTCGTTATCGTCTCCGTAGGCCTTTTCCAGGAAACCGAAGGCATTCTCCAGCCTGGCCGACCCGTTTTTAACCAGCTCTTCCTTCTTTCCGTTTCTTCCTCCCATGTATCCGCGGATTACAGACACCGGGTCGTCCCTGCCTGTGGTGGCACCTGAGCTTAAGAGTCCGCCTATTTCAGAAAGAGCAGAAATAACTGCCAGGCTGACTCTCTTCTGCCCTCTGGAGATGGAATGAGCTCTGCTCTCCCGCTGAACCTGGCTGCGCATTTCCTCTCTCCTCTGGTCCAGAAGGGTAACTGCCTGGGCACAGCCTCCCCGGGCCAGCCTGTCCCTGTCTCCCTTGATTATTTCCACCAGCTGGCCGATTACTTCGTCTTCCTCGTTTATTTTCCTGAAATCCGAAATAAGACCGTCGCTCAGCATTCTTATTATTGTAATTCTCTCGTCAAAGGCTGCTTCCCCTGCCTTTGCAGCAACATCCGGGTCCCATGTGCCATTGAGAATATCTGTCACATCGTATTCCTGGCGGAATTTGTAGAACAGGTCATAATAGGCCGCAAAATCTCTGGCTATTCTCTGGTCCTGAATGTACTGGCTTATGAGGTCGATGTCCACTGGAAGGTGGTTTTTCTCGTACAGATCTATGATGCCTGCCAGATCCACCCAGCCTCTTGCGGTGACGAACAGCTTTCCATCTACCGTTGTCTGAACCGAATAAAAATCGTCTTTTTTTATCTGCAGATAGCTGAGAACCGCACTGTTGACCCCTTCGTTTTGCGCATATTTCTGCCAGACAGCAAGGTCAGGCTCCACATCTATTCTCTTCAGCCTGTCCAGGGTCACAATGTCCATTTCCCGGACTGAATCGTTGTATTCCGGAGGATTTCCAGCTGTTACCACCACCCATCCTTCCGGCACCTTATGTCTTCCGAAGACCTTGTACTGAAGGAACTGGAGCATTGAAGGCGCCAGTGTTTCCGAAATGCAGTTGATCTCGTCGAGGAAAAGGATACCTTCCTTGATGCCTGTGTCTTCCATGGTGTCGTATACGCTGGCGATGATCTCGCTCATGGTATATTCAGTGGTCCTGTACTCCTGACCGCCATATTCCTTCTCATGAATAAAAGGAAGGCCCAGGGCGCTCTGCCTGGTGTGATGGGTCATAGAATAGGATACAAGGCCGATGCCCATCTCCCTGGCCACCTGGGACATTATGTCCGTCTTTCCGATTCCCGGCGGCCCTACCAGAAACAGAGGTCTCTGCCTCTCTACGGGCACAATGTACTCTCCGAACTCGTCCTTGCTTAAGTATGATATTACAGTATATTTAACCTGATTCTTTGCCTGCTCTATGTTCATGATATTTCTACTCCTCTGAAAATTCCACCTTCATGGCCCAGTCAGGAACCTGCACATCCTCCTGGTCATCAGTAAAGATAAAAGCCGTGTCGTAAGAAGGTTTCTTCTTTGGAAAAATTCCCTTTCCGTCTGTGAAATAAAGGAGCCCTCTCAGATCTCTGAACTGCCTGTCTTTAAGCATCTGATTCACATACCGGAACACAGGCCTGAAGTCCGTACCTCCCCGGCCCTTGATCTCCATATTTTCCAGATACCTGTCAACTTCATCTCTGCTGTGAAGGACTACTGCTTCCTGTATCATGGAATCGCACTGAATAAGATGAATGTTGAATTTCCGCCTGATAACCGTCTTGTTCTGCAGAATCTCAAAACTCTTCCTGATAAAGGATCTCACAAGGGGTCCGTCTGTGGACCCTGAAGTATCTATGGCGATGACCAGGTCACTGATCTGCTTCTCATCGCTGTATTCCAGAGGTTCCACCAGAGGCATGTCTCCATACAGCTCCATTCCGTAAGAATAATAGATATAATCGAAAGAATTCTGATCTATTTTCACCGTCTCCCGCCTTCTGGCGAACTTCCGGAGAAAAGTAGTAAAATCCACAGGTTTCCGGTGAATGTCAGCCAGGGAGTCTGCCAGGCTTTCCTCTCCTCCGCCGTTATCCCTGTCATCCATCTCGATGCCCGTTCTCACCAGATCGCTGATCTTGTCCCAGTCCTTTTCAGAAACAAGCTGAGAGCCTTCCTTCTCCCTGCTGTCCTCATCATCTGATTCCTCAAAGTCAAAAAAACTCTGGCTCTCTGAACTGTACCACAGCCTGTGATCGTCCACCTTGAAGATCTCACCGAGCCGTTTAATCTCCAGGTCCTGAACATCCCTTTCCTTAAAGGCGCTGTAAAGCCGGTCAGCCTTCAGTTTTCCGTACCTGCTTCTGAGAAGGGCCAGCTCCCGGCCTCTTTCCTCATCAGCCTTACAGGCGAAGCACTTCAAATTCAGCTCCATTATCAGCTCTTCCACCGCCACATCAGCCGCAAGATTCCAGAGCCTTGAATCGATTTTTCCGCTGACAAAATAATGCTTCAGTATGCAGTGAAGCAGAAGGTGCATGTAGTCGTGGGTCAGCCTTGAAATGGATTCTGAAGCTCTGCTGAGGATTCCTTCTGGTCCGTAAAAAAAAGATGTTCCGTCGGTCATCAGAAGGCGGCCGGCTGTTTCCTGGTCTTTCAGGGCAAACACAGCCGGATCCATGAAGCGCATGTTGGTGACCAGTCTCTTCTTGGTAATGGCCAGGGCCTCTGCCGCCAGAGCTGCAGCCTTGATTTCATCCGGGCTTTTTTCTTTAGTTTCTGAATACATGGTCTTATCTTTCATGGAAGTATTTTATCAGACTGCAAGTGAAAATATGTAAAAGAATCATGACTTTTTTGGTTTACATTAAGTTCAGGATTTTTTCATAGAACTGATTTTCCGAGCCTTCCCGCAAAAGTTCTTCTCCAATTCTGCCTTCCCTGATAATGAGGAGTCTCTGGCTTCTGGCTGCCAGTTTAGGATTGTGGGTTACCATAATTATTGATGTTCCCGTGTTTTCGTTGATTTCCGCAAGAAGATCTGCAACCATGTTTTCTGATTTTTCGTCCAGGTTACCTGTAGGTTCATCGGCCAGCAGTACTTCCGGGTTGTTTATCAAGGCTCTGCATATTGCAACTCTCTGCCTTTCTCCTCCTGACAGCTCGTAGGGAGCCTTGTCCAGAAGCTCGTCCCTCAGGCCTGCGCTTCTGCTGAGTTTCAGGGCCCGTTCCTTAAGGTCCGATTCATCTCTTTTGTCCAGTATCCCCGGCAAAATAATGTTGTCCATGGCCGTAAGGCTGTCCATCAGGTTAAAATCCTGGTAAATAAATCCCATCTTTCTCCTGCGCAGGTCCGCCATTTCATCAGTCCAGAGGTGGCTGGTCTTCTTTCCCATAAATGTCAGGTCACCTGAAGTAGGCCGGGATATGAGTCCCAGGATCCGGAGAAAAGTGGACTTTCCGCTTCCGGACCTGCCCATAATGCTCACGTATTCACCCTTGTTGATAACCAGATTGATGCCTTTCAGCACGTGAATTCTTTTCTTCGATTCATCGGCCATGCTTTTGATTACGTAATCTTTATGTATATCCTCAGCTCTGACCAGGGCCCTGTCCTCCGGAGCCTCTCTATCAGCTGGAATCTCTTTTTTCTCGTATATTTCCTTTGATTCACTCATCAGTATTGCCCTCTCCATATGAAATCACCTTACCCTCAGGCCTGGTTACCATCCATTTTGCTGATTTTCTTCTTCAGAATTTCCCTGAGTATTAACTGAACTATCAGGAAAACAAGCCACACTGCCATGGTGCCCACAGCCGAATTTCTCACCTGGTCCGGGGTGAACTGCCTCATGGACCAGGATATTTTCTGAAAAACCAGGGCTGTTCCTGCTGCTGTGGCAAAAGCAGGAAGGAAGTACGGTCTCAGCTCATTCCTGACAAACCTCTTCTTTGTTCTGGAATCTGTTCCCAGGTAGAAAAGGAGGGTGTATTTTCTCTTCAGTTCCTCTTCTTGTGTAGTGAAGCGGAGAACGGTTATCAGCACCGATGCGAACATGAGAATTATCAAGGTCATGGTATTCACCACAGTTCTCATTATTCTTTCAGTGGTAACATCCTTTATCATAGCCTTTTTGCTGTATACAGGTCTGATTTCCCGGTCCCATCTGGAATCAGCCTTATGGCGCCGGGTGAACTCCCTGGTCAGCCGGTTCATTTCATCTGAGTGGCCTTTAACCTTGTCTGTATTAACCAGGTACATAACATCAGGCCCTTCTTTCTGGGATTCTCTGATGCTGCTGAAATACCTGTCGCTGACTACTACGAGATTTTCCTGTTTTCCCCGGTTGAACACTCCGGTCAGGACTGCATACTCACTGCTTTCTATCTTGTGCTCAGGATAAACGTTCTGCCTGTTCATCCAGTTGTATGAATCCAGTGGCTGTCCAATACGGAAGTTAGGCTGACCGTGATACATCAGCCACTCGAAAGGATGGGCTTCCAGGGACGAGTCCTGCTGGAAAACCACATGTACATCACTGCCCTTCAGGTTCAGCTTTCCATCTGACAGATTCGCCTTGTAATTCCTGCTGTTCCTGCTGTCACCGGATACCTTGTCCTTCAGCATATAGTATTCAGACTCAGGAATCATGAAGTGCTGTCCCTGAGGCCACAAAACTCCCATATTCGTATTTGCCAGAATGTCCGCCCAGGTATAAGGCCCTCCGTGAGCCGTAGTAACCCGCACTCCCGGAACCTTCAGCACATCCGCTCCAATTTTTTCCATCTGCAAAACAAGGTCACTGTCCTTCTCGTCCCCCATCATCACCTGGTCATATGGGAAAAGTCTCTCTGGTTTCTCTGCCATCAGAACATCCCCCTGCCTTATGGCGTAAGGGCCCAGAATGGCAAACTGAATTCCTGTAAGAATGATCATGGTCATTGCTGTGGTCATGAAGTGGTACGTCATGGCCGAACGGCCGGTTCGGAGGAGCTGGTTCCCCTTCCTGGTGTATCTGGCCAGCATTCCGCTGATTCCGTACATTATGAAGCCAGCCCCCAGAATAGAATAAAACATGTATTTCAAATCTTCTGAGGACAGCTTTCCTCCGTAGGAAACAATGCCTGCTGTCATGAACACCACACCGGCGCCCAGAGATGCCCCTGTCTCCCACTTCCTCGGCAGCCTTTCTTTTCTTATGGAAACTGTTTCTGAGTTGGTCTGCCAGTTTGAAATCTGGTAGTTCACCATCAGGGAAAAGAAGGTGAGCACTCCGTAGAATCCCAATGTGATCAGGTACATAACCGGCGACAGCGGGGCTCCATTAATGCTTGCTGCTTCCGAAGCCCAGTGTTTTATTGAAAGGACGATTACCGTACCAGCACCGCAGCCCATGGCAACGCTTATCAGTGAGCTCACAATATATTCCATCACTCGATCCACAACGAGAAGATCTGACCTGGCCCCCAGGTTTTTCAGTCCTCCCATGGCTCTCCGCCTGCTGGATCCGTAGACTCCGTATGCAAATGCCATCAGAATGATATTCAGAATTATGGCCGTCATCATGGTGTCTTTTATTATCTGTTCCAGTCCTCCGCCGATCAGAAGGTTTTCACCAGTATGAACGGTCTGGAACATTCTTCTGATACCCAGCGCCGCAAAAAGGAAGGTAGAAGAAACGCCTCCGCACAAGGTCAGAAGTATGTACTCGCCTCTGTATGCTCTGGCCACACCTCTCAGTATCCGGTATATGCCGGATGAATAGCGGCCTCCAAAAGCAAGCCTTTCCTTTCGTTCCTGCTTTTCTTCTATGTGCTTTTTGTCCAGAGCCTTGCTCCGCCTGTCCATCTCCTTGTATTCGAGCGCATATTTATTCAAAATAAAATCCACTATTGTGATGAAGGGCCACATGTATCCCCAGGCAGTACAAGGTACGCTGAAGCTGAAAAAATAGGCCATATACACTACGGCGCATCCGCAGTTAAAGTGGGTTATTCTCACAAGAGACTTTGTAAAACCAGTTCCCCGAAAGAGGCATATGGCCTTCACCAGTGCAGCTATGGCTCCCGCCACAGGCGCAGCAAATAAAACAGCGGACATCAGGGAGTAATCTGCTGCTCCTTTGAGTACATGAACCTCATATTGAAATATGGTTTCGCTGCCTCGGCTGGTCTTTATCCAGGGCAGCAGAACAAGGGCGAAAATCCACAGATTTATTATTGCGCCAAGGATCTCCAGTGCCCTGTCTTTCCTCGTCTTCTCCATAATCCAGTTACTTCATTTCTATTGTTTACAGTCATTTAAGTTTACAGACATTCTAGTTTACAGACATTCAAGGTAGATCTGATAAATTTCATCATGATCCAGCTGCCTGTATGCCCCCTTGGAAATTCCCGATGAATCTGCTGCTTTCTTCAGGATTTCCTTGTCAGTTATGCCCATTTCAGTGAGGGATGAAGGCAAACCTGATTCTTTAATAAAGTCTTCCAGGGCCTGAATTCCCGCCAGGGCCATTTCCTCATCAGTCATGCTCCCCTGCTGGATGCCCCACACGTTCCTGGCAAATCTTACGAATTTCCCAAGGCCGTCTTTATAAATGTGGTGATAGTATACGGGATGGAGAACAGCCAGTCCCTCTCCGTGATTGCAGTCTGTAAAGGCGCTGAGCTGGTGCTCCATGTTGTGTGCCTGAAAGTCCTTGTCTTTGCCCATTTTGATTATTCTGTTCTCAGCCATGGATGAATCCCACATCAGGTTGCTTCTGGCATTGTAATCTTCCGGGTCGGCAATGGCTTTTCTCATGTTTTCGATTGTGTTCTTCATGAGAGCTTCTGAAATATCATCAGAAACGTTTCCGTCATCAGGTCCGGAAAAATACGTTTCCATAATGTGGCTCAGGATGTCAAAACTTCCTGCCCGGAGCTGCTTCATGGAAACACTGTAAGTATATTCCGGATCCAGAAGGGAAAACTGTGCATTTGCTTCCACATAGTCTATGTCTGTCTTTATTCCTGTTTCAGTGTTGGTCAGCACAGAACCGCCGTTTACCTCGCTGCCTGTTGCTGCTGCCGTTACAACAATGCCCAGTGGAATCGGCTTGTGATTTATGGTTCCCTTTTTTGCCCAGTATTCATCCCAGGGTTCACCATCGTAAAAGGCGGTCATGGCTATGGCCTTGCAGCAGTCCATTACGCTTCCTCCGCCTACTGCCAGAATCAGATCAATATCTTTTTCCCGGGCCAGTTTACGACCCTCCATCATCTTCTCATATGTGGGATTGGCCATGATTCCGCTGAACTCAATTACATTTTTTCCTGAGTCTTCAAGGACTGAAATCACCTGATCATATATGCCGTTTTTCTTGATGGATCCCGTTCCATATCCCAGCATAACGTTTTTGCCGTAATTCTTCAGAATTTCCGGAAGGCAGGTGTTTACACAGCCCTTCCCAAAGTAGACTTTAGTTGAGTTCTCAAATATAAAATCTTTCATTGCCTGTTGACCTCTTGTGACATCTCATCTGATGATCCGGCAGTATATATCCCGGCTGAACCGGCCTTTTACCTGACTGTGAAGGCACCGGCAGCCTGAAGCCCACCGTGATTTAATACGGGTATAATTATATTCTTTCCCGCTGATTGTGTTCAATAATTGTGTTATAATTCTGAAAAATATTGTGTTATTCAACAATTGATTGCCGATTGTAATATGCTATCTCACAAGGAGGTATTGAAATGAACGTTGAAGCAAGGATTAAAGATCTGGGAATCACCCTCCCTCTTTCCTCACCGCCTAAGGCAATGTATGTTCCAGTAAAGAGAACGGGAAACCTGCTTTTCGTTTCCGGGCAGCTGCCAACCAAAGACGGCCAGCTTCTCTACACGGGAAAGGTGGGAGAAGATGTTACCCTGGAGCAGGCTCAGGAATGTGCCAGGTACTGCATGATCAACCTCATGTCTGCCCTTAAGGCTGAGCTAGGTGATCTGGATAAGGTAAAGAGCATCGTAAAGCTTCAGTCCTTCGTTGCCAGCAAAACAGGATTTGATCAGCAGCACATCGTTACTAACGGAGCCAGCCAGCTTCTGTTCGATGTATTCGGTGAGGCAGGGAGGCACGCCAGAACTGCAGTAGCTGTTAACCAGCTTCCTCTGGATTCCCCAATAGAAATCGAGGCCGTAGTTGAGGTAGAATAACGGTTTCTGTCCAGATAATACCGTGTGAACACCGGTATAAAAATAAAATTTAACAAGTTGCTGTTTCCCTTGGTCTCATCTCGTAGTAAAATGTCTACGAGGAATGTCAAGATAAAGGAGGACATGCTATGGAATACATTGAATACTTTGAAGAGATCAAGAAGCATCAGTCCTGCAGAGACTTTACAGAACAGGCCGTAGGAGCCGATGAGCTGAAGGAACTGCAGGAGTACTTCCACAGATGCAGAAGACTGATTCCTGATCTGAAGATGGAGATGCTTGTCTATAACGGTACAGCTGCTGATAAGATTGGCAGAGCAGCAGGATACAACGGATTCCTGGTATCTGCACCTAATTATCTCCTTCTCTTCTCTGATACAGGTGATCACTGGCTGGAGAACGCAGGATTCGTTGGAGAAGCTCTTACACTGAAGCTCACACAGCTGGGCATCGACTCATGCTGGATGACCATCAACGATGGATCAGCTATCAAGGAAGCCCTTGTTCCTGACACAGACAAGGAAATCGGCGTTCTTATTGCCTTCGGCTACAAGGCTAAGGAGGAGAAGCTGGCCAGACTTGACATCAAGAGCCCTTCAAACGTAAAGATGCACAAGAGAACAGGCCCGTACGCTGCACCTAAGATTGAGCTCAGCGATCTGCTTTACGACAAGAAGTGGGGCAAGCCTGTGAATGTTGATCTCATCTACAGAGATCTGAAAGAACCTCTGCTGGCTCTGGGTGTTTCCCAGTCCTTCTTCAACCGTCAGCCATACAGAGTTATTATGGACGATGATATTATCAGCCTGGTTGCTGTTCCTGACGAGATGACATCTGATTCTGATATCAGACTGGGACACGGAATTGCCATGTTCAACTTCCAGGCAGTTCTGGCAGCTCACAGACCTGCAGACACTCAGTGGAAGTTCGATGCTCCTGACAGAGATCTGGGACTCCCTGAAGATGTAAAGTTTGTGGCATGGTGTGCAATCTAAGAATTGCCTCTTCTGCAGAAAATAATTGGTTTTTATTGTTTACTGAGTGAGTTGAGTATGCTATTATCAGGTCAGGTAAACAATAAGGATACAGCAGGATTCACATTGGTCCTGTTACGTTTCAGAGATCCTTTGGGATCCCGAAAGGAGAATTCAAATGAAGAAATATGTATGTGATGTATGCGGATATGTTTACGATCCAGCAGTTGGTGATCCTGACAACGGAGTAGCTCCTGGCACAGCTTGGGAAGATGTTCCTGAAGATTGGGTTTGCCCTCTCTGCGGCGTAGGCAAGGACTCTTTCTCTGAGGAAGAGTAATTCCAGTTACTGGCTCAACCGGAATTTTGAATTGAATAGGGAAACCTCCCGTATCTGGATTCCAGAACGGGAGTTTTTTTATTGAGATTTCTTTGGTAACGATACTAACGATACTTCTTTCAGCATTAATTATTTTCAAGGGCAAGGGCCAGGGAATCATCTCCGAAGAAGGTATCGCTGTTATACAGGAACAGCACTTTTGTTACTCCTTCAGAATCCATGAGCCTGTCGATGTTGTCGAAATAGTACCTTGGATCCACTACAACTATCTCGTAGTAGTCCTGGGTCAGGAACGGTATGAAGCTGTTGGCATAGGAATCTTTAACTATGAGCAGTCTTTCCTTTGATTCCACCGGTGTTTTAATAGTATATTCCGGATGGTTGCTTCCTCCGAAAACAGTGTATTTGTCCTTCTTCTTCAGGTTCTTCAGCTTGTAGAACTTTGTGGTTCTGGTCTGGGTGTCGCTGAAGAATATAACAGAAGACTTATGATTGCTGTAATCCGGCAGGAAAAGGGTCACATCATCGTTTCTTCCGTTGGCAAAACCGCTTTTTGACGCCAGGCTTCCTCTGAAGTTATTTGCCACAACTTTTCCAGTGTACTTTCTGGCAGGTATGCCCAGGGATGGAGCAGCCTTCTGATATGCAATATAAGCTCCCTCCGTTGTCCAGTGATGGTCTGTTCTGTAGTACACCTGAGTTCCTTTGTCTGCAGCCTTCTGAAGTTCAGGACGAACATCTATTGCTCCAATTCCTGCTCCGTTCAGGGCCTTGAAGAACTGATCCATATACTTGTTCTGATCTGCCATTCTCACCGATGCAGGAAGCTTGTCCGCCATAATGTTCCCTGCCGTAGGTGCCAGCAGGAAGTTCATCTGAATATTGCCGTGCCTGGCCTTAAAGTCTGCCAGGGCCTTTTCAGTCCTGTCCAGGTCGCTCTTATCCGGCTTTGTTACATCCTCAATAAGGTATCCGTCTCTTGCCTTGTATACCCCGTTGGCTTCAAGGCCACCAGCTGCTACATCGGCTGCGGATTTAACCCTGACAAAAATATTCCTTCCCGGAAACTGGTCGTCAGCATACTTCTCCATCCTTGATTCAAACCTGCCTTCAACGTACTGAGAAAAGCTGAGATCAGGAAACTGCTGAAGCATGCGGTTCTCGGTAACGGAAAAGCTCTTGTCCTTTATCAGGATGCCCATGACTACCATGAATCCCACCATAAATATGAAGCAAAGTGCTGCTTTTTTGTAATAGCTCTTATTATCCATTTATACCTTCTATCAGAATCTGAAGTAAAGGAACGGATTGTATGATCCGAACACCAGATATGAAACTGACAGCACGAAGATTCCTGTCATCAGTGCCAGGCCCGGCCACTGAGCGGTACCAGCGATTTTCCTGAATCGTTCTCTGGCTGCCGGCGTGCTGCAGATGGCAGAAGCTGCCAGAAGAACAAAAGAAGTTCTTAACAGATACAGTGTCTCCACATCTGCCAGCGGCTTTCCAGCCATGAAAAACATGGTCTTCAGGTACTGGAAGGCCTGGCCTATATCTGTAATGCTGAAGAACACCCAGCTTACAATAACGATAAGCATTGTATAGGTATGCTGAGCCCAGAGGGGAAGCCTGCTGATCTTTTTCCCGTAAATATACTTCTCAAGTATCAGAAGGATTCCGAAGTATGTGCCCCACATAATGAAGTTCCAGTTTGCTCCATGCCACATTCCGGTCAGAGACCACACAATGAGCAGGTTAAGAATATGCCTGTGAACCGGCACCCTGTTTCCTCCCAGTGGAATGTACACATATTCTCTGAACCAGCTGCTGAGGGACATGTGCCATCTGCGCCAAAAGTCTGTGATTGATGTGGCAATGTAGGGATAGTTGAAGTTTTCCAGGAAGTGGAAACCCATCATCCGTCCGAGGCCGATGGCCATATCAGAATATCCGCTGAAATCGAAATATATCTGGAAGGTATATGCAATAATGCCTATCCAGTATGTGAGTACTGTAACCTTGCTGTCCGGCAGTGCTGTGACGCTTGCATAGAGTGCTCCCAGATTGTTGGCCAGTATCACCTTTTTGCCCAGTCCGAAAACAAACCGCATTGCTCCACGGCCGAAATCCTCCAGGCTGTGACTCCTGTTTTCCAGTTCCTCTGCCACGTCTCTGTACCTTACGATAGGTCCGGCAATGAGCTGCGGGAACAAGGACAGATACAGGGCGAACCTGAAGAAATTCTTCTGAGGTGGAACGTCATTTCTGTACACGTCTATTACGTAGGACATTGCCTGAAAAGTATAGAACGAAATGCCTATTGGCAGGGCCAGGGCCGTGTATTTAATGTGAGCACCTGTAACGCTGTTGATGGTGTCCATCAGGAAGCCGAAGTATTTAAAGAATCCCAGGATGAACAGGTTCATCACAACTGCGAAAGTCAGATTTTTTTTGCCTGTTCCCCCTTTTCTCTGTTCGCTTTTGACCTGAAGGGCGCAAAAGTAATTGAGAAATGCGCTGTAGATCATAAGGAGCACGTATACCGGCTCTCCCCAGCTGTAAAAAATCAGGGAAGCTGCCAGAAGAACTGCATTTCTTGCCCGGAGATATCTGGAGGGAATGATGTAATACAGTCCCAGTGTAAGGGGCAGGAAAAAGAATATGAAGATGATGCTGCTAAATAGCATTTTTGAACACCTCCTCATATTTCTCCGGTGATTTTGCTGTGCAGTAGAAGAGATATCTGCCCTTCTTCCTGATTATTGAATTGTCCAGCTCCTTCACCTGTTCCGGGCCGTAACTGTCGAATTTTCTTATCTGACTGTCCACCCTCTTGTCCACGGCATCCTGGACGGCAGTAAGATCCTGGGGATCCTTGGCTTTTACAATAAGGAGCTCATCAACTCCCAGAGCTTCACCACTCTTATAGTAAATGTATGAATCATAATTTCTGTAATCCAGGCCCATAAACTGCAGCAGGTCCCTGTCGCCACAGGCCTTCATGTACTTGTCGATGTCCGTCTCCTTCTCCATCTTCTTTCCGATGTCGCTGACAGCCACATCCCTGGCTGAATTGCTCTTGTATACAACCACCAGGAAAAGAACCATCAACGCTACAAGAACAATCTTTATGATAAGCCCGCCTCTTTCGGCAATAATCTCCTTATCAGATGGATGTTTTTCACTGAAAGATCTGTTCTCTCCCCCGTTTCTGATTGACGGGCCGGAGGCAGTATTCTTCTTGTTCTCCTTAAGAGAATCTTTACTGTGATTTTCAGCAAGGCGGATTCCTGCCAGGCTTCCCTCACCTCTTGAGTTGCCGGAAGTTCTTTTTCCCCTTAAAACGGCCGTAAGGCCGGCAGTTCTGCCAGCCCTGTACGTCACCTCATCAATGTATTCAGATAAATGTTTTGCTTTATATTCTTTCATTATAATTGTGCCGCCTTTGCCATTTCATCCATCCAGAGAGGATAGTATTCCGGGCTGGCGTGTATGCCGTCACCTGCATATAGTTCAGGATGGTCCTGAAGAATAGCAGTATCGTTAACGAAAATATACCCTTCCTTATTGCACATTCTTTCCAGAGCCTTGTTGAACTTTTTGTAATTTCCAATAGAGCTGTTGCTATTAATGGCGTCCTGACTAGGTGTGGAAATAGAGCACACAAGGATCTTGGAATCAGGAGATTTTTTCCTGAAAGCCTTAATAAGAGAAGAATATTTCTTGATGAACGCCGTTGAATCTCCTGAATAGTTTCCCATGTCGTTCATTCCAAAGGCGAAAAATGCCGCCTTCGGCTCTGTTGCTGCTGCCTTGTCGAAAAGGTCGCTGCTGTTGAGTACCGATGCACCGATCTTGCTGTACACCTGCTCTTCACTGAGCCAGCCGTACACAGACAGACCTTCTGTCAGAGAGTCCCCTGTTACAGTACAATTTCTGAACAGCTGCTGGTATCTCGTCTTCCTGTCATCTGACAGGCTTCCGCCGTTGGCTGCGCTGTCCAGCTGATCAACTGCGTGCTCCACATCAACGACGCTGGCCTTCTGAAGGGCTGCCGCCGCACTTATATTTCCCTCCATTTCCTTCTCACTGTGCCTGCCGTTTAAATTAGGCCTTACCAGCTGAAAAATAAAAACCAGGAAAAGCAGTATCACTACTGCAGAAATCACCGCTGCCAGCCTGTTTCCAGGCTTTCTGGCGTTTTCCGTCATATTTGAAATCTTGTTCTTTATATCTTTATTGTCTTTCAACCAGATCACCTCTGTACAACCATTCATCCCGTAACTACCCATTCCGGGAATCAATCCTATTCATGATAACAAATCATAATTTTTTTGCAACCGCATACTGACCTCTCCTGCCCACAGCCATATTCCTTCACCTGCCCTTAAACATTCTCCGCCCCCAGCTTCAAGGCTTTATCAGCCCACTGAAAAAAGCGGCTTCCGCCGCTCTTCCAGTGTAATGTTATTCCTTCCGGACACTCTTCCCCAAGGCATCCGGAAAATTGTATAAGGAGAATTTTTATTAACAAGCCAAAATCTGATGGCGTCGATTCCGGCCTTGCAATAACTTGTTTACTTTACCTTGAACAGGCTCATCTTGCCCAGCCTGTCGAAGGCTCTGCCCAGCTCCTCTGACGGAAGTGTGCAGCACATTCTCACATAGCCTTCTCCGCATCTGCCGAATCCGCTTCCCGGAATCATCAGAACGTGAGCCTCTTCCAGCATTCTACGGCACACTTCCTCTGAAGTCAGGCCTGTGTCTTTAATATTAATGAAGAGGTAGAATGTGCCTTTTGGCGGATACGGAACATGCATGTTTCTAAGTTTGTTCACCCGCTGTGAAGCATAATACATCCTCTTCTTGTATTCCTCTACTACAGGAGGCTGTATCTCGTGTCTCATCCTCAGAGCCGCAATGGCTGCCCTCTGAGAAACTGAAGGCGGTGTAAAGGTTACGGCCTCGTTGATTGTAGCGATCGTATCGATAATGTGTTTCGGAGCTACAATATCTCCAACTCTCCATCCTGTCATCAGGAAATCCTTTGAGAAGGAATTGATGGTAATACTTCTCTTGTCCATTCCAGGAAGAGTCATAAACGGAACGAACTTCTCCTGATAGCTGAAAGAAGTGTAGATGTCATCGCAAACTACCAGCAAGTCGTACTTCTCCGCAACCTGAGCCAGCTTTTGCATGGTCTCAAGGCTTAATGTGCTTCCTGTAGGATTGTTAGGAGAATTGATTACAATGGCCTTGGTCCTCTCATTGATCATGTTCTCCAGCCTCTTCACATTAAACTGATAATCTTCCTCCTCCAGGGTGTCGAATTCCAGGGGAATGCCTCCGGCCAGCCTGACCTGATTAGGATAAGGCAGGTAATAAGGCGACTGGATAATAACCTCATCCCCCGGATCCAAGATGGCCTGCATTGCATAGAACATTCCGATATTCCCGGATGCGGTAATCATTACGTTATCTATAGGAAGATCATAGCCGTACTCCTCTCTGTAGAAGTAAACCAGCTCTCTCCTCAGTTCCACGTCTCCACGCTGGGGAGTATAGTGGGTGTGTCCTGCTTTAGCATCTCTGAATGCTGCTTCTGTAACCCTCGGGTCGGTAGTCAGGTCCGGGTCTCCCACTCCAAGGTTGATGATATCCTCATAGGCCGCCGCCTTCTCAAAAACATTCTTCAGCGGTGTTGAAACGTCCTTCCAGTATTTCTTGGCAATATACTTATCCTTCATTTCCTGTTTCCTCTTAGTACCCTGTTCTACGGATCTGCTGCCAGCGGGCCCTTGTGAACCCGTCCCCTTTCGTTTCATTTAATATAGTGCAAACATACCAAATTTGCAAGAATTATTTGTGTATTTATTTAAATATTGTGTGTTTTTTTGATTAGCCTCACAATCTCATGTAAAAAAACCGGCTCTTTCGAGCCGGTTTATGGTTTATCCTTCGTTGCCGGCACCTGCCGGTGTGAAAGAATTCTCATCTGTCCGGGATTATTCCCGGTATGAATTTTACTTGTGATCCAGGCCTGTTACTCCCCACTTCTTGCAGAGCTTGTCATAGGTTCCATCCTTCATGACATCTTCAAGGCCCTTGTTTACCTTCTTCAGAAGCTCATCGTTCTTCTTGCTTACTGCGATTGCCAGCATGCTGTCATCTGCATTTGCTGTAGAAATGGCTCCTGCAGTCTTGTATGTTCCAGGCTTCTTGTTCATGTACTCATCCAGTACAGGCATATCACCGGCAACTGCGTCCACATCTCCGTTCTCCAGCTGGAGTACACATGTGCTGTATTCATTCAGGGAAACTACCTGTCCGATCTTGCCTTCCTTCTGAAGCTTCTTCAGGTATTCCTCAGTAGTTGTACCAATCTGAACTGCAACCTTTGTGTTTGAATTCATATCTGCTTCAGAGTTGATGGCACTGTTGTTCATTACCATGTAGAACTGACCTGCATTGTAATATGGATCTGAGAAGTTTACGTGCTTTGCCCTTGAAGGAGTCTTGTTCATTCCTGCAACGATCAGATCAGCGTTACCAGCCTCTACAGCCGGTACCAGGGAGTCGAAGCTCATGGTCTTCATCTTTACCTTGAATCCCTGATCCTTGGCGATGGCATTGATGAGGTCGATGTCGAATCCAACCAGCTTGCCATCATCATTTGTGCTCTCGAATGGAGGATATGTAGGCTCGGTTACTGCCACATACTCATCCTTGCTTCCGCTCTTACCACATGATGCCAGCATCACTGCCATGATACAAGACAGGCTTACCAGCAGAACCTTCTTAAATAAACTGCTCTTCATTTCTTTGCTCCTTATGTCTTTCTGAACTAATATTTATACATTGTCATACAAAAGCTTTTCTTAACGTAAGTATAATATAAACCCTGAGGGCAATCATGTCAATAATTTTTATTAATTATTTTGTATATTTTTGCATTAAAGGTTAAACAAAAACACCGGCAGGCTTTTTCCCCCTTGAAATGTCTGCCGGTGTTGCCATACTATGCAGTTTTTCTTCCAGACCTGCGGATTCTGTTCCACAGAAGTGACAGATACTTATTGAAGATCTCGATGATCATGAAGCCAAGGGCAATTGCCAGGCAGGTTACAATAAGATCTATACCCTGAGTCTTTGCCATATGGTTGTCTCCTAACGCAAGGCCGTACATCATCCAGTAAAGCTGAGCTCCCGGAATAACCGGAAAGATAGGAGCTGTAAGGAAAACTGTTGCCGGTGCTTTATTAACCCTCGCCATTATCTGAGCGTATCCGGCAATTACTATTGAAGCAACCATAGTTGCGTAAAAGTTACTTGGATTGTAGTGGTATACGATTACATAAACTCCCCAGCAAATAAAAGCTCCGATACTTGAGTACACCACCTGTTTTCCTCTGATGTTGAACCAGAGGGCAAACCCTGTACATGCTATAGTACTGGAAATAAGCTGGACCAGTACACTTGGACTCATTGGTGCCATATTAAATAATCCCCTTGAATATCATCAGTGAAACAACGATTCCTGCAGCGATTCCCGTAGCTCCCAGAATGGAATTGGTAACGTTCAGGATTCCAGACAGAATATCCCTATGCAGCATATCCCTGATTCCGTTAGTAGTTCCCAGGGCACTGACCAGGAGCATTACCACTCCTGTTGTAATGCTGCCCACATGGTGAGCCAGCCCGAAATACACAGACCATACAATGAAGGTTTCAGCGATGAACGCCAGAATAGCATTGTATATCATCGGGTTTTTCTCCACCTTGCCAAGGCTTAATCCCAGCAGGACTACGATGGTAGATGCAAGAGCTGCAATTATGGTATCCTTCACATCGCAGTTGAAGAACACTCCGAATCCGGCACCACCCATGATGCCTGCCAAAACGGTGATCCATACCGGCTGCTGCCTTCTGTTCAGAACTTCCCTGAGTTTTGCGTCCAGGGTTTCTTTGTTAGGCTTAAAAGAACAAACGTACCTGGACAGGTTGTTCAGGTAATCCAGTCTGTCCATGTTTGCACCGCCAAGAGGAATGTGACGAATCTGGGTAATGATCTTGCCATCTACTGTTTCAACGGTGGCCTGGATGTTGGATGAGATGACCCACACGTTGATGCGCCTGAATCCGTATGCAGCACACATTCTGTACATACTTTCTTCTACCCTCTTGATCTCTGCGCCGCTTTTCAGCATTTCCTCGCCGATATCAAGGAGGCCCTGGAGTATTTTTTCCGGTTCCATATTAACTAATGTATTCCTTTCCCTAGTAATAGATCTCTAGTCTTTTCATATGTAGTTCATGGCAGCCATGAACGCAGGAATAAGCTGCTTTTTCCTGGAAAGCAGTCCTGGAACGTTTACGGCATTGTCCTTCTGTTCCAGATTCGGATATGCGTTGCTCACCACATCTGGGGCCCGGTCACCGGCAAAGAGGATTTCTGATGAACTGGTTTTAATATTGGTCAGCAGGAAAAAGGCCATGGAAATATCTGTTTTATCCAGTTCTTTCTGCAGCACCGGCTGAATTTTCTCCTTGATGAGCTCCAGCTCATCTCCGTCCATGGAGCTGATCTGCCCTACGCCGAAGCTGTGGCCAGCCATGTTGAATTTCTTGTAGTCCTGGAAAAATATTTCTTCTGCTGACTTGTTCTTCAAATCTGAACCTGCCTTGAACATGGCCTGGGCGAAGTCTTCAATGTTTATCTCCGCAATCAGAGCCAGTGCTCCTGCAGCCATTTTGTCATGAAGAGTACAGGTTGGGGACCGGAACATCAAGGTGTCCGAAATAATGGCCCCTGCCAGCAGCCCCGCTATGTCACGAGGAATGTCCAGTCCTTTTTCCACATACATCTGATAGAGTATGGTGGCAGTACATCCTACCGGCTGGTTCACGAAATATATTGGCTGAAGGGTCTGAAGGGTTCCCAGGCGATGGTGATCGATTATCTCCAGAATCTCTCCTTCATCAATATTGTCTACGGCCTGTGATTTCTCGTTGTGGTCCACCAGGATCAGCTGTCTCTTCTTGATGCCCAGCAGGTTTCTCCTGGATACTGTTCCGATGTAGTTTCCTTTGCTGTCCACTACAGGAAAGGCTCTGTGCCTGGTGCTGGCCATAACGGACCTTAGCTTGTCCGTGTAATCGTCAAGCCTGAAAGAATCGATGTCGTCCCTGATCATGATGGCCTGAAGTGGAACGCTTTTGTTGATCTCCCTGGTAACGGAATAGGTGTCCATGTCCGTCTCCATAATTACAGATCCCATGGAAGCGGCTTTCTCCACCGTCTCCTTGTCTGCTGATGCACCCAGGCAGAGAATCAGGCAGCCTGCCCCCTTTTCCAGTGCTGCGATATGGTTCTCGTTTCTGTCCACGAGAATTACCAGGTCTCCGGCTTCTACTACCTTCTTCATTCTCTCTGGAACGGCTGCTCCCACAAGAACCTTGCCGTGGTCAAAGATCTTCTCAGGATCGCCGGTTACAATTCTGGCCTGAACCCTTTCTGCAATGTCTCCAAATCGGGTTCTGGCATCTGAGAGGAAGTGGGTATTGTCCATGTCCATAAAGGTTCTGGCAATATCTCCCTTAGTCACAAGACCGATGACCTTCCCGTTTTCTGTAACAGGCAGGGTTACTGCATCTGTGTCGTTCATCAGATCCCAGGCGGTGCCGATGGACATTTCCTTTGGCACTCCGGGGGTCATTCTTATTTCCATATCCCGGACCTGTGTGGATACATCGCTTATGTATTCCGGATCAGGAACATCGAAGTAATCCAGAACGAATCTGGTTTCGCTGCTGATCTCGCCGGCTCTCCCCGGCACGTACTTGTGGCTGTGACTAACACGGTTCTTAATGTCCGCATAGGCGATTGCCGAACATATGGAGTCTGTATCCGGATTCTTGTGTCCGATTACAGTGATCTTTCTTTCGATCTTTCTGTGCTCCGGTTTTCGCTTCTCCTTATTCTCCTGTTCTGATTTCCCCATATACACCCGTACACTTTCCCGGCTGACCAGCAACCTGTGACCTGCGGTCCGCCGTTTTTTCTAAAAAGCCCGGGCATTACGCCCGGGATATTCTGCTGTCCGGAGATTCCCGGTACTACTTCATTCTGATTGACTTGATCTTCTGGTCTTCCAGCGGCTTATCGAAATAATCTCTCTTAACGTTGACAATTCTGTCAGCAACGTCCATTCCGCTGGTAATCTTGCCGAAAGCGGCATACTGACCGTCCAGATGAGGTGCATCAGATGTCATAATGAAGAACTGGGAACCTGCTGAATCCGGGTCCATTGCTCTTGCCATGGAAAGAACTCCTCTGGTATGCTTCAGGTCGTTCTTAAATCCGTTAGCAGTAAATTCTCCCTTGATGGTGTATCCCGGACCGCCCATTCCGTTACCCTGAGGGCAGCCTCCCTGAATCATGAATCCTGGAATAACTCTGTGGAATATAAGTCCATCATAGAAATTCTTCTGGATCAGGCTCTCGAAATTCTTAACTGTCTCAGGAGCAATGTCCTCGTACAGCTCGCCTTCCATGATTCCGCCATCTTCCATTTCAATAATGAATTCCTTCATCTATAATCCTCATTCTTTCTGTATAAATTAATTTCTGTTCTCGCAGTGAAGGAATCTTCCTGCAAGACACAATACCACTGGTATCTTACCATGTAATTAAATGTGGCTCAACGGTGGCAGCCCTTCAAAGGGCCCTGAAAATTGTTTATTTTAATAAGGTTGTCACCTTAATATAGTATTGACATGTATTCTTTATTCACTGTAAAATAAGCTGAAATTTAATATTGCGCAATTGAATTGTCTCCTGCCATTTCATGGGTCAGGAGGCCCTGTACTCAGCGAATACGGAGAAACAGATTGTGCAGGTAATCATAATCAAACAAAGGATCACCTTTACGATACACCACGAAATAATACGAAATAATACGAAAGAACATGAAAGGAAATAATACTATGGCCGCGCCTGAAGATAAATACGATAAGCTGAAGCTGGACCATCAGCTGTGCTTCCCCCTTTACGCCTGTGCAAAGGAACTGGTAAAACAATACAAGCCATTTCTCGATCCCCTGGGCCTTACATACACCCAGTACCTGGTCATGATGGTCCTCTGGGAAGAACGGGAGATCCGGGTCAAGGACCTGGGCAGTCGGCTTTTCCTTGATTCCGGCACACTTACGCCCCTTCTCAAGAGAATGGAGGGCAAAGGCCTTGTTACCAGGCGCCGCCCTGAAGAAGACGAGCGGAACCTTATCATTACCATTACGGATAAAGGTTTTGAACTGCGAGATGAGGCGGTGAAGATTCCTTCACGAATGGCCTGCATTCTGCCAATAGGTCAGGACAGAGCCCGCAGCCTTTATAATACCCTCTACGATCTTCTGGGAATCATGAACGGAACTGAACAGAACAAATAGCGGAAATAATGCAAAACCGCTCCGGCCGGCGATATTCCACGGTCAGAGCGGTTTTTAATACCTGTTTCATTGTCTTTTCATTGTCGTAAACGAATCAGAAGCTCTTGCCCAGCCTGTATGCCTGAGCCGGATAGCTGGATTTCATTACATCTTCAGCACACCCGCAGCCCTGGGCAGCTATGATTCCTTTATTTTCCCAGCCGAAATACCTGAGCATCAGCTGATATGTATTTACGCATCCTGTGCAGGAATCTTCTTCATCATCTGCAAAGGCCGTAATGAAAGCCGCCTTCTTGTCCTGTTCAAGAAGCTTGTCGTTGAAAGCGTAA
This sequence comes from Allobaileyella intestinalis, assembly GCF_009695865.1. Classification (GTDB taxonomy): domain Bacteria; phylum Bacillota; class Clostridia; order Peptostreptococcales; family Anaerovoracaceae; genus Allobaileyella; species Allobaileyella intestinalis. The sequence continues at coordinate 185,673 of NZ_VUNB01000002.1, read as the reverse complement.
AACCTGTTTACAGCAGCAGCCAGCTGGGCGTTCATGCCAAAGTAATAAACCGGCGTTACGAAAACCACTGCGTCGGACCCAAGTACCAGAGGTCTCAGCTCTTCCATATCGTCCTTGAAAACACACCCGTCTCCTGTCTTGTGGCACCGTTCACAGGCCATGCATGGATGGATGCTCTTAAAGGAAGCTTCAAAACAGTCTACCTGATGTCCTGCTTCTTCTGCTCCCGCAATAAAATTCTCTGTCAGCAGAGCGGTGGATCCGCTCTTGTGAGGGCTGCCTGAAATAACTAATATCTTCATCGCAAACACTCCTTTCGCGTACATCCTCCTGTATACACTAGAATTGTACTCCAACTGACACACTATTACCAGCCAGCCACCAGGCCAGTGTGATAACAACCATAACTCCAAGAACCTGCTTTTCAACAGGCTGCCAGAGGCCCTGGCCCATCAGTATCCCAGGCCCAGGTCTATGAGATGATCCAGCTTCTCCCCTTTTCTGTAGTGGTCAAGGTTTCTGCAGAACTGGCCTATTATCAGTTCCCTTGTGTATCTCAAAGTCATGTTTCCCGCCACATGAGGAGTGACGATGCAGTTCTTCATAGTCCAAAGAGGATCATCCTCAGGCAGGGGCTCATTTTCCATAACATCAAGAGCTGCTCCCCAGATTCTGCCTTTTTCCAGGGCTTCCACCAGATCCTTCTGAACCACTGAAGAGCCCCGGCCCACATTAACAAGTACCGCTGAATCCTTCATTGCTGAAAGGATTGTGCTGTCCACCATTCCCGCTGTCTCTTCTGTGCCCGGAAGGCTCATGACCACTGCGTCCCCCTGGCCAATAACATCCTTCAGCTCTCTGAATGTATGCATTTCATCATATACTCCCGGGCACCGTTCTTTTCCAGACCGGCTTACGCCCATGATCCTCCCTGCTCCCAGAGCCTTTGCCTTCTTTGCAAAAGTCGTACCTATATTCCCGGTTCCCAGCACTACAAAATCCGATCCCATTATGGACTTCATCTCAACCCTCGGTCCCCAGCTGTGTTCCTGCTGACACCGGTTGTAATCCCACTGGCGCCTCCAGAGCATGAGAAGAACCATGATGATGTGTTCACTGATAGTTGGGCCGTATGCCCCGGAAGAATTGGTCAGCATTACTCCTGAATGAGGCATTATGGAACTGCCATCTTCTCTTGGAAAATATACGTCTATGCCTGCGTAGGTATCGGCAGCCCATCTCAGGTTCTGGCTGGTCTGATCCACAAATCGCCCTCTTGAAGTAAGGATGATTTCAGAGTCCCTCAGCCATTCCAGCTGCTCTTCCTTTTCCCTTACGCTGATTTCATCTCTGTCCATTAGATGCCTGTCTATGAACCGGATGGCGTATCCCATGTCTTCAGCCTTTTTCTTAAGCTCCTCCCTCAGGTCCGGCTCAAGAAAGGTCACAGATGCAGCCACTTTTCCAGTTGTATATTGATATCCCATTGCTATCCTCTCCTTCTTCTCTAGTTGCTTCAATAATACAAAAAAGAAAAGTGCGGCACAATTGCCGCACTCCCACAGAACAATCAACATATTTGGTTTCTTGTAACCTGGCCGGACATCAGCGTATAAAACCAGGCACAGGGATTAGCTGAGTACCGCTGCAGGCAGCATGAACATCGTAACGAAATAAATAAGCAACAGAACTACTACCATCTTCATTGCCCTTGTTCTTCTCATTTCGCGACCTCCTTGCGTTTCCCCTTCACACGGAATCAGAGTTCTATCTGCCTGTTGAAAGGATTCATCTATAATCTCCTCTCTTGCCTGCATTATAGTTGCAAGGAATAATTGTGTCAACACCTAAATTTATGGTGCAATTCTGTGTTGTAATGACAATTTTATTTCAATAGTTATGTTGTCACTTTTGTTGTCTCTATCTGCCCTTTCTTATGACCTTTTTTAACAGGAAAAGAGGAGTGGCGATAACAGCTCCGGCGATAACCGTTGCTGCCTGGTTAAACCTTCTGTCCTCAGGGGAGATTCTCGACCTGTCTGACAGAGGCTTTCCTCTTCTTTTTTTCAAGTCTTCTTTCAACATCCCTGTCTCTTTCCTGCTTCCAAAGTTAGTGACCATGGAGGCAGGCTTTCTATCCTGGCCCTCAGATTCTCTTCCTTCACCTGGCAGCTCTGCCCCGGCCTGTTCCCTTTCACTTTCCAGGCGGTCCATCATTTCATTGAAAAAGTTAACAGCGCTCCTTATCTCCATAGCAGATGGATGTTTCAGCTTTCCGGAGCGGCCGTTTACTGAAATGGACCCTCTGCAGCAGTAGGCACCTGCCACACCTGCTGCCCGCCCTTTAGCCATTTCCATGAGAGGCTCGAGATATGAATTCTTGCCGGAACCACTGGTACATACGAAAAACACTTTCTTGCCTCTTGGCAGATCCTCTTCCATGATTCTCATGATGGCCTTGTCAATACTTCCGTAATAAATTCCCGATGCGAAGCCGATAAGATCGTAGTCCGAAAGATCTATGTGATTACACGACCTTGCGTTATACAGGTCTATATTGTTTCCCGCTGCTATGGCGTCCACCAGTATTCGCGTATTTCCATTGTTTCTGGAACTGTATACTATTGCAGTTCTGATATTACTTTTGCTCATGATAAGATCCCCTCTTCAACCATTTGAACTTGACTAAGGGATATCATGTTATCCTATGTCCTGTCAAGATTCCCCCTCAGTGAAGATTCTTAACTTTCCTTGTAAAAAAAGAATGGATGCCGCACAGAATGCGGCACCCACCTACAGGTTTATTTATTTGGACAATAAACGGAAAAGTGCCTTTTGCCGGCAGTCCCCCGCTGGTGAACAAAATTTTTACAAAGACTACTGAATTCCGAAGATCTTCATGTCGTCTTCTACACTTGAGATTCCTGCAATACCGAAGTTCTCTACCAGTACGTTTGCAACGTTTGGTGACAGGAATGCAGGCAGTGTAGGTCCCAGGTGAATGTTCTTCACACCCAGGTGCAGAAGTGCCAGCAGTACGATAACAGCCTTCTGCTCATACCATGCGATATTGTATGCAATAGGAAGCTCGTTTACATCTTTTACTCCGAAAATCTCTACCAGCTTGAGGGCGATAAGAGCCAGGGAGTAAGAATCGTTGCACTGACCAGCATCCAGAACTCTTGGAATTCCGTTGATATCCCCCAGATTCAGCTTGTTGTACTTGTACTTGGCACATCCTGCTGTGAGAATTACTGTGTCCTTAGGCAGAGCCTGTGCAAACTCAGTATAGTAGTTTCTGCTCTTCATGCGGCCGTCGCAGCCTGCCATTACAACGAACTTCTTGATAGCGCCGGACTTAACAGCCTCAACGATCGGATCAGCCAGAGCGAATACCTGCTCATGAGCAAATCCTCCTACGATCTCTCCTGTCTCGATCTCTGTTGGAGCCGGGCACTCCTTTGCCTGCTGGATGATAGCTGAGAAATCCTTTGTCTCGCCATACTTTCCGTCGATGTGTCTGCATCCTGGATATCCAGCTGCACCTGTGGTCCACAGTCTGTCCTTGTAGCTGTCCTTAGGTGGAACGATGCAGTTTGTTGTCATCAGAATAGGTCCGTTGAAGCTCTCGAACTCTTCCTTCTGCTTCCACCATGCGTTTCCGTAGTTTCCTGCAAAGTTGTCATACTTCTTGAAGAATGGATAATAGTGGGCTGGCAGCATCTCTGAATGTGTGTATACATCAACGCCTGTTCCCTTTGTCTGCTCAAGCAGCATCTCCAGGTCCTTAAGATCGTGACCGGAAATGAGGATTCCAGGGTTCTTTCTAACACCGATGTCTACCTTTGTTATCTCAGGGTTTCCGTATGTATCTGTGTTTGCCTTGTCCAGGAGAGCCATTCCCTGTACGCCGAACTTACCTGTTTCCAGTGTGAGGGCAACCAGGTCGTTAACAGTAAGGCTGTCGTCAAGAGTCTTAGCCAGAGCTTCCTGAATAAATGCGTCAACCTGCTGGTCCTCATGAAGAAGAGCGTTAGCATGCTTCATGTATGCAGCCAGACCCTTCAGTCCGTAAGTGATCAGCTCTCTCAGTGATCTGATGTCTTCATCCTTTGTAGCCAGAACACCTACGCCGTTTGCTGCAGCACCATACTCATCTCTTGAAACGCACCACTTTGCTGCTGCAGGAAGAGTGGAAGAATCCTTAACCTGCTCAAGGAGCTGAACCTTTGTGTTCAGAGTCATCTCAACTCTGTCTGCAATCTCCTCGAGATCGAAGTTTGCATTAGTAATAGTTGTGAACAGGTTTACTGTAACCAGGTGGTTAACCTCTTCTGCAACCTTTGTTCCCTCTGCTCTAAGCTGTGTAGTTACTGCAGAAAGTCCCTTTGTTACGTAGATCAGCAGATCCTGCATTGCTGCAACCTCAGGGGTCTTGCCGCATACGCCCTTGATGGTGCATCCGCTGCATCCTGCAGTCTCCTGACACTGATAACAAAACATCTTGTTCTCCATAATCATTACCTCACTGTTATCCTAAGCTGTACTTTATCTTTCTATGTATTACCGTTTCCTTTTGACGCCATTATAGTAACCCTGTGGCGGAAGAGTGTATGTTGCCTGTGCAACGCATTTGTTATATTATAAAAAAAGAATTTTAAGAGGCCGGACTGTAGCGAAATCTAAACAACTGCTGCAGAAACTTCCGGGCCAGGGGGCATCAGTACTGCTGACTGTTTAATCGAAAAGCAGGTGAATAGCATGAAAAAAACACCAGACATCAATTATCAGGACATTCCTCTGTTCGAAAATATTTCAGAAGAGGATCTTAATACCCTTCTCCTTTGTTTACGGAGCTACGAGCGCTCTTTCAACAAGGGGGAAGTGATTATCCTTGACAATGAAAGCGTTCATTATATTGGCATCGTCCTCAGCGGAACGGTCCACATGATCAAGGAGGATATCTGGGGCGAAAAGGCTCTCATGACATACATGGAACCGGGAGAACTGTTCGGCGAATCCTTTGCAGTACGGAGAAACTCCCAGTCCAGTGTGACCTTTACTGCCGGCAGAGCCTGCAACATCCTGTTCGTTCCTTCTGCCAACATTATTCACAGCTGTCCACGCCGCTGCACCTTCCACACCCAGCTGACTCAGAACATGTTTGACCTGCTGGGCCTTAAGAGCCAGCAGCTTATGGAAAAAATAGAGATTTCATCAAAGCCTTCTATGCGGGAAAAAATCCTGGCCTATCTTTCCATGCTTTCCCAGCGCCAGGGGTCCAGATACGTAAAAAGCCCTCTGACCCGCACCGGACTTGCAGAATACCTTTCTGTAAACCGGAGCTCCATGACCAGGGAGCTTTCAGCCATGCGGGACGAGGGACTTATTGATTTTGACAAAGATACCTATGTAATTAAAGACAGGGGCTAGCTGTCAACAGGAAAACATTCGTCCTGGGATTAAGCTGCCTTTACAATGGCAAAGCCTGTGCTTCCTTCTCTTACTACATCAAAGCCGGCACCGGATGCAACGCCCTTCATGTAAGCCAGTCTCAGCTCATAATACCAGTCAGGGTTTCCACCTACAGCGTCCCAGTGGGTTCTGTGAATGTCCTGGGTCTGATCCCATGCGACGCAGTTTTCTTCCTGTCTGTTTACCACGTTGATTCTGTCACATGGCATTCCGTTCAGGAGAGCATCGTCCAGGTCCTTGTATATATCGAAGGCTGAAGACCCTTCCCTTGCGCTGTTGTTTTTTCCTTCCTCAAAGGCCAGAACCTTCAGTGCTTCCATTCTGTCTTCCTCTGCGTTCAGCAGTCTTGACACCAGGCTTGCATATTTTCCTTCAGCATCGTTGATCATACCCTGAAGCCATCCGTGAATGTTGCCCAGGTCGATGGCCTCCTCAAGAGGCCTGTTGCTGCTGCCCTTGTATTCTTCTGCCTGCTTCTCTGTTATCCAGCCTCTGTTTACGGCCAGATTGCTGATATCCTCAGTCATCTTCTCCTGTACCTGAATCTTGTTGTACATCCAGTAGTGGATAGGTCCCAGAAATGCGCTCATAATATCCTCCCTGTATCTAAACTCTATGTTGTTCTATGTTATGTCCTTGTTGTCTACAGCCAGATAATACAACTTGACAGGAACAGTCACTGTTGCAAGAGCAACAAAGATTCAGTCATTGCCGGAGTCCGGTGTTTTAGCCACAAAATCAGCCGTAAAAAAGCCGCCAGTTCTTTGAAGATTTTTCAAAGAATCAGCGGCAGATCATTTACCATTTCTCATGACCGCAAATCTGGCTGCAGTCAGAGAGCTGTTTTTTTCCTAGTTCAAAACGAATTTCATTACAACCGGGTTGTGATCTGAGTTCTTAAATGACAGGTTCTGGGTTTTTACTGAGTTCACAGTAACGTTATCTGAAACGATGAACCCGTCGATGCTGTAGTACTGGAATTTGTCAGGGTCAGCACCTTTGAAGGCTCTGTCCAGGGACCTGCAGCTTGGATCGGAATTGTCCATAAGGAGCCTGTATCCCTTGAACTGGCTGTAGTCCAGAACTCCCGGCTTCCATGTTCCCGGATACTGCTTAAATGCTGTCACATCGGCCTCAGAGAAACATTGGTTAAAATCGCCTCCGGCAATTACATAGTTACCCTTGGCTCTTTCCTTATCCATTACGTCTCTCAGCATTTTCGTCTGTTTGATCTTTCCTGTTCCACTGTCGTAGGCCTCCAGGTGAAGGTTTATGAGGACCAGCTCTTTGCTGCTTCCATTGATCTTCACCCTGTCCACCATCAGGCAGCGCTTGAGGTTTCCAAGGGAAACAGGCCACTTAAACGGACAGTAAAGCTGTCTTCTTACAGAATTCTGTATCTTATAGTCGGAGCTGGTGAGGATTCCAGAGTTTACCTTGCCAATAGGAGGCACAGGATATGGAATGAACTTCACCCTGAAATTATATGCAAAAGTAGAATCTCCATTGCTGCGGCCATTGCGGATAAGCCTGGCTTCGTCAATACCACTGGACCGGTGGGAGTCTCTGTCCACCTCCTGGAAGAATGCGAAATCAGGATCAATGGCACTCACTTCTTCGCTTATGCCCTTCATGTTCTCCATCACCCGCTTTTCATCAGCGGTCTTTACTGATTTACCGCCGTCCATGAAAAAATCTGCGTTATCTCCCAGGGCGCCGTATCCTATATTCCAGGTGAGAATCGATAATTCTTTTCCCTGGTCCACCTTGTTTATAGCATCTGTTCCACTGGTAACTCCCAGGTTCTCCTTTGCAGCCGGTTTGAACTCTGTTGCTGTCAGATAACCGAACAGAAGGGCTGTGGCTGCCAGAACAGCCAGTACGAATATCCAAAGTACTCTCAGGACCTTTCGCAGACCCGAAAGCTCCCTCCAGGGTCTGAGGCCTTTTTTCTTTGTGGTTTCCATATTGATAGCCAACACTTTCCTAATTATCCAAAAAAACATAGTACATGGCCTGCCAGGAAATTCACCGGCAGAGCCAATATGTACTATGATACAGACAAATCACGTACGTTTAAAGGTGCAATTTCAAATAATGTTCAAACCTGCAGTTTATTGGATCTTCTGAAGGAAGCAAACGGTCTCTATCTCCGTGGTCCACGGGAACATGTCGAAGGGAATTGCTTCCGCAAATTCATATCCCATTTCCCCCAGCTTCCTGATATCTCTTGCCATGGTTCCCGGATCGCAGGAAACATATACAATCCGGTTTGCCCCTGTGGTGCCGGCTGTTTCCAGGAGTTTTTCATCACAGCCCTTTCTCGGCGGATCAAGGATAACAACCCTGTCTTCTGTATCCTGCCACGGAATGCCAAAGGTATCGTTGTCTCTGACTCCACTCTCCAGCTTGTCCAGAAGTTCCGGCAGCACTTCCTCGGCCTTTCCAGTATAGTACCGGGCGTTGACAATTCCGTTTATGGCTGCATTCCTGTTGGCGTCAATTATGGCAGGTTTTATGGATTCGATTCCGATAATATATCTGCTGCTTTCTGCCAGAGGGAGGCCCAGGGTTCCGATTCCGCAGTACAGGTCAAGGATCACCTTATGTTTGTCAGGTTCTGCAAATTTGCAGACTTGTGAGCACAGGTTTCTCATCTGCAGCGGGTTGATCTGGTAAAAAGCCAGCGGGGAAATTTCGTATTTTATCTGGTTTTTCATTGCCGGCTGGCTGAATTCTGCCAGGTCGGTGATTGTGGGTGTGCCGGCCAGGGTGGTCAGGCGTGGTGAGAAATCACGGAGGTTTTTGTTTTTGTTGGTGTGGAGGACCACGCTGGCCAGGTACAGATCGTCTTCCGTTTCTTCTACGGCCTGGTCAATGGCTGTAATTATTTTTTCGGCAGATGGCATTTTTGTATCTGCTGCTGTGAAAATCACCATCATCTGTCCTGTACCCAGGGCCCACTTAACGGTTACCTGGCGCAGGAATCCTCTGGCTTTTTTGTCGTCGTAGGCCTTCAGAGTTCTGTCATTAAGGAATTCACGAATTTTGTTGCACACAGCCATAACAGATTCCGGCAAAAGCTGACAATCTGTTATATCTGCTATCTCGTGGCTGCCCCTTTTTCTGAATCCAATATGGGCACCTTTGACAGCGAATTCCACCTTGTCCCTGTATCTGAAAAGTTCCGGTGAGGCAACTGTTTCTGCCACCTGAGGGTTTTCAACGCCTCCGATTCTGGACAGTTTATTGATCACCTGTCTTCTTTTTATTTCCAGCTGCTTTTCATATTTCAGCTGTCTGTAGGCACATCCGCCGCATTCTCCTCTGCCATCTCTGCCCTGGAAAAAAGGACAGTCGGACTCTCTCCTGAAAGGAGATGGTGAGACTACCTCTTTAGTTACTGCCAGGGCGAAGTTCTTCTTCAGCTTTTTTATCTCTGCCAGAACCCTGTCTCCGGGAACTGCTCCTTCCACAAAAACGGCCAGGTCTTCTGCCCGGCCAAAACCTTTTCCATCATCGCTGACGTCTGTTATGTCCAGTTCGATGATCTGTCCTTCTTTTATATCCATCTATTCCTCCCCTAAAGTCTCTTCTGCCAGCTGGTGTATCCTTCTGAATCTCTTGTTGACTCCCCCTTTCTGAATGGGAGGATTGAGGGCCTCTCCTATTTCAGTAAGGCTGGCTTCAGGCCTTTCCAGGCGGAGAACCGCTACCTGCCTGAGCTGCTCCGGCAAACCATCGATTCCCATTTTTTCCTGGATGGCTCTAATGTCTCTAAGCTGTCTTTCTGAGGCGTTCAGCGCTCTGTCCACATTGGCATTGTCGCAGTTTGCTATTCTGGCAGCCTCTCCCTTTATGCCTCTTTCTATTTTGATGTTCTCGAATTCCAGCATGGAGTTGCTGGCTCCCATAATGCCAAGCATATCTCCTATATAGTCGGCTTTCTTGATGTAGACAACCCAGTCGCTTCCCCGCTCTGTTACGGAAGCGCTTAAGTCTGTAAATGTGCCTATGAGTTTTTTCAGATCCCAGGCCACCTGCCTGCTGTCCAGGACAAATTCCATGTGGTAGCCCTTGTGAGGATCGGAAATAGTTCCGCAGCCCAGGAACAGCCCTCTGATGTAGGCTTTCTTGCAGCCCTTGTTTCTCACAATAGGCTGGTAGATGCCATCAGACAGGTAGTCGTTTCCTTCTCTGATAAGCATCATTCCCGTCTCCCGCAGGATCTTCTCGCTTTTGTCCTCCGGTCTGATCCTCAGGGCGTACCGGTATCCTTTTTTCTCTGCCTTACCAGGCATCTGTGACATGCCTACTTCCAGGCCGGGATTGCAGTCGAAATAATCTCGTATCAGCATTTTGTAGTGCCGCGCCACAGCCGGATTCTCCGTTGCTGCCAGTATGGAAAATTTTCCTCCTCCCGCAAGGCGAAGGCTCCCGGAAACACGCAGGAATCCGGAAATCTCCGCAAGCATGTGATCCTTGTTTTCCACGTTAATACGAGCCAGTTCTCCCTTAAGCTCTGATGAAAATGACACTATTTCTTAGCTCCTTTTCTGACAAAATCCAGATCTCTGTGATTCAGGGTGACTATGTAACCCTCATTCTTGAAGATCTCCGCCATGGCGTTTGCCACTGCCACGGAACGGTGGTGGCCTCCTGTACAGCCGAAGGCAATGTTGAGGTGGTACTTTCCTTCGTTGATGAATCCTGGTATCAGGGAATTGATCATCTTGTCACACTGGTCTATGAAGTTTTTCGTAATGTCGAACTTCATTACGTAGCTGCTGACCTTCCGGTTATTTCCTGTAAGAGCCCGGAGGCTGTTTACATAGAAGGGATTGGGAATGAACCTCATGTCGAAAGTAACATCGGTTTCAGACGGAAGGCCGTATTTATATCCGAAACTGGTGACGTTTATGTTGAACTTGCTGCCGCTTTCATCTCCCAGGAAAATCCTGTTCATCTCAATGTTGAACTCGGACACTTTCTTCTTGGTGGTATCTATTACGTAGTCTGCCTTCCTGCGGATTGGCTCAAGTTCATGGCGTTCTTTTTCGATGACTTCCCGGGTAGCCTTCCCCCCTGAAAGAGGGTGCTGCCTTCTGGTCTCGTTGTAGCGGTGAACTAGCGAGTCGGTGGATGCTTCCAGAAAAAGAACCTTGCTGTCCACTCCCTCCATGCTGCGGAGATTGTCGATGCAGGTTACCAGGTCTTTGAAAAAATCTTTTCCTCTTACGTCAGCTACGAATGCGGCCTTTTCGATACCTGTTTTTCCTGCGGCAGTGAGTTCCAGGAAATTGCCTACCAGTGCAGGAGGCATGTTGTCGATACAGTAATATCCCTGATCTTCAAACCAGTCTGCTGCTTTGGTCTTACCTGCTCCCGACATTCCGGAAATGATTATTACCTTCATCTCTGTACCTCCCTTTTTGCAAGATTCAGTATTCTGCTCAGATCTATTCCTGCCTCTTCAGCTCTTGCCACGCTGTCCACATAGCGGCCCACCTGGTCAGGTTTATGGGCGTCACTGCTGATAACAAAATCCACGTCATATGAAGCTGCGATTTTCAGTTCTTCTACAGTCATATGCGTGTGCCTTGCGTTTATTTCCATCCAGGTTCCTCTCTCCTGGCAGGTTCTGGCCAGAGCATCAATGTCGAAAGGCCCCTTGTCTCCCGGATGGGTAAGTATCTTGATATTATTTCTTTCCAGAGCATTTACAGCCATTTCCGTGTTTACCGCCCGGAGGTGCTCCCTGCTTCCTGAAGGTCTTCCGGCTTTTGAATCCACCATGTTTGCAGGCATGTGGCATCCCGGCAGTCCGTAGTGATAGCCGCAGTTAACAAAATCGAAGAGATCAAACCATTCAGGCTTTACGTCCAGGCAGTTTCCTCCGTTGTCAACTATGTTGGCCTCCACTCCCAGGAGGATTTTCATGGCTGGGAAAGCTGCCTTGGCTGCTTCAATGTCCTTCCTTACCTGAGGCAGCTCCTTCATGCTGAGGCCGTAGAACTTATGGCCCGGGCCGTGGTCTGTAATAGCTATTTCCATGATTCCCTGGTCAAAGGCTGATTTCACATTTTCCATAACGGTACCCTTACCGTGTCTGTATGGACCCATGTGAGAATAAATTGTATGGGTATGGAGGTCAAAGGTCAGTCTCCATTCGTTTTTTATTGATTCCAGATCTGTCACCAGATTTTTCCTCCTTTGTCCCTCAGAAGTTTTTGTTCAATTCAGTTCCGTCTTTTCCTATAATGCGCACCTCCGGCTCCAGGCGGATTCCGGAATCCTGAAGCACCTTGTCCCTTACTTTTTCCATGAGAGCAAGAACATCACTGCAGGTGGCTCCTCCGGTATTTATCACAAATCCGGAATGCTTTTCCGAAACCTTAGCCCCTCCTACAGAGAACCCTTTAAGTCCGGATTCCTGAATCAGTGCAGCTGCGTATCCCCCAACTGGTCTCTTGAAGGTGCTTCCGGCGCTAGGATAGTTAACAGGCTGCTTGGAATTTCTCTTCCTGTTCAGCTGGCTCATAGTCTCTCTGATTTCCTCCTGGTTTCCCTTGTCCAGAGAAAATACTGCAGACAGAACAATAAGTTCTTTCTCCTGAAGGATGCTGTGTCTGTAGCCGAATTTCATCTCTTCCCCGGTCAGGGTCATTACGCCGGAGCCATTGGCTTTCATCAGATCCACCGACTGTACTCTGTCTTTCAGCTCCCCTCCGTAGGCTCCTGCGTTCATGTATATTCCGCCGCCAACAGTGCCAGGAATGCCGCAGGCAAATTCAAGGCCAGTAAGACTGTTATCTGCTGCAAAGGAGCTGAGTCTTGACAGTTTGATTCCTCCTCCTGCTCTGATAAGGCCTTTTCCGTTGGTGCCATCTTCCCATTCTATGTTCAGGAAGTCTCCTTCCAGTATAAGAATTACACCTTCATAACCTTCATCACTGAAAAGGAGATTGGATCCGTTTCCCACCAGCATGTGGCAGATCTGGTCTTCTTCCAGCAGCCCCAGGATCTGGCTGAGTTCAGAAGGGCTGCAGATCTTGATCATAAGCTCCGCCGGCCCTCCGATCCTGAAGGTGGTGTGGGCAGAAAGGGCCTCTCCTGTAAGGATTCTGTCCTCAGAAATACCGGCCTCTTCTGCTCTTTTTATGATTTTATTCTTAGTTTCAATGTTCATGTTATATCCTGTTCTGATCTGATTTTTCTACCTTGACTATTTCCGGTCTTTACTTTCTCCGCCATGATCGTCCAGTCCCGGGATTACCTCTCCAGTGCTGTTAATACCGAATTTGCTGAAATCGTAGTAATCGTCTGTGGCAGAAAGCTTTTCTTTTCTTACCAGCCGGTGAGATGCAATCTTGTTAACGTATTGATAGATTACAGCAAACACCGGAACGCCCAGAGCCATGCCTATAAAACCGAAGAGCCCGCCGCCGATAAGGACGGAAATAAGAACCCAGAAGCTGTTTATTCCGATTACACTTCCAACAATCTTAGGTCCGATAACGTTTCCATCCAGCTGCTGTATCACAAGGATCATAATAGCAAAGTAAAGGGCCTGAACGGGATGTCCCTGAATAAGCAGGAGGCCGAAGGACGGTATGGCTCCCAGAAATGGTCCGAAGAACGGTATCACATTGGTGATTCCCACAATAACACTGATGAGAAGGGCCAGTGGCATCTGGAAGATTGTCATGGTCATGAACGTAAGCACGCCGATAACGATGGCATCCAGGATTCTTCCAACAATGAACCCGATGAATGTTGTATTGATGATATTTGCAAACTCATAAATGTTTCTGGCGGTCTTTTCAGAAAAATTAGCTGCCGTCAGCTTCCTTGCAATGGCACAGAGTCTCTCCTTGTAGTTAAGAAGATATATGGCAATGAGCATGCCTATAAAAACATTTATTACGGTGTTTACAAAAGCGAATATCTGGCTGGAAACAACGGCTGCAATGCTGGATGCATGTTTTTTAAGTATGTTAGTCTGAATCCATGTGATGATCATTCCGCCGCCGGAGTCAGCCACCTCGTCGATTTTCTTAACTACCTGAGGATACTTGTGCAGGTTATGGTGAGCCCATTCTGCGAAGTCCTGCAGCCTGCTTGGGGCAGTTTCTACCAGATTCAGGACAGTTCCTACAATCTGAGGAAGAACTGTGTATATCAGAAGGGCTGCAACGCCGAAAATAATTGCGAGGCAGCATATTGAAGCGATCAATCTGGCCCTGGACAGAATTTTGTGGTTACCTATTGCTTCCGCATCCTCCTCTGAAAGATTTGCTTCTTTTTTCTTCTGGGCAACAGCTTCATTAAAGCCTTTTCGATATCCTATTATCTTATCCTTTGCCAGAGCGTCTGCATCAACGCCAGTCTGCTCATCTGATGCAGATAAAACCAGGCCCTGAGAACCCGTTCCCCTTTCGCTGAGGCGGCTGAGCTTTTCTCTCTCTCTCCTGGCCTTGTTCAAATCCCTGCCTTCTTTCATGAAACCGTAACATTTCCTTACGATGGCATTGTAGATAGGGCATAGGACAAAGGCCAGCAGAATACCGATATAAACTGGCATCAGGGTACTGTTGATCTTGTCCACAACTGCATGAAAACTGGTGGTCTCCATGATTCTCCTGAGGACCAGCAAAATAGTTCCTGCAAGAATCATGGCTCCTGCTGCTTTCACATATGAGCTTCTGAAAAACTTTCTCAAGGCACGTTCCTCCGGCACACTTCTCCCATTATCATTATCAAAATATAATACATCATTTTTACCGGAATTTGAACCTTGCAGCCATGGTATTAAGAAACCGGCGGAGTCCGGCGCGTATGTAAAACCATGTTCCCTGCTTCTCTGCTGCATAAAAAAACACAGAGACCATCAGGGTCTCTGTGTTTCCTCCATGTTTCTGCAGGGGAAAGTGGTTTTATTTCCCCAATTGTTCTGTCAGAACCAGCACTCTAGATGGTGATCTTCTGGAAGTTGAATATTCCGGCTTTCTTATCGCTTTCGATACTGTAAACCGTATACTCATCATCAGCCAGCTCGCTGCCGGCTTTAAAAAGCCTTACTGATTCATCGAACTTCTCTGTTTCTACTCTTACGGAAATCCCGCAGCTAGTTGAAATACTCCGAGGCACCGGCATTACGGTGCAGCCCAGGGACTTCATCAGCTTCTCTGTGGATATGGCTCCGTGAGTAGATTCAAAAGTGTATAGATAATAATGTTCCATTCTGGATGTCTCTCCAGTTCAAGTGTATTTACAGGGTAATCACCTTGGAAACTTCCTGCATAGCGCCCAGTATATCATACATATTGCTTACTGTGCCAACCTTGCAGTCATCTTTCACACCGTAGAAGTTCAGGCATGTTCCGCATACCAGCACCTTTGTTCCCTTTTCAATCAGGGTGTTCAGGTTGTCTACAATCTGTGGCTCGATTCCAGTTGTAAGCTTAACTCCGCCGTTCATAAACAGAATATAGCTTGGAATGTTGTCTTCCTGCTGGCTGAGAGTGAAGATAGCCATCTTTGCCAGGTTCTGTCCCAGCTCATCATCTCCGGCTCCTACTCCGCCTTTATTGAAGAATACAGCATAGCTTCCCTCATCATAGCTCTTTGCTGTCTCAGGGATAGTTCCGTCTCCGTCTTCAAAGGTAACCAGGAATCTGTCTCCCTCTGGAGCTGCAGATGCCTTTCTGCCGTACGTATCTCCAAGACGGGTCAGGTTGTCGATCTGAGTCTGTCCGTCTACTACGATAGACAGATCCTTTGTTCCCTTATCCATCTCTTTCTTAGCCATGATTACCGGAATCGGACAAGCCTTTCCTGCTGCATCTAATTTCATTGGTACTACCTCCTGTTATATATTTCATTCTGGGTAAACCCCGGATACGATTTTACTCCCCGGAGGGATTCCATAACACCCGGCAGCACACCCTATTTTGTTTTGCAATAAAAGAATGTAAATCTATTGACTTGTTCTATCCCAGAACGTAAACCTTTACGTGCCTTCTTCCCCAGGATATGCACTGAGCTGTGCTGTTCATGTACAAGTCTACTACATTTCCCTTTACAGCTCCGCCGCAGTCGTTTGCCACTGCAAATCCGTATCCTTCTATGTACAGCCTGGTTCCATAAGGTATTACAGAAGGATCCACTGCGCAGGTGCCGTATTTGCAGATGCCTCCTGTAGATCCTCTGGCCCCTTCACCTGCATAGTATGCTGTAGTATTGCCAGTAAAGGTTCTGACTACGTTCACAGCACCGGATTGTCCCGTTGCTGAAGTGCCAAAACGGATGCCTTTGTTGGTCATTTCCTTTACAGTTTCTTTAAGGGCCTTTTCCTCAGAGGTCTTTGCTCCGTCAGTGTAGGTTGTGGTTACTGTATATATTGCCTGGCCGTCCTGGCCATTAGATGTAACTACCTTTCCTGAAGGAAGTGAAGGATCCAGAACACTTTCTTCTCCAGCAGGGATGGTTTCGGTAACATCCTTTGTTTCCTTTTCTACTCTCTGCACCTGAACCTTTGTATCTCTTGTGACCTCTGTGTCCAGGGCCGGGGTAACAATGTCCTGATCTGAATATTCTATTCCGTTGGCCTTCAGATTATCGGCCACCGTTCCTCTGGATATGTGAAATTCTTCTTCTTTTCCACCGATTACTGCGGTAGTCTTTACTGCCTCTTTCACGTGGACAGTCATGCCGTTCTTCACTCCCTGGTTCCTGCCTGGAGTGACCTTGTCGATGGAACTGATCTTAAAGCCCGGATTCTTCACTTCCTTCAGGTCTTCAAGTGCCCCTTCTACGTTCCCGGCTCTGGTCTCTACTTCCACCTTCTTGTCTCCGCTGTCAACAGAAGCATAAACCACCGTTACCCTTGAAGGAATCAGATATCTGATCTCAGCAGTCATGAGCGCAGCCACGGCGGCAACAACAAAAATGCCTGCCACCTTTCTCGGCATGGTGCTGGTAAAATATTTCCTGATGTCAAAATGCCAGAATTTTTCGAATATCCTTATCATCGTACCTCTTTCGTAATCAACAAGATATATGAATCGATCAGTCTCTTGCATGGTGCTGGTTCAGCAGCTCGTGCTTCAGGCTCCACAGAGGCTTGGACAGATCCACATAATAAGTCTGAGGATTCTCGAATCGGAGAGTCTCTCCCCACAGAGTATCAATCTGCTCTCTGCAGTAGTCTTTTATTTCATCAAGAGACGGTGAATCATATACGCACCTGCCCTTGTCGAAGATCTTCACCAGAAGTTCTCTGGCAGTGAAATTCTTCAGGTCCTTTCTCTTCCATACTGCGTGCTCATCAAAAATCTCGTAGCTTTCATTGTATGTGAGAGGGCCTTCTTCTCTAAGGGTAATAACGTCTGCCAGGGCTTTCCCTGTTTCGTTGTCATAGAGACGGAAGACGTTCTTGAATCCCGGATTTGTGATCTTCTCAATGTTCTCGGAGATCTTCATCTTCGGAGTCATAACCCCCTTGGTCTCTATGGCTGCCATTTTGTAGACTCCGCCGAACACCGGTTCTGACTTGGACGTAATAAGTCTCTCACCGACGCCGAAGGAATCTATGCAGGCTCCTTCCAGAATAACGTCTCTGATCAGGTATTCATCCAGGGAGTTGGAAATCACTATGGAGCAGTCTTCAAGGCCTTCCTTATCCAGCATCTCTCTGCACTTCTTCGTCAGGTATGCAATGTCACCGCTGTCAATTCTGATTCCCATCTTTGCAGGTTTAAGCTCTTTGAAGACCTTGATGGCATTAGGAAGTCCTGATTTAAGCACGTTGTATGTATCTATCAGCAGAACTGCATTGTCAGGGTAAATAGATGTATAGGCCTTGAAAGCCTCGTATTCGCTGTCGAAGGTCTGGACCCAGCTGTGAGCCATGGTTCCCAGTGCTGCAACGCCGAAATCTCTGTCAGCGATGGCACAGGCTGTTCCTGCGCAGCCTGCCAGGTATGCAGCCCTTGCACCGAAAATAGCAGCAGATGCGCCCTGGGCTCTTCTGCTTCCAAACTCCATAACAGGCCGTCCCTGGGCAGCCCTCACAATACGGTTAGCCTTTGTGGCTATGAGGCTCTGATGATTTATGGTGAGAAGGATCATGGTCTCCACGAACTGGGCCTGTATAAGAGGACCTTTAACAGTCACTATAGGCTCATGAGGGAAAACCGGTGTTCCCTCCGGCACCGCCCACACATCGCAGCTGAACTGGAAATTTTTCAGATACTCAAGAAACTCTTCGGAAAACTCATGCTTCGAGCGAAGATATTCTATGTCCTCATCTGAGAAATGCAAATTGTTGAGATATTCTATCATCTGCTCCAGGCCGGCCATTATGGCGAATCCTCCGTCATCCGGAACCCTGCGGAAGAACATGTCAAAGCAGGCTTCGCTATCTCTTACATCTGACTGAAAATAACCATTGGCCATGGTAATCTCGTAGTAGTCAACAAGCATGGTCAGGTTCTTTGCCTCTATCATGGCGCTATTTTCTCCTTATTCATACAAAGACAGGTGTCCCGGATCATAGTGATCTCAGGCCAGAACTTCAACTGGTGCTTCAGGGGATTCCGGCAGTGCTGCAGTACTCTCCGACGTGGCCGTGCTCTTGCTGTTTTCTGCCAGTGTGGAAGGATATTCCAGTATTACCTTCAATCTCCATGCAACAATAAGTGCAGCCACAAGAATAATGACCACAGCCAGAAGGATGTCATTTACATCATGGATTCTGTCTTTCAGAGGGCTCGGCTTTCTCCTCTTCTTATCCAAGGAGTTCCTTCTCCTGTCTGATCTCCCATTCCGCTCTCTTCTGGACATTCCTTCCTCCTTACCTGCAAAGCAATACCATGTATACTCCGCTTAGTATAAACTTTTCACCAATTCTTTGCAAACTCTCAATGCCTTGAATTTGCAATGCTGCAGCCGCAGTGATAAAATCAGCAGATGGCATGGAAGCCTTTGTGCCCTCATATTAACAGGACACAGGCCTTCCCGGACACTCAAACTCAATTCCGAAAAAGGTTTTATATGAAGGAAATAATCATCGGCCCTGATGACGGTGGAAAGCGCCTTGACCGTTTCATGAGGAAATATCTCTCCAAAGCCACTCTGGGCTCTGTTTACAAGATAATAAGGAAGGATCTTAAGATCAACGGCCACAGGGGAAAAAACGAATACATCCTGTGCGAAGGTGACCGGCTCACCCTCTACCTTGACGACGAGACACTGAAGTCTCTCACCGTATCAAAGGAAGAGAAGCTGAGGAAGAACTCAGTAAAGAAAAATTTCCATGTAGTATATGAAGATGAAAACATATTGATTGCCGACAAGCCTTTTGGCCTTCTTACTCACGGCGACAGCACCGAGAAGAAGAACCATCTGGCAAATCAGGTCGTTGACTACCTGATTGCTTCCGGTGAATATAAGGCAGGTTCCTCACGGACCTTCGTACCTGCACCGGCCAACAGGCTGGACAGGAACACTACAGGACTGGTTCTTTTCGGCAAGAACGCCGCCGCACTGCGGGCCCTTAATTCCATGATTCGCAGCGGAGATGTTTCAAAGTACTACACCACTATCGTATATGGTCATGTGGACCAGCCTCTGGTTCTCACAGGAAGCCTGTCCAAGGACGAGAGAACAAACAAGGTCACTATTTCAGATCTTTCTGTAGACCATCTGAAAGAAGACAAGGTTGTCTCTTCCGGAGATCTCAGGGGCCACGTTAATTCCGACGGTTCCAGAGACATTGAAACCATCGTGGTGCCGGTGCGAAAGCTGAAGAACTCCACACTCCTGGAGATTCAGCTGGTTACCGGGCGAACCCATCAGATAAGAGCTCACCTGGCGTCTATTGGTCATCCCCTTGCAGGAGATTTTAAATATCAGACCAGGGAAGCCTCTTTATTTAACAGGCGCCTTAAGACTTCAGCCGGCATTTCCACCCAGCTGCTCCACAGTTCAAGGCTGCAGTTTCACAATTGCCCTGAACCTTTGGAATATCTGGAGGGACGCCAGTTTACAGCACCCCTTCCCCAGACTTTTACAGAAGCTATTAATATACTGGAAAAAACCACCTCCGGTAAAAGCCGGGGAAATTCACTGAACAAGAAAAAATCAACACGCACACAAAGGAACGAGAAAAACAATGACAAATTCCGAAACAGCAAATAAACCATCAAGAGGCTCCGTTGCACTGGACCTGCTGAAAGATATTGTAATAGCAGCAATAATAGCTGCAGCGATTCTTTTTTTCATCAGGCCAACGGTGGTAAAGCAGACATCCATGCAGTCCACCCTTAATCCCAACGACTACCTGATAATGTACAAACGGGCATATGTGCACCACCAGCCTGAGCGGGGAGACATAATCATCTTCCAGTCACAGCTCCTGGACGACAGAGGCAAGCCAAAGCTGCTTATCAAGAGAGTCATAGGCCTTCCCGGGGATACCATCACCATCTCCGACGGTCAGGTCTACATTAACGGAAGGGCCTACGACGAGCCTTACCTAAAAGACGGATACACTACCGGTCAGATCTACAACTATACTGTTCCGAAGGGAAAATACTTCGTCATGGGCGATAACAGAGTTGTAAGTGTGGACAGCCGCAGCGACGAAGTGGGGCCGGTTTCCGCATCCAGCATCAAGGGCAGGGCTGTATTCAGGCTCTATCCATTCAGCAAGTTCGGTAAAATTTAACAGGGATCAGGATCAGTCAAAGATCCATAACAGGTGTAAGAAATGTCAAGAAAACCCAGAAAACTGGTGGCAGCCAACAAGAAGGCCCGCCACGACTACTTCATAGAGGCCACCTACGAAGCGGGAATAGTGCTTACAGGAACAGAAATCAAATCTGTAAGAGCGGGGAAGGTCAGCATCAAGGAAAGTTATGCCAAGGTGGAAAACGGAGAGCTGATAATCTACGGCATGCACATCTCCCCCTACGAGCAGGGAAACAGATATAACGTGGAACCTCTGAGGCCCCGGAAGCTACTGCTTCACAAGAAGGAAATCAACAAGCTTTACGGAGAGACTAAGAACACCAGCCTCACCATCGTTCCCCTCTCCATGTACATTAACGAAGATGGAAGGGCAAAGGTTGAAATCGGCCTTGCCCGAGGCAAAAAGAACTACGACAAGAGAGCAACTATTGCGAAGAAAGACGCAGACAGAAAAATGGACCGGGCCATCAAAGAATCCCGAAGACGATAAAAGCCGCACAGCTGCGGCTTTTTCTTTTGCTTATATTACTTATTTATCAGTTAATCCAGGAATATCCGCCGCTGAATCTATTATGCAGTCGGCTTTGTACTCTTCCAGCTCGGCTCTGGGCCTGAACCCCCAGGTAACTCCTACGGTGTACAGGCCTGCATTGTGACCTGTCATCATGTCCGTGTTCGTATCCCCGAAATACAGACATTCTTCCTTTTTCACTCCAAATTCTTTAAGGATCTCATATACTCCTGCAGGATCAGGCTTAATTGGTATTCTGTCGGTCTGCCCTTGAACATGGTCGAACAGCCCTTTTCCGAAAATCGTCTCAACCACGTTAACCGCACTTTCGTGAGGTTTATTGGAAAAAACTGCAATCTTGATTCCTTTGTCCTTAAGGGCATGGAGAGACTCTATCACATGGGGATAGGGCTCCACGTGATACAGAGGATCCTCGTTCATCCACTTGCGGCACATAGGAAGCCCCTCTTCCAGATGAGCTGCCTCTGTGTCTCCGGCGGCTTTCAGCGCCCTTTCAAGGGCATTTTTGATTCCGTCTCCTGCAAAATAGTTATAGTCTTCAACGGGCTGTTCCGGCAGTCCGTAGTATTTAAGGGTCATGTTAATGGGACGAGCTATGGACTCCTGAGTTCTGGTAAGAGTTCCATCTAAATCGAAAATACATGCCTTTATCATTTTTCTTCCTTCCCGATTTTGCCAAGAAAATCTTTTGCTTCTATCTTAGAGTTTCACCCTTCCTTCAATCTCCGTATCCATGGGGTCCTGTCTTGATCTAATGGGTTACCCCAAATTGATAACAGGTTGTGGTGCTGTACAATTCCCCGGCTCTGAGAATCACTGATGGGAACCGGGTATTATTTACGCTGTCCGGAAAATGCTGTGTCTCCAGAGCAAAGCCGTGGTGACTGCCGTACACGTGGCCTTTCTTGCCATTCTCTACAGAAAGGTAGTTTCCTGCATACATCTGGATTCCCGGCTGGTCTGTATAAACAGCCAGGGTAATGCCACTTCTTTCTCCAGCGGCTTCCGCAGCCTTCCGGAACCCATCCCCATCTAATGCGAAGTTGTGGTCAAAGCCTCCTGTAAACCGGAGCTGTTCATTATCTGCCTCAAGGTCCTGCCCTATGGCCTTGGGCTTTCGGAAATCCAGGGGTGTGCCAGCCACAGGTTCTACGGTGCCCAGGGGAATGGAATGTCTGTTTACAGGTGTATATCCCCTGGCCATTATTCTCAGGCTGTGGCCCAGCACGGAACCGGATCCCTCTCCATTAAGATTGAAATAGCTGTGGTTGGTCATGTTGACAACAGTATCTTCAGAAGCTGTACCCTCATAATGGATTGTCACCCTGTCATCTTCTGACAAGCTGTAAGTTACGTTTATTCTGAACTGTCCGGGAAAGCCCTGGTCCCCATCAGGACTGACAAGTGAAAAAGTAACGCTTCCATTTTCCCTGTCTATGGCTGTGCTCCACATGCGGAACTCGTAACCTTCCGGCCCACTGTGAAGGTTGTTGACCCCGGAATCGTTCAAAGAAAGATTATATTTTTTTCCACTCAGGGAAAATTCTCCAGAGCTTATTCTGTTGCAGTTTCTGCCGATGGTTCCTCCCATGTGAGGCGGGTTTTTCTCGTAGCCGCCAATGGAGTCGTATCCAAGAGCCACGTCTGTCAGCCGGCCGGCCCTGTCCGGAACCACTATATCTTTGAGGATTGCTCCGTAGTCCAGAAGGGTGATGTAATGGCCCCGGGAATTGGTGATTCTGTAAGATGTAACATTCTGCCCGCGGCTGGTTTTTCCAAATGAGCTCTGTTTTATTGCTATGGTCATATCAGGTCCTTCTGCCTTCCGGCGCTGTCATGCTATTTGGTTATGTTTCCTGACAAAGCCTTGTTTATTCCTGGTGCTCCGGGGCCTTCCGGATATCACCCTATACGCCAGAATATGAGTCTGGGGATTTTCCTATAGTCCCAGTATTTCTTCAACGATCTGAACGGCAGAATCGATGCACTTAGGGCAGCTGCACAGCACCTTCCCTGTATCGATTCCCTTGAGATCCCTGCACACCAGAGCGCCGGTCTTTTCCTTAAAGGCTTCTGTAAGTTCTCTTGAAATTCTGTAGGTGCCGGCCTTGGTCTTTGGGTGGTCCAGATCCCCGTCGCTGTTCTTCAGTCCCGCAAGCATAATGGCTCCAGACAGTGCACCGCAGGTGTTCTCCATTCCGCCCATGCCCAGGCCAAATCCTTCGCCTATCTTGAAGGCCGTAACCGGATCCACTCCCAGTTCATCGCAGAATGTAAGCAGAACTGCCTGGCAGCAGTTATATCCATTGCCATGTAATCTGGCTGCTCTCTCTTGGTTAGTCATTTAGCATCTCCTGTAAATCCTTATTGATAAGCAATCTCTAGTATTAATTAATTCAATTACTTCATGAAAAAATCCCATTTATCTGCGGAGGGTTCCGCACAAAATGAGATTTATCTGGTCTTATTATACACTTTTCACTATATTATTTAAGCCATTGCAAAGCCTGCAATAACGTAAAGCACAAAGGAAATTGCTGTAACAATTCCTATGTAAGGAAGCTGGGCCACTGCATAGTCCACATTGTTGATCCTGCATGCGGAGGCTGACAGCAGCGTAACGTCTGAATAGAAGCAGGCCTGTGCTCCGAAGCATGCAGCTGAGATGATTGCTCCCAGGGTCAGTGGAATGCTGGCACCTGTTGAAACTGCCAGAGGCAGGATGATCGGTGTGCAAACAGCCGGAACGCTCCAGATATTACCAGTTGCAAAGCATACAAGTCCAATAAGAATAAAGGCGATTGCCGGAAGCCATACAGCGTTCATATAAGGTCCTGCAATTTTAATGAGGTAGTGAGGCAGTCCCACCAGATTGATGGAATCCCTGTAGAACAGAGAGGTTACCAGCACTACTGCAATGAACAGCATGTCCTCAAGGCCCTTGTAGCAGGCGTCACAGAATGAACTCAGTGACATCACCCTTGTTGGCAGATATGTAACGAAGCATACGGCAATTCCAAGAGTAACGCCGTAAAGAATATCGTCCAGCCAGAGAGCTGAAACTATAACCACCAGCATAGGAACGATGAAGGTCCAGAGATGAGGCTCTACCTCTCTTTCCTCCTTCTTGCTGTTGTCAGTAATGGCGCCCATAACTTCTCCCAGCTCGTCTCCCTGGTTCTGCATGTTACTTGATTCAGGCCACAGCTGACCGGTCGTTGCAACTCTTTCGTACGCCTTCTTGATACCGCCCATCTTCGGCACGATGCCAAGGATTACCAGCAGCACGAAGAGAACGCAGAGGAACGGATAGAAGGTCTGAGGCGGATTTTCCGGAACCACCCGGCAGTTCTCTGCGATCAGCCGCAGTTCCTTCGCCCTTTCCGGATCACTTTTTTCACATTGAGAAGCCTTCCTCTCTGCCTCCTCTGCCATTCTGTGAGCATAGGTTATCAGCCCCTCGCACTGGATGATGCATGCGTTCCAGAAGTCCACCTTCTCCTGTTCCTCACGGGTCTGAGGAAGGTGAGCATCAATATTTCTGCGGCATTCATCCATGTAGCCCCGGAGGCCCAGCTCCATGATCTTGTCATGATCCGGCGTGGTCTCTCCGCAGACGCCGTTCTCAAGGCCTACACAGATAATATCGTCTTTCTCCAGTTCCTTGATATGTGCCGGCATAACCTGATCTGCCAGGTCTTCCATGGACTTTCCTTCCCAGTAAGGCAGGGTCTCCAGAATTGTCTTCTTGTCTTCCGGAGAAATGTAATAGGGATCCTTCTTCCTGGTGGAAAACTCGTCAATGTCGCTGGTGTACCAGGAGCTGGACTGAAACTCCGGATGGAGGCTGGCTCCTCTGTATGCATTTGTGGCTGTTCCCACAATCAGCTCGTCGTCCAGAATCAAGGTGGTCATCCTCTCCATTATGTATCTGACTACCTTTGCCCTGAAGATGGGAACCGCATCTCCGGCGAATTTCTTGTAGGCCTCTGTCTGGAGCACCAGCCTTTCGGCGGTTATACAAGGAATGGTATTCAGATGTCTTTCCTTCATTCTGCTTATTCTTGGTGAAAGCATTTTTGTCTCCTTTAAAAATAATCTCTTGTTCCTGTTACGCAGCGGTCCGGCTTTCTCTGCCGGAAGCAGTAATGCCGCCGCCTTGTGAATATTTTTCTACAGCCGCCCCAGTATCTCCGTGGCGATTCCCTTTTTTTCAAATACTTCCTTGAAATATTCCAGTCTCTCGTCTTCTGGAGGCTGAAAGCGCTCCTGAAGTCCTCCAATATTTCTCTTTTTGGCTACTCCCAGGTCGTGATATGGAAGGAAGGTGACTTTCTTGATTTCCAGCTGGCTGAGGAACTCCGCTGTTTTCTCTCCTTCTTCCCGGCTGTCGTTCAGGCCGGCTATAAGCGGCATCCTGATGCGGATCTTGGCTCTCACTGACGGGTGGCCGGCCAGCTTCCTGAGATTGTTCATGATCAGCTGGTTGCTCTGACCGGTAAGCTCTTTGTGTTTCTCCGGATCAATAGCTTTGATGTCGTACAGGATGTCTGTAACCACAGGTCTCAATCCCAGTTCCAGAAGAAAGTCTCCGTCACCGAAGCCCGATGTGTCCAGGCAGAGGCCTATTCCTTCCTTTTCCGCCAGATCTGCCATCTCCCTTACGAACTGGGGATGTGTCAGCAGCTCGCCGCCGCTCAAAGTAATTCCGCCACCTGTGTTATCGTAGAAGTCTTTGTCCTGAAGGGCTTCTTCAAAAGCTTCTTCCGGGGTCATCTCCCTCGCCACTGGTTTCAGTGCTCCTGCAAAACATCCTTCTACGCACTTCATACATTTATCACACAGGTTCCTGTCCACATCTATCCTGCCCTCATTGTCTACAAACAGGGCCTTTCGGGGACATATTTCCATGCAGTAACCGCAGTGGATACAGCTGTTTGGCATCCTGATCAGCTCCTGCTCCGGGCTTATGAGTTCCGGATTGTGGCACCACCGGCAGTTCAGGGGACAGCCCTTCAGGAAAATCGTAGTCCTTATGCCAGGGCCGTCCTCCGTTGAGAATTTTTGAATTCCTCCTACCAGTGTTTTCACATTTACTCCTTCTGATATGTTCTGATTTCCTTCGATATGTAAGGGTATATAAAAAAACAGAGGACCGAACGCCCTCTGTGATGTAACCTTCCTGCCATGGCAGATTGTACCTGTTGTATCTGGAGTCAGTGGATTTACAGATTCATTGTCCCCAACAATCTCAAGCAACCTGCAATGGATTATTTCTACAATCAGACCGCTGTGTTTTGTGAATTCGCACAACTGTAAGCTGTCATTTTACTAGCACTGTTTTTTCAAAATTCCCAGGCTGAGGCATGCCTGAAGGGACATTTTCTTCTTTCCCCGGCCTCCAAAATCAATATCCGCCTTGCCATCCTTGTCTATGCTGACTATCCTGCCTGTTCCAAAGCTCTTGTGATTCACCAGAGTTCCCGGTCTGTATGTCTCTGCCTCCTTCCTGACTGCCCCGCTTATCCTGACAGGGCCTGCTTTTTTAATTCCCAGGGCCTGATCAACAAAAGGAGTTTCCCTGTCTCCATATCTCATCATAACCAGCCTGTCTCTGGCTCTGGTTATGCCTACGTAGAAAATCCGCCTCTCTTCTTCTTCGTCACTGTCTTTCCCCGGAAGAATCCCCTGTACACCGTCAATAATTATGACTTCCGGGTATTCCAGGCCCTTGCTGCCGTGAATTGTGCTCAGCACCACAGAAACATTGTCACTGCTTTCTATATTGCAGCCTCTTTCCATAACATCTGCCATTCGCCGCAGCTTCCCGAAAAATTCCGGAATGGTTTCTCCTTCTTCTGCCAGTGCCTGGAGTATGTAAAGCTTTTCATTAGAAGCATTTCTGTAAGACATGGCATTTCTGAGACATCTGAGGGCAAAGGATGCATCATTTTTCTGCCTTATGATTCTGAACTGGTCCTGAAGGACTTTCAAGTCTTCCTTTCCAGTCTTTCCAAGGGCCGGGGAATCGGCCAGAGCATCCAGATAGGGATCATCTCCTGCCCACCTAGGTTCTTCCATGGCCATGTGAAGGGCCTTCCTTGATATCTTCACTCCGAATTTATAATAGATTCTTTCAAGAATGTGAGGATTCACAGGGTTAAGGGCGAAGGTGAGAATGTCCCGGACTTCCCTTACGATTTTATTCGTAAAAAATCCGGCATCCTGTCCTCTCAGCTGGTATGGGATGCCGGCCTTCTCAAGGCGGAGGATCAGGGGCAGCCCGCTGGCATTGTCTCTGTACAGAACAGCTGTAGTTTCACTGCTTTTTCTTAAGATATCCAGAATCTGGTCATACTGATCCTCTCTTTTTCTGACAGTTACAGCCTTGCAGACTCCTCCTTCACTTCTGTCTGCCACCATGTTTTTTTCATAGCGCTTCTGGTTGTGGCAGATCAGCGATGAAGCAGCTTCCACAATCTCTTTCCTGGATCTGTAATTTGTCTGAAGTCTGAAAATACTGGCATTTTCATAAGTTTCCCCAAACTGAAGGAGGGCATCTGGCCAGGCTGCACGGAAGCCATATATACTCTGATCCTCATCGCCGGCCATGAACAGATTGGGATTCCCGCCTGCCAGGTTCCTGATAATCTGGTGCTGAAGCTTTGACGTATCCTGGGCTTCATCCACCAGTATCCACCGGAACCTGTATCTGTATCTGTCTGCCACAGCAGCGAACCTTGGATCTCTCATTATCTGGTCTGCAAAAACTATCTGGTCATCGTAGTCCATCAATCTTCTGGACTTAAGGGCCCTGCAGTACTCCCTGTAAATCTCTGCTTCTTTGTCATCAAGGGAGCCTGTCTTGTCCAGGTCCTTGTCCGGTATGCCCATGTTCTTGATAAAAGTTATCTTCTGCGAGATATCCCTTATGTCGCTGTCAGAAGGATAGTCATTAGAAAAACGCCGGTATAGACTGGCAATAAGACTCCTTCTGTCCTGTTCTGAGATCAGTTCCGGAATCTGGCGGTTGTAAATTCTGGCATAGCTGGCACAGATCCGGAGGCAGAGGCCATTTATAGTGGAAAAAGTTACGTTGCCATAGGTGCTTCCTGGCAGTTCTCCCCCTTCCTGATGGATCATCTGGAAAAACCTGTCTCTCATGTCATCTGCCGATGCGTTAGTAAAGGTGATGACCAGAATATTTCCCGGATTGATTCTCTCATCTCTTATCATGTGAACCATGCGGGCCGTCAGGGTTGTAGTCTTGCCGCTTCCCGGCACCGCAAGAAGCAGCTGGGGGCCCTTGATGTGCTCAATGGCCTGCAGCTGCTCCTTGGATAACTGTATATTCCTAAAAAGCGGTTTTGGTTCAGAATTGTTATTGTAATCTATGATATCTTCCTCTTTGCTAGCTCAGACTTGCGAAAAACTTAGCCAAGTGCCACGTCCAGAATCATCATTATGACGAATCCGAAGGAGAAGCTTAAAGTAGCCAAGTTGGAATGTTTTCCCTCAGACATCTCAGGTATCAGTTCTTCTACAACTACGTAAAGCATTGCTCCTGCGGCAAAACTCAGCAGATATGGAAGCACAGGAATTACAAGTCCTGCTGCCAGTATGGTGATCAGTCCGGCTACCGGTTCCACAGCACCTGACATTGTTCCTGCCAGGAAGGTTTTCCCCTTGGACATTCCCTGAGATTTGAGAGGCATTGAAACAATAGCTCCTTCTGGAAAATTCTGTATAGCTATTCCCAGTGCCAGTGCCATGGCGCCTGCAGCAGTAACTCCGCTGGTTCCATATATCCATCCAGCCAGCACCACACCTACTGCCATGCCCTCAGGAATGTTGTGGATTGTTACTGCCAGAATAAGCTTTGTTGTCTTCTTGAGGCCGCTTTTCGGGCCTTCTTCCTGCTGGTCCATGTGCATATGGGGAGTCAGCTGATCGATGAGGAGCAGGAAGAACACTCCCACAAGGAATCCTGTTGCCGCAGGCATGAAGGCAAGTTTCCCCAGATGAGCAGACTGTTCCAGTGCCGGAGCCAGAAGGCTCCAGAAGCTGGCAGCCACCATGACCCCTGCTGCAAAACCTGTAAGGATCTTCTGAAGTTTCTCGCCTATCTGATTTTTCAGGAAAAAAACCATGGCCGCTCCTGCGGTGGTTCCGACAAAGGGGAGCATCAGTCCCCTGAAAACTTCAAACGTCATTACTTTTTCCTTTAATCCCTTTCCCCGATAAAACGGAACATCCGTACCGCTGCACTGTAACACAGATCTTCTGCATTTTCCATAGCCTGGTCAAGATTCATTACAGAATCCACCACCGGCATAATACTGGTGATTCCCCTGGTGAACATCTCTTCTGCGCCTTTACCCATACTGCCTACCAGAGCAAAACAAGGAATCCCTGCTGCCTTGCATCTCATTCCTACTCCACAGGCAGCTTTTCCGAAGGCTGACTGAAAGTCCATCATGCCTTCCCCTGTTACTACCATGGTTGCTCCGGAAAGAGCACTGTCAAAATCAGCCAGATCGAGAGCAGTATCTATTCCCTTCTCTATGGTGCCATTTGTAAAGGCCAGAAGCCCTGCACCCAGGCCTCCTGCCGCTCCTGCTCCCGGAATGTCAGAAATATTTTTTCCAACAGCATCTTCAACAACGGCGCAGTACCTGGCCATCATTTCATCTGCCTTCTTAAGCTCATCTTCTCTCAGGCCCTTCTGAAGACCATAAGTAAATACTGCACCAGAAGGACCAGTCAGGGGATTGGTCACATCGCTCATTACTACAATTTCTGTCTCACTGATTCTGGAATCAATGGAAGAAATGTCAGCTGAAACCAGTTTGTCCATTGATGCAGGCACCGGATCCAGCTCCTCATTCTTATCATCGAGGAATTTCACTCCAAGTGCTGCTGCCATGCCCATTCCGCCGTCGCTGGTTCCGCTTCCCCCAAGGCCTATGAAGATTTTCCTGCACCCTCTGTCCACGGCGTCCAGGATCATCTCACCTGTACCGAAAGTTGATGAGCTGAAAACATCTCTCTCACCAGGTTTTACCATGGTGAGGCCAGATGCCTGAGCCATTTCCATAACTGCAGATCCATCAGGCAAAATGGTATAACGTGCTTCTGCCGGCCTGCCCAGGGGATCCCTGACCCTGCAGGAAACCTGGCTGCCCCCTGCAGCCTTGCGGATGCACTCAGCCGTTCCTTCTCCCCCGTCAGCCATGGGAATTTCTACTATCTCCGGCTCATGGTAAACCTGCCTTGCTGCCTTGGATACTATTCTGCAAACATCAAAGGCCGAAAGAGAACCTTTGAAAGAATCTGGTGCTATGACGATTTTCATGGCCTTAACCTCTGTCTTGTTTCACGTCTTACTTGTTGTGGCTTTTCAGATATCTGCTTATTACTTCAACGGTCTGATTCTGCTGTTCTGTTCTGCTTATATAGGCTTTTCCGTCTCCAGACTGGATTCCGTAGTTGCCGAACTGTGCATGATTGCCACCCTTGATCACATACTGGGTATAATCGGAAGGCCTGTAGTTCTTGTTCTTCTTCAGCATGTCAGTGTGGCCGTCTCTGGATCCGTAAACCGAAAGCATGGAAAAGCCCTGGTGGTGCAGGTCTTTTGCAGGATAACCTGCCAGCATTATCACACCGTTCAAGCTGTCAAGATGCTTGGCGGCATACATTCCAGCGACGCTGGCCCCCATGGAATGACCTGCCACGTATACGTACTTGTATGAATTGTTCCCTCCCGGTTTATCAAGACCTGTTCCTTTCTCCAGAGCCTTCTTCTCTGCAAGGACCTTATCTGCCTCATTTACATCTGTAATCGACAGATACAGCGGTGCTCTCATCAGGAAAACATCTGCATCCCCTGCTGCAATCTTGCGGCAGAGGGGTCCGTATGCTTCCGGCTCAACCCTGGCTCCTGGATATAAGATTATCAGCGTGTTCTTATCAGGGCCGTCAAAAAAATATCCTCTGTTTGATTCGGTTGCGTCGCCGCCGCTGGCGTCAGTTAGGTTTCCGTTTTTGTCCATAGTGGAAACGCTAATACTGTCACTTCCCGTTAGAGCAGTATGGGCTTCTGTGTCAGCTTCATATACTGTTCTCTGGTTGATTTCAATTGCCAGAATCACCAGGCATGCCAGTATCACCAGGGTCCATATCAGCCTGCTTCTACGGCGCCTTGATCTGTGCTTCTGTTTTTCTTCAACTTCTCCTGAATTTGCTTCATTATTGTCTGGATTAACAGAACTGTTCTTGTTAGATTTCATTTTACTCCTGGTTTTTGTAAATACAATTTGTAGTGCTATTTATTGATCTTCCAAACCCGGACAGTGTTCGTCCTGTTTTCACCTACCGGAATGCCGGCACTGAGGACCACTCGGTCTCCTTTTTTTGCATAACCCTCTTCCTGAGCCCTGGCCACGCAGTGGTCAAAAAGTTCTTCCATCACCATATGGTTCTCCCGGATCATGGGCAGAACGCCTCGGAAAAGAGCCATCTGATGGTATACCTTCAGGTCGTGAGTTGCTCCAACCACAGGAACCTCCGGCTGATACTTGGACATTCTGGCTGCAGTGCGGCCTGAGGTGGTAACAGCTATTATTACGCTGGCATTTACGTCTTTTGCAAGAGAGGCGGCTGCCCGGCTGACGGCGTTGGTTATATCGTCGGCATTCATGGCGTAGCCTACTGGAACCCTAGGCAGCTTCTCGTGGTCAGCCTCGGCCTGGAGGCAGATTTCAGCCATGGTACGCACAGCCTCTGCAGGGTATTTTCCTGCTGCGCTTTCACCAGAAAGCATTACGGCGCTGGTTCCGTCAAAAACAGCGTTGGCCACGTCGTTGATCTCGGCTCTTGTGGGAACGGGATTGGTAATCATCGACTCCAGCATTTGCGTTGCCGTAATTACAAGTTTGCCTTCTTCTACGCACCGGCGGATAAACTTTTTCTGAATGCCCGGAAGGAGGACGTAATCCACTTCAACGCCCATATCTCCTCTGGCGATCATGATGCCGTTAACCAGAGGAAGTATCTCCTCGAAGTTGTCCACTCCCTGGGTGCTTTCAATCTTTGCTATTACTTTAATCTTGCTTCCGCCGTTTTCATCGAGAAAATTTCTTATGGCCCGGGCGTCATCTGCGGATCTCATGAAAGAAGCGGCCACATAATCCACATCTTCTTCAATTCCAAAAAGCAGATCACTTTTGTCCTGGGCTGACAGGTATTCCATCTTGATGTCCACCCCTGGAATGTTGACGCCCTTTCTGTCTGAAAGTGTCCCGCCGTGAACTACCGAACAGATCAGGTCGGTATCTGTGGTCTTCTTTACTTCAAGGACGATCATTCCATCGTTAATGAGGACCTTGTCTCCGGATTTCAGTTCCCTCGGCAGGTTTTTATAGGAAACGGAGACCCGGTTTTCGTCTCCCTGAACCTCTTCTGTTGTGAGGGTGAACTCACTGCCCTCCGCCAGCTCTACCGGCCCCTCCTTGAAGGTGCCGATGCGGATCTCCGGCCCCTTCGTATCAAGCAGTACTGCTGCCGGAATCCCCAGCTGGTCTCTCACCTTCCTGAAGGTTTCAATATTCTCGTGATGATCCTGGTGAGATCCGTGGGACATGTTCATTCTTCCCACATTCATTCCTGCCTCAAAAAGCTTCTTTATCATTTCCGGGCTTCTGGAGGCAGGCCCCAGAGTGCAGATAATCTTTGTTTTTCTCATCAACAATACCATTCCCTTTCACTTTATATGATATGAGTATCAGAACCGGCAGGTCTGTTTCCCTGGCCTTAGAGGATCTGAACTTTTTCCCATAGATTTTTGTTTCCATAGAGTTGTTTTAAGATTCTCTGTTATGTTAACACAAAGGACTATTCCCATTAAGGTGAATTAGTGTATGTTTTACCAATTGACAGTTTATTGCCGGATGGTTATTGGATATCTGCCCACAGATTATCCGCTGATTACCAGATGTTTGCCTGCTGACATCTGGTGTACAAATACTTAAACATCGGTTAAGTATCTTGAACTTTCGGGATTCGATGTTATACTATACACAAAGGTAAACATTGAACAAAATGATACTTAAATGCTTCGGTCCGGTTGCAAAACCGTAACCTGAGGCAGTTATATACAGGAGGTACCAATATGAAGTTTTCAAAGGTAACTGTAATAGGCGGCGGAGTACTGGGAACACAGATTGCTCTGATGAGCGCATACACCGGTCACGATACAACAATCTGGCTTAGAAGCCAGGGATCTATTGGCAGAACTGAGCCTAAAGTAAAACATTATGAAGAGGCCATGCTGGCTGATCTTAATGGTGCCAGAGCCCTGATCGGCAATCCAATGGGCGGATATCTCTATCCGAAGGGTCTGATCAGGAACTGGGAGGGAATCACCTCTGAAACCATCGACCAGCTTGCAGCAACAGCAAAAGACAATTTTGAAAACCATCTTCACATCACTCTGGACATGAAAGAAGCCCTTTCCGGCGCTGACGTGGTAATCGAGGCCATGTCCGAGGATCCTGAAGCCAAGAAGAACATCTACGCAAAGATGAAGGATCTCCTGGACGAGAAAACACTCCTTCTCACCAATACATCCACCCTTCTTCCAAGCATGTTTGCAGACAAAACCGGAAGACCTGACAGATATCTGGCTCTTCACTTTGCAAACTCCATCTGGAAAAACAACACCGGCGAAGTAATGGGACACGCTGGTACAAGCCCTGAAAGCTTCAAGAAGGCAGTGGAATTTGCTGACGAAATCAACATGATTCCACTGGAGCTCCACAAAGAACAGCCTGGTTACATTCTGAACTCCATGCTGGTTCCTTTCCTCAACGCAGCTGAAGCACTGTGGGCAAAGGGTGTGGCAGATCCAGAAACCATCGACAAAACATGGCAGCTGGGAACAGGCGCTCCTGTAGGGCCTTTCAAAATCCTTGACATAGTAGGTCTGGAAACAGCTTACAATATCGTTACTCTGAATCCTGAATACAAAAAAGAAGATTCCGTCATCCGCAAGATCGGCGACCTTCTGAAAGAGAAAGTTGACAAGGGCGAAACCGGAATCAACGCAGGAAAGGGATTCTACAGCTACGGAAAATAGGCGTTAATCAGTCAGCCGGATTTTTCCGGGGTTCACAAGGGGAATGGCGGAATAAAATCTGATTTTATTCCGCCATTCCCCTTGATATTAGCGGTTCATAAGACTACAATGCAGTTGCAGTGAAGATAGAAGATACACGTGCATACATCCTGTTTAGTATTACAAGGACGGATAACAACGTGCAGTAGGACTAAAAGGAGGCATATTATGGATATCAAGACTTTTGAGAGCTATTCAGATTTTCTGGAAGATGAAACTCTTGCCGAAGAAGAGCAGGCAGCCTGGGAGAAAGGATTTGCCGATGGTGAGGTTAAAGCCCTGACCCTGGCAAAGAAGTTTGCCGATGAGGGCCGCCTTGATGACCTGACACGGGCAATTGAAGATCCTGCATTCAGGAAAGAAATGTACAAGAAATTTGAGTAATAGAATATTGAAAGCGCTGCCAGCTGGCAGCGCTTTTTATTGTACGTGTTGTCCTTGCCCAGAGAAAATACCGTCCGAGGAACGTGGCCATATTCCAAAACCCGGTGGAAGTGAAATATCCGGTTTCCCATCTTTTATCATGTGGCCACCGGAAACAAGTCTTTCGGCAATTTGTTCAACATGCTTTGGATCCAGAGGGGAATCGAAAGACTCAAATGTGATGATTAATCGCTGCCCGGGATAAATGCCATTCTTCTGATATTCCATTATCCTCTTTATTGCCTTAAGAGCATAGTCTGGATCATCCATCATTCCAAAATGCTCCCAGTATATCTCCTGACGGCTCTCCACATCCCATATGGTGTAGTCCGGATAAATTAACTTGCTGAATTTTCCCTTTCCTATTCTCAAAGGCTTCTCGTAAAAGAACGATATTCCATATCTGACTAAAATCATAGCAATGATGAATTCCGATTTTGACCTTACAGCGGAAAACTTTGATGAAAGGAATTTCTTATTTTCCTTAAAGAAATCGTTGCCTTTATAATTTTGAGACGCCCACAGCCTGCAAACCTCCTCATTGGTCATGAGCGGATCATCTATCAATTCTCTGATACATTGAGGTTGCTTCATCAGCACGTTTTCCACTATGCAAAACGAATCATAAAGGCGCTTTAGTTTTTTCAAAATCTTCAGCTCATCTGTAACAGCATTCAGCATCTGACTGAACAGCCGCTTTTGAATTAACGCTTGTATCAGCTCCTTCTGATTGCTTTTCAGATATTTGCCTGATTTATCTGAAGGCAAGATTCTTTGATAACACTGGATCACCCCCTTCTTCCTTACAGCTCTGATTTTCCCAGGAGGTGCAGCTTTTAATTGTTTTACCAGTTCTTCTGACAGCATTTCAAGGAAAGCAATCCTGTCATTGACCATTGTTATTAATCCTTTTAGCATTGCACGCCCTTTCTTCACAATAATAGTTTAGATTGCCAGCTATCTGTGTGTCATTTGGTGAGAAAGTTATATCATTGCCTCTGATTTCAGGCAAACGTAGAAATGCTGAAAACGGACGTTTTCCTC
This sequence comes from Allobaileyella intestinalis, assembly GCF_009695865.1. Lineage (GTDB taxonomy): Bacteria > Bacillota > Clostridia > Peptostreptococcales > Anaerovoracaceae > Allobaileyella > Allobaileyella intestinalis. The sequence continues at coordinate 150,268 of NZ_VUNB01000002.1, read as the reverse complement.
TCAAATTTCTTTTAATTATAAAAATGCAGGTGGTTCCGGGATCTGAAGAAGGGCCAAGAAAGAATGCCCTGAAGAAATACAAAGAAAAAATGCCCTGAAATTTCAGCTTTCTTAAAAATCAGGGTATCGTACAAGATTTTTTTCCGTTCTTTTACAGCGAGAAAAAGGATCTTCTAATTCTCAGGGTATTTGGAACAACAAACAGTGGGGTACACATGAATCTGTTCACTATAAATGTGATGGTATTGATCAAAACAAGATGCACAGAGGCAGAATCAACTTGAATCAGGATTGTACTTAACCCTGGGATTTTAAAAAAGCGATTTCTCGCTGTATAAAACTCGTGTTTTTTTGATAGGCGTATTACAGCGTACGGAGAAATGTTTTAAGGCCGCTGCATTCTGAAATAATGCAGCGGCCAGTAATCACTGTTATTAATGGAATTAATGGAAATTTTCTTCTTCCACTTTCTCTGGAAGGCTTAGATCCAGCTTGTCATTCTGCCGGTCCACAGCCAGAGTATACTGAGTCAGGTCGTTTGTACCGATAGAGAAGAAATCGCAGTGTTCTGCCAGGTCATCGGCAATCAGTACTGCCGCCGGCGTCTCTACCATGATTCCAACTTCTACCGGCCCCGTTGGTACTCCTTCCTGTTCCAGTTCTTTCCGGCACTCATCCATCAGCTCCCTGGCAGAAACCAGTTCCCGTACGCTGATTATCATAGGGAACATCACTGCAAGGTTGCCATAGGCAGAAGCCCTGAGAAGGGCTCTCAGCTGAGTTTTGAAAAAGTCCTTCCTTGTCAGGCAGATCCGGATAGCCCTGAATCCCATGGCAGGGTTGGCTTCCTGGTCAAGATTCATGTATCCCACCTGTTTATCTGCACCGATATCACAGGTTCTGATTACAACTTTCCGTGGAGCCAGAGCCTCAAGGACTTCTTTATAAGCGTTGAACTGCTCTTCTTCTGAGGGCGGATTGCCCTTGGTATTCAGATAGACAAATTCAGAGCGGAAAAGGCCAACTCCTTCTGCATCATTTTCCAGAACAGCTTCCACATCCTCAGGTCCGCCTATGTTGGCGTAAATCTTGATTTTCCTGCCGTCTACGGTTACGCTTTCCTTGCCTTTCAGATCCTTCAGCAGAGCTTCTTCCTTTTTGTCCTGTTCCTGACGTTCGAGCATCACCTTCAGGATGTCAGCCGTCGGATTTACATAAATGCTGGAATTGTATCCATGGCATTTGGTATATCCCAGTTGTCATAGAAGAAGTAGCGGTCCTGAAACTCTTTCTCTCCATTCTTGGCCCGGCGGGCCCATTCATGTTCATCGCTGGTGTGATTCATGACGAAATCCAAGCACACACAGATGCCCTTTCTGTGGCAGGCATCTGACAAATTTCCCAGATCTTCCATTGTTCCCAGTGCCGGCTCCACCTTCCAGAAATCGGAAACAGCGTATCCACCGTCGCTTTTTCCTTCCGGGCTTTCCAGCAGGGGCATGAGGTGGAGATAGTTCACCCCCAGTTCCCGCAGATATTCCAGGTGCTCCCTCACGCCCTCCAGATTGCCGGCAAACTGCTCAGTATAAACCATGTATCCCAGCCGCTCTTCGAATGTGGTTTCCTTCATGGTTCCATCCCCGTTCTGCCACCCTGCAAGGAGGCGGATCATTCAGCTAGTTCTGCTCCCGGAGCAGTTTCCTCACTTCTTCCTCTTCAGGCATCACCCTTAGTGCGCCCTTCCTGGTCGTTACAATAGAAGCCGCTGCATTGGCAAATCTCAGCATGTTTTTCAGTTCTTCCTCTGTCCATCCCTCAAGGCCGTGGTCCAGCACTGTGTTCAGCACGCAGGCACAGAAAGTATCCCCTGCGCCGGTGGTTTCAATTGCCCTGGTCTTGAATGCACCTGCCTGGACCTGCTTTCCTTCACAGTACACCCGGCTTCCATCTGCACCCATTGAAAGGCAGATCATGGGGATTCCCGGATAAGCAGTCTTCAGGGTCCTGACCCCTTCATCGAAATCTTCACAGCCTGTAAACCACCGGATTTCGTTGTCAGAAATTTTCAGAACATCGCAGTGAGCCATTCCCCAGGATATCTGTTCTCTGGCTGCTTCCTCAAAAGGCCAGAGGGGCAGCCTGAGGTTAGGGTCGAAGGAACGGATTACTCCTGCATCCTCAGCCGCTCTCACTGCTTCCCTGGTAGCACTGCGAACAGGCTCTCCCGTCATGGATAGAGAACCGAAATGAAAAATCCTGGAAGATTTCACTTTCTCCCTGTCCAGCTCTTCAGTTCTGAGCATCATGTCTGCTCCCGGGCTGCGGTAGAAGGAAAAATCTCTGTCACCGTCTGGAAGCTTCGACACAAGGGCAAGGGTGGTAGGCACATTCTGATCCAGAAACACCCCTTCCACATCGATTCCCTGCTCTGCAGCCGCCTGCTTCAGCCTGAGGCCGAAGGCATCCTGACCGACTTTTCCAATGAAGGCAGTTCGTTTCCCCAGCTTCTGAAGCATGGACAGAACGTTGCACGGAGCTCCTCCAGGATTGGCTTCGAACAAAGCATTTCCTTGTTCAGAGATGCCGTTCTCCGTAAAATCAACCAGCAACTCTCCCAAAGCTGTCACGTCATATTTCTTCATATCTGTAGTTCCTCCAGACAGAGATATTGGTTCCGCGTTCTTGTTTATTTATGATGATTTTATTGCTATTTATATATGAATATCAACATCATTTAATGTGATATTTCTATTTTTTCGGATTAAAATCTCATTTTATTGTATATATTCAATAATGACGAATAATTTCATGCACTAAAACAGGCCATCCACGAATTTGCATCGCAAATGACCTGTTTTTCCTTGTATTTAATTTGTATTTAATACGGAGGTTATTTGTGGTTTTCTGTTTCTGTGGTCCAGGAAGCGCAGGACTTTTCCACCTGCTCATCGTAGAGCTTCATAATTCTGCGCAGAAGGCTGTTATGCACATCCAGTTCCACCTCCCCGATTCTCCTGATGGGAAGGACTTTTGGAGATGTTCCGCTGATAAATCCTGCATCGAAACTATTTACGGAACTTTCGGGAATCGTACACTCTTCTACTTTGATTCCGTTATCCCTGCAAATATCCACAATCTTTTTCCTGGTAACTCCCTGGAGCACCCCTGCCTCACTGCAGGTGTAAACTTCCTCTCCCCGGATGAAAAAGATGTTTGAACGGCTTCCTTCTGTAATGTTTCCATCTGTGTCCGTGAGGATGACTTCGAACACATTATCCTGCTCGATAATCTTGTTGGTTGCCTCCCGTAGAGCCAGATTCCGTCTTTTGATATGTGGTTTTATGCGGACCGCCATGTAAAACTCAGTGTCCACGCCATTTTCATAGGCCTCGGGATCCGGGTACACAGCGTTCATGAGCTTAAGATAAACATCATCCTCTCCGTTGCTGCTGGATATTATTATCTTCACATTGTCATTCCGGACATTGTTGGATTGAAGAAGAAGGCAAATCAGCCTGTTCATTTCCTCCAGAGAAAAAACAGGTTTTTTCCCCACGCCCTGCAGAGAGCGGACCAGCCTGTTGTAATGGTCCTCTGCAAAAAGGGGTTTCCCGTCTATTACCCGGATGACATCGTATACATAATCATCCCCTTTGTTACTTTCAACCTGGAACAGACTTTCATCAATAACCTGTCCGTTCTTCACTACTTTGCCAGATGTATATCGTTCCATTCTCCACTTCTCTCCAGTGATTTTCTGCCGATGCCCCGCAAGCCTCCGCCCTGCCGGAGGAACTTTTTCATAAAGTCATTTCTTCAGGAAGGGCACACGACAGGGGCCATTATACCACATTAACTTTGTACATAAAGTGTTTATTGAACGGTCAGCCGACCCTGAAGAGACCTTCAGAGAGTGGGAGCCTTACGTTATCCGGTTTGACCAGGCGGACAACGTGGGTTCATCTACAGAAAAGGCCTGAACATCGGCGGTAAATACGAGGGTGAAGAAACTCAGGAACTCATTTCCAAGTTAGAAGGTGAGCTGGCCAGAAAGAAAAAGGCATTAAAAGAGAGAATGCCATGGGCGTTCATACAAACACCGATCCGGAAGGAGGTGTCAGGAAAGCTGGTGAAAGGTTTCTATGACGATAATGAGTTGAAAAAAATCGATAATCTCCTGAGCCACGCAAAGCGGGGAGAGCGGATTCGCAGGCTATTAGGAGTGTGATTTTAAGGCATCTGTATTTCTGTATTCTTCAAATCTAATTTACTCGAGCAAAAATGCAGAGTACAGATGCCTCTTTTCGCAATATTAAGCCAAAGATATACGGCGAGAATCAGGAGATTCTGAATCACGCCGTAATAAATCAATGTTTTTTGATTGGCATACAGCGAGAACATACAATCTTGAATCTCGGGGTTATCGTCTAAAAAACTCATTGTAATCTATGGCTGTGACCATTGATAAGCTATTCTTGGTGATCCATCAGCAACATGTATGGTGCCACACTTCTTGAATCCATTTTTCTCTATCGCCCTCTGCATCAAATGGTTGTCATTATGTGTATCTATCCTGATATTTGAAGATTTTAGCTTGCAATATTCCACAGCACATCGAAGCAATCCGTGGATCTGACCGTCTCCCGCTATTCTGTGGATCGTCACATACGGTTCGTCATTCAACCATTGACCATCTTCAATATTCTGGTATGTTGGATCTGCTCCCTCGAATACAGCGAACACGCCATGTATTCCACTTTCGTCGAAGATCACTCTGCACACACCGTTTTGTATATCGGACTTTATCAGACTTGAATCTGGGTAAAAATGCCCCCATTGGTTGGGATTCCCAGATTGAATCATAAAATCCTGTGCATATCTGTAAATCTCCATGATCCGGTGATAATCCCGATCTGTTCCGCATCTTATTCTCAACATAGCATCCTCCATAAATTATGATTAGCGGTGCGTTTGATTTAATTATTTCATTTCGACAAACGGGAATTCATCTCCGGTCAGTGGTCAGTGCATAGCTTTGTTTTACAAAGGACATCACCGTTTCATCGTCCAAGGAATCATCTAATATGATTGAAATCCATGTTTTATGATTCATGTGGTATCCAGGGAATATACTCTCTGCATACTGCCTGACATTTTCTTCCAATGTATCAGATTTCACATTAATAATGTCTATTGGAGTATTATCCTGATTTTTTAGCAATGTCTTTCTTTTTACATTCATAATAAGTGCGAACCATTTTCTGTTATTCTCATGCCTAAACACACCATATGACTGGTATGTTTTCTCGTCCCAAGGAAAATCCGGTTTAACATCAAAACGATTAAGAATCTCTTCTGTGATCCGATTTGCCTGACCAGAAGCAAAGAAAACAGCCTCACAGATTTCTTTACTAACACTTTCAAGCAACTGTCTGTAAGCCTCTCGAACAGAATTCACATAAGCCCCATTGAAATTTTCTGATCTGAGTTGGGCGTACTCTTCATCATTCATTTTATCGATAACTTTACCGTCGATACTCCCTTTCCCGGACACAGAGAGGATTGCATGGAATTCGTTATTCATGAAATCCACTTCATAAATATATTGCTCACCGACCTTCTGAAAGCCGAAGCTCTTCATTTTTTCCGGTATAAACCTTTTTCTACGGAATACTTCATCTTCAATCATTGTGGTTCTTCAACTTTCGATTTATTGTTTTCTAAATAACCACCGATTAACAGCACCCCTCGGATCCGTCCTCGCTACTACAGCAGTTTTCTGGCTCCTCGAACCATCCGAAGTGATGACTCCGGTCGCCAAACACCGTGAAGTATCTGCTAAAGCGGGTGTGCTGTATCATGGCGCAGGTGTTTCCTGATACTGATACCGGAAGGCCTTTGATGAATGTGTGGTTCATATCCAGGGACCAGCTGTGCTCGTGCTCATGGATTCCACCGTCGTAGCGGATAAATTGGCCATAATTCTCAGCTGCATCCTCGATAAGATCCGGCAGCTTCACAGCCCTGATGGTATCGGAAGTGTAGCTGATGTTGCCAACTTTTTCCTCGATCTCCCTGTTGTTGATCGGCACGTCGGTGCATGATACCACGCGGTAGTCGTTCCATCCGGCCTTATACAGCATGCGTCGGAAGTCCTCCACATACATACTGCCTCCCAGGCACTCGCCAAGGAGTACAGGGTCATGGTTTATTTCGTCAGGCACTCTCCTGTCAGCGAAAATGTCGCTGAAGTACAACTCTCCGCCGTTCTTTAAGACACGCCAGATCTCACTGAAAATCTTCTGCTTTTCATCAGCTAGGTTGATCACGCAGTTGGAGATCACCACGTCTACCGATCCGTCCTGGATACCCGCACTCTTCAGGTCTTCGATATACCCTTTTCGAAACTCCACGTTATCGAATCCCCACCGGTCTGCTATCTCCTGATGGTATTTTTCAGCTATGGACAGCTGGTCATCGTTCATGTCCACCCCAATCACACGTCCGGACGGTCCCACGAGCTTTGCCGCAACGTAGCAGTCGCGGCCGGTGCCGCAGCCGAGGTCCAGCACTGTGCAGCCCTCTAGACCGTCTGGCAAAGGTGAACCGCAGCCGTAGTATTTCGTGAGAATCTCGTCGGGGAGCTGTGCGGAGATTTCCTTGACCTGCCGGCTCACTCCGTGGGATGAACAGCAACATACAGAAGTGGCCAGCTGACCGTCATTCTCGGTGCTGGCGGCACTGTAGTATTCTTTTACCAATTCGTGAGTGTTCTTCATTGGTACCTCCTTTGCTTCATTGGAATCAACTATTGAATTACATTGTAGACCTTGACTTTGCCGGGAGCAATCATACCGGGCTGTTCTTTCAATGAATTGATCAGCTGTCTTTCAATTCACCTTCAACATAATTACCCCCCGTTGGCCATTGAAATCAGCGGAATTCGTTGCAATGTAAAAGGTTCAGAGTTTTACCTCTGAACCTCAAAAAATGGTGGAGATGACAAGGAATGAACCTGGGTCCAAAAACCTCTCAACCCATTGATTTCTTGAGATTCTTGACTTGAGCTTCGTCAGTCCCGAACTGCCCATTATTTCGTTAGATAATCCATCATACATCCCATAATTATTAAACTCCCCGTCTATGACGAGGAGTTCCTTTAACTCAATGCCTAGTGCATTGGCAAGTATCAACATTGTCTCAAGAGCGGGTATCGACTCACCCCTGTACCACTTGTATATCGCCTGTTCAGTTGATATACCGGTGATAGTCATGATATCTCTCACAGAGTAGCCGCTTGCTTTCACCAGGTTCCTGATGTTAGCTCCGGTCTTCTCCATGTTGATAGAGATGTCCACCCGTCTGACGGGCTTACGGAAGGTATTCAGTTGTTCCATAATGTGTATCACCCCTTCTCGTTCAGCGCTTAACATAACTGCGGTACTCGAGTATACACTATTACCTCCTGTTTGTGAACTAAACTGTTGGTTTAGAATGTATTCTTTTTGAATTGCGACATGTAACCGAACCTCCGCCGCAAAAAGTTTTCGAACTGTTGAAGAAAGGTATACTCGTTGATCTGAAATTGCATGAACATTCACAGATAACTAATAACAAACGCAATAACTTCAAATCAATGACATTGGACTCAAACATAATAATGCGCCACAGTGAGTATGCTCGACCAATCTGTCAGCAGTTCCGGAAAGGCCCACCTCTGTCAGAGAACCTCTTCTATTTCTATTGTTTCGGTGGTGTTTGCCTTGTCCAGAGCAAGCTGAAGCAAAGTGAGTCGTTCACTTTCTTCCTCATATGCAGACACCGCTTCATCTATATCGAAATTCGCTATCGAATAGTCGACTATGTTTGAGCGGAAGTCTTCTATCCTTTCCCTTGGGAGTGAAGACGCCATGTCGTTGAGTTTTCTTATTTCTTCTCTGAGCTGAGGCATATAAACCAGCGCCTGGTCTATTGTCAGGTCACCAAACCCCGGCAGCGTATGTGTCACGTTAAACATGTTGATTGCGTGCTTTATCTTGCGTATCTTCGCGTTAATCAACGCAAGTTCTTTCTGAGTCTTTGCGAAGTCATACTCTGGCCTGAGGTCTTCGACATTTTCAGTAGATGAAACCTTGAACTTCGAAGCCTTGTCTTCTCTCCGAAGAATGTTGTTCCTTTTGTTTTCGAGTGTTTTGAGCAGTTTATTTGCTTCAGCAGATGTATATTTCATGTATTTCACCTCCAATTAATCCTTCCTCATGTCACAAACGGATTATATACCACAGATGAAGAAACATCACTGAACCCGCAGTTTAATTGGGCAAAATAATCCAATGGCATTTTTTTGCAACGAAAAAGCTTTTTATTTTAGAGTTGCGAAGCCTTCACACATGTCAATCCACTCGTAGTTCTCCCCTGTCGACCGATACTAACAGGTTCTTTTTATGTCTGTATTTCAGCATATTTGTTAGCAATAATAACTTTTTTACTTGCTTGTCATATCTCTTATCTCTTGTGCCTCTTCTGCCATTCCTCTGATTTTGAGGAGCTTAATCAACCGTTCTGCTTCAGCTCTCATTTTATCATCAGATAAGTCTGCAGTTGATGCATAGCCGCAAGTTCTGCCTTTTTTAACCATTGTTGTAGCCATCTCTTATGCTTTCTACGAAAGCCGGATATAAAAATAACCCCGCACCGGATTGTGCAGGGTCATGTATTCATCTTCCGGCCGGAAGGATAACTAGTCCATGAATTTCACCATGAGATCGTCGATGGCATCGGTGTAGTGGTTTTCCCAGATTACATGGCTTCAGGTGGGTCTGAGAGGGTTTGTATGCGTCTGAAAAAAGGCGCAAAAAATCCGCTGGCCATTGAAATCAGCGGAATTCGTTGCAATGTAAAAGGTCCAGAGTTTTGCCTCTGAACCCCAAAAAATGGTGGAGACGACATGAATCGAACCTGGGTCCAAGTATTGGTTTTTCAACGTTTCTAAAACCCTGCGGACTCAATTGCGGACTCCGACATAGGTTTGCGCCACATCTGAGCAGGTCTTTTTCAGTATTTTCTGTCATTGAAATTGTACTCCCTATGTATTTTTCTAAAAAGAAAAAGCTCAGCTGTTAAGCTGAGCTCTCATTGTTTTTATATCTATTACAGTGCCAGTCCTGTATCATATCCTTCACGGATTGCTGTAAGAGCATTTCCTGCTTTTACGGCACTGCCGATTACATGTACGTCAGCACAGTGTTTTTTAGCAACTTCCTCAAGCGGATTGTAGTTCCTGTATCCGAATGCAGATACTACTGTTGCTGCAGGAATCTCTACTTCCTGACCGTTCTGATCCTTATATATAACAGCATCGGAAGCGATCTTTGATACTGTAGCGTTGGTAATGATCTTCACCTGCTGCTTGTACAAACGCTCCATTGTCGGCACCCTGTTCCATGGGAACATCTCGACAAAGATGTTAGGACGCATCTCCAGAATAGTGACGTCACGATTGGTCTGGGAGATGAACTCTGCAGTTTCACCGCCAACTTCTCCACCGCCGCATACTACGACCGGGCCCTGTGGAACATCAACGTTTCCGAGGAGAACATCTTCAGCTGTAAGAATCTCTCTGTCCTTGATGCCGTCTATCGGTGGTGTGAATGGTCTTGATCCTGTTGCAAGGATGATTGAATCCGGCTTTACTTCGGCAATCAGTTCTTCATTTACATCGCATCCCATGTGGAACTTTACACCAAGCTTCTCACACTGTGCTCTGTAGCTTGAGATAACTGTTGCAAGAATGCCCTTGCCCATAGGATATGAAGCGCTCCTGAATGCTCCACCAAAGTGTGTATCCCTGTCATAAACGTCGACTTCATGACCGCGGATTGCTGCTGTTCTTGCTGCCATAAGGCCTGCAGGACCCGCACCTACTATCATTACCTTCTTTCCTGTTTCTGCTTTGGACAGATCATTTTCATACTCGCGTGTTACCCTTGGATTCACAAGGCATGTGAAGTTCCCTTTGAAAGTTTCTCCGAGGCATCCCTGGAGACAGCCAATGCAGTGATTGATCTCATCAAGTCTTCCCTCTTTTGCCTTTGCCGGGAAGTAAGGATCTGCAAGGCTTCCTCTGCCTACCGCAATAAAGTCCGCCTTTCCCATTTTGAGAACTGTGTCGGCCATCATCGGCTCGTTGATTTTATTTACCGTAATTACCGGGCAAGATACAAGCTCCCTGATCTGTGCTGCAGCATCTGCATTCATTCCATTAACAGCAAACATGGAAGAGATCACCTGATGATTAGGTTCTGACGCATAGCATCCATTTGTAACATGTATGGCGTCTACGCCGAGCTCATCGAAATGACGCGCCAGAGCATAACTTTCGCACTCGGTTCTGCCGCCGGTTATATATTCATTTACAGAAAATCTGACAATTACAGGATAATCAGCACCTACTTTTTTGCGTACCTCCGCATATACCTCATCGAAAAATCTGATCCTATTGGCAAAGCATCCACCATATTCATCAGTTCTCTTATTGATAAAGCCTGAAAGGAACTGCGCAATCAGATATCCATGTCCTGCATGGATATCTATACCATCAAATCCTGCTTTTTTTGCGCGCGCAGCCGCTTCTCCGAAAGCTTTTACTACATTATGTATTTCTTCAACCGTCATTTCTCTTGGCATGTTCATAGCCATCGGGTCTTTTATTGCAGATGGAGCAACGCACTCTCCCGGTGCATCCGGCATCTTCTGCTTTCCAGAGTGATAGATCTGGCAGAAGATCTTGCTCCCGTATTCATGTACTGTGTTCGTAAGTTTAATGTTTTCTGCTATCTGATCATCGTTATAGAAGCCAGAGATGTAAGCATATCCCTTTGCTGATTCTGTTACGCCGTAGTCCTCGACTATTATCAGGCCCCAACCGCCTTTGGCTTTTTCTTCATGATACTTGATGAATCTCTCAGTCAGTGTTCCGTCCGGATTACATACGTTAGTTACCATTGCAGGTACTACCAGTCTGTTTGGTATCTCGCAATTACCAATCTTCTTAGGTGTGAATAATACGTCCAGCATGTCTTCCTCCTTGTTAACATATCTGCTGTATTTCTTCTGACACCTATAGCTTAATTTCTGTAACCATTACAGAGTCAAGCATTGTTTTGTTGTTTTTTTAACGAATTTTGCAGGGAAGGGTCGGGGTTTTTATTTCTATATGCACAAAAAACAGCTCTGTTATTTGTACTCATACATCCAGAGCTGTAATTTTGACCTATAACCGTTATAGATCATCTGAATTGACCGGTTCATTCTATCTCTATAGGAACCTCTATTTCCATCATCCGCTTGAATGATCCGCTTTCATCATATCCTCTTCCGATGATGATTCCTCTTGGCACTCCAGCAAGATTATATCCATTATCCTGGATATATCCGTTGATTTCTCTCGGCAGTTTTCCGGTAAAGTCTCCCATCTCGCCCATATTTACGAAAGTGCACAGGCAAAGTTGCTTCGGTACTGTTTTTTTATTCCCACTGTCTTTTATTTTCAGTCCCTCATAATATGTCTTATCGATCTTATACCACCAGGTTTGCCCTTCATCGTTGAATTCTACACAATTGTCGAAAAAAGATATATTCCGGCTATCAAATATTTGTGAAACCATTTGTTCATCCGATATGAGGCGGTCATATTTATCGCCATCTGATTTGCTGCAGAAAAACATCTCCGATGCTTCCTTTTCCAATACAATGTATTTGCCTAAATTATATCTGCAGATTCGGAGCTTCTTTTTCAGCTGCTTCATCCTTGTCTTGTACAGACTTTTATATTCTATTTCATTCGTAAGCCGGGATTCCATTTCAGAAAGCTTTTCCGTAACCTTCTTATAATAGTCTCCCGTGACCATTGAACCTATTTCACCAAGGTTCATTCCCCATTCCTTGTATTTAATGGCATCTATGAGCATAAAAACATCAGCCATCGAATAGATCCTGTACTTGCCGTCTTCGCTTCTCTTCGGATGTATTATGCCCTTTTTTTCATAATACCTGATCATCTGATCTGATATCTGAAGCATCTTTGATACATCACCAATTCTAAGCTCTTCAGCTTTCATCACACTTTCCTCCGGCACATTTTGTGAATCGTGTATACCATCACCTTCAATGAAAAACTTGGTCTTTTCTGGATTTTTTCATCCTTTTACTTAATAATAGCATAATCAATGCACAATATATGCCTTGGAGTTGTTCCAAGGCATTTGCTTCTGTTGTCTCCCACGTTCCCAAGTTGTCTCCTCATTTTTCTTATTCCATGTGCTCAATAGTATTGATCCACATTCCAGTTCATATATAACGGCAAACTGCAGGTCGTTGTTTGCTCGCACATATTTATAGCGATGTTTTTCTCGGATAATTTGAAGCCAAATTCCGGCTGATACTTCTTGCAGAACTGTTTATAGCTCTTAGCCTGGGTATTGTCTGCAGCTTTCACTTCTACCGGTATCAGACGCGCCTTGTCCTCATATATAAAGTCTACTTCAGCAGTATTGCCTGAACGCCAGAAGTATGGCTCCTTATTTACTGAGACAAGCTCATTAAATACATAGTTCTCTGAAAACGCACCCTTAAACCGGGCATACATGCCTGTTTCGCCAAGAATAGTTTCTGCCGAGAGTCCGGATCTGACTCTTAGCAGACCAAGATCCGACATATATACCTTGAAATACGTCCTGTCTGCAAATCCTGCCAGAGGCAGTTCCGGTTTCTCAACCATAAAGCACTGCGTTATGAGGCCTGCATCGCTCAGCCATTGCAGTGAATCCTCGAGTTCTGCAGATCTCTTGCCTGCTTTCACATGCGAAAACACAAATTTATTGTTTTCCTTTGCTAGCTGCACAGGAATGGAATCCCATATCCATCTGATTTTTGGCACATCTTTGATTGGTGCATATTTGGTAAAGTCATCCCCATAGTCCTTCAGAATCTCTCTCTGGACTTCTGTAACCTCATCATAATCGTGAGTATCGAGCCAGGTCTGGACTGCCTCAGGCATCCCACCGACTATGTAATAATCCTTCAGCATTTTTTTCATAGGAACAGCATACAGATCCGGGACCGCTCTGTCTGTTGGCCAATTCCCTAATATCTCGATCAGATTCTTTCGCCCGCTGGCAATAACGAATTCCTTAAAGCTCATCGGATATAGCTGAAGCCGGTTTACCTTTCCTACAGGGAATGATATATGTTCCCTTCTTATTGCAACACCCAGCAGAGATCCTGCGCATATAACATGGAGTTCCTGCTTATTTTCACAGAAATATTTGAGCGCAGTGATAGCCCTCGGACAGTTCTGGATTTCATCGAGAAAAAGAAGAGTCTCTCCCGGTACGATGACTTTGCCTGTGAGAAATCCGATTTCAGACATGATCCTATCCACATCAAAGTCATAGTCAAAGATCGCTCCTGCATTTTCGGACTCCTCAAAGTTCAGATATACCATGTTCTCAAAACACGTCCTTCCGAACTCATTAATAATATAAGTCTTGCCGCACTGTCTGACTCCGGTCATCAAAAGTGGTTTTCTGCGCCTGCTTTCTTTCCACTTTACAAGATCGCTTATTATTTCTCTATACATATTACCTCCAAAAGTCATGCCCTATTTGCAGATATTATACAAAAAGTCCTATGACTTTTGCAAATTACTTTGCATTTATCATAGGACTTCTAGCAAATAAAAACCCGAGATCATCTGAATCTCAGGCAAAATTTGGTGGAAACGGCGGGAGCATCCCCGACCAAGATTGCGACCTTTTCGCCCCGAATTCCTATTGCTGTGTAGTTCTGTATGAGCCTTATTGAATGGAACCAAAAGCCTATTCTAATGCCACTGCAAAGGCGGCATATAGGATCAATGCCGCCTCTACAAATTAAAACAATTAGTGGAAAATCACAGTATGGCGATGGCACTCAGGTACTATACCTTCATCCCAGCCTTCCAGAAAAGCGCCCCCATCAGATAATTGATTTTCAAGATCATATCCTTTCAATATGATTATTTCTTCCGAGAACGGGACGACATCTTTTTCAAATAACACCTCCCGGCCATCTACTATAAAGATGATTGCTCTTGTGAGCCAAATATCGTAAGTACATTCGCCGTTTACAGATATACGTTGATTTTCATTTACAAGCCTTATCTCGTCAATAGATGCTCCTATTGGTGTATCAATTTGTTCTACATCAGCAAATGCAGATTTAATCTCATCTTCCGTTGTTTCTTCAAATCTTGACACAGCTACATCATCAGTATGTCCGAAATAATCGACTGTTTCCTGACAATTAGTAAGATTGTACACTTTATCATCTATGAAAAAACCAACTCTTTGAGTCACGCTGTTTGTGAAAACAAACCTATCACATCTGTATTTCGCCAAGGTCTTGCCAATCAGCGATCGTACAGTGTTCTGGTTAAACCTCATATCTATGCTAATCATTTTATTCTCCTTTTACGAAATGTATTTTCTGATACTTTATATCACCGTGATCGTCGCTTTGCCTTATGTTTATTTCAACAGCGGGAGATCCGTCCGAGGAGGATACTTCACGGTATGAAAGAATTGTACCGTCTTCATCTTGGTGACATAGCCTTTGCCATTATCCAATGAAACTTCGCATATTGGTAGAATCTGCCGAAAACCTTTTCTGGCATGTATCCATGAACAAGTACATCTGAAGGCTCTAAGACTCGTAGCATCTCTTCAACGCCTACTTCCATCAGTCTTTTGTCCTCAGCACTTCTTATGCAGCCGTGTGTACTTATACACACGATACCATGCTTTGGGACTCCAAGAAAGCAATAATCAAAGCTTCTTTCGTCACTCCATCTTATATTTGGTATAACTGGAATTCCTTGTTTCTGAAGATAAAACCCTACCGCTCGATTGAAATATGTATTCGTTTGCTGAATGCATGGGGCCTGGTTTACTAGAAGCGTACAGTCCGGTGTAATGACTCCGTCAAATTCTTTGAATAAGCCAAGATACTTATCGGTTGCCGTCAGAACTCTGGCAAAGTACTTGTCATGCATATAGAAATGTACATACTGTCTTTTGTTCTTTGTTCGGCTCGCCTTTTCGAAAGGAATCAGGCTCCGAGGTATTTGCGTGTTTTTTAAATCCAGAAGCATCGGTATACCTGGTTCGCCAACCACCTCCTTTCAACAAACTTATCCATAGTCTTTATAGTCCTTATAACTCAATCTTAAATTTTCTCTTTAAAATCACATCTAACATGTCCCGAATCATAAGTAAATCATCCTCTGTTGAATCCACGGGAATGATGATTTTTGCAATTTCCCCTGACTCGATTGGGATTAACTGGGTGTGGTTTTTCCCACGCCTCCTTTCTGATTGCAGATCGCAATGGTTTCGCATTTTGCCATTCCTAACCTCCTAACTCAGCAGCTTCTGGTCCTTGCTGGGAAACATGTCACGAAGCCAGCCTTCCACGCAGTACCAGTCAACATATCCGTCATCAAAGAACGAGTCGGCAAATACCCCGCAGGCATCGGGAACTTCACTGATGCAGTAGCTCAGTGCCTCCATTTCCGCTGCCGCGGATTCCATTCCATTCTGGCGGAAGATCCTGCCGAGAAGTGTGATCATAGCGTCCGGTTCATCAGAACAGGCCGCTGTTTCCAGCTTACGCACAATCTCCAGGACCGTTTCCTCATCCATCTCCTCGGTCATCTCAGTAAAATGCTTCGCAGCTCTTCTTGCCAGTGCATCCACTAACGGGCATCCTGCGCAGCTTTCTGTTTCACGGGCTCCGGTTTCTCCCAGCCCCATCGCAATAATTTTCATTGTTTCCTTTGTTGTAGCCATCTCTTATCCTTTCTCCGAAAGCCGGATAGAAAAATGACCCCGCACCGGATTGTGCAGGGTCATGTATTCATCTTCCGGCCGGAAGGATAACTAGTCCATGAATTTCACCAGGAGATCGTCGATGGCATCGGTGTAGCGGTTTTCCCGGATCAGCTTGTTTTTCATTTCGATTAGACAGAGAACGATGATCCGGCGTTCGTCGTAGCTCAGCTTATATCTCGGTTCAAACATCATGCTTACCTCCGTTTCTTCATTTTTCTTCAGCATAATGTACTCCCGACGGACCTGCAATTATGCGAAATCAGCTCGGAGAAAATGGAACAGAAAAAATTCCGGACGCAACTGTGCGGCAATCTCGACTCCCCTCATAGCAGGGGAGCCGAAAAAAATCCCAGATTTTTTCCCAGATCATATGGCTTCAGGTGGGTCTGAGAGGGTTTGTATGGGTCTGAAAAAAGGCACAAAAAAATCCGCTGGCCATTGAAATCAGCGGAATTCGTTGCAATGTAAAAGGTCCAGAGTCTTGCCTCTGAACCCCCAAAAATGGTGGAAACGGTGGGAGTCGAACCCACGTCCAAGAATGTATCCGGGAGATTTTCTCCGAGCGCAGCTGATAGTTTGATTTTCACCTTTCCTGCCGTCTGTCAGCAAACTGCAGTCAGGCTATCCCGTAATGTTCCTGAGCTTCCGGGCTTTCACTCAGGAGTTTCCTGCATATATGAGGCCGGTTTACCGATCTGCAGGTGAATCGGGCCGACCCGCGGGCTGAATTAAGCAGCCAGTGCGAAATTGCTATTATTATTTCTAGCGTTTATATTTAAGTTGCCACTTTTTACGTAGACTTGGCGACTACGGCTCGCTTACCTCTGTTCAACAACCCTGTCGAAACCATTACGTTCCCACATATTGAACTTTGTACCAAAAGCTGTTCTGCTTTGGTCTTACAGGATACATTTTCCTAGCGATAATGTCAATATTAATTTTCAATTTTTCAGGACATATCCAGCTTAGCCAGGATTATTGGTATAGTACACAAATTAATACAAGATATTTGTTATTTTCCTACAATTCTTCATTGACATCACCATTGCCTCGTTTATAATAATACACAGCCGTTGGAGATATTTCATGTTTGTTTGCACAAAATATTCAAAGATGGCAGTGACACTCTGGCACTCCATTGTCAGGCAGAGAAGTTCAATTTTTCCTACCGGACAGATCAGAGTACGGAATTAAGCAGCAATGGACTAGAGAGGATGAGAGAAATGACTAGAAAAGTTGGAGTAATAGGTACCGGACATGTTGGTGCCCACGTAATGTTTGCCATGGCCGCATACGGTGTTTGCGATGAACTGGTTGTTACCGATATTAACCAGCAGAAGGCAGAAAGCGAAGCTCAGGATATTTTCGACACCATTTCTCTTCTGCCAAAGAGAGTAAGGGTATCTGCCGGCACCTATGAGGACCTTGCGGACTGTGACATTGTCGTAAATGCAGCCGGAAAGGTCGACCTTCTCATTGGTTCGGTGGACAGAGGCCTCGAAACCGAGTTCACCATCAATGCCGTTCACACTTGGGTGGACAGATTGAGAAAAGCCGGCTTCAATGGAAGGCTTATTAATATCAGCAACCCTTGTGATGTTGTGACGAGAGAAATTGCCCTTGGCCTGGGACTTCCTGAAGGCCATGTTTTCGGAACCGGAACGGGTCTGGATACAGCTCGTCTTAAGTCTCAGTTGGCTGAGCAGACTGGCCTGGACCACAAGTCCATCATCGCGTTCATGCTGGGCGAACACGGCAATTCCATGTTCTGCCCGTGGTCCTGCGTCTATATTAGCGGCAAGCCTTTCTCACAGCTTGACAAGTCTGATCCGAGATTCGATTTTGAGCCGGAAGAGCTTGAGAAGAGAGCCCGCATGGGTGGCTGGAAGACCTTCGCCGGAAAGCACTGTACTGAATACGCAATCGCTTCAACAGCAGCACGGATGGCTGAGGCAGTGTTTAATGATTCGAAAATGATCATGCCGGCCAGCCGGGAGCTTCACGGAGAGTACGGAGTTGAAGGAGTTTTCGCCGGAGTTCCATGCGTAATCGGAAAGGACGGAGCAGAGGAAGTTCTGGATCTTCACCTGACCCCTGAGGAGCAGAAGAAGTTCGATGACAGCATCGCTGCAATCAGGGAAAACATGGCAAAGGCAGATTCCATGTTCCCGGTAAAACAGAACTAGGAGCCCACTCCATAACTTCACCAGAAACCTGAGCCGGAACAGGTCTCCATATAATATTAATTGATGCAATTCAAGCAGACTTGCAGCCTGAACCGCATGATCTGCTTACCTCCAATCATACAACCAAAACTATGAACTAATACAACTAAAGCAACACACATTTTCAGATTATGCAAAGCGCGCATTATTTGGAAAAAATCCCTGAAGTGTTTCCGGCTGTCCGACACTTCAGGGTTATTTATTGTTCGCAATATCCGGGAATCAGCAGGTGCCCGAAAGGCACAGGTTCTGATCACCCAAGTTTTTTCTTCTGTCCTTTTCCGGTAAAAACCATCTGCAGCTTTCTGGGAAGAAGCCTGTAGAAAGGGAGCCCAAATCTTACTGCCCCGGGAATGATAATAAGCTTACCTGAAGCAAGCTTATTCAATGCATACCGGGCACAATAATCCGGATCTATTCCAGGCAGGGCAAATCTGACCCCTGCGGTTTTGTTGAAATTTGTATCAACAGGCCCCGGGCAAAGGGCACTTATGCGTACTGTACTGTTTTTTTCTTTCAGTTCTCTGTAAATTGAAGATGTCAGGCTGGCGACATAGGCTTTGGTGGCATAGTAAGTAGCCATATAGGGTCCGCCGTACATCAGCCCGGCCACGGAAGCCACATTGAGAATCTGGCCGCCGCCTACTCCGCCAATCCGTCCTGTTTTTTCCCCTAGAGACTCCATGTACGGAATCATCCTGCGGCAGAGGATCTGAACTGCTGCCACATTAAGGTCGATCATTGACAGCTCCCGGTCCAGATCCAGCTCTTCAAAGGAACCTACAGAACCGAAACCTGCGTTGTTCACCAGAAGGCCCAGATCATCTACAGTTTCCAGGTGGCTGCAAAGCCGGAGGCATTCATCTTTTCGGCTCAGGTCGCAGGGAAAAACCTCCGGGGAAGAAATGCTGTTCTCCGAAGATAGCTTCTCTGCAATTTCATTTAGTTTTTCCTGGTTTCTGGCCACCAGAATCAGCGACCAGCCCCGGGCCGCCAGCTGTTCTGCCAGAGCCCGGCCGATACCTGAGCTGGCACCGGTAATACAGGCTGTTGCCATTTTTTCCTCGATTCTTTCTGTTTCTATTTCCAACCGTGACGCTGTACAGGATCCTTGTAGATTTCTTTGATGGTGCCTTTCTTGTACTCATCTCTCAGCTGTTCCAGGTCGTCTACCTGTCTGAGAAGCTGGGCACCAATATCTGTGTCAACGATCTGCATTCTCTCCGGGAAGGTCTGGACTATCTGCATCTTAGGATCGTGGAAGCGCTGGCTTCCGTCTTTTCTAATAGGCTCGTAAGGTTTGTGCTCGGAAAGGGCCATGAACCTGGAATTGAAGATAAATGTGTATCCGGCGATTCCCGTGGTTTTCTGGTAAGCCTTCGATATTCCTCCGTCGATTACGAAAAGCTTGCCCCCTCCCTTTATCGGGCTTTCTCCGTCCTTGATCTTAACCGGAACGTGGCCGTTCAGAACCTTTCCTGTAGCAGGGTCCAGGCCGAAGCTCCTGATGATCTTGTCGCAGATAGCGGGATCGTTTATGAGCCTGTAGTACGGAACTGTATGCTCCTTCTTTGCTTCTTTTGAATCAGTGAAAACTCTCTCAAAAGTTGTCATCTTATCTTTTCCGAAAAGAGGAGAATCAGGTCCCAGCCACAGATACCACATCAGGTCTGCTGCCTCTGCACTGGTGTGTCCGATAGGCGGATTGAAGTATGCGTTTCTGATCTCTTCATCCAGATATTCCATCAGGTCAGCTCCCTTATGTGTTTCGCCGTTGATGGTCACATCCAGGAATTCTCCGTTCTCGTCCATTGGAATGCATCCGTGGAAAAGAAGATTTCCGTTCCACTTCTTGTAGAGAGCGCCGTGGCTGTAGATGTAGCGGATGTGCTCCTGAAGCTTATCCGAATTGATAATGGATCCCTCCAGGGCCACCATTACTTCTTCCTCTTCTGGTGTAAGCTTATAAGGATCTGCCGGGTCAACTGTAGGCAAGTTCACATCCTTCATCTGGTACTCTTTGCCATAGGCCGTAACTATCCCTCTCTCCCTGTCGATTTTGTCCAGCAGCAACCTGTGCTCCAGACCGTATTCAGGATGATCCATGATCAGCTGGCCTTCAATCTTGAACTGAATCACAGCTATCATCTTGTGCATCCTTGCGGCAAGAATCTCCGGGATCGGGTCGAATCTGTTTTTGTCCAGAATGTGAGGAGCAAAAGCGGCGCACTGGTCATCGCCGTAAATCTGCTGGGCGAAGGTAGCCAGAGGTCTCAGATTAATGCCGTAACCATACTCCAGCATGTCGAAGTTGTTATAGCTGACGTTCATCCTTATGATATTGGCAATGCAGGCCCTGTTTCCGCAGGCTGCACCCATCCACACGATGTCGTGGTTACCCCACTGAATGTCCACATCTCTTCTGGACATAAGGAAGTCCAGAATTTTATGAGGCTTAGGGCCTCTGTCAAAAATATCTCCGATTATGTGAAGCTGATCCACTGCCAGGTTGCTGATGGTTCCTGCCAGCTCCTTGATGAAGGTGGCAGCTGCTCTGTACTCGATAATGGAGTTGATGATCTCCGCATAGTAGCTGCTTCTGTTCTCGTCATCATCGGCAAAAAGAAGCTCCTGCATAGCGTATCCGGAATTTTCCGGAAGAAGTTTTGCAACCTTTGAACGAGTGTACTTGCTGGACACCATCCTGCAGATGATGATCAGTCTGTAAATTGCGGAAGCGCACCACTGGTTGAAATCGTGTTCGGTCTTTCTTCTTCTGATTATCTCGTTGTCCGGGTCATAAATCAGGGCTGCCAGGTTGTCTCTTTCTTTCTCGCTGAGAGTATTTCCGAAGGCCTCGTCTATCTTCATGCGGATAGTTCCTGAGGCGCTTCTTACGATATACTGGAAGGCATCGTATTCTCCGTGAAGGTCGCTGAGAAAATATTCCGTGCCCTTTGGCAACGCCAGGATGGCCCTCAGGTTTATGAGTTCCGAATTAACATATCTGTGATTTGGGAATTTCTGAGCCAGCATCTGCAAGTACTTGTAATCTGCCATTTGTTACTCCTGTATGTATGTCTTTGATCTTCAGAAAACGAAATAAGCCGCCGAAGATCTCTCCGGCAGCATCTGTTCAATATTAGTCTTCAACTCTTGTAAGAGTAGCTCCAAGTCCTGCGAATTTCTCCACAAACTTCTCGTACCCTCTTTCAATATGGTAAATATCGCTTACTTCTGTTTTGCCCTCTGCGGCCAGTCCGGCAATAATCATAGCCGCTCCGGCTCTCAGGTCTGTGGCTCTCACAGTTGCTCCGTGAAGCTTCTTCCCTCCGGGAATGTAAGCCACTCTGTTCTCCACGCTAATGTCTGCTCCCATTCTGTTCAGCTCGTTAACGTGCATAAAACGATTCTCAAAAACGGTCTCCTTAACCTCGCTGCTTCCTTTGACTGTTGTGAGGAAAGCCATAAACGGAGACTGAATATCCGTAGGGAATCCCGGATAAGGAAGAGTCTTGATGTTTGTAGCAATCAGCTCCTTATCTCTGGCATTTACATAAATACCGTCATCCACCACATCAACCTCTACGCCGCACTCCTTAAGCTTGGCTATAATAGGACGCACATGGCCAGGGAGCGCATTTTTTACGAGAACATCTCCTCTGGTAATTGCTGCTGCCAGCATGAATGTGCCAGTCTCGATTCTGTCCGGAATTACAGAGTGAATGGATCCGCCCATCTTCTTAACACCTGTAACTCTGATAGTATCTGTTCCTGCTCCCTTGATCTTTGCTCCCATCTTGTTCAGCTGGTTTGCCAGGTCTACAATCTCAGGCTCTTTGGCAGCATTCTCGATAATTGTGGTTCCAGCAGCCATGGTAGATGCCATGAGAATATTCTCCGTAGCTCCTACACTTGGGAAGTCCAGGTATATAGCATCTCCGATGAGCCCCTCGTCTCCGGCAGTAATTATAACCTGTTCGTTGCCGTAGTCTTCCACAACATCTGCTCCCAGAGCTTTAAATCCCTTGAGGTGCAGGTCGATAGGTCTCTTTCCTATGGCACAGCCTCCCGGAAGAGGCATAATAACTTTGCCGCATCTTGCCAGAAGAGGTCCCATAGCAACAGTGCTGGCTCTCATCTCTGTAACAAGATCCCTGTCTCCCTGAACGGTCTTTATTTCAGATGCCTGGATCTCCAGAAGCCCGTGGCCGTCATCCTTAACGGTTGCACCAAAATTCTCCAGCATCCCCTTCATCACCTTTACGTCGGCAAGATCTGGAACACCGTCTATGATGCAGACCTCATCTGTAAGAAGAGTGGCCGCCATAAGGGGAAGCACTGCATTTTTTGCACCACTGATGAGAACCTCCCCGTGGAGAGGTCCGCTGTTATTAACTATTAATTTCGCCATTTGATTCTCCGGTCCTTTAGTCTGAGTTTGATTATCCCTTCTGCCTTGTCCGCTCAGCCTTCCATGGTATTTACAGGTCTGAATTAACGGCTCCTGGCAGCCGGCAGCTACTTGCTGCCCGTTTTCTTAATTATCTTCCTGTTCCTGCGGCTTCTTGCTCTCTCAGCATACTCCTTCTCCTTATCTGTCCTGAGAGAAGAGAAAATGTCAACCAGAGAGCTGATGCCCATTCCGATGTTGCTCGCCTTATCCATAAGGGACGAGTTTGCCCTGACTGCATCTGCAATGCTCTTAAGTGCATCCTCTGCTTCGTCTGCAGCAGCACCCATGGCCTCTGTCTTCTCTGCAGCCACTGTTGAGATTCGCTTTGCATCGTCAAGAACCTGGTTAGTCTTCTTGAGAGTCTGAATAGCCTTAGCTGTCAGCACCACCAGGTAGATCACCAGAACGATAAGAGCCACCAGCAGTAACATAATTATTAGCTGTCTGATATCAACGGTTACAGTCATGTCATTCTCCTTATTCTTCCCTGCCGTCCCTGCAGGGCAATCAGATTATATCATCTAACATACTACCTGTAAATTTCCAGCAGCTCTTCAGTGTACCCCTTGGAACTGTGGACTGCAAGTTCCGGGAGAATCTCCATCTCCGGACCAGCTCCTTTGACCCCGTGAACCAGAAGGATATTGGGACGCTTTCCTTTTCTTGGAACCACCGGTCGAATAGCCTTAGGTTCTATGCGGCAATTTCGCATCTCCCATATAATATCTGCCAGCCGAAAGGGTCTGTGTACCATGTAAAAAGAGCCTCCAGGTTTCAGCAGGTATGCGGCGCACCGCAAGAAGTCTCCCAGGTCTGCACTTGTTTCGTAGCGGGCCTTCAGCCTGCCGGAATCAGCAGATGGAATTCCCGAGCCGGCCTTGAAATACGGGGGATTTGAAACAACTGCATTAAAGCTGCCTTCCAGCTCAGGTTTCACAATTCTTATGTTATTCACATCTTCATTTATAAAGCTGAGCCTGTCCTCAAGGCCGTTGATGGCCGCCGTTCTCCGGGCCATGTCCCAGGCTTCAGTCCTCAGCTCTATCCCTGAAATATCTGATCCGGGAATCTTATGACTCAAGATAAGGGGTATTACACCGTTTCCTGTGCCCAGGTCCATAATCTTCACGCGGCTGCCGCGGACAGGTCTGGCCCCAAGCTGTCCTGATGTCCAGGCTGAAAGGAGGACACTGTCCACTCCGTAACTGAAGCCGCCTCCCTGTATTACCTTGAGCCCCCCAAAGCCTGTATCGTCCAGTCTCTCTCCCGGTTTAAGCTCTGTCATTTCTGCTGCCCGTTTTCTGGTCTATCTGCTTTTCCTTCATGACCATGGTTCTTCTCCCGGTTTTCTTTTTTCCCCGGCCTGCTGATCCGGCCTTTTCCTGACCTTCTCCTCCTGCTTTTCACATCGTCTTTGGAGAAGGTCTGACTGCCGTTTTTGTCCTCAGACTTGCCGGTCTTGTTCCTCCTGCCGGAGTTTTTCCCAGGCTGATTCTTGTTGTCCTGGTTGCTGTCCTCTTTGTTCTTCGGTTTCCTGTTGGAATCTCCGCCGGAGTTTCTGGCCATTCTTTTGTTTTTGCCGGCTTTTTTCCTGCGGCCCTTTCCCGGGTTGGTTCCTCTGTGTATGTGTTCCTTCTCCGGATTCTGGTGATATTCCAGTTCCTGGCTAAGATCACTGTCTCCAGTTTGGTTTTCGGCATCCCTGTGTGGTCTTAATCCGGCGCTGATTCCACTGGTTTCTGACTTTATTCCGTCATTCCCAGCGGCCTCCGCCGGCATTTCCTTCTGATTTATATTCTCTGGATCTGCAGTCCAGCTGTCACCTGAGAAATCCCCGGTATCCACTGTTCCGGAAACTGTCCCATCCTGGTAGGCCATCTCAAACTTGTCTTCACCGCGGCAGCAACTGCAGTGACCGTGGCCTGTCATCTCATTGATTTCTTCTTTTGTAAAAGTCCTGGTCTCTGTACTAAGGGATTCTTCTCCCGTTTCCTTGTCCTTGATTATGTCCCTGGTCACAACTGTGCCCCGGATAAGGTCTACGCTCATTACCTTGATCTGACCGTCCCGGGTATTAAGCTTCTGACCTTCTGATGGCATTCCTTTTCGAAGATCCACATAAGTATCATTCTCAAAGTTCAGGCAGCACATCAGTCTTCCGCAGGATCCTGATATTTTTGAGGGATTGAGAGAAAGGTTCTGATTCTTGGCCATCTTTATGGAAACGGGCTGAAAATCCGAAAGCCACTTGCTGCAGCAGAAGGGTCTTCCGCAAATGCCGATTCCACCCAGCATCCGGGCCTCGTCTCTTACACCTATCTGTCTCAGCTCAATCCGCATACGGAAGTGAGATGCCAGATCTTTTACCAGGTCTCTGAAGTCAACTCTGTTCTCAGAACTGAAGTAGAAAATCACCTTGCTTCCGTCAATTGTGTATTCTGCGTCCACCAGTTTCATGTCCAGACCTCTGTTCTGGATTTTCTCCTGGCAGATCTTCATTGCCTCGCCCTTCTTGGCATAGTTCTGCTTGTACCTCTCCAGGTCTTCGTCCGTAGCCCTTCTCTGAACAGGTTTCAGAGGGGCGACAATCCGGCTGTCATCAACCTGGCAGTTTTCAATCATCACATGCCCCAGCTCCATGCCACGGGCAGTCTCAACAATGACCATGTCTCCCAGGTTGTACTCCTCGCCCTGGGGATCGAAGTAATAGCTTTTGCCCCCGTGGACAAAGCCCACTCCAACGATTTCTTTCATATATTTAAACTCCTTCTAATGGAAAATTGTTTTCTTCTTGCGGCAGAACCGGCTTCCTTGTCAGTGAAGTTCCAGGAAGAGTTTCTTCAGTCCCGCCTTGTGAGACATTCCATCTAAAATGTCTTTCCTGCATTTTTCTGTGAGAAGAATGGTTCTTGAAAGGACCTGGGGATCTTCCCCTTTTTTCATGGCCTCTCCCAGAAAGCTTTCCATACTGCTTAGAAAATCAAGACATTCTTCCCTTCCGTCCAGTTCCTTATCAAAGGCCTTTCTGAAAGCGTAGAACTTGCAGTTCCCAGTCATCATGTTAATGAGATTTGAGAAGTCCTTTTCCCCCTCAGTTGCTCTGTTCAGGCTGAAAGATTCTTCTCCTGATGTTCCTGCTCTGAGGCATATACATCTTGATATGACAGTCGGCAGCAGAGATCCGCTGTTGTTCAGGGAAAATATGAGCAGTATTCCCTCTTCCGGCTCTTCTATGTATTTGAGCAGCTTGTTCTGCACAGTCTCGCTGAGCCTGTCTGCATTATTAATTACGCCTGTTTTTCTGTTTCCGTAGGCCCTCATGGACATCCTGCTGATGAAGTCCTGAGCGTCCTCTACCTTGTACTGCTGCTTTCCGCTTTGGTTCATGAAAATCAGATCCTCATGGAATCCTGCATGGAACCTGATGCAGGATCCGCAGCTGCCGCAAGGCGAACCGTCCTCATGAGGATTTTCACAGAGAGCGGCCTGGATCATGTAATCAACCAGCCTGTCCCTTTCCTCACTGTCGTTTCCTTCAATTATGTAGGCCTGAGCAAGAGAATTGTTTCTGATCAGGCCGTTTATGTATTCATATGAGTTCATTTATTCTGTATATCTGTTTGTGTATTCTGTCTGCAGGCCAGAAAGGCTGTTATTTTGATGAGTCAGAACCCAGAAGACCGCCGAAGAAGGTATCCAGAATATCTGTAATATTGTCTCTGACCTCTTCCTTCGTTCTGTCTCCGTCTATAACCATTATCCTGGTAGGGCAGCTCTCGCAGATCTGCTTGTATCCTTCATAGACTTTTCTATGAAAATCGGCTTTCTCCTGCTCCAGCCTGTCCAGAGATTCTTTTCCGATCCGGGCTCGTCCCTTCTCCGGGTCGATGTCAATAAAAATAGTCAGGTCCGGCTCCAGCCCTGCTGTTGCGCTGAGATTGACAATTCTCACCTGATCTCCCAGGTCTCTTCCAAATCCCTGATAGGCAATACTGGAGTCCACAAATCTGTCGCTGATCACTATCTTTCCCTGGTCCAGAGCAGGCTTGATCACCTGTGCCACCAGCTGTGCCCTGGCAGCCGCATAGATCAGCATCTCTGTAGTATCTGCCATCTCCATGTTGGCCTTATCAAGGAGAATCTCCCTGAGCTTCTCGCTGATTGCAGTGCCTCCCGGTTCCCTGGTGATCAGCACTTCTTTTCCTTTTGCCTCAAAATATTCCCTGATATATCCTATCTGTGTAGTCTTTCCGGCACCGTCAGGACCTTCAAGACTGATGAAAATACCTTTGCTCATGATTCCTCCAATGCTGAACACCTGCTGTAAGCCCGGATACGAAAATCAAGGTACAGCCACCGGCTCCACCCTGATCAATTGCCATTACCTTTTCTTTCCGGATCTTGCGGGGGCCTTTCTGCCGGCTCTCACTGATCCGGAACCGGTATCTTCCTCCTGAGAAGATCTTTTTTTTCCCTTCCTGACGTACTTATTAGTAAAATCGGTGACCTGAGCGCGGCCAATCACGTACATTGGAAAGGTCAGGAGAAGAGCCAGAATAAGCTTGAAAAAGAACATTCTCCCTCCCGGTTTCCGGGCTTACTTCCACAGATCCTGCGGATAAATGCCCTGTTCTTTCATGGCTCTGAATTTCTTCACAACCTCAGGCTTGTCTTCCTTATAAGTAACTCCAAACCACTTGTCATCTGTTGGAAGAACCTTGATGGTTGCCTCTCCCTTCTTGATCTGCAGATCGGCGCAGTGGTGGAGAAGGAATTCAGCCTTCATAGGATTTTCTGCCACATCTGTTCTGAGGAAGTTTTTGAAGCCTTCCTTCATGACGCCTATGTATTCTTTGCTGAATCCCCACAGGTTCATGGACACCGGCGTTCCGTCAGGAATCACGTCCATATTTCCGGACTCGTCCAGACCTGTAATCTTTCCGGCGTATTCACCATCTTTGTTTCTTCCCAGCTCGAAATGCTCCTCAACATCTGTAAGGAGGCCCTTTTCTGTCTGGCAGATGCCTCTGTTAACAGTTCCGTTGTCGGAAAGAGTGTTCTCAATCTGATATCCAACCATGCAGTAATGGTCTGGAGAGCTGTGGTCCTTAAGATAGTCGTATATGATGCCAAAGGCCTTTGTTCCATAGTAATCGTCTGCGTTTATTACGGCAAAAGGTCCGTCGATAATGTCTCTCGCCGTAAGAATTGCGTGACCTGTGCCCCATGGTTTGGTCCTTCCTTCAGGAACCTGAAAACCTTCAGGAATATCGGACATTTCCTGATATACGCAAACTGTTTCCAGTTTAGTTCCTGCACCAGGTGCAATATGTGCTTCGAAAGCTTCCTGGAAATCCCTGCGTATAACGAATACGACTTTTTTGAATCCTGCTTTCCAGGCATCGTACAGGGAGAAATCCATGATGATATCGCCCTGATCTGTAATTGGATCGATCTGTTTATTTCCACCGTAACGGCTTCCCATTCCGGCAGCCATTACTACCAGTACTGGTTCCTGTGCCATTTCTGCCTCCTTCACTTAATGGTTTCCTAACGGTCTGTCAGTGCCTGCTCTATCCTCTGGCGAACTTTCTTCTCGCCCATAATCTGCTGTATTGTCCATACATCAGGGGACTGAGCTCTTCCCATGAGGGCAATTCTTATGACTGTGCTGACATGGCCTACATGACCCTTGTAGTCATCAGGATTTTTCTTGTAGTCCTTAGGCTTTGCCGCATATCCGCAGCTGGATGCGATCTCTCTGATCTTCTCGAACCACTGGCTCTGATCATCGCTGTGATCATATGTGGAGAGATACTCTCTAAGAATTTCATCTGCATCTTCTGCTGCCTCTTCCGGATACTTGTCTTCTATCTTAAAGGACTCATCGAAGAAGTAGCTGATGAAGCTGACGATCTGCCTTGCATATATCAGGTCTTTTCTCGGCTTCTTGTCACCTCTTCCGATGTTCAGGATCTGGGTGAGATAGTCCATGTCTTCAAACATGAATCCGTATTCTGGAGCGAACTCATCTGACCAGTTTTTCAGGAACTGGGCCAGCTCTTCTGCAGGAATTCTAAGGAGAACATCCTTGCTCACATCGTTCAGTTTGTCTAAGTCGAAGAGTGCGCCTGAGTTGCTCATTTTTTCCGTAGTGAACTTGAACTGATCAATGTCGGCCTCTGGATTTGCGATTCTCCACTCCTCGAAGTTTGAGTTAAGGATAGTCAGCAGGTATTCTCTGACTGCAGCCGGGTGATAGCCCATATCCCTGTAATAGCTAAGAGACAGCTCCGGGTCCTTTCTCTTGGAAAGCTTCCTCTTGTGGCCTTCCTCGCCTATCTTCATAAGCTGAGCTGTGTGGCAGTAAACCGGCAGCTCCCATCCCATGTCTCTGAAAAGTTCAACGTGAATTGGCAGCGATGGCAGCCACTCCTCGCCTCTTACAACATGGGTTGTCCTCATCAGATGGTCGTCGATGACATGGGCAAAATGATAGGTTGGAATGCCTGTTGTCTTGATGATGACGATATCCTGGAAATTCTCAGGCACGTCAAGGCCGCCTCTGATGGCATCTACCACCTTGTTCCGTTTGATGTCCTGTCCTGCAGCGTTAGGTGTTCCCTCAGATCTGAGCCTTATGACAAAATCCTCCCCGGCCTTGATCTTGCTGATCACTTCAGCCTGAATCTCCGGATCCTTGTCCCAGTCTCTGTACCTGGACCAGCCAGCATATATTCCAGGAGCCAGTTTCTGCGCCTCCTGTTCAGCTCTTATGCTGTCAATTTCTTCAGATGTGAGGAAGCAAGGATAAGCCTTGCCCTGGGCGATGAGCCATTTTGCAAAAGTCCTGTAGATCTCTCCTCTGTGGCTCTGGGTGTAATCACCGTAATCTCCCACATCTCCGTGTTCTGTAACTCCTTCATCGAACTTGATGTCAAAGAATCCAAGGGAAGAAATCACTGTCTCCACTGCGTTCTCCACGAAACGCTTGTCGTCTGTGTCTTCTATTCTGAGATAGAAAACTCCGCCGCTCTGATGAGCCAGCCTTTCATCGACAAAGGCTCCGTACAGGTTGCCCAGATGGATGAAACCTGTAGGACTTGGTCCCAGCCTGGTGACCATTGCACCTTCCGGCAGATTTCTAGGGGGATACATAGCCTCATAGTCTTCCGGGGTCTTGGTAATCTCCGGATATATCAGCTGACTCAGCTCTTTATAATCCATAATGTCTAACTCCTGGTAAAAATTCTTCAGGGATCAGCGTTCAATAAGCGTTCAATCCCTGCTAAAGCGCCTGATAAAGCTAGATTATTATATACTATGGTATGTTCTATTGCAAAAATAGGGCTCTCAGCAGTAAGCCAAACAAAAAAACATGCGTTTTCTACAGCGAGATTACTCATTTTGAAAATCCCAGGGTAAGGTACAAGATTAATTCATGCAAACACTGTATCTGTACATCTTGTTTTAGTGAATTTAATCGTATTTAAGGTGAACAGATACACGTATTTTACACAGTTCGCTGTTTTAAGTACCCTTAGAATCATTAAAACCTGTTTTCCGCCGTACAAACAAGCAGAAAAATCTTGTACGTTACCCTTCTTTTTCATGAATTTGAAATCTAGAGGTATTTTTTCTGTGTATCTCTTCCTGGCGTTCTGAAAATCCACTTAATGCACCTATTGATTCCTGAGTGCACCCCCCGAATCCTCTAATTCATCATCCTTCTGACCTTTTAATTTTTTCTGATATTTATTCCGGATATATTAACCGGCTTTCGTCCATGTGTTCCAGAACTTCTTCCAGATACTTTCTGGACTCATATTTTGCCATATTCAGGTTATTATCCAGGTAGTTGCCACAATCACGGGCAGCGGCCCCCGGTATCTCTCCCTCGAAATCTGCCATGAAGGAGAACATATTTTTTACAAGGTCTACCACATCACGGGATTCCAGGTCGCCCTTCATTACCAGGTAAAAGCCGGTGCGGCAGCCCATTGGGCCGAAGTAGATCACCTGATCCGAACACTCTGGGTCGTTTCTGAGAAAAGTGGCACCAAGATGCTCGATGGTGTGGCACTCCGCGGTGTTGATGACCGGCTCCCGGTTAGGGGCCTTCATGCGGATATCGAAAGTTGTAACAATCTCAGCGCCCACCTGATCCTTGCGGGAAACGTAGATGCCGCGCTTGAGCTTCAGGTGGTTAACGGTAAAACTTGGAATTTTTTTCATATTTCTATTATCTGTCATTGAATTGCCTCCTTGTTATCTGCTCAATTATAACAGGGTGAGGTCTGTCAGTCACTTATCGGGTTCACTCCTTCTTTTTCCAGCTTTGACACCTTGATGGCTTCTATGTAGTACATGGGCTGGCTGCTGCCGTCGCTCATTTCTATTGATCCTTCCCGGAGGATTCCGGCCACCCGTATCCAGGATTTTTCTGACTGGAGCTGGGACAGGTCCTGGTCTGATTTGAATTCGAAGTCCACATACCCCCCTGTGCAGTAAGGGCAGGTGGGGCCGTTTCTTCCCACCAGGGTATACTTGCCGAATTTCAGGTAAAAGCCCTCGATGACTACGCTTTTGTTTTTGTAATCGTTAAAGTTCTGGAACCAGTCGTTGATCTGGGTCATGTAGTGGCTGTCACCCACAGTAATATCGGCTTTTTTCCAGTAAAAACCATCCCGGTCTTTTGATATGTCGTAGGGATATACGTCCTTTACAACGGTAAGGCGGTTCAGGGTGCCGGAAGTGCTGGCTTTATCAGTGCCGCTGGTATTGCTTGTGTTGCCGGGATTTTTTCCCTGACTGACAGAGGCTGACTTGGATGTGGCCCCAGTCTGGCGAACTGCCGATTCTATTTTTTTCCAAGGCACAGCGCAGAACAGCAATACCAGGCAGAGAAAAACAATCCAACCTTTCGTGTTCTTCATATTAACCCTGCCTTTCCCTGAGCTTCTCGACGGCCCGGAAAATTCCAAATACCAGAATATCCACCATCACTATGCAGGCACCTGTAGGCACAGACCGGAAATAAGAGAAGCAGAGGCCTGCAATGAAGCAGCCAACAGCAATTACAGCCGACAGGATTATGGTGGTCTTAAACTGCCTGGTCACACCCATGGCTGTCAGGGCCGGGAACACTATAAGGCTTGAAATCAAAAGGGTTCCCATCATTCTCATGCCGAGGACCACTGTGACAGCCGTCAGGATGGCGATTATCACATTGTATTTCCGGGAATCAGTGCCTGTGGCCGAAGCGAAGGTTTCGTCGAAGGTGACGGCAAAGATCCGGTTGTAATAGACTACAAAGAGAATCATGACCAGGACACTGAGAATCACAGACAGATACAAGTCTGTTCTGCTCATGGCCAGGATGCTTCCGAACATGTAGTTGCACACGTCTGTGTTCATGCCGGTGGTCAGGGATATGACCATGATCCCTGTGGCCAGGGCGCCGCTGCACAGGAGAGCAGTTGCAGCATCTCCTTTGATTTTTGAGTTGTCTTTCAGTTGCAGGAGGAAAAAAGCTGCGGCAATGCAGGCCGGAATCGAGATATATAACGGGGAAAATCCGAAGGGATAGGCGACAGCCAGGGCGGCGAAGCCTACATGAGATAGTCCGTCCCCGATCATGGAGTAGCGCTTCAGCACAAGGCTGCTTCCCAGCAGCGAAGCACACAGAGAAACCAGAATCCCGACTACAAAAGCTCTCACCATAAACGGGTAAGACAACATTTCAAGAAATCCATTCATCAGCAGGCTCCTTTCAGGAAGGCGGCCCCTGCAGGATCTTCCATGTAATCTTCAGTAGTGCCGAAAAACTTCACCTCTCCAGCGATGTGGAGTATATGATCTGCTTCCTCCACTGCCCCTCTGACATCGTGGGACACCATTATCACGGTGATTTCTTTTTTTCTTCTGATCTCCCGGAGAATATCATAAAGGCCCCTGGCAATTACCGAATCAAGACCGGTCACAGGTTCATCCAGAATCAGCAGCGTACGTGTGGCACAGAGAGCCCTGGCCAGCAGCACCCTCTGCTGCTGGCCTCCGGAAAGCTCCCGGTAGCATCTGTTTCCAAGGCTGGCGATTTCCAGGAGTTCAAGCCTGTCATCTGCCAGTTTTTTCAGTTCTCTTGTGTAGAAAGCTTTGCCGCCCAGGCGGTTGAGACATCCGGACAGCACCACCTCCCGGACGCTGGCTGGAAAATCTCTCTGAATCTCAGTCTGCTGAGGCAGGTAGCCGATCTGGTCGGATTCCAGGCCCCAGCCGTAAGACAGGTTTCCAGACACCGGCTCCTTAAGGCCCAGCAGGCCCTTGATAAGCGTGGTTTTTCCGGCACCATTCTCGCCAACTACCGCAAGATAATCTCCTTTTTCCACATTAAAAGAAATGTTTCTCAATACGGTTCTGCCTTCATAGGCAAAAGTCGCGTTTTCGCAGGTCAGAAGGCTCATCAGTTCAGTGCCTCCTTTAATACCTTAACATTGTGCTCCATGAGGCTGACGTAGGTGGCGCCGTTCTTGAAGTCCTGGTCGCTTACGTTGTGGACGGCGTTCAGGAGAAGGGACCTGGCGCCGGTGGCCTCTGCAATGGACTTTGACATTTCCTCATTGGAAAGCTCTATGTGGAACACTACTGGAATCTTGTCTGACTTCACCTTATCTGTAAGGAAGGCTACTGTCTTTGCCGAAGGCTGGGTATCGGTGGAGCATCCAGGGAAAGCAGCGTAGTACTTCAGGCCGTATTCATCGCAGAAATAGCGGAAGGGGAACCTGTCGGCAACGATGATTTCCTTGCGTTTGCTGTTTTTCACTACATCTCTGAATTCTCCATCCAGCTTGTCTATCTTCTTTATATAAGCGGCGGCGTTTTTCTCATAGGCGGCTTTGTTCTTCTTGTCCAGTTTTCCCATGGTATTCGCCATGTTTTTAACTATAAGAGCGGCATTTTTCGGAGAAGTCCACACATGCTCGTCCATCTCCGGTTCTTCTTTTTTTCCTGCAGATTCATCTGCCTCTTCCTCCTCTTCCGGCTCCATGCCTTCCACAGTGACTTCCTCAACGGTCTTCACCTGGTCCATGAGCTTGAAAACAGTAATCTTCGAAGTATCCAGGGATTTCAGCACCTTCCGCACCCATTCATCAGAATCTCCACCTACATAGACGAACATGTCACAGTTCTGGATTTTCTTAATGTCTTCAGGGGAAGGCTCGTAGGTATGGCTCTCTGCCCCGGGCTTCAGCAGCATGGTAACATCAGCCTTGTCACCTGCTATCTGCCTTGCAAAATCATACTCCGGAAAATTCGTACAAACGATTGAAATCTTTTTACCTGTGGAACCGCCACCTGATTTGCGGCTTCCGGAACCGGCGCAACCCGAAAAAGCCACAGCCATGGCCAGAACAGCCACAACTATCGCGATCATTTTTTTCTTCATGAAAATTCTCCTTATTATCTTCTAAAATCAGCTAAAATCAGCTTCCCGATCTTTGATAATAAGGAAAAAATCAATTGTCCATCCGGACCCAGCGGGTAACGGGGGTAAGCAGTACGAGATCGGTTGAACAGAGGATGAGAATCTGAATGATGATATGGAAAAAAAGAGCTGGTTCCCCGCTGTTCTCCGGGGTTCCGGAACCGAAAAGTCTTGCGGCATTTTCACAGCGCTGAATAGCTGCACAGATAGGACAGCCCTGGCCGATGCAGTCATGATCAGCCTCCTGGGCAATAAAAAGAACAGACAGGAACAGGGACACAACAAAAACTCCGGTGCAAAGCACCGCAATCCATTTCCTCTCCCTTGTGATTCCTGTCTCCATGATCATCTGCTCCTGTTCCCTCTATGAGGGATGTGCTCTGGGGCTCTATCTAATTGTCTCCTGCAGTCAACACGCTACAGCTCCCAATCTTCGGACCTGACCGCCATGGCTATCAGGCCATCTGGCTGCGCATCCTCGCTTGCCTCAAGAAACTCTGCCCGCCCATGGCTATGGGCCTATCTGGCATTTCTGGCAAAGGCCGTAAAAAACTGTTCTCTTCGGGTCCATCATAAAATGATGTTCCTGAAGCAGGTGCTCTCCAATACCAGAAAGCTCCTGACATTGTATGTGTATCAGCGTTCCGCAGTTAATGCACTTGCAGTGAAACTCCTCAGGAGTGGTGTTCTGCTGATCCGGATCAAGGTACTCGTAGCAGGCCGGGCTTCCTGCCCCTGTCACATACTTTGCCACCAGGCCCTCTTCCACCATTTTGTCCAGCTGCCTGTAGATGGTAGCAAGGCCAATAGGTTTCTCACCATTCCGGGCGTTCCTGCGGATCTCCTCCACAGT
Organism: Allobaileyella intestinalis; assembly: GCF_009695865.1. Classification (GTDB taxonomy): domain Bacteria; phylum Bacillota; class Clostridia; order Peptostreptococcales; family Anaerovoracaceae; genus Allobaileyella; species Allobaileyella intestinalis. Next base: position 115,320 of record NZ_VUNB01000002.1, on the reverse strand, counting down.
CACGTGCCTGCCGGCATTTTCCTTGAGGTACTCCTGTACCCCCTCTCCCTGTCCGGTCTTGTAACTTGCCTTTCTGTGCTTATGTTCCATGGCCCGCTCCTTTGAATCTTAGGATAAATTGATAATCGTTCTCATATTATAAAGGACGGGAAGCGGAAAGTAAATATGAAAATCATTCTCAAAATGCGAATTCATCATCATCTTCGTCTGGATCGTTGAACCTGGCGCATTCCTCCAGCCACTGATCCATGGTCTCCTTTATTTCAAGACAGAGGTGGTCGTAGTCTCTCTTTTCAACAAAGCCATGTTTTTCCATGGACTTGTAAAACTTCTTGATGCTGGCGGCAGTGCTTTTTATTGTGGCCGGGGTGGACCACATGCACTTCCGTATGAAAAAGTCGCCCAGAAAGCCATCAATACTACTGGTACCCTGTTCCATGGTTAGAGGTTCATTCCTCAGAAGATATTCATTGATGTAAAACGACACATTGTCCACATGCCTGCTAATTGTCTTTGGAGATAGATTTCTATTATCCTCCTTAAAGATCTGGAGGTATTTCTCATTCTCCTCCCGAATCTCATCACATCTCTTTTCGAAGTTTTCCAAGTTCATACGGTACACCTCATAACTAACTGCAAGAACTTATCATCAAGAGCTCAGTTGTTGCAAGAACAGCAAGCGACTGTCTTAGGTCTTGCCACCCCAGGAAACCGTGACATCGAACCTCGCAAAATCAGGATGGCCTACTCCTTCCTCAAGCATATCACAAATCCTAAATAAACAGGTTGCTGCTGGCGTCTTCTGCGGCGCCCAGATAGGTCCCCACGCCTGCCAGCTCAACACCGTCGATCAGCTCTTCCTTTTTTATCCCCATGACGTCCATGCTCATGGTGCACGCCATCAGGGTAACTCCCTGTCTGACAGCCTCCTGAACGAGATGATCCAGAGAGTTTACGTTTTTCTCCGCCATGATCTTCTTCATCATTTTGCCGCCCATGCCGGCCATGTTCATCCTGGACAGTCCCAGCTCATCCACGCCCCTTGGAAGCATAGCGCCGAACATCTTCTCCATGCCGGATTTTTTCACAGTATTCTCAGGCTTCAGCAGAGCAGTCAGTCCCCAGAAGGTGAAAAACATTGTGACTTTCTTGCCCATGGCTGCGGCGCCGTTGGCGATGATGAAGGCTGCCATCACCTTGTCAAAGTCCCCTGAAAAAACTATTATGGTCTGGCCGTCTTTTGCGGCCGGCGCAGGGGCTGTTTCTGCAGCCGGCGCCGCGATGCCTGTGGACCTGAGGTTGGCGATGCCTTCGGCCTGAACGGCTGGAGCGCCGGGGGCGGGCGCTCCAGCACCAGCTCCTTCCAGTCCCTTCTGGATCACTGCATAGTATCCCTCATCGTTTTCTCCACTGGATATCACAGTGTTTCCAGTCTTTCTGGCCCAGGCCCTTATGTCCCTCACAAAACCGGGATCCGAGGCTGTCACAGCCAGCTTTTTGCCATTTTCCATGGTCTTCATCATGTCGTTGACCTTCATGAGGGGTCCCGGACACTGCATGCCGCAGCAGTTCAACTTAACTGCAGGAACGGGATCGCCGCTTCCACCGCCATCCTTTTTTCCCTGGAAAACCCCTGTCATCTCCGCCTCCGGAACGCAGCTGTCCCCAGATTCCCGGCTCCATCTGCTCTCAAGCGCCCTGTAGAGATTGGTGCCTCCCGGGAACACTTCCACATTGGAAAAGCCATTTTCCATGAGGATCCTGGCGGCGGTATATGAACGGACTCCCACTGAACACACGGCGACGTAATGCTGTTTCTCGTCCAGCTCTCCAATTCTGTTTCTGAGCTGGGTTAGAGGGATGTGACAGGCTCCCGGGATTGAATAAGCCAGCAGCTCCGGGTCCTCACGGACATCAAGTACCACTGCGCCCTCAGGTATCTCATAGCCGCTGAATTTCACCAGCCCCGTAAGGAAGTTTTCGGCCACGAAGCCTGCCATGTTCACCGGATCCTTGGCAGAGGAGTATGGCGGAGCATAGGCCAGCTCCAGGTTTTTCAGGTCCTCTACCGTGCCGCCGAACCGGATGACAGTAGAAATAACGTCGATACGTTTATCTGCTCCATGGGCTCCAACGATCTGGGCGCCCAGCACCTTTCCTGAAGGCAGGCGGAAAATCAGCTTGATCAGCATTGGCGACGCTCCCGGGTAAAATCCCACGTGGGAGTTCTGGGTCAGCACCACGGTCTCGTAGTCTTTGCCTTTTGCCTCTCCTCTTTTTTTCAGCTCCTTCTCGTTCAGACCGGTGGAAGCTGCCGCCATGTGAAAAACCTTGGCGATGGAAGTGCCGTTGAAGCCGGCGTAGCGCGAATCTCTTCCAGCGATCCTGTCGGCGATGATCCTGCCTTCCTTTGCCGCAGGGCTGGCAAGGGGTGCAGGCTGCCTGTCTCCGGTGATGATGCTGTATGTCTCAACTATGTCTCCAGCGGCGTAAATGTCCGGGTCCGAGGTCTCCATGTATTCGTTGACCTTCACGTAGCCTCTTTCGTTTAACTCAAGGCCGGCATCTCTGGCAAGCTGGCTGTTTGGCTTCACGCCGATGGAGAGAACCACCGTCTCTGCCCCCACGATCCTGCCGCTCTTGAGGACGATATCCAGATGATCCTCTTTTTCATCGAAATGATCCACGCCGTCTGACAGGACCAGCTCTGCTCCGCTGTTTCGTATTTCCTGATGGATCATCTCAGCCATTTCAGGATCAAGAGGGGCCATAACCTGGTCCGCAGTTTCGATGAGCGTGACTTTGAGACCAGCTTTTTTCAGGTTTTCCACTACCTCCAGGCCCACAAAGCCTCCGCCGATAACTGCTGCGGTCCGACTCTCCCTTAGGGTCTCATAGACCTGGTCTGCATCGGGAATGTTCCACAGGGTGTGGATTCTGGCGGAATCTATGCCCGGGATCGGCGGCTTCACAGGTGATGAGCCTGTGGACATGACCAGCTTGTCATAAGTCTCGGTATACGTGGAGCCGTCCTTCGTCTGCACCGTCACGGTCCTGGTGTTTTTGTCGATCTTCGTGGCAGTGCTGTTAATGCGTACGTCTATGTTGAATTTGCTCTTCATCATTTCCGGGCTCTGGACCAGAAGGGCCTCTCTGCTGGCCACGGTGCCGCTGAGGTAATAGGGCAGGCCGCAGTTTGCGAATGAAATATAAGGGCCTTTTTCCAGGAGAACGATCTCCGCCTTCTCGTCCAGGCGCCTCAGCCTTGCGGCACATGCCGCTCCGCCGGCAACTCCGCCTATGATAACGACTTTTTTACTAGTGCTGTTCATGGTGTACCTCCAATCTCTGTGGCACTATGATAATAAAAAAACGGGGCCTGGTTCTGTGACCAAGTCCCATAAGGAGTTGTTTTATATTTGATTTCCATGATATGGGCGTTTCTGCGTTTACCGCGGAAGTCTCCCCATGACCAGCTGCCTCACCGCACGCATTCAACAAAACTCACCTGGTCTGGTTTTCTGCCAGCTCCTGCAGCCCGTGAGGATCCAGTATCCTGATCCGGCCCCTGCCTGTGGAAACCAGCCCGTCCCTGGCAAACTGCCTTACAGACCTGGCAACAACTTCCCTTGCGGAATTGATTTCACCCGCAATCTCCTCCTGGGTCATGACAATCTCCGGCGAGCCTGACTCTTCGTATTGTTCCAGAAGGAACCCTGCCAGCCGCTGATCAAGCCCGGCAAAAATCATCTGCTGCATCACATGCATGACCGCGGAAAACCTCCGTGTCGCCGTCTCATAGGCGAACTCTCTGACGTAAACATTTTCCCGGAAAAGCTTGTCAAACACTGCTGTAGGCACGATGCGAAGGCGTGCGTCTTCAGCAGCCATGATCTGTGTCTCGAACCGTATCTCCGAAAGCACGCAGGCCACCGATAGAACGCAGCTCTCACCCTGGCCAAGCTTGAACAGAGTGATCTCCCTGCCTTCCGGCGAAACGATGTAGGTGCGGATGACACCAGACTCAACCACGATCATGCCCAGGCATTCATCACTGCTGTCATAGAGCTGCTGGCCCTTTCTGTATTCACGGAAACCTGCAGAACGGACAAGGTACTGCTGCTGGTCAACAGTGAGATGAGGCCAGAAGGGAAGATTTTCAAGCATAGCAGGCTCTCCTTTCAGGGAATGCAATTGTGGGGTGAGGTTACGTGGGAGATGACACATGAGATGCAATTTCAGCATATTCCCCGGCGCAATTCTCTATGTATTTTTACACCTTTTCATGCCTTTACCGCAAGATTTAAAAAACAGCTTCGTGTACTTGTAACAATTTACCATACCGCTTTCAACATACCAGAAAATCCAATCTTCCGAAGTGCTTTTGCGTCAGTAAGTTCGTTGCAAGTGCCCCAGCATCCGATCTGCTTTTTTCATCGCCTTTTCGATTACCTCATCCATGTCGTAGTACCTGTATTCTCCCAGCCTGCCCCCGAATATCACCTCCGACTCATTATCGGCCAGCTTCTTGTACTCATTGTAAAGGTCATTGTTCCTCTTGTCATTTACCGGGTAATACGGCTCAGATCCAGGCCTCCATTCGTATGAATACTCATGGCTTATCACAGTTTTCGGAATGTCATTCCCGCTATCATCTTTGCCGAACTGGAACCATTTATGTTCTATTATTCTAGTCCAAGGTGTCTCTCTGTCAGTGTAATTCACCACAGCATTGCCCTGAAAATTAGGAATGTCCAGCACTTCTGTCTCGAACCTGACTGATCGGTACTGGAGATGCCCTAATCTGTAATCAAAATACGCATCTATCGGCCCAGTGTATACTATCCTGTCCGCGATGATATCATATTCTTTTTTGTTCTCAAGATAATCCGTGTCGAGCTTAACTTCGATACCATCCAGCATATTGGCCACCATCTGTGTATATCCTCCCACAGGAATGCCCTGATACAGATCATCGAAGTAGTTGTTGTCGAAGGTAAACCTCACAGGCAGTCTCTTGATAATGAAAGCCGGCAGCTCGGCGCATGGCCTTCCCCACTGCTTTTCCGTGTATCCCTGTATCAGCTTTTCATAGATGTCCGTTCCTGCGAGGCTGATGGCCTGCTCTTCCAGATTCTTCGGCTCTTTTATCTCAGCGGCATGTTTCTGCTCTCGGATCTTAGCCTTCGCTTCCTGTGGCGTCACGACGCCCCACATTTTATTAAATGTGTACATATTGATAGGAAGTGAATATAGTTCCCCGTGATAGTTGGCTACAGGAGAATTTGTAAATCTGTTGAATGTGGCGAATCTGTTCACGAAGTCCCACACGGTTTTATTATTGGTATGGAAAATGTGTGCGCCGTATTTGTGCACGTTTATTCCGTCTATTTTCTCGGTATATACATTGCCCCCGATATTTGGTCTCTTGTCTACGACCAGGACTGTTTTTCCTGCCTCTTTCATCCTGCGGGCAAAGGTTGCTCCATATAGCCCTGCTCCTACGACCAGATAATCGTACCTCTTGCCGTTCATCGTCCATTCCTTCCTGCCCTGAGCTTTCTCAAAACAAAAGCGCTCCCCTTTTTCAGCCGGTTCTGATCCTCCATGAACACACAGGGAAGTTCCTTGTATTTTATGTCGTTGGTCTCTATCCACACGTCCAGTAATCTCTCTCCGACGAATCCAAAGACCCTGGCGTCGTTCTTGCTGTACTGACTGATATCCAGCCTTTTTTCCAGCTCGAAGAGTATATCGAACAGCCAAGTGCACCAGGCATCCGCCAGATCCCGCCTCATTATGAACATGTTGAAGCGATGGCCCTTAGTCCTCTTCATGGAGGCGTCATAGGCCTTCCGGTACTCCGGATACATCTCGGAAATGATCTCTCTCGTCGTGTCCAGATCCTCGGCATGATGGGCGTGAACGTACTGGCTGTAATTCGTTTCGATGAAGTAATTCCTCGGCTTCGGCAGCACCACATCAGCGTCCACAAGTATCGCCTCCAGCTGCTCCCCGGTGAGGACGCATCCCTTTTTATCGTTGTTGTTTTTCTTTATTGAAAAATGTCTGCGGTAGTGAGCGAGGCCCAGGTAATCCGCGTCCAGGTTTTTCCAGGCCCAGTAGAGTCCCGTGAGTTCGCAGAAATTGGGATTCTTCCCGCTGATGTTATCTCCTGTGTTGTCTCTCACGAAACCCTCCGGCATGTCCGGAGCCGGCCCTACGAACACCGGCAGATAGATTTTATCATCCGGCATCCAGTAATTCTTGTGAGACACGACTATTATTTTTTTACCCATGAAAAAATCTGCCCCTTCTCTCTTGATCAGTAACATCCCCAATGATGTGATGTCATGCTACTTCAAGGTATCACAAGTTCCGACCATTATCCATATTCCGTCTGAGGTTGACACAAAAAGCAGCAAAGATTTAAAAACAACTCGTATTTCCCGTTTGACAGCCCTCTTCCCCGGTGCTATATTTTCCTTAAAATTCAGCACTTTATTGTGGTATATCGAATGCCTGACCGTCCGGCATCCCGATGTCCTATTTTCTTATTTCTGGAGGTGTGCAATGACAGAAACAAGATTTCTTCCCTCACAGTTCGTTTACGACCGGCTTGAGGAGCAGTTCAAGCCGGACAGAGTAACTGACATTTTTCCAAAAAAGGGGCTGCAGTTCGACTTCAACACGGAGATCCGCAAGGTCTACACTGCGACGTTCGCTAACCCTAGCGTTATCAGGGAGATCCTGCGCCGCGGTGAGACGGACATCATGCTTTTCACCCATCATCCGAGGCCACCGATGCCGAGCCTTCAGGCGAATTACGCGGAGATACCCGAGGATCTGATCGAGCAGATGAAGGAAAGACGCATAAGTCTCTTTTCTTATCATATCCCGATGGATGCAGGATGCTTCTATTCACCGGCCTACACGCTGGGAGAGGCTCTCGGCGGCAACATCTACGATTTCTGGTACCCGCAGAACAACGGCCTGATCGGTGTCCTCTGTTCCAGCGGATTTGATACGATAACAGAGCTCCGCAACAAATTCATCAAAGTATTGGGTCACAAAGTATCCTGCACTCAATATGGCGGCGAGAAGCTGATCGACGGAAAATTCGCCGTGATGCCGGGTTGCTCTAAGAGTCTTGAGGCGTACAAGTATCTCAAGGAAAACGGCGTGAACGTTTTGGTGACCGGCGTTACCTCCCCGGTCGTGGATTGGTCAAAAGAGGTCCATGAAGCGGCAAAAGCAAACGGCATCACTCTCCTTGCAGGCACACATTGCTCGACCGAGCAGTTCGCACCTCGCAAGATGTGCGGATACTTCCAGAACCTGGGGCTCGAATCCGAGTTCATACCAGAGGCACCGAATTTCGACGAGCTCGATGCCGAAAACATCTATGAGGACGGTGCGAAGTAATGGGCATTCCTTCAGATGGATGGATGAAACTCTCCTCGAGATACAAACGTGGCGCCCGGGATCTCATAACTGACGTCCCGGGCATACTGGTCGGGCACCGCACGGTAGACGACCCGTCCCGGGATATACACACAGGAGTGACCGCGATCGTACCTGCAGATGGTGATGTTTTTCAGGAAAAGATACCGGCTGGCGTGGCGGTCATCAACGGCTTCGGGAAAAGCGCCGGGCTTTTGCAGGTCGAAGAGCTCGGTACGATAGAGACGCCTATCATGCTGACAAACACATTCGGAGTCGGTACGGGGATCAACGCCTTGACAAAATATATGCTCGAACGGCATCCCGAGATCGGCGTTTCTGTGGGTACAGTGAACTGCGTTGTCACAGAGTGCAACGACGGCAAACTCAACGACATCCGCGGAATGCATCTGACCGAGGACGACTTTATTCAGGCTCTGGATTCGGCAGATGTCACGTTCGATGAAGGGGCCGTCGGTGGCGGCCGTGGAATGGTCTGCATGGGATTGAAAGGCGGCATCGGTTCGGCTTCGCGCATCGTCGATGTCGGCCAGCAGGGATTCACGGTCGGGACTCTCGTGATGACAAACTTCGGATCGGCAGGGAGGCTGCGCATCAACGGAGAAAAAACAAGTGACGGAAAGCCTTTTTACGAAATAATGAAGGGCCTGAGATCCAGCTCGCCGTACGAAAAGGATTCAGGCTCCTGCATACTGATAATCGGAACCGATCTTCCACTGGACAGCCGGCAGCTCACAAGGATCGCAAAACGCGCGGCCGCAGCCCTCGGCAAGACCGGATCGTTCATAGGGACCGGGAGCGGAGACATTGCTATCGCTTTTTCCAACGGGAACAGGATCCCTTACGATGAAAAAGGACTGTTCTCCATGCGGACTGCCGGCGAAAGTGCCATGGACGAGATTTTCGAAGCCACAGTCGAGTGCCTCGAAGAGGCAATAATCAGTTCGCTATATCACGGCGAAAGCATGACCGGCATCCGTGGAAACAGAGTCAGAAGCCTTGCGGAGCTGGCCGCAGAGGGGAGATAAAATGCTTGGCATAGTCGGTGGAATGGGTCCGCTTGCATCTGCGCTTTTCTACGAGATGCTCATCAGGAAGACACCGGCCGGGAAGGATCAGGATCACATAGATCTGATCCTCCTCAGCCACTCTTCTATGCCCGACAGGACCGCAACGATACTTCACGGGAGCGAGGAGGACAAACAGCTCGTACGATCCCTGCTGGAAAAAGATGTGGAACGATTAGTCGCAGCTGGCTGCGATGAGGTCGTGATCACCTGTAATACAGCACACTATTTTGTTGCCAGAATGCCGGAGAAACTCAGAAAAAAAGTGATCAATCTGATCGACGTGACGGCGGAGAAGATCGCCTGTTCCGGAAAAAAGAGGATCGCGATCCTTGCCACTGACGGGACGATCAGGACGGGTCTTTACCAGAAAGCACTTGAACAAGCGGGCATCGATTCGGAGATCCCTGATCCGGATATTCAGAATATTGTGATGCGAATCATATATGATCACGTGAAGAGCGGGAAAAAAGTGCCTGGCCAGCTGTGGCACGAAACGATGTCCAGGGTCCGGGCGAGCGGCTGCGACGGAGCGATCCTGGGATGCACAGAACTATCGGTAGCATTCGACGAATTCAAAGGGGATGAGACCTTCGACGGAGACGGGCTCAGCTTCTTCGACCCGCTGGAGATCACGGCAGAAAAGTGCATAGCGTTGGAGAAAATGTAAGGCAAGCGTGTACGCCTTGTTTTGTTCAAAAAACCTCGGGAGTATGGGCCTTTTAATGATTTTTCCATGTCAAGACATGCCCTTGTCAATGAGGGCATGTCTTGTACATATGATCTTGTGATCTCTGCTATTCAGGCAAGCGCTCAGGGTACATGATTGCCAATTCGCTTCGCACTTTTCCCCAGTTGCGAATTGGCATTGGTTGTATAGAAGGCTGTTCTGACATCCCTGGAAAACTTTAAAATCGGTGATATGGCATCCCAATTGTCGCTCCAGCGTTTCATAGCATATGGATACTGCGGACTCCATTTATCTTTAACGTGATCAAGTCCTGCCAATCTTCAATCTGCGGCAGGATTTTATCTGTTACGTCTGAAATGAAACTTTCTGAAGTCTCAAAGCCATATATATCTTCGATTGTTTCAGATATCTGCTTTGTGGTCATTCCCTTTGCGTACTTTGCGTACATCGATATGATCTTCCGGTCTATATCCGAAATATCCTTCTGACGCTTTTTTACGATCTTAGGTTCAGATTCTTGAGAGCATCATGTATATCTTGAGCGCTCTCTATATCGTACTCTTCAAGCAGCACGCGGATGATCTCGCGTTTTCCTGCAGTAATTTCAACATGGTGCACTGGTTTTCTTGGTTTTCTGATCATAGTAAAAGGCCCTCCATGAATTAATGATTGCTGTCACGAAAGGCCTTGTCAAATTCTTTTACAGACTTTTTCTATTTTCCCTAAACACACACATTAGTTACCATGCCGCGTTAATGACAATAGTTCTTCCCCCATAAGTTGTATCAATCATTCCCATTCTGCCAGATTTTCAAACTGTACCAGCCTTCTTTCCATTTCTTTCTATTTCTCCAAAAACTATCGTAAACAATGGAGACTAGTAGAGACAGGATGAATGTTAAAACCACTATCACAATTATTTGAAGGAGTTCGTGCTTTGTTCCGAACATCGGCCATGCTCTTCTCACCAATACTGTATAGATAACAGAATGGAACATGTAAATATAAAAGGTTTTATTGGACAGCCATGATAAGTCTCTATTGACCTTAATATTCTTTACACCGGCGAAAACACATATACTTGCCACTACAATGAAAGGTGAAAAGAAAGCTGTATATGCATTGTCCATATAGTACGTTGAACCGCGGTACCTTGCAATGAACGTAAGTGCGAACATCAATACGGCAATGCAGAAATACCAGGCTGTACCATGCTTCAAATCCACAAAGTTCAAAATAACATCCCCAATGAGATAGTAACTTAAAAATGAAATGATTACACCAATCTCATAGGCAGCAAGCTGTCCTGACAGCGATTGCGAAATAACTGCCCACACCAGCATGCCGACAGAAAACCTAATATATACCTTCTCAGACACTGTGTTCCTCAATTTTATGATAAACGGTGTAAAAAGGTATAATCCTACAAGCATATACATGAACCAGAGATTATAATAGTTTCCCACTCTTATCCCATTCCAGGAAGTTTTTGCTGCCGCAAGCATCCAGGTTCCGTTAAGTTTTGCTTTCAAAACATCGAATGCGAACAGCAGCAGAACCACTCCGATAAACGGAATGACCACCTTCCAGGAAGTTTTCTTATAAAAGTTTGCAAACTCCTCGTTCCTTTTGTTTTTTAGATTAAAGGCTCCAGAAATCATAACAAACGCAGGAACAGAAAATCTTGCAATAATATTTATTGAACTTTCGACAATGTAATTCACACTCATGGATGGCGTTGCCGCTTTTGTCCAGAAGAACTGCCAGTTTACATGTATGAAAATCACTGCTACTGTCGAAATAATTCTCAGTGCATCATAGTTATTTAATCTGTTTGAATTTGAAGAAGTTAATTTTTGATTCAATGGAACTGCCCCTCAAAACTATATCTTAATGATTCATTTAAATATTCAATTTACAGCCTGTCTTGTAACTCTCTTGTATATGCTTTCAAGTCTTTAAACAAACTCATAACTATTATAATCATAACGATTCCCAATGGAAATGCGGAAATGATCGATACTCCCTGGATGTTGCTCATCGTGCTCTCGCTGAATAACAGCGCTATTGGCAGGATTATCAGCAGAACACACCACATTAGTTCTATTCTCTTATCAGGTTGTTCTCCATCTTCAAGCCGGTGATAACTATAGCAACTGCCGATCAGGGCGATGCTGTCAAAGCTTGTTGCGTAGAAAGCCACCATAGTGCAAATAAGCCAGATCAGGATTACAGGAACTGCAGGCATGGTTTTCATTATGCTGATTATCAGATCATATGTGTTTGTTCCGCTTTTATACATTGAAATAAAATCGGTCATTCCTTTTACCTGCCTGGACATGCTGTAATTCCCCAGCACGATAAAGCTGATACATGTACTGCCTACTCCGAAAATATATCCTCCAAGAACAGTCTGCTTAATGGTCCTTCCTTTACTAATTTGTCCGATGAAAAACGGCGCTGCGATAGACCATACCATCCAGTATGCCCAGTAATATATAGTCCATGATTGTGGAAATCCTGACGTCCTTTCCGGATCAGTAAAAGTGCTCAAATCAACAAAATGATTGACCATTCGTCCAAAGGACTGTAAACCGTTTTCAAAAATAAATTTAGATTGTCCTCCTGCCACAAGCACAAAAGCAAGGAATCCGAAGAAAAGATACATGCAGGCATTGGCCAGGTGACTTATCCCCTTTATTCCATGAAGAAGGCTGTATGTGTATATTACGCACGTTATCATTAAAATGATGATTGTAACAACAGTTCTGTTTACGTGTATTCCCGTCAGGGCTTCAATTGCTGCTGCCATAAGTGGTGTTGCCACACTAAATGTAGTTGCTGTCCCCGCAAGAAGTGCGAACACTGCCAGCAAGTCAATTATCCTTCCGATCCATCCGTCAGTGTGTTTTCCCAGAATTGGCCTGCAGGCTTCAGAAAATTTCTGCCTGTTTCTTTTCCGCACATGAAGCATAAAACCGAAAGCGACTGCCAGGACAAGGTAAAACGCCCATGGGATAAAGCTCCAGTGAAAGAGAGGAAAAACGCCGGCCCATTCTTTCCATCCGCCTTCCAGCTCCTTCATATGCGGATCAGCAGCATACATGATCCATTCAGAGAAACTGTAGAACAGAATATCTGCAGCAAGTCCGCAGGTAAACATCATAGAGCCCCAGACCCAGAACGAATATTTTGGCTTCTCATTCTGTCCACCCAGCACCACATTTCTGTATTTTCCAAGGGCCAGATACAGAGAAACGATAAAGAACCCCAGGCCGAGGATCAGATAATATACCCCGAAAGTATCGCCAAAGAATCCTCTCACCTGACCGATAACTTCATTTGATCTGATGGGGAATCTGAAAAACAATCCTGCAAGACTCAGAATTATCACCAATGGCACTAACGTTATAACCCAGTCAATATCAGATTTCTTCATTCTTTCTTTCATTTCACCTATTACCTCCAACAAGCGCCATCAAAACGATCAGTTTGCAGCTGTTTCTCCCACTTTCTCAAGGTTTCCATTTTTGTAAAAGAATCTGTACATTTCTGTCCCACAGCGAAATGAAAAACCAATTGCTTCTGCATCGCCGCCTTTTATGCAACGAAAGTTATTCATTTTCTCTTCGCTGCAGTCCAACTCAATGGCCAGTTTTTTTAGTATTTCAGAATGTGTGTCTTTTATGTAGCTTTTATCAAACAGCCTAAGTTCATCAAGTGTGTCGAATTCAAAAATAGAGTGGTCAGGATATTTCTGGATTTTCATGCGCAATTGATCCAAATGCTCAAGAAAAATCGTTTCCCATAACTTATCTGCAGTTTCCGGTTTGTCATATTCGTTATTGAGAATGCTTATGAACGCCCGGCTGAATTCCCTGTCCCAGAAGGTGTGTCCCAGCATATACCAGGCATTTTCACCGCCAACAGTCACCCCTGTAATGTATCCATTTTCATCTGTATCTATACACCATTCATCGGTAGGCCCGTGAGAATATACAGCAGAATAGAAGGCTGTTCCAGGTTTTTCAAGGAATGGGTTTTGTGAAAAATAATTATCGGCTGAGCAAACGTATGTGTCCCCTATAACCGCTTCTGCAGCCATAATGCTTGAATTGTTGTTTCTCTCTCTATATTCTCTGTTCTCTATCAGCTTTACTCCGAATTTATCTCCAAGATATTCGAATGCACCAGCTTTGTAACCGGTCACTACAAATATGTCACTAATTCCTGCTTCTATCAGCTGTTTGATTTGTCTTTCAATAAGCACTTCTCCCCGAACTGTGATGAGTCCCTTTGGCCTTTCATATGATAGTGGTGCAAACCTTGAACTGGCACCAGCCGCCATTATCACAGCGTTTATTCCACCCATTATTTCATCCTTTCCTTTGCATACTTATAGAAATCTTTAGCATACCTGTATTGGCGGAGTGAATATTCTCCAAATTCCACACCAAGCTGGCTCTTGTATTCACACCAGTTTGACCAGATCATGCCGCACACAGCAATGTAGCAATATATTTTCGTCCTTACAGATTCAGGGCAGTCATTTTCGAAATATATATCTATCAGATGATCGCACTGTTCTTTGTTGTAGAGGCTGTATATGCAGAACATCGCAATATCCACATGAGGATCCTGCATTCCTGCATATTCCCAATCAGTGAGCTGCAGCTTCTCATCTCCACACTCGTCTGTATAGAAAAGGAAGTTATCTGGAACCGCATCAATGTGGGTAAGACAGCAATCTTTTTTCTGAGAGTCGATATATTCTTTCAAAGAAAAAATGTTTTTCATCGTTCTGCTGTGATCCGAATAAAGGGACTCCTGCTCTGGCCACAGAGATTTATAGAATTTCACCTTTTCGAAAAGATCAAATCTGTGATTAACCTGCAGATTCATTTCATGAAAACGTTTTAACATGTACATGCAGCATTTTAGATCATTTTCATTTTGCGGATCACAGCTGCGTACCCCTTCAAGATACTTTGTGATTTTGTATCCATTTGCCGGATTTATATATACAGGGTCATCACATAATCCACGTCCATGTATCTGATGATAAACTTCTGCTTCTTCTTTCCTGTTAATAAGCTGATCTGTTCCTTCACCAGGAATCCTCATGATATATTTTCCACCTGAAATATGATCATCCCTCTCATCTTTGTCTACAGAAAAGAGGAAGCTCCTGTTTGTCATTCCCTTTTTAAGAACCTGAATGTTTCTGATACTTCCTTCCGGTACACCGAAAACTTCTGCAATTGTAGAAATCGCCCCGGATCTTAAATCTTCATTTTCACCGTCCATATCCCTGAGCTGCTCATATGTATTTATCTCCACAACCTTATCTGCCTGAACAACTCTGGCCTCGACCTTCATTTTCGCAGGTTTATTCTTATTATCGTATAGCGCCTCTTCCCAGAACTTTTCATTATATGAAGGGTCTCTGCTGATTGCCTTAATTCTCTCAGATACTTCTTTAGCCACATCGCCACAAAGATAGCTTATACCAATCATTCTGTTTCCAGCACAACTTCTGCCTACTCTGACAAGTTCATTTTTCCTGTTTACCCGCACATCCGACTCTTCATCTATCTCACTGCTGACCATGTACCAAGAGTACAGTTCTCTGGCGTTGAACGGATTCTTCTCGCACCATACATCAGATGGAATAATATATGTGTTATTTATATATTTTGATGCTTTCAAAAGAGAAGAAATATTGTTTTTCTCTGCATACTCAGGATTTACAATCAAATCAACATTATATTTGTCCATGAGGAACTCAAACTTTTCCTTCATGAATCCAACAACAACATGTATGTCATAAATTCCGGCTTCATTCAGCTGCTTTATCATCCTCTCAATGAGCGTTTCTCCATCTATTGATAACAGCGCCTTTGGTTTCTCTAAATTAATTGGCACCATTCGCATACCAAATCCTGCAGCCAGAATAATAGCATTTGCAGGCTTATTGAATTCAATCAGGGCGTTTCCTTTCTCTGTGACTTTAAAACACTCTGAATCTACAAATCCCTGCTCCTGAAGGTTTTTCAAAGTTTTGTTTATTACCCCCAGCGCATGGTCTGTGTAATTAGCCAACTCTCTCTGATTCGTAAATGGCCTCGATGCTAAGGCCAGCAAAACATCTGCTTCCTGTTTATTCATAGCCGCCTCCCGTATGTTCGTGAACATTATATACTTATGTTTTCACGAACACAATAGTCAAAATATTACCTCTCCATACGAGTTCGTTCATGGAGAGGTAATCAATTAATGCAAAACTAAATGTTGTACCAGTAATCGTTATCCACGTTGCCCTGAATGCCATTTACATGGGCAGAGCTTGTGTTCTGCCAGCACGTATAACTTCCGCCATAAGTTACCCGATGATAATACTGTGCGACCCAGACTTTATATTGTGCAAGCTGACTCATAATCAGTTGGTTATTGAGCCAGGAAGTACTTCCATAAATCATCGGTGTATATCCACTATTGGCGATCGTCTGACAAAATGCCTTAATAACATTTGTTCGCTGCTGGGCAGTCAGGTTATTATGACGACCGTTTGCAAGATACTCTGTATCGATCACTAAAGGCATAGAAACGTTATACGGCCTTACATGAGAGATCAGATAATTTGCTTCCTCGACTGCTTCCTGTTCGTTTACCGCCTGAGTAAAGAAATATGCTCCAGCAGAAATCCCATTCGATGTCGCACCTCTCATGTTCTCATCAAATCGTGAATCATCATATATGGTTCCGGAAACACCAAAACGTCCTCCTGCACGAATGAATGCAAATTTTACGTTATCTTGTGCAACAGCTGCCCAGTCTATCCAGCCCTGGAAGACGGATACATCTATACCTCGAACAATATTGCTAATTGCACCTGATTCCGATGCCAGATAATGTCTTCCATTCCATGTAAAATCGCCGCTGAGCATCTTTCCTGAAGAATCAAAACAGTAGTACGCACCATTTATATAGGCCAAAGCATCCTGATAAATATCACCAGCTGGCTTAGCGTAATACCATTTGCCTTCATCAAGTATCCATCTGTTCTGGAATATATCTCCTCCTGAATTTGCATAATACTTGTAACCATTCACTTCGAATATACAGTTCTGATATATCGAGCAATCTTCCTTCGCATAGTACCAGAGACCATAAACAAAGATCCATCCGTTACGCACCAGGTCCCCATCAGAATTTGCATAATACCATTTGCTATCTTCAAGTATCCACCTGTTCTGGAATATATCTCCTCCTGAATTTGCGTAGTACTTGTAACCATTCACTTCGAATATACAGTTCTGATATATCGAGCAATCTTCCTTCGCATAGTACCAGAGGCCATAAACAAAGATCCATCCGTTACGCACCAGGTCTCCACCAGAATTTGCATAATACCATTTACCATCATTCAAAATCCATCCGTTCTGGCGTATATCACCACCTGACATGGCGTAGTACTTGCATCCGTTCACTTCAAACAGGCAATTTTGGTATATATATCCATCATCTTTTGCATAATACCAGTGCCCTGCGTAATATATCCACTGATCTGTCAGGATCTGTCCTTCCGAACCTGAATATTTCCAGCCTTTTTCATCCAAAGCCCATCGATTCGATATCAATGCCCCCGAGTCGTCAGCCAGATATTCTTTTCCTCCTACGTAAAATACACCTGTCTGCATTATTCCGGCATCATTAAATCCGTAAGTCTTACCATTGATAACTAAAACCGTATTTCTATACAGTTTTCCATCGGTCCCTGCGTACATCCACTTTCCATCTAAAAGTATCCAACGATTATTCTGCAGAACGTCATTTTTGTAGTAATATTTTTCTCCATTCTCAACGATGATCCCATCTTTTGTCTCTTCAAGTGAGTCCGCCTGTGGTGAATCATCTCTACTAACACTATCGTTTTGTATTGTTTCCTGATCTTGGCTTAAACTATCCTGTCCATCCTGAAGAGCCTGACTATCTTCCTGTCGTGCTTCACTGTAAGCTATTTCCTGTGTATTTGATTCATCCAAATAACCGTCTGAAATTTGTTGATTGGAAATATCTCCCCCAGTAGATGAATCATCTCCATATGTTAATGCATTTCCTGCTATAAAACACCAGCACAAAGTAAAAGCAATAATGAAAAATGCTGATATCAATTTATTCCTGTTGTTTCCTGCCATATGCACATCTCCTCAGATTACATAATGCGTCCATACCCTATAGTATACACATTTCCAACCTGCCTCACTCTGCGAAGGACTTCTCCGAAGTATGATGATCCAGTATTTCCTTCAATAGTATATACAAAGCCATCTTTTACTTTTTCAACGATTCCCACATGGAACCCTTGTCTCTTCCCATCATATGGCTTCCAATCATACACTACAACGTCTCCAGGATTTGGAGCTGAATCCCATCTGCCTGTACGATCGAAATAATTTAGCCAATAGGGAACAGAAGCCATATTTCCTACATGTATCGCCCTGATGATACCTGCCTGCTGCAAACACCAAGCGATAAAGCATCCACACCATGGAGTAACTTGCCCGTTTACAAATGGAGTTCCTTCATAAAATCGCCAATACTTTTCACCTGTGTTAATTCCTAGCTGGGATTTTGCTATATCTACGATAGATCCCGTCCACTTTATTGTTGGATTATATTTCCCATCCTCATCAAAATACAAATACGTTCCATTCTCGCAAGCAAACATATCTATTCCCATTGAACCTCTTTGAGTGAAATAATATTTGGTATTTCCTATTGTAACAAAGCAGTTCTGGCAGATATCTCCCCCTGAATTTGCGTAGTATTTTTCCCCACTAACTTCAAAAAGGCAATTTTGATATATTGAGCAATCATCTTTCGCATAGTACCAGAGGCCATTCGAAAATATCCACTGATTTTTTGCGAAGTTCCCTCCAGAATTTGCATAGCACCATTTGTCATCATCAAGTATCCATCTGTTCTGGAATATATCTCCACCCGAACTTGCACAATACTTGTAGCCATCCACTTCGAATATACAGTTCTGATATATCGAGCAATCATCCTTAGCATAATACCAGAGGCCATAAACACAGATCCATCCGTTGCGTACCAGGTCCCCACCAGAATTTGCATAGTACCATTTGCCATCATCAAGAATCCACCTGTTCTGGAAGATAGCTCCATCTGAACTTGCATAATACTTGTAACCATTCACTTCGAATATACAGTTCTGATATATCGAGCAATCATCCTTAGCATAATACCAGAGGCCATAAACACAGATCCATCCGTTGCGTACCAGGTCTCCACCAGGATTTGCATAATACCAACTGCCATCATTCAGGATCCACCCGTTCTGGCGTATATCACCACCTGTCATGGCAAAATATTTATATCCGTTTACCTCAAACAGACAATCCTGATATATCGAACAATCGTCCTTCGCATAATACCAGTGGCCATTGACAAAAATCCATCCGTTATGCACCAGGTCTCCACCAGAATTTGCAAAATACCATCTGCCATCACTCAAGATCCATCCGTTCTGACGTATATCACCACCTGACATGGCGTAGTACTTGCATCCGTTCACTTCAAACAGGCAATTTTGGTATATATATCCATCATCTTTTGCATAATACCAGTGCCCTGAATAATATATCCAATGGTCTGTCAGGATCTGTCCTTCCGATCCCGAATATTTCCAGCCTTTTTCATCCAACGCCCATCGATTCGATATCAATGCCCCCGAGTCATCAGCCAGATATTCTTTTCCACCTATGGAAAATACACCTGCCTGCATTATCCCGGTGTCATTAAATCCGTATGTTTTACCATTGATCTCTACTAAAGTATTCTTGTATAGTTTGCCATCTGCACCTGCATACATCCACAGGCCCTCTGAGAGCACCCAACGATTTTTTTGCGGAACACCATTTTCTAAATAGTATATGTCTCCGTCACTGTTAACTACTCCATCTTTTCTGATTTCCGAAGTATCTGTTCCCTGCCAATCTGCGTTTTCCCTTCCAGTTCCATCAGCATATGCCTGATCTATGGCCGAATTTTCAGCACAACCAGTAAACCCATCCTCGTTTTCCTGTGTTCCAGTTTGAACCTCATTCTCATCAGCGGCACTTACGACTTCATTGTTTTCAGTTGAATCTGAAGCAGATGTAAAATCAGCTCCAAATACAATCGATGAAGATAATAACAACAGAAAACATACTCCAATCAGTATTGTGCAAAAATAACCAAATTCTTTTCTAAACGACTCTTCCATTGATGTTGCCCACGAACTCTCTTCTGAAAAAAACATACCAACAATGATAAGGTAACGCAAAAATCAAATGATGTCAAAGTTTGTTAAGCATTTTTATTCTGTAGTCGCACAAGTCCTAATCATTAACTGATTAGAATATTCATATCAAAACATCGACAATAATATTTTCAATCGGTCTCTATAAAGAAGGATAATATCCGCAAGAATAATGATAGAAGCCACTACAAAAGAAATAAATGCATTTTTAATCCATAAAGCAACGCAAATACCATCCCATGAAATGATGTGTGTTGAGATACAGTAAATTAGGAAGACCATTATTGCTGAGTTCAGCATTCCGAAAAGCCATTTTCTAAATGATCTATTTAGAATATTATTCTTGTTGTATATAGCTAGACAAACTATTCGATATAATACAGATGCAGTTGTGCCAATTGCAACTCCAATCACTCCCCACTTCCATACGAGGATGATTGAAATTACTATATTTATTATTACCTCAACATAAGAGTATTTTGCTGTTTCCTTAAATTTATTCGCAATGTATGATAACTGTAAATTGGGCTCCTGATAGCATTCAAGCGCATACGCAAACGATAATATCACACCAAATAAAGGCTGGTAATAATCAGCGTCATCAATTCCTGTTGTGTATATTTGTACAAATGGAACTAACAGGACGATTACACATCCGTATAATAACGATGTAATAGAAAACATGATCAATTCATACGCATCAAACGCTTCATTTGTGCGGTCGTCATCGCCGCTTGCGTATATATGTCCTACAGTTGGAAAAATCGCCTGTGAAATTGTAGTAATTACAGTTTTTATTGAGTTTATCACCATGACATAAACGGTATACACAGATACCAATTGAAGACTAGACAAAAAAGTCAGTATTACAACATCAGTATTATTATGAATAAACAGAGCAAAATTCTGTCCGAACCCATCCCATCGTTGTTTTAATGCTGTAGGATCCGCGGCCACCGATTTATCTATCGAATAGTATTTTTTTACAAAGTGACTGTATAAGAGAGGCTGAATTGCAAATGCTGCGGCACTTAGTAATTTTAGCAGATGAACTTCCGGGTATATTTTTATCACGGCGACAGATATCAGCAGGTTTATAACGCAGAATACGCTCTGAGAAAAATATACGACATACCCCATCTTATCTGCGATGAGCAATGTCCTGTATGTAATTGAAAACATATATTGAATAAATAAGGTAATTCCAAGAATAACACTTAGACTTGCCACATAAGCCCAACTAAATTTAGTGTGAACAAATATGGGATATATCATTGAAAGCATACCTGCATATACAACATATGCACGTCCAATTTTCTTAAAAAAAGAATCGGCTGCAACAATAATAGCGCTGATTCTTTCACTGTCATTTTCGCTCAAAGGTTTGTATAGCGCCGTCATGATCACTATGCTAACGCCTCCATCGAAAAGGCCAATATAATTTAAGAATTGCTGTAGCGAGGAAATGAGTCCGTTGATTTCAGAGCCAAAAGACGAAAGAATCAGCCTAGGCAGAATAAACCCCGCCACTATTGACAGTCCTTGCTGAATAACTCCCGCACTTACATTTAAGATAGCCGTGTTTCTTTTCTCCATTAACTACACCTTTTTAAAAAAAACGAGATACATCAACAGCCCCGGTATTTTCGCAAGGCAGTACCCTACCTTCGTAGGTGAAAGTTTATAACCATTATGATCAGCACACATATGGTCTGCACAGCAATATTTCACCATTTCAAGATACTTATTCATTTTTCCATTCAAATGACTGAAACAAAGTCCTTTTAGATATCTGTATCCCTGTGGATTTTTCTTCAGTAACGAATATACATTCTTTGAATACCCATCATTAAGATATTTACATATTACCGTGATTGTATTCATCAAAAGCATTTCATATGACTGATCGATCTGCAAGTACTGAACCGATTCGCCGATGAATTTTTCTCCAGGGAAAAGTTTATACGGATATCTACGGATTATTTCCGTACGGTAAACAATATTCGTATCTCCTGAAAAGTGATATTTCTCATAAAGTTCCATGAAATGACAATGAGACACATCCGCAGGCAAAGACTTTCCCATTATAGGGTCGTTTTCATTTTTCCCACGAAGGGATATCATTCCCGCTATTTTTTCACTACTATTTTCTTCCCAGAAGCGCAACATTGACTCAACCGCATCAGGCAATAGATAATCATCTGAATCAACACAATCGAATAATTCTGTTATGCATTTTTCAGCACCCAGATTCATTGCAACTTGTTTTCCTGAATTTTTCTGATAGTAGTATCTAATTTTTATTTTGCCCTCTTCAATCCAATCCGATACTAGTTTCTCCGTATTATCTGTTGAGCCGTCATCTACTATCAACCATTCAAAGTCCTTTGACGTCTGAACCAATAGACTATTGTAAAGTTTCTCGAGCGTATATGCTCGGTTAAATGCAGGAGTAAAAATCGTAAGTAATTTTTTTCCCTCAGTCATCAAAATCACCCTTCTTTGGAAGCCAGCTCAAATTTGACGTTTCACTTACAGGTGAATATAGTTCGTCAAGGTGAGAAATAACCATCTCATCATTAAATTTACTGAAGTCGATTTTTATAAGTTCATTCCGAATTTCTTCTGAAAATCTATATTTTATCAATTTTGCAGGAACACCTCCTACTATTGCATACGGTGGTACGTCTTTTGTTACAACGGCTCCAGATGCAACGACTGCCCCCTGTCCAATTTTGACCCCAGACATAATGAGTGCAGACTCACCGATCCAGACATCATCTTCAATTATGATATCTCCTTTAGAAAGTGCTTCACCTTGGTCACTTTTAGCGACTTGCACCTTAAAAGGATAAGTCGAAATGTTATCTAGAGGATGTTCTCCTTGAACCATAAACCTTACACCTGCAGCAATAGAACAATAATTTCCTATTATCAATCTGGACTCATTGCCTGTGGTTATAGCAAAAATTCCCCCATAGGTTCCCTTTCCAACAGATACCATAGATTGATTGAACAAATTGTCCATATGTGTATCATTTTGTGGATTTTTTTTCCGCCATTGATGGTTTCTCACCGTCAGCGCAAGAATATCTATTAATGTAGCCATTTTTCTCCTTATTCATCCAATGCTCTTCTAAGTTGATAGATAAATTCCTTCCCGTATTTCGTATCCGGCTCCATATATGAACCTTCACCCCATTCATTCCAAGAATTCAGGAAGATGATTCTGTGTTCTTTATTCTTTTTTTCGACGAGTTCTATCGCCTTCTTAGCACCTTTATAGAAGTTTTCTGGAGTAGCGTTGTAATAGATGATTGCTTTTCTTCCTGCCCGTGGTGAACGGTCATTTCCAACGAGTATTTCTGGAAAAATATTTTCCTGCTGCGCACAACCTATTTGATAATTGTTAACTATCTTTCCATAATCATACTTCTCCAAAAATAATCCGTTTAATTTGCCCCTGCTCGCCGCTCCACATACCTTATATAACAGTCCTTTAGTTTTTAATTCAGCATACTGCAAATTAAGAGTTTCGACAGCATCTGCGCCCTTTTCAAATGCCAATTTCACAGCATTTTCCGCCAACATATCCGGATGTAGTAACTCTTTTCTATTTTTACGATTAATGATTGGGATAGTGCTCGTATGTGAAACAAAATAGAATCCCGGCAATCCATTTTCTTCTGCCAGGTTATTCCATACATTTTTGAAATTAATGAAATCATTGAATCCATTTAAATCAAAAATTAGAAACAATGGTTTTCCATCAACAGTAATGTATCTGTTATCTTTGAATGCTGGTAACAGTCTATAAAAATGATCCATATAATCCTTTTCGCCAGGATATTCCTGTTTAAAGATATAACTGTCCTCAGCATTAGATTTGATCTTAGTCCACGTTCTTGTAGTCCAAGAATGATTTGCCCAACCAAGACAAAACGGAAAATCTGGGTCACCTGATCGAACGACCTCATCAAAAGGCCTTTCTAATACTTCCTTTCCATTGCCAAACCAGTAATGCCAATAGCAAAATCCTTCTATACCTGCTTCTTTAGCAAGTGCTGCCTGCTGTTCTCTAATTTCAGGCATCCTTAGATCGTAATACCCCAAATCGGCAGGTATCCTTGGTTCATTATGCCCTCTAAATAGGGGTCTTGCCTTGGCAACATTCCTCCACTCTGTAAAGCCTTTTCCCCAGTATTTATCATTAACTTCTACGGGATGAAATTGTGGAAGATAAAATGCAATAACACGTGCTTTCATATTTTCCTTTCAAAATTATTAGTCAGCTATATCATTATATGGCCCAAAGTCTAATTCATCAGGCACATGATTATGTCTCTTTTCTTCAGGAGGTAATGTCATATAATCTCCATATGTTTCTGTCAAATATTTTTCAATTTTATTTGGAGCATTTACCGCTATTCCCTCAAAGTCCACCCTTGTTGGCGGAAAAATATCTTCTTTATTAAATAGTTCCATATAAAGAGTTGTATCAAAAAAATAAGCTGTTCTTTTCGTTTTGCTGTTATTATATACATTCCTGTAATAATTTGCTTTTTGGTAACAATAATCAGATGATGGCCCAATCACCTTTATTAAATCATGAGCCACAAGCAAAATTACTTTAAATATTGATGCCTTAATACCTGTCACCATAATAACTGGATCTTTGACTTCAGAGAGTGTCATCATCTTCCCCCAGAACCAGGCACGTCTCCACTGTCTCTTCATAGCATCATCATCGTCAGGTACATTATCAAAACAAAAAATATCCAGAAAGATTCCACTATCTTTGATCTTTTTCTGATCATGTGTTTTGAAAACTGTATCTCTAAGGCAAAGATGTGTATTCATTACCGGGACATTACGATCCGTTTCCCTATTAAGAATATAATATCTATGGTTCAACTCTTTCTCTGCAATCAGAAGGAATTTGTCGTAATCTGGCTTTTCCATCATAACATCAATATCGTCGTCCCATGGAATAAAGCCTCCGTGTCTTACTGCTCCCAGCGCAGTTCCACCAATTACAACATAGTTTATCTCATGAGCATTACAAAACTCGTCAAACTCTTTTAATATCATCAGCTCAATTTTTTGCAGCTGTTTTAATGTTTTTTCTTCATAGTATTTCAATTTCAAGTCTAGCCTTTCGAAGATTTCTCAATGTAATAATTCTGAAGTTTCTGGGCGACTTCTTTTATATCATACCCAGCATTTATTGCGTACTGCGAAGTATCTTTCCTGGTTTTTTTTAGCATTGTCTCCGCTACCGATACCCAATATGACACATCTGCTGATAACGATATTCTTTTAATCAACCCCGCTCCAATATCTGCCTCATCGACGATTGCATCTGAAGTAAGGCATGGTAGTCCAGACGTCTGTGCCTCAACTACAGATATCCCCAAGCCCTCGTATATTGATGGAAATATAAAAATGTCCATAGCTTGCAAATAATAGTTTATCCTGTTTGATAAACCCATAAACTTAACAGAATCAGCAATCGCAAGGCTCTTAGCAAATTCCCTCATTTTTTCTTTCTCAGGACCCTCTCCAAACAACAGCAGCACAGAATTGCAATTGATCTTTTTGTAGTTCGCAAAGATTTTTAAGATTTCTGAGTGGTTCTTCGATGGCACGAACCTACCCACATGACCCCAAACGATTGTTTCCTTACCAATTCCAAGCTCATCTCTACAAATAAACCTAACGCTAGGAGAATACTTAAATTTGTCCACATCAATTCCATTTTTTAATACACTAAATCTACTTGAGTGGGCGACTCTCATTCCATATCTATCTATTCCTGCCTTGACAGAACATCCGATAAAATAATCTGCAATATTCCTAGTAGGGTAGCTCATTATCCTAAACAGCAATTCATTAAGGCTAATATTTCCTTTTGTTGCGTGACTATGAGCAATTGTAATTCTCCCCGCATTATTTGCTATTTTCAAGTATATTGGAGCAACACTTCCTATGTGGCCATGAACAATTACATATTCCATATGTTGTTTGAAAAAATTTTTCCACCATGTCTTATATTCGTTAATGTTTAATCCTGTAAACGAAGGGGCACAAAAAACTATCCCCCCCATATTATTAATCTCATCGCTATAATACATCTTTTTATCTGTATGAACGACAAAATCGAATTGCAGCTTTGATCTATCAATATTTCTATATAGATTCATTATCAAAGTTTCTGCACCACCAAGATTCATTGATCCAATAACGTGCAGCACACGCAAGCAATCATTCTCATTTACCATTTTGCTTGTTCTGCCTCCTCGTTTTTAACGCATCATAATTTGGAAAAACATTTAACAAAAATGCTCAGAGATAATTATTGTCCCGTAATCATTTCCTATATTCTATTTTCATCACATGATAACATTTCGAATGCATCCGAAGTCTGTCTCCATGTAAACTTGTTGCACAATCTTGTATAACATGCCTCTGCTGCTTCTCTGCACTCTTCAGGGCGATCAATAGTCCAAATCAATGTTTCCGAAACATTTTCCAAACTGTTATCCGGGATAATCATTCGTATTCTGGTGAGGTCACAAGCTCTTTGGATCCACCTCTGTAAGTTGTAACAATATAAGACTTGCAGGCTTCCGCCTCCAAAATTTCTGTGGAGAGGCCTCCTGAAAAGACGGTAAACAGAATAAATCGGACTCATTGAACAATGTCACAATGTGTCCCGAATCGATTCATCACCTGGTAAATGAATCGATTGTTATCTGCACTCCCCCGCTCTTCATACCTCAGCAAGCTTCCATCTCTCGTCAAAAAAGATTATATTCTCTTATTTTGCTTTATAATAATCTGAGATACCTTCAGCAACTTCATGACTATTGTAGGACTGCTTATGCCTATGCAACACAAAGGCAATAAACGGTATAAATAAACATGTATGACATGAACGCAATTGGTATGATGGCAGTTTCTGACTTATCCCGATTAAGTCTGTTTCCTGGTGTACCCATGAAATAAAATGCAGGGAGTATAAACGGTAGCAGATATCTCTGTTGTACCCCTGCGACATCCTTTGAACCTACAGAAGTGAACGAAACGTAAAGTGCTGCAACAATCAAGATAATTGTTATTATCAATCCAAGGAACCCCATTATCCGCAATCCCCAATTACACGACGACACCTCTTCTCTGTCCATCATACCGACAGCAAATAGTACCATTATTACCCATACCCAGCCTTTTCCAGTTCCCAGATAGGCCATATACGTAAAAGCATTCATTGCCGAACTATTTGTATCTAAAAAGAAATAATCTCGAATAAAGTTCCAGAAGATATTAAGTGTCTCCAGTGGATGAGATAGGATAAACTGTACCTGCATCGTAGAATTTACGGCAGCACCTCCTCTCGTATCTCCAACTCCAAATCCACCGGCATGAACTATTGGTAGCACAAACGATGCCACCAAAGCAAGACATACTGCTATAAGTGCCGTTCTAATAGCAAATGCTTGCTTTGAATTTTTGAATCTACTACTAGGAATAAAAAGTGCCGGGAGTATCATAGGGAAATATACTGCCTTTGGCATGCAACCTACTGCAAAGAAAAGCAGCATCAAAAGGTATTCTCTCATCTCTATTTTTTTCTCGGGTGTTTGAAGAAGTGAAACGAGATATGCTAATCCAAGGCCAGTCCATGCAGTTACCCATGGATCGTAACTATAAGAACAAGCCATAAACAAATTTGTAGGGATTAGACCAATTAGTGCAATAAATAATTTTCCATATCTGACCTTTCTAATTGCAAGTGTAAATATAAAAACATAAACAAAAAGATTAAATATTTTTCCCATGTTGAAAACATGAGCCCAACTCAACCCTAGACTTCTTCCGAAGAGTATCCCAATTGAAGCCGGTATGTATGATATGGTGCTAATACCAATTCCACTTGTATCTTTTTGAGCCAATTCTCTACTCTGGTATTTTGACTCAAGCATTTCAACGTAGCTTTCCCACTTTTCCTTATGTAATCCCTTTTTCGCGTGTCCGATCTCATATGCTGAGTTAACCATGGTTTCATCAGCACTTGACTTAAATCCATCAATTTTTTGCGTAAGTGAAAGCGTATTCCAATAATGGATCTGATCATCCCATGACACTCCAGTAAGAGGAGTAACGACATAAGTAAAATACATTCCGCAGATAAGTGCTATCACCGCAAACGACACAGCTATATGCTTCCATATTACTTTGCGTCCAATAAAAAGAGTCATCGCGACATACATTACAGAAAGAACCGTTGCAAGGCCACCACTTCCGGCTTCAAAGTGAAATACTGGAATCAGTACTCTATGTAAAACTACCCCAGCAATGGTCGCTAAAATGTAATCTGCAATCAATTTTGCAATATTTCTTTTGTTCGTTTTTAATGAACTAACATAGACATGAACTGCGTTAAAGCATGTTTTCCTGACTTTTCTAGAAACAGAATAAATGACCGGAATAACTCCAACTAATATGATTTCAATCGCAACAATGCGGAGCTTATGCATGTTTGTTGTCCATGGGCCAATTATTGTTGAACGATAGAACAAAAAGCCTACTATTATTCCAATGAACAGGAAAACTAAATAAGCCTTACCTATCGACTTTTTATACTTTACGTCATTCATCTACTCACTCCCATATTTCTAACATAGAAAACATAAGCTTAATTCCTTTAAGTTTATGTTTTTGCCGCAATAATCACTTCTTCCAATTTGTCCCCACATTTCTTCCACACAAATTGGTTTATGACTCTTCTGTATACGTTCTCACCTGTTGACTTAATGTATTTTGAATTAGTAACAGTCATTTTGAGAGCATTTTCAACACACTCAGTTGAATTTCCATCAATAATTAAGCCTAATTCTCTACTTGAAATCAACTCGGCTGATCCGCCATTTTTTGTTGTTACGATACAGCACTTCGCAAGTGCAGCTTCCAAAACTGATGTAGAAAAACCCTCTGATCGCGAAGGCAAACAAAAGATATCCGACATTCTTAAAACGTTAACCACATCAATGCTGTTCTGCTGCCCCAGAAAAATGATATCCGGGTAATCTGACTCAGTAATCTTTTTTTCTAACGGTCCAGTTCCCATTATTATCAAACAGACGTTATATTTCTCTCTGACAATATTATAGGCTTGTAGTAGAGAATTTACGCCCTTTTCCTCAATTAATCTTCCAGCAAAAGCTATTTTTACAGCACCTTCAAACGGTTTTATTTTTTCTGCAATTGATGGCGGAACAGGTCGCTCTGGATAATCATCTGGATCTATAGAATTGTAAAGTACCCCTTTTCCTTCTATCCCGAATTCTCTAAGCCACTTTAATGAAAACTCGGAAACAGCATAATAATCATCACAATATCTCTTACCAACTGCGGTAATCGTCTTTTCGTAGACCCTTTCAGCAACATCTAAAATTACGTTATTAAAAGTTAAATAGCTTGAACCATGTTCAATTGTAATCAATGGAATATTGTTTTTTCTTGCATAGCGCATTCCAAATACCGATAGCAGGTAAAACCGTGTGTTGACTATGCAAAACTCTATTCTATGTTTCTGAAATTCATTTGTTATTATTTGAGATAATTCCCGGGAACACTTCATGACAGGCATTCGTTCATTCATCATTTGATACGATGAAACACGCACTACTGATATCCCCTTCTCAAAGTTCTCCGTATAGGTTTTCCCCCTATCTCCAGATGTGACGATTACAACATCATATCCCTTGCGAACCATCTCTACTGAAAGTTTATATGTATATCGCTCTACCCCTCCCATGTGAGGGTAAAACTGCGCACTAAAAATTGCGATGCCTTTTGTCTCTGCCATAATTAGTTCTCATTCTTTTCTTGTGACATGTCCTGTTTTTTCTTCATTTCTAGATAATCTTCATAATCACGAATGCTTAGTTTCTGGACTAAATCCTTGTTTTTTTCCTTCAGGGCAGATATCTTAACATTCTGAGCAAACAGCATGAGATAAAGGAAAAAAATAAACATCGTAAGAACAAAGTTACTCGCACTCATAAAACCCAGTCTGGAAGAAATATATGTAGGAATTCTAGGAAAAACGCTAAAAACCAACAATAAAAGAGCCCATAATATCCATGAGATTGAGTCTTCAATATTCAAGTTGTTCTTCCTGATCCTTCTAAGGACAAACCAGAATGTGCCAATACTAGCAACAACAAACACCATTTGAAGTCTCATACTATTATCTTACCTTTCTAAACGGTTGTATCAGCAGGATAGAAATAATCATCCTGCTCATATATTTAATAATATTCGGCAAATTAAGATATGACTCACCGAACTCACGTTCATTCATTTGAACCTGTATTTCTTTTATTTTCTTGCCATTTTTCAGCATGCAAACAAGTGTGTCTGGCTCAGGTGGATTATTCATATCTTTTGCATAAGCTGCTATGCAATCCTTTCCATAGGCCCTGAACCCGCTTGTTGGATCTTTGATCGTTTTGCCTGTGACAAGTTTAATTGCAAATGACAATAATCTGCTTCCTATCATTCTAGAAGTCCATGGTTTCTTTTCATCAACAAATCTTGAACCGATAACTATATCGTTACCATCTTCTATAGCAGATACCATATCGTTAATATATTTTGCGGAGTGTTGTCCATCCCCATCAAATTGAATTGCAACATCGTAGTTATTAAGCAACGCCCACTTAAAACCAGTCTGAACTGCCCCGAAAAGGCCCTGGTTCTGAAATCCATTTATATAATTGTAATTGAACTGATTAAGTACCTCGAACGTGTTATCAGTGGATCCATCATTTACTACAATATAGTCAACATCTGGCGAATTCCTTTTTATATCCTCCACAGTTTTTCTAATATTAAGGGATTCGTTATATGCAGGTATTATTATCAGAGTTTTCAGCATTACCAGAACATCCTCTCAATTAGATACTTAAAATTCAAATTGCTCTTTATAGTTTGATCCACCTATCATCTATCAGTGGTGATTTAAACTCGTTGTTATACCACCTTCTCGGCGATATGACGATTTTATCATCGTATTCTCCCAGATACTGGGCCCACCAGCTGAAGGTGCTGTTTGAAATAATGAAATGTCTGCAGGCTTTCATTATCTCCAGCTTATTATGAGCAAGCTCATCTGATTTCTCATATATCACTTCAGATCCGCTGAAATCGATATTGTTTTTCACCCAGTTCTGGTCATTTGAACTTACATAGAATACCGGATCTGCCACTTTTTCTTTTATTATTTTAATCGCCTGTGCATAGTATTCAGGCGTGCAGACATTAAAGATGTTCTCTCTTGCGGCATCGCTCAGCTGGAAGTGCCGTATGCTGACGCAGACCGAATTGCAGCGTTTCAGCTTTTTCCTGACCTCTTCCTGCTGAATGCTTAAAGGTTCCTTGATGGTAAGCTCCCTAAGCAGAACATCTCTTATGTCGTCGAAATATCCCGGTGCTTCGAATCCGCCATTCAGGAGATAGTTGCCTTTGTAATCGGCAGTAAATGGATAAAATCCCTGCCTCAGCCAGTGAACTCCTGCCTTGTCCAGCCTCGGTGCCCATTTCGTCTGCTTTTCGTACAGACCGGCGAAATCGTATGGATTCTTCATCAGAAAAGGCTTATAGTCTGCATAAAATGCCAGCGTCAATGCGATCTGCCGCGGAGAACTGTGGTAGAACAGGAGATTCTTTTTGCTGTAGGTTCTGTATTGCGCGATGTTGAAATATTTCAGTGCGTCTTCCCAGCCAGATCCCCCCTCCTGATCCGCTTCGTTTATTACCTCCCGGAAACTGAACAACAGCTCCTGTCCGGTCTTCAGCTGAAGAGATCTTGCAGCCGCATACTGGAACAGCTGGTTTCCCAGCCTTCCATGAGTCTCTACCTTGATCATTATTGTAAACAACGCCTTTCCTTAGTCTGAGATGAGAACCTTCTTGATAGACTCCATCATTTCCTGCCAGTCCATCTTTGCAAGAGAATCAGGATCCGGAACATAGCGTCCCCTGCCGGCTGCCTCAAGCAGTGCTCTCGACCATTCCTCATCGCTCATATCAAGAGCCATCACTTTCACTCTGCCTGGTATAATCACTGCTTCCGCGGGGAATTTATCTGAAATGACTACAGGCAGCCCGTTTGCTTGCGCTTCCGCAGCTACCAGCCCGAACCCTTCGTAAAGGCTTGGCATCAGCATCACGTCCATTGCTGAGATATACGCCTCTGGTCTGTCTGTATAGTCGATAAAGGTAACAGCATCCGATAATCCCCTGTCCTGGACTTTATTGAAGATTCGCTCCTTGTCCTGCCCGCTTCCTATCAGCAGCAGGTGACTGTTTTCATTTGCCTGATGGAACTCACTGAACACTGATACCACCTTATCGTGGTTCTTCTGTTCTATGAACCTGCCTATGTGGCCCACCAGCACTTTACCTTCCACCCCCAGCTCAAGCCTTTTTTCTGATCTTGCTGCAGGGTCGAAAGCCATGCGCTTTGTATCAATACCGTTTGGTATCACCAGTATATTTCTACCACTGTACGCCCACTCTGCAGCCATGGCCGAGCAGCCGATTTTCAGATCCAGGGTCCGGTTGAAGAATGGTTTAAAGGCTTTATGAAAAAATGGATGTTTTGTACTGGTGTTGTGGCAATGGGCGATAACCCTGCCTGCTCCGCCTCTGCTGGACGGTCTGGCCTCTACATACATCATGGCACTGTTACCGTGTATGTACACCGTATCATAACTGTTATTTCTGACTAGTGTCTCAATGCTTCTCATGTACTTCAGTACATGAGCCTTTGGCTCCAGCTCGTGAAGCCTGACTCCAAGGGACTGTAGTTCTCTGCCGTATTTATTGTCAAAGCTGAAGCCCAAGGCAAATTCCAGATCCAAGTCATTGTGGAACTGCCGGCATATGTCCATCTCGATCTTTGTGATCCCGTCATTGGACAGGGGGCAGGTGCCCAGTATCAGCACTTTCTTCTTCATATATTTTCCCTTTATCAGGATAATGTCATCAACAGCCTGTAGCAATACATTCTGAAGATATTTTTAATGCTTCTTCAATGACCTTATCCATGTCGTAATACTTATATTCTCCCAATCGTCCGCCGAAAATCACTTTATTTTCCTGGTCGGCCAGTTTTCTGTATTCCTGGTAAAGATCACTGTTCTTCTTGTCATTTACCGGGTAATATGGTTCATCGCCAGGTTTCCATTCAGAAGAATACTCACGGCTTATAACCGTTTTCTGGATATCTTTTCCGTTTTCATCTTTTCCAAATTCGAACCACTTGTGTTCGATAATCCTGGTCCAAGGTGTTTCGCTGTCGGTGTAATTAACCGCTGCGTTGCCCTGGAAATTAGGAATGTCCAGCACCTCTGTTTCGAACCTTACGGAACGGTACTGAAGGTATCCCAGCTTGTAGCCGAAATATGCGTCTACAGGACCGGTATACACCACATGATCTGCCATAGAATCATACTCAGCTTTGTTCTTCAAATAGTCTGCATTTACCTTGACTTCAATGCCTTCCAGCATGTTGCGGACCATTTTTGTGTATCCGCCAACAGGAATCCCCTGATACAGAGCGTTGAAGTAATTATTATCGAAGGTAAATCTTACCGGCAGCCTTTTGATAATAAATGACGGCAGTTCGGTACATGGCCGTCCCCACTGCTTTTCCGTATAGCCTTTTATCAGCTTCTCATAGATATCTGTTCCGACCAGGCTGATTGCCTGTTCTTCCAGGTTCTCCGGTTCTTTTATTCCTGCCGCCTTCCGCTGCTCTTCTATCTTAGCTGCAGCCTCCCGGGGCGTAACCACACCCCACATCTTATTGAAAGTGTACATATTAAATGGCAGCGAATACAGTTCCCCATGAAAGTTTGCCACTGGAGAATTTGTGAATCGGTTGAAGGTGGCGAACCTGTTCACGAAATCCCACACTTTCTTATTGTTGGTGTGGAAAATATGTGCGCCATATTTATGCACATTGATTCCTTCTACATTTTCGGTATATACATTACCTCCAATAGTCGGTCTCTTATCTATGACAAGAACTTTTTTCCCAGACTCCTTCATCTGACGGGCAAAGGTGGCTCCATAAAGGCCGGCTCCAACTATCAGATAATCATACTTCTCGCCGTTCATTTCTAAATCCTTCCTGTTAAGGGTAACCTCTTAATGATAACACGTTTGGCGGTTTAATGCTAAACTAACGCTGCTGCAATACGTATTCCCAGTGACCGCTGCCAGCAGAATGTGTAGGGCATTACCTCATTTTTGTTCATGATAAAGACAGCCACCACTGTTTCCAGGACAAATAACAAGATAAGTCCCCATTTAAGGAGATTCCTCTTCTTCTCATTTTCTTCTGCATTAATGAGAAGAGGCAGCAGCATAAACAGGGGTGCTGAGAAATAATAATTAATACGCTTCATGAACGGCACCTGTCCCGAAAAGGCCAGCGCCATCATCCCAAGAACATTCATGTAATACCAGATCTTGAAATATGGCATATTTTTACATTTCTCGAAATAATATGATCCAACAATCAGAGTGAACAGTCCTATTGCAAAATAAACAGTCTCAAATTCCGGCTGATCACTGAAGTACCTGGCGTATTTAGGAGCTGCTGTCTTGACAACAGCCTCTATCAGCCTGAAAAGCACCGGAGATCCGGCCATACAGGCGGCAACAAGTCCGAAACACCACAATGGCCTTATGTTTATTTTTTTCAGGAAATATACGGGCAGAAAAACGAATGCCGAAGTGTGGAATCCTATGGCAACAGCAACCAGCAGGAAAAACTTAGCCGGCTTTCTCTTCTCTGCATACTCGCATGCAAACAGGCACAACCCTATGGCAATATACTGCGCAATGATATTAAGAGATAGAAAATAATTGCTTGTTGTAACAAAAAAGAATATTGCCAGAGGCACATTAACGCTCTGGCGGTAAATAGATGCAAAAATCAACCCGAGTATTATGGCTGAGGTGATTATATACAACCACTGCACGTCCATATTAAAACGGACAAGGGGATATTCCAGCAGACGGAAAAGGAACGATGTGTGACTGCTTTCACTTACATAATATTGCAAAATATTGTGAAAGCCGTGAATGTTGTCAGGTCTCTCTATCAAATGGTTCCAGCTGTCGTTTATCCAGGATTTCTGCGCACTGGAAAGATGACCTGTATTACTCCATATCATCCCATAGTACTGAGGAGTGTACGTGTGGTATGTGTCAGTTCCCGTGTTCCATCTTAACGCAGATAGCAGAAACAGAGGCAGAAATGAAAGTATTCCTGTCTCTGTTTTTTTTATTTCTCTATTTTTACCACTGCCTGGTATTGTATCAACAGCTCTGGTGTATAGATGTCCAAAATATACAGCCAATGCAGTTGCGATGGTATAAATAAAAATAGAATTTAACATTTTCATCTATCTTTCTTCTGCAGATTGCGTGAGCGGTTCATCCTTTATCAGATTGAAGAATGAGAAATACAGATTCTGACTATTTTCCGCCTCTGATTTTCCTTTTCAGAAAGTCTCCGCCTTTCTTCAGCCAGTTCTGGTCTTCCATGAACACACAAGGAAGCTCTTTATACTCAATGTGATTGGTATTTATCCACACATCCATCAGTCTTTCACTGACGAACCCGAACACTCTGGCGTCGTTCTTGCTGTACTGACTGATGTCCAGCCGGTTCTCCAGTTCAAATAGAATATCGAACAGCCACTGACAGTAAGCATCCGACAGTTCTCTTTTCATGATGAACATGTTGAAACGATGACCTGTGGTCTTCTTCATGGATTCATCAAAGGCAGCAAGATATTCAGGACACTTTTCCTGTATTATTTCCCTTGTCGTATCCAGATCTATTGCGTGATGGGCATGGGCATACTGGCTGTAATTAGTCTCAATAAAGTAGTTTCTCGGCTTTGGAAGAATTACATCTGTTTCCTCAAGGACTTTCCCCAGCTGCTGCCCTGTGAGCACACAATTCCGCTTGTTGCTGTTGTCTTTTTTTATGGAAAAGTGTCTCCTGTAGTGGGCAATTCCCAGATAATCTGCATCCAGGTTTTTCCATGCCCAGTACAGGCCTGTCAGTTCGCAGAAATTAGGATTCTTTTCGCTAATATTGTCGCCGGTATTATCTCTCACAAATCCTTCTGGCATGTGGGGATTGGGCCCTACGAAAACAGGCTGATAAATACCATCCTCCGGCATCCAGTAATCCTTGTGTGATACTACAATTATTTTTGAACTCATGAGAATTCTACTTTGCTCCTTCTCTCTTCAGCACTGATCCCACTGTTTTAAACAAAATCTTTATATCCAGTCCTGCTCCGCAGTGGTCAACATAATACATCTCCATCTGCTGTCTCTCTCCGCTTTCGTAGGTAGCGTTGTTTCTGGCATAGGCCTGCCAGTAACCGGTCAATCCCGGCTTTACGCTCAGCAGTTTTCCAATCTGATCCCCGTATATCAGCGTCTCCTTCTCAACTATTGGACGAGGGCCAACGAAAGAAAGTGAACCTCCCAGAATATTGAAAAGCTGCGGCAATTCATCAAGACTGGTTTTTCGGAGAACATTACCCACTTTTGTTATTCTCGGATCATCGTCGATCTTGAACTCTTTTCTGTACTGCTCCAGTTGCTCCGGCGTCAGAAGTTTCTTCAGGTCACCTGCATCCTGGCGCATGCTTCTGAATTTATAGACCCTTATTCTTTCTCCATTCTTTCCTATTCTCTTGTGGGCGTAGAATGGATTTCCTCCGTCTTCAAGAAATACTAACAGCATCAATACAAGAAGGACCGGAGAAATCAGCACTATTACTATCAGGGAAAACAGAATATCTGCCAGTCTCTTTACAAAGAGATATGCCATGTTCGGGGACTTGCTGTAAAGGGAATGATCGTATTCAAGGGGTTTCCTCTGTTCGAAATATTCAGCAAGAACCCGGGATTCCTCGGAAAATTCTTCTTCAGTGAATATCCTTTTGGAATGAAAGGTAATGAACTGCAGGATCATTTTTCCGGTAATGACCAGATCCTTAAGGAAACTCCAGTTCTCTATGTAATCTCTTTCCAGTTTTATGATCTTGTCTTCGTCATCTTCACAGGCCCACCTGCCTATAATTCCAGGCTTGATACTGAGATTCTGTTTTCTCGCTGGAATGTCATTGATAAAGTCCGGAAGGGAAGGCGCCTTAGGCCCTACGAAGGACATATCCCCGCCTATTACATTGAGTATCAGCGGGAAGCCGTCAAGATGAGTCTTGTGAAGGAATGATCCCCATACAGTATATGGACTCAAGCCCTCTTTCTTCCGCTGCTCTCCATCATCCCTGAGTATGCGGAACCTGTGAAAATAGAATCTTCTTCCATTCCGTCCTACCCTTACTCTGTTTATCAGAACCGGTCCCCGGCACTGAACCTTCGTAAAGGCTGTTGTCAAAATAAGCAGCACCAGGTAAAGCGGAAGTAATAATAGTGAAAGC
This sequence comes from Allobaileyella intestinalis, assembly GCF_009695865.1. GTDB lineage: Bacteria > Bacillota > Clostridia > Peptostreptococcales > Anaerovoracaceae > Allobaileyella > Allobaileyella intestinalis. The sequence continues at coordinate 78,219 of NZ_VUNB01000002.1, read as the reverse complement.
ACTATATCTACAGTGCGCTTGATTATCATATTCCTCTTAGGAATACGAAGCACAGGGTAATAACTGACTACTGGATAATCCCCTATTTCATCCATAAAGCGGTTATATGATCTGAGGTTGCTGTAATCCTGAATTCCTATGTGTACAGTCTTGCCCAGATCTCCAAAGGCTTTAACAAGATTCTCTATCCTGCTGTCTCTGTCTGTATCGATAAGCATCAGAGAATCTGCAGATGCATTCTGCACATCTTCCAGCATGTTCTCAGAATCTGATATTACCTCCACATCATCTATATATTCACCCTTAAGTTCTCTGTCCGTTACAACCAGTCCGATTACCTGAAACCTCCAGTCCCGGCTTTTCTTCAGGCCTTCCATTTTTGATCTGATGTTTTCATATGGGCCCACCAGTATAAGCCGCTCTGCTCCCTTTCCTTCTTTGAACATTGGAAGGAGTTTCTTCCTGGTAACGACCCTGAAGATAAAGCTGAGGGCACCGAACATACATGAATATACTATTACGAACCCTCTGGAATAGAGGATGTTGGACTTTGTAATGAAAACATAAAGAGCGAACAGGATCATCACTCCAGCTACTGTTCTGGCCACATTTGACACTTCCTCAGTAGTCGTCCTGGTAATGAAATCGTTCTTGTGAAGAAACATAAAGGCGATTATCAGATAAAATATCACATTCAGCAGTATAAACCGCTGATATACAATGTGATAGAACTCATCTAAGTAGAACCCTGTAAAATGGACCTTCCACCACATGGTAACAAAGAACGACAGAACCATTGCCATCAGATCCAGCGCCGATTGCAGGTAAAAATTGTATCTGTTTAAGTTATACATACCCCATCCAATTCGAAATAATCAGTTAACTCTATATTCGTTGTATCTGAATTTACATCATCAATTTCTCTTCAGCCTTGATCTTATAATGCCTGCACATTCCAAAGCCATGGATTCCCGGGTTAACATCAGCACAATGCTGTAAACCCCGAAGAACAGAACTGCAGAAATTGCAAGAATCACAAAGCTGTTCATTGCCACTGTGCTGCTTACCTGAAGCTTCAATGTCCATAAAGATGATATTGCGGCAGCAAAGAGAGCTGCAGCAGCCTTCCAGTAAGGAAGTTTCCTGATCACTGGTTTTATCATCTCTCTCAGGAAGAATATCTGAATCAGCATCACTATTCCCTCAGCTACTGCTGTTCCAATAGCTGCTCCCGTTGAAGCAATCCTCGGAATCAGAAGGAAATTAATAATCAGATCCGATACCGCACCACCGATAAATGAGTATAAAGTATATTTTTCTTTTCCCAGAGGGATCAGCATCTCTACGCCCGTAATATGGGTTATTCCAATGAAAAGCAGTGTAGGCATAATACACTTCATGGGCATTATGGCCCCTCTGAAAGAAGGGCCTGACAGAAGCAGAATGCTCGGCCCTGCAAAAAGGGTGAAATAGAGAGCAAGAGGAAGGGCAAATACGAAAACAAAGCTGATGCCTTTAGCGCAGATCCGCTGGAACTCCTCGTTCATCCCCTGTTTAATGTAATACGACGCCCTTGGCAGCAGCACCGCTCCCAGAGAGGTTACGACACTGACAAGAGCCACCTTCACCTTCACCGATGCGTTGTAATATCCCACATCCACGTCGGTCTTCATTATGCCCAGCATTACTGTATCCAGATTTGTATATATAGTTGAAATACAGTTCATGGCAAACAGGATTCCTATGGGCCTGAAGTGGCGCCTGAAATTATAGTTGCCAAGATTCCTGAACTCTATAAAATGTCTTGAATAAAAAAGATTTACTATGTTTGATGCTGATCCTGCAATTACGGTTATGCCGCCGTAAATAACATAATCTGATCTGCTGTGTATCAGCAGGAACATGGCAGCCAGGCCTATAACCTTGAAGATCAGAGATCTTATGGTAATAAAGCTGTACATTTCCAGCCCCTGGAAAAGCCAGTTCATTCCGATGGTGTTCAGCAATATAGTAGTGCCAACTATGAGATAGAGAGGCTTTTCTGAAGCCATCTTGGGAACTGTCCCTACCATCACAAAGAAGGCAGCATAAACTACCGCACACATTACCAGATTTATGATCATCAGCTCATGCACTACCTTGCTCAGTTCTTCCTTGTTATCCCTTACTCCTGCTGTTGCCCTGACACCATATATAGGGATTCCCAGCTGAGCGACCATGGCGAAATATGCCACCACAGATGTTGCAAAGCTGACCTTTCCCATTCCAGTAGGGAGCAGTATCCTTGAAACATAAGGGAATGTTATCAGAGGAAAGATTATGGACGACATGGAAAGCAGTGCGTTCATTATGAAGTTTTTCTTCAGAGATATGTTTTTATTTTCCAAAAATCCTCCGTGCAATCAGGTCTTTTATTTGTCCTTCACCTTGTTTAAACAGATGGTTTTCCCGATGAACCTCAGCCATCCTCCAAGGCGGCGGTCTGTTCTGTCTATCAGAGAAGAACCTTCCTCTCTCTCGTTCATGCCGATAAAGTATCCAAGGAGATACATAAATGTAATATTATATACCTTTGTTGAATAAATAAGTATATTTTCGAACATGGCAATGGTGCCCACTGCGCATATTGCCATGAATAATGCACTTCTCATCCTGCTTCTTTCATCTCTTCCAGGTTTTTTCAAATCAGAAACAGCTGAATGAATAAACATAAGCACCAGGAGAATCAAGGGGATAAAACCTATGAGCCCGCTATTGTATATCACCTGAGTAAACAGGTTGTGCATATTTCCTGATATTTTATCGTCTTTTCTTGTAAATTCGTATTTCTTGTCTGAAATCAGATTCTCGTGGTCTGTGACAAAGGCCTTCCACGCCGGCCTGCCATCACCTGATGAAACACCGTAGGCAAGCTGATGGTTATATCTTAGCAGCTTAAATCCAATTTCATTTATTATTCCCCGTCCGTTACTTATATCTCCTGACTGGAACTGCTTAACAACCCGGTTTCCGGAATTGGCCTGCTCTACAGCCTGGGAAGGTTTCTGGGCAGTTTCTTCTTTCTGATCCCCGGATCTCTGATCATCCATCTTCTGCTCATGACTTGCGTACCACCTGGCAGTTGTCCTCCCATTAATCCTGGCAGACACATTTGTAGAACCATAGGCCAGTCCGCCGATAATGATAACTACAGCAAGGATCTCCACAATTATCCTGATAATTCCCTTGCCGTCCCTGCGAGAGATGATTCTGTACCAAAAGTAACAGATAAATCCAGCAGTCACTGCAAGCAATGAGCCTCTGGAAAATGACAATCCAATGGAGACTGCGCTGGCGGCAATAGCTACTGCACTGATGACCTTAGTCAGGGTTTTCTTAGGCTTACCGGTGCTGAGCCACAGAATTCCCCATACGATAGCACATACACTGGTCCAGCCCAGCGCATTAGGGACTCCCTGGAGACCTGTGAACCTGTCCTGGAATCCATAACTTACTCCTATGTATGATGGATATCCGCCCTGGGGTTCAAAGAACTGAATGGAAACTCCGAATACATATGTTATCAGGCTTATTACGCTGTTTAATCCCAGGAAAAGAAAAGCAGCACCGCTGATAAACCATAAGTCTTCTGTATTGCCATCTGCTCCGTCAGAACTGCCTCCACCAAATACCAGAAAACCGGTCATTGTAATTATTATCAGGTCGATAATATTTCCCCTTACAGACGGGAAGCCGTTGGCGGCAAAGGAGATAATAAAGGCAATCACAAAGAGCCCCCATATTCCCGCTCCCCGGAATGACAGAAATTCCGGATCCCTCAATGCCCTGTATGCCATTACAACTATGGCAAAAAACAGCGGAATCTGATGCATGTGAGGCACATTACAGTAGACCAGCACCTGATCCTGGGCAAAGCCTGCAAGAAGCAGCAGGGTCAATACATATTTATCTTTCAGAAAAAATCCATCTAGTTTTTTTATCATCACCGCTCCTGTTTCGGATGCTCTTTCCTGTATTTTTTATAGTCGGAAACGCCCCGCCTCATGGCACTTATTTTTTTCTTCTTATTCTCCCCGTAGAACAGTATCAGGAAGAATTCCACCAGAATATGATAGCGCTCTTTCAGCATGCTGTATTCCTGCGGATAATTGTAGGCCACATACAGCCTGTTTCTGGCGATATAATACTGTCTGAATGCAGAGTGATTATGGAAAATATGCTCCCGTATCAGTCTTACATTCCGGCCATGGCCGATTTCATGGATCATTCCCACGAAATTAACTCTGTATATCTTGAAGCCCTTCGACCTGAGCCGGGCACAGTATTCAAAATCCACCCAGTCAATGAACATCCATTGGTCAAAAGGCCCCACAGCCTTATATGCCTTTACCGAGCAGAAGGATGCAGATGTTATACATCTCTTTATCTCCCGGCAATCCTCTTCCTGCTCCTCGCCTATCTCGTCTCCCGTAGTGTTTCTGTCGAGAATGCGGCATGTGATTATTCCAGCGTCATCGATATTGGAAAACTTCTTATATTCATCTACCAGTCCCGGATTACATACAGAGTCCTGGTCAAGGGTGACCACCCATTGAAATCCATTATCTGCTCCGTAGTCCATCATTTTATTCAGGGCGGTGGCAATTCCAAGATTTTCTCCGTTCTCGATATAGCTTACCTGGTCTCTGAATTCTGTTTTCACCTGATCCAGGTTATCTGAACCGTTGTCCACCAGGACTACTTCATCCACCTGATTTCTGATGGCGTTGATATTGTCCCTCAGTCTGCTGATGTCCGGATTGAACAAAACTATTCCGGCCAGTACCTTCATCTATCTCTGTCCTTTCATATAGCTGAATAATCTTTCTGTCATTTCCTTCATCTGGTACTCTGATCTCCAGCCCAGTTCCTCAAGTTTTCTGGTATCCAGTTCAATTTTCATCACAGGATTGTAGCCCATAGTGCTGGTAACGTCATCCTTGATGATAACATTGGTACCTTCTCCTGCCATGGAACTGAAAAGATCAGCCATCTCCTTAATGGAAAATGTGGTGTTTCTGCTGGCACAGTTATAGGCCTGGCCCCCGGCCCCCTTCTCCAGGACCGTGAGGACTGCTGTGGCTGCATCTACTGTATAACAATAGTTTCTTACAGTCTCGCCTTTCGTGTGCAAAATAATATCTCTTCCTTCTGCCCCGCATCTTGCGAATTCCGCAAAGACCCGTCCGTCGTCGTAACTGACTCCCGGGCCGAAGGTTTGAGTCAGCCTTAAAATTTTTACTGGAACGCCGTACTCAGATGCATATGCAGCGCACAGGGTCTCGGCCATTCTCTTCCCTTCTGAATAGCTGCTCCTCACGTCCATGGTGTCTATATATCCAGAATCTTTTTCGCTAACCAGAGCAACTGAAGAGCCATCTCCTGCAGGCTTTCCGTAGACTTCCAGCGACGAGAGGAAAACCACACCTGATGTTTTCTTTCTCCTGGCCAGATCCAGAACATTTCTTGTTCCTGTGATAATTCCATCTATGGTTTCTGCCGGATGTTCAACAAAATACCTGGAACCTGTTGGGCTGGCGCCGTGAATTATATAGTCCACCGGTTCTTCTACATCCACCGGGTCTGTAATATCCTGACAGATGATTTTCAGGTTCTCATTCTCCAGGCACCCTGCAAAAACGGCCCTGGCCTTCTCTTCTCTGCGGGCCATTGCAATCACCCGGATGTTTGTTTCATTATTTTCCCCGTACCTGAGCAGGCTCTTAACCAGAAGAGATCCGATTAGTCCGCTGGCCCCTGTTATCAGTACAGTCTTATTGCAAAAAGGCCTGAACAAGCTGTCTTTATCTGCCAATCTGTTTATGTCTTCCTGAAGCAAATCAGTCATTGGTTCTGTCCTTCTTCTTCGATTCATATAGGGCTCTGAAAGTGTAGAAATCGTTAGGTGTGGTTATTTTAATGTTCTCAGAGCTGCACTCAGTTGTAAAAAGCTGATGTCCATACCAGCTCATCAGTGTTGCTGAATCTATAAAGTCTGTTCTGCCATCCCTGAGGGCAGCATTATGAGCCTTCCAGATTTCATTCAGCCTGAAACACTGTGGTGCTTTAGCATACCTGCACTTGGACCGGTCAATGGACTCTTCCATTATTCCCTGCTCATTTACCTTGATTATTGTCTCGATGGCTGGAGCTGCAGCTATGCTGTTTCCGTTTTTTCTGACGCATTCTATGCTTCTGTCAATAAGGTCAGAATCGATTACAGGTCTTACGCCATCGTGGATAAGCACCATGTCTTCGTCTGAAACAGACTTCTCGTCTTCGAAATACTTGAGGCCATTGTATATTGACTCTTGTCCGCTGCGGCCCCCTGCTATTACATTCTCGACCTTTTCCAGCTTCCAGCGTGATATCAGATCCCTGCAAAAGTCGATATAATCTCCTATGCAGACTACCACAATGGCGTCAATATTGCTGTCATAGTTGAACTTTTCAATTGTATGTATGATTATTTCTTTGCCATCTACTTTAAGGAACTGCTTGGGAGTATCGCTTCCCATTCTTGCTCCTCTTCCCCCGGCAAATATCACAACATAATTCATTTTTTCCTCTTCTTCTGTGCCGGCAATCTAAAACAATCCGAAAAGCACTTTTCCTGCAAATCCGGAAAATGTCTCACTTGTCCATCCAGATATTTCCCCGTAGCGCCTGATCAGCTTTATTCTGTTGACCATGCTCTTCTGATCTGCACAAAGCATGAGCAGCTGGTCATTCTGAGCCTGTTCTGGATAGAGCTTCACAAGTTCACTGGCAAGACGGCTGCGTCCATTTCGCTGTTCGCTGTTTACTGCCTTACTCAGCTTGGTCTTCAGATCTGATTTAAAGGTATCTTCCTTCACCCCGACCACATTATCCTGGTGCTGCCTGTACTCCATGTGGGACTCCTGGTCGTAGAAAATTCCTCCGTTCATGGATGCAGCAGCGGCTACACATACGTCGTGGATTCTAACTTTCAGGAGCTCTGGTGAGAAAGGTTTTGATTTCAGCTTTTCTGCCAGTTCACTTGTAAAAATAAAAGTGCATCCCGCGATAGTGTTGCGAAACACGATCTCCATAGTGGTGAGATGAATATGATCGTTCCCGGTGTATCTCAAGCCCCGGGATCTTCCATCTGAGTCTACACATTCCTGGTTTGAACTGTACAAAGCTTTTCCGGTTCTTTTTAATGCGCTGATACCTGCAATACACTTATCCTGAAGCCAGATGTCGTCCTGATCGGCAAAGCCGTAATACTGGTATTCTCCTGGTACTGAGTACAGACAGTTCATGAAGCTGTTTCCCACTCCTGCATTGGCGGCCAGTTCCACGTGTACCTGTGGATATCTTTTACTGTATTGATTCAGAATTTCTGCTGTTCCGTCAACGGAACCATCGTCCCGTACATACAGGTCCAGATTCACATCTTTCTGGTTCAAAATACTGTCAAGCTGTTCTCTCAGGTATTTTTCACCGTTGTATGTGCTCATAATCACCGCTATTGAAGGTTTTGTAGTATTTGTATTCATTCTTCCTTTTATTGCATTATCTGTCCGTCCTTCTTCTAGTCAAGAAGATATGCTTTATAAGTGTGATGGGTTACTCTCTTGTCTTCTGGAGGAAGTTCCATGTAGTTTCCGTATATAGCAGTCAGAAATTCATCGTAATGTTCCGGTGCCATAAACTGCTCTCCCTGGAATTGAAGCTGGCAGTAATCGCTGTATATGCGCTTTTCCATTATTTCTTTTGTCCGGTATGCACCGGCTATGCAGGCACTGTATTCCTGGCTGTCAAAGGATTTCCTGCGGCTGAATGCCTCGATTTTTTTCATAAGGCTTGAAGGGCTGCATACCCTGCTGAGAAGAAACATTGCCAGTCTTATTGGTTCATAGGCCAGACCGTGAGTCTTGCTTCTTGAGAATCTCTTCCAGTTCCTCGCATCCAGAATATCCCTCTTGAGCTCCGTCTTCATGAAAGTCCGCCGGGCCTCATCCAAGGTCATTCCCAGGCCGTCTATGGGGAAAATATCTATTGAAACTCCTGCATCGTGATCCTGTCCATCGATGACCGAATCTATTATCTTCGTCCGGGGATCGCTTACTTTCGAAAAAAGATTCCAGTAATTTTCTGTATTCCTGTTGGACAGGAGCCTGAACTCCGTCTGGTTTGTCATGCAATACTGGATAAATGCTTCGTAGTCAGGTCTGGGCATGGATATATCAATGTCGTCATCCCATGGAATAAAGCCCTGATGTCTCACCGCTCCGATCAGGGTGCCGCCAACCATAAAGTACCTGAATCCCTGATCCCGGCAGATCCGGTCCACTTCTTTAAGCAGATTCAGTTCAATTTTCTGTATCTCTTGTAAGTTCAGTTCCTTCATGGGCATCTTTCTTGTCACTTCAAGTAATATCTTTTTATGCTGTTAAATGCATAGCATGTAAAATAATATGCTCTCCTGAAAAAAGGGATCTTCAACTGATCCCTGTATAAATTCCACAGTCTTACTGCAGACCTCTTCTTATTTCTTGAAAATGAATTAGTCACTATTCTGTAGTGAGCCAGCACCTTGTCATATCCATATGCTGTTACGCCTTCTCTTGCTATCTGCAGCCACATCATTGAATCATTCAAATGAACTTCCGGAATCTCTGCCACATCCACAAGAGACCGGTCGATAACAACAGTAAGTGCACCGATGGCCGTATTCTTCAGCATGTCTTTGTAGCTCTGGCTTTCCGGAACATCTATTATCTTTCCTGCAGATCCGGAGTTTTCATCGATCCAGTCATACATTGTATATGTAAAACCGTAATTGTTTTCCTCCATGAAGGCCAGCTGCTCTTCAAGCTTATTCTCTTCCCACAGGTCATCTGCATCAAGAAAAGCCAGATATCTGCCTTTTGCTGCAGCTATGGCGATGTTCCACGCCCGGGCCTGACCGCCGTTTTCCAGGCACTTAATAACCCTGATCCTGGAATCTTTCCCGGACCAGCTTTCAGCCAGGCTGTATGTGGAATCTGTGGATCCATCATCAACAATTATCATTTCCCACTGATCATAGGTCTGGCTTAGGACAGATTGAATTGTCTCCTGCAGAAACCTTTCTGCATTGTAGGCTGGTGTAATGACGGAAACAAGCTGGTCATCCAGCCAGGGGCTGCTGATATTATTTTTCATCATCTGTCTTTACATGCTTCTTTACGGTTATCTCACCTTCAACAGGCTTCTTGTTCTTATTGTTGTATCCGTCTCTCATTACGGTTTTGATATTTGCTTTTGCCGTGGACAGGCTGGATTCGTCGTGGGCCATAACGTAGAGCTCTGTATCCCCCCCTGAGTAAGTAGTCTGAAATGAGTCAACACCAGTAACATCGTACTTTTCAATGGTCCACTCCGGCATGCCGTCATCAATCTGCTTCCGTACAATAGATGTTATTTCATCTGATGACATATCAGTTGTCATGTAATCACCTACTGAGGACAGAATTTTATTGTATTTAGTAAGCAGGGTCGGACTTCCTGTCAGTTTCTTAAGTACTGCCTGGAATACAGCCTGCTGGTTCTTGATTCTCTGGTTGTCTCCGCCTTCGAATGCATATCTCTCTCTTGCGAAAGCCAGAGCAGTCTGGCCGTCCAGCTTGTTTTCACCCTTTACAAAGTGATGTCTTCCTACTACGCTGTCATCGTTATCTTCCGTAGCCCATACTTCAGCAGTGAAATCTACATCTGAGTTCACTGTTACGCCGCCAATGGCATCAATGAACTTCTGAATTGTTGTAAAGTTGACCTTAAAATAGTAATTCATCTGAATGTCCAGAAGGTCAGTGAGAGCTGCTTCACCTTCTTCAACACCGTAAATTCCTGTGTGTGTAAGCTTATCTGTGGCATAGCCGTGATCAGTGAGCCTTATCTCATAATCTCTAGGGAAGGAAGTAATGAGAACTCTGTGGGTCTTCGGATTTACAGTTACGATCATATTTACATCAGAACGTCCCTTTACACTGTCGATTGGCCCTCTGTAGTCCATTCCGGAAATATAGACGTTAAATGGTTTTTCTGTAACAGAGACTGCATACTTACTGTGGCTGTCTGAAATATTGTTCAGGAAGCCTACAGTTCCCATGGCATATGCTGATCCCAGTCCATATACAAAAATAAGTGCTACTCCAAGAATGGTGGCAATAATGCGTGGCGTCTTCTTGATGGAGTCGAAAAACAGAAAGGAAAAAACGATTACACTAATTACTCCCAGTATGACAAAGGTCAGAAGCATGATTCTGGCCGGAAGCACATTAAGAGCGATCAGAGCGATCTCAAAGAACACCAGTGCAACCAGATATATGATTGCAAGAATCTTCGTTATGGTTTTAAACCTGCGGTTTTTTCTATTCGCTTTTATCTTCGCGGATTTTTTCATTTGATCTCCCTGATACTGCTTATCTGGCAACTGCAATAACGGTTTTGAACAGAAGTCCGAATTCCCTTCTCAAGCTGAAATATCGCACTCCATCAAGATTGAAAGCCATTTTTTCCGGCAAAACTTCTTCTATATAAGCCTTGTCTACATCTTCTGCTTCAGCAAGAATCTTGTCCTCATCCTTGAAGGCTATGCTTGCTTCTGATGTAACTCCTGCTGGCAGCAGAAGTGTGGCCATCATTTCATCTGTGTATTCATCCACATATTTTCTTACTTCTGGTCTTGTTCCCACAAGGGACATTTCCCCCTTGAACACGTTAAATAACTGGGGGAATTCATCCAGGCGGTATTTTCTCAGCTTGCTTCCAACTCTCGTGATCCTGGAATCATTGCTGGTTGTGACAAGGGCTCCCTTCTCATCAGCGTTCACAATCATGGTTCTGAACTTGAAAATCCTGAAGTCCTTATTGTATCTGGTTACCCTCACCTGTCTGTAGAATACAGGTCCCGGGCTGTCGATTTTTATCAGAACGGCGATCACCAGCAGCACCGGAGACAGCACAACAATCAAAACCGAAGAAAGCAGAATATCTGCTATTCTTTTTACAATCAATCCGGCTCTGTGTCTCCTCAATGCTTCATAATATGGTAATACAGCGTCCGTTTTCATGTTTTCCGGCAGCTTATCCCAACTTTTCCACATATTCTATATCAGCTCCCTGCCCTTCAGAACATCTATGAAATTCTGGATGACATATTTGTTCTGTTCGTCGGTCATAATTGAATATGTAGGAATTGAAACAAGGTTGGCATATTGATTATATGCATTAGGAAAATCTTTAATATCAAATCCCATGTTTTTATATGCAGTCATCATAGGCAGAGGTTTGTAATGCACATTGCATGCGATTTCCCTGGCAGCCATGTCCGATATAACTCCATTGCGATCTTCCACAGAAGCACCCGGAATTCTTACCAGGAAAAGATGGCCCGTGGATTTCATTCCATTGGAATAATGATCAAGCATCTTAAGGCCATATGGGGAAAATGCTTTTCTGTAGTTTTCGTTCAGTTCTTTTCTCCTGCTAAGCATGCTGTCATATCTTTCCAGCTGAGCCATTCCTATTGCTGCATTTATATTAGTCATGTTGCACTTGTAGCCCGGCCACAGAATGTCGTACTCCCAGGAGCCGGCTTTATTCTTGGACAATGCATCTTTTGACTGTCCATGAAGGGAATAGAGCTGCATGAATCTGTAAACATCTTCATCTTCTATGCCATCAATATTCCTCCATGTTACCGCACCACCTTCTGCGGTGGTCAGGTTCTTTACTGCATGAAATGAAAATGCCGAGAAATCTGCAATCTGTCCTGCTTTCCGTCCATTCAGGGATGATCCGAAAGAATGGGCGCAGTCTGCAACTATGGCTATTCTTCCAATGGTTTCCTGTACTGGATTTCCAGGAACAAATTTATTCCTGGCCTCTTCTGCAATCTGGAACAGCCTGTCATAATCTGCAATCATGCCTCCCAGATCCACCGGGATAATTGCCTTTGTATGCTCATTGATCAGCCCCGGCAATCTGTCATAGTCCATTTCAAATTGTTCACAGGCGCTGTCTGCCATGACCACCTTGGCTCCAACATGGACAACCACACTTGCAGTAGCCGTATATGTGTATGCCGGTACAATTACTTCATCTCCTGGACCCACTCCAAGGTACCGGAGTATTCCTTCCATAGATGCGGAGGCAGACCCCAGAGCAACAGCTCCGCTGGCACCTACAAATTCTTTTATTTTCTTCTCAAAGTCCTTTACTACCGGGCCGGTGGTTATCCATCCGGATTTAAGAACGTCTGTAACATAGTCTATTTCCAGCTGACTGATGTCAGGAGGTGAAAATGGAACTTTCATTTGCACTGCCTTTCTCTTTTATCAATACTTCGGAGTATATGTAGGCACAATGTGCTTAACATATCTCTTTATATCATCAGGTTCGTTCTGGACATATTCACTTAATTCTTCCAGTTCTTCCATGAACCTGTCTTCATCCAGTTCAATAGGATGTCCTACGTGAATCATTTTATTTGCAGTATCTTTCAGACCTTCCTCTGCCATTAACGGCTCTTCGTATAATTTTTCTCCAGGTCTCAGACCTACATATTTAATTTGAATGTCCACATCCGGCTTCAACCCGGAAAGGAGTATAAGGTTCCTTGCCAAGTCTGCAATTTTAACAGGTTCTCCCATCTCCAGCACGAAGATTTCTCCGCCCTTTGCATAGGCACCTGCCTGCAGCACAAGGGAAACGGCTTCTGAAATAGTCATGAAGTATCTCGTGATTTCCGGATGTGTTACTGTTACAGGTCCACCTTCTTCTATCTGTTTCTTGAACAGTGGAATCACGCTTCCATGGCTGCCCAGTACATTGCCGAATCTGACTGCAACAAATTCTGTTTCTGACCTGCCGTTGTATGTCTGGACGATCATTTCGCAGATCCTCTTTGACGCACCCATTATGTTCGTAGGGTTTACCGCCTTATCTGTAGAGATGAGAACGAATTTTTCCACCTTCCACTTGTCTGAAGCCTTAACCACCTTCCAGGTTCCAAGAACGTTGTTCTTGATGGCTTCGTTAGGATTAAGTTCCATAAGAGGAACGTGTTTGTGGGCTGCTGCGTGGTAGACAATGTCCGGTCTGTACTGCTCGAAAATCTGATCGATTCTCTTTGTATTGCGCACTGATGCAATGAGCACCACCAGGTTCAATTCTGGAAAATCATGCTTCAGCTCGTTCTGGACTTCATATGTTGTATTCTCGTAAATATCCAGCATTATAAGCTGTTTAGGATGATGGCCGGCCACCTGCCTGCAAAGCTCACTTCCTATGGATCCTCCTGCACCGGTGACCATTACCACCTTATTTCTCACATATCCCATGATGGAATCGATATCAACTTCTACTGGTTCTCTTCCCAGGAGGTCGTTAACATCAACCTTTCTGAGCTGGGATATATTCACATCTCCATGGATTATCTGGTAAATGCCAGGGAGCATCATAAGCTCGCAGCCAGTTTCCTTGCAGATGTTCAGTATTCGCTTTCTTTCCTTGGCAGGAGCTGAAGGAAGGGCTATATAAATATGATCAATTCCGTATTTTTTTACTATCTCAGGGATGTTTTCAGTATTGCCGGCAACGTGGACGCCGAACATGTACTTACCTATCTTTCCCTTGTCGTCATCTGCCAGACATACGATTTTACACCCCAGGCTTGGGTTTCTGTTGATCTCACGAATCAACTCCGCTCCAGCTTCTCCAGCGCCGACAATGAGAACCCGCTTCTTGATGTCGTGGTTTCCGGTGCGGAACTCAATAATGGCTCTGTAAAGGAATCTGGCCATAAACAGCATGACGAACAGGAATCCGCCGGACAATATATAAAAGCTCCTTGGCATTCCCACCACTTCCGGCTCCATTATCACAAATACCGTTGTGACAAAGAGAACATATATCAGTGATGCCAGAACGATGTTCATCATTTCCCTGATGCTGGCATACTTCCAGATGCTGGAATAGAGGTGACAGGTGGCAAAAATTATCAGGGCTCCTGCCAGGACCATCAGCTGGTGACTTCTGAACACGCCAAAATAGTAAACCATCTCATCGCCCATTCTGAAATCAAATCTGATGAACAGGGCAACAAAAGATGTGAGTTCAACGGCAATCATGTCGTAGAGAACAAGTATGGCGGTTCTTATAATCGTCCGTAAATCATATATTTCTTTTCCCGGCTTTTTATCTTTGTTCATTCACGCCTCTGATGCTAAATACTATGGTTAATCTTTAATTCACTGGTTATCGCCGGAAATATCCGGCTCTTTCAAAAGGCTGTCTATCAGCCTGTATACCTTTGCGCTCAATGCTTCGGCTTCTTCTTCAGGGGATTGTTCGTCTCCGTAGAGTCCCACGTAAATCTTTATTTTCGGCTCTGTTCCTGATGGTCTGACGGCCATCCAGCCGCCGCCTTCCAGGTTGTAGTAGAGCATGTCTGTTTCAGGCTGATAGTCTTTAAGCTCAACAATTTCTGTCTGTGGCCCCAGATCTATGTCTCTGCCCATGGAGCGGAGACGGTCCATGGCTCTGTTCATTTTCTCCCTGTAGCCGCTGCCTTCCACCTTGATGGAAAAGTTTTTTTCCGCAGGATATTTATACAGGGAATAGATTCCTCTCAGCTGATCGTAGAGCCTCTGACCTACGGATTTGGACATGGCTGCCATCTGGGCGAAAACTATTGCCGCTGCCACTCCGTCCTTGTCCAGGATACCGGTGCTGAACATGTACCCGTTGCCTTCCTCAAAGCCGAAGACAAAGTCCTGGCCAGCCTCACTGCCTTCTCTGATGGCCTGAGCGGTGAACCGGGAACCGGTGAGGGTTTCCTTCAGCTCCAGCCCGTAACGCCTGCAAATGTACCTTGGCATTTTCGTGGAAACAATGGAAGCGATGCAGAAGCTGTTTTCTTTCATCACCCCTCTCATGGTTCTGGAACCCAGGATGTATTCCATCAGCAAGGTACCGATCTGGTTTCCTGTAAGCACGCAGTATTCTCCGTCCTGGTCAGGCACAGCCACCCCCAGCCGGTCTGAATCCGGATCTGTGGCGATAATAAGATCTGCCATGGTGACCTTTGCCAGCTCGATGGCCTTGTCAAAAGTGTCCTCGTACTCGGGATTCGGAACTCTGAGACTTGGAAAATCTCCGTCAGGCAGCTCCTGTTCCGGCACCACCGCAACTGTTTCGAATCCCAGTTTTCCAAGAAGCCTCCGCACATGGTGGTTTCCCGCACCGTTAAGGGGCGTATAAACAATGCGCAGGTTCTTCTTCGCCTCTTCCGGCACCTGATCCGATCTGAGTTTTTCCAGAATCAGATTGTCGTACCTGTAGTCAAGATTGGCCCCTGCGTATTCTATCATTCCGTTGTGGCGCAGCTGTCTGAAGGTAAGGGAATCGTTTATTACTGAAAAAATATCCCCCACCTGCTCTATGGCTGTGCTAACTTCTGCGGCAGCCTCGGGCATGAGCTGAGCGCCGTCATCTCCGTAGGCTTTAAAACCGTTGTATTCTGCAGGATTGTGAGATGCTGTGATCATCACTCCTCCTGCTGCATCATAAAGATTTATTGCATATGACAGCATGGGAACAGGTCTCAAGGTGTCTGACAAGTACACCTGAACCCCTTCGTCTGCAGCCATTCTGGCGGTCATTTCGGCAAAGGCTTCTGACTGGTTCCTCGAATCATAGGAAATCACAATTCCTTTGTCAGCGCCGCCCCGCGCCTTGATCCACCGGGCAAAACCTCTTGCTGCGGCAGCTACAGTATAGAGATTCATTCTGTTGGTGCCTGCTCCCAGGGGAGCCCTGAGGCCGGCCGTGCCAAAAGACAGCCTGGAGCTGAACCGTTCGTAGATCATATCCATGTTCGTGATCATGGACTGAATCTCTCTCCTGGTATCAGGGTCCATGCTCTTGACCCGCATCCATCTGCAATATTCATTAAATGCTTCGCTTTTCAGATCCGCACCTGAATACATTTGTCCTTCTCTTTCCTGTAACTGTACTTGTCTGTACTTGTGATTTCTTGCTCTTGACCCGGTCTTTCACTTGTGCCGTAAAATGACGGGGAGCGACATGTTTTTTTACAAAATACGGTCCGACGCCTATTCTACTGTAACGCTCTTGGCCAGGTTTCTCGGCTTGTCGATGTCGTATCCTTTGTCTTTAGCTACGTAGTATGCGTAGAGCTGAAGAGGTACTACGCTGAGGAGCGGTGTAAGCTCATCAAGGCATTCAGGCAGGTAGATCACCTTGTTGGAGTGCTTCTCGATGGCTGTGTTGCCTTCCTTGGCAATGGAAATTACCTGAGCGTTTCTGGCCTTCACTTCCTGGATGTTTGAGACCATCTTGTCGAAAAGCCTGTCCTGGGTAGCCAGGGCGAAAACTATGGTTCTCGGCTCCATCAGGGCTATGGTTCCGTGCTTCAGTTCTCCTGCTGCTATGGCGAAGGAGTTAATGTAGGAAATTTCCTTGAGTTTAAGGGATCCCTCGTATGCAACGCTGGAGTCCACTCCTCTTCCGATGAAGAACACCTGGTCTCTGTCGTAATAGTCAGCTGCCAGAGCTTCCATGTCCTTCTCTGACTCCAGAACCTTTTCCTGTTTCTCAGGAATTGCTCTCAGCTCCTCTATGAATTTGTCGTAATATTCTTTGTCTACTGTGCCTCTCAGGTCTGCAAAATACAGGGCCAGAATGTACAGGCAGAGGAGCTGTGTGGTGTATGCCTTTGTGGAGGCAACGGCGATCTCCGGGCCAGCCCAGGTGTAGAACACGTCGTCAGATTCTCTTGCTACTGAAGATCCTACAACGTTGACGATTGACAGGATTCTTGCGCCATTTCTTCCTGCCAGCCTCAGGGCCTCCAGTGTGTCGGCAGTTTCCCCTGACTGGCTTATGGCGATGAACAATGTCTTGTCGTCTACAAAAGGATCTCTGTATCTGAACTCAGAGGCGATGTCTACTTCTACTGGAATCTGTGCCAGTTTCTCAATTACGTATCTTCCTACCAGACCAGCGTGATAAGCTGTGCCGCAGGCAACGATGTAGATCTTGTTGAATTTTGCCAGATCTTCAGCCGTAAAATCTATGCCGTAAAGGCTGATTCTGCCTTTCTCGTCTATGTTCCTGTTCAGAGTCTCTCTGATTCCCTGCGGCTGCTCGTGGATCTCCTTCATCATGAAGAACTCGTAGTCGCCCTTCTCGGCTGCGTCCACGTTCCACTTGATGTGAAGAGTTTCCCTCTCCACCTGCTGGTCTTTCTCGTCGTATATCTTTACATCATCTGCTGTCAGAACTACAGTGTCGCCGTTTTCCAGCAGGTATACGTCCTTGGTGTACTCCAGCAGAGGTGCAAAATCCGATGCGATCATGTTGAAGCCTTTACCGATGCCAACTACCAGGGGGGCGTTTTTTCTGTATGCAACCAGCATATCCGGCTGATCTTCTGCAACCAGGCCCAGGGCAAAAGCTCCTTCCATCTGGCTAACTGCCTTGTCCAGAGCTTCCTTCAGATCGTGGCACTCTTCGTAGTACTTGCCGATAAGCTGAGCAGCTACCTCTGTGTCTGTTTCGCTTTTGAAGTGAACTCCTTCTTCAAGGAGTTTACCCTTCAATTCCAGGTAGTTCTCGATCAGTCCGTTGTGGACCAGGGCTATGCGGCCTGCCTCGTCCTGATGAGGATGGGCATTCAGGGTAGATGGTGCACCGTGGGTTGCCCATCTGGTGTGGCCGATGCCCACGTGTCCTCCCAGCTTCTCGCTGCCGATCAGAGCTTCCAGGTTTTTTATTTCTCCTACATGCTTTCTTACAGCAATGCCATCCTGGTTTACTACTGCGATGCCGGCAGAATCATATCCCCTGTACTCCAGTTTTTTCAATCCTTCGATAATAATGTTCTGTGGTTCTGTACTTCCTACGAAGCCTACGATACCGCACATAATGATTCCTCCTGTTTACCAGAGACCTTATTTATGGTCTCCATATTTTGATAGGATAAGCTGGGCTATTTCGTTAGCAAAAGATGCTATTTCAGCCTCGTCTTCTCCTTCGATCATCACTCTCATGAGAGGTTCTGTTCCGGAAGGACGGATAAGCACTCTTCCTGTGTCTCCCAGTTTTTCCTCTACTTCTGCTATCTTGTTCTGAACTTCCTGATCCTTCAGTGCAGATGCCTTGCCCGCTGGTGTTACCCTTGCGTTGACCAGGGCCTGAGGATAGATTGTAACTCCGTCTCTCAGTTCACTGACCTTCTTACCTGAAGCCTTCCATGCCTTAACAAACTGGAGAGAAGACAAAACTCCATCTCCTGTTGTAGTGTAGTTCAGGAAAATCATGTGGCCTGACTGCTCTCCGCCCAGGACAGATCCTGTCTTGAGCATGGACTCCAGAACGTAGCGGTCTCCCACCTTTGTTACCTCAGCCTTCATGCCATTGTCTTCCAGATATCTGTGGAAGCCGATGTTGCTCATTACTGTAGCTGTAACCAGATCACCGTAAAGTGTTCCTTCATCTTTCAGCATCTTGCCGCAAATGCACATAACCCGGTCTCCGTCCAGGAGCCGGCCCTTCTCATCTGCGATCACCAGCCGGTCAGCGTCTCCGTCATAGGCCATGCCTATGTCTGCTCCCTGTTTTACTACTTCCTTAAGCAGGTTCTCCGGATGGGTGGAGCCGCAGTTGTCGTTGATGTTAATGCCGTCAGGGTCATTGGCGATAGTGTGAACCTCTGCACCCAGGGCTTCGTAGACCATTCTGGCTGTCTTGTATGAGGCGCCGTTGGCTGTATCGATGACTACCTTTACTCCATCCAGAGAAATGTCGATTGTGCTCAGCAGGAATTTTGTATAGATGCTGAGGGCATCTTCTTCCGCTTCTACACACTTGCCCAGCTTGTCTCCTACAAATTCAGGATGGACGAATTCTCTTGCCAGAATTATGTCTTCGATTTCTTCTTCAATAGAGTCGTCCAGCTTGAACCCATCTCCGTTGAAAAGCTTAATGCCGTTGTATTCAAAGGAATTGTGCGATGCGGAAATAACAACTCCTGCATCTGCGTCGTAATGTCTTACCAGATAGGCTACTGCTGGTGTTGGAATGACACCCAGTTTCATTACATTGCCGCCTACAGAAAGGATTCCTGCTGTAAGTGCGTTTTCCAGCATATCACCGGATACCCTCGTATCCCTTCCTACTACGAAAAGGGGACGTCCCGTCCCTTTTCCCAGTACAAATGCTGCGGCTCTTCCTATGTCGAAGGCCAGAGATGCAGTAAGCTCCTTGTTAGCTACGCCTCTTACTCCGTCTGTTCCAAATAGTCTTCCCATTAATATCCTTCTCCTGACTAATTTGTATTGTTGTTATCGGTGTTGTTATTGGTATTGCTGTTATCGCTTTCGCTGCTTCCTCCAGAAATCACCAGTGTGACGCTGGTGGCTGAAGCTGACAGCCCCTCAGGTCCGTTCACCTTTATGGATGGTGTCAGGGTGTAGCTGCCGCTGTTCAGTCCCGCTGCACTGACGGAAAGAACGAAACTGGAGGTGGACAGGTTGTTCAGCAGGTCATTGGCGCCTGTTACTGTTACCGTAGCGCCGTTCTGCACAGTTCCTGTCAGGCCGCTGGCCAGTCCTGATACTGTTATGCTTGAGGGTGCAATGCTGAATGTCCTGGAGCCCATTCCCGTTACTTTTATGGTAATCTTCTGGCCGGCTGAAGCGTTGGCAATGGCTATTCCATCAGGCAGATCGTACTTGATGTTCATAGTCTTGTTGCTGGTTATCTGGCTCAGGTCTATTACTTCCGTGTCCACTGAGTTTATCTTGCTTATGGCCGATGACTTTCCCTTTATTGTTACCTGATCAGGTGCTTCCACCTTTCTCTGGTACTGATCATCGTCGGCATTTTCAGTCTTCACGTTCAGCTTTACCGTCTTAAGTTTTCCTCTTATTGCTGTGACCTTTACTTTTCCAGGAGAAGTTTTGATGTACGGCACTTTATCGCCGCTGCTGTTAACTCCGTAGGTTTTTACCCTGAAGGTCTTCTCCTGGTCTGTGACTCTGTCGTTGTCCAGAACCACCTCTGCATTTGTAACCGACTTAATCAGGCTTTCTGCTCCGGAGATCTCGATCTCTTCTTTGCCCCCTGAAGTGATTACCGGTTCCTCGTCCTTGGCTGCTCCCTTGCCGTATACGGCTATAAGCTTCACGGTCTTGGTATCTCTTCTCTCTACTGTTACCTCTGTCTGTGAAACAGACTGGCTGGTCAGCTTCACACTGTCAGGCACTACGACGTTGACCGTTACAGTATTTGTTCCCGGCTTGAGCTGCGACACGTCCACCGAGGCCTCAATATCTTTTGCAGAAATATCGTCCAGAACTGAACGTCTCGCCCTCAGCTTTACGTCTACCTTTCCATCTGCCACTGAGCTCACTGCATCTCCGTTATTGGTCAGCTCGCTCTGACCTGCCACATTAACATTGATGCCCTTGTATGTTCTGGTCATAGTAGGATTTACGTTATATACAACATAGACCCAGGCTGCGAAGGCGATGACTATGGAAAGGATCAGGTTCATCTTGTTTATTTCTTTACCTTTCATCTGATCTGCCTCCTCTCCTTGCAATGGAACGGACTTTGCTCTGGAATGAAACTTCCGGCGGCAGGTAGATGTTAAGCAGCATCTTCTCAATGGACTTCAGATCCATAAACCGTCTGAGTTTTCCGTTTTCTGCCACGGAAATAACTCCTGATTCTTCTGAAACTATGATGACCAGTGCATCTGAAACCTCGCTGAGTCCTACACCGGCTCTGTGTCTGGTTCCCAGGTTCCGTCCAAGGTTCTTGTTCTCTGTGAGAGGAAGAACGCAGCTGGCTGCATGAATTCTGTCTCCTCTGATGATTACCGCACCGTCGTGTAACGGGGACCCTTCGTAAAAAAGATTTTCTATAAGTCTCACGGACATCTTTGCATCAACTACTGCACCGGTTTCGATGATGTCGTTGAGCATGGTGTCTCTTTCGATTGCAATAAGTGCGCCTGTTCTTGTGGCCGAAAAATCATCTATGGCTGTAACCATGGCACTTACGAATTCCATGGCATGTTCCTTGTCCACACTTTTGAACTGCTGGCTCACCAGGCCCCGGCGGCCCATTTGCTCAAGGCCTCTTCTGATCTCAGGCTGGAACAGAACAACCAGGGCAAAAAGGCCCATGGTTGCAAAACCTTTAAGGAGCCAGTTCAGCAGGTACAGGTCAAAAAGATCTGAAAGGAAGAATACCAGCAGAAGGATGGCTATTCCTCTTACCAGCTGCTGAGCCCTTGTTTCCTTTATGAAATTTAATATTTTGTATACGACAAAGGATACGATAGCTATGTCTACCGCATCTGCCAATCGGAAGTTCCTCAATATCCCCAGGATCACTTCATACATCTTGACTGAAATCCTTTCTACGGCTGTTGTCGAAACAAAGTCTGTAAATACTTGTTCATAAATGTTGGTTCAAGAGTACTGGTTCAAGACGGACAAAATGCCCACACTGTTCTGAACACAACACGGCAATATATCTTACAGATTATACAGTTTGCAAGCGATTTTTTCAATTTTTTGGAGAATTGTTCACATAATAAGCATAAAAGCAGGAGGTTTTTTCACACAAACGGTACATTTCCTCGCGGAATCTTACGGTTGTGTATCTGGGAGCCGGGGCAGTTGGCGGCCGGGGGGGATGGGATTTGAGGATAGACTTGCGGCGGCAGTTGGCGGACGGGGCAGTAGGCCGCCGGGGCAGTTGGCGGACGAGGGTAGTACGCGGGCGAAGGTAGTAGGCGGACGGGCGGCAGTTGGCAGGCGGGGGCAACTGGCGGCCGGGCGGCAGTAGTAGCTCTGTTTATCGCGGTTACTACTGCTTCTACGAGGCTGATGGAGCAGTAGTAATTCTGTTTATTGATGTTACTACTGCTCTCTGGTGCAGGAAAAAGCAGTTCTACTTGCAGAATCGGCTCTCAGTACTGCTCTCGAGAAGCTGGAAGAGCAGTAGTAATCCTGTTTATCGCGGTTACTACTGCTTTTACGAGGATGGGAAAGCAGTACTACTTGCAGAAATCGTACTTAGTACTGCTCTCGGGAAGCTGTAGGAGCAGTAGTAATCCTGTTTATCGCGGTTACTACTGCTTTTGCGAGGCTGATGGAGCAGTATTACCTGCAGAAATCGCACTTAGTACTGCTCTCAAGTAGCTGGAAGAGCAGTACTAATCCTGTTTATCGCGGTTACTACTGCTTTTACGAGGATGGGAAAGCAGTACTACTTGCAGGAATTGTACTTAGTACTGCTCTCGAGAAGCTGGAAGAGCAGTACTAATCCTGTTTATCGCGGTTACTACTGCTTTTACGAGGCTGATGGAGCAGTAGTACCTGTAGAAATCGTACTTAGTACTGCTCCCGGATTAAGGGACTGGCAGGCTGCCACATCCGTCCACATTTCAAATGTCCACATTTTAAACATAGTACTTAGCCCAAAAAGACGAACTGTGGCATTTCTTTTCAAAATGCCACAGTTCGGTTATCCAGATTCTATTAATATTTACCTCAAGTCTTTTCTTATTTAAGGCCTTTTATTTTACGCCTGTCATTTCTTTCAGGTCTACCCAGCGTTCATATTCTTCATCTGTGCAGATGTTCAGCTGAACTGCTGCTTCTTTCAGAGTGGTGCCGTTTTTGTGGGCCCACTTGGCTGCCTTTGCTCCTGCTTCATATCCTACGTGAGTATTCAGGGCGGCAGCTACCATCAGGGATTTACGAGCGTTTTCTTCCATCTTTTCTTCTATAGGCTCTATTCCTCTTACGCAGTTAAGTTCCAGGCTGGTCAGGGACTGAGCCAGCAGTTCTGCTGACTGGATGAATGCATCAGCTATTACAGGCATGAATACATTAAGCTGGAAATTTCCCTGGGATGCAGCCATTCCCACAACAGTATCATTTCCCATGACTCTCACTGCAACCATTGTTGCCGATTCTGTCTGGGTTGGATTAACTTTTCCAGGCATAATCGAGCTTCCAGGCTCATTGGACGGGATGGTAATTTCTCCCAGGCCGCAGCGGGGACCGCTGGAAAGCCAGCGAATGTCGTTGGCCATCTTCATCAGGTCTGCTGCCATAGCTTTGAGAGCACCGTGGGCGTATACGAAAGCGTCCTTAGAAGAAAGGGCGTGGAACTTGTTTGGCGCTGTTACGAAGTCGTGGCCTGTAAGTCTGGAGATAATTTCAGCCGAAGCCTTGTCAAACCCTTCCGGCGCGTTGAGTCCTGTTCCCACAGCTGTTCCTCCAAGAGCTATTTCTCTAAGCGGTTTCAGAGAGGCCTTGATATTGTCTGTGCTGTGCTCAATCATGGATCTCCACCCGCTGATCTCCTGTCCGAAGGTCATTGGAACGGCGTCCTGAAGATGGGTCCGTCCGGTCTTGACCACATGCATGTATTTGTCTTCAAGGGTTCTCAGGGTTTCGGTCATCTGTTCTGCAGCTGGCAAAAGCTTTTCTTCTACAGTTACGACTGCGGCTATGCTCATGGCTGTGGGGAAGGTGTCGTTGGAGCTCTGGGAACGGTTCACATCATCATTTGGATGGAGCAACTTCTCTCCAGCCAGCTCATTTCCCCTGTTGGCGATTACCTCATTTACATTCATGTTTGACTGAGTTCCGCTTCCTGTCTGGTAAACAACCAGAGGGAAATTGCCATCCAGAGAACCATCCAGAATCTCGTCGCATACCTTTGAGATCATCTCTGCCTTCGGGCTTTCAAGGTTTCCCAGTCTTTCGTTGGCCAGTGCAGCCCCTTTCTTCAGATACGCAAAAGCTCGGATTATCTGGTCAGGCATTTTGTTTCCCACTCTGAAATTCTGATGACTTCTCTGGGTCTGAGCGCCCCAGTACTTGTCAGCAGGAACCTTCACTTCACCCATGGTATCTCTTTCGATTCTGAAATCTTCCATCTATGCGCCCCTTCCCTGAGTTCATGTATGAGTTTATATGTGTCAATTTGTATCTATCGGTTTATGTTTATGCATAAAAAATATGATGCATCTGCTCGACCTGGTCTTTGACCCCACACTTGCCTTTGCCCGGATTTTCCGGAGGACTTACATCTAAACTGTGCCATGATCACCGCGGCTCCCTGCTCACGGCTTACGTGGATCCCTTTGCCCACAGCTGGCCTGGACTTTCAACCACGAACACAGAAGCATCATACAGGTTATGATTTTACTACATCTGCGCCCCCTGCGAAAGTACAGAATATAACTCTTGCTGCTCCCTTTTCAAAAAGCACGGAGGCAATGGCATCTGCTGTTGACCCTGTGGTATATATGTCGTCCACCACCATAACCGTGAGGCCGGTCACATTTCCATCCACACGGAAAGCGCCTCTAATATTCTTCCGTCTCTCATCAGGTGTCAGGCTCCTCATGGCTGTTGTGTGCCTGGTTCTTACCAGGATGTCCCTGTTATAATCTGCCCCCATAAGCCGGGCCAGGCCCTCTCCAATAAGATCCGCCTGATTAAATCCCCGTTCCAAAAGTCTCTCCCTGCTCAGGGGAACGGGAACAACCACGTCCACTCCTCCCCGGAAAATCTGGTACTGCTCTCCGGGCTCCAGGCTCTGGAGCCGGTCCCACATGATTTCCGAAAGAATGGGGGCGATGTAAGTCCTTCCTTTGTATTTGAGATTGAAAATCAGATCTCTCTCCAGGGCGCCGTACTGGGCGCAGGTTACGGCCCGTGAGAAAACATGGGGATGTTCTCTGCAGCTGAAGCAGATGGTCCGGGAATCGTTTCCTGCCAATGGTTTGCCGCATTTGATGCAGGTCCGGTCACCAGCCTCTATCCATCTGATTCCGTTCATGCAGTTGTTGCAGAGGCTGTATGGACGGCTCTTGTCAATGACAGCTCCGCAGCAGATGCATTTAATTCCCGGCGGATAAATCAGATCTAGAATCTCCTCTGTTTCCCTTCTCGCAAAAGCTGCTATTGCGCGAAAGATTTTTTCCATAAGACAGACAGTCTCTCCCTTCTTCTGAACCCTCCGGGCCATTGCCAGCCCTTGCAGTCTCATGATACTACTGTGAAAATTCCCCTGCAGTACCGTCACACAGAACTCACCGATTTTGATGTATGTTTATCCAACTTGTGTTATAATTCAGTTATCAAAATGCAAGGAGGTCGGAACTATGAAGGTATCCATAACCGCTAAGAATTACAAGCCTAGTGAGAGGCTTCAGGAAAACATTGAGAAGAAGTTCGCACGGCTTGGCAAATACTTTCAGGACGATGTAACTGCAAATGTTCTTGTTTCTAAGTTCAAGGACAAGACTAAGATTGAGGCTACAATCAATGCCAAACAGACGATTTTCCGGGCAGAGGAGGCTGCTGAGAACGTATACGAAGCCCTGGATCTGATTATCGACAGGCTGTCCAGCCAGATGTCCAAGTACAAGGGAAAGCTGGAGGCCAGATACAAGGAGAACAAGGCTCTCAAGTTCGAGTTCATTCCTGATGTTGAGGAAGAAGAGGATGAGGGCGAAATAAAGATTGCACGTACGAAGAAGTTCGAGCTTCAGCCTATGACTGCTGAGGAGGCAGTTCTCCAGATGGAGCTGCTGGGACATAATTTCTTTGTTTTCCTCGATATGGACACAAACGGTGCCAGCATCGTATACAAGAGGAAGAACGGAGATTACGGTCTTATTGAGACTGACAGGTAATTTCCTGTGTATTCTGAATTCAGAAGCCTGTGAAGAGGCTTGTTAAAGTAAATACTGGTAAGTAAAAAGGCTCCGGGTTCTGCCCGAAGCTTTTTTTACTGAATGAACGGCTGTTGGAAAGGGTTTTCTTCTTTCCCCATCATACCTATTTCCTTCAGTCTGTATTCCAGTCCTGAGTTTCTGAAATGAACCCGGTCGTTGTCCACCATTCTGCGGACGCCCCACTCCATTCCCGCAAGGACTACAAGTTTTTTTCCACGGGTCACTGCAGTATAGAGGAGATCCCTGGTCATGAGCATAGGCGCGAACTTCGCAACGGGCATGACCACTGCGGGAAACTCACTGCCCTGGGCTTTGTGTACGGTTATGGCGTAGGCCAGGTCCAGCTCCTCCACATCGACGGAATCATATACTACAAACTTGTCGTCAAACTGGACTGTAACTGCGTCTTCCTCTTTGTTGATGGAGATGATTTTTCCCATATCTCCGTTGAAAACACCTTTTCCTGTCTGGAAGTCCACATTGCTCCGCCACTCCAGGCTGTAGTTGTTCTTTGTCTGCATTACCTTGTCCCCTTCACGGAGGATGATCCTGCCAATCTGGCGCTGGGCTTTTTCATCTGAGGGCGGGTTTAAAACGGCCTGGAGCTGGTTGTTCAGGGATTCTGTTCCCAGAAGTCTCTGTTTTGTAGGGCTGATGACCTGAATGTCCTCCCAGGAGCCGATGAAATCGTAATATGATTCCAGCCTTCCCGTTACCAGCTCAAGGATGGTGCTCAGAGTTTCTTCTTCGGTCTGGCGGCGCATCATGAAAAAATCTTTTCCCTTCTCGTTGGAATGGGGGTATTCTCCGTTGTTTATGCGGTGGGCGTTTACGACGATCAGACTTTCGTGGGCCTGGCGGAAAATTTCCTTCAGCCTTACGGTTGGAATGTACTCACTTTGAATCATGTCCCGGAGGACATTTCCTGCGCCTACCGGCGGAAGCTGGTCCACGTCTCCTACTATTACAAGGCGGGAGCCGCTGCTTATTGCATTGAGCAGGCCGTCCATCAGAAGGAGGTCAATCATGGATGCCTCGTCAATGATTATGGCTTTTTCCTCCAGAGGGTTGTCCCGGTCTCTGCCGAATTCCATTTCATCTTCGTCTTCGGAGTACATGTATTCCAGAAGGCGGTGGATGGTCTTGGCGGGAGCTCCTGATGTTTCAGTTATCCGCTTGGCTGCCCTGCCTGTAGGAGCTGCAATGGCAGTTTTTATTCCCAGTTCGTCAAAAATCTTGATTATGGTGTTTATTATTGTGGTCTTTCCTGTGCCCGGGCCTCCTGTGATAATGGAAATGTTGTTCTCAAGAGCCAGGCGCACGCCGCTGCGCTGCTCAGAAGAAAGCTTGATTTTTTCTCCTGTTTCTGCCCAGTTAATGAGATTGTCCAGGTCAGCCGGTATCGGCGGCACATCAGCCTCCATAAGGCGTTTCAGATTGTGGGCTGTCTCCTGCTCTGCCAGGTAGTAATTATACAGATAGACCGCAGGAACTCCTTCTATGAGATCTGTCTGGAGAATTCCTTCGAAGGCCATGGCCGTCAGGCATTCGTCAATCTGGTCTCCCGTAACTTCCAGAAGGTCCATTGTAGCCAGCTTCAGATCTTCTTTTGGAACAAAGGTGCTGCCGCTGCCTGCCCATTTTCCCAGCTGGTATTTAATGCCGCTCCGGATCCGGAAAGGGCTGTCCGGCTGAATTCCCAGGCGGACACCGATCCGGTCTGCCCTGGCAAAGGTTATGCCGTAAATGTCGTCTGCCAGCTGATATGGGTTTTCCTTGATAATGTTTATGGCATCGGGGCCGTAAAGTTTGTAGATTTTTACTGCCGACGGAAGGTCTATGTCCAGGTCTGAAAGTTCCTTGTAGACCTTGGCAAATTCCCGGTTTTCGTTGTACGACTCTATTATTGAAGCCAGGGTTTTCTTGCCGATGCCCTTGATCTGCAGCAGTTTCTCCGGTTCCTCGCCTATGACTCTAAGTGAGTCTTCTCCGAAAGCGTCCACAATGAGACCGGCTGTTTTCCTGCCGATTCCCCGGATGCTCTCGGAAGCCAGGAAGGCTCTGATGCCCTCTTCCCCCTTGGGAACCATTTCCTCGTAAGAAGTGACGACGAACTGTTCGCCATATTTCTTGTGGATTTTGAACTCCCCGGTGATCTTGTATCTGGCGCTGGTGTTTACAGCATGAAAACTGCCTGTGAGGGTGAACATCTCACTGGCAGTTTCGAACTGGGCTACGGTATAACCGTTGGCCGGATTATTATATACAACTCTGGTGATTTTTCCTTCTTTGGTTTCCGCCATCCCCCTGATACTCCTAAGCCTCCCTGTTTCCTTCCACAGAGTTTTTCATCAGTTGTCAGAAAGTTCTCTTGTATATTCTCCTGTTGTCCAGGGTCCATACCTTAGGGCCGAACTCGCCCGGCTCAACGCCTCTGAGAGAGTCTTCCATGTCGTACATTTTGGCATCGATCATATCCAGGTAGTGGAGCATTTCAGCTTCTGGAAAAAGAGGTTTCTTCGGGCTGCCAAATTCCGGCTCATAGTGGTGGGACAGTATCATGTGCTCCAGCATTATGGTTTTCTCTGCACCGATGCCCAGCTCTGCACATCTGTCATGAATGAGGCTGACTCCCTGAACTATGTGGCCCAGCATGTTACCTTCCATGGAGTATCCCGGTGAAACTCCGTTCTCATCGGAGATGATTTCTGTCAGCTTCTCGATGTCGTGGATGGCAACGCCGGCCAGCAAAAGGTCCTTTGACAGGTTGGTATAAACCTGGCAGGCTCTTTCGCCCATCATCATCATTCTCTTAACGTGGTACAGGAGGCCGCCGTATTCTGCATGATGGTTGCTGGCTGCAGCTGGATAGTACATGAGTTTTTCCTTATTTTCCTCGTACAAGCCAAGGCAGAGCTTCTTCAGCTCTTCATCCTGGAAATTTCTGATGGTCCCTGTGATGTAATCATACATTTCTTCTGAAGGTTCAGGGGCAGCTTTAACCAGGTCCCGCAGGTCAAAAACATCTCCTACGTTTGTCTCCCTGATCTTCATTATTCTCAGCTGGTTGGAACCCTTCCACTCCTTTACATCTGCCTTCACTGCAACGGTTATGCCGCCGTGAATGGCTTCCAGCTTAGGGAGTTCTCCGTCGTCGATGTCCCACTTCTTGCCGCTGATCTCCGCAGATGCATCGGCCAGAGTTATGTCCAGGTACTTCTTTCCGTTGCCTCCCACGCGAATGTCCGATGATTTTACAAGAAAATAATCGGCGAATTCGTCGCCGGGTTTCAGGTCTGCAACATAGTGTTTCTTCATTTGCTGTATTGGTCCTTTCAAAAAATCTGTTGTTTCCTGCTTTCTTTTATCAGGCTAAAAAACTGGCAGGAAGGCTGAGACGAGAACTCCGATGGCGATTCCTGCTATCAGCTCCGGCAAAGTGTGTCCGGTCTTCTCGTTCAGCGTTATTGTCTTTTCTACATGTGAATGCTTGCCTTCACCAGTTGTTTTCCCTGTCTCCTGGCTTTCGAACAGTTCAGGATGGTTCTTCATAAGTCCGTTTAGAATTTCCGACTGCCTTCCTGTTTCAGCTCTTACTCCCACTGCATCGTACATGACGATCATGGCCAGGAAAAATGTAACGGCGAAAATCTCTGAATCTCCTCCATACAGTCTGAAGGACATGGCTACCAGAGCCGACACCGTTGCAGAATGGGAACTGGGAAAGCCTCCTGAGCTGGTCAGCAGCTGGCGGCTGAATCCACCGTTCCTGATGGAAGCTGTCACCACCTTCATCACCTGGGCAATTAGCCAGGATATGGCTGCAGCCATGAAGAGACTGTTGTATATTATTCTGGTAATGCTAAAAATCATATAGTATATAGTTTCCTTATCTGTATATCTGTTGTATATCTGTAATTACCTGTTCTCTGGTTCCTGCTTGTATACGAAGCTGTCCATGTAGCGAAGCTTGAACTGATTGATCTTGTGAAGCCTGTCAATCCTGGCTTTGACTTCATCGTCATGGATTTCTCCGGTGCGGATATATCTGTCCAGAACGTCGTAAGTGAAGCCCAGTTTCTCCTCGTCGCTGAGGCCGCTGAGACCGTCTGTAGGAACTTTTTTTACAAGAACTTCAGGCAGGCCCAGGTAAGCGCCCATGGCTCTTATCTCCGCAGTGGTGAAAGAACTGCAAGGGCTGAAGTCTCCTGCAGAGTCTCCGTATCTGGTAGAATATCCCACCCAGTCTTCTGAAAGGTTGCAGGTGTTGGCAACTCTTCCGTTATTGGACTGGGCAACTGCGTAAAGAGTGGACATTCTGATTCTCGCCGGGAGATTAATAAGGGTATCTTTTCCCACTTCTGGCAAAACTCTCTTCAGCTCTTCCGTAAGGCCATCGAAGCCTTCTTTGATGTTTATTGTGTAATTTCTGATTCCGAGATGATCTACCAGGAGCCGGGCCATGTCTATGTCGCTCTGAGCGCCGTTTGGCATGAGAACTCCGATCACCCTTTCTTTTCCAAGAGCCTCTTTCAGCAGTGCTGCTACTACGGAGCTGTCCTTTCCTCCGCTGATTCCTATTACTGCATTGCATCCTGCACCGTTTTCACTGAACCAGTTTCTGATCCATTCAACAGTTGCTTTTACTGCTTTTGACGGGTCAAACTCTTCGTATTCGATTGGACTTTTCATTTCGTCTGACATCTCCATCTCCTTTATATTATCTCTTGTATTATCTCGCTTGTATTATCTTGCTATATCTCTATTAAATCATAAAATCTAAATCCGGATTCCAAAAGGTGCCACGGCTCTCTTCAAAATGCCTGTGCAGAATGCGATGGTCAGTCCGTAGTTTGTAACGGGAACTCCTTCCTTCTCAGCCAGTTCTATTCTGTACTGGACTTCAGGGCGGTTCAGCATGCAGGCACCGCAGTGGATCACCAGTTTGTATTCTCTGATGTCATCGGGAAAAGATGCTCCTGAATGCCAGTGTATGTCAACTTCCGGCTCCAGTTTTCTCAGCATCTTAGGGATCTTGACCGTTCCGATATCGTCTTTCTGGCGGTGGTGGGTGCAGGCTTCTGCTATGAGAACCTTATCTCCCGGCTTCAGGTCTCCCAGCACTGCTGCCGCTTCTGTCATCTTCTTCAAATCACCTTTTTGCCGGGCATATAGAATGGAAAATGACGTAAGGTCTATTTCCGGCGGCACTATGGAATCTACCAAGCGGAAGGCCTGGGAGTCTGTAATTACTACTTTCGGCGGGCGGCCCAGGGCATTCAGGGCCTGATCCAGTTCTCCTTCTCTTGTGACAATGGTGTATGCACCTTTATCGAGAATGTCCCGGAGGACCTGCTGCTGAGGGAGGATCATTCTTCCCTTTGGAGCTGCGGTGTCTATGGGTGTTACCAAAACGGCCAGGTCACCGGCTTCTATCAGGCCGTCAGTGAGGCCTGCTTCTTTTTCTGTTTCGCCGGAATTCCTGATGATGGCCTTCTTCAGCTGGTCTATCCCCAGTTTCAGCGCCGCATCTGTAAAGACTTGTGTGTCTGTTCCATAATTCTTGTTCAGGAAGTCTGTGTCTTCTCCTGACTGGTTTACGGCGATTACGTAGGGAATCTTTCTGGTTTCCAGCTGGTGAATGAATTCTGACTCTTCTTTTTCCAGGAAGTTTCTTGCGTCCCAATTGCCGGCAGAGGGCTGACTGTCCGGATTTCCGGGGGTCTTTTTCTCTCCTGGGTCTGATATGTCAACGGGCTGCGGCTGGTGTGTTTGTTGTGGCTGCAGTGACTGCGGCTGCTGGTATGCGAGCTGCGGTTGCTGCTGTGCGAGCTGCGGGCGCTGCGGGCGAGCCCCGACTTCTGGATCTGCCACATAGATAACCAGATGGCACTTTCTGAGAGCCTCCATTGATTTCTCTACTCTCTGGCTGCCCAGCTCTCCCTGGTCGTCCAATCCTGCAGTGTCTATAAGCATTACCGGTCCCACAGGAAGCAGCTCCATGGCCTTGTAAACAGGGTCAGTAGTTGTGCCAGGCACTCTTGATGCCAGGGCTATGCTCTGACCTGTGAGACTGTTGATAAGCGATGATTTTCCTGCATTTCTCTTGCCGAAAATTCCAATGGTGAAACGGCTTCCTCCCGGTGTATCGTTAAGTCCCATAATTACCCCCTTGGCCTCAGCAGGCCGATAAAAACTGTTGAAATTTTACCACATTAAGAAGAACTGCTCAACGGCAGCACCGGTCCCGGGGTGGAGCTGCCGCTCATCAGGGGTAGTACGGCATGTGTAAATGAGAAAATAAAAATGTACAAAAAGTGAGTGCAGAGAAAAACCTGGACTACCTTAGGACTCTGAAAGGAGGAGGTGGCAGTGTGATTGGGAAGTAGCAAGAGCAGATGGCAGTGTGAGCGGGGAGTAGCAGAGATTTGATGATTACTACTGCTCTTGCGGGCTTCGGCGAGCAGTACTAATCCGGGTTTGATCCATTACTACTGCTCTTGCGGAGTTCGGCCAGCAGTACTAAGCCGGGTTTGGTCCATTACTACTGCTCTTGCGGGTCTCGGAGAGCAGTACTAATCCGGGTTTGGTCGTTCACTACTGCTCCTACGGGTCTCGGGGAGCAGTACTAATCCAGGTTTTGTCGTTTACTACTGCTCCTGTGGGTCTCGGGGAGCAGTACTGATCCGGGTTTGGTCGTTTACTACTGCTCCTGTGGGTCTCGGAGAGCAGTACTAATCCGGGTTTGGTCGTTCACTACTGCTCCTGTGGGTCTCGGGGAGCAGTACTAATCCGGGTTTGGTCGTTCACTACTGCTCTTGCGGGTCTCGGGGAGCAGTACTAATCCGGGTTTTGCCCATTACTACTGCTCCTGTGGGTTTCGGCCAGCAGTACTAATCCGGGTTTGGTCGTTTACTACTGCTCTTGCGGGTTTCGGCCAGCAGTACTAATCCGGGTTTGGTCGTTTACTACTGCTCCTGCGGGTCTCGGGGAGCAGTACTAATCCGGGTTTGGTCCATTACTACTGCTCCTGCAGGATTCGGCCAGCAGGAACAGCACATTCATCTTTAGAATCTGTGCTCACTGGGCGCACCATATATCCATATAAAGAAGACTGCTGCATTTCATGGAATGCGGCAGTCTTTCATCATCTTCTTATTATTCCAGATATTCCGTACAGTCCAAGGGGCTGCCGGTCTTATTTATTAGCTGTAGTTCTTGGAGGCCTCTTTATCTGATACTGGCGTTGTGGTCTCCGGTGTGGATGGTGTTGTGTTTGAAGCTGCCGGCTGGCTCGGGGTAGGTGCCTGTGCAGCGGCTTCCTCCTGTTTTGGAGCTGCCGGTGCTCCTGTGGCGCTGGTTACGCCGTAAGGGCTTCCGCCGTACTTAACGATTACAGGTGTTCCTATTTTCAGCATGCTGTAGAGCTGTGCTGCTGATCCTGTAGGCATGTTGATGCATCCGTGGGATCCGTTGTTCTTGTAAATAGTGCCACCGAAGCTGCTTCTCCAGGAAGCGTCGTGGAATCCTACCTGACCGCCGATAAAGGACATCCAGTAGCTTACATAGCTTTCATAATCATCGCCCTTCAGCTTCTGATTTCTGGTCTTGTTGTTTACGGCAAAGACTCCTGTTGGTGTTCCATGGCCTGCAGAAAGGTTTCCGCTTACGATAGGTGACTGGAACACTACCTTGCCGTCTTCAAAGTAGAAAAGTCTCTGGGCTGTCAGGTCAACATATACATAGGTGCCAGCAGCTCCGTATTCAGCCTTCTGGACGTGGACAACAGCCTTGGCCTTTGCCTTGTTTCCGGACTTGTCCACAGCAGTGGCCTTTACTTCATAGTCTCCAGGAGTGCTGAGATTCACTGCCTTTGAGTCTATCTTGATTTCCGGCTGGTCAATATTATCCTTAGCCTCAAACATGGACTTGTAGTCCACATCCTTCTCTCCCACGAACACTGATTTATCCTCAGTCTTGGTGAATTCCGGCGGAACCTTGTCCAGAACCTTTACCTTCAAAGTCTTGAACTTCTTGTCCTCGAAGTAGATAGTCAGATTATATTCTCCAACCTTATCGTAATCGGTTCCCTCTACCTTGTCTCCGTCGTACTTGATTTTTGTGTTCTTGAGAATGTACTTCTTGTCTTTATCGCTGGCCCTGCTGAAATCCACGTAAGTCTTCACGTCGGTGGAGACCGGTGTTCCGTAGTCAACCTTTACGATTCCCTTTTCGTACTTGCTCTTCAGAGTCAAATCCGGATTTCCAAAGCTGAATCCCACGGCTGTTGCCACCAGGATCAGCGCCAGCACCCCGATTTTTGCTGCCCTTCCAAACTTTTTCTTCTTCATTCCGTCAATCCCCTCTGCCTGCGGCAGTAATTTAATGGTAAGTATTTAATATTAAATGCAGTAAATTTATTTTAATTATTAACCTTGTACACTATGCCGGGAAGCCAGATTGCCTAAGATTGCCTAAGTATAAATCGCTCCCGTGGCCTTTAATTATATGCTTTTTTCAGCCAAATGTTACAGTAATATAGCAAAAAATCTGACTATATACAAGACTTCATTAGTAATGCATGAAGAAAAAAGTGACAAATAAAAATAATCCGGCCTCAGGATGAAACTTCCTGAGGATTCCGGATTAAAATACTGCATTGGCCGCCTGCATTAGCCGCCCCACCAGCAGCCCCTCTGTTAAATTAAATAAAGATTTTCCAGGGACTCTTCTCTCATTCCGTTTTTTTCAAGAACCCAGTGGGTGCTGAAACCTGCTTCCCGGGCCAGCCGGACGGCTTCTGCAAAGCCATAACGCAAAGTGTCCTTCTCGTGAGAGTCGCTGGAGAAAACAATTTTTCCACCTCTCCTGGCGATTTCTTTCAGGATGTCCATTGATGGATATGGAGATGTTCTGTATCCTCTGGAAATTGCCCCCGTATTGATTTCGAAGGGCACACCGTATGGAATGAGCTGGTCCAGGGCTGACTGCCAGGCTGCAATGTAGCGAGGGTGGCTTTCGTCAAAAAGTTTTTTCCTCTCCTGGAATTTGGTGAGAAGGTCGAAGTGGCCGATGAAGGCGCATCCGGTTTTTCTCACCACATCTCCTTCCTGCCTGAAATAATCCTCCACCAGTCCGTAAGGGTCACCGCCATAGGCCCTTTCGATAGCCTTCTCTGTTATCTCCGGAGCCTCATCTACCGGGCAGTATTCTCCATTTTTGCAAAAAACATAGTGTACAGATCCTATGGTGTAGTCGAATTGTGAGGTGTCCTGCTCTGAGAAATAGTCCATTTCAAGGCCACAGAGTATGTTGATTCTGTGGCTGTATTCAGACTGAAGCCGGCGTATTTCCTGCCTGTACTTTTCTGCAGTCTCCCTGGTCATGGCATAGCTCAGGTCACAGGGCGTATATGCATGACCGGAAAATCCCAGGTCGGTCATGCCCCCTTCAATGGCCTGAAGGACAATGGTCTCAGGCCGGTCCTTTCCATCACAGAAATCAGTATGGGTGTGGAAATTGGAAGTGATCACTTTCATTTTGTCATCTTCTCCTGCTTCACCTTGTGGTCGATTACGTGGCGGGAAGCCAGTTCCTTTCTGATGTCTTCCAGAGAAATGCCCATCTGGATCATCAGAACCATCACATGGTACACCAGATCGGAAATCTCATAGATGGTTTCCGCCTTGTCATCGGTGGCTGCGGCGATTATGACCTCAGTTGATTCCTCTCCCACCTTCTTCAATATCTTCTCTCTTCCCTTCTGGAAAAGATATGTAGTGTATGAGCCTTCTTTCGGCTCCGTCCTGCGGCCGTCGATAAGTGTCATCAGGTCTTCCAGGGTGAAATCCTCTCCCTCCGGGGCCTTCCACAGAAGATTGTGGAAACAGGAATACTCCCCGGTGTGGCACGCAGGTCCGTCAGCAACAATCGTAAGCTGGAGAGAATCCAGATCACAGTCAGCAGTAATAGACACTACGTGCTGGTAATTCCCGCTGGTCTCCCCTTTGCACCACAGCTCCTGGCGGGAGCGGCTCCAGTAAGTGGCCAGCCCCGTCTCCATGGTTTTCTCCAGGCTCTCCCTGTTCATGAAGGCCTGCATCAGCAGCTTGTGAGTTCCTGCCTCTATGGTCACAGCAGGAATCAGCCCCTGCTCATTGAATTTCAGCTTGTCTATATCGAAAAAAGTTTCCATCTTCCAGTCCCTCCCGGCTGTCGTCACAATAAATTTTCAGTATTACTCAGTAACAGGATCTGTGATTCTCACGTTGATTCCCTGTTTTTTCAGTTCCTTCTTGAGTTCCGGTATCTCCACATCGCCGAAGTGGAAGATAGAGGCCGCAAGACCTGCATCCACCGCCGGAATTTTTTCAAAAAGTTCCACAAAATCTTCTATGGACCCGGCTCCGCCGCTGGCGATTACCGGCACATTAACGGCCTGGCAGACTTTTTCCAGAAGGGGCAGATCGAAGCCATTTCTCACACCATCTGTGTCTATGGAATTGACCACCACTTCTCCGGCACCCAGCTCAACGCCTTTGCGGATCCACTCAATGGCCTCCAGGCCCGTATCGTCTCTTCCTCCACGGCCGAAAACTCTGTACTCTCCGTTTACAAGAGAAACATCAACGGAAAGGACTACACACTGGTCACCGTATTTCTCTGCTGCCTCTTTAATGAGCTGAGGATTCCTGATGGCACCGGAATTTACGCTGACCTTGTCAGCACCGCATTTCAGCACCCGGTCGAAATCCTCAATGCTGTTTATTCCTCCTCCTACTGTAAGAGGGATGAATATCTGTGATGCCACCTGAGTAAGAATCTCAGTAAAAAGCTTTCTTCCCTCTGCGGAGGCAGTGATGTCGTAAAAAACCAGTTCATCTGCTCCCATTTTGCTGTAATAGCGGCCCAGCTCCACAGGAGATGAAACGTCGGAAAGGCCCTTGAACTTTACGCCCTTCACAACCCGGCCGTCTTTTACATCCAGACACGGAATAATCCTTTTTGTAATCATTTTTCCTCCAAAACCCCGATCTGCTATTACATAATTCTGCAAATCCCGATTATTTTACAATATCAGTCATTCTCTTTGTGAGCTGCGGCAATGGCTTCTTTCAGATCCACTGCTCCTGTATAGTAAGCTTTTCCGATGATCGCACCGTACATTCCCATGTCTTTCAGGGCATTCACATCCTCCAGGCTGGACACGCCGCCGCTGGCAATGAAGTTGATTGAGGAAAATTTTTCCGAAAGCTCCCTGTACATTTCCCGGTTGGTGCCTTTCATAGCTCCATCCCTTGAAATATCAGTGCAGATAATAGTGGAGACACCATCCTCTTCCATCATCCCGCAAAACTCCTGAAGAGTGTAATCTGATTTTTCCAGCCACCCCTTGATGGCAACGAAGCCGTCCCTTACATCGGCCCCCACAGCAACAGCAGGCCCGTACCTTCGGACCGCTTCTCTCACCAGCCCCCGGTCGGTGACCGCCGCCGTCCCGAGAATCACCCGGCTGAAGCCCCCATCAATATACCTCTCAATAACATCAAGAGAACGGATCCCCCCGCCAATCTCGGCCTTCAGCCCCGTCTCCCTCATAATCCCGGCGGCCATCTCCATATTCGGAGTTCCTCCGTCCCGTGCCCCCTGAAGATCCACCATGTGAATCCACCGGGCACCGGACTCCCGGAACTTTCTAGCGGTGTTCACCGGATTATCATCATAAACAGTCATCTGACTGTAGTCTCCTTTATACAGCCTGACAGCCTTGCCGTCAAAAAAATCTATTGCTGGCAGAATTATCATTGTTTTCTCCTACATCTCTGCAAAATTTCTGAGGATTTTCATGCCTACCTGGCCGCTTTTCTCTGGATGGAACTGGCAGCCCGTTACATTTCCTCTGGCAACAGCTGCAGTAAGCTCAGCACCGTATTCTGTGGCGGCTATGATGTTCTCCTCTGGTGTGACGGCCGAATAGGAATGAACGAAGTAGACAAAATCTCCGTCCTTGAGGCCTTTCATCAGGGGATGGTTATTATCCTTAAGGATCAGCTCATTCCAGCCGATGTGGGGAACTTTCAGGTTTTCTGGTATCCGCTCTCTGATGTCTCTCACCTCTCCGGGAATGAGGCCCAGTCCCTCATATTCTCCATATTCGAATCCCTTCTGGAAGAGGAGCTGCATTCCCAGGCAGATTCCCATGAGAGGTTTTCCCTCAGCGGCCTGGCTCTTCACAAGTTCTCCTATACCGTCCTTTTTCAGGAGGCGCACTGCATCTCTGTATGCTCCAACTCCCGGAAGGATCAGCCGGTCTGCAGCTTTAATCTCACCGGGATCTCTGGTCACCATAACATCACAGCCAATCTCCTTTAATGAAGACTGGAGGGAAAAGAGATTTCCAAGTCCGTAATCTATTATTGCAATCATATTGTTCTCCCATATTCTCCCGGCAGGGGGTTTACGATTTAATCATGTCAGATCATTCCCTTTGTGGAAGGAATTTCGTCTTCCCTGCCCTTTTCTATCTTTACAGCCTTTGCCATGGATCTTCCAAGGCTCTTGAACATGCCCTCCAGAATGTGGTGGGTGTTCTC
The DNA here is from genome assembly GCF_009695865.1 of Allobaileyella intestinalis. Lineage (GTDB taxonomy): Bacteria > Bacillota > Clostridia > Peptostreptococcales > Anaerovoracaceae > Allobaileyella > Allobaileyella intestinalis. Next base: position 39,771 of record NZ_VUNB01000002.1, on the reverse strand, counting down.
ACCTGCCAGCTGTCTCACGTGAAGGGTGAATCCGCCATTTCTAACCATTGCCACAACGAACTCCCGGGCCAGCTCCGTATCGAAATCACCGACTTTTTCCTTCAGGCCTTCCAGCCTGTAGTCCAGGAATGCCCGGCCGCTGATATCCACAGAAGTCAGAATAAGAGCCTCATCCATTGGCAGTATCTTAGTTCCGTACCGGGTGATTCCTCTCTTGTCTCCCAGGGCTTCGTCAAAGGCCTGGCCCATGCAGATTCCCAGGTCCTCTGTCAGGTGGTGATAATCTACGTAAGTGTCTCCCGAAGCGTTGATCATAAGGTCAAATCTGCCGTGAGCTGCAAAAAGGGTGAGCATGTGGTCCATAAAGCCGCATCCCGTTGCAATGTCCGTCTTTCCCGTGCCGTCCAGGTCCAGCCAGAGGCTTATCTTTGTCTCAGCCGTTTCCCTGTTGATTTCTGCATTTCTCATTTCAGCATCTCCTTCATGGCCTCTGCCAGCTTTTCCATCTGCTGGTCAGTTCCGATGGTTATTCTCACCCAGTTCTCGATACGAGGCTGGTTCCAGTGGCGAATTAAGATTCCCCTCTTCTTCAGTCCAGAGTAAAGGTCCTGACCACTCATGGCCGGAACACTGGCAAAAACGAAATTTGCTTTTGACGGAAGAACCTTAGCTCCCAGAGATTCCAGAGCAGAAGCGGTCCACTGGCGGGTCTTCTGGATTTTCATGGAGTTTTCTTTGTAGTAATCATCTGCGTCCAGGGAGGCCTCAGCCAGGATCATGGACAGCCTGTTTACGTTGTATGGATTGGTGGAGTACTGGATCAGCTCCAGGTCTTTTATCAGGCTTTCATTTCCCATGGCGAAGCCCAGGCGTCCCCCTGCAAAGCTTCTGGATTTGGAAAAGGTCTGGGAAACCAGGATGTTGTCATACTCTTTAGTAAGAGGAACCGCCGATGTGCCTCCGAAATCAACATATGCCTCGTCTACCAGCACCAGCCTGTCTCTTCCTGCTTCTGCTATCCTCCTGATTGAATCCAGGCCCAGCTCTATGCCAGTAGGAGCATTAGGATTTGGAATCACCACATTTGACCTGGTGTCGCTGCAGAACCCATCTACATCTATGGTGAAATCTTCTTTCAACGGCACTTCCCTGTAGCTGACGTCGTGGAGGCCTGCGATGACTTTGTAGAAGCTGTATGTGATGTCTGGGAAAATCAGATTGTCATCTGCGTCATTGAAGGCCATAAACGAAAAATTCAGGATGTCGTCAGATCCGTTGCTTAGAAAAACATTTTCCGGTTTCACATCGTAAAGAGCGGCGATCTTCTCCTTCAGCTTTCTGCCTGTTGGATCGGGATAGAGGCGGAGTTTCTCCAGGTCTGTTTCATTCAGGGCCCTTATTACTTCCGGTGCCGGAGGATAAGGTGATTCATTGGTATTCAGTTTTATGTACTCCTGATCCTGGGGCTGTTCTCCCGGTGTATAAGACTGAAAAGACTTGTATCTATCTTTCAGAAATCTGCTCATTGTCCCGCTCCTTCTTTTCGTATGTATCCGTATGTTTTCGTATATTGTTTATTGTATTTTTCCGTAAAAACAACCTGTTTCCCGCCGAAGCAATGGGCTGCCTCGTGGCAGCTACCTGTTTTCCGACCGGATAACCGCACTTCTGCCGTGGGCCTGAAGCCCTTCTTTTTCAGCAAAAGTACGGATTTTGTAAGCCGCCTTGTCAAGTTCTTCCGGCGTATAGTAGGAAAACTGCATTCTTTTTACAAAATCATCTACTCCCAGAGGACTTGCAAATTTTGCGGTACCGCTGGTAGGAAGGGTGTGGTTAGGGCCTGCGAAGTAGTCTCCCAGAGCCTCAGGACAGTCTCTTCCCAGGAACACAGATCCTGCGTTTGTTATCTTCTCCAGCCATTCAAAAGGATCTGCCACACAGAGCTCCAGGTGCTCCGGAGCGATTTCGTTAGAAACCTCTACTGCCTTTTCCAGGCTGTCTGTAACTATTATCTTGCCGTTATTCTCTATAGAAGCTCTGGCGATCTCTTCTCTTGGCAGGTCCGGCAGCTGTTTTTCTATTTCAAGGGCCACTTTCTCTGCCAGCTTCTCTGAATCCGTAATCAGAACTGCGCTGGCGAACTTATCGTGTTCCGCCTGAGAAAGCATGTCTGCCGCCAGGAAGTCAGGTCTCATCTCACCGTCTGAAATAATCAGGATCTCAGATGGTCCGGCAATCATGTCGATGGCCACCTGACCGAAAACCTGCTTCTTGGCCTCTGCAACGAAGGCATTTCCCGGACCGGTAATCTTGTAGACCCGGGGAACTGTTTCTGTTCCATAGGCGAGAGCGGCGATGGCCTGGGCTCCTCCTACCTTGAAAATCTTAGTTGCTCCTGCAATGTGGGCAGCTGCAAGAATGTTAGGGTTAACCTTTCCTCCTGTGGCAGGGGTTGTTATTACTATCTCTTTGCATCCCGCAAGGCTGGCAGGTATGACGTTCATCAAAACAGTAGAAGGATATACAGCCGTTCCCCCCGGCACATAGATTCCCACTTTTTCCACAGGGAGAACCTTCTGTCCCAGGACGATACCCCCTTCCTTCCGGATGCTGAAGCCCTCTCTCACCTGATTCTTGTGGAAGTCTCTGATGTTCTCTGCAGCTTCCTCCATGACCTTCAGGAATTCAGGATCCACGGACTCCATGGCCTCCCGGATTTCATCAGGGCTGACTTGAAAGTCCTCTTCCCCGTAGCCGTCAAATTTCTCGTTGTATTTTCTTATGCTGGCATCTCCGCCTTCCCTGATGTCTCTGATGATTGAAGCTACAATCTCCTGTACATTTGAAGGCATTTCCGTTCTGGCGAAAATGGAGCTGTTCATGTCTTTTCCGTATTTCAGTATTTTTATCATCCCGCACCCCTTTTTTTATTGAAAAAAACTATGTGGTTCTTGTCAGGTTCCGGCCTGCCCCTCAGTCTTCCGGCTTCTGCTTTCTCAGAGCTTCTTCGATGATGCCGATTTCCTCTGATTTGAAGTTGTATATTGCCTTGTTGGCTATGAACCTGGCGCTGATATCCACAATCTTCTCCTTTGGCTCAAGATCGTTGGCCTTAAGCGTGTTTCCTGTCTCTACAATGTCCACGATCACGTCGCTTAGTCCCAGGACAGGGGCTATCTCTATTGAACCGTTCAGCTTGATTATATCAATATCCCGGCCCTTTCCGTTATAGTATCTGGATGCTATTCTAGGAAATTTTGTGGCCACCTTCAGAGTTTTATCTGTATCGTCTTCAAAGTCCTTTGGACCGGCCACCATCATCCGGCACTTTCCTATGTTCAGGTCCAGCAGCTCGAAAACATCGCTGCCTTCTTCCAGGAGGATGTCCTTACCTACTACTCCAATGTCGGCGGCCCCTCTTTCCACATAGACCGAAACGTCTGAAGGCTTTACCCAGAAGAAGCTCACTCCCTTTTCTTCATTTGTAAAGATCAGCTTTCTTCCCGGGTTCAGGAGCTCCGGTGCCTCGTAGCCTGCTGCGGCAAACATGCTGTAGACTTTTTCTCCCAGGCGTCCCTTAGGAAGAGCTACGTTGATCATCCTTCTGCCGGTTTTCTCACCGGTTTCTGCCGGTGCCGGGGATTTCTGATCAAGAGCGGAAATGTCCACGGAAAAGCCGATGGCTCCGCCCTTCCGTCCCATTTTTTCCATAAGCTTATCGTAGCGGCCTCCTGAAAGGACTGCGTAGGGCACTCCAGTTACGAATCCCTGGAAAATCACTCCGTTATAGTAACCCATGTCGTTGACTACCGAGAAATCGAAGCGCAGGCGGGCTGATGTTTCTACTCCCTTGTCAGTGAGGAACTGGCGGATCTGGTCCAGCTCCCTGACGGCCTCGTCCATCTCCCGGTTCATGGCCATTCCCTTCACTGCTTCCAGAACCTGGTCTATGGATCCGCTGGTGCTCATCAGCTCCTGGAGTTTCGAGATCATGAAGGTGCTTACTCCCTGTTCTCTGCAGATGGCTGCGGCCTTGTGGAAGTTCTTGTTGCCCATGGCTTTCAGCACTGCTTCTTCTGCCTCGGCCGGGAGGCCCAGAATGGAGGTGAAGCCTCTTACGATGCCCATGTGAGATACAGTAAGAATGTAGTCTTCCGCAATGGTGCCCAGGCTTTTCACTGCCAGGTCTATAACCTCCAGCACGTGGTCTTCGCTGATGTCTCCGATGCACTCAATTCCTGTTTGGTTTATTTCCCGGAACTCACCGCTTCCCCTTGCCATGCGGTATACCTGATCGTCGTAGCAGTATCTCTCAACCTGTCCGGGAACGCACTCGCTGTTTCTTGCTACTGACAGGGTCACATCTGGCTTCAGAGCCATGAGCCGTCCCCTGTTATCTGTAAATGTAAGGATTCCGTCCTTTCCAAGGAAGTCCCTGTTCTGGCTGTACAGCTGGTACTCCTCGAATTTTCCTGTGCGGAAAAGCTTGTATCCGCTGGTCCTGTACAGGTCTCTCAGATCGTATATGGCTTTCTCGCTTCTGCTCAGCAGTTCTCCGTAATCTTTCAACTTGATATCTCCCTGTTTCTCTATTTGCTGGTCTTCTTTGTCTTCTTGTTCTTCTCATCTTCCTGCTGCTCTCCGGCAGTGCGAACCCCTGACTGTTCAAGACGTTCAAGGACCATGGCATATCCTCCCGGTCCGTAGTTCAGGGCCTTGTTGACCCGGCTTATGGTTGTGGAGCTCATGCCCGTTTCCTTGCTGATGTCGTTGAACACCACCCCTTCGGATAACATTTTTGCCACCTCAAGCCTGCGGATAAGATCACTGAGTTCTTTTATAGTGCATACATCCTGGAAAAAGGCATCACATTCTTCCATTGTCTCCAGTGCCAGTATGGCCTTGTAGAAATTGTCCCTGTATACCTTCTCCTTCTTCTCTCTCTCCTGTCTTTCCTCTCTGAGATTAGAAGTGCCCTTATGTTCCATGTTATCTCCGTCCTTCCAATATTCTCCACGGGGATTTATAATATCCCCGTTAACCATTTATTCGGGTAACTGGTGGAATGTTATCACTCTACCGTGCTAAAGTCAATGAAATTTTTATGAAAGAAAGTCAGCATATGGTGACTCAATTGCATTTTGCCTGCCATTGAGTCATTTTTTTGCGTCATTTTTGTGCACTTATTTCCATGCAAGTGATATAATTGTCATGTACATTTAAACAGGTAATTCAATTCTGAATCATAATATGGACAATCATCATGGGAAAGAAAAAGAATGACGTTTACTGCAGTGATGAATTATCCCCAGAACTGCACAAGAAGAATGCACAGAAGGTCAAACTGGTAAGACTGCTGGAAATACTGAAGCAGGAAACAGACGAGGATCATCCCCGCACCACCTTCCAGTTCTGCGAAGATCTTCTGGAGCTGGGGATAACCTGTGACAGGAGGACCCTGAAGAAGGACATGGACACCTTGTCCGACAACGGCTACGATATTTGCCACACCTTCGTGGGCCATGAGAAGGCTTACTACTACAAGGACAGAAGCCTGTCCAATCCGGAGATCAAGATACTGATGGATGCTGTCAGGGCGGCCACCTTTATTACAGAGAAGGAATCCTCGGAACTTATTCAGAGGCTGGCGGAAATGGCAGGAAGCCACAAGGCCATTATTCTTCAGGAGAGCATGACCTGCTCCAACACCAAGAAGCACTCTAACGAGGAGGTTCTCTACAGCATCGACTGCCTCCAGGAAGCCATCTCCCGCAGGAAGAGAGTAACTTTTTACTACTTCAGCCTGGATCTGGATGGGAATCGCCAGTTCCACCACGATCACGCCCTTTATATAGTAGATCCCCTGGCCCTCATTCTTGATCATGAGAATTACTACCTCATGGGGTATTCACTGAACAAGAACGAACTGAGGAATTACAGGATCGACCGGATGGTGGATGTACGGCTTATGAGAGATGAAGAGGGCCGGAGAGTTTCCATCTGCCCTGACGCAGAGGCAGCTCTCTCCTACATTTCTACTTACAGGGAGCAGGTTTTCAGCATGTTCATGGGCAAGGCCGAAAGGGTTACCCTTGAATTTCAGAATTCCCTGAAGATGCTGGGCGTAGTGTACGACCGCTTCGGCGAGAACATACGGATAGAGAAGACGGTTAGGGACACTCTCACTGTTACTGTTGACGTTCAGATCAGTCCCGCCTTCTTCGGATGGCTGTTCCAATTCAGCGACCAGATGAAGGTTCTCTCTCCTGCCAAGGTTGTGGAGGAGTACGAGTACCGTGCCGCTCTGGTCTGCGGTATAGAGCCTCGGGTTCTCAGGCGCCTTAAGGCTGAGAAGTAACAGGGACTACAATATTTGTATAAAATTCCCGGCCTTTGTGGGAGAATTCTGCGTGGCCTCCGTAGTACTCTGCGGTGGAGCGAATGGAATCCAGCCCCAGGCCGGTTCCTTTTCTTCTTACAGAACGGTATTTTCCGCCAGACATTATGACCTTGCCGTCAAAACTGTTTGTTTCTACTATGTACAGCCACCGGTTGTTCCTGTTCGTTATGGTCAGCTGAATGAAGGCCTCTCCTTCCGGAACGTTTCCGCAGGCCCGGACTGCATTTTCCAGCACATTGCCAAGCATACCGCAAAGATCTACATCGTCAATCCTGCCCGTATCTTCCAGGCTGATGTTCCAGTTGATCTCGATTCCCGATTTCTCTGCAACTCCTGCATAATAGTTTAGGAGAGCATTGACGGCGCTGTTACTGCAATATAGTTCTATTTTATTTACAGGAATGTGTTCCATGTAAGAATCCATGTATTTTTTCAGGGCTTCCAGGTCCCCTGCATCAGCCATGTTCCTGATGGTTCTCATGATCTGCCGAAGGTCATGTCTGGATCTGGAAGATTCAGCAATGTATCTTGTCAGGGCGTCGTACTGGCTGGCCTGGATTTCCAGGATCTTCCTTTTCTCCTCTGTCTCGGCAGCGTCAAGAATATCCGTTACAATCATGTAGAAAATAACGGCCATGACTATCCACATAACCATCATTACTGACAGAGAGATTATTGCCACTGACCCCACCCTGTTGTAGTGAAGGGTTTCGTATTTTACTGGCTGGACCATTATGCAGAAAAACAGGATGCACAGGGCGAAGGGAATGGTCATGTACCAGACTCTCGGAAGGTCCAGTTTGTCCACAAGCATGCTCAGGTATCTGGAAAAAGGCCTTGCTGAAATGAGAACGGCCGCAAGAGTGCCGGCCAGCTGAAAAGCCGTGTAACTGTCAGTTGCCTCGCCGATTCCCAGGTCAGGATGTTTAAAGGCGTCGTATACGGCTGCCCCGTCTGAAATAATTGCAAGGACTGCGCAAACGTGGATGAATATGGCGGCAGCTTTGCTGAAATGAGCTTTTACAGAGTGTACGTAGAAAATAAAACAGCCTGCGGTTGCTGTCATGAAAATAAGATTGGATCGTGACAGGAAGAGAGATGTAAGCCAGGCTGCTGGGATGGCCAGGCACAAGAATGCAGCGCCGGCCTGTAATGCCAAAGTCTTCCAGGGCTTAACCAGCTGGTTTTTCATAGGCAGATAGCAGAGAATGGCTGCAGGAAAGAAAACCACATAGGAATACAGCTGATCAATTGGAAATTTAGAAATCATTGCCGCCTTCCTTTCTCCATCGCTTCTCTTCTCAGTCCACTGATAATATAATTCTGCCAGATTTCCTCCAGCTGCTTCCTCTTCCGCTTGGTGAATGGAAAACTCATTCCGTTGTCCAACATGCAAACCTGGTTTTCAAAACCCTGGACATATTCCATGTTCACCAGAACCCCTCTGGTTATCATGAGGAACCTTCCGTCTTTTTCCAGCTTTTCCCTGGCCGATGAAAAAGCCATGAGGGTCCTGTAGGTGTTGCCTTCCCTGTCGCTTATATCCACGTAGTGAATGGCGGCAGCAACGGCCACTATTTCCGAATAGGGGATCTCCATTTTTTTCCTGTCACAGGTAAAAGAAAAAGTGGGAATCACGTCAGTAGTCCTGCGGCATACATCGTCCATGATCATGTATACTTTTTCTTCCGTCGCAGGTTTCTCCAGGTAATCGAAGGCATGGAAACGGAAGGCATCTGCCATGTGATCGCTGCTGCTGGTGCTGAACACAATGAATGTGTCAGGATCATTTCTCCTTATGGAATCCGCCACCTGGATTCCGGTCATTCCACTCATGTAAATATCCAGGAAGACTACTGTGTACTTGTATGGGTGATAATCCTCCAGCAGTTCTTCACCCCTGGAAAAAGACTGAACGTTCACCTCCAGGTTTCTGTCTTCTCCGAATTTCCTTATGAGTCCGGAAAGGTTTTCCAGCTCCCCGGTGTTATCATCAACAACTGCAATATTCATTTTCATTATCGTCACTTCCCTGACTGGCCAGAAAATCTCCCCTGGTCATTCATTTCCCTGATAAAAGCAGCAAACTCCTTTACTATCACAGGAGCGTTTCTTGGAATCATTATTCCAAGTATTCTGATTTCACGGGGACGAACGGTCATTACCCTTGTATTCTCAGGAAGATTTTTTATGCAAAGGGCCGGCTCCATGGTCACACCCATGCCGTGGGATACGATAGACGCTATTGATGCATCATCATCGCTGGCCACAGACATTACTTTCTTCGGTTTTACTTCCAGATGATTGTGGATAGTGTCGAAAGGGGCCACAATAAAAGTCTCTTCCATAAGGCGCTCTTGAGATACTTCATCTGTGTTTTCAGGGAAAAGGCCTTTTGGAACTACTGCAAAGTATTCATCCTCCATCATGGGATACCAGGCGTATTTCTTAGGATCAAGACCGGAAACCAGATCGCTGTCGCACATGATCAGGTCAGCCTGATTCTCCACCAGGTCTTTCAGCAGGTTGTGGGTTCCCACCTTTACCATGAACTCAACCTGGGGATTCTTCTCCTTAAAGCCCATTACTGCAGCCGGTATCCAGGATGTGGCGATGCTGTTGTATGCACCTATTCTGATAGGCAGGGAGTTTCCACCGGCGATCTCTCTTGCTTCAATGGCAATTCTGGCCAGGGCTCTGTCAGCATCCTTAATATATGGAAGGATTCTCTCCCCTGCAGGGGTCAGCTTGATGCCATTGTGAGTTCTGTTCAGCACCCTGAAGCCCAGTTCATCTTCAAAGTGATTCATGGACTGGGTCACTGCAGACTGGGTCATATGAAGCTCTTCTGCCGCCTTGTTAAAACTTCCAAGCCTTATTGTGGCCAGGAAAACCTGAATCTTTCTGTTATCCATTGTCCAAACCCTTTCACTTATTACCTCTTGAGTTATTAGTTTATCTTAATTCAGGTTATCATTCAAGCTTATAAGCATCTGTATTTCCTTGTATTTTCCGGCATTTCCTGGTTTTCCCTTATCTGATTCCTTCTGCGAATTTCTCTGCCGCCTTCTGGATATCCGGAATTTCCAAAATGCTTCCCGGGTCGTTGGCTGTTTCTATCATGGCAAAGGAAGGTGGCAGGATGAAACCTTTGTTGAAGCACATTGCCCCCAGCACCTGTTCTGCCAGAATATCTCCTCCGCTGTAACCGGAAACGATCAATGCATAGATTCTTTTTTCTCCTAAGCTCCTGGTGTTGACCACTGCTGTAAGCCTGTTGATGAAGGCCGTCAGGTTGGCTCCAAGAGCGTCGTTGTAGTTAGGACAGATCATGATCAGCACGTCGCATTCAACAATGGCAGGGTAGACCTGATCCACCATTATGCCTCCGTAGAAGCAGCTGCCTTTTTCTCCGAAATGCTTGCAGGTCTCGTACTTGCAGCCCCGGCAGTCTGTCATCTGGCCGTTTCTCAGGGAAATCTCCTTAACCCGGGCCCGGGAACCCAGTTCTTTTTTTACCATATCCCACAGCAAAAGGGTGTTGGAGGATTTTCTGGTGCTGGCGTGAACAGCCAGTACTTTCAAAGGCTCTGGTTCACCAGCTGCAGTTTCCCGGAAATCCCGGGTTTCTTCTTCATTCTTAACGGGCCATTTTTCTACAGGAAATTCCAGTATTCTCTGGACCAGCTTTCTGCTCTGGCTGCTATAAACTTCCTCTGGCTCCTTTCCAGTAACCCGGCTGAGGACCCTGTAATTTTCCAGAGATCCTGTTGCTTCCACCAGAGACCTTCCGGGAAATAGACAGCCTGCCCTGTTTGCGCTGAAGGCCATTCTTCTGGCAATGCCCTTGGTGAACATTTCACCGCCTCCATCTACCAGAATGCCGCCTACGCTGCCTTCAAGGCAGTTTTCATTGGCCCGCAGGTACTCCAAAAGCCGGTAAAACTCCAGATTAACTCCTGCACTGCTCAGGTTTATGGCGAAGATAACTCTCCTGTTCTTAAGATCCCCTTCTTCTATTTCCTCTACCTGATTGATCTGCTTGTAGTCCACATTTTCCAGGGCCTGCTCCAGAATGTTCATCATCCGCCGGCTCCGCCTCTCGCCGCCTATGCCCCTGGCTTCAGCGCTTACAGGACTGAGGACGAGAAGTTCTCTCTGGTCCGGCTCTTCATTTTCTCTGTTTTCCCTGTTGTTCATTTACTTGCCTGACTTTCTGTTTTATCGGATATCTCTTCAATCTCTCAATGCTGCCAGATCCATGTAGGATTCCAGTATTCTGCTGTACAGCTGGGGATCAAGATCCAGGTCCTCCAGCTCCGTTCCATCTGGGGTAAGCCGGTTTCTCATTCCAAGATATGCCTTTCCCATGAAAACAGAGCTGTAGTGCCACCTTCCCTGAAGAAGGCTTATGACAGACAGGGCTGCAGAGGAAAGGGCCGGAGCAATAAAAGGCTTAAAGCCCAGGTCTCTTACCTTAAGGTTGGCTGCTGTTGTCAGCTCTGTAAGTTCCCGGGAAATCTGGTCATCGTAATCTGATATGGAGTTGGCTGCAACCAGGCCGCTGCCGTGGGGTCCGAAAACCCGGCCGTCTTTAAGATAAGGGGAAAATCTCTCCTCCCGTTCTGCCAAGTAAGCGGCTCTCATGTTCATTACTCCCAGTCCGAAGCCTCTGATCTGGTAAGGTTCCAGACCTGAAGCGTCCAGGAAGGCACCGCACAGTGGATCTACAGGATCTGACACTACGCAGAAAAGGCCTTTGAATTCCTGTGCTCTGGCCAGTTCTCCATAATGGCTGATTATCTTTCTGTTGGCCTCCAGCTGTACCATGCGCACGTCTGTAACCGGTGTGCCCGGTTCTACTGGGGGCACTCCTCTGCTGGCGCAGAAGATAACCAGATCCGAATGGAAAATCTCATCTTCATCAATGGTCTTCACTGGGGGCATAGGCCGCTGCTCTCGGTCTGGCCATCCGATCTGGTTTATTTCCATCTCCAGCCTGTCCATGTTGGCCCGGCTGATGTCGAAAATTCCAATCTCCTCAATAACCGGCTCTCCCAGCAGGCGGAGTCCAATGACCATGGTTGTTCCCACATCGCCGAGAGCAACTACGGACACCTTCTGTTTCCTTCCCATATCCAGAGGACAGGGAGCCCTGAAGGGCTCCCCGGTGCATCCGCTGTCTTTGACTATGTCAGTTATCTTCTTCATTCTGAACCTCCTGCTTTCATTACAACTGCCGGATTCCGGTATTTTTATTAATTCACCTTGGTCATGTGCATTCTTCTGGCTTCTACAATGTTGTTCTCCACAAAAACTGAAGGGGCAGTGTTGAGATCGCAGATCACTCCTCTTCCCGTTTCCGGACATCCCGGGGAAACTATAGTCTCTCCCAGCCGGTCCAGGGTCAGCTTCTTGCCGTATTTTTCCTGGTAGTCAGCCTCAAGGGCCCTCAATATCTCCACAGCGTTTTCAAGACAAGTCATGGAATACTTATAGGTAGCTTCCCTGTTGGTCCTTCCCACAAAACTATAGGAGGTAAAAGGCATAATGAAGTTTATGGTCTCCTTCCACTTCTGCTTCTCTCCTTCACTTCCTTCTGCAGGGTCCACGCTGTCTCCTCCGATAAACGGATAACAGTCTTTTTCATTTGACCAGATGCTGATTCCCGGAATGAAATATGCCGCCTCTACGGACCTGCCCTGAAGTTCCATCTGATCCCTGGCGTTGCCTGTAAGGACTCCAACTACAATCTTCCTGATGTTCACATCCTGCCTTTCAAAAATAGGCCAGAGACTTTTCATTCTGTATCCTTTGTGAAGCAGGTCATCGATGAGGATCACATCCCGGCCGAAGGACTTGATGGTCTTCACCTGATTCTCAATGCGGCTGTAGTTCCGGGCTTCTCTGACCTGGAACTTGTTTAGTCCGGTGTTAAAATATTTCTCTGTATGAAGAGCCTTCGTCACTGTGTTAGGCACAATCACGTCTGACAGGGCTTTTCCAAAAGGCACCGACATATATGGTCCTCTGTCCCTGACTGTTCCTGGTATTACGGACACACCGTTCTCCCGGGCCACCAGTTCGGTGATCCTGCTGTAAACAGCGCTTGTGTTGAAGCTCATTATCAGCTTTCCAGGAAAAAGCTCGTTGTAAGTATGGAGCAGCCTGAGATGGGCCTGATCCAGAGCTTTCTGTACCCGCGGGCTCTTGTTGAACGGGCTCTTGATAACCGTCTCCACATCCCTGAAAAGCACAATAGGCGATTTCATGTCCACTGCCAGAAGAGGCCGTTCATGATCCTCGGAAATATTCACAAAGCCCTGTCTTCTGAAGGTCTCCATCACAGCCGGGTTCATGCCCGCCTTGTCCACTGGTGCGTAAATACAATACGTATAATCTTTTTCCAGCAGCCGGGCCAGAATCTCTGTCAAAAGTATCTGGGACAGGTTATTGACCCCTCTCTTGTTGCCAGAATAGAAAAGGCCGATGGCAGCAATCCTGCCCAGTCCCTCTTTCCTGATCCTGGCTGCAGTCTCAGGATCTCCTGTTACCTGAAGGAGCTGACTGGTAGCCACCCGGTGAGCCGCTGCCACTCCCAGGGCACCGCCGTTTTTCCCCGAATCTTCCACGAAAACCGACCTGGTTCTCTCGTTTTCCAGGTAAGCCTCATCTCTGGCAGGATCATAACCCTTCCTTGCCATCTCGCCTTTAACCAGCCGCTCCACATCAGTATACAAGCCCGGCTTGTAATCACTGATCTTAATGGACTTTGCCTGGAGCACATGCTTAAATGTAGGCTCTCTTGAGTAAAGGCTGTTCTCGTAGATGAAGCTCTGGGCCATAGGGTCCACCAGGGAGGAAACGTCTCTGTCCAGGTCGATGTTCTCCCGGATTCTGGTTGAGCTTATGTCCTCGTAGTACTTGGTGAGAGACAGGTTTATAACCTCTCCCTGAATCGGATAGGTCTGGAGGCTTTTCTGGCCTGCCATGTTTGCCCTCTCCGTAGGCCGCTGAACCTCCCTGGCAAAAATTATGTGGTTCAGGCTGTGGATTGTGTTCTCTCCCGGCACCATTCTGTAGCTGGAAGCGTTCTTCACAACGTCGGAGCCTACTGCTATGTACAGGTCGCTTTCGGAAAAAAGTTCCTTTAGCTTTGCGATGTCTGCCGGGTTTGCGATGTTAACCGGTATGTCCTCAGGGAACAGATATATGTTCTCCTGATCTGCTGTGGACATGCGGACTATCTGCCTTCTAAGCATGTGAGGCTGGGTGTTCTTTGACCAGCTGAACTCGTCCAGTGCCAGATATACGTCAAAGCCCATATCTCTGATTGTCTTGGCAATGGCCTTGTGGCCAAGGCTGAATGGATCGAAGGTGCCAGGGAAAAAGGCCGACTTCCTTCTTCCACCTACCCGGAAACCTCCTCCCTCAGACTGGAACTGGTTGATGAATCTGTAAATCTGGTTCAGTGCGGCAGCGTCGTTGTAGAAATCCAGCTCTGATTCTTCTCTTTCGTCAATGAGGAGCATGAGTTTTTTGGCGCTATGGCGGAAAAGCCTGTTTTTCTGTGTCAGTGTAAGCTGGTGGCTGCCGTATATATCTCCCAGGGTGTTGAAGGCCTCTCTGGACATTACGTCTCTGTATCCACCGAAGCCCCTGATTATCTGGTACAGGATTCTGAGCCTTCTGTTTTTTATATCCGGATCTTCTTCCTTCCCTTCTGGAATGTATTTGTCCATGTTCTGGAGCATTACGCCAAAGGTCCTCTGAATGGCTATGGAAGTGCTTTCTCCTCTTACGAGCATCCGCTCCTCCATTTCGTCCAGTGTTTCGTCCAGCTCCTCTGGCATGAGATAAAACAGAATTTCCCCCAGAAATTCCGGAATGTATTTAGTAAACTGATAATCTCCCAGATCCAGGGCGTTGATCAGCTCCACGGCTATTTCGTTTCTGGCACCGTACGGCAGGTTCTCCATCATTCCGACCAGGGCCTGGCCTGCCCTTCTGCGGACTGCCACAGTCTCGCTTACCTTCATGAGGTTGGCCAGGTGGGTGGCTATCTGGATGCAGTGATCCTGGCTCAGCTGATCCAGGCAGAGAATCATGAAATCGATATTGGCTTTTTTGACTGCCCACGGAGTGTTGGTCTTCAGATTGTCCAGGAACATAGATGAAAGGCGGGGACTGAGATCCTCCGGCCTTCCCGAAACCTCCAGAAGACGGAGAAATTCTTTTTTCCTGTCTTTAATATCAAGGCCCCGGCCCAGTCCCTCTATCTTCTCCATAAGTTCCAGAGTCACAAGGTCTACGCTCTTGGAGAGATTTCCGTAGGTATCTGTTATGGCTTTGTCCAGGGATTCCTTCAGCTCATCTGTAAAGCTTTCCTGATCTACGGATTCCATGGCGCTGAGAAGAGCCATAACCAGAGATTCTTTTCTGGAGACCTTCTCTTCGGCTGCCACTTTGTCCAGAGCCTCTGTGAGGACCTTAATAAATCTGGGGCGCCGCTGATCACCGCAGATTGCAAGAGTATTTTTGATGTAAGGGCCTGCTGCGCCCATTATCCACTTTCTGTGCTGTTCAGTGTATTTATAACCAGGGTCAAGTATGCCTGCCAGGGTTTCTTTGAACACTTTCACGTTTGTTTCTGCAATTGCCGGCCTCAGGGCATCTGCTGGAAGCTCCTTGTTGTACTCGGTGCTGTATCTTCCTGTAATGCTGCCCATTATGGATGCTGCCTGGTACCTTATGTCGCTTTCTCTGTTTGAAAGTGTTTCGTAAAGAAATTGAAGTGTCATGGACTTCTGGTCTTCTGTCATATAGGTACAGTATTCTCCCAGTATTGACAGGTATGTCCTCAGCTCGTTCCAGGATCTGGCACTTCTGGCATTTTCCAGGAGGCTGGCAAACTGCTCCCTGCTGTTGAAACGGCTCATGAGCTTAATGTTGTGTTCAACGGCATCGTACTTCAGCTGATCTATTACCCGGAAACCTCCCAGAAGAGCCATTTCTCTTTTTTTCCTGGTAATCTTCTGGAAGGTGGCTATATGAAGGTCTTCCGGCAGCTCCGGACTGGCGCCCAGCTCCATCATATAGTCTTCGAAGTCCTTCAGTTTTGCATAGACCTTTCTGTATCTGTTTTCTTTTGCCTGGTCCACGTTGTCCAGCTTGTTCAGGATTACCTGGAAAGCGTCTTTAAGGGAATAGAAGTGGATTATTTCTCTTCCTTCCTGGTCCCGGCTGCTCTTGGTTCTGAAATCGGCGTAAATCAGGAGAAGAGATTCTGCTGAGAGGTTTTCCAGCTCCAGGTCCCAGGTGGAATGGTTGGCTGCTATGTGCTCGATTTTGTTGAGGCCGAAGGATCTCAGGCATTCACTGGAGTAATAGTAATGAAGATAAGGGACTCTCTTGGCTTCCCAGCTTCTGCATCCGTATTTTCCGATGTCGTGGCTGGCGGCGGCCCCTGACATGAGGGCCAGGTCCACCGGGGCTCCCGCTTCATAAAGCTGCCTTGCCATGTGCATGGCAACGTAGTGGACGCCGCTTATGTGTCCAAGGGTGTTGAAAGGTGTGATGTCGATGCCGATGCGCATGAATTCGTTGATGTAACGGCTGCGAATCAGTTTGTGCATGTGTATGTATTCGCCGGTGAAGCCTCCGGCAGTTACCTGCTGGTCTGTAAGGAGCTCCATCTCCCTGGTGGGGTCAAAAGGCAGGGTTTTTCTTTCCCAGCTGAAGGCGGCCCTCATTATCTGAAGGATGATGAAGCGGCCTGTGGATTTTTCTTCCCAGTCTTCGGGCTGTTCCATGTGAGGAAAAAGCTGGTGGAGTATTCCCTTGTAACAGTGGAGAAGCCACCCTTCAGCCGGTTCCTGGCGAAGAAGAGGAATGTATTTTTCCCCTAAATCAACAATGTCCCGGGTATGAAAACGCTTCATGGTTCTCACTGGATCCTCATCATTACCAGCCCCCATTACCGGAGCTGGAAAATCTTTCAGCGAAGCGCACATTTCCCGGGACAGAGGGCCCAGGCTCTGGTCAATTAGAGACAGCATCTCCTTTCTTTCCACCTTTGCCGCCCGGAGAAAACTCCTGTCCAGCAGATGGGTTCTGAGTTCCTGATACATAAGATCTCTTTTGTCCATAGTCTGACCCCCGATCATAATATTCTGTTGTTATTTTAAGCAGTTAACCCTGTTTCTTTCAAGTAAAACTGCTTCTTTTCTGTCATCCTGTCTACACCAGTTCTCCCTGGTCTGCCTTTGCCTGCTCTTCCGGTGTCATGTATGCAACAGTTACGCCGAAGAAGGCCATAACCAAGGTGACGATAGGCATTATATAGTTGAATACTGCCCATGGGCCGTAAACGCTGGCCGATACTCCCAGGGTTGCGGCTATAAACATTCCGCAGGTGTTCCATGGAACCAGAGCTGAAGTAACGGTTCCTGCAGATTCCAGGGCGTTGGACAGAGTCTTCGGGTGAAGGCCTTTCTTCCTGTAAGCTGATGCGTACATCCTTCCTGGCACCAGGATGGAAATGTACTGTTCAGGCATTACTACGTTGGAAAGAATGCAGGTAAGCTCTGTAGCAGCAATCATTCCCGTTGCAGACTTTACGAACTTGGTTATTGCGTTGATTATTACTTCCAGCTGGCCGGATCCTTCCATTACACCTCCGAACATCATGGCTATGATTGTCATGAGAATAGAGGAGCTCATGTTCATAAGGCCTCCTGTTGACAGCAGGGAATTAAGAGCTTTTACATCGGTATTGCAAAAGAAGCCGTTTCTTGCTGCTGTAAGAATATCTCCAAAGGTAACGCCTGTGTGAAGGAGAGTGAGGTCCTCTCCGTATACTGGCATTCCACTCTGGAAAATAGGGGCAAGTACTGCTGCTGAAACGAGGCCCAGGGTTATTCCCGGTATGGCCGGCATCTTCAGGGCTATTGCCAGTATTACCACCAGAGGTGGAATGAGTAACAGCGGACTGATGTGGAAGGTGTCTTTAAGTCCGTCCATCAGCTCTGTAACCTGGCTGGTATCCACATTTCCGGCTGATGAGTGGCGGATGCCATAGGTGCCGAAGAAGACCAGCGTGATTACGTATGCCACAATTGTGGATTTCAGCATGAATTTAACATGGGTAAAAACATCTGTTCCTGCCATGGCCGGCGCCAGATTGGTTGTATCTGACAGCGGAGACATCTTGTCGCCGAAATAGGCTCCTGCCAGTATTGCACCTGCAGTTGGTCCTACAGGCATTCCCAGGCCGTGTCCGATTCCCATCAGCGCCAGTCCCATTGTTCCCATTGTTCCCCAGGAGGTTCCTGTGGCCAGAGACGTGATAGAACAGATCAGTACTGTTGCCGGCAGGAATACAGCCGGCGAAAGAAGCTTCAGGCCGAAATAGATCATTGTAGGGATTGTGCCGGACAAAAGCCACACGCCGATCATCATTCCTACGATGGCCAGTATCAATATTGACTGCATGGCTTTTGTTATTCCGGAGATCATCATCTGCTCTATGGAATTCCAGCTGTTGCCCAGCCACAACGCCATACAGCAGGCGAAAATCACCCCGATGAACATTGGAATGTGGGGATCAACTTTGAATACTGCGATTCCCACGCTCATTACAACTATCAATGCAGCAAAGGAAAAAAGTGCCTGCCACAGTGCGGGCTTCCTGGGCTGCGTGTTTCCGGATTTAGTCATGATTTTTCCTTTCCAGTATTATCAGAATATTGTTGAATATTCTATCACAGAAATGTGTTTATTCTAGGGCTTTCATTGAATTTTTCTTGTATTTTTATTCATAATTTAGTTTATTTATTGAGATTGGGTAAGGTTTTGGCCCGGGTTCACCGGGGGTCTTTGGGAATATTGCCGGCATTCTTAATGGCACCGGCGCTATATGGCCGGTGCCTCCCGTGAGACTTCCCACGGCCTTCTTATTTTTTTCTGCTGGAAGAGCCCCTGTCCTGACTATAGACCCCATCTTCTTTTTCCCAGCTCTTGAGGACGAACTCAAGGAAGGCCTTTCCTGCTGGTGACAGATCACCCAGGCAGGCTATTCCCGCTTCGATTATCTGAGGCGGGTCCAGGGGCAAAAGTGTCACTCCTTCTACTGTTTCGCTGGAGTCAGTCTTGTTGCACATTCCTATTCCCAGGCCGGCAGATACCATGGCCATATTGGCTCTGATGTCGTAGGTGGTGTAGGTGGTGTTAGGTGTTATTCCGTAGTGCTCGAAAACTCTGTTGTTGTCGATGTCGGCTCCCGGATAGATCTCTATGAAGGGCTGGGTTTCGTACATGGTGACTGGTATTCTCTTCATGGAGGCAAGGCTGCTGCCTGACTGGACCAGGGCGCTTACCTCATCTTTGAAGAGGGGGATCCACCGGTGGGAGCCTTCTCTCTTGCTGATGAGACAGAAGTCCAGTTTATGGTCGTTCAGTTCTCTCAGGAGAGCTGAGCTGTAATTGCCTTTCATCCTTATGGTTACGCCGGGGTGAAGTTTGCCGAAGCGGGCTACGTATTCCGAAAGGCGCCAGTAGCTGGAGGGAAAAGATGTGCCTATGGTAATCTGGCCTACCACGGCGCCGCTGATGCTGGCGGACATCTGGAGTATCTGGTCTTCATCGTGAAGTAGCTGGCGCAGGGCCGGCAGAAGGATCTGGCAGGAATCGGAGGGAATCACTCCGTTGTGGTGTCTCACCAGCAGGGGATAGCCGGTCTGACTTTCCAGCTGGCTTATCATCCTGCTGATGCCTGAAGGGGAATATCCCAGTTTTGAGGCTGCAGCTGACAGGCTTCCTGTATCTGCTGCAGCTACCAGTGCTCTGATTTTTTCTGTTTCCATGGTCTTCCTTCTTTATCCTGACTGTCTCTTGTCCTTGTTCTTCTGGTGTTAACTTCTGCTGTGAATCAGCTCCTGGGAAATAATCCCGGGGAGCGTGTCTGAATCAAGATGCTTTGAGTGATTGTCAAAGCATCTTTGTTATTCTTTCACTTTACACAAAGCAATTATAGTTGTATTCTCTCCTCAGATAAAGATGATTATTGATTTTCTCAGAAGGATCTGAGGGAGGTGCAGAATGAAAAAGTTCAGTGAGTTCTGTCATTTTATCCAGGCAGCATTCGGCGGAGCCGTTTTCGACTATTACCTGAATAAGTAGATATATCCGGGATGACTTCCCGCATAATAAGTTTACATAATCAAAACCAACATACCAAAATCAAAACCGCTCGGATTGTCCGGGCGGTTTTGATTTACCGATGATTTATTTATTGTTTGCTTATGGTTCGCTTATATCATGGAACTTCCGCCTGGTCTGCCAGGCTCCACCTGATCTCCAGAGCTTGTCTATATCTAGTCTGCCTGTATATTGTCCAGTTTTCCGAAGTACTTGTCGTAGTATGTCTGGAATCTTTCCAGGTATTTCTCGTCGTTGCTGTGGTGAAGGTCGTGGAGATACTTGTGTTCATTGCCTACGATATCAGGGTTATGGCGTCCCAGCAGGTATACTGCCAAGTCGGAGCACTGGTCTGAAATTCTCTCCAGGTTCAGCATTATATTCTGGAACTGGATGCCGTTGAATACATCGCAGATTCCCTTGGTCATTCTGTCCATGTGGCGGCCCTGAATGCTCTCAATCAGCTCGTCGATTGCTTCCTCCAGAGGCTCTACGTCCCAGGCCAGTTCCGGATCGTTGTCTCTGGACGCCTTTGCGCCCATGTCCAGAATGGTGTGGACTGCCTCCATGGCTACCTCCAGCTCCTTTTCTGCATAAGGGGTGAATTTTTTGCCTGCCTCGTTAAGGTTGGCAATGTAATCGGTAATATTCACAGAAAGATCTCCGATGCGCTCGAAGCACACCAGTGCTCTCAGCTGATAATTCTGGGCTCTCTTGTCTGTTTCCAGGGTAACATGAGGAGATACTGCAACAATATACTGGTTGGCGGCGTCAGCCATGGTGTCCAGCATGTTTTCCCTTTCGGCGATTCTCTCCTGGCGCTTCATGTCAAAATTGTTCATCTGCTGGATGCAGGCCTGGTAATTGTGAAGTGCCACCTGGGCCATGTTATCGATAAGCTTGTTGCACTCGCCAAGGGCCATTGTCGGGTTGTTCACCAGACGCATGTCCAGTTTTCTAAGGTTTGCCTTTATCTCCATGTCTTCAGGATCTTCAGGCTTGTCCTTGACGATTTTTTCTGCTGCCTTTCCAAAGAGGTTTGCTGAAGGAAGAAGGATCAAAGCAGGAATGAGTTTGAAGAGACCGTGGACGTTGGCAACTCCTCCTGCGTGTAAGGTCATGTACCAGATGTGGTCATCCAGAACGCCGGTGGCTCTCAGTATTCCCACTGTAACGAAAAGCATGGTGGATGCCACAACGTTATACAGGATGTGGACAAGAGCAGTCCTGATCTGCTCAGGCTTTGCTCCAATACGGCACACCAGATAGGTGGTGATGCAGTCTCCGATATCAACACCGATGATAACCGGAAAAACAGCACAGAATTTTATTCCCACTGTGCTGGCAATGGACTGAAGAATACCTACTACTGCTGAAGAGCTCTGAATAATTCCTGTAACCAGAACACCTGCGCCGAATCCCAGAGCCGGGTTTCCCTCAAATGACACCAGCATATGGCTGAGGCCGTCTCCCATCTTCGCCACAGATGCACTCATGTTCATCAGACCTACAAACAAGATACCAAAGCCCATCAGGATGGTGCCTGCCGTCTTCGCAGATCTCTTGTTCACGAACATTATCATTATGATGCCGGCGATCAGTGCCATTGGCGCCAGGTTGTCCGATTTAAAGAAAAAAAGAATGCTGCCGGAAGCCGCTTTTACGTCCATGAGCCTTATGATCTGGGCTGTAATAGTTGTTCCTACGTTAGCTCCCAGAACAATTCCTATGGACTGTCTGAATGTGAGAAAACCAGCTCCCACAAGTCCTACTGTCAGAACAATAGCCGCCGTTGAACTCTGAATCATACAGGTCACTATCAGTCCCAGTATGAACCCCTTGAAAGGCCTGTCTGTAACCTTTGCCAGGGCTGCCTTCATAGCCGTTCCTGAGCCGGATTTAAGACCGTCTCCCATAACCCGCATTCCATAAAGGAACAGGGCCAGTCCTCCAAGCAGGCTTACGATTCTGTAAAATAGATCCATTACTCGTCACTCTTTCTATAGGTTTTACGTATTTATTACTTAAATTTTACAATTTGGACAGAATTAAGGGACTCTAAACACCGGCAATATCTCTGATAACCTGGCCGGCTATAATCAGCCCCGCAACTGAAGGGACGAAGGCGATGCTCCCCGGCGTAGTTCTCTTTCCTGGTGCCAGCTCCTCCTCCGACTTTCCCGGAGTAAGAGGCTTTTCCGGTGAATAGACTACCTTCAGGCTTTTGACGCCTCTCTTACGCAGTTCTTTCCGCAGCACCTTGGCCAGAGGATCCATGGATGTCTTGTAGATATCCGAAACTCTGAACTCAGTGGGGTCAAGCTTGTTCCCTGCTCCCATGCTGCTTATTACAGGCACTCCCGTTTTCGTGGCTCTGACGATGATCTCAATTTTTGCCTTAACTGTGTCCACCGCATCTATGATGTAGTCGTAGCTGGAAAAATCAAACTGATCTGCTGTGTCAGGCAGGTAGAAACATTTGCGGCCGGTTACCCGGATTGACGGATCGATAGACCGGACTCTTTCTGCGGCCACATCTACCTTATCTCTGCCGATGGTGTCTCTGGTGGCTATGATCTGCCTGTTCAGGTTGGAAAGGCTTACTGTGTCTTTGTCGATCAGTTCCAGGGCGCCGATTCCCGATCTGGCAAGAGCTTCCACGGCGAAACCGCCTACTCCGCCTACTCCGAAAACTGCCACCCTGGCGTTCCTTAATTTTTCCAGGCCCTCCTGACCGATGAGCATTTCTGTTCGCTGGAGCTGCTCCCTCTCAGTGTCTGTCATGTTGTTTTCTGTCATCTCCTTTGTATGGTGACCTTTCGTAAAATTAGTTTTATATTTATCCGGTGCTTTCGGCCTCCGTTTTGTATGTACTGGCACTGATCAGCGGGCGTCTTCCCTGATATATTTGCCTCTCAGGGTTCCCGGGCTGTATTTCACCTTGTCTCCGTAAGGATCAAGGATGTCCTGAACATCGTATTTGTCGTAGGGCATCAGGGCATACAAACAGTCCAGCTCTTCTTCAACTGCGCTGTTCTTCCGGATTCTTACCTGCTGAGCTTTTCCACGTATATATAATACATGGGCTTCCTCGTCGAAAATCATTTCTTCAATGTTTTCATCGGCGATGAAATAGGAGTTCAGGTGCATTCCTATCTGGTAAATATAATGGAATCCGTCGTCAGACATCTGCACTCTCACGTTGTGGATGCTCTTAAAAGGAGGCTTGCAGATGTTGTATATAAAACGTGTTACAAGGTAGATGATGGCTGCAGATACCCAGATTGACAGGTGAAGGGGGAACTGCCCTTTCCAGCCAGGTTCCGTGCCCGTGTGCTGCAGCCCCTGCCATATAAGGATTGCAGAAACGCCGAATGAAAGAAATATCATAATTCTCATCTTCTTCCATGCGGGGTGGGACTCTGTCCAGTTAACAGAATATTCTTTCATATAAGGCAGGTTGCAGTAATATACATCCTGGTCTTCAGGAGGCTCCATGGCCAGTTCCATAAGTTCTTCTTTAGTTTTCTTCATAGTATTCTCTTGTTTTTATCAAAAAGCCCTTCATAACAGCATAAATTCTACCATATAAACCTGCAATTATTAAGAATTATTCTCTTCATTTGTACAGAAACATCATAAATCTGATACTCAAAACACACAAGAAAAGCCCATCCCTGTCTGAAGGATGAGCTTTTCTGGAATCAATAGTTATTCTCAACTATTTTTCGGATGTCCTCTTCCTAAGAACCATAACTGCTGCCAGTCCTGCAGCTGCTGCGGCCATAAGGATTACCAGTGGAACTGCGTTGAATTCATCACCTGTCTGAACTGCAGATGAAACAGTGATCACCTTGTCAGGTTCAGTCTTTGTGAGCTCTCTGCTCTTTTTGATGGTCTTCTTGTTCACAACCCACTTTGTTGCAGTAAGCTTAGCGTCGTAAATATTCAGTTCAGCTACATCTGCATCTCCGGTCTGTGTTTTTCCTGTAGTTACCTTTCCTCCTGAGGTGGCTTTGGATTCAACCTTGATGTTGCCATAATCGTCAATGGTGAAGATCACATCGTCAATTTTGCTGTAGCCTTCAGGAGCGGCTGTTTCCCTGAGGCGGTACTGTGTATTTACGTTCAGTGTTTTGTGAATTTCTTCATTACCGTCTTTTCCGGTAGTCCAGGTTCCTATTACATCTCCGGTCTTTACATCACAGATATCAAACTGGGCGCCCTCTAGAGGACTGCCATCAGCAGCCATCTTATTGACCTTAAGGTCGGTAGTACGGTCAGCTACTCCCTGAGCAGTCACATTATAGCCGTCAGTTTCTGCTGCGTTCATATTCTTGACGCCCACTATGCCGAAGGTGGAGAAGGTGCTGCTGGTGAAGCTTGTCTCTACCAGTCTGCCGTTCTGGCTTGATACAGTACCGCTGATAAAATCAGCCTTGTTTCCATTGATGTGAACCAGTTTCACTGAATCTGCCTCAAGCTTTGAACCAGATGTGCCCTCTTTGTACTGAATTGTCACATCTACAGTTCCTGCTTCTGGCTCGATCTTCTTTCCGTCTTTGTTATAGAAAGATACGTCGAAGAGTACAGGTTCACCTGTCTCTGTTCCGTTTTTGCTGATGGCCTTCTCTGCGTCAGCGTATTCCTTGCTGCCCTTGTCCAGAGGCGTTACTTTCATTTCAGCATCCTCAGGAAGAGCTCCCTGAACAGAGGTGTTTGCAACTGCAACCAGGTCTCCGCCATCCCATGAATACTGGTAATCATCTGTATCAATGGTGGATCTGTCGTCTCTTACAAGCACTGTACCTTCGTCTTTGCTGACATCGTAAGCCTTTGCATCTTCGCCCGTAGGATTGCCGTTCTTGTCACATGGAATTATTGCCACTGATTTCTCCGGATGTTCCGGATCAATGTTTCCATTCCACTCCACCTTGAAGTATTTGGAATCCAGAGGATCTACTGTGTGGCCTCCTGGTGCTGCCACCTCTTTGAAGTAGTAAATGTATCCCGGCTGGATGTTGCCGAAGTACATATATCCGTTCTTGTCTGAGTTCTGAATACCTGCTACTACATCAGCTCCATTTTTATCTATCCTGTGGAGTGCATAGGTTGCATTATACAGGCCCTCAACTCCATTGCTGGTGTCCTTTGAAGTCTTGCGGACTTTCAGGGTAACAGGATGATATACGTTGGTTATCTCAGGGTAATCCAGCTGCTTTCCTGATGCATCAATGTGAATGACCTTGTTGCTGGTGTCGTAGCTGGTCTGTTCATCCTTGCCCTGTCTCTCCTTAAGGACGTATCCCTCGCTGTTAAACGGAACCTCAGTGAAAACAATATTTCCGTTTTCGCCGTTCTTTGCAGTAGCTACCGGCTTCCCTGAAGGATTTCCGTTTTCGTCTGCCCTGTACAGGTCAAAGGCAAACTCATCGGCCTTGAGGGTACCGTTTCTTAATACCTTTACTGCCTTGATGTTCACCGGACCAGGCTTATAGGTGTTGGTAACGGTGAATGATTTGCCTGCAGCAGTGCTCTGATCTTCTGTTACGGAACTCTTGTAAAGGGACTGCTGACTGCTGTTTCCTTTTTCTTCCTTAACGGAATATACAATGTTTCCGTGGCTGTCGTTAACCGGCAGGTTTGTGAACTGTCCCTGCCATCCGTTCTCGCTGCTCAGAACTACTGCGGCTTCCTTCTTTCCGTCAGCCATCAGGTCTACAGTTACTGAATCTGGTCTTACGCCGGCTGCATTGTTGTTATCGTCCCAGACCTTCTTCACACTTACGCTGGTCATCTGCTGGTTGGTGAAGTTCAGGCTGTCTCCGCCGCTTACAGTGGCGCTGTACTTGCTCTTGTCTTTCGTAACAACAATGGTGACCATTCTGTCTTCACTGTCGTATTTAACTCCGCCAACGTTCAGGCCCTTGTTTTCCTCAGAAACAGTGTATTTGTATGTTCCTTCCTTGTCGAAATACAGGTTGCCGAAATAGAACTTGCCCTGGCTGTTATTCTTTGCTGTATCTATGACCCTTCCGTTGCTGTCCTTAAGGAAGAATCTGAACTTACCTGTTGCTCCGCCAAGATCACCGTTCTTAAGGGCCTTGGTTCCGCTGAGACGAACTGCAACAGCCTTCATGTTGTTGAATACAGGTTTGTCTGCAGGATCAGTGCATCTCTCATCCTTGAAGTATTCAGGAGCAGATGCCTTGAGTGCTGTGAGTTTTACCTTCTTATCATCGTCCTTTGTGACGGTCTTTGTTACTACAACTTTTGCGTAGTATTTAGACTGATCGGCTACGTACTTGTTTCCGTTCTCGTCTGTGCTTCCCTTTGTCTCGCTGATCTGGTAGATGTGAGTCTGGGTATTTCCACCCTCTTTATCAGGGGTGAATTTACTGTTCTTGTACTCCAGGGCCGGGAACTTGATCTCCCAGTCCTTATTCTCGCTGGTGCTTACATCCTTCCACTGATCTCCAGATTTTTCCTTAAGAGCAAACTGGAATCCGCTTTCTGATGAAGCCTTGCCATCAATGGTCTTCTCGGCTTTCAGCACTGCAGAAGCATCCTCTTCTTGATTTGTGTACTCCACAGTCTTGTTGTTGAACACAACCTTGTCTTCGTCCAACTTCTTTGTGCAGTCTTTATCACTGAAATATTCAGGCTTTCCTGCAGTGAATGCTGTTGTCTTCTTGTGATGCTCCTCATCCTTTATGGATGTCTTCTTTACAACTACCTTTGCATAGTAATTGCCGGAATCAGCCTTGTACTTGTTTCCGTCAAAATCTCTTTCGCCCTGAGCCTCGGAAATCTTGTATATGTGAGTCTGAACGTCTCCGCCCTCTTTGTCTGCCTTGAAATTCTTGTCATTGTAGACGATTTCAGGGAATGTTACGCTGGAACCTTTGTTCTCTGCAGTGCTCACATCATTCCAGCTGCTGCCGGATTTTTCTTTAAGTGAAAAAGTAAATCCGTCCTGTGTAGAAGGTTTGCCGTCAATAGTTTTGCCCGCCTTCAGAGTAACAGATGCTGGAGTGATTTCTTCTGTTTCCTCTTCACTTGGCTTTGATGGAATATCAGGTTTTTTTACCTCCTGGTATACGTTGTGCCACTCTCCGCTGTTTATTACCACCTTCTGTGATACGATCCATCCGGAACCTGTGGCATTTGTAGATACTGTGCCAACTGGTGCCAGTATCAGGCCTGTTACAGAACCGTTCAATGCGACTGATGACGCATTTCTGAAGTTCCAGACAATAGTGCAAGGCACTTTCTGATCATCTTCAGACAGGTTTCTGACGTTCAGGTAGGAGTCTGAGCCCTTGCCATTTACGGAGTACTTCTGAATTCCCAGATCTCCCTCTGCATTAACGTTGAACACCAGAGTCTGGTCTGCGTCCTTGTAAATATGAAGCTTGTCAGGCTCGCCTGCAATCCTCTGATAAGTTTCCTTGTCCAGATTCACATAATACGTACCTGCCCCTCTGCCTTTCAGATCGACTTTGTACTTCTGGGTGTATGGGCCATCCTCTTCTATGGATGCATTGGACTGTTTACCGGCAAGCAAAGCAGACTGCCTGTTTGTATAGTCCAGCATGGCCTGGACTGTCTGGTTCAGCTGATCTCTTGTGAGACTGGTGTCAATATCAACCTTCTCACTGCCTGTTGCCTGGATCTTGTCTTTGTCTTCTTCAGTTGTCCAGACCTTTGTTCCATCTCCCTGGCCTTTGATCTTGAATACATCGTTTACCTGCCCGATAATGAAGGTCTGCTGCACCTTGTTGGTCAGGTCGTTTCCTGTCTGAGTAGCGCACTTTGCTGTTTTTGCAGCCACATTGGTTTCTGCATCGCCCCAGGACTGGTCAAAATCTCCTGTTACGATACCAAAGTCAACTGCATCCCCCAGAATTGAGGAGAAGGTTTCTGAACCGGCAGGTCCATTTGTTTCTCCTGTGCTGCCATTACCTGTTTCTGCCTTCAGGCCGCCTCCCAGGGCCGCAACGGACCCTGTAACTACCATCGCAACAGAAACGAAGAGGGCAAACCATTTTTTCATAACAACTTTGTTCTTAAAGCCCTTCATCAGTCCTTCTCACTTCCCTTCCTGTTACGCCTTCTCATCATCATAAATACGAATGCTCCAATTGCCGCAATTACCAGTACTGCAGCTCCGGCAATTGCCGCTGTGGACATGCCGCTGTTTTTCTTCAGATCAATATTTCCCTTTGGGGTCTTGATTTCATCAGCCTTTACTCCGTCCATGGCCTGATCGTTCTTTCCGGCCCCTGAACTGCTGCCCCGGTCTGTTACCCCCAGGCTCCGTCCCGTGCTGTCTGTTGCTCCCAGATTTCTGGATGTGCCTGTGCTTCTGCTGACAGCCACGTATCTGACCGTTCCCGGAATCATGGTTACTTTGTCAGGGCCCTGAACAACGGTTATTTCATTTCTTTCCTGAGTGATGACTTCCACTGCAAGATTCGTGTCCTCAACATCCCTGTAGTAAACCGTATAGTTGGTTACCGGGCTGTAATAGCTGTGATCAATGGTGGATGACTGCCCGCCGGCCAGTTCATAGTCGCGGCCGTTTTTAGACAGCTTGTCAGGCAGGCTTATTGAAAGCTTCTGATCCGGCTTGCATGTCATGGATCTGGTTTCGATGACGCTGTCGTCTTTCAGATTTCTGTACGTTACAGTAATGGTTGTCGGGTGCTTCTCAGGATTCCATCCTTCCGGCTCATAGTAAACATAGGTTACTCTGTCTCTTTCACCATATACGTGCTTCAGTTCTTTATCAGAGGCGCTGCTGAGGTTGAACTTCTTGCCATCGATCGTAAGATTTTCCTCTGGCTTGAAGGTTGCTGTCTCTCCCGGCTTTACGCCTACTTCCTTCTAACCGATGGTGGTGTTGGTGGAGCCGTCGTAAAGCAGTATGTACCAGGTGTATCCAGACTTGTTGTCAAAAGCTTTGTACTTCAGATTGTATTCTCTTACATCAGAACCTGCCTTGTGGTGTATGATGTTGGACTGGTCAGAATCGCCGGCAAACTCATAGTAAGTCTTGTTGCCATTCTCATCTGTCTGGCTGAAAATACTTGGGGCTGCAAAATAATAGTCCGTTCTGTCCACGTTGAAACCTGTAGACTGAACTACCTTGGAGCCAGCAACATAGTTAACCCGTACAAAATAACTGTTATCTGAAGAGGCCTCCACATAAGGAATGTTGTATTCTGTCTTCTCAAGGTTCTTATAGTCGACGCTTATCTTTCTCTGGCCGGCCGCCTTGTAGATTTTACCGTTTTCTTTAATCGTTTCAGGAGCTGTGTACTCCCCTTTCTTCTCTGGAGAAACCTTCTTCGATTCTGATTTGAGAACCTTCATGTTGTCTTTTGTGACGCAGTTGAATGTGATTTCAACGGCCTTCTGAGCATGCTTCGTATAGTGATATGTAAAAACATTTTTATCTTTATCCGAAGATATGCGGGTTTCCAGAGGGCTGTTTTCTGCACTGGTGTCCAGATCATAGTCGGTGCCAGAAGATTTATCGTAATATGTATCTCTTACCTGAATCTCCTGATCAGGCCCGATCTTATCTCCTGGCTTAGCCGATCCCTCTTTCGTTGCAATGGTCCTTCCTGTCTGGCTGTCTATGAAAACCAGCTTATAGCCCACAGAATCACCGGCAAAGGAATAGCCGCTGTTTCCCTGGCCCCAGAATGGCAAAACCATGGTCAGAATCAGAGCTGCTACCATGGTCCTCAATATTCCGTTAAACTTCCATCTTGTCTCAGATTTCATATCTCTCGTACCTCGGCAAAATCACGAATTGGTCAGAACACCTTCTACTGTATTCTGCTATATTATCTCGGTTATCTGCTTCATCAGTTGTAACATATGTCACATTTAACATCAGATACCGGAAAAAATTTATTTATGCAGAGTAATAATATACCCATTTCATCCTGTATTAGCCTTAAAATTTTTCTACCGGGGAAATTCTTGTACTAATATTTAACCAAGGCTGAAATACTGTCCAACAGTCATTCTTTTGTTACTCTTTTATCACTCTTTTATCGTTCTTTCAATTTTCCTTTTCCAGTACAATTTCCACTAAAAAAGGAGGTCCGGTCAGGCCAGAGTCTCCTTTTCATTTTCTGTAATTCAGTTTATTCCAGTGATTTCACAAGCTGATTTTTAGCCTGGTGGCCAGGTCATTTTTCTCTTGCCGAGAATGTGAATATGCAGATGTTTTACGGTCTGCTGTCCGTCTTCACCGCAGTTTATCACCGCCCTGTAGCCGTTCTCCAGGCCTTCACCGGCTGCAATGTCCTTGATCTTGATCATCATATAACCCAGCAGATCACTGTCTTCCTCCGTAAGGTCATCCAGTGACGGAATATGCCTCTTTGGAACCATGAGAACATGGACCGGAGCCTGAGGGTCAGCGTCCCTGAAGCAGGCAATCCGATCGTCTTCATAGACCATATCTGTAGGAATTTCTCCATTGGCCAGTTTGCAGAAAATGCAGTCTTCCATGTTACCTCCCTTCTTCGGTAGCCTCTCCCAGGCATCCCTCATTATATATTTCCACAAGTCTGACTGAACGGAACTCACCTTGCTTCGTCTGTTCATCAGCCTTGAAACGGACTTTGATGTAATTAGCTGAATATCCCTGGGCTATTCCATCCTCAATTGATTCAACCAGAACTCTTGCCACAGTACCCAGGTTCTTCTCATGGAATCTGCGGGCAGCCTCTTCACCTGCTTTCCCCAGCTCCCGGGCTCTCCGGTTCTTAACCTCTCCCGTAACTGTGTCTCCCATGGAAAAAGCTTTTGTCCCCTTCCTCGGAGAGTAGCGGAAGGGGTGAACTTTGCCGAATTCAGCCCTCCTGACCATATCCAGCGTGTCTTCAAAATCTTCCTCTGTCTCTCCAGGAAATCCGGCAATTATATCTGTGGTAATTCCGAACAGCGGATCCTTAGCCCTCAGAGCTCTCACAATGTCCAGGAATTCCTCTCTCGTATAGTCTCTATGCATCAAATCCAGAACGTGATCACTTCCACTCTGAAGTGCCAGATGAAGGTGGTGGCAGAGCTTATTGTATTTCAGCAGTCTTTCCACATGTTCAACATCTACCACGTTTGGCTCAAGAGAGCTGAGTCTTATTCTGAAATCTCCCGGCAGCTCATTTACTCTCTTGATAGCCACCTCTATTCCCCTGAGGCCAGCTTCATCATCTCTGGCCTCAAATTCGAAATCATCTTCCATTCCGTAGAGAGCCGTGTTGATTCCCGTGAGAATAAGTTCCCTGTACCCTCTGCTGATCAACTGGGAGGCTTCCTCTACGATGGCATCAACAGAACGGCTTCTGATCTGCCCTCTGGCATATGGAATCAGGCAGTATGAACAGAACTTGTTGCAGCCCTCCTGTATCTTTATGTAAGCCCTGGACATCTCCGATTCTCCTGAAGTCACCAGGCCCATATCCTCATATGTATCCAGGTTACTGTAGTCTAATATTTCTTCAATTTTGCTGTTTTCATTATGTACAAAACCATTATTTGAAACAATACCAGCCGCAGATTCTTTATTATCTTCTGGATTTACACCAGTCAGTCTTCTGTCCAGTTCATCAAATACCATCTGGCAGATAGATGATTTCAGGTTGTTGCCTACAATCATGTCCACATCGGACATCTTCTCAAGTTCCTCTGCCCCCACCTGAGCGTAGCATCCTGTAACAACCATGAGGCTGTCCGGATTAAGCTTCTTCATTCTTCTGATATACTGTCTGGACTTTCTGTCAGCAATATTCGTTACGGTGCATGTGTTGATTACATACACGTCAGCCCAGTCTTCTTCTCCGACTATCTCTGTTCCTCGGGCTGCAAAATTCTCCTTTATAGCTTCTGTTTCATACTGGTTTACCTTACATCCCAGAGTGTGGAACGCTGCCTTCATTAATACCTCTTATCTTTCTTTAATCTTTCTGTAATCTTTTTCGTGATTATCTGGCGGATTCTGGACGGATCCTGGAGGTATCCGGCTGTTAACATGGCCTGCTCACCGCCCTTATGCAAATACTCCTCCACCAATAAACTCTCTGAGAATAGATGTATTTGCAATAAGCTGATCATCCTCCAGAGATTCCACGAACTCAAAAAGTTTCAACAATCTTTCTGCTTCCGGATATTCCGTATCATCTTCAGGGATCTCCTTAAGCAGGGGAACTGCGTATTTTTTCAGGACCGCCAGCTCATATACATGAACACTGTTGAAAAGCATATCCGCCTCTCCGGAATGAGGAAAGATATTCTTGTTCTCTCCTGCATGGACCTTCTTCCATATCTTCAGTGTCTCTGCGGCATTTGCGCCTCTGGTCCTGCTGTCCCGTATTATTCTCCTTACAATTCTGGTGTCAGTTGTAGGAATACGGTTATGTGCGTTCAGATTGATGTGAGTGAGGGGACTTATATATATTCTGAATTTCTCAGATTCATCAATTTCCTGGGTCAGCACACTGTCGAAGGAATGAATTCCTTCAATGATGATAGGCTGATCACCGCTTATCCGGGTTATTCGCTTACCGTATTCTTTGTGGCCTGTAATGAAGTCAAAAACAGGCATATCTACCTCTTCTCCTGCCAGAAGCCCCTTCATCTGGCGGTTGAACAGATCCAGATCAAGAGCATCGATTCCTTCAAAGTCGTACTCTCCATTTTCATCCCGGGGACAGTTCTCCCTCTCTTTGAAATAATCATCTGTTCCCACGTAAAGGGGATCAAGTCCTCTTACCTTAAGATGTACAATCAGTCTCCGGGCAAAGGTGGTCTTTCCCGATGAAGATGGCCCCAGAACCAGCACCACTCTCTTCTTCTGAGCCGTTATTGCATCTGCAATCTCCACAATCTTCTTGTCGTGGAGGGCCTCGCTCATCTGAATCAAGTCAAAGGACTTTCCCGCCCTTATTTTCTCATTCAGATCTGCCACATATTTAACGCCCAGAAGGTGGTTCCACTGGCTTTGTTCCTTAAAGGCTCTGTACATAATATACTCGTCGGCATAAAGAGGAATCCTGTCCGGGTTTTCAGGCTGGGCAAATCTAAGGAGAATGCCGTCCCTGTATTTCATCAGCTCGAAATATTTCAGGTAGCCTGTAGATGGCACAAGATCAGTAAAAAAGAAATCACTGTAGCCGTTCAGCTTATATATTCTGACCTCATCGGATTCCCGGAGCTTGTCAAATACCCTGGAACTTTCATCAAGGCCTTCTTCCAGCATTAGTTTTCTTCCTGTCCTCTTGGTAAAATGACCGGTTTCAAAAGGCAGATCCATGTCGATCAGCTGGTTCATCCTCATTCCGATCTTCGCAACCTGGTCTTCGTTCACATCACAGGAAGTCACTTCTATGTACAGGCCCTGGTTCAGGGTCATTCTTACTTCTACGTGCTGATCTCCGATAATGTCCTTGGCGGCTGCCAGCAAAAGCATTACCAAGCTGTTCTGATACATGAGAAAAGCCTGTTTTGACCTGATATCCAGGAATCTCAGACTGACACCATCAGTAAGTCTGGTGTTGAGAGCCATTACCTTATTGTCAATAAGCGCTGCGTACACTGAATACTTAATTCTGTCCTTTACGGAGTTCAGAACATCCTCTGCAGTAACGTTACCGCCTGTTTCAAACTCTTCGTATGGTATGTCCTGTCCGGGGCTGAGATGTATCTTCATCATGCTGTCCTTTCAAACACCGGACCGCACGGCAGGATCAGCTGCCGTGCGGTAATAGGCTGATATCAATCATCAGTTCCTTTTCTGTTTATGGACATTATACCTTTTATGCATTACTGCCGCAATCAGCGTAAGGACTCCTGCAGTTCCCATAAGAATGTACAGCCGCATCATCTCCTGACTATCTCCTGTAGCCGGTCCTGCCGTTCTGTTTCCAACTCTGAATATCACAAGATCCCGGAGCTTCCCATCTCTCGTTATCTTAAATGTTCTGGTCTGGTCATCCAGTGAATATCCATTAGGTGCTTTTACTTCCTTCAGGGTGTACTCTCCATCTGGAAGTTCTCTTACTACGGCATATCCCGTTCCGTCTGTGGTCACATCGAAGCTATTTCCTTTGCTGTCAGTTATCCGGAAAACTGCTTCTGCCAGAGGCCTTGCCGTTAAAGAATCGTATTTATAAATTCTGAGCACCCGTTCCTGAATGTCGTTATAAATGTCCACATTTTCTGTTATCTCATCTTCTCCATCAGGAACCTCTGCGTCTATTATCCTTGCATAAGATGACTTTACATAGCCTTTAGGAGTTTCAACTTCCACGATTTTGTACTTTCCTTCAGGAAGCTTAGGCGATACAGCTCTTCCATGGGTATCCGTAGTTACTTCAGCTGCCACATCTCCCTTTTTCAAAGGTCCATCTTCCCGGCCCTGACCAATACCATCTTCCTGGGCAATTATCTGAAATTTCCCTCCTTCCAGTCCTTTATCTGCCAGGTGGAGTTTGCCTCCTGAAATCCATGAGACCTTTCCTTTCTTGTTAAGCCTGAAAGTTACATATTGAGCGCTGTTGTGGAAAACCGCCACTTCTTCAGCCTTGTCTCCCCTTATCTTCAAGTCGGCAACTCTTTTATTAAGCATGTATCCATCAGGAGGATCTGTCTCTGTAACCCTGTAATTTTTTCCCGGAATCATCACATCCTTGATTACAACCTTGCCATCTGGTCCCGATGTATATTTCACTGAGTTCGCCGGGACCTTCCGGCCATCTGACAGATTGTGGACTGTGAACCTGGCTCCCTCAAGCATCACATCGGTGTCCATATCTCTTTTCTCGATGACCAGGTCGATAAGTCCTACCCACTGCACTTCCAGGCGGCTGGTCTCCGGCTCTACAGAAACAGGTCTCAGGTTTGAAAGGTTCTGAAGGGTCTGATTGCCAGTTACAAACACCACCGGCTGATACCTTACGTTCTTCCCCCGGACTGTCATTTTGTCTTCTTTTCTTCCTGGCGGGGCCTTAAGGTAAAAAGAGTCCCCGGGCTTCAGTGTAACTTCTCCGGCAGCATCGGTTCCGGTCAGGTTATTGTGAAGAGTCACTCCTTCAGGAAGAGTAAAGGAGATACTTCCTTTATTTCCTCCAACTACTTTCACGTCAGGAGTTCTCTCCATATCCATCTCTCTGGAATAGTATGCTTTAACATTATCCGGCGAAAACCTCAGGTCTGTATTTACATCAGGCATGCTATTCAGAAAACTCTTGAACTCTCTCATTCCGCTGACTGAATCATAATGTCCCGGCTGGTATCTGCTTCCCGGGTTGATTTCCGTCAGATAGAGGGACATTATCCCCACTCCGTGTTTCTCGTCTCTAAATCCACTCCACTGCTCCGGTCCCCCATATCCGTAGTACAGCGCTTTCCTGAATCCGGGATCGTCGTAGATCCTGTCTGTCACCTGAGTTCCAGTTGGCACTGTATCCTTCTCGTGCTGTACGCAGAAGGCCAGCTTTCCATCTACCAGAAAGTGTCCAACCCTTACGGTTCCCTCTCCTGGCGCTGAAGACTGGTAGTAATAGGGTCCAAGATACTGAACTGAAGATGCGCCGTACACTGATCCGCATACTGTGATCATGAACATCAGGAGGAAAAACAGTGTTCTCGTTTCTTTAAAATGCCACATTGTTTCCCCTTTCTTATTATCCATAAGTCTTATGAAAACCGGATTTCATCTGCTGACGGTTCCGGCTCTTCAACAGCGTCTTCTTTTATTTCAGTTGTTTCAGCGCTTTTCTCCATTTCCTCCCGGTCGTTATCAAGTTCGGCCTCCTCCTGCAAGCCCCAGCATTCGGTATTCTTTTTTTCCTGGTCAGAAACATCGGTTTCTGTGATCCGATCCTTCTTCACTGCCCGTTCTCTATTTCCCTCACGGTAGTTTCCTTTTCTCTTCTGGGCTGCAAAATAGCCTTCCATTACACCCATCAGCTGTTTCAGCTCATCTTCGTATAGTGTTACGCCCCGGCTCATCTGGCTGTGTTCTGGGTTCCAGTCCCTGATATCGAACTTCGGATCCTTTCCGTTCCAGGCCACCATATTGATTTCCTTCGTCCACCCTGAATTGTATCTGGCAAGGACGCCAATACTGTTAACCACTTCATATTCAAAATCCCTGCTGCGGCCTCTTCTGCTTCTCTCCTCAGTCATTTTCCTGCTCCTTTACTTTGATCTGAATCTACATGCATTACCTAAGAACCGTTGGAAATAATAAATATTTTTTTGATCAAGTGCCTATAGATTACTGGCTTTCGGATTTCCGGGCAAACCAGTTTATATCCTTTGAGTACTGAAAAATACCTTTTTTCCTGAGGAGTTAATTTTGTGGAGGATTTTAAACTTCAAGCAAAAAAACACACCCGGAAGATGATCCGGGTGTGCCTGTCGTTTTATGTATTGAATATATGTACTGGAGATGTTTTATTCTCTAAATTTCTTTGCTTCCTCTACATACTCCTCTGCATGGGCGGGAAGACCTGCAATCTCCTCTTCTGTCAAAGGTCTTATGACTTTTGCCGGTCTGCCGAAGGCCATGTGTCCGTCAGGGATAACCGTCCCCTGTGTCAGGAGAGAGCCGGCCCCGATTATGCAATCATTTCCTATTTTTACACCGTTCATCAGCAGAGATCCCATGCCAATCAAAGTCCGGTTGCCGATGGTGCATCCGTGAATGAGGCACATGTGTCCGATTGTCACATCATCTCCAATATAGGTGCCGCCGCTGGTGGAGGTGTGAATCACAGAACCATCCTGTACATTGGACCTTTCACCTATTAAAACTTCCTGGCCGCTGGACCGGATAACAGAGTTAAACCATATGCTTGAGTTTTTTCCGATTTGTATTTCATCTCCTCCTGCAATCTGCACACCAGGGGCGATGAACACGCTCTCATCAATGTTTGGAATGTTATCTTTCATTTTAATTCTCCTGATTGTTCTTTATAGCTGCCCCTGGTCTTTTGTCTCTGGCCATGGAACAACCTATTCCTGCGAAGCAGACTATGGCGAAGACGAAGAAGGACAGATGAATCATTTTCATCAAAACCGCTGCTGACGCCCCTTCATAAGTTCCTTTTCCAAGAACTGCTCCTGTTACTATATTCAGCACTGCCATTCCTGAGGACTGTCCGTATGTTCTCATGGTGGCGATTATGGAGTTGGCGACGCCGTAATCCGATGGATGGACGCAGCTCATTATCGCGTTGTTGTTAGGCGAGGAAAACATTGCAAAGCCCAGGCCTGCCAGGCACAAAACCGCAATGATGTAGGCTGTTGGTGATTTTTCCGGAAGGAGTGCAAGCATCACAAGGGCCACTGCGCAAAGGCCCATACCTCCACTGGCCAGCAGAGATGGACGGATCCGGTCGGACAGGGCTCCCATCTTTGGAGACAGGAGGGCTTGAACTGCCGGCATGAAAATCAGAATCATGCCAGCCTTGTCGGAACTGAATCCTTTTACCATCTGAAGATAAATGCTTACTTCGTAGGTTATGGCAAAGGTGGCGCCGTAATTCAGGAGGGCTGCCAGGTTGGAAAAAGTAAATGTTCTGCTTGTTGTGAACATGGACACTTTCATCAAGGGGTTTTCTGCCTTTGTCTCCCGGTGGAAAAATCCTGCTATGAGGATCACCCCTGCAGCCAAAATGAAACGTGCTCTTACTGATACCGTAAAATCCGTAAGGCCGTACAAGCTGGTTACCACTGCTGTAACATACAGCAGCGCCCCTGCCTTATCTATTTTTCCTGTTTTTATTTCCTTTACTGTCTTCTCATCAGCCGGCACACCTTTCTTACTTACAAAGTATGCCACAGCGGCTGTTCCTGCAGAAAGAATGAAAATCGCCTTCCATCCCAGGGTTCTGTTTAAAACTCCTCCGAGAGCAGGGCCCAGGGTAAGGCCTGCGTACGTTGCCGCAACTGACAGGCCCAGTACTCTCCCCTGCATTTCCCGGGGATGGGCCTTTATTAGTATGGAGTTATTGGTGGCAAACATCATTGCTCCGCAAGCTCCCTGTAAGGTCCGGCAGGCCAGGAGAAATCCTATGTTTGCAGAAAAAGGGCTGACAAGGGACAGTATGCCGAATCCGGCAATTCCTGTGAGAAAAACTTTTTTCATGCCTGCAACATCTGCCAGTTTCCCGAAAGGCAGGCTCATTGCTGCTACTGCCATGGTATATGTACTGACTACCCAGCTTACGGTTGCAGCGCTCACGTGGAAATAGCTTTCAAGGGCTGGTATCGACAGATTCAGAGCGCTGCTCATGAAAGTGGTTACGAAAGCTGTTACCATTGCTGCAGCCATAACCGACCTGTTTAATTGGTTTTCTGTTTTCTTTGATTCTGCTTTCTGATTCATTTTGGGTTCCATTTATGAATGTTGTGCGCGCTATTAAGGGTTGCCGGGAGGTTTGGGGCCTTGCTGCCTCCGGCCTCCGCTAGTTTCCTCCACTGTCCTCTTATACTGAAAATGAGCTGCCGCACTTAATGCGACAGCTCATTCTACATCTATAGACCCTTTCGAGTCTATTCATTTCATTCTATCAGACGTAATTACTCGAGAATCTCTGTAACAACGCCGGAACCTACTGTTCTACCACCCTCTCTGATGGCGAATCTCAGTCCTTCCTCGATAGCAATTGGTGTGATCAGGTCGATCTCCATTACTACGTTGTCTCCAGGCATGCACATCTCTGTGCCTTCTGGAAGCTTCAGATCTCCTGTTACGTCAGTTGTTCTGAAGTAGAACTGTGGTCTGTATCCGTTGAAGAATGGAGTGTGACGACCACCCTCTTCCTTCTTCAGTACGTATACCTGGCCCTTGAACTTTGTGTGAGGATGAATTGTACCTGGCTTTGCAAGTACCTGTCCTCTCTCAATCTCGTTCCTCTGTACACCTCTCAGCAGAGCTCCGATGTTGTCTCCTGTCTCTGCCTGATCCAGTGTCTTCTTGAACATCTCTACGCCAGTTACTACAACCTTACGCTTCTCGTCTGTCAGTCCTACGATCTCTACCTCGTCGCCGACCTTCAGCATTCCACGCTCTACTCTTCCTGTAGCTACTGTTCCACGTCCTGTAATGGAGAATACGTCCTCTACAGGCATGATGAACGGCTGGTCGTTTGCTCTCTGTGGCTCAGGAATGTAGCTGTCTACAGCCTCCATCAGCTCTACTACCTTGTCTCCCCAAGGACCTGCTGGATCCTCAAGTGCCTTCAGAGCAGATCCTCTGATGATTGGTGTGTCATCGCCAGGGAAATCATACTCGTCAAGAAGCTCTCTTACTTCCATCTCTACCAGGTCCAGAAGCTCCTCGTCGTCTACCATATCGCACTTGTTCAGGAATACGATGATGTAAGGAACGCCTACCTGACGGGACAGAAGAATGTGCTCTCTTGTCTGTGGCATTGGTCCGTCTGTTGCTGCTACTACCAGGATAGCTCCATCCATCTGAGCTGCTCCTGTAATCATGTTCTTTACATAGTCAGCGTGGCCTGGGCAGTCTACGTGAGCATAGTGTCTGTTAGGTGTCTCATACTCTACGTGTGCGGAAGAAATTGTGATTCCTCTTGCCTTCTCTTCCGGTGCCTTGTCGATCTGATCGAATGCAACGTCTGCACCCAGTCCGTATCTCTCGTGCAGTACCTTTGTGATAGCTGCTGTCAGAGTTGTCTTACCATGGTCAACGTGGCCGATAGTACCAATGTTGATATGTGGTTTGGTTCTCTCGTACTTCTGCTTTGCCATACCTTCCTCCTGTATAAAAAATATTTCCGCTTTATAAAAAAGTTCTGGAGCTGTTGAGCAGACTTGAACTGCCGAACCTCTTCCTTACCAAGGAAGCGCTCTACCACCTGAGCTACAACAGCGCATGCAACATGATGATATTACAGCAATCCGTGCTGTCTGTCAAGCCTTACCGAGCAGCTTCAAATTTTAAACATCACCATTATAGTCAACTACCCCGACCTAAGCTATCGCTTTGAGGTCTGAGCTTGTAACTGCCCTGTGGTATAGCGGATAAATCCTCCCACATTTAGTCGTTTAACATTACTGCTAAAAGTGGCGTTACATCGTAGGCACGTTGACACGTACCTGTACTACAGAGATTTACTCCG
>NZ_VUNB01000019.1 GCF_009695865.1 Allobaileyella intestinalis | reverse complement strand
ACTAGAAGCTATTGTAAACTTTGTGTACTACCAACAGAGCTGTAACTCTGATTCTGATTTCTTTTGATACTATGTCATTGAAATTAGAGAGGAGATGATCTTATGATCGAAAACGATGCTTTCAAACTGCTGTTAATCAATCTTTTTCACCTGAATCCTGATGATATTGCCAATATTCTCTGTACTACGTTCAATAAGATGATGGTTCTTGTTGTAACTCTTACAGATAAACATCAGGCTTGTCCTTACTGTGGGTTTACTGCGCCTAAAATCAAGGAATATGTAACCAAGGAGATCACTCATTCGGCTCTTACCACACAGAAATGCATAATAAAATACAGGGCAAGACGCTACAAATGCTCATGTTGTGGAAAGACCTATTATGAATTCAATCCTTTTGTCTTCAAATCTCAGAAAATATCGATCCTTACTGTACATAATATTCTGAAGGATCTGAAAGATTTCAATGAGACATTTACTTCCGTTGCCAGACGATATCATGTTTCTCCAACTTCTGTATCCACCATCTTTGATAAACATGTGGATATTGGCAGAAACCCGCTTCCGGAAATCATTAATTTTGATGAGGTATATGCCTTCAAATCCGAAAAGAGTAAGTATGTCTGTGTTCTTCTTGATTTTAAAAAGCAGATTCCCGTTGATGTTCTGCCGAACCGTAAAAAAGAATATCTTTTAAACTACTTTCAAAAGATCCCTTTAGAAGAACGCAAAAAGGTAAAATACGCCTGTTCAGACATGTATGAAGTATATCGAGATGTCGTACATAAGGTGTTTCCATGTTCTTGTATGCTTTTGGATTATTTTCATCTTTCACAAGATTTCCATAGGAAAATGAATGAGGTACGTATCAAAGTCATGAATTTTTTTAAATTTTTTATTTCTTCTTTTTCATATTATCTTCTCAAAAAATTCAACTGGCTGTTATTTTATAATCCATAAGATTTTTATAAATATGGAAGTCTGTTTTTTGT
>NZ_VUNB01000018.1 GCF_009695865.1 Allobaileyella intestinalis | reverse complement strand
GCTTTTGGATCATCTGGATCCACAATAAATTCGGTGGCTGCACTACGATTAATACTAATATTCGAGAATCTAAAACCACGCAATACCATCTCTAAAGCAAGTTCTAACGTATCATAAATAGCTAACTCTTTATCACTTGGTTTTTGTGTTTTATCCTCTTTCATATGTTTGATATCCGCCATTCTTTGGCGAATTGCAGCCTCACCCTGAATCATGGTCTGCACATCATAAGCATCACAACGAATACTAAAATACATACAATAATAATGTACTGGCATATGCACTTTAAACCACGCAATACGCACAGCCATCATTACATAGGCAACCGCATGGGCTTTAGGGAACATGTATTTAATTTTTGTACAAGAATCAATAAACCATTCTGGTACATTGTTCGCTTTCATTTCGGTAACCCACTCATCTTTTAAACCTTTACCCTTACGAACACTTTCCATGATCGTAAATGATAATTTTGGTTTAACACCATACCCCATCAAATCAACCATGATATCGTCACGACAACCAATAACTTCATTCAACTTACAAGTACCATTATCAATTAGATCTTTGGCATTTCCCAACCAAACATCAGTACCATGAGACAAACCAGAAATTGTGACTAATTCCGCAAACGTTGTAGGCTTTGTAAGTTCAAGAATACCACGAACAAATGGTGTACCAAACTCAGGAATCCCCGCTGCTCCTGTAACTTCATTATATTTTGTCGTATCGATTTTTAGTGATTCCGTTGTTGAGAATATAGCCCTAGTTGACTGACCATTCATAGGAATCTGACGAACATTCACCCCAGTTATTCTCTCCAACATTTTCATCGCCGTAGGATCGTCATGACGTAAAATATCAAATTTTAAGATATTATCATGAATCTGATGGAAATCGAAGTGTGTTGTTTTCCAAGTCGCATTTGGATTGTTTGCAGGATATTGAACAGGCGTAAAATCATGCACATCCATATCCAATGGCACAACGACAATACCACCCGGATGCTGACCCGTTGTTCTTTTTACACCTTCACAACCCTTAGCCAAATCTACACGCTTTGCCTCATTAAAAGGCTCACACTCCATCTCTTCTTCATATCCTTTGACATAACCATACGCCGTCTTCTCCTGAACCGTACCTACAGTACCTGCTCTAAAGACGTGATCATCTCCAAATACTTCTTTT
>NZ_VUNB01000017.1 GCF_009695865.1 Allobaileyella intestinalis | reverse complement strand
TGAATAAGCTTGTATTGTTCGATATCGATGGAGAAAGACAGAAACCAATCGGACAATATGGAGAAATCATGTTTAAAGAAAGATATCCAGAATTGGATTTCTCATATACAACAGATCCTGCTGAAGCTTATAAAGACATGGACTTTATCTTTATGCAGATGCGTGCAGGTGGACTTCACATGCGTCAAAAAGATGAACACATTCCATTGAGCTTTGGAAAGATTGGACAAGAAACATGTGGTGCAGGAGGAATGAGCTACGGCTTACGTTCATGTGTAGACATGGTAGAAGCTATTCACCAAATTCGTGAATATTCACCAGAAGCATGGATCTTAAACTACTCAAACCCAGCAGCTATTGTTGCAGAATGCTTAAGAAGAGAATTCCCAGATGACAAGAAGATCTTGAATATCTGTGACCAACCAGAAAACGTCGTACGTTCAACATCAAGATTATTAGGATGTGACTGGAACGATTTAGATCCAGTATACTTTGGATTGAACCACTATGGATGGTTTACACATATGTATGATCGTAAAACAGGGGAAGATTTATTACCAAAGATTCGTGAAATTGTAAAAGAAAAGGGATTCTTACCACAAGATGCAGAACAACGTGATAAATCATGGTTGGAAACA
Source organism: Allobaileyella intestinalis (assembly GCF_009695865.1). GTDB lineage: Bacteria > Bacillota > Clostridia > Peptostreptococcales > Anaerovoracaceae > Allobaileyella > Allobaileyella intestinalis. The sequence goes on along the minus strand of NZ_VUNB01000017.1, from coordinate 385 downwards.
TATGGATTTGTACAAACGATGATGGAAGATTTCCCAGACTATTTGCCAAATACATATGATGGATACTATTTATATCCAGAATATAAGGCAAGTCATTTAAATCCAAATTATACACGTGCAGACGAAGTCATCGATGGACGTGAAAAGCGAGTGTTCAAAGAATGTGAAGAAGTCATTAAAGCAGGAAAACTAGGAGACAAATTCCACGCAATCAGTGATGCACATGCAGAAATGATGATCAAAGTAGCAGAAGCCATCGCATTCAATACATTAGGAAGATTCATTTTGATTGTAGAAAACAATGGAGCCATTGCGAACATGCAAGATGATGCAATGGTAGAAGTAGTATGTGAATTAGGAATCAATGGACCAAGACCATTGCAGA
>NZ_VUNB01000016.1 GCF_009695865.1 Allobaileyella intestinalis | reverse complement strand
GTTGGTAAGTTGGCGGAAATTTTTGGTGAAAATAAAGTGAATATCAATCATATTGGCGTGTATTCTTTTGAGGATGGAATTGCCAATCTGGTTAATCGTTGTGATACTATTGAACCAGATGATTTACAAGCAGATTTAGAGCGTAAAGGCTATAAAGTATTAGAGTGTTTCGTTCGTGATAAATAGAAAAAAGGTCTAATTCACATGAATTAGGCCTTTCAGATTGTTGACAAAAGCCTATACCTTTTCGTAAGGACATAGGCTTTTTATTGTATATAGGCAATTTTCGAAATGAAATTGTCTTTTTTTTATATATTTTGAAGGATATATTGAATTTTTTGATGGTTTTCTTCTATATTTTCCTCTCCAAAGGGACATTTTCTTCAGATTATGGCACGCAAAAATCAACCAAGCATTCTGTTGGTTTTTCTTCAAGCCTTTTAACCTTGTGAAACGTAGTCCATTGTTTTCTTTACAGTCCGCAAATACTCGTTCAATGGTTTCTTTTCTCTGTGGATAAATTTCTTTCCACTCCATAGTATGACGGATCTCATCGGCATATTCTCTAAACTCTTCCCATAGGTGTCGTTCGATAACTTTTGTCATGTTCTTACTCTTTGTACATTTGTTTCTAAGAGGACAATCCTTGCAGTCTTTTGGATCAGATTTATATTGTCTGTATCCATTTCTTGTAGTAGTTGTATACATTAGGATCTTATCATTTGGACATAGATAACAGTCGTATTCTTCATCATAGACATATTCGTATTTTTTAAAGAAGCCTTTTTTGGTCATTGGTCTTTTATATGGCATATAAGGAATCTGATCATTCTGTACAATAGCTCTGCATATTGCGGGTGTCATGTATCCGGCATCTAACGAAACATTCTTAATCAGGTATCCGTATTTTCCATTGATCAATTCTTCATAGGCATCAAAAAAACTAACACTATCATGTACATTTCCAGGAACTGTTGTAACTGCCAGTACGAACGAATTCTTATCGCAGAAAGTTTGATGCGAGTACGCAAAACATTTCTCCTTTTCGCCTTTATGGAAGCAGCCACTTTCTGGATCTATAGTACTTTTTTTTTTTTCA
>NZ_VUNB01000015.1 GCF_009695865.1 Allobaileyella intestinalis | reverse complement strand
CTCTTTAAAATAGGTTTACATTCATCTGTTAGTTGTAAATGGTGTATTCGACTGTCTTTTTCATCTATGCAAGTACAAATCCTTCCCTTTTTCTCCCCCTCATCAACCCTTCTCTCCCTCCTCTTCTTTTCCCCTCCTCCCCCCCCTTTTCCTTCCTTCCTTTTTTTCTTCTTTTCCTTCTTCTTTAAAACAATCAAGATAGATCTTTCCTTTTTTGAACCCTTCCTCTCTCCTTCCCCTTTCCTCCTTTTCCTCCTTTCCTCCTCTTCCCCCCTCTTCTTTCTCCCTTCCCTTCCCCTCCCTCCTCCCTTTTCCCTTTCTTCCCTTTCTTTTCTTAGCCTCAGTTCTTTTCCTCCCCCTCTCCTCCTTTTTCCTCCCTTCTCTCTTTTCCCCCCCTTTCCCTCCTTCTCTCCTCCTCCTCCTCCCCTTTCCTCTCCTCTTTCCCCTCTTCCCTCCTCTTCCTTCTCTCCCTTCCCTTTCCTCCCTTTTCTTCCCTCCTTCCCTCTCCCCTTCCCTCCTCTTCTTCCTTTCTTCTTCCCCCTCCCTCCCTCCTCCCTCCCCTCCCCTCCTCTCTCTTTCCCCCCCCCTTCCCTTTCCCTTTCCCCTTTCCCCTCCCCCCCTTTTCTTTTCTTTCCTTCCTCCCTCCTTTTCTCCACTCCCCTTCCCCCCTTCCTTCCCCTCTCTCCCTCCCCCTTTTCTCTCTCTTTTTTTTCTTCCATCCCCTCCCTCCCCCTTCCCTTTCCCCTTCTCCTCCCTTCTCTCCCTCTTTTCTCCTTCCTTCCTTCCTTTCTTTTTCTTTTTTCCTGCTTCTTCCCGCCCCCAGGGGACCCCGGCCCTCCCCTTTCTCCCCCCTTCCTTTTTCCCCTTTCTCTGTCGTTTCTCCCCTGCTTCCCCTCCCCCCCCTTCGCCGGTTCCTCTCCCTTCTCTCCCTTTCCCCTCCTTCCTTCCCCTCTCCTTTCTTCTCATCTCTTCTTTTTTTCCCTTTTTCTCTCCCTTTCTCCTGTTCCTTCCTCTTTTTATCGCCCACCCTCCTTCTTATTTTCTCTATTCTCTTTCACCTCTTTATCTTCTTTTTTTTTTCTTTCCTTTTTTCTTTTTTTTCTTCCTTTCTCTGGTTCTTTTCTTCCTCTTCCTTTTCTTTCTTCACTTTCTTCTTTTCCGTCTTACGTTTTTCTTTTTTTTCTTTGTCCTTTACTTTTCCTGGCGTATTTTTGTTGTCCGGATCTTTATCGCCCATGCTTTTATCTCCGTTCGTTTTTTTCCTTCATTTCTTCTCCTGTTCTTTGACTCTTTCGTTT
>NZ_VUNB01000014.1 GCF_009695865.1 Allobaileyella intestinalis | reverse complement strand
GTAAGATCTTACTTGTAAGACAAGAGCGTCCAGCTATTGGTAAAGAAACATTAGAAATTCCGGCGGGTAAACTCGAATATGGTGAAGATCCAATGGAATGTGGTCTTCGTGAATTAAATGAAGAAACGGGTATGGCTTGTGATAAACTTGAACTTTTATTAAGTTTTGTATCCACCCCAGGCTTTTGCGATGAAAGAATCTGGATTTATAAAGCGATCAACCCAAGAAAAGCGGATATAAAACTTAGCTTAGATGAAGATGAAGAAATTGATACTTTGTGGCTGGATTTAGAAACTGCCTTTGAGTATACAAGAAACGGAAAGATTGATGATGGTAAGACTGTGATTGCGATCAGTCAAATGATGATAGAAAGGAATTAAGATTATGAATTTTGTGGTGATTTCACCAAACTATCCAGAAAGCTACTGGATGTTTTGCAGGGGGTTAAAAGAAAATGGGGCTAAAGTTTTAGCCATTGTCGATACACCCTACAATCAATTGAAACAAGAATTAAAAGAATATTGTGACGAGATCTATGTTGTAAAAAGTTTCCATGATTATGATGAAATGGTCAAAGCTTGTGGTTATTATACATTTCAATATGGAAAGAATGACTGGATTGAATCCAACAATGAGGCTTGGTTTGATTTAGCTGCACATCTTCGTGATGATTTCAATGTGAAAACAGGTTTTTCTCTAAAAAGAATTGAAGAACTTCAATCCAAGTCACAAATGAAAAAATATTATAAAGAAGCTAACGTTCCTGTGGCAGATTATAGAGTACTACATACACTTAAAGATGGCTTAGATTTTGCCGAACAAGTAGGCTATCCTTTAGTCATGAAACCCGATCAAGGTGTAGGTGCAAGCATGACTTACAAGATCATGAATGCTGAACAATTAGAATCGGTATATATGCAGACAAAGGATCATGTGATGATTCTAGAACAATATATCGATGGAGATGTCTTTACCTTAGATGGTATTTGTGATGAAAACGGGGATATTCGCTATTTAAACAGTTTAGAATATGTCGGCAATTGTATGGATTCTGTACTTTACCAACAAAGTATTGGTTGTTATACAACTTTTGAGATCAGTGATGAATGTCGTGACATTGTACAAAGAACAATCCATGCGTTTAAAATCAAGAATCGCTTCTTCCATTGCGAATTCTTTCGATTGAATCATGATGTGCAAGGTTTAGGAGAAAAGGGACGTATCTTTGGTTTAGAAGTGAATTTCAGACCCCCAGGAGGATTCTGTCCGGATTTAATGAATTATGCCGGAGAATTGGATGTGTATCGTTTATGGGCCGAAGTCATCTTGAAACAAAATGCTTC
>NZ_VUNB01000013.1 GCF_009695865.1 Allobaileyella intestinalis | reverse complement strand
GAGCTTGTAACTGCCCTGTGGTATAGCGGATAAATCCTCCCACATTTAGTCGTTTAACATTACTGCTAAAAGTGGCGTTACATCGTAGGCACGTTGACACGTACCTGTACTACAGAGATTTACTCCGTAGCAACTGCATCAGGTACTAATAGTTCTATTCCCATACGATGCAGATTCATGGCCCCAATACGGTCATCATTTGATTTATAACCGCAGTTTTTACAACAGAAAAGATGCAACTTTTTATTACGGTTATTTCGTTCGGTATGACCGCATTTAGGGCAGGTTTGGCTTGTATAAGCAGGATCTACCTTCTTTACAAGCTGATGATGTTTTAAGGCTTTATATGACAGTTTCTGTTCTAAGTCATAGTAAGACCATGATACGGAAACATAACGGTCTTTAACCTTAACTCTTTCAGTAGCAGAACGGATACCACTTAAATCTTCAATGACAACCAAAGTACCAACGGGATTATTTTCAACGAGTGCCTTTGATACACAATGGTTTACATCCTGCATCCAACGGTTTTCTCGCTGACCGATAGCTTTAATTCGTCTGCGGGACGACGGAGTACCGACCTGCTGTAACTGCTTACGCAAAGACTTATAATGAGCACGTTTTTGTTTAACGACATTACCATCATAAAATACAGATTTTCCATTACTATCATATGTTGTAGCAAGGAATCTGATTCCACGGTCTATACCAACAACATTAGAAACCTCTGATTGATTTAACTCGGTAATTTCATATGTTACAGGTATATGCAAATAAAACTTTCCGTGTTTATGAACAAGCTTTGCAGTGCCAAACCTACAGTTATCAGAAAAATACTGTTCAAAGCCATTTTTATAGAAAGCAACCTTGATACGACCATTCAATGTATTAACAGAAAATATATTGTTTTTTGTATTAAGCGAATAATCCCTGTTCCATACAAGGTCTAATTGAGGAAGTCTAAATACAGGTTTTATCCACTCTTTCTGATTTTCAAGAATGGTCTTGTATTTAGCAATAACTGTTCGTACACAAGAAACTGCCATCTGAGAACGGAGACCATAAATTTCACGGACCTGATAGTAAGTATCTTTCTGAACACTATAACGACTAAGGTTATGTGCTTTGTATATGTATTCAGAAACATAATTGCAAGCATCAGAATAGGCCTTCATGGTATCGCAGAGTATCTGCTTATCAAAAGGATTTACTAAAATCTGAAGTTTTGCTGTAATTGTCTGCTCCATATACAATACCTACTTTCTTCACCAAAATTATTATATTATATATTTTGGCGAAGAACAATGTTACATAAAGAAAATACGCCGCTAAAACGGGCATTCCTCCCACGACTTACAGAAGTCGGGGCTTCCTGCCTTGCGGCGTTGGTGAAAAT
>NZ_VUNB01000012.1 GCF_009695865.1 Allobaileyella intestinalis | reverse complement strand
ATGATTTCAATTGCCAAAACAAATTGTTCTGCCGCTGTGAAATATGGCGATTCAACAGCTGGGTTGAATGCAATTTTAATCTCATTTTCATTTCGTCCATCCACCATTTCCTGCAATGGTTCAATAAGATAGGTTAACCGAATAATTCGCCTAATCTGATTCCTATCAAGGCCTAGTTGTTCTCCTAACAGTTCAACCGAATATTTATTCTTAGACTTCTGCTCAACTTGAGTAGAAGTAGATTTTGAATATTCAACATGAACATCATCAACATTAATATCTACTTTTTTACCTTGATGTTTCATAGCTTCTAAGCGCATCTTATAGGCATAACCTCTTTCACTAGGATAAATGTTTTCACGCTGAATATTTGAATCTACCATCAGAATCGTTGCCTGATCATCGTCCAATTCTCGTATGATAACATTCATTTCGGTTCTTCCTAGCTGTGACATAGCGAATTTCCGCCTGTGACCAGAAATCATTTCATAAGTTCCATCTGGTTTTGGTCGTACAAGTGCAGGCATCAACATATCGTTTTCTTTTATAGAATCAATAAGCTTCGCCATATCTTCATCCAGAGGTACATGGAAGGGATGTCCTGAAAAAGAGTTAATGGGAGGAAGTGGGAGGGAAAGGACCTTGGAGGGAGTGGCCTCCTGTCTTGCTTCTTCTGGAGAAAATAAGGAGTCATAGCTAGGCAATCCTAAGTCTAATTTTGGCAAGCATGCCACCTCCTTTTAAAATAGAGTGAGTTGTATATTCTTTTTTAATACATGATGATTCCATTCTTCAATCGCTTGATCTGATGTTGGCTCAGTTTTCGTTCTTTTAAAGCATAACGTACAAATAACATACTGGCCATAATAGCCATTGATTTTTTTACTGTTCCAATCAATTACTAAATGAGCAGTTGAATGACAAAATGGACATCGTTTGATTCTAGGCATCTAGCAATCTAAAAGATTCTACAACCACATTCGTAGAATAATTCTTTTTACCATTTTTCTCATATGAGTTTGTTCGGATATTTCCCTCAATATGATAAGCTGTATCCTTTTCACCTTTTCTACAGATGGCATTCGCAATTTCTCCAAATGCGATGCAGTTAATATAATCCGAATACGAATTAATCCCATCTCTTGTACAGATTAAACAAAACTTCACAAAAGAATTTCCCTTATCATTCTTAGATACTTCAATATCTCTTGAGAGTTTTCCATTCACTAAAACCTCCTTGTTTGTCATTTTGTTTTTCTCCTATCTATTTAATTCTTCTTTGTGCTTTACTTTTTGATTGTTGATCAATTCTTTTGTAAGCTTTTCATAAGCTAAAGCTACTTTGGAATCTTTGGCATACGCATAGATACTCTTACCGGAAATACTTGCTTCACTCG
>NZ_VUNB01000011.1 GCF_009695865.1 Allobaileyella intestinalis | reverse complement strand
TAATTCTTCTTTTTATCACTTACACGAATAACCACTCGTTTTTCAAATCCTTTAAGCGAGTGATTTTATAGATGTTTTTCAATCTAAGTAGTACGTACTGTAGCTTTTCTGTGTTATCCATTCCTTGCGTTTCTCTTTGCATGATAAAAAGAGCATTGTATCGATTTATATATTTTGATGCTACCCCTTTATATTTTTGCAGCCTTTCTTCAATCAATTTGTGGAAACTGTTCACTGTATTTAAATGATTGAATTTATCATATGACTCATGACTGATTAACACTTTCTTAGTACAGTTCTTACTTTCTAAAAGTTCGTTGTAACTGTTAGAACCATCTAGCATTACAAAAGATTTTGATTCAAGACATTCACCAAATCTTAATAGATCTAGAGATGATGGCTTGCCATAATTTAATGTTCTGGCAATTGTATGACCAAATCTCTGTATTGCAGTGATGATACATATCTGCTGATTAGACAACCCTCTTTTTATAGCAGGTGTTCCACGATGTTTAGGTTCTACTCCATCAATTTTAGTTCCTTTATGATTGTAAGGAGTATACTTTTCATCCATCTCAACTTCATTACCTACTTTGTATGGGACGTTCCTCAGTTCCTAGACTAACCAATAGTTTATGGCGCATATTAAAAACATTACGTTCATTCACGTTGATTTTAGCAGCTGTTTCTTTAAGAGATACACCATTCAATGTATCGAGGATAAGTTCATTCCATTTGGATTGGTCTTGATGAGAATAAAAAGTAAGCTGACCGCGGTCAATAACAAAACGTTTTCCGCATTCTTTACAACGAAGCATTTGTTTACCAGAGTTGGCAAAACCACTCTTAATTAAATGAGGATGATAACATCCGCATTTAGGACAGTATTCAAAATGATACGTATTCATTTTATTGTTTGTATCTAAATAATCAGTGATTTCACGATCAATCTTTTCGATTTGAAAAGATTGTAAAGCAGCAATAGTATCTTGGTTTAAATATTTTGAAGTTCTTGTCATAAGTGTAGTCTCTCTTTCGTTTACACCTATACAATAATTCTTAAATAGACATTATTAATGTCGAATATATTAACAAGTCACCAATGTATCTGTTAAGCCATAAAAAATATCCCTAATTTTTCTAACATTATAAAGATTAGTCCTTTCTATGTATATGTACTACATTTACCAATCTCTGTATCTTAAGTACATAGCGTAAAGTAATTTCATGAATGCACTAAGTACTAAAAGTCTTCCTAAGCGTTCTAACATTATATCAATGCATATCCTTTCTGTTCTTCATATAAATTACACTTTTTGTATGAAATTGAAAAACAAGAATTTTGAAATAAGTGTATATAAAAAGTATATCTCTAATATAAGAATAATAAAAACTCCTTTATGTAAAGGAGTAATTGATAAATGGTAGCGCGTACGGGATTCGAACCCGTGATACAGCCTTGAGAGGGCTGTGGCTTAACC
>NZ_VUNB01000010.1 GCF_009695865.1 Allobaileyella intestinalis | reverse complement strand
TCTTGAAAACCATCTGGTCAAGTTCTCGACCTATTAGTATCAGTCAGCTGAATGAATCGCTTCACTTACACTTCTGACCTATCAACGTGGTAGTCTCCCACGGGTCTTACCTTTCGGAGGAAATCTTATCTTGAGGGGGGCTTCGCACTTAGATGCTTTCAGCGCTTATCCCTTCCATACTTAGCTACCCGGCTATGCCCTTGGCAGAACAACCGGTGCACCAGAGGTATGTCCATCCCGGTCCTCTCGTACTAAGGATAGCTCCTCTCAAATTTCCAACGCCCACAGCGGATAGGGACCGAACTGTCTCGCGACGTTCTGAACCCAGCTCGCGTACCTCTTTAATGGGCGAACAGCCCAACCCTTGGGACCTACTTCAGCCCCAGGATGAGACGAGCCGACATCGAGGTGCCAAACACCCCCGTCGATGTGAACTCTTGGGGGGTATAAGCCTGTTATCCCCGGGGTAGCTTTTATCCGTTGAGCGATGGCCCTTCCACTCGGAACCACCGGATCACTAAGCCCGACTTTCGTCCCTGCTCGACCTGTTTGTCTCGCAGTCAAGCTCCCTTCTGCCTTTGCACTCTTCGCGCGATTTCCGTCCGCGCTGAGGGAACCTTTGGGCGCCTCCGTTACTCTTTAGGAGGCGACCGCCCCAGTCAAACTGCCCACCTGACACTGTCCCGGTACCGGGTCACGGTACTCGGTTAGAATTCCAACGTTACAAGGGTGGTATCCCAACGGTGACTCCTCCAACACTGGCGTGCTGATCTCTTCGTCTCCCACCTATCCTGTACATCTAACGCCGAAACTCAATATCAAGCTACAGTAAAGCTCCACGGGGTCTTTCCGTCCTGCTGCGGGTAACCGGCATCTTTACCGGTACTACAATTTCACCGAGCCTATTGTTGAGACAGTGTCCAGATCATTACGCCTTTCGTGCGGGTCGGAACTTACCCGACAAGGAATTTCGCTACCTTAGGACCGTTATAGTTACGGCCGCCGTTTACTGGGGCTTAAGTTCCGTGCTTCGGTTGCCCTGACACTTCCCCTTGACCTTCCAGCACCGGGCAGGCGTCAGCCCCTATACTTCAGCTTTCGCTTTAGCAGAGACCTGTGTTTTTGGTAAACAGTTGCCTGGACCTCTTCACTGCGGCTCACTCTTCGTGAGCACCCCTTCTCCCGAAGTTACGGGGTCATTTTGCCGAGTTCCTTAACAATAGTTCGCTCGCTCACCTTAGGATTCTCTCCTCATCTACCTGTGTCGGTTTGCGGTACGGGCACCTTGAATCTCGCCAGCGGCTTTTCTCGGCAGCGTGAAATCAGTTGCTTCCGGCCTTACGGCCACCCCTTCACGCCTCAGCCTTACGACAGAACGGATTTGACCTGCTCCGTCAGCCTTGACGCTTGGACATGCTATACCAACTGCATGCTCAACTTATCCTTCTGCGTCCCCACTTCACTCAAACGATTCTTGGTGGTACAGGAATTTCTGCCTGTTATCCATCGCCTACGGCCTTCGCCCTGGGCTTAGGTCCCGACTAACCCTGAGAGGACGAACCTTCCTCAGGAAACCTTAGATTTTCGGCGGACAGGATTCTCACCTGCCTTACGCTACTCATGCCAACATTCTCTCTTCTATGCAGTCCAGATTTGCTT
>NZ_VUNB01000001.1 GCF_009695865.1 Allobaileyella intestinalis | reverse complement strand
CGGAGTAAATCTCTGTAGTACAGGTACGTGTCAACGTGCCTACGATGTAACGCCACTTTTAGCAGTAATGTTAAACGACTAAATGTGGGAGGATTTATCCGCTATACCACAGGGCAGTTACAAGCTCCGACCTCAAAGCGATAGCTTAGGTCGGGGTAGTTGACTTCTTACATCCTCCAGCACTTTCCCAATATCGGCCTGGATAGCCAGTCCCCTGTCTTCAATTGTCTCCGGCAGGAACGCATAATCCTTGTTCACAGAAATATACGTCGTCTGCGGCAAACTGTTCACCAGTGCCCAGAACGGCTCCTGGATGAACATCGGTGTGAGTCTTCCGACGCCGAGTTCCAGGAAAAGAATCTTCTCGTCCTTATGCGCGAGAATGTAATCTGATATCTTCTGATATTCCTCTTCGTATTTCTTACCGGTCAGGAAATTTCCATAACCCCGGACCCACGGAAACGCCTCAGCGCCGCAGTGCGGGCAGCGCGGGATCAGTTCCTTCGGCACTGCTGTGCCCTCACCCATGGCATCGATCATCTCCTGTACCGGTTTCACGGCATCCCATACCTCATCTGTGCAGCACCTGGAGCACTGGAAGAAGCGATGGTCGCCCTGAATCTGGGCGACTTTCGACTCCGGATACAGCTTTACGAACTGCGTGTCCTGATTTGTGGTCAGTACAAAGAATTCTTTATCCGCGAGGACCGCATCCAAATCCAGGTACGGCTTCCGAACTTCCGCATGCTGGGTGGTATGCAGGAATGTTGCCATATATCCCCAGAACTCCTCACGGGAATCCCAGTGGGCAAACGTACCGGCAAAAGCACCTTTGAATCCGTATTTCTCTGCATACTTTCCGAAATATTTCCGGTAGGAGGCGTTGTCTTCATAATAGAAATCCCCGCCGCCTGCTGCGGAAAGGCCGGATGCTCCTCCAACGATCACGCAGTCCGCGTCCTTCACTTTCTGAACAAAATCCTGAATCTGCTCTTCATAAGGGAGCGGCTCTTTCTTTGTCAGCGGAACCACAGTCCTGCCGGATGCATATACGTTGTAATATCTGGAATAATTGCTCTTCTGTACTTCATTTACAATCTGCTCATAAAAGGTCATGATTTTCATTCCTCTCTCATTTTTGATTCTGCGATACAAGGTTTGCAACAGTTTATTGACACCCTGTCTATAAACTAATATATTTAAATTTGGAAAAATGAGAAGAACACATTCTCTCAAAAGAATAACTCCCGTACAGAATCGCAAAACTGTACAGGAGTTTCTCATGATCGGGAATATTCGATTGCAGATATCAGAGAAAGACGGTGAATAAAATGAAGTCACCAAATCAGAAAAAGACTGACCGAAGAACGTTATACACACAGATGGTCATCAAAGACGCGCTTCTGGAACTGAATAAAGAGACCGCCTATGACAAGATCAATGTCACCATGGTCTGCAGGCAGGCTGAGATTGCCCGTTCTACCTTTTACCTGCATTTTGACAGCCTGGATGAAGTACTGGACAGTGTCATCGATGACGCCCTCCTCTTTTCAGAGAGCGGCTCCGGAACGGTTGTTGATGTACTCGATATTATCGGCAGCGGCAGGTCATATGTGCTCAGTAAGAATGAAACCGTCCTGCCCGCCTGCCAGCGGATTGCTGATTCTGATAAATATCATCACTTGTTTATGGACGTATCTGTCAGCGACCATATCATCCAGAGGATTGCCGCTCATGAGCATGATAAAGTTGTCCCGGATCTTATGGCGCATACAGGCCTCGCCGCAGATGAAGCCGAGATGCTTTTTAAGTTCATCCTTAACGGATCTTTCGCTGTAAACAGGAGCCTTAGCTGGGAGAAAAATGAACGATGGTACCGGTACCAGCAGATCCTTGGCAGATTTATTAATGCTGGGATAGAGAGATAATCCCATCGCCACTTCTGTTACCATCCCCGCCTTCATGGTAAAGCGCATTCTGTCCGGGTGAAGAGCGTCTGCTGGATGGCCTTAACCACCGCCGAGTGAACATCCTCTTCGTGAAGATTGCGGCCCATGCAGCCCCGCGGACCTTCCTTGGAGTGCTTTCTGCATTTCCAGACGTAGACCTTTTTGCTGCGCGGATTCCAATGCGGTCTGACCTCCTGCCACAGAACAGGAAAAGTATATCTGTCTGGAATGAATCCAGTTCGAACTCTTCCTGGATGACTCTTGCTAGACCGTCCACTCCATAGCGCAGGTCGGTATAGCCGCAGGCGATGTAGATTTTTCTGAACCGCCCCGGACTGATGTCGTTAAGCATGCTTGAGCCCCTCCAGAACCATCTTGAGCTGCCACTCCGGCACAAATGCATTGACTTCTACATGGACCCCGGGTGCATCTATGACCAGACATTCCTCTGTATTTTGTATTGGCAAATTATTTGTAACGGCCTCCACGAAATTCATTCTGTGTGATTCGTCACAAGTAATATCTCCTCTTTGATCCAGCATCCATTCGACTACGGCATTTCTACCCCTAAATGTGCTTGGTTTGATTCCATGTACACGCGATCATCCATACAAATTCCTCCATGCGTTTATTCTTACATGATTGTAAGAATAAACGCATGGAGGATAATAGACACTGTTCGTTTACTGCTTAGTTTACTGCTTACATCCTGTTGGACTTTTGCTTTGAAAAGAACACTCCCCGCTAAAGTAACGAGAAGTGTTTTATAAGTCGAGTTTCATATTCGCGAGCTGTCGAAGCTGGTCGCGCCTGTTGTAGATGACGTTCATGATGTAGACCTGTTTGGCATCCTCATCGATCCGGTAATAGATATAGAAATTCTTTGCCATGATTTTCCGGATTCCTCGTGAATGCCATGGTTCGTCATTGACAGGCTTTATCCGACCGGGCATTTCCGACAGTTTGCTGATTTCCTTACGGATCGCACGGACATAGGAAAGCGCCGTATCCGGGACGAGAAGGATATCGGCAATATAGTCACGCAGTTCCACAAGGTCTGTCGTGGCATCCGGAGTCATGATGATTTCGTAAGAATCCATTTATCTGAGGCTCCTTTCGAGTTCATCAAAAACCTCAGTGAACGGGCGGCCTTCGCCGCGGAGTGACTGTTCATAACTGTGCATAAGTTTTGCGTTCAGCTCGGCCTCAGACATGGTATCTAGCGTTTTCGGTTCCTTAGGAATCGTAAGAGAGAAGGGAACGCCATGTCTGTAAATAATCTGCCGATAAAGAGAGTTGATTACGACAGATACGGGGATACCGAGTTTCTGGAGAATATCTTCTGCCTCGTTCTTGACATCACATTCGACACGTGCGCTTACGGTTGCATCTTTCATGGTAACACCTCCTTTTGGAATTATTGTATTACACAGTCTTGCGGATTGCAATACAAATTGGAAGAAGCGATGGGAATGCCGAGAGCGCCACCGACGTATTTGCTGAAAGAGTGGAGCCATATTCTGTTTTATTTCCAGTGTTTGAGTTGTGAAAGATAACCATCAAAGTAAGCACGCCTTTCATCATCAGGCGTATTATCCGGATTTGGCATATGACCTACCAAATAATCAAGCAAGGAGTCTTTTGTTTTGTAAGCAAACTTTCCGTCTGCATAGCACCATTTACAAAAGTCCTTATTGAAACTTCCATCCTTACCTTGTCATCTGCATCGTGCAGAAGCGTTTCAAATATCGTCATGTAATTCTCATAAATGTCGGGAGTGTTCGTGGCGATATTTTCTGATGCCCAGATAACACTCGACAACCGCATCCTGCACTAACAGAGGATATACAAGGCCCATTTCGCCAAGTAGCTAGAGCGCCTTTGCTTTTATCTTTACAGAATCATGTGAAAGAAGGGATGAAACATACTGAATGCTTTCTTCCCATTTATCCTTTTCTTTTGTCAACACTCCAAGTTCTTTATATAACTCTGATTCGTTCAAGCTGTCGTCTCCTAAACTCTCAATCTTGTTATTTTTTCTTCGGAGCAGGCAACTCCGGATACATCGCTACCAGCAATTCTCTCAGGAACTCCTTATTGTCCACGTTATCAACGAGCAGCATTTCCTTTGCACCATCATACGGAAGTTCCATGTCCGTATTTGGCATCATCGCCACAGCAGATTTTGTCGGCTTCACAAAAAGACAATCATCGTAAATGCCACCGACAATCTTTCCGCGATAGTAAATGATGTATTCTCCCATCATCGCCCGATAGGTCACATCATCCAGACCCGAAAGCTGCTCCAGTATAAAATCCAGGTATTCCTTGCTTGATGCCATATGTCAAATCTCTCCTTATAATTCGCACACCATAATATATTCTTCGGCGTTCTCATCGACCGTCTTGAAGCCGACATCCTTATGGTATGTTAGTGCCTGGCACCAGCATCGTCTAAAATTTGAGGTCGCAATTTGTGACCTCAAATGGCTGCGACCTCAAGATAACTTTTCAATAATAATCATTTGATAACAATAAACATAGGTGGAAGATGGCTTATTCTAAATCGCAGCATCCATCACATCAGTACACGCACTGAAAATCCTGTCTTTTAAAAACAGACTTTTCACCGTTCCTGCCATCCACCTTTTTCACTTCAGGCTCCCGGACCTTCGAAAGAACAGCGATGCTTTCTATGTGCTTAGTCCCCGGGAAATTATCGTACGCTCTGATATACACCGGCTCGTATCCTCTCCCTTTGAACCGCTGCAGGTTGATGCACAGCGTCTTCGGGTTGCAGGAGATGTACATGATGTACGGGATCCCGTAGTCCGACAGGATGTCCACAACCTTGTCGTGCATCCCCGCCCGGGGCGGATCCACCACGATCATGTCCGGTTTTTCCTCCACCTGTCCGATGACCTTCAGCACGTCCCCGCATATGAAGTCACAATTCTCAATGCCGTTGATTTCTGTATTAGCCAGAGCCGAATCCACTGAATCCTGAACTATCTCAATACCCGTAACGTGCCTGGCTCTGGAAGCCATGAGCTGGGTGATGGTTCCGGTGCCGCAGTAAAGGTCGAAAACGTTTTTGCTGTCAATATCAGGCATCAGGTCAAGAGCGTCGCTGTACAGCCTTTCAATAGCAGGAATGTTTGTCTGGAAGAATGAGAAGATGCTTACCTTGAACTTAAGGCCAAGGATTTCTTCGTTGTAATAGTCTCTTCCAAAAAGGATTTTCGTCCCCTCGTCGATAACGGCATCAGCTACTCTGTCGTTGGTAGTATGGAGCACTCCCACGATTTTTTCGTCAAGAGGAAGGCCCAGGATCATATCCAGGAAACCTTCCTCGTCAAATTCCACCTGGCTGCTGGTCACTATGTCCACCAGCAGTTCTCCCGTTTTCACACCTCTCCTGACCACAAGGTTTCTGAGAAGTCCTTCATGAGACATCTTATGGTAGAATTTGTACCCTCTTTCCCTGCAGAACTCCAGTGTTCCTCTAAGGATCCTGTTGAAATCCTCAGGAACCAGCTGGCAGCAGTCGCTGGTGACGATGGACATGAAATGCTTTTTCTTATGCATGCCAAGAGTCAGAGGGCCGTCCTTTTCAAGGTCCCCGAAAGTGTATTCCATCTTGTTCCTGTATCTGTATCTTTCCATGGCAGGAACCATTCCCTGATACACCGAAGGATCGACATCGTATTTTTCAAGAAGGGTCCTGACACCCCTGTCCTTCTCTGCCAGCTGCTCCTCATAGGAAACTCCCTGATAGATACAGCCTCCGCAATTCTCGCTGATGGGGCATACCGGCATGGCTGCAGACATGTTTTTTTCCATATTCCTAAAACTCTCCGTATTTGTCATAAAATTCCCTCTTGTACTCAAGGAACCTGTCTTCTTCAATAGCTTCTCTGATGTTTTCCATCATGTGAACCAGGAATCTGATGTTGTGTTCTGAAAGGAGCATAGCACAGAAGATTTCGTTGTTTTTGAACAAGTGTCTCAGATATGCCTTTGAATAATTCTGACAGCAGTAGCAGTCGCACTCTTCGTCAAGAGGAGAAAAATCCCTCTCGTATCTGGCGTTTTTGATGTTGACCTTCCCGTGGCTGGTCAGTGCCACCCCGTGTCTTGCAAGTCTGGTTGGAAGGACGCAGTCGAACATGTCCACTCCTCTTTCTACCCCTTCAAAGAGATAGTCTGGAGTTCCAACCCCCATGAGATACCGGGGTCTGTCTGAAGGCAGATAATCCACACAGTCGTCCAGGATATCAAGCATGATTTCCTTAGGTTCTCCTACGGAAAGGCCTCCGATTGCGTAGCCTGGCAGATCGAACTGGGTGATCTCCTTAGCGCTCTCCGCCCTCATATCCTTGAACATCCCGCCCTGCATGATTCCAAAGAGAGCCTGCTTATCAGTATTCTTGTGGTACTTCACACACCTCTCCAGCCATCTGGTAGTCCTCTTGTATGAAGCCTCCACATATCTTCTCTCTGATGGATAGGACACACACTCGTCAAAGGCCATGATGATATCTGATCCCAGATCGTTCTGAACCTGGATTGAATCTTCCGGCCTCATCATGTGGCGGGATCCGTCTATATAAGACTGGAATTTCACGCCCTCCTCTGTGATTTTTCTCATCTTCCCCAGGCTGAAAACCTGGAAACCGCCGCTGTCTGTAAGAATTGGCTTGTTCCAGTTCATGAATTTATGAAGTCCACCGGCCTCTCTCACAATGTCCGATCCCGGTCTGAGATACAAGTGGTATGTATTGCTCAGGATTATCTCTGCACCCTGAGCCGCAACGTCTTCAGGCTTCATGGCTTTTACCGTGGCCTGGGTTCCCACAGGCATGAAAACCGGTGTCTCGATAGTGCCGTGAGGCGTGGTAATCCGGCCTCTCCTGGCCTTGGTCCTGCTGTCTGTTTTGATCAGCTGGTAGCTTAAAGCTTTGCTCATTTTACTCTCCTTATAACAGAACCCTCCGGCAACACATCACCAGGGGTTCTGATTTTGCTGAAAAAGCTTTTATTCCATTATTCGATAAGCATTGCATCTCCGTAACTGAAGAACATGTATCTTTCCTTAACTGCCTCCCTGTAAGCCTCAAGGATCTTATCCTTATCGTACAGAGCTGAAATAAGCATGATAAGTGTGGATTTTGGCAGGTGAAAATTGGTTATGAGAGCGTCCACAATCTTGAATTCGTATCCTGGATATATGAAAATGCCCGTGCTATTGTGGCCTGCCTTAACATGATAATTTCCTGTTTCAGGATCCTTCTCGGCAGCACTTTCCAGGGTTCTGGTGGAAGTAGTTCCCACAGAAACAATACGCCTTCCTTCATCAATTGCCTGGTTGATGATCCGGGCGTTTCCCGTAGAAATGGAATACTCCTCAAAGTGCATTTTGTGATCTTCGATATTGTCACATTTCACCGGTCTGAAGGTTCCTATTCCCACATGAAGTGTGACATAGGCGATGGTGACCCCCATGTCCTCAAGTTCTTCCAGCAGCTCTCTGGTAAAATGCAGCCCCGCTGTAGGACAAGCCACTGATCCCTCAATTCTGCTGTACACATTCTGATATCTGTCTTTATCGCTGCTGTCTGCAGGTCTTTCTATGTAAGGAGGAAGAGGCATGCTGCCCAGTTCTTCCAGTCTTTCCATGAAAATTCCCGAGTATTCGAAGCGGACAATGCGGGTGCCGTCGTTTTCGTTGCATATGCCTTCAATGTGGCCGCGGAAAAAATGTTCCGGTTCGCCGGAATCCCGGGACTTTTCGTTACTGTTTTTTTCCTTGAAATCTTCATCGAACTGAAGTGCTTCCTTGCCGAAAACCACCACATCTCCTTCTTTGAGACGCCTTCCGGGACGGACCATAACTTCCCAGCGGTCTCCCTGAATTCTCTTGATCAGCAAAAACTCGATGTGTGCCCCTGTAGGCGCTTTGCGGCCGAACAGCCTTGCGGGAATTACTCTGGAATCGTTTAAAACCAGGCAGTCTCCTGGCTTCAGGTACTCCTTGATATCGTAGAAATGCCTGTGTTCAATTGTTCCTTTTTCCCTGTTCAAAACCATGAGCCGGCAGTGATCTCTCTGCTGGGATGGCACCTGGGCAATAAGCTCCTGGGGAAGGTCGTAATCAAATTCCTCTAGTTTCATCTATCTATATTCCTCTCGTTTCATTCTGCTCTACTGTTCCAGATCCTGGATGCTGAACCGGCCCTGACGGTCCTGATCAAAAAGATATTCCAGACCCAGGTGCTCGTAAGCCTTTCTCGTGGCAACCCTTCCCTTAGGTGTTCTGTACAAGAGTTCCTGCTGAATGAGAAATGGCTCGTTAACATCTTCCAATGTTACCCGCTCTTCGCCTATGGCGCTGGAAATTGTCTCTATTCCCACAGGGCCGCCGCCGAATCCCTTGATGATGGTGGTCAGAATATCCCTGTCCAGTTTCTCCAGGCCCATTTCATCTATTCCCAGGGCGTTAAGGGCTTTGTTCGTTATTGCCAGGTTCACTTTACCGTCGGAGATCACCTCGCTGAAGTCCCTTACTCTCTTCAGGAGCCTGTTGGCGATTCTTGGCGTGCCTCTGCTTCTGCTGGCAAGCTCGTCCAGGCTCTGGTCATCTATGGATATGCCCATCATGTTTGCCGATCTGTATAGAATATCTCTCAGTTCTTCTTTAGTGTAAAAATCGAATTTTGAGATGATGCCGAATCTGTCACGCAGTGGTGCGGAAAGGCTGCCCGCTCTCGTTGTGGCTCCTATAAGGGTGAAGTGGGCCAAATCGATTCTCAGCGACCTTGCCGCCGGGCCTTTTCCAATAATAATATCAAGGGCGTAGTCCTCCATTGCTGAATAGAGGACTTCTTCAACGGACCTGTTCAGCCTGTGGATCTCGTCGATGAAAAGAACATCGTTTTCATTGAGATTTGTAAGGATAGCAGCCAGGTCTCCGGCTCTTCCAATAGCCGGACCGGAAGTTATCTTGATATCAACCCCCAGTTCGTTGGCGATGATGCCGGCCAGTGTGGTTTTTCCCAGTCCCGGCGGACCGTAGAAAAGCACGTGATCCAGGGCTTCACCTCTCATCTTTGCCGCTTCTATATATATAGAAAGATTTTCTTTAGTACGGGACTGGCCACAGTACTCACTGAGATATTGAGGCCTCAGGGTCAGTTCCCCGTTCAGTTCTCCCGGTTTTATCTTTCCGGATGTTACGTTGTCAGCCATTATATTCCTGCCTTCAAATTGGATTTATAATTGCATTTATGTTGTATGAGCTTTAGTAATCATGAAAACTAAAGCAGATATTTAAGTGCCTTTTTAATATATTCTTCTGCGCTCAAGTCTTCCTCAGGAACGTGAGAAATAGCATCTTCCGCTTCTTTCCTTGTGTACCCCAGAGTTGTGAGAGCCACTATGGCTTCACTTCGCTGGCTGGTTACAGCAGGCATGTCTGATGCCTCAGTATCTGGAATCCCCGCCTCTCCTTCAGGAAGGGGACTGATTTTGTCCGAAAGCTCGAGAATTATTCTTTCTGCAGATTTTTTCCCCACACCCTGAGCCTTGGCCAGGGATTTCCCGTCCTTTGCTGCAATGTAAGATTTAACCCTGTTTACTGTTCCAAGGGAAAGGATTGACATTGCCGCCTTAGGCCCCACTCCGTTTACAGATATGAGCTGCTGAAAAAGCTGCAGACTGTCTCTGTCAGGGAAGCCGTAAAGAGAGATGCTGTCTTCCTTAACGGCCATGTGTGTGTACACACTGATTGTCTCTCCTTCTCTTGTATTCAAAAGCGGGGAAAGCTCTGGGACAAAAACTCTGAAACCGATGCCACCTGATGTCTGAATTACAACTGCCCCTTTCTCGTAGTAAAGATATTCTCCAGTTATCTGCCTGATCATCTGGACATCCTCCCCTCGTTTCTGATAAGCCTGCTCAGGTTGTTTCCTCCTGAATGGGCGTGACATATAGCTGCTGCAACGGCATCTGCAGTATCGTCCGGCTTTGGAACTTCGTTAAGGTTCAGAATCGTCTTTACCATCATCTGCATCTGTTTTTTCTCAGCCTTGCCATAGCCTGTAAGAGCAACCTTGATTTCCATAGGAGTGTATTCGAAAACAGGTATGTCGTGGTTGGCACAGGCGAGCATTGCAACGCCTCTGGCCTCTCCAACGCCGATGGCAGTAGTGACGTTTCTGTTAAAAAAAAGCTCTTCGATGGAGCACTCATCTGGCTGGTAGCGGCGGATAATGTCCTCCAGTCCAAGATACAAGGACCTGAGTCTGTCTGGCATTGGTACCCCTGCATCTGTCAGCAGAGAATCGTATGCCACCGTTTTGAATCTGTTTCCAGTATAGTCAAGAACTCCCCAGCCCAGTATTGCATATCCGGGGTCTATTCCCAGTATTCTCATTAAACAATCGTCCTTTCATATATGTGTACCCTGTTCAGCACACAAAAAATCATTGTAATTATAACTGAAGACTCTTTTATTGTCTAATCGCGGTGCCCGAGGAGTCAGCCGCTGACCTTAATAAATGCTGGTGTTTTCTTCTTGTATACATGAACTGAATATTCACGAATATACACATCCTTTTCATCCTATTAATCTATTTTATATCGATGGGTATATCTATTGATTACAGTAGAGTTTGCTAACTTTTGAACACAGTATTATTTAAAGAACAACATTATACAATCTCATAGTTTATACAAAAATATTTTTCTTTATGCTATACTTTTTCTGTATCAGAAAGGCTTCTCCCGGCAGCGGTGTTTTGCATTTTTTATATTGAAACCTGTCTGCAGCCAATTTTTTCAGATCAGGATGGAGGTCAACAATGAGGTATTCCAGACAAAACAAGATCCTGGAAATCATTAACTCACACGATGTAGAAACACAGGATCAGCTCCAGGAACTACTCAAAGAAGCAGGCTATACGGTTACGCAGGCAACTATCTCCAGAGATATCAAGGATCTTCAGCTGGTGAAGACTCTTGCATCAAATGGAAGGTATAAGTATGCAGAGAACAGAAATGACAATCAGCCAATCTCCGAGAGATTCATCAGGATCTTCCGTGACACCACAGTAAGTTACGCAGCAGCTGAAAACCTCATTGTGGTAAAAACTCTTTCAGGCTGCGGCAATGCAGCGGCTGAGGCCATCGACTGTCTGGAGCTCCCTCACATTGTGGGCTCAGTGGCAGGAGACAATACCATGCTGGTAGTTGTAGACAACGTAAGCAACGTCCCAGCCATCATCGAACAGTTTGACAAGATTATTACCCGGAAAGAACAGGACTGACCGGAATAAAACGGCATAATAATTATGATTGATTTCGTAACAATAGATAACTTTGCTACCATCCGCCACATATCTTTTGACCTGGGCAAAGGATTCAATGTAATAACCGGCGAAACCGGTGCAGGTAAGTCTGTGCTGGTTCAGGCCATCAGTACCGCTCTGGGAAACAGAGCGGATATTTCTATGATCAGAAGGGGAACCTCTAAAGCCGTGATCCAGATTGCAGGAGAATACAACGGCGAAGAGGTTGTTATTCAAAGAGAGCTTTTGTCTTCAGGCAAGAGCCACGCCAGAATAAACGGCTCCGTAGTTACCCTGGCACAGCTCAGGGAGTTCTGCCAGGGTTTTGCCCATATTCACGGGCAGTACGACAATCAGCCGATTCTGAATCCTGAGAATCACACCCGAATGACAGACCGGTATGGTCATCAAATTATTGATGAACCTCTCTCCCAGCTGTCAGCCCTGTATGACAGATGGCGCAAAGCTAAAGGAGAATACGACCGGGTCATCAAAGAAGAAGAGGCCGGTCGCCGCCAGAAAGACTATTATCAGTTTGAATTTGATTACATTTCACAGCTGAACCTTAAGCCGGGAGAGGATGAAGACCTGGAGAACCAGCTTCAGCTCATGAAGAACAGCGCCCGTATCTACGAGGCCGTTGAAGGTGCCCACCAGCTTCTTCACGAATCGGAACCATCAGCCTCAGCCATAATAGGAAGATGTTCAGACCTTCTTTCCTCTGTCTCCCGTTACAGTCCGGATCTGGAGGAGGCTTCCCGGTCTCTTAACGATATCTACTACAGTCTTGAGGATGTATCCGATACACTACGCCGTCTGTCGGATAATATGGATTTTTCCGGAGAAGACATGGACCGGATTTCCGGCAGGCTCAGTGAGATTGAAGATGCCAAGCGGAAGTACAAGATGGATGTAGATGGTATTCTGGCCTATGCAGAAGAGCTGGATCAGAAGCTGCAGCTAATTACAAATTTTCAGGAAGAAAAGGACCGCCTGAAAGCAAAGATGGATGAAGCCTATGAGGAGCTGTCTGAAAAAGCTGACCAGATATCAAAACTGAGGCACCAGATTGCCGGCAAGATGGAGAAGGCCATGATCAGCGAACTGGACGATCTGGATTTCGCCAACGATGAATTCAGCATAAAATTCACCAGACTGCCGGAAATCACCGCCACAGGATATGATTCCCTGGAATTCATGATTTCCACAAATCCCGGTGAGCCTCTCCGTCCCCTCTCAGAAACAGCTTCCGGCGGTGAGATTTCAAGAATCATGCTGGCTTTCAGACATATCACCGGAGATTCAGACCGGATTGATACCATGATTTTCGACGAAATTGATACCGGAATCAGCGGTCACACTGCTCTCACCGTAGGCCGTAAGATGAAGGAGATTTCCAAGAAGCACCAGATTCTCTGCATAACCCATCTGCCTCAGATCGCCGCTTACGGCAATGAGAACTTCCTCATTGAGAAGGACCTTTCCACCGGCAAATCAGAGACTATAATAACAGACCTGGATCGTCAGGGAAAAATAAACATGCTTGCTTCCCTGTTCAGCGGCGGCGCTTCAGGTAAATCTGCAGAAGCAGCCGAGGAGCTGATGAACAAGGTGGAATCAGAATCATAATAAAAAAAGCCCGTGGCTTCTCCGTAACTGCATGGAATTTCATGGAGTATGGAAAATCACGGGCACTTTTATCTCTGGTTATCTGGTCTTTGATTAGTTAAGTATAGACTGTTCAAATATTAAATTCTTTAAATTGAAGCCATGAAAATCTCCAGACCCATAGTGGCATTCATCTCACCTGTCTTCATTTTTCTGTCGATATCATATAGATCCATGAGGCATTTTTTTATTTTTTTCTGACCGAATTTGACTGCAGCTTCCCGGGCTTTTTTCAGTCTGTATTCATTGGCTCCCAGTTCTGATGCCATGGCCTTAAAGGACTTGCCCGGAGAATATATCTCCAGGGAATCATACATAAGCTCAAACTGACTGGTAAGCAGGCCCGTAATGCTTAGGGCAATACCGTCTCTGTCACTAGTGTTCTTAGCTGAAGAAAGATTATTTATCACCAGCTGGAAGGCTCTCTTCCTGTTTCCCCGTCCCATTGCATCGATCATAGCAAAGATGAATTTCTCATCATCTCCTGCCATCATCTCATGGATAAGCTCACGGCTTATTTCTTCACTCTCTTCAGCCTGGAAAAGTTTTTCCAGATTTCTTTCGATATCATCCAGAGTAGCAGTAGTTTCCTTGTTGAAGTATCCTGTCAGATCTGTCAGATAATCCAGATTTCTGCCACCGATTTTCTTTCCTGCCTCCCGGATCCGCTTAAGAACAAACTGCTTGAATTCAGCTGGAGACAGGGCTCCCATCTCATAGGAAGAAGCAGCCTTGGCAAAGGACTTAGCGGCAGCGTTCAGCTTGCCCGAGCCATACATGCTGTCCAGATAGAAAATCATTACAGATGAATCCGGCTGATCCTTGGCTAGTTTCTCAATGAGTTTCAGATCTTCTTTATCCTGGTCTTTTGTTGCACTTGTCTTGCTGTTCTGGTGCAGTATCCGGAGGTTCCGGACAACCACCACCCTCCTGCCTGGAAACATAGGGTAGGTCAGAGCACTGGATACCACCTGCTGCACATCTGCATTTTCATCAAGTTCAACAAGATTAAATTCCCTGTATTCAGGATCTGTATATTTCTTTATCAGCGTATCTACTGCCCACCTGATGAGAAGGTTTTCTCTTCCATAGAAAAAAAACACCCTACCCGTTCTGCCATTCTTCAGATCTGCAGCAAAGTTCTTATATGACATCTGTATTTCCTTCCTCCGGAGACTGTCTTATCATAGTATGCACCTGGATATGGTTTTTCCGGATTCTCATACCCACAGCCCCCTGAACGTCCGTTCTGTATATTTTAATCCCCCTTGATTCTATTCTCCTGACTACCTGCCGGTGAGGATGGCCATAAATATTATTCCTCCCCACTTGTATTACAACTATTTCCGGATCCACAGCATCAAGGAATTCTGGTGATGTGCTGGTTCTGCTTCCATGATGGCCAGCCTTCAGCACATGGCACTTCAGCAGGCCAGAATTGCGGTAGTATTTTATCATAGCCTTCTCGTCTTCCTCAAGGAGATCACCTGTTACCATGATCTTCCTGCCATCTATATTTACGATCATTACCATATTCATTTCATTTTTTTCGTCCAGCAATCCTCCCCTATCGGCCTGTCTGCCGCCTGATTCTCCTTTCAGAGGCCAGATTACCTGGATGGAGCTGTTTTTCCCTATGGAAACCCGGTCACCTGCTGATAAATACAAAAGTTTTTTTACATCCTTTACTGTATCAAAACTTTCCCCCTGGTATTCAGAGGAAATAGCCGTGGAACCTACTGGATAGATTTTTCTCAGTTCCTCCACTCCCTTGCAGTGATCCTGGTGAAGGTGAGTTATGAAGGAAACATCAATTCTTTCACAGCCGTTCTTGAGAAGATACGGTCTCAGAGTTTCCTCTCCCACGTTCCTGAACCTGTCCCCTCCTCCATCTATGAGGTAATTGCCTCTTTCTGTCCTTATGTGCACACAGTCTCCCTGTCCCACGTCTGCAAAAACCAGCTGATCACCGGCCATTGGATTTCTCATGGTCCACGCCAGAGCCAGAACAGGAATGAGCAATATGGCTGCCGTAACCCCAATCCTCTTCCACTGCCTTCGTATTACCATCACCGTAACCAGTTCAGAGGTGAGAAAAAAACATACAAAATAGATACATACCAGGCCCCCTGCCGCCATAGATGGAACCACAAAAGAATGGCGTCCACCTGCCGAAAGAAGATGATTAATCTTGACAAGCAGCTGGCAGAGGCTGTCGATTATGAACACCAGCAGAGGGGGAACATATCCCGTAAGGCAGAGAAAAACAAGGACAAGTATTGCTGCCGGCGCCACCACAGAAGCCAGGGCAATCACCGGCATGTTAATGAAGAGGCTGAAAGGATCCACCATGTTGTATGAATAAGAAACATAGGGCAACATTCCCCCCTGAACTGACGCTGCCCCGCCCAGATATTTTCCAAAAAAATGACCCATCGGAACCGAAAGGAATGAAATGCCAAGCATGGCCAGATACGACATAATAAAACCGCCGTTAAACAGCAGATATGGCCTCCAGGCAAGCATTACAACCGCCGAAAAACTCAAAGCCGACAGAAGATCAAAGGGTTTCTTCACGAAGAAAGACAGCATGGACAGGGATATTATCAGCCAGGCCCTGATTGTGGAAGTGCTCCACATGGTAATCTCCCCATAGGCTGTGAGCACAATCCATATCATCCATGTCACCTGCCTGTTTCTCTTTTTTCCCGTTATGAACATCAGAGCACCATAAAGAAATCCCATGTGCAGTCCGCTGACCGTCAGTACATGAGCCGTGTTATTCTCTGTAAATTCCATATAAACCTTCTTATCCAGGTCTGACTTATCCCCGAAGAGTATTCCGTTCAACACCCCCTTGCTTTCCGGCGCCCTTTCAAAGGCCTCCATGAACTTTACTCTCTGGGCCACCATGAAGCTTCTTTCCTTCCACAGCAGTTTTTCTGGAAATTCCTTGATAATATTAATCGCACCGGCAATACCATTGGTTTCCAGGTAAAAAAGAGTGCCCTTCCCCGGTTTTTTACGGCTGTCCGGCCCGCCCAGGATTACAAGTGTATCGCTGTAGCTGCCTGGCCCATCATCCTGTCCTTTACTGCTATCAGGACTGCCGTTTCTGGTTCCTGAGGTTCCCTGAAACCGGAGCCTTCTCATCTTTGACTCAGCGGAAATCCCCCTGGACCTCAGATACAGCCTGTAGTCAAAAAGCCCCGGGTTTGTTGCTGGCTGAGGCAATTGAAATTTTCCTGCTGCAATGCATTTTCTTCCCGTCAGACTGAGAAGATTGTTCTGACCTTCCGTGTATTCTTCTATGTCCTCATTGCTGACCCTGACCTGACTCCTGCCGCCGTTCTTGTCCTTGACGGTAAAGCTCCAGCTGCTGTCACCTTTCCGGACATCCACTATTCTTCCTGCCAATCTGGTTTCCCTGCCTGCATTTTCTCCATGAACCAGCTCCCTGCCATATGAATCAAGTCTGTATCCATTCCAGGATATAACCAGCACCCCTGCAACTGCCCACAGTAGAATGTTCGCAACATCCCCCGGTTCTATTTCTCCCGACCTTGCAAGAAGGAGAAGAGCCAGAATACAAGAAAGTGCCACTGCCATGGCTCCCGGAAGGTTCATTTTGTCCCTGAAAAGATATCCGGAATATATGCCTAAGGAGAATGAAATTCCAAAGGCAAAGAGTTTTCTTCGAAGCATGTCATTTCTCCCCCCGCAACTCATCATCGGAAGCCACTTCAACCCCTGTGAACGTACAATATCCCAGTGTATTTCATGGTTCAATATGGAAAATAAATTGTGCATCCTGTTGTCAGATAACGATACATTTTCGAAAAAAGTCCCATATATAGTTTTTCTAAGCACCATATCACCGGCAAATCTGAAAATTATCTGAAAATTCCCCTATATCCTTGTGTTTTCATTCATTTGAGCCTTGAAAAATGTTAAAATAACTCGATTATGAAAGGATAATTATGGCTATAGATCAGAAACCGAATATGAATAACAGAAACAGAAAGGCCGGTGGCTCAACTGGCGTTTCCGGTTCAAAAGGCAGTAGTCCTTCATCCAAGGCTGCTGAGGAAGCACGCCTTCACAAGGAGATGCAGGCTGTAGCCAGAGCTATGGCAAAGAAACGTCTCCAGGAACAGCAGGCCGCTTCTGGCATTTCCACATCCGGCAGCAAACACACTGGCGGGCAGAAGGAACAAACACCAACTGCCGGCCATTCTTCAGGTGTAAAGAGTAAAGGGAATTCAAGCACCATGAATTCCCGGAATTCCCAGGCAAAAAAGCCCCAGGTAAATTCTGCGAAATCTGAAGCTCAGAAGCAGCAGGAAATGCGTGAGCTTGCCAGGGCCATGGCAAGGATGAAGATGAAGGAAGAAAAGAAGGGTTCTGGTGCTGGCAAGAATACTGGTATTAATTCCGGTAAAAGTGCTGGTACAAGTACTGGTACAGCATCACCTTCGATTTCACACAGGCCACACGACCACAGCAAGCATGACCACAGCAAGAAAGATGAAAAAAAGGTCATCCCAGTTGTGGAAGGTGCCCTGCCTCTTTCAGTTAGTCCCGATGACGACGACTTTTTGAAGAGAATAGATGCACAGCTCAGCGGAGAAGATGAAAGCCGCCACTCCAGAAGGGGAAGACACAACCGGAGCAAGAACTCTTCTTCTCCTGAAAATGGCAAAAATAAGTCCGGAAACAGCCAGAAATTCCAGAACTTCAAGGATAAGGTCACCCATCCAGGCAGAACTCTCAAAGAACTGTTTACAGTGGAGAACAAGGCCTACGATCCTGATGGTGGCGAAAAGGTCAATTTCAAAGGAAAATCCGTTAAGAACAAGCCTCGGCTGTTCAGCGTGAAGAAGACCATCAGAAACGCCTTCGCAGTCTTGGGGGCAATGATAGTTATTTTTGCGGTTTCCACAATTCTCATTATCGCAACAGCCCCTAAGATTGATCCGACCCACATATATGACCAGATTTCTCAATCTTCTGTTATTTATGACCAGGACGGCAAACAGATTGATAAGGTAAGCTACGGTCAGGACCGGACTATCATTAAATATAAGGACCTTAACAAACAGACTGTTAACGCCTTTGTTGCCCTGGAAGATAAGACTTTCTGGACGCACCACGGCTTCAACTGGACAAGAATGGGCGGTGCGGTGCTCCAGGCTGTTACCGGTCACGGGTCCATCAGCGGAACCAGTACCATTACCCAGCAGCTTGCCAGAAACGTATATCTCCCTGAGATAAAGAGCCAGCGAAGCCTGAAGCGTAAGATAATCGAAATGTATTATGCTCACCAGATTGAGAAAGATCTTTCGAAAGAGCAGATTATCACAGCATATCTGAACAGCATTTACTTTGGATTCGGAAACTATGGAATTGAAGATGCTGCGAAAACTTATTTCTCCAAGAACGCTTCTCAGCTGACTCTTGAAGAAAGTGCAGCTCTGGCCGCCCTTCCTCAGTCTCCAGATACCTATGCTTTCCTCGTACAACAGGATTCAGCTTCCGGTTCAGGAACAATTATCAGTGTGAACGGGCAGAACTACGTGGTAAACGATATTTCAAAGAACAGAAGAGACACCTGTCTGGATCTGATGGAGCAGCAGGGCTACATCTCCAAATCAGAACATGACAGTGCTTACGAGAAGGATCTTTCCACCTTTATTAACCCTACAATACAGCAGGCTGAACATCATTCATCATATTTCACAGACTTTACAATCAATAAAGTAATAAGCGATTTGATGGACAAGTACGACATGTCTTACAAGAGAGCCCAGGACATGGTATACGCTGGTGGTCTCAAGATATACACCACCATGGACAGCACTGCTCAGAACGCTATTGAAAAGGAATTTGATGATAATTCCAATTTCCCTGGACTAACCAACCTGCAGAAAGACGGCAGCAACAACATTATCAATGATGCCGGGGGAATCATACTCTACGATTACGGAAATATGCTGAAAGACGGCAATTTCGTATTTGCAGATGGTGAATACAAGCAGAAGAGCGACGGATCTCTTGTAGTTTATAAGAATAAACGTCTCAATATCTACAAGACCGATACCTCTGCAGGCACAGATTACAGCCTGGAATTCAAGCCAATGTACGTCAGTGAAAACGGTACACTATACATTTATCCAGGTGGATACGTAAATATTCCGGCTAAGTACAAGTCTCTTGACAGCAGCGGCAATCTGGTAATTTCAGGAGAGTACATAAATAGCAATAAGGATCTGATTTCAGAGATAGATGGACATCCTGCCTTTACAGAAAAAGCATACACCCTTCAGTCAAAGGTGGTACAGCCTCAGGCAGCAATGGTTATCACCGAGGTAGGCACTGGAGAGATGAAGGCCATGGTAGGAGGCAGAGGCGTTTCAGGAGCCCATCTGTACAACAGAGCCACAAACACAAGGCAGCCGGGATCTTCCATCAAGCCTATTGGTGTTTACAGTACTGCCCTTCAGATGAGCAAAGAGGCCTACGATAAGGGCAAGAAGTTCACCTACACAGATCCGGGAAACGACACCCAGGGTGCTGCAGGATATGGTGACTACCTCACCCCATCCTCTATCATTAAGGACGAGCCTCTGAAATTCGGAGGCAAGGTTTGGCCGAAGAACTCCTATAACGGATTCAAAGGTGATGTAACAATGCGCTATGCTCTCCAGCAGTCCATCAACACTGTTGCAGTAAAACTGTACGAGCAGGAAGGCTATGAGAACGTTGCAAACACCATAAAGAAATTCGGAATATCCACTCTGGATATTAAGGAATCCACTGGAAACAAGGACTCTGGTCCTGCTTCCCTGGCTCTGGGAGGTCTTTCTAACGGAGTATCTCCTTATGAGATGGCCGAAGCATACGCAACCTTCCCTAATAACGGTGTGAGAATGTCCACTATCTGTTACACCAAAGTTAAGGACAGAAGCGGAGTGCTTCTGGAGGCTGAATCTAAACCACATACAGTTCTGGACAAGGGCGTTTCATGGATTATGACAGATATGCTGAAGTCTGTTGTTTCAGAAGGTATTGGTAAGAACGCAAATATCTCGGGAGTCCAGGCCGGAGGAAAAACCGGTACAACAGAGAACAACTACGATATCTGGTTTGACGGTTTCACGCCTAAGTATGCAGCCTCCCTCTGGATCGGAACAGATGTTAATATCCAGCTCACATCTGCATCTGGAATGGCTGCCAGCCTCTGGGGAAAGATTATGAACCAGATTCCTGAAGCAAAGACTGGACACTACCGGTCCATGCCTTCAAATGTAGTGAAATACCATAATGAATACTACATAAAGGGAACGGAGCCTTCAAAATCTCAGCTTAAACAGGCTGAACAGGTTCAGGAAGAAGAGAAACCAGAAGAAGTTCCGAAGCCTGAAAGTCCTTCCAAGGATACGGAAAACGAAGAGAACAATCCAAACACCGGCGGCAATACTGGTGGTAACACCGGTGGCAATACCGGCGGAAATACCGGTGGTAACACTGGTGGCAGTACCGGCGGCAACACCGGTGGAAACACTGGCGGAGATACCGGCGGTAACACAGGCGGCAGTTCTACTGGAGGTTCATCATCCGGCAATACGCCATCAAATCCATAATAGTCACTGAACAGCTAAAAAACCCGTATCGGATATTTCCGGTACGGGTTTTTCTGTATTCACATATTAATTTGCTGATTAAATTCACAAGCTGATTCCCAGGTAAGCTTACATTTCATTCTTTATGAGTCTGATGGCTTCCCCTCTGTCTTCTGCCTTGAAAACTGCAGATCCGGCCACAAGTATATCTGCACCGGCTTCTTCCAGTTTTCCCCCGTTATCAGGGTTTACTCCACCGTCCACCTCAATGAGGAAGTCGTAACCTCCCTTTTTCCTCATCTCATCCAGCCTTCTTATCTTGCTGTAGCTGTTCTCAATGAATTTCTGTCCGCCAAAACCCGGATTTACCGACATCACAAGAACCATGTCAAGATAGGGCAGAACATACTCAAGGATGTCAGGAGATGTTCCAGGGTTAAGAGAAACTCCTGCCTTCATTCCCAGAGAATGGATATGCTGCAGAGTCCTGTTAAGGTGGAGGCAGGCTTCCTGATGGACGGTGATAAATTCAGTGTTTTCAGTTACAAAATCTTCCAGATATCTGTCCGGATCTGCAATCATAAGGTGAACGTCATAGGGAACGGTGGCAATGGGGTTCAAGCTCTTCATCACCGGAGCACCGAAACTGATATTCGGCACGAACATCCCATCCATTACATCCACATGAATATAGTCGGCTCCAAGGTCGCATATTTCCTTAACATCCCGTCCCAGGGCGGCAAAATCCGCCGACAGAATCGATGGTGCTATTTTCGCCATTCTGATACCTCTTTCATTATCTGTAAATATGAATTATACCTGCTCTCAGATATTTCCCCATTCTGAAGGGCCTCCTTAACAGCACAGTCAGGCTCGTTTATGTGAACGCAGTCAAGATAGCGGCACAATCCTCTGTATCTGTTCATTTCCGGGAAAAAATCTCTTACGTTCTTCCTGTTTAACCGGGGAGCGTCCAGGGATGTGAAACCCGGAGTATCGTAAACATCCGTGCCGTCAGGAAATCCGAAAATCTCCACATGTCTTGTTGTATGCTTTCCCCGGCCAGTTTTCTGGCTGATGCTTCCTGTCTCAGCTGATCCGCTTCCTGCAATGCGGTTAATCAGCGTGGACTTTCCAACTCCTGACTGTCCGGCAAAAGCAGCGCTTTTACCGGAAATTTCCTGCAACAGTTTATCTGTCCCTTCCCCTGTCTTGCCGTTTACAGGGCAAACCGGGTAAATACCGGAATAGATATCTGAAATTTCCTTAAGCCTTTCCCTGCTGACCTGATCAGTCTTATTTACAGCAATAACCACGTCCAGGCCTGCCCCTTCTGCTCCCACGCAAAGCTTGTCTATAGTAACAAAACTTGGCTCAGGTTCTGCTGCAGCAAAAGTTACAATAAGAACATCCAGATTAGAAACAGGAGGCCTGGAAAGACAATTCTTTCTGGCCTCCACATCTGTGATGACAGAGTTCCCGGCCTCATCCAGTTCAAATTCAACATGGTCTCCCACAAACAGGATATTCTTACCTCTTTTGAATCTGCCCCTGGCCTTACCCATGAACACCTGTCCTGATTCATCATCTCTGACAAAATAGAATCCACCGATTCCCTTAACTACTTTTCCTCTCATTAGCCTCCCGGCGGCTCTTCTGCCTCTTTTAATAAATCACTGCCTTCCCGGAAAACAAGTTTCCGGGAAGGCAGAATGCTTAGCCGTTGTTAGCAGTCTGATTTCCTGTGTTTCCGGTATTTCCTGTGTTACCGTTGTTTCCAGTATCACCGCCGGAGTTATCAGTATCTACCTGTGGCTTTCCTTTGCTTACTTCAATATCAATGGAAGTGCCCTTGTCAAGCTGTGTATTGGCTGCATACTGCTGCCACATTACATATCCATTTCCATATACATTTGACTCATCGTATGTGATGTTTCCAACGGTGAATCCAGCACTGGCTATGGCTGATTTTGCCTGGGACAAGCTCATTCCAGTAACTGATGGAACGTTTGCCTTTTCCTTGCCCTTTCCATCGGATATGACGATATTTACCCTTGCGCCCTTGCTGGCTGAGCTTCCGCCTTCAGGGTCCTGGGACAAGATGGTTCCTGCTGCTTCGGTGGAGGTCTGTTCTTTTACTACACCCAGCTTGTATCCGTGCTTCTTCAGATACTTCTCCACCTCGTCGTACTTCATTCCTACAACATTAGGAACTGTTCCATCCTTTGAGCCCTTGCTCAGGTTGATGGTTATCTTAGTGCCTTTCTTAGCCTCTGTTCCGGCTTCCGGGTTCTGCTCTGCAACCCTGTTCTTTGAAACAGAGTCTGAATAAACATCTTCGCCCTTCTTAATGGTGAAACCTGCATC
Source organism: Allobaileyella intestinalis (assembly GCF_009695865.1). Lineage (GTDB taxonomy): Bacteria > Bacillota > Clostridia > Peptostreptococcales > Anaerovoracaceae > Allobaileyella > Allobaileyella intestinalis. The sequence goes on along the minus strand of NZ_VUNB01000001.1, from coordinate 393,518 downwards.
CTTGGCTGCCTTTTCAGCTTCAGTGTAGGACATTCCGGAAAGATCAGGAACCTGGGTCTTGGCTGCTGCGAACTGTTTTACTCCCAGCACCAGAAGAGGAATCAGACAGATTGCCGCAACAATGCCTATAATCAGTCTCTTTTTTTTCTGATCAGGCGTGAGCTTTTTCTTCTTCTTGCCTCTGTCTCTGCGCTTCTTCTTTTTCTCGTCGGCCTCTTCTTCTTCCGGATCCTTTGTCTCCACCGCACGGTTAAGAGCACTCTCTCCCACCATTTTCGTAACGAACTCGATATTGTCAAGTTCCTCGATCAGCTCGTCGGCACTGGAATATCTGTTGGTCTGGAACTTGTTGGTGGCCTTCATTATGCACCGCTCAAGTGCCGGAGGAATTCCGCTTACAAACTCACTTGGGGGAATAACATCTTCGTTAATGTGCTTCAGTGCAACTGTAACCGGGTTATCTCCGTCAAATGGAACTCTTCCGGTGATCATCTCGTACATCACTATTCCCAGGGAATAGATGTCTGATCTTTCATCAACGTAGTTTCCTCTGGCCTGCTCCGGCGAGAAATAGTGGATTGAGCCGATTACCTTGCTTCCTGTTGAAAGAGTAGCATCGTTTACAGCCTTGGCGATACCGAAGTCTGCCAGCTTTGCCACTCCGTCCTTAGTCATCAGGATGTTGTGAGGTTTTACGTCTCTGTGTATTATCTTGTTCTTGTGAGCCACACTAAGAGCCGAAGCTACCTGTCTGGCAATGTTGATTACAGTTCTGTAATCCATAGGAGCTTCCTCAGCGATGATATCGCTGAGGGGTCTTCCATCTACCAGCTCCATGACTATGTAATTGATGTTTCCTTCCTTGCCTACATCGTATACTCCTACGATATTAGGATGAGAAAGCTTAGCGGCTGCCTGAGATTCTCTCTTGAAGTTTTCAACAAAAACATCATCTTTTGTAAATTCAGGGCGAAGGATCTTGATAGCAATATATCTGTTAAGCAATTTATCCTTTGCCTTGTAAACGACAGCCATGCCGCCATCACCAATCTTCTGGATAAGCTCATATCTGCCGGCTAAAAGTCTGCTGCTCATCTTAGTCCTCCATCATATCAATGCAAATTACGGAAATATTGTCACTTCCGCCTTTTTCGTTGGCCATATCCACCAGCTTCCTGGCGCAGTCCTGCATATCCTCGCCGGACTGAATGACTTCCATGATGTCCTTTTCCGGAACCTCGTCGTACAGACCATCGCTGCAGATAAGGATCTTATCGTCTGGTTCTATGAAAATATTAAAACAGTCAGGGCTGTTGTAAGCATTTGCTCCTATGGCCCTGGTAATCACGTTCTTCTTCTCGTGATGAGCTGCTTCTGATTTCGTTATTGCGCCCATCTTCAGAAGGTCATTTACATAGGTGTGATCCTCAGTGATCTGATGTATCACATTGTTGTGAATGAAGTAGACCCTGCTGTCACCTACATTGGCAATGTACAGGATCTTTCCGTCAACATAGGCAAACACCAGGGTTGTAGCCATTCCGTTATATTCCGGCTTCTCCTGAGACATCTCCCTTATGTACTCATTCACATAATTTACTGCGTCCTCGAAGTATCTGAACATAGCATCTCTGCCGGAGACCTTGTCCAGAGGGTTATTCTGTACATAATCCTGAAGGGCGTCCAAAGCAGCCTGGCTGGCAACCTCTCCTGACTTGTTTCCTCCTACACCGTCAGCCAGCATGAAGAACTTCTTTTCCTTCAAAACTCTCAGTGCATCTTCGTTCTTTGTGCGCCTTCTGCCGGGATCTGTAAGATATCCAATATTCATTAAATCACCTTTAAACTTGAAATTTATTTGTTTTCCGGTGCTTCTTGTTTTTTTCTCATAATGCACCAGTAAAAACCTGTCGTAATATTATATGGTAATAACAAGCATTTTTCAATAGTTTCAACGTCTCCGGCCTCTTTCCTCCACTGGAGAAACCAATTTATCACACCGTCATTTTCATCTTTGTTCAGAGTACAGGTGGAATACATGAGATACCCGCCGGGCTTAACATAAGAAAAAGCGTTTGCCAGGATTTTTTTCTGTATCTCCGGAAGATCTCTGATTTCTTCTTCATCAAACCTTAATTTTATCTCAGGCTTTGCTCCAATAGTTCCAAGGCCTGAGCAGGGAACATCTGCAACAACCAGCTGAAAACTGTTTTCCCATTCCTCCACTTTGTCAGTGCCGTCATGAATCTCTGTTCTGATTCCTTTGATGCCCAGCCTTTTTACGTTGCTGTTTACCAGCTCAAGTCTGTGACTGTAAATATCACAGGCCAGTATTTCGTGGATGTCCCCAGTAAGCTCTGCCAGCTCACAGGTCTTGCCCCCGGGAGCCGAGCAAAGGTCCAGATATTTTAATTCTGTGGCTTTGGGATTTTTATTGGAAAAATCATTTTCCTCCCCGAAGGCTGCGGCCTGCCCTGAAAGATCTGCCAGATGCTGAACTGCGGTCATAGAGCTTTTTCCCTGTACAGAAAACAAGCCCTCTCCAAAAAGACTGGTTCCAAGAGGTGATCCTTCATTCACCACGATTCCCAGCCTGGTGCCATCTGCCTCAGAGCACCTGCACCCTTCTTCCTCCAGTTTCTCCATCAAGGCTTCTCTGGTAATTCTCAGGGGATTTGTACGGATAACCAGGGGCTGGCCATCATTCATGGCTGCCATTATCTTTTCTGCCTCATGGTCCCCGTACTGTTCAATAAACAGGTTCACCAGTTCTGGAGCATAAGAATACCGGACAGACAGATTTTCTTCCCGGCTTTTCTTCCCCGTTACCGGATTCTTCCAGGTGTCTGTGTACAGGCTCTTCCTTTTTCTCAGATAGTTTCTTAGAACAGCGTTTATGAATCCTGCAGTTCCTCCTGACACCTTTCTGGCCAGAGTCACCACTTCATTTACAGCCGCATATTCAGGCATGGAATCCATTTCTTCAATTGCAAAAATTCCCATCCGCAGGAGAATAAGAGTTCTGTTTTTTATCTTCTTAATACCCTTTGACGCAAGACCGTCAATGTAATAATCCAGCAAAATGGAATTTCTGAGAACTCCTTTTACCATAGCTCTCACAAATGCCGGCTCGCAGTCCCTGTGATCTGAAATGGCCTTGTTGAGAGCAAGATTAGAGAATGCATCTTCTGAGTACACATCTTTAAGTGCCTGAAATGATGCCAGGAGATTTTTGTTCAACACTGGTTACCTCCGGAAAAATACGATTTCATTTTCCTCAATACACACGAAAATGCCGACTCAACCAGGAGCCGGCAGATACTTATATCAATTATTGCTAGTCTCTGTTCCTGAGAAGCATGATTCTCAGCAGAGAAGCCACTGCTGTTGCCAAGGCTGCCACGTAGGTCATTGCCGCAGCTCTCAGAACCTTTCTGCTTCCATACATGTCTTCCTTGTCTACAATACCGGCTGCCTCCATCTGCTTCAGGGCTCTGCTGCTGGCATTCAGCTCCACAGGCAGTGTAACCAGATGGAAAAGAACTACGAACACGAAACACAGTGTTCCGATGTTAAAGAGCAGGGAACCGTAAGCGTTTGTTGTTGACAGGAGCAGTCCAAGGAAAATCAGCGGCCAGGAAAACCTGGAAGTCAGGTTTACTACTGGCACCAGGAAATTCCTGATCTTAATTGGGAAGTATCCCCTGGCGTGCTGAATTGCATGACCTACCTCGTGGCAGGCGATGCACATGGACGCAATGGAATCTGTTTCCCCTACCGCCCTGGATAAATTCACAGAATTGCTGGACGGATCGTAGTAGTTGGTCAAGGCATCTCCACCTATGATGTTTACAGGAACGCTGGTCAATCCGTTGGAGTCAAGGACCAGTCTTGCAGCCTCCCTTCCTGTGATCCGCCTGCTGTTAGTAATATTTGAATATCTGTTAAATGCTGACTTGATGTTGGCCTGCACAATAATAGTGAAAATCATTGCAGGAATCAGCACTATCATAGAAGAATAATATCCCAGTCCTCCGTAATAATACATATTTCCCCTCCTAGTTTATAATAATCTCTCCTATTCATGCTGGCCGGTGGTGAACCGGTCACCCTTTTCCAGCTTTCTTCCCCGGAGAAAATCTTCTGTTTTCATGCGCTTCTTTCCCTGAAGCTGAAGTTCAAGAATTTTAAGCCTGCCGGAACCGCAGTTAATCTGGAAGCTGTCCTTATCTACCTTCGCAATGGTACCGTGATCCCCTTCCGGAGGCAGATCGATTACCTGAGCCTTGTAAAACTTTACAGTCTGTCCATTGAGATAACTGTGAAGTACAGGCCAGTCTTTAAAAGCCCTGAGCTTTCTCTCTTCCTCCGCTGCGCTTCCGGAAAAATCCGTAAGACCGTCAGTTTTTTTAATCATGTGGGCATAGGTGGATTTGCTGTCATCCTGAGGCACAGCTTTTACTGTGCCGTCCACAATGGCTGGCAGCGTTTCCATGAGAAGCTCTGCACCCATTACTGAAAGAGATTCTGCCACCTGGTCAATATCCTTGTCTCCAATTTCCAGTTCTCTTACAGCAAGCATGTCCCCAGTATCAAGGCCCTTGTCCATCTTCATCAAGGTTATTCCTGTCTTCTGGTGGCCTTCCATTATTGCGTACTGCATAGGCGCCGCGCCTCTCAGTTCAGGCAGAAGAGATCCGTGAAGGTTTACGCATCCGTATCTTGGGATGTTAAGCACCTGCTCCGGAAGGATCTGTCCGAAGGCAGCCACAACAATTATATCCGGTGAAAGTTCCCTGAGGCTTTCCACAAATTCAGGATCCTTCCTTATGGAAAAAGGCTGCGCCACCGGGATGCCGTACTCCATAGCCGTCTTCTTTACAGGAGACATAGTAATCTTTCCTCTGTTTCCCTTCCTGTCCGGCTGGGTAACCACAAGAGCAACTTCTATGTCTTTTCCCTCTGCCAGCGCCCTGAGACAGGGAACTGCGAATTCCGGTGTTCCCATATAAACTGTTCTTAACAAAATCTCACCCTGCCTATTCTCTGCTTTCTTTCTCAGCCTGTTCTCTCAAAAGCTCCTCATATTCCTCGTTGGTCATAAGGTCTTCTGCATTATCTGTATAAAGTATTCCGTCCAGATGATCGTATTCATGACAGTTTACCACTGCCGAGAATCCCTGAAACTCATATTCGTGCCACTGTCCTTCAAGATCCTGGGCCCTCATTTTTATGGACTCCGGCCTCTTCAGATGACCGGTGTAGCCCGGCACACTGAGACAACCCTCAGTGGAGATCTGCTCTCCCGTCCTCTCGTAAATGTCTGGGTTTACCATTACAAATACTTTTTCCTGATCCTCAAGATAAGGTCTTGCCACGTACATTCTCTTCATGACGCTGACCTGAGGAGCCGCAAGCCCTACACCATCAGCCTGGTCCATGGTTTCGATCATATCTTCTGCCAGAACCTTGAGACGATCGTTAAAGTTCTTAACTGGTTTGCAGTGTTTTCTGAGAATAGGATCTCCCTTTTCTGCTATTGTTCTTGTTGCCATAGAGTATTCTCCTTCTGTATATTTACTATTTCATCAATATGGATTGATGTCTATTTCGATGTTGAAATTCTCTTTGCTGGTAATGTACTTACCTCTCTCCTCCATATAGAAATGGACATATCCACTTCTGGTTCCTTTAGGGGCCTTTATCATGAAAGTGACTTTTTCCCTGCCCCCTGGCTTCAGGTTGTCGGGACGAACTGCCAGAATCTGGCCGCCTTCTATTCCCCGGGAAAGTCCGATCAGCCTTCTGCGGAAATCTTCTGCTTTCTCCATCAGCTGCTCTGAAGTAACTTTCTCATCTGATCCTGTGAATGATATCGCGATTATATCAGAGTAGGGTGGGTAATTCATGATTCTTCTGTGTAGCAGCTCTGTCTCGTAGAAGCCTTCATAGTCCATTTTTGCCGCAGCAAGTATGGACTGGTCTTCCGGCTCATAGGTCTGAATAATCACCTGGCTCCTGCCGGATCCTCTTCCTGCTCTCCCAGCCACCTGGGTTATCAGCTGGTATGTCCTTTCTGAGGACCTGTAGTCAGGTATGTTCAAAGTTGTATCTGCCAGCACTACGCCCACCAGGCCCACGTTTCTGAAATCCAGCCCCTTGGCCAGAATCTGGGTACCGATGAGTATATGAGTTTTTCCTTTCTCAAAGTCCCCTATTGTCTTGTCAATGTCCTTCTGGGATGTTGCTGTATCCAGATCGAAACGGCCTACCACCTTATCTGGAAAAAGCTCTTGTACCTGCTCCTGTATTTTCTCTGTGCCGGCGCCCAGAAGCTGAAGACTTCCTGTGCCGCATTCCGGGCATTTTTCCGGGAGCTTGAAAACCCGCCCGCAGTAGTGGCACATAGCACCTCCAAAGCTTTTATGAAAGGTAAGGGAAATGCCGCAGTCCGGGCATTTAAGCCTTTCCCCGCACTCTCTGCATATAATTGCAGGTGCGAATCCCCTTCTGTTAAGGAAAAGAATGACCTGTTCGTTCCTGTCAAGGGTCTCCTTTATACCGTCATAAAGGCGGCGGCTTACCGGATTCCGGTTTCCCGCCCGGATCTCATCCTTCATGTCCACTATCTCAACATCAGGCATGACGCTGGTGCCGATACGGTTGTCCATCCGGATCAGCTGATAGATTCCTTCCATGGCCCTGGAGTAGGATACTATACTAGGTGTAGCACTTCCCAGAAGCAGTACAGCATTGTTCAGCATGCACCTTTTATATGCTACGTCTACAGTCTCGTACTTTGGATTATGGTCTGACTTGTAAGTTGACTCATGTTCCTCGTCTATCACTATCAGGCCTATATTATCTGCCGGAGCGAACACCGCAGTTCTTGCCCCTACAACAATCTTCGCCTGGCCCTCTCTTATTCTAAGCCATTCCGAAAGTTTCTGAGATGTGGTCAGGCGGCTGTGAAGAACTGCCACCATGTCTTTTCCAAACCGTTTCTCGAACCTTCTCTGGACCTGAGCCGCAAGAGCTATCTCCGATGCCAGAACTATTACTGTCTTTCCAAGGGATACGGCCTTCTCCGCAGCTCTCATGTATACTTCAGTCTTGCCGCTGTTTGTAACTCCTTTAAGTAAAAAAGCTGCGCTCTGGTTCATCTCCAGTTTGCGGCTTATAGTATCTGCAGCCCTCTGCTGTTCCGGGCTGAGCCTGATGTTTTCCTCTTCCCCCGGAAGATCCTCTACTTTAAGCTGCTTCCTGGTGTCCCTCTTTCCACCTACAGCGAACATCTTTATTCCGTCAATGAACTTGATGCCGTATCTGTTTCTCATCCAGACTGCGGTGGATATCATCTCTTTATTAAGTGACCGCTTCTTGTCAACTTCGCTGATATCTTTAATTACAGAATCCTTGAGCTCCGTCTTAACGCCGGTTTCAAAAACGTATCCTTCTGTCAGCTTCTTCCTCTTTCCGAAGGATACAAGCACCTTGTCCCCTACACAGACATGGTCGGGGGCCCTGTATGTGTAGTAGGTATCAGTGTACTGGCTCTTATTGTCTATCACAACGCTTACGTACTGCACAGCTCCCCCCTTTCACCTGACTTATACAAAATAATAACCCGGAGCTTTTGGCGCCCCGGGCCTGAACTCAACTATTATTATACACTATCTAACTACAGAAGGAATATGTCATTCTCAGCACATTCTTCAATCATGTCATCCGGCCATACGGAGACCTGTACCTCTCCAATATGAGCCTTCTTCAGGAAGAACATGCAGAGACGGCTCTGTCCGATTCCTCCGCCAATGGAAAGAGGAATAGTTCCGTCAATAACTCCCTTGTGGAAAGGCATTTCCAGTCTGTCTGTCTTTCCATCGATCTCCAGCTGACGCCTCATGGACTCTGCATCTACACGGATTCCCATGGAAGATATCTCAAATGCCTGCTTCAGAACATCGTTCCACAGAATAATATCTCCGTTCAGCTCCCAGTCATCATAGTCAGGAGCTCTTCCGTCATGTTTCTCACCGGAAGCCAGAACTCCTCCTATCTTTTTGATGAATACTGCACCGTATTTCTCGGCAACAATGTCCTCTCTTTCCTTAGGAGTCTTGTCAGGATATGCGTCCTCCAGCTCCTGGGTAGTAATGAATGTGATTTCGTTCGGTATCTCCACCTGAATGTCTCTGTAAAGCCTGTTTACATAGTCTCCCAGGTTCTTCATTGCGTGATAAATGGTGTTTACAGTTTCCTCAAGATACTCCTCAGTGCGCTGTTCCTTTGTAATCACCTTCTCCCAGTCCCACTGGTCAACATATATGGAGTGCAGGTTGTCCAGCTCCTCATCTCTCCTGATGGCGTTCATGTCTGTATACAGTCCTCTTCCAGGCTCCACGCCATACTTGCCCAGGGCCATTCGCTTCCACTTTGCCAGGGACTGAACCACCTCTACTCTGGTTTCATCCATATCCTTTATGGTGAATTCAACTCTTCTCTCGTATCCGTTCAAGGTGTCGTTTAATCCAGTCTCAGGTATTACAAACAGCGGTGCTGTAACTCTCCTGAGCTGAAGACCATAGGCCAGCTCCTGCTGGAAGTAGTCCTTTACCTTCTTGATGGCTCTCTGAGTTTCTCTTTCGTCCAGTGCAGACTGGTAACCTTCAGGAATTATCACTTTGCTCATTTTCAATACCCCTTTCTTATACGTCTCTCTGACGTGTAAAAACAAGTTTTATTTACCCAGCCCTTCTACCAGTCCAGCATTTCTGGCGAATTCACAGCCGCAAAAACGCTGACGGTAAAGGTCGTATTGTTTCGACAGCTCCACGCTTCTCTTGAAACCGTCTTTTTTCTTAAAATCTACATCTAAAAATTGTGTGTTCATGCCCTCCCCGAGGGCATTACCCATCTGAGAAATAAGCTTGTAATTCTTATGGGGGCTTACCGTCATAGTTGTGGTGAAATAGTCAAATCCGAGAGATTCTGCGGTTCTGGCAGAATTTGCCAGCCGCATCTCGAAACAAAGAGTGCACCTCTTTCCACCTTCTGGCTCATCTGCCAGAGGTTCAGCTCTCTTCAGATATTCTCCGAAATCATAAGGCCCTTCAAGATAATCCACAAAGAATTCACCTTCGTGGTCTCTGTTAAACCCGTCCAGGAATTTTCTGAGATTATCCCTCCTGAGATAATATTCTTCACTGTCGGTAATGTTTGGATTATAATAATAGACCGTTACTGAATAGTCCGGTGCCAGCCGCTCCACACAGGCTGTTGCACAAGGACCGCAGCAGGCATGAAGAAGCACTGACGGTTTCTCAGTGCCAAGTGCAAAACTGCCGAACTTCCCGCCTTCCAGACCGGTCATTCCGGACATATTACCAGCGGGGAAAATCTGCATTGCATCTATTTTCTCTTTTGAAACAGACCTGCTGTGGGACATTGTGAACGCTCCTTTTGTTCAAAAACTATGCTGTGAGTATACCATATTCCTGGTTGCTCTGCATCATTTTTTATGATACAAAACATAATTTCAAATATCTTTTATAGATATCAACCAACATTTTCGATTAAGGTGCTGAATAAATGGAAAACAATACACGTTTCAATTCGATAAACTCATACTTGAGGAAAGTTTTTGGCCGGAAGACCGTTAAACTTTCAATTGACGGAGGCTTCACTTGTCCTAACAGAGACGGCACCCTGGGAACCGGCGGATGCGCCTTTTGCTCTCCTGATGGTTCAGGAGAGATGGCCTCAGACATTGACGGACAGATAGAGCTTCTCAGCAAAAAATGGCCGGATGCTGCCTACATTGGGTATTTCCAGAGCCATACGAACACCTATGAGCCTGTGGAAGATCTCCGCAGAAAATACTACTCGGTTTTGCAGGATCCCCGTATTTCCGGAATAGCCATCGCCACAAGGCCAGACTGCCTTAGTGACGAGGTGCTGGACCTTCTTTCAGAGATTAACCAAAATCATTTTATGTGGGTTGAACTGGGTCTTCAGACTTCAAACCCCGAAACTATGAAAAAAATGAACCTGGGCTATACGACAGAAGACTTCAGGCGCTCAGTAAAGGAACTGAACCGCAGAAACATAAAAGTTGTTACCCATCTTATTCTGGGACTACCGGGGGAATCTGAAGAAGACATGTTCAATTCCGTAAAATTCCTTACCTCAGGTGAAAACGGTCACATTTTCGGACTGAAGCTCCACCTTCTCAATGTTGTAAAGGGCTCGACTCTGGCTGCCACCATGCCTGACTACACTCCCTTCTCTTCTATCGAAGAATACTGTGACCTGGTGGTCAAGATCCTGGAAATCATACCTCCGGACATCACCATCCACCGGCTCACCGGCGACGCTCCCAGAAGTCTTCTGATCACCCCGGAATGGAGCTACCGTAAAAGGACCATACTGAACACAATAAACAAGATGATGAATGAAAGGGACGTAAAACAAGGGGACAAGATCCCGAAGTAAAAAATACCGGCTGATGGAATGTTTTCCGCCAGCCGGTATTTTTGTTGTTTTGATTCATCGCTGCTTTACTTCAGGCAGTTTGCTCTGCCCTGTCAACCACTTCTTAAGATGGAAGTGAGGTTGATCCTGGCATATTCGTGTATACAGGAATCAAGAATACAAGAGCTTCATTGGTGATTCCGTAGCTTGAATATGCGTTCTTTGTAGTGAGGGATTCGCTGTACGGTGCCATAATATTGGTCATGTACTGGTGGGTTGCAACTCTTGATGCTCCGTTTGCAACGTTGAATCTCTCAAGATACATTGTGTTCTGTTTGTTGTTAATATATCCGGAAGCCAGGAACTTAGCTGCGCCGTCAATGGCGGCCTGCTTTGTGTTCCAGCCCTGCTTCTGTGCATACTGCATTCCAAGCATAACCGGATTGCTGCTGGTATAAGCGCCGATATTAAACGGATTGTAGTATGTAATCCCGTTTATCATGTATCCGCTTTCAGCAATGCTCCCTCCGCCTGTCTCCTGTCTTGCTCTTGCAGCCAGGGAAACTGGGCTGATTCCGTACTTTGCTCCTGCAGAAGTAAACCAGGATGCCTGATATCCATGGCGCTGCAGTGCTGTACCGGCCAGAATCTTATCTACCACCTGAACGGTTTGGTATGAGCCGTTGTAGGACAGGTTTTCAAACATGTAGATTCTGTCTTCATTAAGGAAGTTTCTAGGATCCACAAAGTACGCTACAGTCTGAGCGTTTGCGGCAAACCAGTTGCTTCCGTCCTTAGGAATGTAGCTTCCCTCCACAACTTTTCCTGTTCCGTTCAGTGATGAAGGATCTGCATGGGCTGCTGCCTGAGCCTGGGAGGCCTGCTGCTGGCTCTGCTGTGGCTGCTGTGCCTGGGACCCGGAAGCTCCTGCTTTTACATCAGATTTTTCTGTTCCAATAGTTACCCAGTCAGATGCCACATAAACATCTTTTCCGTTATAGTTCGCCCTGTACCATGTATATCCATCGGCTTTCTTGGATCCTGTAATAGTAAGGGATGTTCCGGCACTAAGTGTTCCCAGTCTGGATGCGGACATGGAAGGCGCGGACCTGTAGTTAAGCCATTCTTTTACAGTTCCAGGAACGGTTGCAGTGCCTGCTGACACAGTTCCCGAAACCGATACGTAATCTGCACAAACATATACTACTTCACCGTTGTAGTTTACCTTGTACCATCCGTTATTGTCACAGGATGTTACTGATGACAGAATTGTAAGCTCCTGACCTCTGTTGAACATTCCCTTCTTCTGGAATGCTGCACCCGGGCCCACTCTGTAATTCAGATCATCAGTGGCCTTTCCGGTAACTGCTCCTGAAGACGGCTGAGCCGGCTGGGTATTCTGATTCTGAGGCTGATCCTGAGCCTGATTCTGCTGGCCTTCCTGAGGCTGAGAGGCAGCCGGCTGTTCAGTTTTCTGAAGTTTTACATAATCAGCGCAAATATATCTGTATGTGCTGCCATCTCTGAACTTATACCAGGTAGTTCCCTTGGAATCCTTTGCAGAAAGGACGATGTCAAGGGTAGTGTCTGCATTCAGGGTTCTGACATATGATCCTGAAGCTGTACCTGCTATAGATCTTATGTTGGTGTCTTTCTCTCCTACGCCCTTGATGGAGCTTACGTAAGATTCACTGGTAATGGCACCATTAATGTAGCCGGAAGAACCATTTGACAGCTTTACGTGAGTCCATTTTGCGCTTGAAGCTGTGCTGTTGGATGTGAACTTCTCATCCAGGATTGTAAATGATTCATTATTGGCTATATGACCTGCAGAAGAAGATGATGTGCTGGTACTGCTGTAAACAGTTCTGCCGTTTCCTGCCCTGAAGTCTCCAGCGGCAGTGCTCCTGTAAGAAAGTGGGTATGCTCCGTTAATCAGAGAAACGTTCCCTGCACTTTCCTTGCTTACTACGGTATTGAAGTCCAGTCCTGTGTTAATGCTCTGGAATACCCAGTTCGGATGAGCCTGGTGAAGCTTTCTGAGCTGAACCTTGTAGTCCTCCGGGAATCCCTGGGCGTTCAGCTGATCTTCAAAGGACGAAGGCTGAGCAGTGTTTCCTCCGGTATTTCCACTGTTATTCCCGCTCTGGCTGCCCCAGTTGTTTCCGCTGTTTCCTGAAGACGGATTCTCAGGCTTTGTGAAGATTGAACCTGTCAGATTTACCCAGGTGCCGCAAACGTATCTATAGGAGGAACCAATTTTTACCTTATACCACTGAGCGCTGGAATTATTTGCTCTGGCCTTCAGAACAACTGCCAGACCTGTACCCTTTCCCAAGGTTCCCGCTCTGTACATTCCTGTTCCCGCACCGTTTCTGTAATTCAATGCATCGGTGGTTACACCGTTTACAGTAGTATACGACACCCCATCAATAAGGTCTGCTCTGATGTAACCGGACCTTCCGTATCTGCTGACCCGGTACCACCTGTTGACAGATGAGGTGCTGCTGTTGGTCACAAAATATTCCTCGTGAATGGTTACCTTTGCGTTATCACCTAAACCAAAGGCAATCTTGTATCTGGTACCCGGACCGGATCTTACGTTAACTCCCACTCTGGAATTAACATATCCGGTAGCATCACTGACAGATGCGCCGTTTACCTCTACTGCACCAAATCCAAGAAGCACAAAAGCAGCCGCCAGTAGAACAATTAAAGCTGTCCTGATCTTCCCTGCAGTCATCTTCATTATTACCTCCTGATTATTTCAATGATTCAGTTCCTGTATAAGGCGGAACTGCTTCACACTATCAACACATTTAATAAACAATATCATTTTATCTGAAAATCTTATCCTGTCCAATACTGTTTCTGCCACTTGAAAGGAATAATTCCGCATATCAGTAAAAAATAATTATTATTTTTTACTGGCTTCAACGCAAAACACCCTATGTTGTATTTGCATCAATGTGCATCCACAACATAGGGCGGCTTCTCATTAGTTTACCTTATTGTAAAAAATTCTTCGGTTAGTCTTAGTTATTCGACACTACAGGGTGTATGTTTTTTGTAGCAACAATGTCCACGCCAGTGTCACACACATTTCTCAGAATCACCTGACCAATGGTGACAGGAGCTTCTAATTCAACATCTTTCAGGCTTTTCATGCAGTCCATGATTCTTCCTTTTGGAATGTCTCCTGCTGTTTTTACAGAAACTTCCGGAAGATTTCCACCCTTTACTCTTACTGTTGATGTTACCACTCTCCTGGGATCGGTCACTTCTTTTCTGGCATAGTCATCACCTTTAGGACAGGTATTTCCTGTTACGGTCAGGCTGTCTCTGAATTCTGAAGGTACCAGTTCAGAAGATTCAGGAATATCTTTATCTGATGTAACTGTCAGATTACAGCCCATCGGGCATCCTATGCAGATCAATTCTCTCTTCCACATTTTACGCCTCCTTGTCTGCAGCCTTTGCTTCTGTCTGATTATCTTCCACAGCAATTACTATTTTTTCAACCGGACCGGCAGCAATAAGCTTGTCTTTTCTGATTACAACCTGCTCCATCTCGCCAGGGGCCATCACTCTCTTCTTTGATGAAGAAAGAACCTGGTCACCGGCGGTGGTAACAACTTTTACGTTCTTGAATACTTTTCCTACACGGAACCTTACAACCTGCTTGTCAGCCATTCTCTCAGGGTCGATTTCCGCAGGCACTGTATAACGCACACCTCCAACGCCCTGAAGAGAAATCTTTTTCCCTGAAGGAGCCAGGGCACCCTTTACGTACTCAGCTGCTTTCTCACCTGCAATCGATGCTTCCTGGGAAACAAAGTCAACCAGATCGTGAACGTGGAGGACATTGCCACAGGCAAAAATTCCATCTATGTCTGTTTCCAGGCTTTCATCCACTACAGGTCCACCTGTTACAGAGCTCAGCGCAACGCCTGCCTGAGAGCTGAGTTCATTTTCCGGTATCAATCCGCAGGAAAGAAGCAGTGTATCACAGCTGTAAAACTCCTCAGTTCCAGGTATTGGCTTAAGCTTCTCGTCTACCTGTGCAATGGTTACGCCTTCAACTCTGTCTGTTCCTTTAATATCCACTACAGTATGGCTGAGCTTCAGGGGAATACCAAAGTCGTCAAGGCACTGTACGATGTTTCTCTTCAAACCGCCGGAATATGGCATGAGTTCAGCCACTACCTTTACCTTTGCTCCTTCCAGAGTCATTCTTCTGGCCATGATCAGACCGATATCTCCTGAACCAAGGATCACAATTTCCTTTCCCGGCATACGGCCTTCCATGTTTACATAGCGCTGTGCAGTTCCGGCAGAATAGATTCCTGCAGGCCTGTATCCCGGAATATTAAGGGCTCCTCTGGATCTTTCCCTGCAGCCCATTGCCAGGATGATAGCATCAGCCTCAATGGTGAAAAGGCCTTTTTCCCTGTTCATGACAGTGATCACCTTATCCCTTGAGATGTCAACAACCATGGTCTTGAGAAGATATGGGATCTTTCTCTCATTTACCATATCAATATATCTTCCGGCGTATTCAGGGCCAGTAAGCTCTTCTTTAAAAGTGTGAAGGCCAAATCCGTTGTGAACGCACTGATTCAGTATTCCTCCCAGCTCGTTGTCCCTTTCGATAATCAGAATGTCTTCTACTCCTGCATCTCTGGCTGCAACAGCTGCGGCAAGTCCTGCAGGGCCACCACCTATGACAGCAACTTCAGTCTTCATTTTACAAGTCCTCCTTATCATAGCCGGAAATAAATTCAGATCCGTGGCCCTTCTTAGTTATCTCGCCTTCATCAACTCCCAGTTCCCTTGCAAGAATTTCAACAACTCTGGGATTGCAGAAACCGGACTGACATCTGCCCATGCCAGCTCTTGTTCTGCGCTTAACTGCATCCAGGGTACGGGCTCCCAGTGTTCTGTGAATTGAATTGAGGATTTCTCCTTCTGTGACCGTTTCACACCTGCATATTACATTGGCAAAAGAAGGATCACTTTCAATGAGCTTCTGCCGCTCTTCGTTTGTAGCATTGGCCATTGAAGGAACACCTTTTCTTGTTGCTATAAAATCTTCCTTCTCTTCTGCCGGCATGATTTCCCCGGTCAGCTCAGCCACATATTTTCCTACTGCAGGGGCACTGGACAATCCAGGGGACTCCATTCCAGCCACATCAATAAATCCTGGAGCATCTTCCGGCTGTCCAATTACAAAATCGTGTTCAGGTCTGTGGGCTCTCAGTCCGCTGAAAGATGTAATAACCTGTCTGACCGGAAGATCCGGAACGCTGAGCTTCGCCTTGGTGAGAAGTTCGTTCATTCCGTCTGCAGTAGTGTTTACGCCCTCTTTGTCTTCGATATCTGTGGCAGTAGGACCTGTAAGCAGATTGCCGTGCACTGTAGGAGTAACCAGAACTCCTTTTCCATACTCAGTAGGAAGCTGGAAAATCGTGTGAGAAACGGTATTCCCCACCTTCTTGTCCATCAGGCAATACTCACCCTTTCTTGGTATTATTGTCATTTTGTTGCTGCTTACCATGTTGTGGAAACTGTCAGCATATACTCCTGCGCAGTTGATGACTATTTTAGCTGTTAAATTAACCTGTTTCCCACAGTTTTCAGCAGTGACTTCATAGCAATCTTCTTTGCGGACAATATTTTTCACTGCAGTGTTGAGCTTAAACTGAACTCCGTTGTCTGCAGCGTTTTCTGCAAGAGCCTCTGTAAGACCGAAAGGACAAACTATTCCACCTGTTGGGGCATAGAGGGCAGCGGTAACCTTGTCCGAAACTTTAGGCTCAAGTACCCTGACCTGACTGCCTGTAAGAATCTCAAGACCCGGAACACCGTTTTTCTTTCCCCGCTCCAGCAGGTCATTCAGTTTATGTTCGTCATTTTTGTCAAAACAGAGAACCAGTGATCCATTTCTCTTAAATTCGAAATCCAGGTCTTTGGACAGCTGCTCCATCATGGCATTTCCCTCAACGTTCATCTTCGCCATAACAGAACCAGGTTCATTATCAAAACCTGCATGAACGATTCCACTGTTTGCCTTCGATGTTCCCTCGCCTACATCAGAACATTTTTCAAGAACAAGTACATTATATTTATACCGGGACAGTTCTCTGGCAACAGCACTGCCAGTTACTCCGGCCCCAATAACGATTATGTCATACATTCTGTGTTTCCTCCCCTGGCTAAAAATACAGTCATATTTTCGAAACAATACTCTAGCTTTTTATTATATGAAATTTTCAGGACGATAACAAAAGAAAATGAAGATATCCATTGTATTTTTATGTGAATTTCTTCAAAACCCTCTTATGTGGGCATGTATGGATATGTAGAAATGGATTCACATAGAAGGCATAAAAAAACATCCCCTGAAAAGAGGATGTTGGTGCCCAGACTCGGAATTGAACCAAGGACACTGTGATTTTCAGTCACATGCTCTACCAACTGAGCTATCTGGGCATAATCTATCAATTTATATGGTGGGCCATCGGGGACTTGAACCCAGGACCTGCCGGTTATGAGCCGGATGCTCTGACCAACTGAGCTAATGGCCCACGTTGAGAAAAAATGGTCGGGGTGGCAGGATTTGAACCCGCGGCCCACTGGTCCCAAACCAGTTGCGCTACCAAGCTGCGCTACACCCCGTCTTCATAATATTTGCAATCTCCACCCACACCCTGAAAAAGAACATGGTCGGAGTGGCAGGATTCGAACCTGCGACCCACTGATCCCGAACCAGTTGCGCTACCGGACTGCGCTACACCCCGATGTACACACATGTTCGTAATTCAGAAATGGTCGGGGTGGCAGGATTTGAACCCGCGGCCCACTGGTCCCAAACCAGTTGCGCTACCAAGCTGCGCTACACCCCGTAAATGGCAGGGGCAGTAGGATTCGAACCCACGGCACGCGGTTTTGGAGACCGCTGCTCTACCAACTGAGCTATACCCCTATAATTGGCGGAGAAGATGGGATTCGAACCCATGCGGCCCTAATACCGAACCCTAACGGTTTAGCAAACCGTCCTCTTCAGCCTCTTGAGTACTTCTCCAAAGCGTGTCTTATGGCGGAGAGGGTGGGATTCGAACCCACGGTCCCTTTCAGGATCACCGGTTTTCAAGACCGGCTCCTTAAACCACTCGGACACCTCTCCGAATATTAATTTGGTGACCCATCGGAGATTCGAACTCCGGACACCTTGATTAAAAGTCAAGTGCTCTGCCACCTGAGCTAATGGGTCATAAATGGCTGGGGTAGCAGGACTCGAACCTACGAATAACGGAGTCAAAGTCCGTTGCCTTAACCACTTGGCTATACCCCATTATCAAGGCCGGCTGCATACTCAAAGTCTATTAATAATATTGGTGAGCCCACAGGGATTCGAACCCCGGACACACGGCTTAGAAGGCCGTTGCTCTATCCAACTGAGCTATGGGCCCACATATCCATACGGCTGATTGGCTACAGAAAACGCCGAACAAGTCGGCGCTTCGTATGGATTTTTAATTGTGGAGCAGATGGCGGGAATCGAACCCGCGGCTTCAGCTTGGAAGGCTGAGGTATTACCATTATACGACATCTGCATATTGGAGCGGAAGACGAGATTCGAACTCGCGACCCTCGCCTTGGCAAGGCGATGCTCTACCCCTGAGCCACTTCCGCATATGTTGGTCGAGGGAGATGGATTCGAACCATCGAAAGCACAGCTAACGGATTTACAGTCCGCCCCCTTTGGCCGCTCGGGAATCCCTCGAAAATTTGGAGCTGATGGAGGGAATCGAACCCCCAACCTGCTGATTACAAATCAGCTGCTCTACCGTTGAGCCACATCAGCATAAGCTGACACATCCAGAAATGCATCAATTGGCGACCGGGAACGGGCTCGAACCGTCGACCTCCAGCGTGACAGGCTGGCATTCTAACCAACTGAACTACCCGGCCATAAATTGGTGGACGCTATAGGGCTCGAACCTATGACCCTCTGCTTGTAAGGCAGATGCTCTCCCAGCTGAGCTAAGCGTCCATCACCAGACACCCTGTCATTCTAAACGATTCATCGTTCATCGTCAAGATACATTTGATGAGTGCTGCAGTCTGCTCAACGTCTTACGTTTCTCACGACTGCAAGAAGTATTTTAGCAGACTTGTTTGCCGTTGTCAAGAGGAATTTTGAATCATTCTTTTCTCAGAAGACTTCGCTATTCATCCGTGCGACTTGTTTATTTTAGTATAAGCCGACTCTTAATGCAAGCACTTTTTTTATAAAAAATGTATTTTTTATTTCTAACCTGTCAGAATCCAGCTAAAATCAGAGGAATTCCTGCTTTTTTCATCCTAAACCCACTGGTTTTCGTTTAATCACAGCAGTATTCTGTGAGTTCCTTCTGCTATGTCCAGGATCTCTCCCTTTCCGGAAGTCAGGTTGCCTATCATAGACAAAAGCTCTTCCCTTTTCTCCGAATCTGCTTTCAGCTCTACGGTTATCTTGTCAGTATATTCTTCGTTACAGATATAAAAGCCTCCATCTTTTTCCATTGATCTCAGCTTGTTCAGATAGGAATATTCCATTCTGCATTTAACAGCTACCACGCTGTTAACAGAACAAATTCCTGCGTTTTCTATTGCTCCTCTGGCTGCCGATGAATAGGCTCTGACAAGCCCCCCTGTTCCCAGTTTTATTCCGCCAAAATACCTGGTCACCACAACGGCAAGGTTCGTCAGCTCCTTTTCTGTAAGCAGATTCAGTACAGGCGGCCCAGAAGTACCCTGGGGTTCTCCATCGTCACTTGCCCATTGGTGTTCTTGTTTATTTCCAGTAACAAAAGCAGGAACATTATGAGTTGCATCCTTATATCCTTCTTTAATGCATGCAATAAATTCACGTGCCTCCCGGTCATCTCTGACCGGAGACACGTGTGCAATGAATATTGACTTGTTTATAGTTTCCCGGAATTCTCCAGCTCTGTAAACTGATTTGTACAGCTGCATTTCTACCCCATTAAAGAATGTATTTGTCTACGTCAGCTTCTTTTACCTTCTCTTTGAAGCATTTCTGAACATCTTCTCTGTCAATTGTTACATCGCTGATTTCAGGGTCAGGTAAACGGAAGGAGAGATCCTCCATCAGAACCTCCAGAATAGTGTGAAGTCTTCTTGCTCCAATATTTTCAGTTTGCTCGTTCATAAGATAAGCCATTTCTGCTATTTCATCTATGGCATCATCTGTGAATTCGATATGAACTCCTTCTGTTTCCAGCAAAGCTTTCTGCTGCTTAGTTACAGCGTTTTCAGGTACAGTGAGGATCTGTTTGAAGTCTTCTTTGTCCAGGTTCTTCAGTTCTACGTTTATAGGGAAACGTCCCTGGAGTTCTGGAATCAGATCTGAAGGTTTTGCTGTATGGAATGCGCCTGCACCTATAAAGAGCATATGGTCGGTTTTTACAGGGCCATGCTTGGTGTTCACAACACTTCCTTCCACGATTGGAAGAATGTCTCTCTGTACTCCCTCTCTTGAAACGTCTGCACCTGAGCGCATAGAACTGCCTGAAGCAATCTTATCGATTTCGTCGATAAATATAATTCCGTTCTGCTCGGCATTGTCCAGTGCCTCGTCCACTACCTGATCCATGTCAATAAGCTTATTGGCTTCCTCTTCAGTAAGGATTCTTCTTGCTTCCTTGACGGTCACCTTCTTATGTTTCATCTTCTTAGGCATCATATCTCCGAAGATGTTTCCAATAGCTATTCCAACGCCTTCATTCTGCATATCCAGCTGATTAGTCTTCGGCGCTTCTTCGACCTCGATTTCGATCAGAGTATCCTCCAGTTTTCCATCTCTCAGGTCTCTCTTCACCTGTTCTCTGGCAAGGTCAATCTCACTTCTGGACGGGCCGTTCTGCTGGTTTTCTGCCTTTTGTTTAGCTTCATACTCTGCCTTCTGGCTTGTATACCCTCCTCCATTCATAATCATGTCAAAAGGATTGGAAGATTTCTTGTTATCCTTGTGGGTATCGCCATCAGGAATAATAGCTTCAACGATTCTGTCCTCAGCAAGGGACTGAGCTGTTTCTCTTTTCTCAGCAATTCTCTTTTGCTTTTGCAATCTGATGGAAGCCTCAACCAAATCTCTTACCATGGAATCCACGTCTCTGCCTACATAACCAACCTCTGTAAACTTAGTGGCTTCCACCTTAACGAAGGGAGCATCCATTATCTTTGCCAGCCTGCGGGCAATTTCAGTCTTACCAACACCGGTAGGTCCCATCATGAGGATATTTTTCGGTGTGATTTCTTCTCTCATTTCATCGCTGAGCTTGTTTCTTCTATACCTGTTTCTCAGCGCAATAGCCACGGACTTCTTGGCTTCTGACTGACCTATTATGTATTTGTCCAGCTCCGCAACAATTTGTTTCGGAGTCATGTCCTTAATGTTCTCACTCATTTTCTGTCTCCTTAATCACTGGATGTTATTTTCAGAATTATCTTCCATGTCCATACGCTACAGCTTCTCTACTGAGATATTGTTGTTAGTATAAACGCAGATATTGGAAGCGATTTCCAGTGATTTTCTGACTATGGACTCTGCGTCCAGGTCTGTGTTTTCATAAAGTGCTGTTGCAGCTGAATAGGCATAATTTCCGCCAGATCCGATAGCAACCACATCCTTATCCGGAACAATTACCTCTCCGTTGCCAGAAATGACCAGCATATCGTTTTCATCAACAACGATCATCAATGCTTCAAGGCTTCTTGCTGCCTTGTCACTTCTCCAGTACTGAGCCAGATCCACAGCTGCTCTTTTCAAGTTTCCATCATGTTCTTCAAGCTTGCTTTCGAATTTATCCGTAAGAGAAAAAGCATCCGCAACGGATCCTGCAAATCCGCTGAGAACTTTTCCCTTATAAATCTTCTTTACTTTCTTTGCACCATTTTTCATTATGGTGGTTTCACCCATTGTTACCTGGCCGTCGCCGCCAATGCAGATATCTCCGTTTGGCCTTTTAACTGCGCAGATAGTAGTTGCATGAAATTCTACCATTAGGCATTCCTTTCTGCGGAACTGTTGTCCGCTCTATTTTAATTAATCTCAAAGTCACAATGAGAATATCTCATTATTTGATGTCATCTCTATGTTAACCATATTATTGATATGTGAAAAGG
This sequence comes from Allobaileyella intestinalis, assembly GCF_009695865.1. Classification (GTDB taxonomy): domain Bacteria; phylum Bacillota; class Clostridia; order Peptostreptococcales; family Anaerovoracaceae; genus Allobaileyella; species Allobaileyella intestinalis. The sequence continues at coordinate 371,852 of NZ_VUNB01000001.1, read as the reverse complement.
GCCTTGGCCATGAACATTGACCTAAGCCTCATCCTTTTCATCTTCTTTCTTTTCCTTGTACTTGCACTCCGGATTAGAACATTTGATTGTCTTCGTTTTGCCCTTGGTTTCTACCAGCATTGAACCGCATTCAGGGCAGGCTCTTCCCACAGGCTTATCCCAGTAGACAACATCGCAGTCCGGGTAGCCCATGCACCCGTAGAAAATTCTCCCCCTCTTACGGCTTTTCTTTTCAATTATGTCTTTGCCGCACTTAGGGCACTTTACCCCCGTTTTCTTAATAATAGGCATGGTATTCTTGCATTCAGGATAACCGGTGCATGCAAGGAATTTCCCAAAGCGGCCTTCCTTAATTGCCATAGGCCTTCCGCAAAGCTGGCATACCTGATCGCTGAGAACTACTTCCTGCTGAATCTTCTCCACTTCCTCTTCTGCAACCTTCAGCTCCTTGCTGAATCCGCCGTAAAAATCGTTTATTACCTGCTTCCAGGCTTCTTTTTTCATCTCCACATCATCAAGTTTGTCTTCCAGTTCACCTGTGAACTTAACATCAACGATGTCAGTGAAATAGCTCTGCAAAATTCCAGTCACATCAAAGCCAAGCTTTGTTGGCACCAGACTTTTTTTCTCTCTCTTTACGTATTTTCTCGTTGTAAGGGTGGAAATAATGGCAGCGTATGTACTTGGACGGCCAATGTTCTGCTCTTCCATTTCTTTTACCAGTCCGGCTTCGGTATACCTTGCCGGCGGCTGGGTAAATTTCTGTTCTTTTATTATTTCCTTTAATGAGAGAGAGCTGCCTTCTTCCAGCATCGGAAGATCTTTCTCCTCCCCCTGGGCAGAGGTTTTATATACCTTTCTCCATCCGTCAAACACCTGTCTTGAACCGCTGGCCTTCAGCTCGTAAATTCCGCTGTTAACTTTGATGGTCAGAGTGTCCACCTGTGCAGGTGCCATTTGGGAAGCCACAAATCTGGTCCAGATCAGAGTATATAGCTTGAACTGATCTGGTGTCAGTGAGCCCCTGGCCTCTTCAGGAGTAAGTGTAACGTCTGAAGGACGGATTGCCTCGTGGGCATCCTGTATGTCCTTTTTCTTGTTTGAATAAAAGTTGTTTCCAACGTACTGATTTCCATATTTTTCAGTAATGAAGTCGCGGGCAGCAGCTCTTGCAACTTCCGAAATACGAACAGAGTCTGTTCTGATGTATGTAACCAGACCTCTTGCTCCTCTTCCTTTTATTTCAATTCCTTCATATAACTGCTGTGCAATCTGCATGGTCTTCCTTGTCTGGAATCCCAGCTTTATGGAAGCATCCTGCTGAAGGCTGGAAGTAGTAAAAGGAGCATAGGCCTTTGGACTCCTGTGTCCCTGCTTCACCTCTCCCACAGTAAACTGGCCTTTTCTCAGGTCTTCGGCAATTTCTTCAGCATTTGCTCCGTCAGGAATCTCTGCTTTCTTTCCTGAAATTTTAGAGAGCTGTGCCCTGAAACCATCTTCAAAATCTGCATAGAGATTCCAATACTCAGCAGGAACAAAGTCGTTAATTTCTTTTTCTCTGTCACACAGCATCTTTAATGCTGCCGACTGGACTCTGCCGGCAGACAATCCCCTTCTCACCTTTTTCCACAGAAGGGGGCTGATCTGGTATCCAACAAGGCGGTCAAGAACACGCCTTGCCTGCTGTGCATCTACAAGTCCCATATCGATTGGTCTAGGATGCTTAATAGCCTCCTTGACTGCATCTTTATTGATTTCATTAAAAGTCACTCTGCAATCCGACATAGGATCTATGTCCAGAATATATGCCAGATGCCAGGCAATAGCTTCTCCCTCACGGTCCGGGTCCGTAGCCAGAAGGATCTTTGATGCTGCTTTGCCTTCCTTCTTTATAGCCTTTATGGTATCGCCTTTTCCTCTTATATTAATGTATTCAGGTTCAAAGTTGTCTTCTACCTGAACACCCAGTCTGCTCTTAGGCAGATCTCTTACATGACCTACGGAAGCAATGACCTTGTAGGAAGATCCCAGATACTTGCTGATGATCTTTGCCTTCGATGGAGACTCTACTACAAGCAGTGTTTTTTTTCTGGTAGTTTTCGTCGTTTTCTTTGCAGATGAAGTTTTTACTGCCATACTTCAAATTATTCCTTTTCTATAGTTTTGTATATTTTTTTACGTAATACGTGTTTAAATACTTCAACATCGCAGACTTTACAAGCCTGCATAGTTACACATCATACGATGAAAAATTGCATTTTGCAACAAATCAGTTGTCAGTGATTCAAAAAAATTCTTCCTGAGCACATCATTATTGCCCCCTTTATTTCCATAACCGTAAGGATTCCATTGATTTTTGAAATGGGCAGTTCCACTTTTTCAGAAAGAGCATCTGGTGAGATTCCCTGCTCCTGCCGTATCTCGCTGTAAAGTTTCTTTTCATCATCATCCATTTCCACTGGAAAACCCTCTTGGTCTTCACCGAAGGTGCCTCTGTTCATTGATTGAACTCCCATTTCCCTGATTACATCATCCACAACAACCAGGGGGTATGCTCCATCCCTAATAAGAAGGTTTGTTCCTATGCTGAACTGGCTGTTGATGTTTCCGGGAACGGCAAAGACTGTCTTTCCCTGATCACCTGCAATCTGTGCAGTAATAAGTGATCCGCTTTTCAGTCCTGCTTCAACCACTATAACCGACTTGCTAAGCCCGCTTATTATCCGGTTTCTAGCCGGGAACCCGTACTGACTTCCGGGAAAATCAGGAGGATACTCGCTGATTACAAGTCCTTTTTCTTCTATTTCTTCCATCAGGGCTGCGTTTGATGCTGGATAGGGTTTGCCAATGGCCGTACCCAGAACAGCAATGGTTTTGCCTTCCTGCTTAGAAAGGGCTCCCTGGTGAGCAAATGAGTCTATACCTTTTGCCATGCCTGATACAACAGTTATACCTCTCCCGGCCAGCATCTTTCCTATCATCAGTGCAGTCTGCCTTCCGTATATTGTATACCTCCTTGAACCTACTATGGCTGCGCATGGAGTTTTGAGCAGGCTTATGTCGCCAATGCAGTACAATTCCCTGGGGCTTCCCTGGATTTCTCGAAGGCTGTCGGGATATTCATCAGATTCCATGGTTATCCTTATAATTTTTTTCATATCATCTCCCTGTGCGACTTTTCATTAAAATATACTTGAAGGCCGGAACTGCAGGGCTTCCAGTATATGTTCTTCGCGGACTTCTTTGCTTTCTCCCATATCTGCAATAGTTCTGGCTACTCTCAATGTTTTCAGGCCTGTTCTGGGAGTCAGATTGAGGTTTTTATAAGCAGTCTCCATCAGTCTTTCAGATTGCTGATCCATGAAAAGACAGTCCATAAGCTTCTTGTCATCCATTCTTCCTGGTGGCAGATTCCTTCCCATAGACTCCCTGAAAACAATGGCATTTTTAACGCTGCGGCACATCTCACTGTGGCTCATATCTCCGTTTCCTGTTCCAACTCCTCCATGGATGGTATCGAAGTCGATTTTTTCCATTCTCACATGAATATCTATTCTCTCTATGAGAGGACCGCTTATCCTCTTCCTGTATCGCTCTATCTCAGCTGCTGTGCAGGTGCAAACTCTTGTTTCATCTCCAGAGAATCCGCATTTACAAGGATTAGAAGCTGCAACCAGCATAAAGTCGCTGGGAAAGGTGAATGGTCTGCCCTGCCTGAAATGAGTTATCTTCAGTTCTTCTGAAGGAATCCGCAGTCCCTCCAGAACGGAGACGTTGAACTCAGCCATTTCATCCAGGAAGAGCACACCGTTATGAGCGAGAGAAATCTCACCGGGTACCGGCCAGGCTCCTCCTCCTAACATCCCGGCTCTTCCAATGGAGTGATGGGGACTGCGAAAAGGTCTGACAGTAACCGGAGTGCCCCTGTCAAGAAGGCCAGCGGCTGAATATATCATAGTGGTAGACAGTATCTCCTCTTTGTTCATCTCTGGAAGTATTGTCCTTACTCTCCTGGCTATCATTGTTTTGCCGCATCCCGGGCTTCCCACCATAAGGATACCGTGACGACCTGCCACACCAATAGTTACGGCTCTTTTTATGAGATGCTGGCCTTTAACATCATCAAAGGTCAGATTTTCTTCCTCTTTGTGGATTGCTTCTGGGATTTCTGTCATTCTGTTACCGTTACAGATTTCCGCCAGATCTTCATCGCTGATATCATCATCACTTCCTATGCGGTTTACTATCTGGCAGCAGCTGCGGAGATCTGATACTGGAATCAGCCCTCTTGGCCCTGCAAGAACTGCTTCCCCGTAATTCTCCCGGGGCACAATTATTCTTTCTATTCCTTTGTCTCTAAGGCCAGCCACAACCGGAAGTACTCCATCTGTTCCTACAACACTTCCGTCAAGGGAAAGCTCCCCAAGGATTCCCGTTCTCCTGAGCCCCCTTAAATCTGAAAAGCCTGCAGATCCCAGGATTCCCATTGCAATGGGAAGATCCAGATGACTTCCTGACTTCTTTAACTCCGCAGGCCACATATTTACAATCACCCTGTTTCTGGGATACTGAAAGCCCGAATTAACTATGGCGGCTCTTATCCTGTCTCTCGATTCATTTACAGTTCCTGAGGGATGACCAACTATTATGAAATTGGGGAGGCCCCTGACCACATCTGTTTCCACAACAACATTTCTGCCCGTCACCCCGTCACAAACTCCTGTATTTACATGACAAAGCATACTTTTCCCCCTAAAAACAACCTCTTATATGTTCTGCCTGGATCGCCATCACATCAAAGGAGTATTCTCTGGCATCCCCTTTGTGATCAGCCATGAATACCGCCGCCGTCTTCTTTATTTTTGAGATCTTGGACCTTCCCACAGATTCTTCCGGCCATCCCCAGTTATCATTTAATCTGGTCTTCACTTCTACAAAGTGAACCCGTCCATCCTTCTGGGCGACCACATCGATTTCTCCGGACCTGGTTCTGAAATTCATATCCAGAATGGAATATCCTCTATCTGACAAGATAGCCGCCGCCAGAAGCTCCCCTGCCCTGCCTGTTTCTTTTCCGCTCATAAGCCACCTCCTGTATCTTTCGTATCCAAGGTATATCACATCTTTCCTTCCCCTCCAGTACATACTTTCTCGTAACGTTTTTGCATCAGAAGGATATAATCTTGTCTGAATTTACAGGAAAAAACCGCCGGCCCTTCAGGTTTTCACCTTCCGGTCCGGCGGTTATAGCTTCTTGAAGATCACGGCTTACGAGATACTATAGGCTTTAGGAGATAATACACGGTCCCTCGCTCTCTCTGATCTACAGTACAAATTTTTCAATGGCCCTGGCAACTCCATCGTTTACATTGGTATCAGTAATATAATCGGCAGCTTCCTTAACCTGATCCCAGGCATTTCCCATAGCCACTCCGATTCCCGCATCTCGTATCATAGGAATGTCGTTTGGTGCATCTCCTGCGCACATCAGATGACTGTATTCCAGTCCCAATCCCTCCATAAGGAACTTAAGAGCCATGCTCTTGTTTGTATTTTTTCCACCTACCTCCACATTATTAGGCAGAGAAGAGAGCACTGTTGAATTTGGAATTGATTCTATAACAGGCTGCCACTTTTCTCTTTCCTCCACTGTAGGAAAGAAGAAATTGATATTTTCGATTGAATCTCTATGTTCTTTCATGAACCCCAGAATGTCAGAAAGGGGTTCCCTGGTTTTCATGACATACTCTCTGTTTCTGTACTGGCATCCCTTGTCGCGGATATCCTTGAACAGGTCTTCATCTATGTACGCCTTGTCGTGATAAAAGGCCTCCAGAGTAAGATCGTTTTTCCTTGCAATTTCAATTGCTCTGTCCACTGCCTCCGGATCCACAAAGCTGCTGTAGATATACTGACCTGTGGCCAGATCAGTAATGTGGGCTCCGTTAGAGGAGATAACATATCTCAGGCCCTTTATTTTCAGCAGATCTTCCGGAACAGCCGAGAAAGCCCTCCCGGTGGACACGCACACAATAACTCCTTTTGCAATGGCTTTTTCTATTGCAGCTCTGTTGCCTGGAGAAAGGGAACTGTCTTTTCGAAGGGTGGTTCCGTCCAGGTCTAGAGCAATTATTCTGATTTTATTTTCCATTGATTTCTCTATTTTCATCTTATGATTTCCTCCGGATTTGTGGAATTAGCGGGTTTCTTATTTTTATGACTAAAAATTCTGCAGATTATGCATTGCAATTTACAACATGCCCGCAACAATGATAAATATTCTATATCCCTTGATTTCAAAGGGAAACAAAGAACCGATATTGTTTGAAATATCAGTATTGAAAAAACCATATCACAGTAGTACAATACGATAGCATTGGCCCGGGAAAGATCTTTTCCATATTTCCAGAGGTCAGTATATAACTAATGTATACACAATTCCAGCCTGGTCTTTATTTGTCGGTATCCTGATCTGACATAATGGACCGGGCCGCTGTATAGATAAGACTTTTTTCAGTCAGATAAAGAATTAATCCGAGGTACAAGAAAGAACAATGTTAGCCTTTACTTCAAGGGAAAAGACCGTCAAAGTAGCTATCTTTGGTGCAGGAAAACTGGGTGTCCGCATAGTTTCGGCCCTGGTGGACGGCAATTACGACATAACCCTGGTCGACATCAATGAAAAGAAACTGTTTCAGCTGGCTCAGCAGCTGGACGTATTTACTGTGACCGGTGACGTAAAGTCTCTGGAAATGCTTAAGAGCATAGATATCGGCCATTTTGATTTTGTATTTTCATGTACGTCATCGGACGAGGTAAACATCCTGTCCGCCTCTTTCAGCAAGCTTCTGGGATGCAAGACAGTATCAGCCAGAGTCAGAGATCCTGAATACATGAGTCAGATTGACTTCATCAGAGAGCACTACCACATTGATATGATGGTAAATCCTGATCTTCTTATTTCTTCGGAAATTTACAGATATCTCGTTGAGAAATACACACTGAGCAATGGTATCTTCACCAGCCACAGAATCGGACTCATCGAACTTGAAGCCAGAAAGAAACCTGCTCTCATCGGGAAAAACCTCATAGAGTTCCGTTCCGCCATGCCTAACACGATTGTGGTAGGTATTTCAAGGAAGGGTAAACTCATCATTCCTCATGGTCAGGACACCATCCAGTCTGGAGATATTCTCTACCTGGCAGGAGAACGCCAGGAGATTGTTGAAATGGGTGAAAAATACCAGTCAAGATCCAGGAGGTCTGACGTAAACAAGGTCATGATCATCGGCGGCGGAAAGACTGGTTATTACCTTGCAAGACAGCTTTCCGAATACGGCTGTGCAGTAAAAGTAATTGAGCAGGATAAGGAAAGGTGCCACTACCTCACTAACAAGCTGACGAACGTCATGGTCCTTAACGGAGACGGTGCCGACATCAAGCTCCTGGATGAGGAGAACATTGACGACATGGATGCTTTCGTTACTGCAACAGGATATGACGAGGAAAACCTGCTGCTGGCTCTCACCGCAAAAAATCACGGAATAGAAGACGTTATTTCCAAGGTGAGCCATGACAGTTACATGGGCCTTATTGAGAAGCTGAATATCGACGTTGTTCTGAATCCTCTGGACATTACTGCAAGTTCTATTCTGAACAGAATAAGAGGAGACAAAAAAGTCATTTCATCTCTCCTCCTTCAGGGACAGGCTGAGCTCATGGAAGTTTGCGCCTGCGAAGGAATGAGCATGATCAATGTTCCTCTTAAGCACTTGAGGCTTCCGGATTACATAATCCTTGCTGCTATTAACAGGGGAAACAAAACTATCATTCCTGACGGAAACACGCGGATTCAGCCAAAAGACAGAGTCATTATTGTATGCAAGCTTTCTAATATCGGCTATGTGGAGAAGCTCTTCAAGCCAAACTCACCGCTGAAGATTCTGGGATAAGAAAGGGTAAAGATGCTAAAAAGAACTTCCGGCTTCTTCGGTATATTTTTGATATTTCTGGGAATCATGATGATGATTCCTACAGCAGTAGCTTTGATGTACGGTGAATACACCTGCGTCAGGGCTTTTCTGTATGGAATTTTTACTGCCATAATTCCAGGCATTTTAATACTCATAATCAGGAACAGAAACGCCATCTCCGAGGAACGGCTTAAATTAAGATACAGCTACTTTGTAGTGTCCATGGCATGGCTCACCGCTTCCGCCATTTCAGCCATTCCTTTTTACGTTCAGGGAGCAATCCCTAATTATGTAAATGCATTTTTTGAAATGTGCTCCGGCTTCTCTACAACCGGATCCACAATTATCCAGAACGTTGAAGTTATACCAAAGTCCCTGCTGTTCTGGAGAGCTCAGACCCAGTGGCTGGGAGGCATGGGAATTATTGTTTTCGTAATGGCATTTCTTCCCAGCTTCGGAATCAATGCCCAGAACATCGCCAGTGCAGAGACGCCTGGACCAATATCCACAAAATTAACTGCAAGGTTTACAGACACAGCAAAAAGGCTGTATCTCCTGTATATTTTTTTCACAGTGCTCCTGACAGTGCTGCTGATGTTCGGTCACTTAAACCTCTTTGACGCCATCACCCACTCTTTCACCACAATGGCCACCGGGGGATTCGGGAACTACGGCAACAGCATCGCCCATTTTAACAGCTACTATGTATACTGGGTACTTACTATTTTCATGCTGATTGCAGGAACCAACTTCAATCTTTTTTTCATGATCAAACCTCAGGGCCTGATTAATACAATAAAAGACGATGAATTTTCCTTTTACATAAAGTGGGTAGGTGTTGCGACTGCTTTGATCACAATGGGACTGATGGTCAAGGGCGGATATCACTCCTTCTGGAAGGCCCTTACTGACAGTGCTTTCCAGGTGTCCACAATAATTTCAACCACCGGATTCGCAACAGCAGACTTTGACCTCTGGCCTGCCTTTTGTAAAATTATAATCATTTTCCTGATGTTTACGGGAGCCTGCAGTTCTTCAACAGCAGGAGGCATTAAGATTGTAAGAGTTCTCACGGTATTCAGGATGATAAAAAGAGATGTGAAGTCCAGGATTCACGGAAAAATTTTCAACGACGTGCGGCTTAACGGTCATAAACTTGAAGCCAAGGATCTTCAGCTTATGCTTACTTTTACCTGCTTCTTTATTGTTATGGTCTTCGGAGTTGCAGCCATCATTTCCATAGACGGCTTCGATCCCATGACGAATTTCACAGCAAGTCTTACATGTATGAGCAACGTAGGGCCGGGGCTTGCAGGAGTAGGGCCAGTAAGAAACTTCTATAATTATTCGGATTTCAGCACCCTGGTACTGTCCCTTACTATGATTGCAGGCAGGCTGGAACTGTACACATTCATGATTCTGTTTTCCAGGCACTTCTGGAATCCGGACATGGCATAGGGAGACCAATTGAAGATGAACAACAACAAGCGATTCATTATTAATATTGTTTCTACTGCCATGAGAGCCTGCGGTGCAGCCATGCTGCCGGTTTCCCTGGTAGGCCTTTATTTTGGTGAAAACAGCAGCGCTATGGTACTGTTTCTCATGTCAATTATTACGATTACAATGGGAAAACAGGTGGGAAATTTTGTACCTGACCCGCCGGAACCGCCAGTATCAAGAGTGAGATACATGTCAGTACTTATAACCTGGGTGCTGCTTATTATTATCGGCGCTTTCCCATTCTACGGTGCTGGTGATGGTTATTCATACATCAATTCTCTGTTTGAATCATGTGCAGGTTTCTGTACCACAGGGATTTCCATTATTCCCTTCAGAACCATGCCTGTATGTCTGCAGCTATGGAGGGTTATGTGCAGCTGGACAGGTGGCTTGCTGTGCCTGATGCTGACCATGTCTCTTTCCCCTTCAATGCTGGTAACAGGACGAAAGCTTTTCTCAGCAGAGATTCCAAGCCTTTCAATGCTTAAAAACTCCGCCACATACCGGGGAGTTTATTTTAAACTGATGGTTGTTTACTCCAGTATTACTGTTGGAGGAACCCTTCTTTTAATTCTCCTTGGGATGAGAAAATTTGATTCTCTCATCACTGCCATGTGCAGCATCAGTACTGCAGGTCTTCCAATGTTCACACTCAAGGAGACAGCCGCCTTTAATTCAGGAATCAAGGCAGTAATAACACTGCTTAATTTCCTGGGTTCTCTGAATGTTGCCCTGATGTACATAGCAATTATTCACGGATTAAAAACAGCTGTAAAAAACAACGAGTTCAGGATGTTCATCAAGGTCATTCTGGCCGGCACAGCAGTAATCAGCGGATCACAGATCGTCCACCTGTTCCATGCCGGAACCCTGGCAGCGTCCCAGGGGCCATTGCACATCGCCTTGCAGAGCTGCAGAACCATATTGAATTCACTGTTCATGACCGTTTCTTTCTCTTCTACATCAGGTTATGCAACCACATATTTCATGGACAGAACAACCATGACCACCTCGGTGCTGTTGATACTGTCCATAATCGGAGCTTGTGCCGTCTCTACAGGAGGAGGAATCAAGATTTCCAGATTCCAGATTGTAGCAAAAACAGTGCGTCTCGGATTGTTCAGGCACGTACATCCCAGTGCGGTAAAGCCTCTTAAGGTAAATGGCAAGACTCTGGATTCTGCGGTTGTTCTCAAGTACATGATGTACATGGTGCTGTTCCTTATATTCATTTTGTTCGGTGCCCTTATTCTTTCACTGGACAACCTGAATATTGATCAGTGCTTTGATATTTCCACTGCCATGCTGACCACAAACGGAACCATACTGACCAACCTGGGTAATGAAACAGCTCTGGTCAACTCACTGACCCCGCTTTCGAAGATCACCATGATGGTATTGATGACAGCAGGCAGAATAGAAATATATCCTGTAATGATGCTGCTGTTTAAAGGTTTCTGGATAACCAAGAGCAATAAATAAATTCCGGCATATTCATAATTAAACCATCATAAAGTGGCACAATGTTTTATCAACTTACAATGAAGGGTCTTCCACCATCTGTGGAAGCCCTTTTTTGCGGCATGATAAAAGCCTTCACCCAAAGGCGAAGGCTTTGAATCCAGTAATTCCGCTGAACAATATATTCCAGATTGAGACCCTCAATCTGTCCCATTACTTCTGAGCAGTAATGGTAACTGTATTATTACCATTATTATCTTTGTTAGCAGCAACTGTCCAGCCTGTTGTTGAAGCTTCTACCTTCTGACCACCAATTGTGCTGTCGTTGTCCTTGGAATTATAGTCAGTTCCCTGCCAGCCTGCTTTCTTCTGCTTTGCAGGTACTTTAACAGACGTATTAGAAGAATCGTCCGTAAGCAAGTCTGCAGAAACCTCAGCATATGCAGATCTGATGTTTGCTGCATCTGTTGCCTCTCTTGACTTCTCCAGCTGTGCTGAGAAAATTGGAATACTGATGGCAACCAGAACTGCAATAATAGCAACTACAATAAGAAGCTCTGCCAGTGTGAAACCTTTCTTTCCGTTCTCTCTCATCTTTCTGATCATCTCGATCATCTTCCTTTCTTGATAATTTTCTTATTCACCAGCCATCCATGCACTTATTTCTGCAGAAAATGGCAATTGGAAACTGCACTTAATAAATTCATATTGAATCTATGGTTAAATTTTACTACGGTATAAAACAAAACACAACCGATTTTGTGACCGATTTTCCACAAAAGATTGTCCTTAATTTCGTTATTAATCAACAACACGCATCTACATGTAATTGTACATCGTAAATATTGGCAGATAAATAGCAAATACTATGAAACCTGCAAAGAATGCAAGGAGTATCAAAATAGTAGGTTCCAGTTTGGCTATTGCCTGTTTAGTAGCATGGTCAGCCTCATTATCGAAGTACTGGCCCGTAGTTCTCAGTGTCTGGTCCAACTCACCTGTCTCTTCTCCGACGGAACACATATCCACAAGGGTGTCAGGAAAGTGCTTGCACCTCTTCATACAATCGCCCAGAGACCTGCCTTCCTGAAGATAGCTGGTAATGTTCCGTACTTCTGCCTTTAAAATGTAATTGCTTAGAGATTTTCCAGTAACATCAACGGCTTCATCTACCCCCAGGCCTGCCGAAAGAAGAACAGCCATGGTGTTGGCAAACTGGCTGCTGGCACTGAGTACATTAATATTTCCCACCACAGGCATCTTAAGGGCCACACGGCTCCAGAAGATATGACCTTTTTCCGTTAAAGTAGAGATCTCAATTCCCAGGGCCATCAAAACAATCACTGACACAATTGGAATCCAGTGGGAGCCAAAGAAGTGGGACATTCCAATCATGGTCTTTGTGATGGCCGGCATCTTTCCACCAAGATCTGAAAAAGTAGCAGCCAGAGTTGGTATTACCTTGGCCATGACCACTATAAGAACTATAATGGCAATTACAATTACGAAGGCCGGATACGTGAGAGCCTGACGGACTTTCTGTTCAGTCTTGTATGCTCTTTCATAGTACTGTTCCATCTGACGGAAAGATCTGTCAATGGTTCCTGACTTCTCTCCTGCCCGTACTGATTCAATGAAAGTTGCCGGCAGATCCGGGCCGTTCCTCTCAAAAGAATCTGCTACTCCAGTTCCCTGGGAAACATCCTGAGCTGCTCCTGCAAGGATTTTCTTCAGCTTCTTGTCGTCAATCTGGGTGCTGATCATCTCCATGGCCCGGGCGATATTCACTCCTGACTGGAGGATGATTGCGAACTGAGAACACATTACCGACAGATTCTTCTGATTTATCTTCCTGCCGCCAATCTCCGCATTGAGAATGCCCTTTTTTTCCTTGACGGCAGAGATATTGGTGACAATTGGGCATGTGGCCTTTATTTTATCAACAGCATCATATTCATCTACGGCCTGAACAACTCCCTTGGTGGGTGTTCCGTCTGGCGACAATGCTGTGTACTTGTATGTATTCATTAAACAAGCTCCTGTGTATTATCTTATTCCCAGCCTTTTCCGGAAAAATTCTTTGTCTTCTGCAGCCTCAAGAGCGGTTTCCTGAGAAATAATTCCGTCCATGACCATGTTCACCAGGCAGTTTTCCATAGTGATGCTTCCCTGACCTGCGGAGGATAGAATCGCCGAATAGATCTGAGGCGTCTTTCCTTCTCTGATAAGGTTCCGGATAGCTGGCGTCACCACCATTGCTTCGCAGGCTGCCACCCTGCCATGTCCTGATTTTCTCACAAGAAGCTGCTGGGACAGTACTGCCTTGAGAGTCATAGAGAGCTGAAGGCGGATCTGGGGCTGGCGGTTTTCAGGAAAAATCCCAGTCATCCGGTCCACAGCATCGGCTGCGTTGTTTGTGTGAAGTGTGGCAAACACTAGATGGCCCGTCTCTGCAGCCGTTAAAGCCGTTTCTATGGTTGTAAGATCTCTCATCTCTCCTATGAGGATAATATCCGGATCTTCTCTGAGAATTGCTCTCAGGCCAGTTTCGTAACTCTCTGTGTCTTTTCCGATTTCTCTTTGATTGATCACACACTTGTCAGGTATGTAGACATATTCTATTGGATCTTCCAAGGTTATGATGTGGAGATGCCTGTTGTGATTTATCTGGTCCAGGACGGAAGCCATTGTGGTGGACTTTCCGCTGCCTGTCTCACCTGTTACAAGAATTATTCCCTTGTTCCATGTGGAAAACTGATTTACTACAGGCGGCAGTCCCAGGCTGGAAAGCTTGGGAATATGGTCGTTCAGAATACGGATTGCTGCAGAAACGCTGGCCTGCTGGCGGAAAAGGTTGATTCTCACCCTCCGTCCGGCCAGGGTGCCGCCCAGGTCCAGCTCACCTATGGAGCGGATTGAATCATATTTTTCCCCGCCAAGCTCCATGGCAATTTTCTCGCAGTCTTCATGGGAAAGGATTCTGCTTCCCATATTCTGAAGGCTTCCGTCAATCCTTACGCGAACCGGAAGTCCTTTTACAAGATGAATATCTGAAGCTCCAAGCTCCGCTGCCTGCCTAACAACTTCTTCTGCGAACATTACTACTCCACTACTCCCTTCGGGACGATATTTTCCTAAAAATCCTGATCTGTTATTGCCAGCACCCTGCATACTTCCTCAACTGTGGTGATCCCTCTGGCAACAAGGGTCTCTGCACTTTTGTTCATAGACTGGAATCCCGCTTCGTCCATAAGCTGGCGGATTCTGTCTTTGTCTTCATTTCTGGTGATTGCTTTTCTTAAATCTGCTGTTACAGGCAGTATCTCAAAGACTCCTGTTCTGCCTCTGTATCCTGTATGGAAGCACTGCTCGCAGCCTCTTCCTCTGTAATATCTGATATTTAATCCCGGGTCCATTCCGGCCAGCCGGATTTTTGCTGAATCCGGAACGTATTCCTCTCTGCAGTTAGGACATACTCTTCTGAGAAGTCTCTGGGAAATCACGCCTCTGAGTCCGCCGGCAATCAGATATGGCTCTACGCCCATGTCCTTAAGCCTGTCCACAGCAGATACCGCATCTTCAGTGTGAATGGTAGAGATTACCAGATGGCCGGTCATGGCCGCTCTCATAGCTATTTCTGCAGTTTCTCCATCTCTGATTTCTCCTACACAAATTATATCAGGGTCCTGTCTCAGAACTGACCGGAGGCCGCTGGCAAAGGTAAGCCCTGTAGCCTCGTTGATCTGCACCTGAGTTGCTCCCTGTATTGTGTATTCTACAGGATCTTCCAAGGTAACAAGATTTACCGACTCGTCCAGCAGTTCCCGCAGAAGAGTGTACATGGTGGAGGATTTTCCGCTGCCTGTTGGACCTACAATCAGAATAACACCACTGGTGGAAGCCATGATCTTGTCCAGTTTCACAGATTCTTCCGGTGTAATGCCAATGCCTTTGCGGTCAAGAAGGCCCATGTCCTGTGAAAGAAGCCTTATTACCACCTTCTCTCCTGAAACCGTAGGAAGAGTGGACATTCTCAAGTCAATGGACTTTCCTCTGAAACGGATCCTTGCTCTTCCATCCTGAGGGATTCTTCTTTCCACGAGGTTCATGCGGCCCATGATCTTAAGCCGGGAAATTACAGAATCCTGAATATCTTTAGGAATATTGATGATATTGTGGAGTCTTCCGTCAATTCTCATGCGGACGTGCATATCATCTACAGAAGGCTCGAAGTGGATGTCGCTGGCGTTCTCGTTTACTCCTCTTTCTATTATGGAGTTCACAAGGCGGATAGCCGGAGCCGCTGCCCGGTTACCTTCCTCTTCATTTGTCTGGTCAGCCCCTTCGCTCCAGAGCCCGGCCTCAGCCCTCATCTGAGATATTGCTTCTGCCGCACCTTCATTTCCATAGAGAGTGCTTATAGCATGCTCCACTCCTCTTGTACTTGCTATCATCTGTACAATACGGAGCTTGGAAGTTCTTCTGACTTCTTCAATTGCAGGGAAATTCAGAGGATCGGCCATTGCAAGATAAAGCACATCCCTCACTACTTTTACAGGAACTACAGAATACTTTCTTGCAACGCTTCTGGGCACGTATTTTACTACTGAAGGATCAATGTCAGCGGAAGACAGGTCTATGTAATCGATTCCCAGCTGCCGGCTGAGGGTGTCTATAAGCTGTCCCTCAGAAATAATATTATTATCTATCAATACTTTTCCAAGCCGGTCATGGGACTTCTTCTGAAGAGCCAGGGCTTCCATAAGCTGATCTTCAGTAATTGCCTTGTCTGCTACCAGCATGTCTCCAAGTCTCTTGTATTTATTTCCTGCCATAGATTATCCCCTCGTATCAGCTGTTAAGTGGTCTTACTTTAAAACTCTGCGAAACTATTTTGTGACCACTGCTGTCGTAAATTGTTATCTTTCCGGAAAAAACTCCCTTATCTTTATTGTAACTGTAAGTCAGAGACTCCTTCATTCCGTCTGACACGGTTTTCTCCGTAAGAAGCATCACCTGGTTGTCTTCATCTGCCTTGTAATCACCGTTCTCATCCCTGATTACATACTGTTCAACAATAATGCCCGGAGCTTCTCCAATATCATGGGTGCTGTAAATTTCCCTGACGGTCATAAGCTTTACAGGTACTCCGTTTCTTCCATCCAGAAAAACCGGCTCTTCTGTATTTCCGTCAGTTGTTGATAAATCGGCATTCCGGAAAATATCCGTTGTCCGTGAGATAGATGTGGACAAAAGGGTCTGGGCGTTAGCCCTCATCTTAACATTTCTGTAAGACTGCCTTACCGCCGGGATTCCTGCTGCCGTTACTGTTCCCAGCAAACCGATCAGCAGTACTACTACCAGCATCTCCACAAGAGTAAATCCCCCGGTGTTTCTTCCTTTTTTTCTCAAATATCCAATTGCATTTTTCAAGGAAATCATCTTAATTCCCCTTCTCTGGCATTATCTGTACAATCCCCCCGGACTGGTACAAAGTCAGGTCCCTGATATCTATTTCGGCCACCTGCTTACGGCTGTCTCCAGCTTCATCAAAACTTATCTTCATGGCAACAGGCTGACCAGGCACACTTTCCTCCTCCAGGCGGCTGACATTATCGTATACAGCGCTCATCTTTGAGCTGCTCTTCTTTATCAGATTTCCGGAAGCTGCCACTGTGGAGCCAAGAAGGAGAGCGCCAAGGGCCGCAATAAGGAGGCCTGCCAGGACTTCCAGCAAAGTCTCTCCAGACCGGTCTCTGACTTTTTTCCATATCCTTTTTCCAGAAAACTTCATCATTTCATGGAACCTCCTTTAATCTGAGGATCCGGCCATCTCACACTGATGACATTACCGGAGGAATCCCTTTCCGGAGAAGCTTCTGCATCTACAACGTAGTTGCAGATTTTCTTGTTCTTGTCATAATAAGCCAGGTTGATCTCAATATCGTACTGATTGTGACTGTCCCCGCCTCCGTACATAGTGAAGGTGCCTTTAACATTCTTCATCACATCTTCAGCCCCGGTATTGAAAAGGCTGAAGCTCATGTCATAGTTTACTGTATTCCCCTGGCTTGCCGAAGCTGCGCCGTTAACCAGAAGCTGATGAAAATCTGCAGGGGCCCCGGCAGGAGAATCTTTTTTCAGGTCCACAACGTTATTCTTGTCCTGAAGCTGGCTTTTTATCACTCTAGCAGCAGATGTGGCCGAATAATAGGCCTGCTGGCTGCTTGTCAAGGTTCCCACAGAGCCAGATGCAGTTGTGGCTGCAGCCAGAATGATCACAGCCACAACAGCACACATGATGAAAAAGAACAGCCCGATCAGAAGGGTTGCTCCTTCCTGTGAATTTATTTTGTTTTTTACTTTGCGTACTGGATTCATATGTTCTCCATGGAAAAAAATCTATCCTGATGAGAAAGGCTGCGGACCTACCGCGACCAGTCTCCGTAATGAGCTGCCGGTATCTTTCCCTTGTCATCTTCAGACAGACTGCTGAGATAATCTCCATCCGACTGGGCCAGTTCAAGTACAGTCTTCAGCGGATATGTGCTGCCCAGATACCTGTCGTAAGGGATGGCCGGCCTTCCTGTTCCGGAAACAGGACTGTTGTAAATTCCAGCTTCTTTTGCGTAAGAATCATCTGGATTGCTGTTTGTTATAAAGTAGTTATTTTTTGCAGATGCCCTGGTAATATCCATAGTATCTTTGCTGAATCCTGCGAAATCTCCTGCATGAGGATCAGAGAAAGTGCTGTTTTTTACTATTACCGGGCCGTCAGAGTAACAATAGTCTACTCCTGCAAGGGATTCTGCATAACCGGCAAAACCTCCAACGTAATCTGAGCCTGTTACGGAACATGTAGAATAGCAATGGCGGATCACAGTTTCTGTGTTTTCTATGGAACCGGCAAAACCTCCGATTTTCTGGCCACTTTCGGCAAACTGGACATTTACGTATTGTTTTCCGGAATCCCAGCGATTATCATTTTTCAGAATATCGCTGCCATAGTACCCGCCTCTGTAGGTGTGTCCTGAAGCGTAAGAGTCCATAATGGACTGTTTTCTGTTTCCATCAAGGAGGCCTGCAAATCCTCCTGCAGACTCATCTCCGCATACATAGGAGGATGCGTAAGTTCCTGCAATAGAAGCTTCTCCACTGATTCTTCCTGCAATGGCGCCGGTGCACTTGCTTTCCGACTCTGTAAGGAAGTTTTTGCCGGACACATGACAGTTTTTCATGTTCAGTGAAGACTTGTTGTCAGAGTAGCCTGCAAGGCCTCCAGTATTACAAGGACCGTGGATCTGGGCCAGCTCATCTCCTGACTGGACAGCACTATCCTGAATGTTCAGGACAGAATCTGATACAATTCCTGCAATTCCTCCAGTTCCTGCAGATTCTGAGTAGCTGTTATCATCACCGCTCTTGTTATCAAGGATGATTCCATTACTGCCTGACTGGGAAACAGTTACTCCCGAAACCTTAAGATCTGATCCATCAATGATTCCGGATACACCTCCCAGGCTTCCGTAATTGTCACCATCTTTTTCAGCGGTCATGCTGATACTCAATTCTGAATTTGTAATCCCTGATCCTTCACCTGTTCCGGACAGGCAGCCGAACAATCCTCCGGCGCCCCATGGGGATTTCTCATTTTTCATTTTCAGAGACAAACTGCTGGTTCCTGTGCCCCTTGCATCAATTTTGATTCCGGACACATCCAGTGCTGTCTTCCCACTGTTTCCTCTCTTTACGGAACCTGCCAGACCCCCGAAATATGAAGCCTTTTCCAGATTTATTTTTCCACCCGATACTGTTACGTCCTTTATCTTCAGCGATGAAAGGCCTTCGGCTGATCCGGCAAGGAATCCTGCACTTCTGTTAGCGTCTCCATCCGATTCAAGAGTGTTTCCTTTCAGAGTAATATTGCTTACTGAAAGGGGCTGTCCGCTTCCTGTAACAGTTCCAAAGAGAGCACCTGTATCTGCTTCGGCTTTTCCTGACTGGCCTTGGTCTTCGAACTTTGAATTGCTCAAAGTCAAATCAGAAACTGTAAAACCGTGATCCCAGTCAGACATGTCAACGCCGGAGAACAGTCCCGAAGATGCTGAAGTTCCACTTATTCTTCCCTGGGATGTAACGGAGGAAATTGTATGGCCTCCTCCTTCATAGGATGAAACAGGGTTTCTGTTGTCAATACTGATTCCCGGGAAATTGCTGTTTTCTGAAAGGACTTTACCAGAATCAGCATTGTATATCTTTACTGAACGGGATCCGTCCATGGATTTAATGTCGTTAATATATTCGTTCCATGAAAGGTCTGCATCCTGAGATGCGGCGGAGAAGCCGGAAGACTTGCTGCATCCTGAAATTCCGCTGTCCAGATTCATCAGATTTCTGAAGTTGTGGATTACTGCATTACTGCCCGTCATATCACTGCTGAAGGTTGTTCCTGATCCAAAAATACTGTTAGTATAGGCAGAACTTCCTCCGTTAACGTTTGTAATCTTCTTCCAGTTAATTTTATCAGGCGATGCATTACTTTTATATGCAACTCCGTAATCTATCTGAACGTTTTCTCCCGGAATCAAAGCCTTGTCGCCCAGTTTGCTGTTGCCCAGTATATTGGTGAAGCTTCCTTCAGGACTGGATGGATCATCAAGAACTATGGAATAAACGTGATCAGCCCCTGCTCTCAGGTTGTTGAACCCAGAAAGATTACCACGGTTCAGGTCCTTGTAAATCAGATTTGTGGAATACTTATCTATGTACTGCTTATTGCTTTTGCTTCCGGTCTCTCTGATCAGCCAGTACTCACTGGCATTTCCGCCTTCGTTCCAGTTAGCCATCAAATAAGCTGTATTTCCTGATGTGAGACCTTTTACCCTCAGGAAAATATATACCGGATCATCGCTGTAATCCCCTTCAGATGATGCAAGGGCGATATGAACCATCAGTTTATTGCCATTCTCCACCATTGCCCGGTCAGATTTATTCACAGATCCATGGATAGGCCAGTCGCCGTAATGCGCTTTTTCTGCAACTGATCTGAATGAATATTCTCCCGAAAGAATGCTGTCAAAAGGATGAGCAGCGGCACCATCTCCGGATGCTTCCATTTCGCTGTCCGTTTTCATAGAAGCATTAAATCCGCCGTAGGTTCCGTCCCAGTCAATGGCGCCGGTATTCTTGTTTATTCCCCGAAGGGCCTCATTGCCTGAGCCTTTTATTCCATAGTACAGATAACCTGCAAATGCACCTTTTGCCCATCTGTTTCCCCTGGAATTCAACAGACCTGTAGCATAAGAATTGTCAATTCTGGTTCCTGTTCCCGATGCACTGCCAACGAATCCTCCGCTTACAGCCTGCCATGTACGGGCCGTAGCAGAAGCAGATGAAGTGGAATAGCAATTGCTTACATTCATTCCTCTTCCATTATATATTACGCCTGCAAAACCTCCGGCATAGGCACTTCCATACCCCTCTGCCATAACGTTGAAGTGTTCCGCCAGCTGTTCAGTTGTAAGGCTGGTGCTTAATTCAGAAAGTGAAGTGCCATATTCTCCGTTTACTGTTCTCCCTCCAGAGTAACAGTTGATTATTTCGGAATTTCTTCCCGGTTCATCAATGAAACCTGCAAAACCTCCGGCATAAGCATTTTCTGAACGTCCATTGCTGTTTGAGGAAGAAGCTTCAACAAAAGCATCAGATCTGGAATCTGCAGCCCGAATTACAGTTCCGTATTCGCTGTATCCCAGCACTCCTCCGGCTGCTCCGTCGCTTCCCAGGGCGCTGACCATCAGGTTCTGCCCGTCAACACCACAGTTTTCAATAGATAATGCAGTGCCGCTTTCTGCATTTGCAACTAATCCGCCAGCTCTTACAGTACAGGAATTTCCAGAGCCGTCTGCCTTGATTATCTTTGACTTATTACGGTCTGAAGTAACATATACATCAGACAAGGAAAGATTTCCGCCGGAAACTGTGCCTGCCAGCGCTGATGCTGTCAGTGACCCTGAAACACTCTGATTGTTCAGGACACTTGAAACGTCAAAGTTCTTAAGTTCCAGATTGTGAATCTTCATGGAGCTGTCAATGATCCGGAACATTGCTGCATTTGAAGATGTATTTGCTCCCGTATCCGGATCCCCGTCAGTTACTCTGTTGTAATTGTGAATGTCCACATTGGAAATCTCATGATTTCCTCCGTCATATTCCTTGAGTGTATTATTAAATATGCCAAAAAAACTGTTCTCCGACAGTCCTTTTTCACCATCACTCTGATATGATTTGTTGATTCCTCCCTGGTATACTTTGAAGTTTCCGCTGCTATCCTTTGAAGCCTTGGCAGAAAAACCTGTTTCCTTCTGTGAGTAATTGATATCCCTTGTCTGAACAGCCTTATCCGCAACAATATACTTGCTTTTTTCTGTTCCTGAGCCGGATTTATCTTTATCCTCCCTTACCAGGCTTACATTCTGCCGGAATGTATTGTTTGGACCCTCTACAAGCAAACTTCCCACTGCCTCATCGAGATTTTCTATATGACGGATCTTGCTTATGCTGGCTGTTACTGTAATACGCCCGCCCTTACTATCTGTTACATCTGTTTTCTCGAAAAGGCTGTTAGTAGTTACTGTATTGTGAACTACTTTGGACAGCTTCCTGCTGCTGGTTCCGTAAACCGTTACATTGATGTCCTCTCCCGGAATCAGATTAGGACAAAGCTCTGCAAAATGGCCGCCCCTGGTAGTCACATCGTCAAGGCTGATTCTGTAATTACCTTCACTGGTTACAGAACCGATCTTTACATTTTTGAGCACCCCAGTCTGATATGTGTTTACGTTGGTGGTCAATACCCTGGACTTGCCGTCTTTCTCCAGATCTCCTGGATTTATCTTTATATTTTTCTCGTTGCCGCTGGTTATGCCCTTTACCTTCAGGTAGATATAATTTTCCTCAGGATTATGGTTGTTGTAATTCGGATCTTTTACCAGAATTTCCAGTTTCTCACCGTTGTCCACAGAAACTTCAAGAGGTTTTTCCTTTGAAATACCAAGACTTACTGAAGGTCCGCCGTAGTACCCCAGAATAGCTTTTTCTCCAGAGCCTGCAACATAGCCAATTCTCTGGTCTTTGTCTTTCTCATCTCTCAGGCCGGACTCATTGAAGTACCTTCCTTCTGTTATTTCGTCTTTTCCTGTCAAAGTTCCCCTGTCGCTGTAAAATACGCCGTAAATTTTGCAGGAAGCCCTGTTGTATTCAATAACGTATTTACCGCTGGTGCGGATGGTGTTCTCAACAGATCCATAGGGAAGCATCAGGGAGAGAATAGATTTATCAGACTCCAGATCATTTTTGGATGAAGAGGGATCATAAACCACGTAATACATGTCATCGTCTATGTCCTTCCAGCTTCCGAACCGGGCCAGGCCCTTCTGATCCTCAGGCCAGTCATCTGGCTTTACTTTCATCTTTTTTCCGAAAAAATCATCTGCTGTGCTGTCATCTGACAAAAGTCCGTCTGTCTTCGCCTGCGTAAGATGGTTTTGAGCGGCGATGTAAATTTCCTGAGCATCGTTATCCATCTCCATCAGCTTCAGTTCATGGGCATAGTGAAAAATCCATACGACAGCAATTGCTGAAAGAATGGACATGATTGCTACAACCGTCAGAAGTTCTGCTGTGGTAAAGCCCTTCCTGTTATTCAGTTTTGACCTTACTTTGAAAATGCTCATCTACTTCCTCTCTGCAGAATGAAATATCTGCAAATCCGGCTCATATGGCTGAAGGAAAAAACTTTTTTCCCCTCATCATTTATCCCTGAGTGTAGGTATTACCCCCATCTCCAGATGAAGATCCGGACAATCCAGCCAGGCTTGTGGCATGTACTGTGGTCTCAATAAAAGTAAGATCCACATTGCAGTTGCAGCTGCTCTCAGCTGTGGTAATCTGCACTCCTGTAATGACGCATCTTGAACCACACTGATTCAAATCTGAAATTATTGATTTTGCATCATTAACGGTTCCGCAGGTAAACGAGATATTCACATGCCGCCTTACGGTATTTCCTTTTTTTACCGGATTATCGTAGCTGATGTCTACGCTGGATGCCCTGGACAAAATACTGTTAAGCTGGGAAACTTCTGCTCTGATGTTGTTATACGGCATGACAACACCGATTCCCCTGGTTTTGTTGCTCTTGATGTTTTCCTTCATCTGCCTGGTCTTTGTGGCCTTGTTCTGCTCTATTGTCAGCTCGCTGCTGATCTCAGCTGTGTCATACTTTGTCATAACTGCCTTACATGGTCTGTAACACAGGAAGTAGTAGAGGGCTGCCACAATCAGAAATGCCAGCACACCCAGAAGTATTTTTTCCCTGGTGGTATGGTCTCTGTAAAGCATTATTCACCCCCGTTAGATTTAAACTTTATAGTAATAGTTGCAGCCACACTTCCAGGATCCCTGCTGGTAGTGGAAACCGAAACATAGGAAACTCTTCCATCTTCTTCCAGGTCGGAAACAATAGCTGAAACGCTGTCCATTGGAGCCCCTTCTATAGAAACGGTGGCTTTATTTCCCGATATCTGGATGTTCTTTATTGTTGCGGCTGAGCCCACTTTATCTGTGATCAGATCCAGGTCATCAGATCTGTCACTGAGCCTTCTCTCCTTAGGTGAAAGTCTGCCGTCTCCCTGTCTGTTGTACTTGTCCAGGGTCTTTTCGTAATTTACGTTAGACGCCTTCAGCTGGTCCAGGCTTTCCTGAATGTTCATGTACTGGCTTCTGGCAGACAGTGCGGATACGATCATGTCCACTACTAAAAATTTTATCAATATCAGCGCCACGATTGCGGCAATGACTGCAATGGCTGTGTTCCGGCGTTTATCTGTCTTCCGGTCTGCCGTAACCATGTTGATCCCGGTTTTCTCCGGATAACCGGAATCGGCCCCCAGATCCTTGCTGAACAATTCCTTGAGGCGGGCCGAAAATTTTTCCAAAGATTCACTCACTGGTTCGCCTCCTATTCCCACGCAACGCCCAGAGCCTGAGGGCAGAGAATCATCCTGTCAAAAGACGGATCCTCATCTGGTATCAGCTTTCTTGAGCTTCTAAGTGTAACATCCAATGATTCCTGAATTGACTGCAGCAGTCTGAGAATGCAAACTCCACCACCGCAGACATACAAGGAATCCAAGTTTGAATCCTGATGGTTGTATCTGTAGAAGTTCATGGTACGCATTATTTCCACAGCAAGATCGCTGTATCTGCTGACCATATCCTCGGATTCCTGGATTCCATCTACGTTGTTCTCGAATTTCAGCCTGGCAACGTGCTGGTCAACATCAAGTATAGAAGCGGTCATTCTGATAAACTCATCACAGCCCGGGTCAAGCACTCTTGTGATGTCAAAGACTCCGTCGGTGAAAAAATGAATTTTTACGCTCTTCGCTCCCAGATCCAGTATTGCATAATCCCTCTTGCCTGTGATTTCTCTTTCCTCTTCATATTCATCGATTATGTTCTTCAGGGCAAAAGCTTCCGGTGAAACTGTACAGAGCTTCAGGCCGACTTTTCCGAACATGTCTTTATATTTAGCCAGAAGATCTCTTTCCATGGCCACTGCAATAAGGTCCATCTCTCCTTTGCCTGGCTTGTCAGGATCTTTCTTTATGTTGACAACGGAATAGTCATAAATGTACTGGTCCTTGTTTTCATTTATATATGCACGGAACTCGTAGGGAAGGTTGACTTTCAGCTGTCCTATGGTCATCAGGGGCATTGAGACTCTGTGAACTATCAAGTGCCTGTCAGGTAGTGACAGAGCCACGTTTCTGGTTCTGACTTTGTTTTCTGAAAGGCTGCTTTTAATGAACTGTCCCATTGCGTCCCAGGACGTTATGTCATCATTTGAGACCAGATTGTCAGGCAAAGGGACTCTTATGAACTGTTCTGGCACTCCATCCTGGCAAACGGCCATTTTGAGGGTGCTGTTTCCTATGTCCATGCCTATCATGTTTTCTTTTGCCATTTCTCCCCGCTGTTCCGGTACGAGTATTTTTGTACCTAGTAATATTAATGTATTGTGCTATGTGCTGTGTTTTGTGTAATATTTACTATTCTCAAAATGCCGTGTGAAATAGTGCTCTGTTTTACGGCTTTGCGCTGGATAATGATTTCTCAGAACAACCCCAAGTACAGGTTCAACACCCAGTCCCCCGTCAGCAAGCCCATGATCACTGCCGCCGATATGCAGGGGCCAAAGGGAATTCTGTTCTGTTTTGACGCAAGAGCGGCTATGATGCCAATCAAACATGACAGAATCAGGGCATAGAATCCTTTTCCAAATCCAAGATAGAGAGTTGTCATGAAAAACAGTTTTATGTCACCGCCGCCCATGCTGTTCTTATCTGTGACCATGTCAAATATAAGTGACAGAACAAGAATGAATCCGGCAATTCCCAATCCTCCAGCAAGTCCGTGCCATGCTTCAGTCAGAAGATTTTTTCCAAATCCGTACTCAAATATAATGCCTGCCAGCCAGTTCACTATTCCGGCGATGATGAAACCGTCAGGAATTTCCATGGTCTCCAGATCTATGAGCGAAAGGCCAAGAAGGATGAAGTACAAAATCAGATAGCTTACGGCCTTAACACTGACATCGAATCTGAGAACTATGAGCAATGAGAGGATTCCGCTGAGGACCTCTGTAATCACATAACGGGGCGATACTTTTTCTCCGCAGTATCTGCATCTGCCCTTTAAAAAAAGGTAGCTGAAAACTGGCACCAGATCCATCGCCCCCAGAACATGACCGCAATGGGTGCAATGGCTTCTTCCCTTGAGAACATTTTCCCCATTTACCATCCGCCAGGCCATGCAATTGACAAAGCTGCCGAATACGGACCCCAGCACGAAGGCCAGGGTAAGTATGTATATTGTGATCGGTGTGCTTAACCAAAGCATCATCCGTTCTCCATGTGTTTTGTACAAAATGGAATGGCAGCTGAACAATCATGCTGCCACTTCTGTAAATTCCGATTAAATTGTATTATATACCTATATTGTCCTCTTTTCATTGTTTTATCTGTACTATGTTGAAATCAATGAGTTTTGCGACCTTGTCCACGGCCATTACTTTTATTCTTACGGGGTCTCCAAGGCCCAGGCTTATGCCGCTACCTCTGTTAACCGCCCTGTAGTTTTTCTCATCGTATATGAAGAATCCAGTCAGGGTGTCATATCTTACAAAGCCTTCGACAGTATTATCCAGCTCAACGTACAGACCGTTAGCAGTAATTCCGCTGATTATACCGTCAAAGTCCATACCAGCCTTGTCAGACATGTAATCAACTTTGGCAATCTTTTCTACTTCCCGCTCCAGTTCAAGGGCTGTTCTCTCGCATGAAGAAACCTGAACGGCCACCTTTTCCGAAATTTTTCTGAAATGATCCTGGTGTTCGTTGAATTCCTTGTCTGTGCTGTGAATCCTGTCTTTGATGATCCTGTGTATAAACAGGTCAGAATACCGCCTTATTGGTGAAGTAAAGTGGGTATAGTATCTGAATGCCAGGCCGAAATGACCGAGGCACTGGGTCTGGTAATCTGCTTTCTGCATGGTTCTGATAATGACTCTGCTGACCACGTTTTCCTGAGGTGTCCCGGAAACTCTGTCAATGACAGCAGCCAGATCTGCAGGCTCTATATTGTCAGATCTTTCAGGGAGTTCTATTCCGAAGGTTCTGAGAAAGTCTCTCAGTTCGGCAATTTTCAAGGGATCTGGTTTCTCGTGAACCCGGTACAGGAACGGTGATCTGGACCAGAAGAAATGCTCTGCCACCACCTTGTTGGCCATAAGCATGAACTCTTCTATCATCCTGTTAGCTGTTCTCCTTTCGGCAACTTTGATTTCCCTGGCATGGCCTTCTTCATCCAGAATTATCTCCGCTTCATTGAAGTCAAAATCTATGCTCCCATGCCTCATTCTCCTTTTATTCAGAGTTTCAGCCAGATCTTTCATATCACGGAGCACAGGCAGAATAGCGGAATATCTATCACAAAGTTCCTGATCGTTGTTCTCCAGAATATCTGAAACATCGTCATATACCAGCCTCTCATCGGAGCGGATTACACTTTCATAGATTTCGTGGTCCACCACCCTTCCTCTCTCGTCAAGGTCTACCTGACATGTCAGTGTAAGCCTGTCTTCTCCGGGATTCAGGCTGCATATTCCATTTGAAAGCTGCTCCGGCAGCATAGGTATTACTCTGTCCAGCAGATAGATGCTGTTCCCCCTCTTAAAGGCTTCCTTGTCCAGAGGTTCTGATTCTTTTACATATTCAGCAACATCAGCTATATGAACGTAAAGCCTTGTTATGTGTTCTGACTTTTTTACCAGGGAAACTGCATCATCAAAATCTTTGGAGTGAGCACCGTCGATCGTAAATGTAATCAAATCTCTCAGGTCCTTCCTCCCCTCAGGCACAGAAAGAAATCTGCCGTTCTCCTGGCTGTTTATGAAGTTCTTCTCCAGTTCCCTGGCCTGTTTCATAGCCTTGTCGCCAAAAAAACGGCGGACACCGTAGCTCTGTATTAATCCCAGGGTTTCACCGTCAGCTGCTCCAGCCTTTGCTATTATATGCCTTACTTTCCCCTCGGCGTAATTGTCACTATCAGGATACTTGACTATTGAGGCCTCCACTATATCTCCATTAGCTGCTTTAAGGAAATTTCCTTTTCTGATGAAAAGAATATCTCTTCCGTGTTTTCCAATGGGAACAACGTAGCCGCGGTGGTCCTTTTTCTCCAGTCTACCCACTACGGTTTCTGTATTTCTCTTCAGGACTTTTGTGATTCTTCCCTCGAGCTTCATTCCCCTTGGAGAACTAACTATCTCAACTCTGACCAGGTCCCCGTCCATGGCTCCGCCAATGCCATTTCTCGGAATATAAATATCCCTTTCTTCCTGAATTACGAAGCCAAAACCTCTCTTCGTCTTCTCCAGAAGTCCTTCAGCGTAACGCTTTTTCTTTCTCTTCTTTCCCATTGCTTCTCCAATACTGCCGGCTATAAAAAAGAGGGCCGGCTCACCGACCCTCCATACTATTTGACCTAGTTTTCCTCAGCAGCTTCCTCAGCCTCATCTGATTCCTCAGCCCCATCTGCCAGGGTTGCCTTTATGCTCAGGCTGATTCTGTGTCTGTCAGTATCAATGTCCATAATCTTGGCCTTGATAGTCTGACCAACCTGAAGTTCATCACTTACAGCGTCGACTCTCTTGTTTGCGATCTCTGAAATGTGAACCAGTCCGTCCAGACCAGCTTCCAGCTCAACGAATGCGCCGTACTCCTTGATCTGAACAACCTTGCCCTCAATTACCTGACCAACAACATACTTGCTGCCAACCAGTGACCATGGCTCAGGCTGTGTCTGCTTCAGTCCCAGAGAAATCTTGCCCTTCTCCTCGTTCAGTGCCAGGATCTTGACATTGATAATATCTCCGATAGAAAGAACTTCCTGCGGGTGCTTAAGCTTGCCCCAGCTGATCTCAGAGATATGGAGCAGTCCGTCAACTCCGCCGATATCAACGAATGCGCCGTAGTCGGTAAATCTCATTACCTTACCTTCAACGATGTCTCCAACGTTCAGGTTAGCCCAGATTTCCTCAACCTGCTTGCGCTTCTCGTCAACCAGTACAGCCTTTCTTGAGAAGACAGCTCTGTTTCTTCTGTCATCAACTCTGATTACCTTTACATCTGCTTCCTTACCGATGAATTCGTCTGCCTTCTCGATATATCTGTCAGACAGCTGTGACATTGGAACGAATCCTGTAACCTGCTTGTACTGTGCAATAATGCCGCCATTTACCGCTCTGATGAACTTTACACGGATTGTCTCCTTGCTGTCCAGGAACTCCTTCAGCTCCTTGTAATTCTCGTTCATCTCGAGCTTCTTCTTTGAGAGGGAAATTCCGCCTTCTCCCTCATCGGACTTCATTACCTTGGCCTCAATCTGATCTCCCTCTTTGAAAACATCAGCTAAGGTCTGACCCTCTTCAAGGGTAACCTCGTTCTTGCGCAGGATTCCGTCCTTCTTGCATCCCATGTTTACGATTACTTCATCGTCACGTACCTCGATTACGGTACCCTCGATGATCTCACCTGGCTTAGGAAGACGAGTACTCTCATCGATTTCGTCTAACAGCTCAAACATTGGGTTCTTCTCGTCAGTAATAACATTCTGGCTCATACTGGAAATAACCTCCTTAATAATCCATGCAGGTGTAGATGCACCTGCGGTAATACCTATTCTATTATATTTAGCAGTATCTTTCAACTCTAATTCAGAAATATCTCTTATAAAAACCGCATTTTTGCAGTGTTTTTTCGCTATTTCATACAGTTTCCTGGAATTTGAGCTCTGGGGGTCTCCAATTACCACCATAAGGTCTGATTTTTCTGCAAGATCTGCACATGCATCCTGCCTCTCTCTGGTGGCATTGCATATGGTATTCTGAAGTTCGTAGTCTATCTCATTCTCATCCAGAACCTTCAGAATCTCATTCAGCAGCTCCTGTCTCAGTGTGGTCTGGCATACTATTAGTGGCGGTTCGCCGCCTTCAGTTGACCTGACAGCGTCTTCAGAAGATTTCCATTCAACGGCCCACTTACAGGCTTCTTCCGGATCCTGTATTATCACACCGTTCCAGTTACACCAGCCGTTTGTGGCTATTACCTCCTGGTGATCACGGCTGCCGATTATAATCACCTGGCGGCCTGCCTCATCAGCCTTCTTTACAAGATCATGAATGCGGCTTACGAACACGCAGGTTGAATCCACCAGAGTGATCCCTCTTCTCTCAGCTTCTTTGTAAAACTCTTCCGGTTCACCATGGGAACGAACTATGACAATGTCCCCGGGCTCAGCCTCAGACAGCCCGTCTATCATGTGGACTCCCTTTTCCTCCAGTCGCCCCGTAACAGAACTGTTATGAATCAGCGGTCCACAGGTGAACAACCTTTTCTTCTCACTGTCCGGACGTTCTTCGTTTACCCTGACCTGTTTCTCAGTGAGATCCAGGGCCCGTTGAACACCAAAACAAAAGCCTGCATGATCAGCTTTGATTATTTCCAATATAGTTTCTCCTGACCTGAAAAACACCCGGGCGGGAAGGCCCGGGCAATCTCATAATTATCTTACATCAACAACTGCAAATCAGCCCTGATTCACATTCATTCCCTTCACAGACTTATTTGAACAGCCTGGTACCTATGTAGTCTGCAGACTCCCCAAGCTCTTCTTCGATTCTGAGGAGCTGATTGTACTTGGCAACTCTCTCTGTTCTTGCAGGAGCGCCTGTCTTGATCTGTCCAGCGTTTACACCTACTACCAAATCTGCGATTGTGGTATCTTCAGTTTCTCCTGAACGGTGAGAAACAATTGTGTTATATCCATTTTTCTTTGCAAGTGAAATGGTTTCAAGAGTCTCTGAAATGCTTCCAATCTGGTTGAGCTTAATGAGAATTGCATTTGCACAGCCCAGCTCTATGCCCTTGGCAAAGCGCTGAGGATTTGTAACAAACAGGTCATCTCCCACTATCTGGATCTTGTCTCCCAGTCTGTCAGTAAAGAGCTTCCATCCATCCCAGTCCTCTTCATCCATTCCGTCTTCAATGGAAGCAATTGGGTAATCAGCACAGAACTTCTCCCAGTTTTCTACCAGCTCTTCAGACGTAAATGTTCTTCCAGACTTAGGCATCTTGTACTCGCCCTTGTTTTCTGTCTTCCATCCGCTTGCAGCGGCATCAATGGCTATTACGAAGTCTGTGCCAGGCTCATAGCCGGAATTCTTAACAGCAGCAACGATGTAGTCCAGCACCTGGAACTCATCCTTAAGGTCAGGTGCATATCCGCCTTCATCACCAACTGAAGCAGAATATCCGTCCTTCTTAAGATCCTTACCCAGCTGATGGTAAACTTCTGCACACCATCTCAGCGCTTCTCTGAAGGTAGGTGCTCCAACTGGCATGATCATGAACTCCTGAACATCTACAGTATTGGATGCGTGCTCACCACCATTGAGGATGTTCATCATCGGTACCGGAAGAGTTCTTCCATTGATTCCTCCGAAGAATCTGAAGAGCGGAATATCCAGTGATGCAGCAGCTGCTCTTGCACATGCCAGAGAAACAGCCAGAATTGCATTTGCTCCGAAACGGCTCTTATCATCTGTTCCGTCCAGGGCAATCATCTTTCTCTCGATCTCGTAAATGTCAGATGCATCTTCTCCGATGAGAAGCTCACGTATTTCATTGTTAACGTACGCAACGGCTTTAGTTACGCCCTTGCCGCCGTATCTGGATTTGTCACCATCTCTGAGTTCAAGAGCTTCGTATATTCCTGTAGATGCACCGCTTGGTGTATCTCCCAGTCCGATAGTTCCGTCTTCCAGATGAACCTCAGCTTCTACTGTTGGATTTCCTCTGGAATCAAGTATTTCCCTTCCGACTACGTCAACAATCTTTGTCCACATTTTGTTCTCTCCTTTTCATAAATGAGATTATCAAAAAGCGATAATATCATACTCAACATATGGTCACTTTTTTGAATTATACACGGATGGGTCAAGTCTTACAATCCTCTTGTCCAGATATCTCAGCAGTCTAAGTCTGTCACCTTTCAGCACCATCTCTTTCAGATCTTCCATTTCTTTAACTTCAGTTTCTTTTCTCATATCTGTAATCCTGTCTATGAACAGAATTAACTTATCCTCAAATTCCATTTCATTAAAATCAGGATAAAAAAGTAATTTCAGCCTCTCTTTTGTCACGCTGTTATTCCTGCTGTAAATCAGCTCCGGTTCCAGCAGATACTTGCGTGCCATAACGAGATGATTATCGTTTTCCTCGCTTATCTCTATTATCCCCCTTATCAGCTGCATTTTTTCATGAAGGGTCATGTCTCCGGTCTTTATCTTTCTCAGATCTGCCGTATCATATGAAAACATGTATGCGTCACCGTCTTTAATAATGCTCATACGGAGAAAATTCCTGTTATAGTTTCCCGTAAGGATATCATTCAGATACATCGGCATATGATACCCTGTTATTTCCTGTTTCAGCCATTTTTTCACAGCGGGCCTCCTTTCTGCACTGCTGCCGGCACCATCATCCGCCGCATTTTCCACAAGGGCTGTATCCCCTTTCTAATGCCGTTTCTCTCTCGATCTCTGTAAATTTTCTTTGAAGAACATTGCAGTCTTGCAAATGAAAACTTTCACCATACTCAGGAAACACATATACCATGGTTCCGTTTGCGGATTTCCCGCTTCTGCACACCGGACATTTTTTGTATTTTTTTCTTATTGAAGGCGTAAGAGCAAAAGAAAGAGTATTGGTTTTCAAAAATGTGCATCCTCTTTTATGATATTTTTCTCCCATCTTCGGAAACACATAAACTCCTTCTGCCGACCTGTTCTGCATGTGGGCGGCAGAAGCCGGTGAGACCCTTCTCTCCTTTCCTTCATAGGCCCTGCCCATTACTGAAACCCTGTAATCCCCTTCTGCCATCAAGTTCATAGGATTGTCAGCCTTTAGATGGACTTGTATGCTGAGCTTTATAGCCTTGTCCACAGGTCCATTAACTGCACCTGTTCTCACCTCTGCCAGGTTACAGCTGCTTACCAGGTGACTGTACTCAGAAATTCTCTTTCTGGCTCTTGTACCTGCAGGTAAGGCTGTCTTTATTGCCGGTACCTCTATCATTGCCCTGCGCATCTCATCGGCAGTGCAATAATATCCATTTTCAATTGCAGCATACATCAATATTACAGACAGCAGAACAACAACGAAGACAATAAACAGGGGCAGACAGAGAGCTCCTTCCACAAGGTAACTTCCCTTTTTATTTAACGGCAGCTTTCTCATACGAATTACCTCTCCAATAAAGTTTCCCCTGTTCAGCTGTACTGATCCTCTCCAGTCTGGTCAAGGCCGTTAGTTTTTATGGTGAATCTAAGGCCTCTGTGATATTCCCTCAGGTTGAAATCTTTGTAATACCTGTATTTCATATTAATTTGAACAATGTCCATGATTCTTAAAGTCCTGGTTTCAGGGGACATGGAAAGAATCATTCCCGACAAATACTCTTCGTAAGAAAGCCCTTCTGAAATATTTCCTGAGCCATTTCCTCCCGCTTTCCCTGTAACCTCTCCTATTTCTGACCTGTGCTCATCAAGGGATTTTAAAGCTTCTTCATCAAGCTTTCCTCTTAACGCCCTGCTCTCGAGAATTCCGCTTAAACTGGTTTTCCATGTTTCCTTTGTCTTTATCACCGGTACCCTCTTGTCATTAAGCAGATCGTCCACATCAGATGAAGCCTCTGCAGCGGCCCACAATTCCATAAGCACAAGCTGTACCGCTGGTGCAGCAGCAGGTGAAATTATTTCAGCCACTGCCATGGTCAGCTGGGTTTTCTCACTGTCTGACCAGAGATAGGCCAGATTTGCTCCGTTTCTTACGATAAACAACCTCCTTCTTACTATTTTCAGATTCTCAGTGTCAGAGGGTTTCCCTGCTGCCACATATTCCCACTCGTTCCGGAAATAGCTTTTTTTATTGTTTGGAGCGTACAGATGACTTCCCAGATGATTTCTCAAAAAAATCATTTCACATGCCAGGTTCTCCGGCAGATGAGAATAGTTTTCAAAGCCGCCATTTTTAAGGATTCTGTCCATGCTGTTGCTTTTGAAACCGTCCTTGCTTTCACGAGAAGGTAAAGTCCGAAGTATTACGGGATTACTTATATACCGGTATCCATCTCTATCTTCCAGTCTGCCGCTGTCCAGTTCCTCAGGAATATCGCCTCCGGTAAATGTTCCTCCTGAAAGGCCGGGAAAAGGATCCTGTTCCAGCGGCGGTCTCTTGATTCTTTTTTCAAAGGCCATGGTTTTCCCCGCCTCGGTTATCAGTGATTCTTTCATAGATCTCCTGAAATTCTGTACGATATCCATTTCAAAGCCTCCAAGTTCAACTTCTGCGCCCTGAAGTCTCGTCCTCATTTTCCCTGACATGGAATACTCCATGTAGGTTTCCAGCTTTTTCCTGACCATTTCATCGTTTCCGTAAAATGCAAGGATTCCATAGTCATCCAGAAGATGCACATCATATTCTGATAGAATACTCTTTGACCAGACGGAACCCAATGTCCTGACCGAACTCTGCACTGTCATCTCCCTGGCAACTGCTGTTGCCACAGCCATTGCCACAGCAAATCCAGTGATCCCAATGGCCATAAACAGAGCTGCAGATCCGGCTCGTTCCCTTATTTTATTCATCTCTCACCTCACCAGAACATGTTCATCTAATCTGATGTGGCTGCCGCTTTAAACCTTACAGTATCGTCATAATTTATAAGATACCAGCTGGCCTTTATATCTTTTCCCGGAGAAAACCTGAGTATGCCCCTGTTTACAAGATCCACCCGTCTTTCCTTTTCACTGGTCCTGATAATAACTCCGTGGTCAGTCCTTTCCTGGAAAATCAGATTCCTGTGAAGAGAACTTCCAGTCACCAAGATTTCCATATAAAAGACCATCACCCTTATCATGAGCATCGAGAGCAGAATTATAATTGGAAGAACAATACTGGCTTCTACCATTTCCGAGCCATTCTTACGATTCATGGCTCTGATTATCACCTTCATTTCCATGGGCCCTAAAATTTGCTGGCATCCAGATTCTTGAAGGTTTGGTTGACGAAGTCTGTTATTTCATTTTTGAATATTATTCCGATAGCAACTGCAATAGCCACCAGAATGGCAACCTGCACCATTTCCATTCCCTTCTTGTTGTTCACTTTCCCTGCTGCAGATCTAACCATCTTCTCAATCCTGATCATTCTGTCCATTTTTCTTCTCCTTTCGTTTGTAATTTTCACATTTCCAGCATTGCGGGAGCCATTGTCACCACCATAAGTACTATGAGCAGAAGCCCAAGGGGATACGCCATCTTCATTTCCATCATCTTTCCCTGTTCTCTTGCTATTATTTTCCTTTTATCCCAAAGATATCTGCTCTCATAGTCCAGATTTTCTATTATGTCTGTTCCCTTCCGCTCATTTTCCCTGAGTATTGAAGCGATTCGCATGAGTTCTTTGCTGCTGCACTTCTCTGCCATTTCATTGATCAGTTCTGCTGTGCTGACTCTGTTTCCTGAATTGGATTCATGCTCCTCTACTGCGAGTTTCTGAAAAGCTGACATTGAGCCTTCTTCCTTCTCATAGCACAGACAGATCTGGTCGAAAGCGTCTTTGAGTATCATTCCGGCATTCATCATAAGCATCAGCTGGTTGGTAAATCTCGGAAGATCAAGGACCACCTCCTTTCTCAATTCTTTTTCTCTCTTTCTATTTCTGTATGAGCCCTCTCTAGAGATATACACCACAATCATCATGATGATCGCCGGATAAAGAAATACCCATCCTCCACCTTTCCTGTTCCGGGTCCATTTTATCCTTGTGCCATCATCCATCTGGTCAGGCAGGATTATTTTCTTTTTCAGGGTGTTTTCAGCATCGGAAATTGTGCTGTTCAGTCTTGCTTCAGCGTCTTTTCTACCCCTTTCTTTTTCTTCTTCCCTCTTTTTCTTCTCACCACCAGGTTCTGTATAATCCGGGGTGAACTCTGTTTTTTTGCGTATCTGTCCGTATTCTCCATTTATTTCTGCAATCAGGGAATAAGTGGATAACCTTCCCGTATCAGCTCTTGTTACTCCAATTACATTTCCCTTTTCGTCCAGAATGTATTTATTCTTTTCCGAAAGACCTTTTCCTGCTGCCAGAAGGAATATCAGTGAAACAAGAAGAACACTCCTGAACAATTTCTTTTTTTCTTTTTCGCCCATTCCTTCTGCCCCAGACAGCTCTGACAATCTGGTAACCGCATTTTGCAGCCGGTTCGTAATATTTTTCATATCCTCACCCTGACAATCTTCCTTATCATTCCGTATATAGCTGCATCGGCAGCTATTACAACAGTCATGAGAACACGTCCGGCAATAGTTGAATATAAGGGTTCAATGTATTCTCCCGCCATGAGGTTGAGAAAGGCCAGTACTATTCCCGGCATTGAAAAAATCAGCAATCCCTCTTTCTCCTTTCTCTTGACAATTCCTCTGATCTCATTTTCAATGGTCATCTTGTCAATAATTACTGATGCTGCCTTGTTCAGCGCCAGTATCATGTTTGCACCAGTAGAACGGCAAATTGAACATATGATCACGAAATCTTTTACATCCTGGTATCCTGTTCTTTTCCCAAGATCGTCAAGAACGAGAATCTCGTCCTCCTTCCCGGCAGTCAGCCTCCTCTCCATCTGCTTCAGCTCAGGATAAAGCAGGGACTCCTTTCCATATATGTCGCAGATTCCGTTTATGGATTCTGAAATGCCCTCAGTTATCCCGCGTCCCGCACCTACAGAAGTGGAAAGCATGAACAGAAAATCCTTGAATTCTTCCAGGAAGCGGCTTTCCCTTCTGCTGACCAACAGTTCCTGAATATATGCTTTTATTTTTTTGTGAAAAAGAAGAGGCACAAATGCGAAGACCGGCGATCCGTAGCAAAGCATGGACAGAATCACTGATGCTGTTGCCAGAGCCGCCCAGAACAGTGTTTTCTCCCGAGTAGAAAACTCATACTTTTTGTAGTCAATCAACAGGCCTTCCCTCCTCTCTCCACATTCTCTTAAGCCGCTGATCATTAACCAGTCTGTTTCCTGTTTTCTCCAGCTTTCCCTTCTTATCAGATATGGTGAACAGGTAGTTCAGCTGGTAGTTTCTGCCGTCAAAACCCACTAGTTCAGCTATCTCCATAACCTGTCTAACCCCTCTGTGGTCTCTCCTGAGATGAATGAACAGATCGATAGCATTGGCGATCTGACTTTTTACGGAATATACAGGTAACTGAGCATCTGACATGTACATACTTTCAAGACGGTTCAGCATTCCTCTTATATCGTTGCCGTGACCAGTAGAAATGGATCCATCGTGGCCCGTGTTCATTGCCTGGATCATCTCCACCACTTCTTTTCCTCTCACCTCTCCTACTATTATTCTGTCAGGTCTCATCCTCAGGCTGGTTCTGATAAGCTGATCCATTGTTACTTCTCCTTTTCCCATTGAATTGGAAGCTCTGCATTCCATATGAATCTTGTTGGACAGTCTTTCGGCTCTCAGTTCAGATGAGTCCTCAATAATGATTACCCTTTCTTTCGGATTGATAAATTCACAGAGTGCGTTAAGGAAAGTGGTTTTACCTGATGAAGTACCTCCTGAAATAAAGATGTTGTAACCGGCTTTCACTACATCTGCCAGGAAATCCCGGCACTCCAGGGTAAGCGTGCCTGATTCTGTCATCTGATCCATAGTCAGTGACTCTCTTGAAAACTTTCTGATGGTCAGAATAGGGCCATTCAGCGCTACGTTTCTCAGCACTCCGTTTACCCTGCTTCCATCAGGCATTCTGGCGTCAACTATGGGACTGGCCTCATTAATCTCCCTGTGGACCTCTGCTGCAAGAAGTCTGATCAGGTTCTCCAGCTCCTGTGGCGAGGTGAAAGCATCGTCGACTTCAATCAATCTGCCGTTCTTTTCTGCAAAGATCTGATCCGGCCCGTTTACCATTATTTCGTTAACGTTATCATCATTAAGAAGGCCGTTCAGAATGCCGTATTTCCATCTGGCTCTGGAATAGACTGAAAGCACGAAGTTTCTCAGATGCTCCGGCTCCACATGTTCCACTGCTTCAGACTGAAAAAACACGTTTTCAATGGTCTCCATCAACTCCTCATCTGATATACTTCCTTCCCATCGGGATATCATTCTCTTTATTTCCATAGTTATCTGTCCGATCTCCCAACCGTAAAGATCAACAGTGCACTTCATCTTCCTTCCACTAATACAGCCATTGTTCATCTTGATTCCTCTTGCTCAGATCGACAGAATTTCTCTGATGCTCTCTTCAGACATGATTTCTCTATATCCTTGTAAATCTTTATAGTCCAGGGAAACTAATCCTTTTGAACATTCTTTCTCACCCAGTATTCTACCGGGCAGTCCATCTGCCGGGTCACTTTCTCCTGAAGAATGGAGCCAGAACCGCCTACCACAGCTCCTTATCACATTTACTGCCTGTTTCGTGCAAGATGCTCCAATATGGAAAATAACCACATCGAATTTTCTGTCTGAGATGCATTTTGTAACCCCCAGTATTTCCCTGGCTGACATGTCGCAAAATGGATTGGTGCCTCCCGGTATTCTGAAATGATGAACTCCATATTCATCCTCAATGAAAAAGGCACTGGCAGATATGGCCTTTCCTGAAGAAATGTGATACATCATCCTCTTGAAGTTCTGACTCACTCCCTGATTCCCCATGCCTTCTCTTATTATGTGTGTAAGGGGAAAAACAAGCACGCTGCAGCCGCAGAGATAGACGATCTGCCTTGCAAGTCCGTTGCAGAAATCTAGTCCTGCAATCTCGTCCCCGTCACAGAAAACGCTCATGCGGCTTATTTCCACATCCTGTCCCTGTTCCTCTCCTGAAAGCACTCCGTAAATGAACCTTATGTCAGCCAGCAGATGATCTGTTCTCTCATACTTAAACATGCTAAAGGGCCCGAATTCCCTTGAATTATCCTGTTCGTCCCCTTCCTCTCCCAGAAATACTCCATTCTCACCGGCCTCCTGACCGCAGATTGAAATGAACTCTTTACGGTCGTAATCCGTAACATACATAAACCCGTCTTTCTTCACTGAGTGCCTGTATTCCGCCCCCTGTTCAATGCCTGTCAAGATCTCAATGGTAATATCCTGACTTGATCTTCCTGCAATCTCAAGAAAGGCGTTGAGAAATTCCTGGTCTCTTATAATCAAACTAAGTTTCACCTCTACCACCCCGGATCCATTATGTTTTCATCTAACTAAGTGAAGTGAATATATCATTGCCGACTTTCCCCTGCAGTACACATCCGGGCATAAAAAAATACCCTGCGGCCGGTATTTTGCCGAGGGTAAACGTAATATTTTGTTCTGTCTGTTTTATTAAGTTCTATTAAGCTTCGTTCTGTTTCTATTTCGCCTGTTTTGTCCGGTCTGATTCCATGGTTTTTCTGAATCCGGCCTCAAGATTATTCAGCATTGAACTCATGGTCACAACATCAAACTGATTTCCGCTGCTGTAATTCATATCTGAAATAAACCATTCCGGCGGGTCAATATCGATGTCCTGAAAATTCCGGGCCCATTTTTTAGTGATACCGAACTGATATGCATAGGGAAGAACCAGGAAGAAGTACGAAGAATCTTCATCCATAATCTCCTTCAGCTTCCCGGTGTCTGCATTTTCCGCAAACTCCCTGAACTGGCTGAACCTGTAGTTTACGCTGCTGTTCCACCTGGTCCTTGATCTCATGCTTCCGATCACAAAAGGCGCAAGTATGATAAGAGCAATGAGAAGGGTTGTTACTCCGCCGTTTCCGAATCCGTTGGGACCGTAACACATAATGTAAATCAGCCAGATAGATACAGCTATGTATATCAATGCAATAAATACTGATCCCAGAATCTTTCCTCCGCTGTTTTTATACCTGATTCTTCTTATCAGAGCCGCCAGGGAAGGAATGCACGTAACCATCATGCAAGGGAGCATAAACTCCAAAAACCATGCAACTACTACCTGAAGCTGGGAAGCGTAGCCACTTCCAAATATAGAGAGGGTGTCCGTGTTGCTGCGGCCCCATTCTTTAAGAAGAGCTATTGCAAGAAGTGCTGCCAGGAAAATCATGGTTCCTGCAAAGGTGGCGCCGCGGCTGCTTATGGAGAAAAAAGATTTTTTCCCTCGGAAGCTTCTTTTTACGATTTTCCGCAACTTCCGCTTTCCCGCTTCAACTCTTTTTCCGCCTTCCTCTAAAGTTGCAGAGATATTCTGGCCTTCATCGTCCTTTATCTCTGTCATCCCTTCTGGAATATCAAAGAATAAACGATAAAATGTCTTCATCCCTTCGCTTTCGTTTTCAGGAAATTCAAGGGCGCGGAAACTGTATTCCCGCTGGCCTTCACTTCCCGGAAACTCGCGGATATCCAGGTAGCCCTTGGCTGCCATATGAAAAATCAGGGCGATCATGTCGTCTTCATCTATGAATCCGTCTATTATATATCCCGCATCCAGCGGATCGATGCCTTCTGGAGGATAGAATTCCACCTTGAACTGGTTCTCAGGATCTCTGCCCCATCTGATTTTCAGAATAAGGAGCAGAACGATGGCTACGGTCAGAATCACTGCAGCTGCATCTCCATAACCTGCAACATCACTGAGAAGCCGCACTGCATCTCTGCCCTTTTCAGCATAATCACTGCCGGTTCCACTTGCCAGATTAAAAGCCATGCTGACAATATTACCGCTCATATAAACACATCCTGTTCTATATAGATATTAGTACGAAGGCAGGTTCATGAAATATAAGGTTTCAACCTGTTTCCTTCTGCATGATATTTAAAAAGCGGACAGCACATGCCGTCCGCCGCATTAAGACCTGCTCTCGTGCCTCAAATACTATTCCTGAATGTCCTCAGCTCTTCCTCTTACCAGGTTGATTCTGTTCTGATTGTCGATTTCGGCAACCTTTACAACCACCTTATCACCGATGTTCATCACATCTTCAACCTTGTCGATTCTGTGGTTGGACATCTTGGATATGTGGAGAAGACCTTCTTTTCCAGGGAGAACTTCGATAAATGCGCCGAAGTTCATAATTCTCTTAACCTCTCCCAGATATGTCTCGCCTACCTCAACTTCTTTTACGATGAGATCAATTCTCTTCTTTGCTTCCTTAGCGCTTTCCATATCTGAGCTGTAGATGGTGATCTGACCTACGTTGTCATCAGAAATATCGATCTTTACACCAGTCTCCTCAACGATCTTGTTGACAGTCTTTCCGCCAGGTCCGATAACCAGTCTTACCTTGTCCGGATCAATCATCATCATGATCACACGAGGTGCATAAGGTGAAAGTTCCTTTCTAGGTGCAGGAATCTCTTCCAGCATGCTCTCAAGGATGTGAGCTCTTCCTTCCTTAGCCTGGCTCAGGGCCTCTTCCAGAATTTCTCTGGACAGGCCGTGTACCTTAATGTCCATCTGGAGTGCAGTGATTCCGTCTGGAGTTCCTGTTACCTTGAAGTCCATGTCTCCCAGGAAATCCTCCATTCCCTGAATGTCGCTGAGAATGGCGTGACGGAAGCTTCCGTCAGGATTTGTACCTTCAATAAGTCCCATAGCAATTCCTGAAACAGGCTTTTTAATAGGAACACCTGCATCCATAAGTGCCAGGCATGAACCGCATGTGGAAGCCATTGATGACGAACCGTTAGAAGAAAGAACCTCAGATACTACTCTGATAGCATATGGGAACTCTTCCTCTGAAGGGATTACTGGAAGCAGAGCTCTTTCTGCAAGAGCGCCGTGACCGATCTCTCTTCTTCCCGGAGATCTGCTCATTCTTGCTTCACCAGTACAATATCCCGGGAAGTTATATTGATGCATGTATCTCTTTCTGGTTACGTCAATATCAATGCTGTCCAGGTACTGGGCCTCGCTGAGTGGTGCCAGGGTAGCAACTGAAAGGACCTGAGTCTGTCCTCTCTTAAAGAGACCTGTACCGTGTGCTCTTGGCAGGAATCCAGTCTCGGACCAGAGTGGTCTGATCTCAGTGAGCTTTCTGTTATCAGGACGGACGCCTTCGTCCAGAATCATTCTGCGGACTTCTTCTTTTCTGATATTGTAAAGTACGTCAGCAACTTCCTTTGCTCCCTCAGGGAAAATTTCTGCAAAATGCTCCTGTGTCTCCTGGTCCACAGCATCCATGTTTGCCAGTCTTTCCTGCTTGTCGAAAGTCTTGATAGCATCAACCATCTTGTCAGTTGCATATTCTCTGACAGCCTGGTCAACCTCTTCAGAAGCCTTGAACACCTTGTATTCCATCTTCTCCTTGCCTACCTCGGCAACGATCTCCTCGATGAAAACACAGAGCTTCTTGATCTCTTCATGGCCGAACATAATGGCATCGAGCATCTCGTTCTCAGGAACTTCCTTTGCACCTGCTTCTACCATCATGATAGCATCCTTCGTTCCTGAAACTGTCAGGTTAATGTCGGAAGCCATTCTCTGCTCATAAGTAGGGTTGATGATAAACTCTCCGTCAACTCTTCCCACAACTACAGCAGCTGTAGGTCCGTCCCACGGAATATCTGAAATAGCCAGAGCAACTGAAGAACCCAGCATTGCAGCAATTTCCGGTGAGCAATCGTGATCTACGCTCATGGCAGTTGCAACAACAACTACATCATTTCTGAACCCCTTTGGGAACAATGGTCTCAGAGGTCTGTCCATCAGTCTGGAAGTGAGAGTAGCCTTCTCTCCCGGTCTTCCTTCTCTCTTTATGTATCCGCCAGGAATCTTTCCTACGGCGTACATCTTCTCCTCGTAGCTGCAGCTAAGAGGGAAAAAATCTACATCTTCCTTTGGTTCTTTTGCGGCTGTAGCAGTACAGTTAACAACTGTATCACCGTATCTCACCGTCGTTGCGCCATTGGCCTGCTCGCAGACTTTGCCTATCTCGAACTGCAGGAGTCTTCCTCCCAAAGCAGTTCTGAATGTCTTGTAATCCGTGAATCTTGCCATTCTTAATTAACAACTCCTTCCTGTTAATTCCTCTTCTCCTCCACAGATGTCACGGCAAGCTGTCCGCAGCACCGTAAGATCCATCGAATTTGAATTTCATTTTGTTGATATATACAAATAAAGCGGGATATACATCCCGCTCCACATGTCAGAAATTATTACTTTCTCAGTCCAAGACGAGCGATCAGGCTTCTGTATCTCTCAATGTCAACACCCTTGAGGTATGCCAGAAGGTTTCTTCTCTGTCCAACCATCTTCAGAAGACCTCTTCTTGAATGGAAGTCCTTTGGATGATCCTTGAAGTGCTCGTTCAGGTCATTGATTCTGTATGTCAGAATAGCAACCTGTACCTCAGGAGAACCTGTATCTCCTTCCTTTGTCTGATACTCTTTGATTATTTCCTGTTTCTTTTCTTTAGTCAGCATAATTAAACTCCTTTATTCTACATTCACCTGTGCAGCGCAGACGTCGGAGTGTCGAACTGCCGCAGCGCAGGTACAAACGTGCTTAGTGAATATATCATATTCATTACATAAAGTCCAGAATACGCTATAATATATTTAAAAAAAGAAAACAAATTACCAATAAAACTACTTATCTGAGCAATCATATTCTTTTTTAATATTATGGAAGTACCTTCATTAATTACAGACCTGGCCGTCATGCTCATGACAGCCGCCGTCGTTACCATCATTTTCAAGAAGATTAAACAGCCCCTGATCTTGGGGTATATTGTTGCGGGTTTTCTGATAAGCCCGTATTTTCCTCTGTTCTTCGATGTGGAGAACATGGATTCCATCCATACATGGAGCGAAATTGGAGTAGTCTTCCTGCTTTTTCACATCGGACTCCACTTTGACATTAAGAAACTGGCCGAACTGGGGAGCACTGCCATCGTCTCTGCTTCCGTCAAGATGGCCGGAGTCCTTGTAATGGGATGGCTAATGGGCAGGCTTTACGGGCTGAACACAATAAACAGTCTTTTCC
Source organism: Allobaileyella intestinalis (assembly GCF_009695865.1). Lineage (GTDB taxonomy): Bacteria > Bacillota > Clostridia > Peptostreptococcales > Anaerovoracaceae > Allobaileyella > Allobaileyella intestinalis. The sequence continues at coordinate 328,201 of NZ_VUNB01000001.1, read as the reverse complement.
TTGGAGCCATGCTTTCCATAAGCTCCACCGTCGTAATACAGAAGAGCTTCGAAGAGCTCCACGTACAAGACCAGCCTTATACAGGTCTGGTCATGGGTTCCCTGGTAGTCGAAGACATCCTGGGCATTTTTCTCATGGTGGTTCTGTCCACACTTTCGGCAAGCCAGACCGTAAACGGGCCGGAGCTCCTGAAGGAACTGGCAATGATGCTGATTTACCTGGTGGCATGGCTGCTTCTCGGAATATACATTCTTCCAACTGTCCTTAACAGAATCATGGATCTCATGAGTGACGAGATGCTGGCTGTCCTGTCCATAGGACTTTGCTTCTCAATGGCTCTGCTGGCCAGCAGGCTGGGTTTCTCCATGGAGCTGGGTGCATTTATTGCCGGGTCTCTGATGGCCGGCACAGTCCACGCTGAGGACGTGAGCCGTGTGACCTCTGGAATAAAAGACCTTTTCGGAGCCATTTTCTTTCTATCTGTAGGAATGATGGTGGACCCTTCCGTGATTGCATCAAACTGGAAATCTATTGTTCCTATTGCACTGCTGGCAATCGTCTTCAAGCTCATATTCGCCACTGCAGGTATGGTCATGTCAGGTCAGGAGCTTTCTACTGCCGTAAAAGGCGGCACCAGCCTTGCACCTATAGGTGAGTTTTCCTTTATAATCGCATCTCTTGGAATCTCTCTGGGCGTCATGGAGAAGGCCCTCTATCCCACAATCGTGGCGGCATCCATTCTCACAATGATACTGACGCCTTCTCTCATTCGAAACTCAGACAGAGAGGTGGACCTTCTGATGAAGATCATCCCGGACAGTCTTCTGGCTCTTATCCAGGAGTACACCTCCGGGAACCAGGCCAGCGACGACAGAGACCCTGACTGGACCACGGTTTTGAAGTCCTTTTTCTCCAAGGTTCTCATATACGGAACGCTGCTTCTTGTAATAGCCATGGCGGGAACACAGTTTCTTTATCCAGCTGCTGACCGCATACTGCCGGACCTTCCGGCAGCCATCATTTCTTTCGTGGTCATCTACGGAGTTATGATCATCTTCATCAGACCGTTGCTGGATTTTCACAGTCCATCTTTTACAAACCTTTGGTTTTCCCGAATGGCAAACCGCCCTCCCCTGGTCACTATGATAGTCATCAAGTTCGCATTCATAGCTGCCATTGCGTACATCCCTGTCCGGGGCATATTCGGTTCCCATCAGTGGGTATTCCTGGCCACGGTTATACTGGCAATCGTGGTAGTAGGGCGTTCTGATTTCGTATCCACCTTCTACCTGCAGCTTGAAACCCGGTTCCTGCGGAACCTGAACGAGCGCACCATAGAACAGGAAGAGAAACTGGCAGGTCCCGGTCACTGGCTGGACGAGGACTACAGCATCGTCTCCTTCATTGTACCGGCAGATGCGCCATATGTAGGACGAAACCTGGAAGATCTTTCCTGGGGACGGAACCTGAACATTTATGTTGTAAAGATTGAACGGAAAAAAGAAGTTGAACGGGACCGCGGAAGAGATTCGGGTGCTCTGGGAGGTCTGGGACGGAGAGCAATATTGATGCCTTCCGGATCTACCCATCTCTACGCTGGCGACAAGGTCTACATAGTTGGTGACTACCAGTCTATTGACACCTTCTACAGCGCCCTCGGTTTCCAGCGCACCAAGCCGATCCGGACCCTCAAGACCTTTATGGAATCAGACTACCCGGACACTGCCAGCGCCCTGGCCTGCATAGCAGTGAAAGTAAACGGCAATGCGCCTTTCTGCGGCAAAACCATAAGAAAGAGCGGTATACAACAAAAGCGCCACTGCATGATACTCGGCATCCGCAAAAACGGATACACAGTGACCATGCCTGACGCTAACATGCTGATAGAAGAAGATGACATAATGTGGCTCATAGGTTCAAACAATAATGTTGGAATAATGGCCGCAGCAGCCATGAAAAGCAGAAAATCATAATCCGTGGAATACACGGCCGTCTCTGCAGTTTTTCTGAATCATCGCCTTCAGTTCATCCAGACTGGCGAAATTTTTTTCCGGTCTCTCCCATTTAAGGAAGTACACCCGAATCTCTTTTCCGTAGATATCCTGGTTGAAATCGTAAATATACGTCTCAACGGACATTTCTTTCCCTCCTACTGTCGGCTTAGTGCCCAGGTTGGTGATGCCCGGAAGGATTACTTCGCTGCCTTCCTCATCCAGCTCCGGACGACCCTCCTGGTCGAAGATCTTTACGTTGGTGAAATACACCCCATTAGGCGGAAGAACCATATGTGGATCCGGCGAAAAATTGGCTGTAGGAAATCCGATGGTTCTGCCAATGTGCCGGCCCTGAGAGACCTGTCCGTTCAGCGCAAAAGGTCTGCCAAGAAACTGACTGGCCTTTTCCATATCTCCCTTTTCCACAATTTCTCTTATTGCTGTTGAACTTACAGTTTCTCCGTCAATAGTTACAGGGTCCTGTACATGAACCTCAAATCCCAGCTCACTGCCTAGTTTTTTCAGCAGTTCAGGATTTCCGGATGCTTTGTCACCGAAACTGTAGTTGAAGCCGCAGTGAACAGAACCCATGTTAAGCTTTTTTACCAGAATATCTTTCACGAAAGCCTCAGGATCCATGGTCATTATTTCTCTTGTAAAAGGAATGGCCACAACTCCGTCAATTCCCAAGTCTGACATAAGCTCCAGCTTGTCGGAAGGTTCTGACAGAAATTTCATGGTTTTTCCACCGGACAGTTCCCTGAATTCCCGGGGATGGACGGAAAATGTAAAACAGATGGACATCATGTCTTTCTCTCTTGCAACTTCCCCAGCCTCTGTCAGAATCTTTCTGTGTCCTATGTGGACTCCGTCAAAATTTCCAAGAGCCACAGCCGTTTTTCTATCTATCTCTACACTGTCAATATTTGTATATACTTTCATATCTTTGATTTCAGCTTACTCATATCTGAAGACCTTAACGGCTTTCAGACTTCCCTTCTGGTAACCCTCAGTATCGCCGGACTCTATTCTTCCCGTTCCTGCGAAACAGCCTTTTTCATCATAAACCCTGACTATGTTTCTCAGAGTCTCTGCTCTGTAAAGTCCTGCTTTCTGAAAATCCACAATTCCTGCGACTTCCATGTCTTCTGAGTTCACCGGTCTCCCGTTCTGGAAATTGTCCATTGCCCTGTCATTAAGGCGGACCTGACCCAGATTGAGAAGAGTCTGATCTACAGGAATGACAATTTTCTCTATATCTTCCTCGCTCATTTCCATGAACGCATCTAAATCCACAGAATTATCCAAGTTGAAGAATCCGCTTTCCGTCCTTTCAAGAGCTGTCATATAAGCTCCGCAGCCCAGCATTTCTCCTATATCTCCGCAAATTGTCCGGATATATGTGCCCTTGCTGCAAGTCACATTGAATACAACCTTTCCTCTGGTCATATCAACAGAATCAATGGAAATGGACTTGATGAAAACGTTCCTTGCCTTTTTTTCCACATCCACGTCCAGGCCCTTCCTGGCGTATTCATACAGAGGTTTTCCATTAACTTTCAGGGCCGAATACTTTGGAGGAACCTGGCGGATCTCCCCTTCAAAACTTAGAACTGCATCTCTCAGCCCCGCCTCTGTGACCTGAGAAAAATCTCTTTTTTCCAGAAAACTTCCTGTGGAATCCAAGGTATCGGTAATACCTCCAAGCTGCAGCTCTGCCTTGTAAGTCTTAAAATCACCGTCATAATACTCTATCATTCTGGTGGCTCTTCCGAAGCAGACAGGCAGTACACCTGTGGCCATTGGATCCAGTGTTCCTGTATGGCCGGTTCTTCTTATTCCCAGCCTTCTTCTGACCCTGGCAACCACATCGTGGGATGTAAGGCCTTCCGGCTTGTAGATATTAATTACTCCCTCAGCTATCAAATCTTACCTCTGACTCTCTTCCATATCTGTCTTCATCTGCTCTTTCATGGCTGATGTTACTGCCTGAACAGCTTTTTCCAAACCGTCCTTTATAGAGCATCCCGCTGCACGGATGTGACCGCCGCCGCCCATTTTTTTTGCAACCTCGGCTACATTTACACAGGATTTTGCCCTCATGCTGACTTTAACAAAGTTCTCCGAATGCTCTTTGAATATGATGGCTGTCTCCACGCCCTTAATGCTCATTAATCTCTGAACGATTCCATCAGTTTCGTTCATCAGCGCGCCTGTTTCTTCCAGCATCTTCATGGTCACACAGCTGTATACCATCTTTCCATCACATTCAAATCTGGCGTTTTCAACTACCATAGCGCTCAGCTTCATTGCCGGGAAGGAGTTTCTCTCATAAAGAAGCGAGCTGATTTTCTTCGAATCGAAACCAGGTACCTGGTGGATTTCTGCCGCAATTCTGTGGGATCTGGCAGTAGTGTTGCTGTACTGGAAGTTACCGGTGTCTGTGGTAAGACCGGCGAAAATTCTTTCGGCAATCTGCTGGTTCAAGGTAATTCCCATGGCTTTTAGTAAAAGAAATGCCAGTTCTGCGCAGGCTGCCGAATTGGCCTCAACGTGCAGAAAATCGAATTCTGTATCGTGCTCCCTTGTACCGTGATGATCTATGCACAGCTTAGTACCTGCTCTAAGGAAGGCAGCTTTTCTGTTTCCAATACGGGAAACGCTGCTGCAATCTACCATCAGAGCAGTTGTATGGCTGTCCACCACTTCCTGGTCACTGGTGCAGCAGCCTGATTCCAGAAAGTCCAGGTTAGCTGGTATGGCTTCATCTATACAGATGAAGCTTTCAATTCCCTGCTGGCGAAATCCCAGGCAGAGAGCCGATGCTGTTCCCATAGCATCGCCGTCTACATTTTCATGGGGAAAAATCACTACCCTTTTTGATTCATTGAGGATCTTTCCCAGTATTTCAAATGGTTCCATGTTCATCCTACTCTCCGGTTTCAGTTCTTTCCTGACCGTCCTCTTCTGCCTTTTCTCCTGAAGATGCCTGAGTCTGATGGATTTTTTCAATAACCTCATCAATATGACGGCCGTAATCCATTGAATTGTCAATTCTGAAAATAAGCTCAGGAGTATGTCTGAGTTTAATGTCTTTTCCTACTCTTGTTCTGAACGTACCCTTTGCTCTCTCGAAAGCCTCCAGCACATCGGAATCAACTTTTTCCTTATCCTCACCGGAAAGGACCAGAGGCGTAAGGTATATATAGGCAAAACTGCCATCTCTAGTAACCCTTACCTCGGAAATCGTAATGATTCTGGAGGTAAGTCCCGGATCTTTAATTCCATTCAGAAGAAGAGAGCTGATGCTCTTGCGGATCTCTTCTTCCAACCGGCCCTGTCTGACCTGTTTCATTGTGCACCTCTCTCTGCAAATAATGCAGCTGCACCTCCGGCACAGCTGCATATGAATAATAATCTTTATATTAGTCTCTGGCAACTTCAACCATTGTGAAGCACTCAATAACATCACCAGGCTTGATGTCGTTGTAATTTTCAATGCCGATACCACATTCATATCCCTGGTTAACTTCTTTGACGTCATCCTTGAATCTTCTCAGGGATGAAATCATGCCTTCGTGGATTACTATACCATCTCTTACCAGACGAATCTGCATGTTTCTCTGCATCTTTCCTTCTGTTACGTAAGCACCACCTACGATGCCCAGATTAGGAACCTTGAAGGTCTCTCTGATCTCAGCCTTTCCAAGTACCTTCTCCTGGAATTCCGGAGCCAGCATACCCTTCATGGCCTTCTCAACATCGTCGATAATATCGTAGATGACTCTGTAGAGTCTGATCTCAACATCAGAATCTGAAGCCTGGTTCATTACTGCTGTTGTAGGTCTTACGTTAAATCCGATGATAACAGCTCCTGATGTTTCAGCAAGCATTACATCTGACTCTGTAACTGTACCAACGCCGGAATGGATGATATTAACCTTTACTTCTTCGTTATTCAGCTTCTCCAGAGATGTGATGATAGCTCCAACTGAACCCTGTACATCGGCCTTGACAATAAGGTTGAGGTTCTGGACCTCTCCCTCTTTGATCTGGGAGAACAGTTTCTCCAGAGTTGTGCTGGAGTTCCTTGCCAGAACTTCTTCTCTCATCTTCTCTGCTCTGTTCTCAGCGATCTCTCTGGCAACCTTGTCATCCTTTACAGCATTGAAAGCATCACCTGCCATAGGAACATCGTTCAGTCCAAGGATCTCAACTGGCGTTGCAGGAAGAGCCTTTCTTATGGTCTCACCCTTGGAGTTAACCATTCTTCTGATCTTTCCTGAGCATGTACCTGCTACAACGCTCTGTCCGGTCTTCAGTGTACCGTTCATAACAAGGAGTGTAGCAACAGGTCCTCTTGCCTTATCCAGTCTGGCCTCGATTACGGTACCGAGAGCAAGTCTGTCCGGATTTGCCCTGAGTTCCAGCATCTCTGCCTGAAGAAGAATCATCTCAAGCAGCTCCTTGATGCCTTCGCCCTTCTTTGCAGATACAGGAACACAGATAGTATCTCCGCCCCAGTCCTCTACAAGGACGCCGTGCTCAGACAGGTCCTTCTTGACCTTGTCAGGATTTGCACCTGGCTTATCCATCTTGTTAATAGCAACGATGATAGGAACGTTTGCGGCCTTGGCATGGCTGATGGACTCAACTGTCTGAGGTTTTACTGAGTCATCTGCAGCTACAACCAGTACTGCAATATCTGTGATCTGAGCTCCTCTGGCACGCATTGTAGTAAAGGCCTCGTGTCCCGGAGTATCCAGGAAAACGATTTTCTTTCCGTCAATCATTACCTCTGAGGCACCGATGTGCTGTGTAATTCCGCCGGACTCCCCCTGTGTTACATTTGTATTTCTGATAGCGTCCAGAAGGGATGTTTTACCGTGGTCAACGTGACCCATTACGGTGATGATTGGTGCCCTAGGCTTCAGTTCAGATTCTGCATCCTCATGAAGATCCAGACCTGGTTCATCCTCTTCTTCCTGTTCTTCTGTGACAACGATGCTCATTCCCAGATCCTCTGCAAGCATCTCAACAGTATCCTTGTCCAGTGTCTGGTTAATAGTTGCCATTATTCCAAGCTTCATGAGGGACATGATCAGCATGGAAGCAGAGACTTCAGCCTGCTCGGCCAGTCCTGCCACTGTAATAGGAACTGTTATTGCCACAGTTCCTTCAGGCAGAAGATCCTCAATGCTTTCCTCTGGCTCCTGCTGCTTCTGCTTGTTCTTGTACTTATGACGCTGCTGCTTCTCAAGGCTTCGCTCATCATAGTATCTGGAATTCTTTCCGCCGCCGTTGCCCTGCTTCTCGAAGCGATTATGTCTCTCGTGGCTTCCTTCTGCTCTGTCCTTCTTGTCGAAGACCTTCTTTGTCTTGCCCTTGCCGGCATGCTTTCCTGAAGGTGCCTGAACAGCTGCATCGTTTCTTCTGTCCTCTGCCCTGTTTTCAGAACCTCTCTCACGTCTTCCGGAACGGTCATTCTTCTCGTTTCTTCCAGTTCTGGAATCTTTCTGCTTCTTAGCCGGCTTCTTTTTCTCTTCAGGCTTCTTGTCTTTTTTTACATCGAAGATCTTCTTGAAGCGCATTGGCTTGTTAGGAGCATTGACATACTCCTCTTTAGCAGGCTTCTTTTCCTTTTCCTCAGATTTACTGCTGCCTGCTTCTGAAGACTCTTTGTCCTTCTTCTTATCTGCCTTGTGCTCTTCAGCCTTGTTTTCCTTATCAGCCTTCTTGCTTGAAGATGCAGCCTTTTTCTGCTCAGGTTTTACCTCTTCTGAAGAAGTTTCCTTCTTCTCTGCAGCCTTCGGTTCAGGTTTCTTTTCCTCTTCTGTCTTCTCGGACTTATTTACATCCTTAACCGGTTCTTCTGCAGGCTCAGCCTTCTTGATTATCTTCAGTCCCCTAGGCTTTGGAACCTCCATAGACTCTGGGGACTTCTCAGCCTCTTCAGAAGGAGAATCTTCTTTTTCCTTCTGATCTGTAACTGGCTGCTCATCCTTTATTTCAGCAGCTGCAGATTCCTGTGGAGCTGCTGACTCATCCTGGATGTTCTCCTTATCTTCAGCTTCAATTTCAGCTTTCTTCTTTCTTCTGGGCATGGCTTTTCCGATAATCGGAACAGCCTTGATCTTGTGCTTGCCTGAACTGCCTGAAGCTGAATGGGAACCGTTCAGTCTTGACACAGTATCTGCAATTCTGTCAGCGTCAGCCTGATCGATACTGCTTGACTGGGTCTTGATCTCAATACCCATGGACTGGGTCATTTTCTTCAGTTCTTCATACTGGATTCCCAGTTCCTTGATGAGATCACTTACCTTTTTTTTCGCCATTCGCTATACCTCCTTAATCAGCATAAGCAGCTCACGGAAGACGTTCTCCAGCTCCTCTTCCTGGAAGTTTCTCTTGAAACTTCTGTTAAGCCCTCTGCTTTTTCTTCCTTTTTCGATGCACTCTGCATTTCTGCAGAAATAAACGCCTCTCCCTCTGGCTCTTCCTGTCTGATCTACTTTCAGACTCTCTCCGTCCCAGGCAATCCTGATCATATCTTTCTGAGGGTGAGACTCCATGCAGCCAGCGCAGCGGCGCATCGGAATTTTTTTCTGCACCATTTACTCTCCTGTTATGATAACCGGCTTCCTCTGTTCTCCGGTCCGGTCATTTTCTTATATTAATGATCTTACTCAGCCACAGTCTCCCCTTCTTCTGAATCAGAAGGAACCTGTACCTCCTCTGTTTCCTGTGTTTCCTGGATGTCATCTGCTGCTGTGGTCTCAGACTGATCAATATCTTCGTATTCGTCAAACTTAAATCCGGATTCCTCAAGCTGTTGTCTGCTCTTGATATCAATCTTCCATCCGCTGACTCTTGCGGCCAGCCTTACGTTCTGACCTTCTCTTCCGATTGCCAGAGAAAGCTGCTGATCAGGTACAACGGCGATTGCCATCTTCTCCTGCTCATCTTCCTCAACGTAAACACTTTCCACAACTGCCGGTCTCAGAACGTTGCTGATGAGCACTGCAGGCTCTTCATCCCACACGATGATGTCTATCTTCTCTCCGTTCAGCTCATCAACAATGGCCTGAACTCTTGCGCCTCTGTTTCCAACGCAGGCACCTACTGGATCCACATCAGGATCGTGGGAATAAACTGCAATCTTTGTTCTTGAACCTGCTTCTCTTGCAATTCCCTTAATCTCTACAGTTCCATCTGCAATTTCAGGAATCTCAAGCTTGAACAGTTCCCTTACCAGTCCCGGATGGCTCCTTGAGAAAAATACCTGAGGGCCGTTTCTTGATGCCTTAGGTCTGTTAGGGTCCTTAACGTCCATTACGAACACTTTGATTCTGTCTCCAACCTTGAAGTGCTCTGAATGAACCTGCTCTGAAACAGGAAGAATTCCCTCGGTATTATCGATAGCAAGGAAAATCGTTCCGTTATTGATTCTCTCAATTCTTCCTGATACCAGGGTTCCCTGTTTGTCCTTCAGTCTGGAATACGTGCTCTGTCTCTCTGCCTCTCTCACCTTCTGGACAACAATCTGCTTTGCAGTCTGGGCAGCAATTCTTCCGAAGTCCTTAGGGTCGATGGCAAAATACATCTCATCTCCCTCTTCGTAATCCGGATCATACTGACGAGCTTCCTCCAGTGAAACCTGGTTCTCATCATCCTCTACCTCTGCAACAACATCCTTGATGAGGAAGACCTGAACCTCTCCAGTCTCTCTGTCTACCTCAACCATGGTATTTCCCCCGAAGTTTTTCTCATAAGCAGTCTTTACAGCTGTCTCAATGGCAGAGATAATCTCTTCCTTCGGAATGTTCTTTTCTCTCTCAAGCTCATCCAGTGCTTCAAGAAATTCCTTGTTCATCTCATCCTCCTAAAAAACGACTGCCAGATTAATCTTCGATACTTCCTGCCTCGAGAAAGCCTTCTGGCCGTCATCTGTCTCTATTATTATCTTTCCATCTTCCAGACCCTTAAGAATGCCGTCAAACTGTTTTATACCGTCAAGGGCCTTGTAAAGCTTGACTTCCACTTCTCTGCCGGCGAATCTGGTAAAATCCTCATCCTTAAGCAATTCTCTGTCCATTCCAGGTGACTCAACTTCCAGCATGTATTTGTTATCAATAATATCAAGCTGGTCCAGAGAGTCTCCCAGAAACCTTGCCACATCCTCGCATTCCGTAATATTCACGTACTCATCAGGACTGTCTGCTGGTTTGTCCAGAATGACTTTCAGCTTCCAGTCCGGGCCGGTCTTCCTGTAATCCACCATGTAAACTTCAAGATCCCTGCCCTTAATGTAATCTTCTACTAATTCTGTAATCTTCCCGATTATTTCTTCTTTCCTAGGCATGTGACTCCCGTAAAATCCGTAACATAATTGAAAGAGTGGGTTGCCCCACTCTTCCTGAATCAAACGTACACCAGAACTATATCATTAAAACCCTTTATTTGCAATGGTTTTTTCTACACAATTTGCAATACAGTCCATCAGATACCTGCTTTCTCTAACCAAAGAGATCGAAGATAGACACCTGAGCAGATTCCGGCAGATCTGCAAACATTCCCAGTTCCTTCAGGTCGTCAATATTGGTCTGTGAGAGGCTGGTACGGCTTCGCACATCGTCCATTGTGGAAAAAGGATTTTCATTATATGCGTCATATAACGACTGAGCCGCAGCCTGTCCAACCCCGCTTACTGCGCCGAAAGGAACATTCACTTTTCCATCTTCCACATAAAATCTTGATGGTCTCGATACGCCCAGCTGTGGCATGGAAAATTGCACATCTCTTGAAAGCATCTCATACATGACTTCATAAACCGTAAGGTCTGCCTTCTGTTTTGCGGTAGCCTTCGGGCCTACGGAATACAGAGAATTCATCTCCCTCTCTACAGCTTCTATTCCTTCTCTTGCAGCCTTTACATCAAAGTGGTCTGTCTTAGTGGAAAAATAAGCACAGTAGAAGGCCGCCGGATAGTGTACCTTGAACCAGGCCATTCTGATGGCCATCATTACGTAGGCGGCCGCGTGGGCTCTCGGGAACAGATACTTCAGGGTTCTGCAGGATTCCACATACCATTCTGGAACGCCGTGACTGTACATAAGCTCCAGTTCATCTTCTTTCAGCACCCTGTTCTTACGCACATCCTCCATGATCCTGAATGCATCACTGTTGTCCAGGCCCTTATTTATCAGGTAATTCATGATGTCGTCACGACAGGATATTACCTCGTCAATTCCTGCTATGTTCTTCCTGATGATGTCCTGGGCATTATTAGTCCATACATCTGTTCCGTGAGAAAATCCGGAAATCTTGATCAGAGCAGAGATGGTGGTCGGCTTTACGTCGTCCAGCATTGCTCTTGTAAAATTCGTTCCAAACTCTGGTATTGCAAAGGTTCCGTGTGTGAACCTGTAGTCCGGGTTCTTTATGTTAAGGGCATCCAGGGACGTGAAGATGCTGATGGTTGCCGGATCGTCCAGCTTGATTTTCAGAGGGTCCACTCCGGTCATGTCCTGAAGGTGTTTGATCATCTGAGGCACATCGTGTCCCAGGATATCCAGCTTCAGAAGGTTCTTATCTATCTTGTGGTAGTCGAAATGAGTGGTGATAATGTCTACATCCTTGTTGGCCGGCTTCTGGATGGGACAGAATTCATATATTTCATGATCGTCTGGAACTACAATAATTCCTCCAGGATGCTGTCCTGTAGTTCTTTTTACGCCACTGCATCCCTTTACCAGCCAGTCTGTATCGTACTTGCTGAGGTGAATGCCCTTATCCTCTGCGTAATGCATTACGTAACCATAAGCCGTTTTCTCTGCTACAGTCGCAACCGTTCCGGCCTTGTAAACGTTTTTTTCACCGAAAATTACTCCTACGTACTTGTGAGCCACAGGCTGGTATTCCCCTGCGAAATTCAGGTCGATATCAGGTTCTTTGTTTCCTTTGAATCCAAGGAAGGTGGCAAAAGGAATGTTAAGCCCGTTCTTGTCCAGCTGGTGGCCGCAGTGAGGGCACTTTTTGTCCGGCATGTCGAAGCCTACATCGTATTTCTCCAGATTGTCAGTAAATTCGAGATACTTGCACTCTGGACAGATGTAATGAGGCTTCAGGGGATTTACCTCGGTAATTCCAGCCATTGTAGCTGCAAAGGATGAGCCTACAGATCCCCGGCTTCCTACCAGATATCCGTCGGAATTAGATTTTTTTACCAGCATCTGGGCGGCAACGTACATCACCGCATATCCGTTTCCGATAATGGAAGAAAGCTCTGTTTCAAGCCTGTTTTTAATCTCATCAGGAAGAGGATCTCCATAGATTCTCGTGGCATTTTCGTAGCAGGTGTTTCTCAGGGTTTCCTCAGCTCCGTCAATGTGAGGAGGATATTTCTCTGCCGGCACGGGCTGAAATTCTTCGCACATATCGGCAATCTTGTTGGTGTTTTCTATTACAATCTCTTCTGCCCTGTCACCCAGATAGGAGAATTCATCCAGCATTTCCCCAGTTGTTCTGAGATAAAGGCTGTCTGAGTTTGTATCTTTAAAACCTATTCCTGCCATAATAATGTTTCTGTTTACGGCAGCTTCCTTAGTAGGATAATGGGAATCCGTGGTGGCTACTGTGAGCTTTCCCAGGCGATCGGCACATTCTACAATCTTAAGATTGTTGTTGATCAGATCGTCCCTGGAAGAGACCATTCCCTGGTCAATCATAAACTGGTTGTTGCCCAGAGGCTGGATTTCAAGATAATCGTAAAAAGATGCCAGTTCATCCAGTTCCTGATCAGTCACTCCATTTTCCACGGCCTTGTAGATTTCTCCCGCCTCACAGGCGCTCCCGATAATCAGCCCTTCTCTGTACTTAGACAGAATGGATCTTGGAAGTCTTGGTTTCTTGTAGAAGTAATCTATATGAGAATAGGAAACCAGCTTGTAAAGATTCTTCAGCCCTGTCTTGTTTCTGGCCAGAAGAATAATGTGATAGGTTCTGTGTTTCTTTATATCGATGTTGCCGTCCTCATCCCAGGCATCTTCATCAGGATAGAGGTATCCCTCCATTCCGTATATGACTTTAATATGTTTTCCCTTGCCATCCAGCTTCTTTGCTGTATTTGCAGCATCAGGAAAAGCCTGCACCACACCGTGATCTGTTATGGCAACAGCTGGCTGTCCCCAGGCTGCAGCCTGTTCAACAAGCTTATCCACCTCGTTAAATCCGTCGTTGTCGCTCATTCTTGTATGAACGTGGAGCTCTACCCTTTTCTTTTCCCCTGTGTAAGACTCCTTCTTCGAAATGTTTGGAATGATATTTATGTTTCTTGCGTCAATAAGGGCCTCATGTTCAAAACGGTCGCTGTTGATCTTACCGGAAACCCGGATTCTGTTGCCCACAGACAGGTTCTCTGTCAGCTCTTCATATTTCTCCGGGTCCATGAAGCTTTTCACGCCCATTGCCCGATTATGATCAGATATTTCCATCATCAGAATGACGGCATTCTTTTTTTCCCCTTTTCTGTCCTTATAGCAAATCTCCTTGCCTTCCATAGAAAAAAGGTCTCCGTCGACGATTACTTCTTCATCGGTATCTGTAAGCACAAGAGCATCAGCAAAGGACATGGGAGTTCCCTTTATAGCTCTGCCCTTAACTATTGGTGACTTCTCCGACGGACCTGAAGATTCCGTGTTTTTATTTGAAGAAGATCCCTCTGGTTTAGCCAGTGGTTTTCCATGTTCAAGAACCCATTCAAAATCCAGATTATCCACTCCTTCAATCTTGTCCAGAAGCACCTGTTTCATCTGCATCTGAAGGTATTTAGGCACAGTAAAATTAAGCCTGACGCTTACGGTCAGGCTACCGGTATGCCGGTTCAGCTTAGCTTCAAGTATGTCATAATTAAGTTCCTCTGGTCTTTTGCCCTCAGTTTTTCCAATAACTTCGGGATCAAGTATTCCAGTTGGGTCATTTATCATTTATCGTGCTCCTACTCCTGTACTCTTTTTATCTGTCTTTGATTTCTTTCTCAGTGTCTTCCGTAATCAGTTCCACAAGACGGTCAATAAGCCTGTCTTCAGGAAGGGTTTCAATAACCTGTCCTCCTGCAAAGACCAGCCCCTGTCCTTTGCCTCCTGCAATTCCATAGTCAGCGTCCCTTGACTCTCCTGGTCCGTTTACCACACAGCCCATAATAGCCACCTTCAGCGGTCTCAGTCCCAGGCTCTGTCTTCTTGCAGTTATTGGAGCCAGAGCCGTCTCTGCCCTGTTTGCCATTCCGATCAGGTCTACCTGGGTTCTTCCGCATGTAGGACAGGAAACAATATCTATTATCTTCTTTCTCAGTCCTGCAGCCTCCAGAATCTTCCTGGCTACCCGCACCTCTTCTACGGGATCAGTAGTAAGCGAAACCCTTACTGTATCTCCGATACCGGCCATAAGGAGGGCGCCAATGCCAACTGCAGATTTGATTATTCCGTTCTCAGGGGTTCCTGACTCGGTTATGCCAATATGGAGAGGATAATCTGTCATATCTCTCAGGAGCATGTGGCAGTCATATGTCATTCTCACATCTGTTGATTTTACTGAAAGGACCAGCTGATCGTAATCCATGTCCTCAATGAGCTTTAGTGTACGAACTGCACTTTCTGCCAGTCCCTTTGCAGTCACCTTTCCGTATTTTGCCACCAGGTCCTTCTCCAGCGAACCGGAATTAACTCCGACCCTGATAGGGATGTTTCTCTTTCTTGCAGCATCTACTACCAGTTTCAGCTTATCCGGACCGCCGATGTTTCCAGGATTGATTCTGATTTTATCAGCTCCGGCCTCTATTGCCCGCAGCGCCATTCTGTAGTCGAAGTGAATGTCTGCAACAAGAGGCATATCAGTCTTCTTTCTTACACGGGAAAAAGAATCTGCTGCCTGGTCGTCAGGAACCGTCACTCTGACAATCTGACATCCTGCCTGCTCCAGTTCATTTATCTGCCTGAGAAGGGCTTTTTCATCTCTGGTATCCACGTTGGTCATAGACTGAATTGAAACTGGTGCCCCTCCTCCTATAAGAACACCACCGCAATTGACCTGTTTTGTCATTTCTCCCTCCTCCGTTTTCTTCCCGGGTTTTAAAATCCGGGCCATTTGTCGTCAATAACTGTTTACTTTATTCCTATTTAATCAGCCCGGTAATATCGTGCCATGTTATAAAGACGAAAAGTATCAGCAGAAGCATCATTCCTGCCAGATGGACATAAGATTCCATCTTATCCGTTATCCTGTCTCCGGAAATCTTCCTGATAATCACAAAAAGGATCCTTCCTCCGTCAAGGGCAGGAATGGGCAGCAGGTTAATGATAGCCAGATTCAGGCTGATAATTGAAACAAGATACAGAAGGTTTATCAGACCAGCAGCCCTGGTTTTATCAACGATTGATACAAGACCTACTGGGCCTGCCACGTCTCCCGCTGAAACTCCTCTGCTGAACAACTGTCCAAGGGCCTGATACATGGCGGCATTCACCTTCCAGGTGGTAACTGTTCCGTAATAGATTCCCCTGAAAATGTTGTGGGAAACTGCAGCTTCTATTCCTATCACATATCTTCCTGGTTCTTTTTCCGATGCCACGGGAGTAACAGAATATTCGCGGGTCTTCCCTGAGCGGAGGACTTCCACCTTAACAGGTCTTTTCCCGTCTTCACGGTTCAGAACACTCATGGTATCAGACCAGCTGTGAACATCTTCACCTTGCACTGATACGATCTTGTCACCCTGCCGCAGGCCAGCCTGAGCTGCTGGCCCATCCGGACTTACTTTTGATAGAGTATTTACAGGCATTCCGATTATTGTAACCGTTATGATCATTGTCACTATGGCAACAAGGATATTTGTAAAGGCACCTGCAAAAAGTATCACCAGCTTCCGCCACCAGGCGGCATTATTAAAGGCTCTGGGATTGTCCGGCACATTTGCTTCATCATCTGTAGCGTCTTCCCCTTCCATGGCGCAGTAACCGCCCAGGGGAACAGCCCGCACAGAATACAAGGTCTCCCCCTTCTGCTTCTGCCACAGAGCAGGTCCCATTCCAGCCGAAAATTCATTTACCTTGACTCCCATTTTTTTTGCAGCCACAAGGTGGCCGAACTCGTGGGGAATCACAAGTATCATGAACAGAATAATTGTAAGAATTATATTTATTATCATTTTGTGACCATTATTGCAAAACTACTGCAATCCAAGGCTATTGTTAACATCTGACCTGGCTTTTCTGTCAAGGGCCAGAAGCTCATCTACTGTATGAAGATCTACGGGATTATAGGAATTCATGAGCCTTTCCAATGTGTTCTGGATATCCAGGAAACGTATCTTTCTGTTCAGGAAATGCTTCACCAGCTCCTCGTTTGCACCGTTAAGATAGCAGGTGGCTCCTTTTCCCATTTTCAAGGCATCATATGCCAGGTCAATACATCTGAACACATCTCTCCTTGGCTTCTGGAAATGAAGAGTGCTGGCCATGGTAAAAAAGTCCAGGCTGTCACCTCCGAATGGCATGCGTTCAGGGTAGCCAAAAGCGTAGCTTATTGGAAGCCTCATGTCCGGAAGTCCCATCTGTGCGATTATTGATGTATCCTGAAATTCTACCATTGAATGGACGATGCTTTCCGGATGAACGTGTATCTGAATCTGATCTGGAGCAACGTCAAAAAGCCATCTGGCTTCGATGACTTCCAGTCCCTTGTTCATCATTGTGGCAGAATCAACAGTTATCTTGCTGCCCATGGACCACTTAGGATGATTCAGAGCCTGCTCCAGAGTTACATTCTCCAGGTCTTCAATAGAATAATCTTTAAAAGGGCCCCCTGAAGCGGTCAGGAGGATCCTCTTTATTCCAGATCCGCCAGAAGCCTGGAGGCACTGGAATATTGCGCTGTGCTCGCTGTCTACAGGAATAATGGAAACATCTTTCTCCCTGGCAAGATCTGTAATCAGTTCACCTCCGGCAACAAGGGTCTCCTTATTGGCCAAGGCAATGGTGTGACCGTGGTTTATTGCCTCGTAGGTAGGCCTGAGACCGCTTATTCCCATAAGGGAATTAAGAACTATGTCACAGTCTGCCGCCGCAATGCGGGTCAGCCCCTGTTCTCCCCAGAAAACTTCCAGTTCAGGGTATTTTTTCCTGAGCCTGTTCCCGTCTTCTTCACTTCCCACAGATACAGCTGCAGGACTGAACTCTTCTATCTGCTTCTCCAGCACCTCAACTCTGGACCGGCAAGTAAGGCCGGCAACCTGAAGTTTGCTGCTGTTTTTCCTTATAACATCAAGGGCCTGTGTCCCTATGGATCCTGTACTTCCAAGGATCGTAACTTTCTTCATAATACTATCTCCGTTTACCACTTACTTACCGGCAGGCCGGTACTGTTCCTGGAATGATATCACTTTTTTATAAAAGAATAAAAGCGATACAGTAATAAATAAATGGAGCTACGAAGATGACACTGTCAAATCTGTCCATGATTCCACCGTGTCCCGGAATGAGATGACCGTAGTCCTTGATGCCCATTTTTCTCTTAAATGCGCTGGCTGTCAGGTCCCCGCACTGGGAAACGATGCCCCCTACCAGGCCCATGATAATGCACTGGTGGAAAAGGTCAGGCATTACGAAGTAACCGAAAAGTCCACAGAAAAATGTGGCTCCAAGAGCTCCGCCAACGGATCCTTCGATGGTTTTCTTAGGGCTCAGGTTAGGTGCCAGCTTGTGTTTTCCTATGGCATATCCGGTAAAATACGCCATGATGTCTGATCCGAAAGCTGCAATCAGCACCAGCCACACCAGCTTGGAGTAGCTGGTATGATCTATGAGGACTATGTGGTAAGTGAAAAAAACGATGTACACCAGACCTGTAAGTGTGGCCATGGCGTCCTCAGGCTTCCTGTTCGTTATGTCCCAGCCGTACAGAAGGCTTGCTGTAATGGAGAGGAGCATCCATCCCAAAAGGAAAACCGGGTCGTGTCCGTTTATCAGGAATCCGGCGTAAAGTATGGTTATCATACAAAATGCTATCTTCCTCGACGGTCTGATATCCATGTTGTTGAAGCCATTGAAGAACTCATTAACTCCAATGTAGGAAATAGCAGCTGCTGCAATAACCAGAGGTATTCCTCCGAAATATACGATTGCAAGAAGCGGCACCATGCAAATGCCGGAAATTATTCTGGTCTTCATTATTTGTCTTCTTTCTCTCTTCCGCCAAAACGTCTTTTTCTGTGAGTATATGCTTCCAGCATTTTCTCATACTCTTCCGGTGTGAAATCCGGCCACAGGGTGTCTGTAAACATAAGTTCACTATATGCCGACTGCCAGATCAGGAAGTTGGACAGCCTTTCCTCACCGGATGTTCTGATGATCAGATCCGGATCCGGAATGTCGTTGTGAAGGCTTCCAGTGTAAAGATGTGCACTTATTTCATCTTCTGTAACCGCCCTGCTTATTCCCGGTTCGTCGGTGAACTCACGGTCGGCAATTATCTCATTTACCGCTCTGACAATCTCATCCCTGCCTCCGTAGTTCAAGGCAATGTTGAAGTTCATTCCGCTGCAGTTTTCTGTTTCACTTACCAGCTTGTCTATACTCTTTACGGAAGCTTCCGGAAGCATTGAGTAATCTCCAAGTATGTTAATATGAACATTGTTCTCAATAAGCTCTGCCAGCTCAGACTTAACATATTTGACTATGAGATTGAAAATTCCAGACACTTCCTCTGTGCTTCTCTTCCAGTTCTCCGTGGAAAAAGCGTATACAGTCAGGTTCTTAACACCCAGGTTGGAAGATGCAATTACAATCTTCTTCATAGATGCCATTCCCGCATTATGACCTGCCAGCCGCGGAACGCCTTTTCCCTTGGCCCACCGTCCGTTTCCGTCCATTATTATGCCTACTGACTCAGGCATCTTGGCTTTTCCTTCAATCATTAATATTTCCTCCCGCAATACTAAAGCAAACGTGACCAAGGCCACGTTTGCTCTGAATCACAGTTCTGTTATACAGCCATTACCTCTTTGTCCTTGGCTGCAACCATTTCGTCAATATCCTTGATGGCCTTGTCAATGACCTTCTGGGTATCGTTCAGAGCTGCTTTTACATCATCTTCAGTAAGTTCTCCATCCTTCTGCTGCTTCTTCAGAGATTCATTAACCTCTCTTCTCACGTTTCTGATGGCAACCTTTGCTTCTTCGCCGTATTTCTTAACTGACTTTGTAAGCTCCTTACGTCTTTCCTCTGTAAGTGTTGGAACTACCAGTCTGATCACTTTTCCATCATTGCTTGGATTAATTCCGATGTTAGCCTCGTTAATGCCTTTCTCGATGTTGCTTAGAGACTTTGGATCGAAAGGTGTAACCAGCAGGGTCCTTGGATCTGGAACAGAAACGTTTGCCAGAGCCTTGATAGGTGTAGGTGACCCGTAATAGTCTACCATTACTTTATCAAGCAGAGCCGGATTTGCCCTGCCAGCCCTGATTGTGTTGAGATTTTCCTTGAGATTATCCTTAGTTGCCTGAATCTTCTCTTCAAGTGTCTTCTTGCCGGACATTTCTATACCTCCATTAGTGAATCAGCGTTCCGATGTTTTCGCCATTGATAACTTTCATCATATTATTTCCGCCTCTAAGTGCGAATACATACAATTTGATTCCATTGTCCTTGCAAAGGGTGGCTGCTGTCAAGTCCATAACCCTCAATTCCTTC
The DNA here is from genome assembly GCF_009695865.1 of Allobaileyella intestinalis. Classification (GTDB taxonomy): domain Bacteria; phylum Bacillota; class Clostridia; order Peptostreptococcales; family Anaerovoracaceae; genus Allobaileyella; species Allobaileyella intestinalis. The sequence continues at coordinate 308,463 of NZ_VUNB01000001.1, read as the reverse complement.
TCAACAATGTCCATATATGTGAGTTCCTCATATCTCTCGGCGTCAGGAACCTCATTAGGATCTGCAGAATAAACAGCGTCTATGTTTTTTGCCAGCAGAATAACCTCTGCTCCCATCTCAGCGGCTCTCAGTGCTGCAGTTGTATCTGTGCTGAAGAAAGGACTTCCTGTTCCTCCTCCAAAGATTACAACCTTTCCTTCTTCAAGGTAGTCCAGGGCCTTTCTTCTGGAATAGCCCTCGGCCATGTCTCTGATTTCTATGGCTGTAAGCACCTTTGAATCACATCCCATTGAAAGAAGAGTATCCTGAAGTGCCAGGGAATTCATGACTGTTGCCAGCATGCCCATATAGTCAGCTGTAGCTCTGTCGATGCCCTCTCCCGTGCGTCCTCTGAAGAAATTTCCTCCGCCCACAACTATGGCTACCTGGACGCCGAGATCGCTGATTTCCTTTATCTGTCTCGCTGTCTCCTTTGCAACATCCGGATTAACGCCGAATTTATCGTCTCCTGCCAGCGCTTCTCCGCTTAACTTTATTAATACTCTCTTGTACTTGACTGCCATCTGAACTCTCCTTCTCACAAGATGAATAAACGTTTATTTTTGAAAATCTGCTATTTCCTGACCTGAGACATATACATAACACTGAAGGATGTTCCTCCGTTCTGGATCAGTTCCATGGCCTGTTTGTACTGACCTGTCATGGAAAGCCCTCCCAGCTTCGTCATTCCTGTCAAAGTCTGGAGCAGAGATTTATCTTCATCTTTCGCAATGTATCTGATCTCACAGTTTTCCAAGCCATTAGAAGACTTGATTTCTCTGTAGCACTGATCTTCGCTGGAAATCTTATCTATCAGTCCGTTGTTCAGAGCCTGTTCCGCCGTGTATACCCGTCCGTCTGCAAGCTCCTTTACTTTTTTCACAGGCATTTTTCTGCCCTTGGCCACAACTCCTACAAACTGCTCATATGACTGATCTATGAGGCCCTTGAAAATCTCTTTCTGCTCATCTGTCATAGGCTCGGTCATAGATCCCATTGCTTTGTTTGGTCCTGAAGTGATGGTCTGAGTCTTGATTCCCAGCTTGTCCAAAAGCCCGGAAACGTCATAAAAAGTACCCATGGTAACACCGATGGAACCAGTCCATGCGTTTCTGTTTGCATAAATCTTGTTGCTCGGAGATGCTACATAGTATCCTCCAGAGCAGGCCTGGCTTTCCATGTACGTGTATACCGGTTTTCCGGTCTTCTTGTATTCAATTATCTTCTGATAGAGCTCATCAATGGCATAGGCATCTCCTCCGGGTGTGTTGATCCTCAGTATCAGCGCCTTGTTATTCCTGTCTTTCTTAAGCTGATCTATTGAATCCAGCAGGAAAGCCTGGTCATAAGGATTTTCCTGGAAATAGGAGCCGGAGCTGTAGCCCATTGTGCCCTGAACATCCAGAACGGCGATGTAGTTTCTGAGAGAATGAATCTTCTTGTATCCGTTCTGGTCAGTTCCCGAGAAATCCCATATCCTTCCGGCTACCAGGCCAAATGAAAACATCAGGATGCACAGAAGGACTGCTATTCCCCGGGTCACCATCTTCTTTTCAGTTCCTGAGGATCTGTTTTTTCTGGAAAAATGATGTTTTCCCGGTCTGCCATCCTGTGGCATACCGCTGCCTGCTGGATGGTCGCCAGCTGCACTCTGGCCCTTCCCTATTTTTCCATATACAACTCCGGACTGGCCGTTCTTGTCACCGCCGGCCATTTCCATTGGATTATTCTGGTTATTCTCCATAGACACCCCGGTTTACAGTGCCTTTGTCTCTACTTCTTCAACCAGCTTAGCCACGAAGTCGTCAACTGACATTGAGCCAAGATCTCCTGCTTTGCTGGATCTTACAGAAAGGCTCTTCTCCTCAGCTTCCTTCTCGCCGATAACACACATATATGAGTTTCTGGCATTTCTGGCTTCTCTGATCTTGTATCCGATTTTCTCGTTTCTGTAGTCAGTCTCTACTCTGAGGCCAGCAGCTTCGCATTTCTCCCTAACCTGCTCTGCATAATCCACATTGGCATCTGTTACAGTCATGAGTTTTACCTGAACTGGAGCCAGCCAGAGAGGGAACTTGCCTGCAAAGTGCTCTGTAAGCATTCCGATGAATCTCTCCACGGAACCCATTATTGCCCTGTGTATCATGATAGGTGTGTGCTTCTCGCCGTCAGATCCGATATATGACATTCCGAAGCGCTGCGGCATCTGGAAGTCCAGCTGAATTGTTCCGCACTGCCATGTTCTTCCCAGAGAATCTTCAAGATGGAAGTCCAGCTTAGGTCCGTAGAATGCACCGTCGCCTTCGTTTACAACATACTCCTTACCAATGGACTCAATAGCTGTCCTCAAATCCTGCTCTGCAGCATCCCACTCTGAGATCTCGCCCATGAAATCATCTGGTCTTGTGGAAAGCTCTACATGATACTTGAAGTTGAATACCTTGTAGAAGCTGTCAATAAGCCTGATTACATTGAGAAGTTCCTCTCCTACCTGCTCACGAGTCATATAGATATGAGCGTCATCCTGGAAGAAGGTTCTTACTCTCATGAGTCCGTGAAGTGCACCGGACAGCTCATGTCTGTGAACCTGTCCCATCTCTGCATATCTGAGAGGAAGTTCTCTGTATGAATGAGATTTGTTCTTGTAAACAAGGATGGATCCAGGACAGTTCATCGGCTTGATGGCATAATCCTCATCATCTATCTGTGTGAAGTACATGTTATCCTTGTAGTGATCCCAGTGTCCGGATATACGCCAAAGCTCCTCGTTAAGAATAAGAGGAGTGAGGATTTCCTTGTATCCTGCCTTCCAGTGAATCTCTTTCCAGTATTTCTGCAGCTCATTTCTGATAATCATGCCGTTAGGAAGGAAGAAAGGGAATCCAGGGCCGGCTTCAGACACCATGAACAGCTCCATCTCTTTTCCGATCTTTCTGTGATCTCTTTTCTTTGCTTCCTCAATCTTATCCAGATACTCCTTCAGCTCTTCCTGGCTAGGGAAGCTGGTTCCGTATATTCTCTGGAGCATCTTGTTATTGGAGTCTCCTCTCCAGTATGCACCGGCAACGTTCTGAAGCTTGTATGCCTTGATCTGACCTGTTGACTCCATGTGAGGTCCGGCGCAGAGGTCAGTGAAATCTCCCTGCTTGTAGAATGAGATTACCTCTCCTTCTGGAAGATCCTTAATCAGCTCAACCTTGTAAGGCTCATTTCTCTCCTCCATGAACTTGATTGCTTCTTCTCTTGGAAGTTCAAATCTCTCAATAGGATAAGCAGCCTTGATGATTTTCTTCATTTCTTTTGTAATAGCCTGAAGATCCTCATCTGTGAACTTGTGTTCAAGATCGAAGTCATAATAAAATCCGTTTTCAATAGCTGGTCCGATGGCCAGCTTGGCTTCAGGCCACAGTCTCTTTACTGCCTGAGCCATAATATGGGAAGTAGAATGTCTGTATCTGTCTCTCTCCTCCTGGATTGAAAAATCTATCTTAGCCATAATAATTCGTCTCCTTTTATACTCCTTTTTATATATCAAGAGCGCCTCCCGGGCGCCCTATAATTATTCACAGGGAATTATAGCACCTTTACTATATACATTCCATTATCACAATAATTAGTTTTTCTTTCTTGTGTATCCGAACAGCCAGCCGCAGACTCCTCCGGCGACCACTCCGGCAATGAGGCACTGGAGCATAGGCTTCTGTCCTGTTATTGCCACAATAAGACCTGCAGCAAAGCCTATTACAGTTCCAATTTCTGTGAAATAGTAAAGCACATCACTTTTTCCATCAGATGATGCAGATGACCGGAGGGCTTTCAGAGAGTTTAGAATTCCTCCTATTACAAGGGCAGCTATTCCTATGATCAAAGCACTGTTACCTTGCATATGAATCTTTCCCATCTGCACCATAGGAAGCCAGATAATGGCGAAAAGGATGAAAATAAGTCCCACCGGGCTGGCTTCAGGTCTTTTCTCTCCACGTTTCCTGGTGGTATAACCTCTCTGAAGGCCAGTCCCATTGTTTCTTTTTTTCTTTTTTCCCGTTCCCTTTGCCGGTTTCTTCAGCTCATCTTTATAATGGTAATTACTGTTCTTTTTGCCAGCCATTGTAAAATCTCCTTATAAAATCTGCCCTTTATTCTGCAATGCTGTCAAAACTAATGTCAACAACTTCTTCAGATTCAACAGCCGCCTTAACAAGGGCTTCTACATCCAGAGCTGATTCGGACTGTTCTATCCTGTCAAGTTTAGGTTTTGTAACCGGATGTTTAGGCAGGAATACAGTACAGCAGTCCTCATATGGCTGTATTGAAAGGTCATAGGTGCCTATTTCCTTAGCCTTGTCCATAATGTCCACCTTGTCCATGGCTATGAGAGGTCTCATAACTGGAATGTCCACAACCTTATCAGTAACCACAAGAGCTTCTGCCGTCTGGCTGGCCACCTGACCAAGATCTTCTCCTGTTATAAGCATCATATTATGGGTCTTAAGTGCAACTTCCTGGGCAATTCTCATCATGAACCGCCTTACGAGAATTGTGGTTTCATCCTGAGGGCAGTTCTTTACTATCTCTTCTTGTATTGGTAAAAGGTTTATTACGTGCATGCGGATGGTTCCCATGTATCCTGCCAATACTCTGCAGAGGTCCTCAACCTTCCTTCTGGCCCTCTGGCTGGTATACGGATAAGAATGGAAGTGAACTGCCTCTATTCTCATTCCCCTCTTGGCCATCATGAATGCTGCCACCGGACTGTCGATACCTCCCGACATGAGAATAAGACCTTTTCCGTTAGTTCCAAGAGGAAGTCCTCCGAAGCCCTTTACCTTATCTCTGTAAATGTAGGCCCCTTCTCTCCTTACATCTGCGAACAAAAGAAGATCCGGATTGTGAACATCTACCCTGATATCTTTAACAGCAGAGAGAATTGCTCCTCCCACTTCAGCACCAATTTCCGGAGACTGAACAGGAAAGGATTTGTCACTTCTCTTGGCCTTAACCTTAAAGGTTTTTATATCTTCTTCTTCCATAAGCTGACTCACATACTGAGCCGCAGCCTGGCCCAGGGCCTTCATGTCCTTCTCAACGCTTATAGCCGGACTTACAGAAGCAACACCAAACACCTTCGACAGTCTTCTTACTGCTTCATCCTTGCCGATCTTGTCGCTGATCCTTACAAGCATCAGGCCTCCTGCCCAGTGAGAATCGTTATCCCAGTCTTTAATGGCATTTCTGACTCTCTCCAGAAGAACCCTTTCAAAATAAGGCTTGTTCATTCCTTTCAGGGCTACTTCGCCGCACCTCACTATGTAGAGCCTGCTGTTTTCGTTGTTTATTTCCAATTCTCTATCTCCTATCTGAAACTTCCAAGTCTGCGGAATCTCTCTACTGCCTTTGCAGTTCTGTCGATGGCTACATCCATCTCTTCTACGGTATTGAACTGACCCAGACTGAATCTGACAGCCCCTTCGATTTCCTTGTGCTTCCTTCCCATGGCAGTAAGAACGTGGCTGTCCCCAGTGTTGTTGGAATGGCATGCAGATCCTGTGGAAACATATATCTCATCCTGCTCAAGGGTGTGGAGCAGCACTTCTCCCCTTACTCCTTCAAAGGAAATATTCAGAAGGGAAGGACACCTTGAACCTGGTTCATCCAGGCTTGTGCCGATGGTCTCAGGGCCATTAATAAAAATATCCTTGATATTAGCTTTCAATCCATTATAAAGGTAATTGTTTACCTCTGAAAGTTTTTTGTTCTTTTCGTCCATGTCCGTACATGACATTTGTGCAGCCAGACCCATTCCGGCTATTCCCGGAACATTTTCAGTACCAGATCTGAAGCCCCTTTCCTGGCCTCCTCCCATTATGAAAGGTGGAAGGTTTACGCCGTTTTTCATATAAAGAGCCCCGATTCCTTTTGGTCCGTGGAATTTGTGAGCGCTTATTGAAATAAGGTCAAAATCGCTGTTCCTCAGATCAATCTTTCCAAACGCCTGGACTCCGTCTGTGTGGAAGAATATTCTGGTTCCGTGTTCCTTAGCAAAATTGTGAACCATGGTGCAAGCCTTTTTAACTGGCTGAATTGTGCCTGTTTCGTTGTTCACTGTCATAATTGACACCAGAACTGTATTTTCATCTAGTTCTGCTTCAAGGGCCTCTATGCTTGATGTGCCCTCTTTGTCAACAGGCAGAAGCACTATGTCCCAGCCTTCTTCTTTTAGCCTTTCGACAGTACGAAGAACGGCAGGATGTTCCACAGCAGTGGTTATAATTTTTCGTCCCTGCCTCTTCAATTTAGCGGAACCTGAAACAAGAGCCATGTTGTCGCTTTCTGTTCCGCAGGAAGTTACAATAGTTCTTCCTCCAGATGGAAAACAAGCATCAATCTGTGCAATAGCTTTTCTTAGAACGTTAGAACTTTCATACCCCAGCTGATGAAGTGAGCTTGGATTTCCAAAATTATTCTCTGCCACATCTGCCATAAGACGGGTGACTTCACTGAACTGTTTCGTTGTGGAGCTGTTATCCAGATATATCATTTTGTACCGGTCTCCTTTTTTGTAATGAAAAAGCTCTCCATTATAGGAGAGCTCGTAATGGTCTATTTAGCGTAGTCCACCGCTCTGGTCTCCCTGATTACATTTACCTTTATGTGACCAGGATACTCCAGTTCGGACTCGATCTTCTTGGCAACATCTCTGGCAAGCATCGGTACCTCATTATCTTTGACCTGATTTGGTTTAACAATGATTCTGATTTCTCTACCTGCCTGGATGGCGTAAGACCTTTCAACGCCCTTTGTGGAGTTGGCAATTGTCTCAAGTGTTTCCAGACGCTTGATGTATGATTCCAGAGTTTCTCTTCTGGCACCAGGTCTGGCAGCGCTGAGGGCATCTGCAGCAGATACGAGAACGGCTTCCATTGTAGTTGGCTCTGTATCACCATGGTGAGCCTCAACTGCATTAATGACCTTCCATGGTTCTTTGTACTTCTTGCAGATGTTAACTCCGATCTCCACGTGGGTTCCTTCCACCTCGTGGTCGATGGATTTACCAATATCGTGAAGAAGTCCTGCTCTCTTGGCAAGCCTTGTGTCGTACCCAAGCTCACTGGCCATGAGACCTGCAAGTAGAGATACCTCTATAGAATGTTTAAGAACATTCTGCCCGTAGGAGGTTCTGTACTTAAGACGTCCAAGGAGCTTTACCATTTCAGGATTCAAGTTATGAACACCTGTCTCGAAGCAGGCCTGCTCTCCTTCTTCCTTGATGATGTTGTTAACTTCCTTGGTGGCCTTCTGTACCATCTCTTCAATTCTTGCAGGATGAATACGTCCGTCAACAATGAGCTTCTCCAGTGCAATCTTTGCAATCTCTCTCCTGATTGGATCGAAGCCTGAAAGGATAACTGCTTCCGGAGTATCATCTATTATCAGATCAACACCTGTCAGTGTCTCTATTGCTCTGATGTTCCTTCCTTCACGCCCGATTATGCGGCCCTTCATATCATCGTTAGGAAGCTGCACTACTGATACAGTAGATTCTGCCACCTGATCAGCAGCACATCTCTGTATGGCCAGGGTGATTATGTCCTTGGCCCTCTTGTCTGCTTCTTCCTTAGCCTCTGCCTCAACCTGTGTAATCATAGCAGAAGCATCTTTCCGTACGTCCTTCTCAATTTCCTCAAGAAGAAGATGTCTTGCTTCCTCTCTTGAATATCCGGAAATCTTCTCTAATTCCTCTACTTGTTTCTGAAGATATTCATCGATTTCTTTGTGCTTCTCCTGCATAGAGTGTTCCTTCTTGGTGAGCTCCTGCTCCCTTCTCTCTATGCTGTTCATCTTCCTGTCGATGTTCTCTTCTTTGCCTTGAATTCTCTTCTCTGTCTTGTTGATCTCGTTTCTTCTGTCACGAATCTCCTTCTCAACATCGGATCTAAGCTTGTGAGCTTCCTCCTTTGCTTCCAGGATCATCTCTTTCTGTTTATTCTCTGCAGATGTCTCTGCATCCAGCAGAATATTCTGAGCCTTCTGCTCAGCGCTACCTATCTCTTTCTCTCCGATAGATTTGCGCAGCACATATCCGGCAAACAGACCAATAACGAGGGCAACAAGTCCGACGATAACGCTTATCACCAGATTCATATGTTGTTCTCCTTTTCTTGATTCTGTATATTATCCGACCTAATCACCGTACGGGGTATTGCACTTGAACAGTTGTTAACTTTCGTAATACTAACCTATATGTACATTTCCGCCTGATTCAAAAAGGAAAAGCGATGATTAAATTGCATAAACAAACCAATTAATTATACGTTAATAATCTGTTTCCGTCAACAAATGCAGGCCTGTTGTCAAAGCAGCCAAATCCTTCAAAATTCCTTCAAAAACATAAAAATAGCGCCTGGCGAACCAGGCGCTATAAATATCTGTTACAGACTTATTGCCGAAACAATTACTCTGTCTTCTCCATGTTGTCCAGCTTACCGCTGAAGATGCACATGAGAACACCAACGATAATTGTGACTGCAGCAGTGATTCCGTAGCCCTTAACGAAAGGACCAGCCTGAAGTACTGCGAACACACGTGGATAGAGCTGCTGAGCAATGAATACTGCGAAAGGCCAGAAGCCCAGGAGCAGTCCCAGAACCTTAGCAGGAGCCAGCTTGTTGATGAAGGAGTTGCCCAGAGGGGAGAAGATCATCTCACCAACAGACATCAGCAGAGATACCAGGAAGATCCACAGACAAGATGTTCCTTCCTTCTGTCCGCCAGCCTGTACGTAAGCAATTACCATTACAACGTATGACAGACCGATGAGGATAGTACCGATACCAGTCTTCTTGAACATTGAAGGATCCTTGCCCTTTGCTGCAAGCTTGTTCCATACAACGGCCATTACAGGTCCGAGGATGATACAAACAAGAGCGTTCATGGAGTCGAAGTATGAAGTTGGGATCAGCTTTCCGAACAGGTGCCAGTCGGCAATGTTCAGGAAGTCGCTTCCGTCGCCCCAGCCGAATGTGTAGTAAGCAGGCATGTAAGCCATGTACCATACCATCCAGAAGAATGCGGAGAAGATTGTTACGATAACGATAACAACGATTCTCTTCTTGTCTCCTGATGTGAGAGGCTCAGAAGCAGCTGCTCTCTTCTCCTCAGATACGAACTCTCTCTGATCCTTCTTGAAAGGTGCCTTACCAGCATCTCCCAGTGCCTTACGGCCGCCGAATACGAAGAGCAGTGCGTCGAAGAACAGAAGACATCCGCAGAGTCCAAATACACCCTGGAAGCTCATTGTTGGGTTGTCACCGATAGCCATTACAGCGATGAATGTTGTACCGATGAAAGAACCGATGTTAACGAATGAGTACTGAATTGAGAACGCTGCGTTCAACTCGTCTGGATCATCGAACAGAAGTGCGTTAACTCCGGAAAGGTTACCCTTGAAGAAACCAGTTCCGATGGAAACCAGAATGATCATTACCCAAACCAGACCAGTTCCTGTTGCCTTCCATGCTACCAGATATCCGATGCCCATCAGGATCATTCCGATGGTTACGCAGAGTCTAGGGCTGATAAAGTGGTCTGCGATATATCCGCCGATCATAGGTGTGATATAAGTCCATGCTACGAACTGAGCGGACATTGTTGCTCCTGCAACGGAGTCGGAACCAAGACCTCCCTTAGCTACATCAGTTGCAAGCCAGATGGCAAGCAGATACTTTACAGTATAGAATGCCATACGCTCGAATGTGAATCCGAGGGCGCAGATGTAAAAGCCAAATGGTCTGCCCTTTTTAGCTGTTTGTTCCATTCTCTTTTACCTCCTAAGTAAAAAACAATATAGTGATAATTCCTAAGAGGACGGGCCATCGGCTAGTCCCAACGGACATCCTTGCCTTCCGATTCGCCTTCCGCCTCGGGTAATTATGCCGGCAGGCGATTTCTAAACGGCCGCGTTTCTGATACTTCAAAAACGCCTCTCCCCCTTATTACCGTCAAGATGTTATCACAGTCGCTTCACATTGTCAATTAAAAAGCGCATGCTTTTGACCAAGAGCTAAAGCATGCGCTTTGTTAATATAAACAAATTTTTATGTGTAACAACATTATTGCATTATATTTTTATAACGAAAACGCCAATTGTATCCGCTTCAATACATGAACAATATGTGAAAATCGAACCGCTGTTCATACCATGTACAAATAAAATGCAATCTCACCTGGTTCTACCACTGATTATCTTCTATCAGCCTGTCAATCTGAGCCGCAATTTTTCTGAAATTGTCAGCAATATACGTATCATTCTTGGCAACTATAGGTGTTTCAAGGGTACCAGAAACTCTGATATTAGGGTCATCCATTACTGCTCCCAGGCTTTCACACCTAAGGCCCCGGTCCACAGTCTTGTAATCCAGTTCCAGAGATCTTACAGCCAGCTCTCTGCTGACTTTGTTCATAATATACCCTCTTGCAGCCACATCTGATTTAATAAGAATGTCTTCTGCCACCTGAGCACCCCTTAACGCAGGCCAGTCCGGAGTGAGAACTATCACCGCCCCATCTGAGTTGTCAGAACATACCTGATGTGTAATATCTGCCCCTGGAGGACAGTCAAGGATAATCATGTCATAGGAATGTTTCAGTACTTCTATCAGCGCTCCGAAAGTCTCAGACCTCAGCCACTGTGAGGGATCTGACTGGGAACCCGGAATAAGCTGAAGTCCCCCTAAATGAGGTGCCGTAAGGATACACCGATCTGCAGGACACAGTCCTGTAAGGATATCTCTTATGTCAAAAAGCGCAAAATTCTCTACGCCAAGATAAAGGTCAAGACATCTCATATTTGAGCACATGTCTATAAGCAGGGTTTTTCTGCCTGCCATCTGCCACGTCAGTCCCAGATTACAGGCTACTGTGGACTTGCCTGTACCACCTTTTCCGGAAACTATCATTACAACACTGCTCAAATCTTACTCCTGTCCTGCTAAACATCACTTCATGCAGTTAGGCTGCACAATTCAAACCCGGGAATCCATTCTCCCGTATAACATACCTGTATATTTTAATACATTTATCACAAGTTTCACAGTGAAAGGACGTAAGTTGATTTTATTTTTTGTATAGCTGCTCTGTTATGGCCGATTATCTTGCCGTTACCAGTTCCATATACCCCGATTCCTTCATGCTGCAAAAGGAATTATCTCCAATTATTATGTGATCCAGCAGCCTTATTCCTACGATATCCGCGGCCTGCTGAATTCTCCTGGTTGCAGCCAGATCTTCGGTGCTTGGCTCAGGATCGCCGCTGGGATGGTTGTGAACAAGGATTATACCTGCCGCTCCCCTTCTGATGGCGTAGCTCAATACCTCTCTGGGGTTGACAGCCGTGCTGTCCAGGGCCCCGATTGAGATGGTTATCTTTGATTCTACCTGACACCGATTATTAAGCAGAAGCTCAATCAGATGCTCTCTCTTCTCATCCCTCAGTTCATCTTTGAGCAAATTAAAAACTTCATTTGGATTGCACGCTTTATCCTTTGGCATCCCGCTGCTCTCTCTGAATCTTTTTGTCAATTCCACTGCAGCGGCCACTGCGCAGGCTTTAGTCCTCCCCACACCTGGCACAGCCATCAGCTCCTTCAGTTCTGCAGAATAAAGACTCCCCGACACCTCACTGGCATGAGAAATAATATCTTCAGCCAGCTGAACTGCAGATTTTTCTCTGTTTCCTGTACGTATCAGCAGCGCCACAAGCTCCGAAGTGCTCAGGGACTCCCTGCCATAGTAAAACATCTTCTCCTGTGGTCTTTCTTCTTCTGGCAAATTCCGTATCTGCATGTTAATTCCTTCCCGGGCCGCACACTATGCAAACAGTCTATATAAAAAGTCTCCCGGCTGCAAACACCGGAAGACCTGAATCACACATATTTGTATCAATTATTTTTTCTTTTTCTTTTTTCCCGAGCCGTTCTTTCTGTTTCCCTGGCTTCTTCCCCCCTGACTCTGTTCTGGAAGCACGAAATTTCCTCTCTGAATTACAGTAAGGGATTTCAGCGTCATCAAAAGCAGAATAATAAGAACGGCTGCCAGTATTTTGTCCAGATAATAATTCCCCAGATATCCAATATTAACTACGGCAGCAATCATAACCACAATCTGTATCAGCAGCCACAGCCTGAGCTGAGCACAATACATCATTATTATCTTGTGAGTCTTCCCCTTTGGAACTGTTGTGGCAAATTTAACATCGTAAAGGATGCACATCAGAAGCTGTATAACAACTATTGCGACTATTCCCAGAGACAGCCTTTTGTCACTGAACCCTATAGCGCCGGAAATGGAATCATGAAAGAGAAATGCAACGTACAGGAAAAAAACTATGTAACAGTAGGTCCTGACCTTTGCCAGTGATTTAAGCCCTTCTCTCATCTTCTATCCTCCATTAATCCGCTGATCAACACACTTCTGAGGCCAGCTCCTCTATTCTGTCAACTACCTGCTGAATAGTCATATCTGATGTATCCACCAGAACAGCATCTTCCGCTCTGGTAAGAGGATTCAGCTCCCGGTGAGTATCCCTGTAGTCCCTGTCACAAATATCCTGATACACCTGTTCAAAACTGGTATCTGCTTCCGGGTTCTTCTTAATCAGTTCATCATACCGGCGTTTCGCCCTCACCATAGGATCTGCTGTAAGAAATATCTTCAGCTCCGCATCTTTAATTACGTTCGTTCCGATATCTCTTCCGTCCATCACCACATTCTTCTCTTCCGCAATCTGGCGCTGCATTGAAACCAGTTTTTTCCTGACCTGAGGGATGGCCGCTACAGCGGAAGCAGCTCTGGAAACCCGAGTTGTTCTGATCCTGTCTTCTACATCCTCACCGTCCAGAGTTACATGTCCATTGGAAAAACTTATTTCGGTATGCTCCAGCTGGCGGGAAACTGCAGGTATATCCTCCAGGTCGGTAGATGTTTCCAATATCTTGAGAGCTATGGCTCTGTACATGGCTCCCGTATCCACATATTCAAGTCCAAGTTTTGAAGCAGTCAGTTTAGAGATCGTACTCTTACCTGCTCCTCCTGGACCGTCGATTGCAATTCGTAATTTTCTGTCTGTGCTGATATCTGACATTCTGTCCGACCTTTCCGTCTCTGACCTGATACTGTGGTCAATCCTCTTTACCGGCTTTGTCGTTATCCGGCTGATCTTCTGATTCTATAATATATTTCTCGTGTTTCTTTTTGCCTGTGTTCTCTGCTTCAAGGAGCTTGTTGATTTCCTGAACAAAGGTGTCCACATCTGTAAACTTATGGTAAACAGAGGCAAAGCGCACATAGGCTACCTGGTCGATTTCTCTCAGCCTGTCCATGATCAGGGCACCAATAAGCTTTGAGTCGATTTCCTTCTCCATGGTGTTGTTCAGCCCCCGCTCTATATCATCGGCAATCTTCACAATGTCATCATAGGTTACCTTTGTCTTCTCACAGGATTTCATTATTCCGTTAATGATTTTATTCCTGTCAAAACTCTCCTTGCGGCCATCTTTTTTAACAACAACCAGCAATGTATCCTCGATTTTTTCGAAAGTTGTGAAGCGCTTGTGACATTTCTCGCATTCTCTTCGTCTGCGGGTGGCAAATCCTCCCTCGACCGGTCTGGAATCAACTACTTTAGTATCATCGTAATTACAAAATGGACATTTCATTTCCGGTGCTCCTGTTCCACTGATGGCTATTTAGCAACGCTTTTTTTCATTACCTGCTTCATTACCTTGTCGTACAGCATGGAATCATACAGATTATTCTCTTCTGCATATTCCTCTATTGTGGTTCCTGTTGCCTGCTTGAAGTCATCCTTGCTGTAACCGGCTGTTTTAAGAAGTTTATCAAGGTAATCGTTGTATTCTCCTGATGTGATCTTAACGTCATATTTCTCTGCCAGAGCGTGAAGCACAAGTTCCTGCTTCACCATGTTCTTGGCAGCTTCATGGGCCTGTTTTTTCAGATCTTTCACTGACATTCCTGTGGAACTCTGAACATACTTTTCCAGGGACATGTCGTTTGTCTTGGCAGCCTTCTTGTAAGAGTCGATTATCTTGTTGTATTTCTCATTCAACTCTTTTTCAGGGTATTTCTTTACCTGGCTGTCGTTAAGAATTTTTGAGAATACCTGCTGTGTATCTGCAGAACGGGCCTGTTCCTCTGCCTGTTTTTTCAAATTCTTTCTAATGGCAGCTTCATACTGTGCTGTGGTCTTATATTTTGTATTTTTCTTTACGAACTCGTCGTTGTACTCAGGGGTTTCCTTTACTGTAAGGCTGTTTACCGTAATGGTGAACACAGCCTGTTTTCCTGCCACAGATGAGTCGCTGTAATTTGAAGGGAAGGTCAGGTTAACATCGAACTTATCACCAACCTTGTGTCCGATTATGGCACTGGCAAAACCGTCAATGAAGTTGTTTTCAGCTATATTTACCTCTACGTCCTTGGCCGATCCGCCGCTAAACTTCTTGCCGTCTATTTTTCCCACGTAATCTATATTAACTGTGGAATCTGCTGCAACAGTGCCTTCTTTTACCTTCTTGGTCTGTACTGCCGCTGCAATTTCACTGTCTATCTGACTCTGCACATCTGCATCTGAAACCTGAACAGCCGTTTTCTCATAGGAAATACCGCTGGTTTTTCCCAGCTTTACATACTTGCTCAGATCATAGTTATACTCATCGGGAACCTTTGCTCCACCGCAAGATGTCAAAGTCACGATCATCATTGCGGAAAGGGACACAGCAAAAATTTTCAGAACTGTTTTTCTGTTCATATCTGTATACTCCTCTATAATAAACAATCTTATGTATTCTAGCATAGGGGAGCCGGACTTTTCAATGAATTGAGGCAATGACCAGTCATTATACAGCAGTTTCACAATAATCTGTGTAATTCAGCACACTGGTAACATTCCAGCGCCTTTTACTTTTAACCGAATCAACATAATCAACTGTTAATATAATGGTGCCAGGAGAAAGTAAACCATAAAACTTACTCTAATTGTTCTTTCTAAACTAATAGTAATCGTAGTAAATGGGAAAAGGATCCGGATTCCGGATTCTTTTCTTTTTTTTGTCTTTTCTGCTGTCAATATTTCACTTCTGTTATGAAAATTTTCCGACCACAACACAAAGACCCTGCCGAGGCAGGGTCTTTCAGGGAAATTCTATATATACTGCTATTCAGGTTTCTCCTGACTGCGTTTCTTCATTTCCGCTCTGGCCAGCGCCGCGTCGATCTTCTTGCGCTTAGCCTCTTCATTTTTCATGGAAAAAATCCATCCCGCAACTGCTATTAATGCGATAATAGCTGCTGCTATGGCTATGTAGCCCACATGGCTTACAAAGTATTCCATAATTAGTTGATTGCAGCCTTAGCTGTTTCGCAAAGCTTAGCAAATCCTTCTGCGTCGTAGATAGCCATCTCTGACAGCATCTTTCTGTTGATCTCAATTCCGGACTTCTTAAGACCATCCATCAGACGGCTGTAAGAGATTCCATTGGCTCTTGCACCAGCATTGATTCTGGCAATCCAGAGTCTTCTGTACTCTCTCTTCTTATTCTTACGTCCAACGAATGCTGCACTGAGACTGCGCATAACTGCAGGGTTAGCTGCTCTGAAAGTGTTATTCTTTCTTCCGTAGAAACCCTTTGCCTGCTTCAATACCTTCTTATGTCTCTTGTGAGCGTTTACGCCCTTCTTTACTCTTGCCATATTTCTCTACCTCCCTAACTACTTAGCCATTGATCTCAGCATGCGCTTTGTATCTGCGCCAGTAAGAACGGTGGACTTTCTCAGTCCTCTCTTTCTCTTTGCTGTCTTCTTGGTCAGAATATGGCTCTTATATGCCTTGTTCCTCTTGATCTTTCCGGAACCGGTCAGCTTCATTCTCTTGCATGCGCCTCTGTGAGACTTCATCTTGTTCTTAGCCATTGAAATTCCCTCCTGTAATTTTCCTGCTATTTCTTTGGGGCCAGGAACATCGTAAGGCTCCTGCCCTCGAACTTAGGCTTCTTGTCAACAACGCCAACCTCAGAAACTTCTTCGGCAAAGCGGTTCATAACATCGTAGCCCTTCGACGTGTAATCCCTCTCACGACCTCTGAATCTCAGACTTACCTTTACCTTGTCTCCTTCGTTAAGGAACTTGGCGGCAGTCTTTGCCTTTACCTGGATATCATGATCCTCAATAAAGGTGCTGAGCCTGATCTCCTTGATCTGCATCGTCTTCTGGTTCTTTTTAGCAATTTTGTCCTTCTTCTGAAGTTCATAACGGTACTTCCCGTAGTCGAGGATCTTGCATACTGGTGGTTCTGCATTTGGAGAAACTGCTACCAGATCCAGTTTTGCCTCTTCAGCCATTTTAAGGGCATCTCTGGTATCCATTATGCCCTTCATTTCACCATTTTCATCGATCACTCTGACCTGTCTGGCACGAATTGCGCCATTAATCATTTTTTCCTTGCTAATTGTTCTTACCTCCAACAAATAAAAAGCGGATACACGAAGTATCCGCACTATAAGTCAAGGACATATAGAACCCTATCAACGTCAGTCGGTAAGGTGAGAAGCGGATGACTTCTACTTCGACCCAAACATGTTACAACTTATCTTATCTCTAGTCAATAGCAGATAATCTTTTTTTCGTTCTTTCTTCAGTTCATCTGCAACCTTTGTTATTATAACTTATTTTCCTACATAAATGCCAGTACGATCCACAAAATTATTACCGTGCCTACTGCTTCTCCTATTACGGTTCCAATCCTCCTGTCCTCGTTCTCAAAGGACATGGAACGGATAACGGCCACGTGAGACCTGCCCGTAATCTGTTCAGGATCCCCGATGCAGCTGCTAAGCCGGTGGACTGCCTTAAGGGAGTTGACATCAAACCATCTTCCAATCAGGAAAAGCACCGAAGCGATTCCGTTAAACAGTGCCTTCAGAGGCTTTCTGTAAAACCAGTCAAAGTCGATGGTAAATTCATCATGAGGCTTCATCTTCTTTATATACAGGAAGAACGGAATAGATCCTCCCAGGAAGATTGCCAGGTATTCCATTACGTGGGACAGTGTAAATGGATCGAAATCAGAGTGGTACATGGTAAATCTATACAGAATCTTCGGGAACGTTCCGAAAATCACCGAAATCAAAGTGCCTATGATCACTGCCGAATCCATTGAGTATGACTGTTTTCTAATAATCGGAACATCCAGGTCTGATGGTCCGAAAAAAACGAACCAGTTTATCTTAAGGGTAATAGAAAGCAGCGTTCCTACTCCGGCTGCTGAAATCAACAGCTCAGGAATTGTGTACTGTCCTTCTGCAAGGGATTCCATTATCAACCCTTTGCTGGCGAATCCGCTGAGCAGAGGCAGGCCGGCAATTGCCAGGGAGGAAATAAGAAAGCAAGTGGAAGTTACAGGCATCTTCTTTGCCAGTCCTCCCAGTTCCGTTATTTTTCTCTTTCCCGTGCCGTATACGATGGAGCCTGTACACATAAGCAGAACCCCTTTAAACATGATGTTTGTAACTGCGTGGGCTGATGCGCCGTCAATTCCAAGAGGAGATCCTGTCCCCAATGCGGCAATCATCATTCCCAGCTGGCTTACAATATGATAGCAGAGCAGTCTGGCAATATCGTTTTCCATTATAGCCATAGCCGCAGCGTAAATGGCCATGAAGCAGCCTGCCCATACCAGCATCTCCGTACCTGAAAGGAAGCGGATCAGCGCGTAGATTGCTGCCTTTGTAGTAAAAGATCCCAGATAAACGGTTCCGCACATAGATGCTACAGGGTATGCATCTGTCAGCCATGAATTCAGAGGCGGAATAGCCGCGTTTATTCCAAGGCCTATGAGTATCAGCCAGAAACTGGCATCATGGGGCCCCTGTGAAATATTTACTATTTCCATTCCCCTGTGGTATATGTGGAGCATTATGCCAACAAGAAGGATATTTCCCCCAAGGGCATGAACGAGCATGTATCTGAACGCTGCACGGCTTGACTCCCTGCTCTGCCTTGCGTAAATCAGATAAGAAGAGGCAACGGCAGACAATTCCCAGAAAATCAGGAAACTCAGACAATCACCTGCCAGAACAACAGACATTACGCAGCCTGCATAAAAAGCGGCCACCCCTGCCTCAGTCTTGCTGGTAAGCTGATAGGAATACAAAGCTATAAGTATGGAAATAATGCAGAAAGCAAAGAGGAAGGCTCTTGTCAGATCATCCACCTTCATCAGCTCAATGGAAAAATTCTTTGATATTGCGTAAGTCATCCGAGCTGAGTCAGATAAGGTAAGTCCAGCTGCAGCAGCACAGCAGGCTCCCAGTATAGACAGTCCGCCCTTCGCTTTTGAAGGCATCAATGCGATCAGAAGGCTGAAGCCCATCATAACGAAGCCTGGATGGACAATGTTATTGATCATCTTCATTCCTCCTTTTCACATTTCTTCTGTAGTGACTTTTTCTTTCCGGTCCTGTGGTATATGCCCCCGGCTCTCTGCTGCCGGCAATAGTCCTGTTTTCCCTGGACAGCGGACCCATACTGATGATGTGCATCTCAGGTTTACTGCCCCCGCCGTGATTTATAGTATTTTCTTCATCTTTTTTTGTTTTCACACTTCTTCCGGACTCCATGGCAAAGGGAAGATAGCTGGTGTAATTCCCATGGGGAACATAATCGATATTTTTCAATAGTTCAGCTTCATCTTTTCTTTCTCCGGCCTCATAGTAGTCTTTGTCCTTACGCATGAAAGAACTCATTACTATCTTGCTGAGAATGATCAGGCAGGCGGAACTAATGAACGCCAGCGCTATGTAATATATAAATTCCTTCATATCCCGACTCCTAAGGTGCCAAATATCTGCTGACCTGCTGAAACTGCCAAATCATAGAGATGAGGACCTGCATCTGGCACTAAGCCAAGCAGGATCACAGCACTGGTAGTGACCAGAATAGGAACCAGCATAGGCCAGCATGCCTCTTTTTTTACTGCGAATTCACTGTTGATAATATCTCTCTTGAAGGCGATGAACACCACTGGCATGAGATATGCAAGAGCCAGAAGACCGCTGGCTACATATGTGAATGCGTAAAGAGGCGACTGAACTGCCACTGCCCCCATTACAAGATTTGCCTTGCTGACAAACCCCACAAATGGAGGGAATCCCGCCAGGGCTACTGAAACAATGGCAAAACAGGCCATTGTCACCGGCATCTGCCGGCCGATTCCCACCATCTCTGAAATATTCTTTTTTCCAGTAGTTACATAAACAGCACCGGCGCACATGAACAGGGTGATCTTCATGAATGCGTGGGCCACTATGTGGAAAAGGCCTCCCACAGCGCCAAAAGGATACATCATAGCAACTCCCAGAATGATATAGGAGAGTTGTCCGATAGTTGAAAATGCCAGCCTTGCTTTAAGGTTGTCCTGCTTCATGGCGATAAATGACGATATCAGTATGGTTGCCACTGCAAACCAGGAAAGAATCCTGGCTGCACCACAGGCCTTAAGGGTATCTGGTCCGAAAACGAAGAAGGAAACCCTGATCACTGCAAAGGCTCCTGCCTTTACTACTGCCACTGCATGTAAAAGAGCGCTTACAGGAGTAGGCGCAACCATTGCTGCCGGCAGCCAGCTGTGAAAAGGCATGACACCGGCCTTCACCATTCCTGCGCCAGCCATAAGGAAAAACAGGACGGCCATTAACGGCAGCGGCAGAAGATCTGTTTTGATAAATCCCCCTGCCCTGAATTCCATAGTTCCGGTAAGCCAGTAAACTATCACTATTCCTGCAAAGAACAGCTGTCCGCTTATGAGGGTATAGGCCAGATATTTTCTTCCGGATCTTCTTCCAGTCTCATCCCTGTAGTGGACAACCAGAGGATATGTGGCCACTGTGAGAATTTCGAAGAAGATGAAAAAAGTTATCAGATTAGCGGCAAAACATATGCCTGTAGCAGCTGAAATGCACATTGCGAAGGCAGCGAAATATCCGGTCTGATTCTTTTCATGATGACCTCTCATGTACCCCGTGGAGTAAAGAGAGGTGAGTATCCACAGGCTTGATGATACACAGGCGAAAACCATTCCTGCCGGGTCCGGATTAAAGGCCAGTTCAACTCCTTTCACGATTTCCAGAATGGAAAAGCGCATTTCCTCTCCGGCAAGAACGGCCGGCACAAGGGACATGATAAGGGCGCAGTTCAGGAAGGCTGCTATGAAGGTTATGGCCTCCCTGGCATTTCTGTGAATATGATCTCCTGTTATAAAAATCAGTGCCGAGGCTGCCATAGTAACGGCAACAGCCAGGACAGGTCTGATGGCGGGATTAAAAATAATCATATGAATCATAATCCCACCTCCGAAATGCTCTGCATAAGAACATTGAAAACAGCTACATTAAATATTCCGATCAGGATTATTGCGGCGGCGCAGACAACTATGGCAATAGTCATGTTCCACGGCACCTCCCCTGCCTGTCCCGTCAGCCTGTCAGGAAGCTTTTTATCCTTTGCCATGAACATCTTCTCAAAGAGTTTGAAGAAGTACACTGCGTTAAGCAGGGAGCTGATGACCAGCACAAAAAGATATACCAGATGGTGGCTTTCTGCAGCACCAAGTCCTATATACCATTTGCTGAAAAACCCTGCCAGAGGCGGTATTCCCACCATTGAAAGTGATGCCGTCACAAGGAGAAAAGACGTAAGAGGCATTTTCCTGTAAATATATCCAAGGTCGTCCAGCTCCATAGAGCCGTATTTCTGCCTGATGGCGCCGGTTCCGAAGAACAGGCCGCTTTTCATGAAGGCATGAGCCAGCATGTGCATGAAGCCACCTGCAATTCCTGCAGGACAGCCTGTAGCAAAGCCAAGACTTATGTATCCGATCTGAGCGATACTCGAATATGCAAGCATTTTTCTCAAATCAGTCTGAGCCATTGCCCTGATTGATCCGTAGATTATTCCCGCACAGGAAAGAATACCAGTTACAAGCAGGAACTTGTCAAGAAGTCTGAACTCCGTGCCATATACGCAGAACAGATAACGGAACAAAGCATATGCCGGGATTTTTCCCATGACTCCTGCAATAAGAGGCCTTGCTCCAGCCTCTGCATGAGCATAGGCCGAGGGCTGCCATCCGTGGAATGGGAAAAGAGCCATCTTAATGCCGAAAGCGGCAATAAAGAATATCATGGCCGCTGCCTGAGCTTCCGTACTTACCCCTGCAGCCAGCAGCCTGTGCATATCTCCCATATTGAGGGTGCCCGTCTGAGAATAAAGGATGCCTGCTCCAAGAAGATAAAAAGTTGCTGCTACTGTTCCCACAAGCATGTATCTGAAAGCTGCCACCAGCCCCCGGCTTCCTCCAAGGGCGATGAGACAGTATCCTGAAAGGGAGGTTATCTCAAGGAAAACATACAGGTTGAAAATGTCACCTGTGGAAGTCATTCCTGCCATGCCTACAACAAGCAGTGCCAGCAGGGTATATCCTCCTCCGATTTTGATTCTGTTTCCGTCCTTTGCCTCGAAGCTCATGCAGAACAATGCAGTGGAAAGGCCAATGGTAAAAATCATGACAAGCATGACCGCACTTATGCTGTCAATGCGAAACTCAATTCCGTAAGGTACTGCGTATCCACCAAACCTGTAACTGACAGCACCTTTATGGATTACCTGTTTCAGCTGAATCACAGACAGCACTAAAGACGCCCCTAGGGAAAGGAGTACCAGATCCCTTCCCAGACGCCTGTGAACAAGAGTAAAAGCCATACACAGGAGAGCTGCACTGAGAGGCAACAGAACTATTAATACTGGTATGTTGCTCATCTGAATTTATTCTCCCCTCTGATAATCTCTTCCTCTTCAACTGATCCGTATTTCTCTTTTATCCTTGTGAGAAGAGCAAGGCCTACACCGGTTGTACCGAGAGACACTACAATAGCCGTAAGCATAAGTCCGTGTGGAAGAGGATTTATGTAATGTCTTGCTCCAAGGAGTCCGTTAACTTGTACAGGAATAGTCCCTCCTGTCTTCTGCCCGAAGCAGAGAAAAAAGAATATTACAGCAACCTGCATGATATTCATGCAGATCAGCTTCTTCATGTAGTTTTTGCAGCTTATCATTCCGTAAATTCCCAGAGAAAGAAGGACAGCCGTAAGGAAATAGATTCCCTTTGATGCCAGGAATGCCGTCAGGCCGGCCATGCTAAATGTCATCGTCAAACCTCACTCTCTCCATGATTCCGTTCAGGATAGTAATTATTGTTGCCATTACCCCGATAGTAACACCAATCTCCACCAGCAGAATTCCTGTGGAATGCTTTTCAGCGAAGCTCATTGGGAACGGAAGTTTCCCGTACTCCAGGAAAATTCCTCCTCCTGCCAGCGTAAGTATTCCGGTAAATGTGTAAATAAACGTTCCCGCACCTGCCAGTGCCACCGATCTCTCCTTTGGAAGTTTTATAAGAGAAACCGTTGACGGAGACACCATTGTATCCAGAATGTATACCATTCCGATCAGCGCCCCAGCCTGGAAACCTCCTCCAAGGCTTACCTCGCCGTGGAAAAGAACATAGACCGCATATATCAGTATTACAGGTTCAAGGACCTTTATCATTACATCCTTGTTAACTGACTGATATGCCGGGGTGCCCAGGTGCACTCTTCTTTCTATATACCTTCTTGGTCTGATAATCCTGGCACTTGCGTCCGGCTTACTTGCCAGAAGAACTACTACCCCCAGGCCTGCCAGGAACATTACAGTAGTCTCCAGCATTGTATCGAAGGCTCTGTAATCTACGATTACTGCGGTAACGTAGTTTGGAGAATTTGTATCTTTTACACTGTGCTCAATGTAATAATCAGATGTTCGGACATGGGCAGGATCATCTGGGTTCCCGATTTGGGGGAGAAAACTGAACTTAACAAAAACTGCCGCCAGGCCCGCAACAATAAGAATAATCGGAAGTGCCTTTTTCATGACTACCTGCACCTCCTGTCTATTGTCTTAAGAGCTATCACAAAGAAAATCGTGGAGATAACACCGATAACAGCCTCTGTAAAAGCAACGTCCGGCGCTCCCATTACGATATAAAGGAACATTGTGATAAAGCTGAATGCACAATATGTTACAACCACTGCCATCAGGTCCTTGTCAAATATTACTGTCAATGTAATGGCGATAAGAGCCAATAGCAGCACAGCCTCAAGAATAAGTGAATGCATTACTCCTCCCTGTTTCTGTTCTCTTCAGGTTCTTTCTCGTTATAGTCCAGAAAATCCCGTTTTCTGACTGCCGCAAGCATTATCATGTTGGTTCCCAGCGGGTTTGCAACCAGAAGCACAATGAAAATTATCAGCAATTTTACGGACATCAGATTCAGACCGGTCATAAACATCAGTCCTATAGTCAGCAGCATGGCCCCCAGGGTTTCTCCTACTCCTGAAGCGTGAAGCCTGCTGTAGAAATCCGGAAACTTGATTACTCCAATGGCCGCAACAATCAGAAAAATTGTTCCTGCTGCAAGAAAAACAGCAGATAATACGTGATAGATATTCATCTGCGGCCTCCTATGTATTTTGCAAGAATAACTGTTGTAACGAAACCAAGGATGCTGTAGCTCATGGCGATGTCAATATACATAGCCATTCTTCCATCAATGAAGCCAAAAATCAGTATCATGAAAACTATGTTTGTGTTCATAACGAACATAGCGTTCATCTTGTCGTAAACCAGTTTTCCCCGAAGCATGAACACCAGCATGGCAATGACTACGCAAACCAAAGCTATCAATATTACCGAAAACAATAGTGTCATTTTCATCTGGACAGCCTCCTGATACTATATTTTTCTCTTGAATATTTTTTCTGCAAGAGATGGATCCGGTTCTTTTCTTCTATTTCCTGACGGGACTCTTCCTCTGCAGCAATAACCTCATAGCTGATGTTCTCATTAAAGACTCCTGCGACCTTTTTCTGCATTTCACCGTTAAGAAGGCCCTGGGCAGCACCGTTTGTCAGGGCGTGAACAGAATATATTCCGTCATCGTAAATATCCATGGTCACTGTTCCCGGAGTCAGTGTTATGGAGTTTGCCAGCAGAGCCCTGGCAGCAGGGTTGTCGTAGTCCGCCCTGAACCAGACTATCTGCTGTTCAATTGCTCCCTTTCCGGAAAAAATCACCTTTGTAACATCAAGGGAACTGATTACTATCTGTCCAAGAAGCCAGATGAAATACCCGAGGAATTTGAAAATATTGATGTGAAGAATAAAGTATCTCTTGTTGGATTTGATTCCATCCATGGCAAGAGAATCCAGACAGAACAGGGAAATGATCAGGCTGGATAAGAAGCCGAAAATAATGAATTTTTTTTCGTGGAAAATCTGTGACATGATGAACCACATCACAAGTATAGGAATAAATAACTCCAGCCAGTTAAGATATGGATTAGAGGCAAGCCGCTTATCAGTGAAGAATTTTCTCATTTTTCTTTGGATCCACTCTGTGTCAGTTACCAGTGATAGCTTATAATTTCAACGATAAATAGACGTCTTTCCTTTAAAATCAAACTATTTTAATAAATTATACAATATCGTAATGAATAACAAAAGGTTGTAAAACCATTACTTATGGTTACGCTTGTCTATATAATATCATTCATGGACAAAAATATTACTGTAGTGATATACTAAATCACTGAAAATAAAGGAGTAATTGCCTTATATACTGAGGAGTTTTAAATAATGACAAGTTTAGATATACCAGAACGTAATGATCAGCGTGCAGCAGACAGGAAGCTTCCGCCGCTCATCAGCACAAAAGGACCTACAGTAACCATGTTTGCACCTTATGACTGTAACAACAGCTGTCCGTTTTGTGTTAACAAGAAGGAATACAGAGACACTTCCAGCTTCAGCATCAAGAGATGTTATGACGCCCTGAACATTATGGACAGAATATTTCCTGAAAATGACGTTGTGCTTACAGGCGGAGAACCTCTGGCAGACCTGGACGCTCTCCAGGGAATACTTGATCATATCAAGCCCTCACATCACGTATACATCAATACTACCCTTCCTACCAACGAGAAAAATACTGAGGAAGTAGTAGCAGCCTTTCTGAACAGAAACGCCAGCAAGATTTCGTGCGTAAACGTAAGCCGGCACCTGAAGCACTATGTAAAAGAATGTTCAGATGATATTTTCTCCATGCTCAAGGTAAGGCACAGAATAAACTGCGTGGTTTTTGATGACACCACCAAGGAGAAGCTTTCTGCATTTCTGGACAGATTCAACGGTCATGAGGTGCAGCTCCGTGCCAACTACTCAAAGCTCACTCTGGACAACGTATTCCGCACAGAAGATGACGACCTTTTTCATCTGATAGAATCGATCTGCAAGTATGAAGGTCAGCTGGAAAAGGAACTCTTCCGCACCGGCTTTGTCTTCAGTTATAAAGACAGCCGCATAACCTATCACAAGACTCTTCCATACAGCAAGATAAACGGAAGAATCGGAGATATTATAATCAGACAGACAGGATTCATTTATGATGACTGGAACGACTACGGTCAGGAACTTAATATTAATGATCTGATCAGATAATAATTTATGAATTGACCCCGGCGGATAATGAACATGCGTTCTTGATTTCCGCCGGGTTTTCCTATATACTCCTTACAAGAAGTGGATTTCAGAGGGATCTGCAAGATCCGTCCATCTTACTCTCAAGGAGAACCGACCATGAAGAAATGCGAAGACAGACAGAAGGCAATTCTCAAGTTCATGAAGAAGACCGTTCAGACAAAGGGCTTCCCGCCGACTGTCAGAGAAATATGCACTGCTTTGGGGATAAAGTCAACCTCTACAGTATACAGTGATATTAAAGCTCTGGAGGCTGCAGGCCTTGTTAAGAAAGACCCCAGCAAACCCCGGGCTCTTATGATAGTGGATAAAGACAAGGGCCGCAAGAATGCAGGATCCGACACTTCCATCCAGAGCAGCAGGAAAGGTGCAAATAATCAGAGAACATCCTCTACTGTTCCTTCCCAGCAAATCTCAGGTCAGGAGGTTGTAGAACTGCCTGTTATCGGCAGGGTTGCCGCCGGTACACCAATCCTTGCTGAACAGAATATAGAGGATTCTTTCCCTGTCCCTTCCCGTTTCATTGGAAGAGGAAATAATTTCATGCTGGTAGTTCATGGAAACAGCATGATAAATGCGGGAATTAATGACGGCGATTATATAATCGTAAACGAAGATCCTTCTCCTGCTAATGGAGAGATTGTAGTTGCCATGATTGCAGGTGAGTATGATCAGGAAACGACAGTCAAGACTTTTTACAGAGAGAATGGACACATCCGCCTTCAGCCGGAGAACGATACAATGGACCCTATTATCATCGACAGCAGCAAGGAAATTCATATCGTCGGTAAGGTCAAGGGTGTGTTCAGATATATTAACTAAGGAGAAACTATGCCAGCACATTATGCCCACTTTGTTTTCGGCTTGAAGGTAACACGCAAGCTGCCTGATCAGGCCAAGGCATTAATCGGCAGCAGCCGCGAGACACTAGATTCATATTTTCTCGGCTTTCAGGGCCCTGACCCTCTGGCTTTCTACAAGCCATGGAGACCTGGAGAGATAAACCACGAAGGAGAGATTCTCCACGCACGCTCCGGAAGATTCTTTTTCTCAAGAGCCCTGGTTTATGAGAAGGAAGAGCCGTGCGAGGCAAGAAGAGCATATCTTCTAGGCTTCATGTGTCACTACATGCTGGACTCCTCCTGCCATCCACTAGTTACTAAATACATGAAGGAAGAAGGAATAACCCATTCTCTAGTTGAAAGAGAATTCGACAGCATGCTCATCAGAAAAGACGGGAAGGACCCGATAGGTCTCAATCTTGATATGATTATTCCAGATGAGCCTTCCATGGGCGAGATTATTTCGCCTTTTTATCACTCAGCCGGTGCAGAGAAGATTCAGGAAAGCATTGTTTCCATGAAGAGAATACTGGAGCTCATGTCCTCTCCTGATCCAAAATTCAGAAAAAGAGCCTACAAGATGATGACCATGATTCCTCCAGCCAGAAGCCATGCTGACATGATAGCTAAAGAGAAGGCCTCTCCTTTTACTAGAGAGAGCAATGCAGCCCTCCTTCAACGCCTTGAAGAAACTGTCGATCCATGCGTCACAGAGATCGAGGGTCTCATGGAATCCATGGAAGAGGATAAACACCTTAGCAAACGCCTTAACCTGAACTTCATGGGAAGAACGGTGTAAGCCGGATTTCAGAGTTACAGAGTTACAAAATACAACGCCTGCTCTGCTGTCATTTGCATCTGATACACGCAAATAAAACACCTGCCATCAGTTGATTTTCGTATCATCAGCCGATGGCAGGTGTTCTTTATTTTATTTATAATTTCTGCTGTTCAAAACCTAAACCAGCAGTTCTGCTCCGTATGTAATGAAGGAAACGATTGCTCCAGCGATCAAAACCCCCAGAATCACAGCTGGAATGGATTTCTTCACATCCATCTCCAGAAGAGCAGCAACCAGGCACCCGGTCCATGCACCTGTGCCAGGAAGAGGTATTGCCACCAGCAACACCAGCCCCCAGAATTCATATTTGTCTATAACATCCTTTTTGCTCATCCCCTTCTGCTCCATCTTTACAACAAGACGGTCAAGCTTTGGGCTCTTTGTCCTGAGCCATGCAAAAACCTTTGTTGTGAAGAGAATCAGAAATGGAACAGGAAGTATATTTCCTATCAGAGCGCAGGTAAGGGCTGTTTTTACCCCTAATCCTGCAACCACTCCGTATGGTATGCCCCCTCTCAGCTCAATAACCGGAAGCATAGACACGAGTATTGTCATTAATACTGATTTCACAGTTTATCTCCTTTGAGGCTATATAAAACTTAAGCGTTTTTCAGGAATGCCTCGTATCCCTTCTCTGCCTCATACAGATCTGACTTGCTTACAGCTTCCCATGGAGCATGCATACTGAGAACAGCGATTCCGCTGTCAACTACTTCCATTCCATAGAGGGAAAGGATGTATGCAATAGTACCGCCGCCGCCTACGTCAACTTTGCCAAGTTCAGCTGACTGGAACATTA
Organism: Allobaileyella intestinalis; assembly: GCF_009695865.1. Lineage (GTDB taxonomy): Bacteria > Bacillota > Clostridia > Peptostreptococcales > Anaerovoracaceae > Allobaileyella > Allobaileyella intestinalis. The sequence goes on along the minus strand of NZ_VUNB01000001.1, from coordinate 280,242 downwards.
CGTTGTTATCGGAAAAAATCTTTCTGAGATGGCCCAGGTATTCGGCATTTGCGTCGTTGGAACCACTCTTGCCACGTCCACCTGTATACTTGTTAAATACAATGCCCCTTCCGAACTGAGCAGCATTGGCCTTGTCGAAGCGGTCTGCATAAAGGGGATCATAGGCAGCACTTACATCTGATGAAAGCATTCTGCTTCCTCTCAGCACTCTTCTCAGATTCAGCTCAGAATAGATGCCCATGCGGTCAAGAATCTCTCTAAGAGTATCCTCAAAGAAAGCGGATCTCATGCCTGTAGCTCCTACGCTGCCGATTTCCTCTTTATCCACAAAAAGGCCGCATGCAGTCTTTAAAGGAGATTCCACATTCATCATAGCCAGGACCGAAGTATAGGCACAGCACCTGTCATCGTGACCATAGCCCAGAATCATAGAACGGTCAAAACCTGCTTCCCTGGCATTTCCTGCAGGTACTATTTCCAGCTCTGAAGACCAGAAATCGTCCTCCTCGATATCGTATTTCTCTTTCAGAAGTTTAAGCACATTTGCTTTTACGCTGTCCTTGCTGTCGCCGTCCATCGGGATGGTTCCTGCTATAATATCAAGAGCCTCTCCCTCAACTACAGATGAGGCCTTTTTTTCCATCTGGTCCTGAGCCAGATGAACCAGCAGGTCTGTCACAAAGAAAACTGGATCTCCAGGCTCCTCACCAATCCTGATCTTTACAGTGGTTCCGTCTTTCTTGGCAACGACGCCATGGATGGCAAGAGGCATAGTTACCCATTGATATTTCTTGATTCCACCGTAGTATTGAGTGTTCAGAAAAGCATATTCGTCGCTTTCATACAGAGGATTCTGCTTCAGATCCAGTCTCGGTGAGTCAATGTGGGCTCCAAGGATGTTCAGTCCGTCACGAAGAATGTCTTCTCCTATATTGAAGAGGACTACAGCCTTATGCATGTTTACTGCATATACCTTGCTGCCCTTTTCCAGCTTTTCACCAGCGGCAACGATATCCTCAAGGTTTCTGTATCCGTTTTTCTCCGCCATCTCAACGATAGCATCTGTACATTCTCTCTCGGTTTTTCCATTATCCAAAAAGTTCATATATCCAGAACTTATCTGTTCAACTGCCTCCAGGTCTTTTTCAGAATAACCTGTCCATGCATTTATTTCTTTCATTAATATCCTCCTGTTAGTAGAGTAAATAGAAACCGTGATATGCGGTTATCTCTGCCATATCATCAATGCAACGGCGTAATTCTATCATATTGCCGTGTATTATTCAAAAGCCCTCATAGACTCTTCATGTAAAAAGGAATTTTTCTTAAACAGCAAAAAAACGGGTACTCCCGTCAATTGACAGAAGCGCCCGTCTCTGCATGCTTTGATTATGATGTAATCAATCTATTATTGATTGACTCTTCTCTTTACATATGATGTGTGGAGAGCGTGGTGAGCCTTTTCACTTCCAGGTTCACCGAAGTAGTCCTCGTACATCTTAACGATAACTGGATTCTCATGAGATTTTCTGAGAGGAGCATTCTTGTCAAGAGTGTAGAGGCCCTTTGCCCTTATTGCTCTTACATCGTTGAAGTTCCTGATCTTTGCTGGAACATGAGGCTGGCCACCGCCGTTTACGCATCCGCCAGGACAAGCCATGATCTCGATAAAGGTGTAATCTCCTTCACCGGCTCTTACCATATCCATGACCTTACGGGCATTAGCAAGACCTGATGCAACAGCAACTTTTACAGTTGTTCCGTTCAGATCATAAGATGCCTCCTTGATGCCCTCTGTACCTCTTACATCCTTGAACTCCAGATCAATCAGTTCCTCACCGGTGATCTTCTCTACAGCAGTTCTGAGAGCAGCTTCCATTACTCCGCCTGTTGCTCCGAAAATAACTCCGGCTCCTGTATACTCACCCAGAGGGTTGTCATATGGTTCTTCAGGAAGATTTACGAAGTCGATTCCGGCCTCCTTAATCATCCTTGCCAGCTCTCTTGTAGTCAAAGCATAATCTACATCCTGGTAGCCTGCAGCTGCCTGATCATCTCTTCCAAGCTCAAACTTCTTGGCTGTGCAAGGCATTATGGAAACTGAAACGATCTTTTCTACAGGAATACCCATGGTTTCTGCATAGTACGTCTTTGTAACTGCGCCGAACATCTGCTGAGGGGACTTGCAGCTGGACATATGAGGCAGAAGATCCGGATAGTAATGCTCACAATACTTGACCCATCCTGGTGAGCAGGAAGTGAACATCGGCAGCACTCCGCCGTTCTGAACTCTCTCGATCAGCTCATTTGCTTCCTCAACTATAGTCAGGTCTGCAGAGAAATTGGTATCGAACACCTTGTCAAATCCAAGTCTGTGCAGTGCTGCTGACATCTGGCCTTCACACTCAGTTCCAATAGGAAGTCCGAAACATTCTCCAAGACCTACTCTTGTGGAAGGAGCTGCCTGTACGATTACAACCTTGTCTGGATCCTCTATGGCTGCTTTTACCTCAGCAGTTGAATCTTTTTCATAGAGGGCTCCAACAGGGCAGGCAACTATGCACTGTCCGCAGTTTACGCAGCTTGTTTCTGAAAGAGGCATTCCGAATGCACTTCCAACATATGTATCAAAACCTCTCTCGTTGGTGCCGATAGCAGTGATTCCCTGAAGATTAGTGCATGCTCCGATGCAGCGGCGGCAGAGTATGCATTTGTTATTGTTTCTGACAATAGATGGGGAGCTGGAATCTATTTCATATTCGTTCTTCTTGCCATCATAGTAATGGCTCTGCTCAACACCATATCTTGTACAGAGTTCCTGAAGTTCACAGCTTCCGCTTCTTCCGCATGCCAGACAGTCCTGATCATGGTCTGAAAGGATAAGCTGGAGAGTGGTTCTCCTGGACTGTACCACCTTATCTGTGTGGGTATGAGCTACCATTCCATCGGTGCACGGATATACGCAGGAAGTAACCAGACCTCTGGCGCCTTCAACTTCACAAAGGCACATCCTGCATGCACCTATTTCATTGACGCCTTTCAGGTAGCAGAGCGTCGGGATGTCGATTCCTGCCACATGGGCAGCCTCATACAGAGTGGTGCCCTCAGGAACCGTAACATCTATATTATCAATTGTTACTCTAATATCTCCCATGATCTAACCTCCACTACTTCCTAGAAATTGCGCCAAACCGGCAGCTGTCCATACATGCTCCGCACTTGATGCATACTGCTGTATTGATCACATGCGGTTTCTTTACTTCGCCTGAAATAGCGTTAACAGGGCAGTTTCTTGCGCAGAGAGTGCAGCCCTTGCACTTATCAGGATCAATCTCGTATCTCAGGAGTGCCTTACATACTCCTGCAGGACATCTCTTCTCCTTGATGTGTGCAACGTATTCATCTCTAAAGTACCGCAGAGTTGAAAGAACAGGGTTTGGTGCTGTCTGTCCCAGTCCGCACAGTGAGTTGGCCTGAATGTATTTAGCCAGGTTCTCCAGCTTGTCCAGGTCTTCCATTTCACCCTTGCCTTCTGTAATCCTTGTCAGAATCTCCAGCATTCTTCTGGTACCGATACGACATGGAGTACATTTTCCGCAGGACTCACTTACTGTAAATTCCAGGAAGAATTTGGCGATATCCACCATGCAGTTGTCTTCGTCCATTACGATCATTCCGCCTGAACCCATCATGCATCCGATGCTCTTCAGGTTCTCGTAATCGATAGGAATGTCATAGTATGTATAAGGAATGCATCCGCCAGAAGGTCCTCCAGTCTGAGCAGCCTTGAATTTCTTTCCGTTAGGAACGCCTCCGCCAATATCTTCAATAACTTCACGGAGAGTAGTTCCCATAGGGATCTCAACCAGTCCTGTGTTGTTAACCTTGCCGCCCAAGGCAAATACTTTTGTTCCCTTTGATGTCTCAGTGCCCATGCTGGCGAACCAGTCAGCACCCTTGTTAATAATCTCAGGGATGTTTGCATATGTCTCAACGTTATTCAGGATTGTAGGGCTCTGGAAAAGTCCCTTAACTGCAGGGAACGGAGGCCTTGGATGAGGTTCTCCTCTGTTTCCTTCTATTGATGTCATCAGAGCTGTCTCTTCGCCGCATACGAAGGCTCCTGCGCCAAGACGAAGCTCAATTCTGAAATTAAATCCTGAATCGAAAATGTTGTCGCCCAGGAGGCCGTATTCTTCAGCCTGCTTAATGGCAATCTGAAGTCTCTTTACAGCAATAGGATATTCAGCTCTTACGTAAATGTATCCCTGATCTGCGCCAATTGCGTATCCTGCAATTGCCATGGCTTCAAGAACTGAATGAGGATCTCCTTCGAGGACAGATCTGTCCATGAATGCACCAGGGTCTCCTTCATCGGCATTGCAGCAAACATATTTCTGGACTTTTCCTCTGTTTCCAGACGCAAACTTCCACTTCTTTCCTGTAGGGAATCCAGCTCCGCCTCTTCCTCTTAATCCGGAGTCCAGAATTACCTGGATAACCTCATCAGGAGTCATCTCTGTCAGGCACTTTCCGAGAGCCTCATATCCTCCGGTTCCAATATATTCTCTGATATCTTCAGGATTGATGAGTCCGCAGTTTCTCAGAGCAATTCTTACCTGCTGCTTATAGAAATTACTGTCGTTAATGGAAAGGGACTTTCCTTCTTCTGTTGTTTCTTCAGTAAGAAGGTATTTCTCAACAACACGTCCCTTGATGATGTGCTCATCTGCAATTACAGCAGCCTTTGCAGGAGTGACTTCCTGATAATAAACTGCTCCCGGATGAACAACTACAATAGGTCCTTTGGCGCACAGTCCCTGACAGCCTGTGGCCACAACCTGAACCTCATCTTCAAGTCCCGCATTCTTTATTTTTTCCTTGAAGGTCTCGATGACTTCACCACTGTGATTGGAATCACAACCTGTTCCGCCGCAGACCAAAACGTATGTATGAAACATCTTACGACCTCCTAAATATCAACATCGCTCAGGGTGTACTGGCTGATTGGTTTTCCACCTACGATATGCTTCTCCACAACCTCGTCCGCCTTGTCCGCAGTCATGCGCACATATGTTACTTTATTTTTTCCAGGCTCGAAAACCTCGACGATAGGCTCATATTCGCACATTCCGATACATCCGGTCTGCTCAACAACCACGTTCTTGAGTCCCTTCTCATTTACATCTTTAACCAGCTCATTCAGTACAGGTCTGGCTCCGGCTGCAATTCCGCATGTAGCCATTCCAACAACAATCTTTGTAGTGTCGTCATCCTCCGAGCGCAGCCCTATCTGTCCCTGCATGCTCTCACGGATAGCCTTCAGCTCTGCCAATGATTTCATTATCTTTCCTCCATTATTTCTCCCTTGTCGACAGCTTCCTGGTTCTCGTCAAGGAAGGATCTTATGAATGCCGATACCCGAGGCTCACTGAAAGGAACGCCTTCCAGAATTTCTCTCAACTCTCTGGTATCCAGCTGGAAACTTCTTTCATCCACTTCATAGGTATACACAAAATCCACTTTTTTCTCTTCTGAGGTGGTGATCAGCATCAAAATGCTGGAATTTATATCACCCAGGGGCATGCAGTCAATATGGTCTGTATGGAACAGCGCATCCACTACAGTACCCTTTCCCTCTTCTGACCGTATATTAAAGGTTCCGCCAGTGCATTCGGCTTCCTGCTTGAGGAATGGCACTCCCAGGCCAACCCTGCGGGTAGTTCTGGAGGTAAAAAAAGGATCTTCAACTTTCGAAAGCTGCTGGGGGTTCATTCCTGAACCATTGTCTGCTATCGTCAGCCTCAGGGTCTTTTTCTGATCATCAATTCTGACTGTGATCTGAATCAGAGAAGCGCCTGCCCTTATTGAATTCCTGGCAATATCTATTACGTTAAGTGAAATTTCGGTTAACATACCAGAAATCCTTATTTATATTTCTCGATAATGTCGTGGACCTTGTCTGGTGTGGCTTTACCGTAAACGTCTCCATTTACAATGAAAACAGGTGCAAGTCCGCAGGCTCCCACGCAGCGACAGGTATCTAAAGAGAACTTACCATCACTTGTGCACTGACCGTCCTTTATGCCCAGCTCTTTTTCCAGAGCATCAAGCACATCTGCAGCACCCTTTACATAGCAGGCAGTACCAAGGCATACAGAAACCTCATTTTCACCCTTAGGTGACATGGTAAACTGCGCATAGAAAGAAGCGACGCCATAAACCTTCTCGATTGGAATTCCCGTGCCATCTGAAATCATCTTCTGGACTTCATATGGCAGATAACCGTAGATATCCTGGGCCTTCTGCATGATAGGCATAAGCGAGCCCTTCTCATCCTTATGGGCTTCGATAACCTTCTGGAGCTTAACTTCCTGCTCACGAGTGCCCTTGAAAGGAACTGTTGAAACTTTCATGGGTTCATACCTCCTTAACTGATAGTCACTTTTGTACATAATTATACTGTCGTGCACGATGCATTTCAATACAGGAAGGTCGTTTAATACCTGTCAAACGAGGGGTGTAATGGACTTCTACTCCTTGCAATTGCAGTATTGTTAAAAGAATATTTATACGTTTTCTCCCCAGAATTTCAACTTTGATTGCACCTTTAACTTTGATCCATACCATGATAAAATAATCACGCAGGAATAATTTTTTTTGGATTTATTAACAGGGAGGCCTGTATGACTTTGAGGGAAATCCAGCAACTTCTGGATGGTCGCATTCTGACAAAAACTAAAAATCTGGACGTTGAGCTGAACAGTGCATTTTCATCGGATATGATGAGTCACGTTCTGGCATATGCCAATGACAAATCCATACTCATCACAGCTCTCTATAATCCACAGGTTTTGAGAACAGCCGATCTCATGGGTATCACCTGTGTAATTTTCATTGGAAAGAACAAACCAGAACCTGAAATAATTGCTCTTGCCAATTCTCTGGGCATAACCATACTGCAGTCTCCATATTCTATGTATGTTACCTGTGGTCTCCTCTTTTCAAACGGACTGGAAGGAACGAGTCAGGATGTGTAATCACGATCAATGTATACATCTCACATATCAGGTATCGGGAGATGATTTCACCCGGGCCGGGGAAGCCAGCAGCAGCTTCAAGAAGAAGCTCAAGGACCTTGGTGTCAGCAGAGACAGTATCCGCAGGGTGTCAATAGCTATGTATGAGGGTGAGATTAATATGGTCATCCATGCAGAGGGCGGCGTCATAGATGCGTATATCTGCTCTGACCATGTGGATCTTATTCTGGTTGACAAAGGTCCTGGAATTCCCGATATACCTCTGGCAATGCAGATGGGTTACAGCACTGCCCCTGCTCAGATTCAGGCTCTGGGCTTCGGTGCCGGAATGGGACTTCCGAACATGAAGAACAATTCTGATGAAATGAACATTGAAAGTGAAGTTGGTGTCGGAACCACTGTAAAGATGCGGATTAACATCGAGTAAAGACCTGATAAACAGTTGAAAGAGATTCAGTGGAAATGAAATAAGTATTGCGGCGGGCCTTCAATTATTGTGAAAGCCCGTTTTTGTGTGTGCAAAATCCTCCTAAAGCTAATATAATATCAGAAGGTGTATTGATGAAAATACAATGAAGCCTGATCTTCGGGAGGATGTACATGAATGTTCATGGACTTATTGAGAAGCTTGATTTTGAGATAATCAACGAAGGCAGCAATATTGACGAAGAAGTTACTTCTGTGGAATGCTGCGATCTGCTGAGCGTTGCAATGGGAAACCTTCCTTCCGGCTGTGCCTGGGTGACAGTGATGTCAAATATTAACACCCTTGCCGTCGCCTCTCTTACCGACGCAGCCTGCGTAGTCCTGGCCCTGGATACTCAGGTTACACCAGAATTTACAGAAAAAGCAATGGCAACAGGTATTACCGTGCTCAGAAGCCACGACAGTATTTTCAAAACTGCTCTCTGGATACATGAATCTCTATGAAAAGAATTACCTATGACCTTCATATTCACTCATGTCTGTCACCATGCGGAAGCGATGACAGCACACCTGCCAACATTGTAGGAATGGCAATTGTAGCTGGTCTTGACGCAATTGCAATCACTGACCACAACAGCTGCCTTAATGTTTCTGCGGCTATGGAGCTGGGAGAGGCATACGGTGTTACCGTAATTCCCGGAATGGAACTTACCACTTCTGAGGAAGTTCATGTCCTCTGCTACTTTAAGGAATTGGAAAAAGCAATGGCCTTCAGCCGCTACGTTTCCGAAAACACTCCAGCCATTCAGAACAAACCGGAATTCTTCGGCCACCAGCTTGTAGTGGATTCTGACGACAATGTAATCAGAGAAGAAGATCAGCTGCTCACAGTAGCCAGCAATATTTCATTTGACTACGTGCAGCGCATACTCAATGATTATGATGGACTGATGGTTCCAGCCCACATAAACAAAGCTACTACAAGTCTGCTCAGCAACCTTGGAATGCTTCCTGAGAATCCTGATTTTACTGCAGTTGAGATACAGACGACGGACAAGATTCCAGAACTGACCGAAAACTATCCATATCTGCAGAAATGTCACATCCTGACCAGTTCCGATGCCCACTATCTTAAGGACATTCAGAATCCGGTTCACGTTCTCCACGCAGAAGAAAATACAGCTGAAAGCATTGTAGACGCCCTCAGCTGTTGCATTCAGTAATAATATTAATTTCGAATAATTTCGGTACAAACGGCAGAATCACCTTATCTGCCGTTTATTTTGCAGATCTAGTCCAGAACCATCTCCAGACTTCCTCTTCCATCCTCCACTGTAACGGTGGCATGTGCTCCATTGATCATTGTGAAGCAAGGTTTCACGTGTCCCAGATCTGCGTTGAAAACCACAGGTACTGACAGGTGCTGACTGAGCTCCATCAGGTAATCATCATCAGAGGACATGCCCGGGAACATTACTCTTCCGATTATTATTGCTGCAGCATTCCTCAGATATCCGCAGTACTCCATTTGTGTAAGGAACCTTAGCAGTGATGGCCCGTCCATTGCGAAATCATCCAGGTACCAGATAATCTGCTCATCCCGGTATCTCTCGAGAAATTCTTTTGTTCCATCGAAAGGCGTTCCTATCAGATTTAAAATACAGTCACTGCATCCGCCAATCAGTCTGCCTGTTACAGAAAACTCTTCATCTGATTCGGTGAGAAGATCTGAACCTGCCGGTATAACAGTTTTTCCAGCCATTGACAGGCTATTTTTTCCCGGTCTCAGCAACCTCCATCTGACCGGAGAATCCAGTATAACTTCATCCGAATCAAAGGATCTTGAGCCCTGATACATCTCAAATGAATTTTGTTTTATGAGTTCCCCCTTCAGAATCCTCACTGCGTTTTCCTGAAAGGGATGAACTGGTTCCCAGTCAAAGGTTCCTGCATTAAACCCATACATGGTGGCAATATCAAGTTTTGTGGTAACGTAATAAAGAATATTTGTAGGATCGCTGGCTCCTGTTATCCACTTTGGGTTTTCAGCTAAAAGCTTCTCATCTATATACGGCAGCATCTCATTATTGTATTCTCCCCCTGAAGCTGAAATCACAGCCTTAACGCTTTTGTCAGCAACGAGCTGATTAAACTCACTTCCTCTTACATGAGCTCTGGCTGAGCGGATATCATCCTGTCTGACGCTGTTAGTCTCAATGATGTGAAAACCTTTTTTCCTGAGAAAAGAAATGGATCTGTCAAAAGATTCCAGTTTTCTGCCAACTCCGGCGCTTGGTGCGCATATTCCTATGGTGTCACCTTCACCAGGAAAATCCGGGTAAATCATCTGTTTCTCCTTATCAGTTGTATCATCCTGGCGCCCTAAGGTCAGGCCAGGTGCTTCTTGAAGTTTCCTACTACAGTCTCACCTTCGTCTACAGTCATGAAAGCATGGGGATCGATATTCTCAACGATTTCTTTCAGATGTGGAATCTCATACTTGGTTACCGCAACCATGAGAATCTGAATATCATCGCCGGTAAAGCTTCCTGTTCCCGTCCATTCAGTGACACCGCGGCCCATCTCTTTGTTTATTGACTCCGCAATGCCATTTTTCTTGGTAACTATAATTGCCTTGGCGTTAATGTTCTGTGTATGCATCCTGTCCATAAAGGTTGACCGGATGGTAGTGTATATAAATGAATATATTGCTATCTGGACGTTAAAAAGGAACAGACAGGTGAGATAAACGAAGGCATTGAACAGTATGTTGACGGTGCCCACACTGAGATTTGGGTGGGTCTTGGCCATGCAGACGCCTATGATGTCCGTGCCTCCGGTAGAGCTGCCTCCCCTGAGAATCATTCCCGAACCTACTCCGCCGATAACACCGGCAATAACGCAAGCAGACAGATAGTCATCAAACACTGGTTTTACAGGTACAGGGACTATTGTCAGGCACAGGGAGGAAATTCCTATGGAAAGAAGTGACTTTAAAGAAAATTTGATTCCAACGCTCTTGTAAGCATAGTAAAAAAGCGGGCAGTTCATCAGAAAATAGATTATTCCCGTGATGTCGAAGTTTGCCGGGAGATTGATTCCCAGTCCATTTGCAAGTCCATATCTGAAAAGCTGCGCCGTGCCGAGAAACCCTCCGTTATACAGGTTCATCGGGGTAATGAGAATATTGATGCTTATAGCATAAATAATATTTCCTGCAATGATCCAGATAAGGTTGGCAAGAGTCTTGAACTCTTCTTCGAATTTGTATAATCGACCCATTGTTATTTCCTGTTCAATTCACATGAATCAGCTTTCAGCAATAGATTCTAACACATCACAACAATGCATAACCAAAGTATACTCGCATTATTGTATACAATTTATTTTTTGTAAAAAATAACAGGAGATCCTGTAGGATCTCCTGTTAAAGTCATTATTTTCCAGGGTATGCGGCCGCTTCCGGTTCTTAATTCCCCGTTGTTCGTAAGACTACTTGTTTCTGACAGCAGCCTGTGCAGCAGCAAGTCTTGCGATTGGAACTCTGAATGGTGAGCAGGATACGTAGTTAAGTCCTGTTCTGTGGCAGAAATCAATAGTTGCAGGATCTCCGCCGTGCTCTCCGCAGATTCCCAGGTGAATGTCAGGACGTGTCTTCTTTCCACCCTCTACAGCCATCTTTACCAGCTTGCCCAGTCCGTGCTGATCGAAGCTCTGGAAAGGGTCATTCTCAAGAACACCTTTTGCGATGTACTCCTTAATGATCTTTCCAGTATCGTCTCTGGAGAATCCGAATCCCATCTGAGTCAGATCGTTTGTTCCGAATGAGAAGAACTGTGCATCTTCAGCGATTTCATCAGCAATAAGTGTTGCTCTAGGAATCTCGATCATGGTACCAACCAGGTACTCAAGTCTCTCTCCTGCTTCCTGGAAGCACTTCTCGGCAGTTTCATCAATAACCTTCTTAACACACTTCAGCTCGTTAGCAATTCCAACCAGCGGAACCATGATCTCAGGCTTGATGTTGTATCCTGTTTCCTTCTTTACTTCCAGTGCAGCGCCGATAATGGCCTCTGTCTGCATCTCAGCAATTTCAGGATATGTAACTGCCAGTCTGCATCCTCTGTGACCAAGCATCGGGTTGAACTCGTGAAGCTCGATAGTCTTGTTTACAATCCTCTCATAAGGAATGTTGAACTGCTCTGAAAGCTGTCTCATCTCTGCTTCTGTGTGAGGCAGGAACTCATGGAGAGGTGGATCCAGCAGTCTGATTGTTACTGGTTTCTCACCCATTACCTTGTAGAGTCCCTTGAAGTCAGCCTTCTGATATGGCAGCAGACCAGCAAGTGCTTCTCTTCTTTCTTCCTCAGTATCAGCAAGGATCATTCTTCTGATCTTAGGAATTCTCTCTTCTTCGAAGAACATGTGCTCTGTTCTGCAGAGGCCGATTCCCTCGGCTCCGAACTCTGCAGCCTGCTTTGCATCTCTTGGATTATCTGCGTTAGTTCTTACTCCCAGTGTTCTGATCTCATCAGCCCATTTCATGATGGTGCCGAAATCACCTGAAAGCTCTGGAGCTACTGTCTTGATGGATCCGATGTAAACGCTTCCGTCAGATCCGTTGATGGAAATGTTCTCACCTTCTCCATACTTTACTCCGGCAATCTCCATTGTCTTCTCAGCTGCATTTACAGTGATGGCGTTACATCCTGTAACACAGCACTTGCCCATTCCTCTGGCAACAACTGCGGCATGGGATGTCATTCCGCCTCTGGCAGTGAGAATACCCTGTGCAGCAACCATTCCTGCAAGGTCTTCCGGTGAAGTCTCTTCTCTTACCAGGATTACTTTCTTTCCTTCCTGAGCAGCTGCTTCAGCATCATCTGCATTGAATCTGATCTCACCTTCTGCTGCTCCAGGGGAAGCCGCAAGGCCCTTAGCTACAGGCTCAAACTTCTTCAGCTCTTCTTCATCAAATGCCGGGTGAAGCAGCTGATTGATCTGGTCTGGCTCAATCCTCATGATGGCGGTCTCTTTGTCGATAACGCCTTCGTTTACCATATCTACTGCAATCTTTACAGCTGCAGCTGCTGTTCTCTTTCCTGTTCTTGTCTGAAGCATGAACAGCTTGTTATCCTCAACGGTGAACTCCATGTCCTGCATGTCGAGATAATGGTTTTCCAGAATTCTTGCAATGTCCTCAAACTTTGCATAAACCTCTGGGAAAGCTTCCTTCATCTGGTTAATAGGCTGAGGAGTTCTGATTCCTGCAACAACATCCTCGCCCTGAGCGTTAACCAGGAACTCACCGAAGATTCTGTTCTCTCCGTTAACAGGGCTTCTTGTGAAAGCTACACCTGTACCAGAAGTCTCGCCCATGTTTCCGAATACCATCAGCTGAACGTTTACAGCTGTTCCAAGAGAAGAAGGAATATCATTCAGCTGTCTGTACAGAATCGCTCTGTCATTGTTCCAGGATCTGAATACGGCTTTAACAGCCTCCATCAGCTGATCCTTTGGCTCCTGTGGGAAGTCTCTTCCCAGCTCATCCTTTACTACCTTCTTGTATCCTTCAATGATTTTCTTCAGATCTTCAGTAGTAAGGTCAACATCGAACTCAGCGCCAACAGCTTTTTTCTGTCCGTCGAACACTTCATCGAACTTGGATTTGCTTATCTCCATTACTACATCGCCGAACATCTGGATGAATCTTCTGTAGCTGTCGTAAGCAAATCTCTCATTACCTGTACGTGCAGCAAGGCCCTTTACAGCATCATCATTAAGTCCCAGGTTCAGGATAGTGTCCATCATGCCAGGCATGGAAACAGGTGCTCCTGATCTTACTGATACCAGCAGAGGATTCTCTGTGCTTCCGAACTTCTTGCCGGACACCTGCTCCAGCTCTGCCAGGTGCTCATAAATCTCCTGGATCATTCCGTCGCTCAGCTGTCCGCCATTATCGTTGTAATACTTGCAGGCATCTGTAGTTACTGTGAAACCGAATGGAACGGGAAGACCGATCTTGGTCATTTCCGCAAGGCCGGCACCTTTGCCGCCCAGAAGGCTTCTCATATCTTTGGAGCCCTCGTTGAAAGAGTAAACAAATTTTTCCATGTTTCCTTCTCCTTGATTAGAAAATCAGCTTTTCTTCAATATATTCCCTAACGTCAGCAAGAGGCAGACGAACCTGCTCCATCGTGTCTCTGTGACGAATAGTGACTGTGTTGTCCTCCGGTGTCTGGAAGTCTACGCAGATGCAAAAAGGAGTTCCTATTTCGTCTTCTCTCCTGTATCTCTTGCCAATAGATCCGGATGTATCGTAATCAGTGCTGAAATACTGACTGATCTCTTCGTATACCTTGAAAGACTCCTCCTTCAGCTTGTTTGAAAGAGGAAGAACTGCAACCTTGTATGGTGCAAGAGCAGGGTGAAGTTTCATTACTACCCTTGTATCCTCCTTGCCCTTTGCATCTGTCACTGTCTCTTCGTGGTATGCGTCCAGCAGGAATGCCAGCGCTACTCTGTCAGCACCGAGAGATGGCTCAATGCAATACGGAATATACTTCTCATTGGTTTCAGGATCCATGTAGGACATATCCGCCCCTGAATGATCCATGTGGCTCCTAAGGTCATAATCTGTTCTATCTGCAATTCCCCAGAGCTCACCCCAACCAAATGGGAAGCGGTATTCCAGATCAGATACAGCCTTGGCGTAATGTGCCAGTTCTGCCTTTTCATGATCTCTTATTCTGATGTTATCCATGTTCATTCCAAGAGACTTGAGGAAGTTAACTGCATAGTCTTTCCAGAATCCGAACCACTCAAGATCTGTGCCCGGCTTGCAGAAAAACTCCAGCTCCATCTGCTCAAACTCTCTTGTCCTGAAGGTGAAGTTGCCAGGGGTAATTTCGTTTCTGAAGGACTTTCCTATCTGACCTATTCCGAATGGAATTTTTTTCCTTGCGGATCTCTGGACATTCTTGAAGTTTACGAAAATACCCTGGGCAGTCTCAGGCCTCAGATATATTTCTGCTGAAGAATCTTCTGTAACGCCCTGGAAAGTCTTAAACATTAGGTTGAATCTTCTGATTGGAGTGAAGTTGTGCTTTCCGCAGTCAGGGCACGGAATATTGTGCTCATCAATGTAAGCGGAAAGTTCCTGGTTGCTCATTCCCTCGCAGACTACTGGCTCAAGACCATTTGCCTCCACGAACTCCTCGATGAGCTTGTCAGCCCTGAATCTGGATTTACATTCCTTGCAGTCAACCAGCGGATCAGAGAAGTTTCCCACATGTCCGGAGGCTACCCATGTTTCAGGATTCATCAGAATTGCAGCATCAAGTCCCACGTTGTATGGACTCTGCTGAATGAACTTTTTCCACCAGGCTTTCTTGATATTGTTCTTGAACTCCACACCTAAAGGACCGTAATCCCATGTGTTGGCAAGACCGCCGTAAATCTCTGAACCTTGGAAGATATATCCTCTTCCCTTGCAGAGAGCGATCAACTTATTCATGTCAATAGTGTTCTGGTTTTCCTGGTTATTATTATCTGCCATAAAAAATATATCCTTTTTGCAATATTTACTCAGGCTTATCATAAACCTGATTTCAGCGTCCCGGACCTGCCGGGACGCCACACGTCAACAATTAGTTATCTGAACCGGAAATCTCCTGTTCAACTTCATCGAGAACCTGGCTGACCTCATCAGAAACGGGCTCTTCTTCCTGTGATGCTTCATCGCATGCGTGCATTACAGGCTCCTCACTTGCTTCATCACAGGCATGGTCGTTATCTCTCACCTTGTTAAAGAGTTCTTCTCCCTTTGCCTTAATAGAGCCCAGATTATCCTTAAGATCCACATCCTTGAATCTTCCAATGGCATCTTCACTCTTCTCTCTGATGTCGCTGTAAACGTCAGTTTCCTTAATCTTGTTCAGAGCATCTTCCCCTTTTCCCTTCAGGTTGGAATAAATATCTGAATCTTTCAGCTTACCCAGCTGATCGTCGGCCATCGTCTTGTACTCCTGGCCTTTAGCTTTGGCCTTTCCGTATCCTTCGACTACCTTGCCGTTTACATCTGTTGTCTCGCCCTTATCGTTAACGAACTCAATTCTGCAATTAAATCCAACTGCAGCAATAAGACCGAAAATAACTCCCCACGGTGCAATAACTGCACCAAGAATACTTACTGTGAGAGGGAAGTTAAGAAGCACTTCGTCTCCCTTCTTCACAACGATTCTGGACATGTTGCCCTTGCTGGCAGTTTCCTTGATCTTCTCAAAGAGTTCGTTATCCTTGAAGCTTCCCTTTCCAGATGTCTTAGGCTCCTCAGTATCGTAATCTGCCGATTCTTCAATATCAATAATGGCATCAACAACACTGCCGCCGGCAGCTTCCAGGGCCTCCTTAGCCTCTCTATAAGTAACCCCTGTCCTGTCCTTGACAAGCTCGATTTTCTCCAGTGTGATTTCCATGGTTACACCTCCTGCAATAATGCTGTCATTTCAGAGCTTCCTCATCAAGAATATCTATGCTGAGGTAATAGTTCAAATATGACGAAATGATATGTCTGATCCGGTCTCTGTATTCCGGTCTCAGACTGATTTTGGAAAAGGTCTGGAACGGCCTTTTTGCAAAATACTGCATCACCCCAACTATATCAAAATCAACGGTGAAAAGCAATTCACGGGCCTTCGGCACAGCCTTTTTTCTTCTAACTGAACCGGCCGGATAACCCTTCTGCCTCTCTGCACTCTCCACCTCCATCTGGAAGCAGTTTTTGCACAGAATTCCCCCCGCTTCAATAGAAAAGAAATGGGGCGGCTCCGGCTCCACCTCTTTGCCGCAGTTGGCACAGCACTTCAGCTCTGGCATGATTCCAAGAATGGGCAGGGTCTTTACAATAAAAGCATAAAGCATCATATTGCAGTCACCTGAAGCTGTTTCAAGGGCTTCAAAGAATTCCATAGTAAGATCGAACAGTGCCGGCTGAGGCTGCTCCTCCAGAAGGATCTTCTCCAGGTATTCAAGGGCTCTTGATCCTGCCATGAAACGGTCCAGATTCTCACCAATAGAGAAAAAACTTCTCTTTACCGACGCATTGTTTATATTGTAATAACCCCGGTTCTTGAATATCTCATACTCGGCAAAGGTAAAGGGCCTGAGAGCCAGGGCGGACCTGTTCTTCCCCCGTTCGTTCATTGCCGTTCCCGCCTGAATTCTTCCGTATCTTCTGGAAAAAATAGTTATCATCCTGCGGTTGCCTGCGATTTTGTGCTGCTTCAGGACGATGCCTTCTGTACTTATCAGCATTCTATTCGTCCTTATATCCCAGGCTTCTGATCATTCTGTCTGAATCACGCCAATTCTCTCTGACCTTAACCCAGAGCTGCAGATACACCTTGGTTCCCAGCAGATCCTGGATTTCCAGCCGGGCGCTTTTCCCAACGCCTTTCAGCTTTCTTCCGCCTTTTCCTATGATAATGCTCTTGTGTGATTTTTTCTCACAGTATATCACCGCGCTGATATCCGTAATATCTTTTTCCTCTTTAAAGGATTCTATTTCTACGAAAACTCCGTGAGGCACCTCATCATCCAGGTAGGTCAGGAGCTTCTCACGGATTATCTCGCTGACGAGAAATCTCTCCGGATCGTTTGTAACCATATCTTCAGGGAAGAACATCGGCCCCTCTGGCATAAAGCCCTTGAGACATTCAAGGAGTTCTTTGACCCCGGTTCCCTTAAGAGCTGATACTCCGTAAACATCCTGGAACAGGCCTGTCTCCATGTATTTGTTATAAAGATTCAGGTATTCCTCTGGCTTCATGAGATCCATCTTGTTTATGGCCAGGATTCTTGGAACGTCTGTCTCTTTCAGCATGTCCAGAATATACTTGTCCCCGTTGGAAAACTCCCTGCTTCCGTCTGCAATCAGAAGAATCACGTCAACTCCCTTAAAGGTATTTACAGCCGTCTCGTTAATTGCATCCCCTAATTTGTTTCTCGATTTATGAATTCCCGGAGTATCCAGGAAAACCATCTGAAGCCCCTCTCCTCCGTCGGCCTCAAGGTCTGTGTATATTCCGGTTATTCTGTTTCTGGTAGTCTGGGGTTTAGCCGATGTTATGGCTATTTTCTCCCCGAGAATTCTATTCAAAAACGTTGACTTGCCTACATTTGGCCTTCCTGCTATGCCTATGAATCCTGATTTCATCTTGTACCGTCTTTCTATGTTGTTATGTTTTCGTTTCTATTTATCACCACCATCTTCATGGGTGGAATTGTTTTTCACTGTATGCAGAGGAGCCAGAGCAAAAGAGTCAGGAAGCAGCTGATTTAGTGCTCTGACCTTTATGTGATCTTCTCCATCTCCTGTAACTACTGCCATGTCCCTGGAAAATTCAGACAGGAACTGGCGGCATATTCCGCAAGGCTCTGCAGTTCCTTTTTCAGATGCTACAGCAATTGCTGCAAACTCCCTCTCTCCCTCAGACACTGCCTTGACTGCTGCCGTTCTCTCCGCACAAACAGCACATCCGTAGGATGAATTTTCCACATTGACGCCGGTGAAGATCTTTCCTGATGTGGTCATGAGGGCTGCTCCTACCCTGAAGCCGGAGTAAGGAGCATATGCTTTTCCAATAGACTCAGATGCCCTTCTGTAAAGGCCTCTGTAATCCACCGGGGTTTTCAGCTCCTGGGGAAGACCTATTCCTGTCATAATCTGTTCCTCGTGACGGCGCATGATCTTTCGCTCTCCATCATCCATGTGATCATATCCAAGTAAGTGGAGCATGCTGTGAACAAACAGATATGCCAGTTCTCTCTCCCAGCTGTGTTCATATTCTTTGGCCTGTTC
Organism: Allobaileyella intestinalis; assembly: GCF_009695865.1. GTDB lineage: Bacteria > Bacillota > Clostridia > Peptostreptococcales > Anaerovoracaceae > Allobaileyella > Allobaileyella intestinalis. Next base: position 261,915 of record NZ_VUNB01000001.1, on the reverse strand, counting down.
CTCAACTCTGGTCCAGCAGATTACCACGTCTCCAAGGAGGACATCCATTCTGCCGATTTCCGAGTCCTCTTCTCCTTCGGCACTTTGAAGTGCCTGTATTATGTCATACTTATCTTCGTATTGAGGGAAGGAAAGCACATCTGTAACGGAATCAACGCCTCTCATATCCCTGTTGATTTCCTGGATTTCCTCAGCCGACACGAGTGTGACACTTACCTCTACCGGAATTTCCCAGGCTTCTGCCGGTTTCATGTCGTCGCAGCTCAGTATTGGTGACAGTTCATCTCTCAGCACCTTGTCTGCTGCAGTGTTAAGAAGGTCTTTCATTTCACTGGTCAGATGACCGTGATCGTCTGAATAAATGATGTTCATTTCTTTCGCCTTTCCTGATTAACTTACTGTCATAAACTGACCGGGAACAAATTGAATTCAGCTTTATGGTTGCTTTACAGTTGCCTGATAGTATGGCGGTTTCCCTACCTCTTGTCCTCAAATTCATTGTATGCCCTGATAATAGCCTTTACCAGAGGATGTCTGACCACGTCAACCTCAGACATCTGGCAGAACTCTATGCCTTCAATACCTCTGAGCACCTTTCTGGCTTCGAGGAGGCCAGAGCCCTTGCCTTTTGGAAGGTCTATCTGTGTCACATCTCCTGTGATGACCACCTTAGAGTTGAAGCCCATTCGGGTAAGGAACATCTTCATCTGTTCCCTTGTGGTATTCTGGGCTTCGTCAAGAATAATAAAGGAGTTATCAAGGGTGCGGCCTCTCATGTAGGCAAGGGGAACCACTTCCACAGTTCCCTTTTCCTTGAGCCTTGAAGCTGTTTCCCTGCCGAGAATTTCAAACAGTGCATCGTAAAGGGGCCTGAGATACGGGTCCACCTTTTCCTGAAGATCTCCCGGGAGAAATCCAAGACTTTCACCTGCTTCTATTGCTGGTCTTGCCAGTATTATTCTTTCGACCTCTTTATTCTTCAAGGCTGTAACAGCCATTGCGCATGCCAGATATGTTTTCCCCGTCCCGGCAGGACCTACTCCGAACACCATGTCGTTCTTCCTGATCATGTCAACATAAATGCTCTGTCCCTTCGTCTTCGGTCTCAGTGGTTTTCCCTGACAGGTATAGCATATTATCTGGCTGTTAGAAGGAATAATCTCGTTCTTGTTTCCACCCTTCTCCATATCCATTATGTAGTCAAGTCTCTGACTGTCCAGTCTGGGATTGTGGCGCAGAGACTCTATCATGGAGTTCAGAATCTCCTCTGCTTCACGGCAGTTCTCCCCGCGAATAATAAGGTCTTCATCTCTGGCAATGATAGTAGTGCCAGTGGCCTTCTCAACTTTTCTGATATTGGAATCCATGGTTCCAAAAAGTTCTCTTCTGTCTGACTCCTGATCCAGGTGGAGTCTGATGACCGTCTTGTCTTCTTCCTTCATTTTCACCTCTGAATAGTTTTCTTCAGTGTTGATTATAACCTCTGAGCAGATGCAGAACAACTTAACATCCCAATATATATTAAAAGACAGGGCCTTCGCCCTGCCTTCTCAAGTCTGTTTATTACGGATCACTTATTACTTTCCTGACAGATACTCTTTCACTACCTTGGAAACTGCAGATCCATCTGCCTTGCCCTTAAGCTTGGCCATGGTTGTCTTCATCAATGTTCCCATGCTCTTCATGTTTCTGTCTATTCCAGCTTCTTCTGCAATCTTCTCTACAGCCTCCCTGATCTTGTCCTCAGACATCTCCTCAGGAAGATATCTCTTGAGAACCTCAATCTCCTTGTTGTAGCTTTCGAGCAGATCCTTCCGTCCTGCCTTCTCAAAGTCAGCAAGAGCATCGGTACGCATCTTCAGCTGTTTCTTGATTATTGGAATGATGTCCGCATCATCCTCCAGTTTAACCTGCTGGTCAATTTCATGCTGCTTGATGGCAGCTCTAACCAGATTAACGGTTTCCTTAGTGGATGTATCCCGGGCCTTCATAGCCTCTTTGTAATCCTCTAAAAGCTTTTCCTTAAGACTCAATTTCATCAACTCCTTGGGAATTAATACTTCCTGGCCTTCTTTCTGGCTGCTTCAGACTTCTTCTTGCGCTTTACGCTTGGCTTCTCGTAGTGCTCTCTCTTTCTGAGCTCAGCCATAACGCCATCTCTTGCGCAGCTTCTCTTGAATCTCTTCAGAGCGCTCTCTAAGCTTTCGTTCTCTCTAACAACGACCTGTGCCATATCGCATTTCACCTCCTGTCATATATAGAGTGATGCTTGGAACTTACGCCCATAACATTCGGTATTATATCATCTGTATATTCTTATTACAAGATATTAATTCTCAGGGGCAAAATTCACCTGATCTTTTAGAAAATATTGTCCGCAATATCTCCTGCCATCATCTTTCTCTCGCCGTTTTTTGTTCTGGCAAATCTTTCTGCTGCTCTTCCGTGAAGCATTACGCCGTACAGCAAACTGGTATTCAGGCTGTTACCCTGAGCGGCCAGGGAGGCAACTGTTCCGGTTAGCACATCTCCAGATCCTGCAGTAGCCAGTCCAGAGTTTCCAATGGTATTGATATAGAGCTGCTGGCCATCTCCGTCAATAAGTGAAACAATTGAAACATCGTTCTTCGCCACCATGCTCACCCCGTACTTCTGGGAAAATCTTTTTACAAAGCCGATTATATTCTTCTCTACTACCCCGATGTCCTCTCCGCAGAGTCTGGCAAGTTCTCCAATATGAGGTGTTATTACGCACTGGCACCTGCGCTTCCTGAAGGATTTTGAATTCCTGGAAATCAAATTCAGAGCTCCTGCATCAATAACTGCCGGTGTGGAATTGCTGAACACCACATCCAGAATCTGGCGGCCATATTGATTTTCTGCCAGCCCCGGCCCTACAACAGCTACTCCTATTTCCTTAAGGAATTTTTCAGCCATCTCCTGGGCTTCCTCAGACCTGTAAGGGATTACCACAGCCTCAGGAATGGAAATATTGAAGTATCCCATGAATTTCCTTGGGCAAAGGATCTTCACCAGCCCGCATCCTGCTCTATAGGCAGCCCTGGCCGCAAGCATGCTTGCCCCCATCATGCTGCCCTGGCCTACCAGAATTCCTACTGTACCAAAGGTACCTTTGTGAGATTTCTCCAGTCTCGGCACCAGAGCTCTGTCCGCATTCTGGCTGAAGTACTTGTTATCACAGACAATCAGCTTATCCTCAACCAGATCGTACCCAGATGACGCAAGGCCTATATCCGCTACAGTCACCTTGCCGCAGCAGGCCCTTCCATCACCCATGAGCATGCCGATCTTATAGCTTCCAAAGGTCACAGTCTCATCAGCCATGAAAAGTGCATCCATATTCTGTCCTGTGGTTGCGTTCAATCCTGACGGAATGTCTATTGCAATCTTATAAGCCTTGCGGCTGTTAATATATTCTATAAACCTTATGTAATTGAACCCCAGCCTTCTGTCCAGACCAGTTCCGAACAGGCCGTCAACAATAACGTCATAAGAGGCCTCCAGAGCATCTGCATCTCTTTCATCCCCTTCAAGGCCGCCGATAAAGGCATCAGGAAATGTTTTTGTAAAAATATTCATCTGCCTGAGGAACTCTTCTGAGGTCCTGTCAGGGTTTCCCGCAAAGTAAAGTACCGTATGGTAACCGAGATGGGTCAGCCACCTGGCCACACAAACAGCATCTCCCCCGTTATTCCCAGATCCGCAGAGTACAAGTATCCTGGTTTTTCTTTCAGGGAAGCGGCTGCAGATAAGGTCCACTACTGCTTTTGAAGCATTTTCCATGAGGACCGGCGACGGAACTCCAAGACTCATAGTATGTTTATCTATAAAACGCATGCCCTTTGCAGTTAAAGCGTACATATTTTCCACCTCTTTATCTGAATGCATAAAAATACATAATGATTTTACCACCGAATCCCCGGGGTTACAATCTCAAGCCTGCAGACAAAGACCTCCCATGATTCACATAGGTTTACATAGGTTTTTATTTGGGGTAACATATCACAGTATGATTTTATTGTTTCAGGCGGTTCCCAGCAGCGACGGTCTCAGGTCGCAACTGACAGCAGCCAGTTGAAAACAGGTAAACGAATTGCACTACACTGACGAAGAAATAATCGAAATACTGATAGCACAGAAGAAAGCCAAGCTGCGCAAAGAGCGGAGACGTAAACGGCGGAACAACCTGATCATGCTGTCAATTGTTCTTGTCCTGTTTATGGTCCTCATGGGCATACTCATAAAGGTTACAATTAACTATGTTTCCGAAAACAGAGAAAAGGCCAGAGCACAAGCAGCGGCTGAGCAAAGCGCAGAGGATGAGAGCAAAGCAGTAAAAAACGGTGGCGTCATCTTCATAGATCCAGGCCACGGCGGAAGCGATCCGGGAGCGGAAACCAGCAAGCGCCAGGAAAAGAAAGATACTCTGAAGATTGCCAGGCTGCTGAAGGAAGATCTGGAAAAGAAGGGATACAAGGTCTACATGAGCCGCTCCACTGATACAGACGTGGACAGGCAGACCCGGGGAAAGATGGCCAACAATAAGAACGCCGATCTGTTCGTTTCAATCCACAGAAACACCGGTGATGCAGGCTCTGAAACTGCAGCTACTGCTTCAGGGACTGAGGTCTGGATAAAAGCATCTAATCAGAACAAGAGCAGACTTCTTGGATCCATGCTTCTTAATGAACTGGATAAATCTGATACCATCGGAGCCCGCCAGGTTAAAGCAGGAACTCTGACTGACAGAAACGACGACTACTACGAGAACTCAGTTCCTTCAATGCCATCCTGCCTCATAGAGCTGGGATTCATGACAAACAAAAAGGATAATGAAGCCATTGACAAAAAAGCTGACCGTGTGGCTGCCGCCATGGCATCAGGAATTGATAAAACCTATAAAGCCATAAAGACAGACAAGGTAAACAGCTACAGCAAGTTAATGGATAAATACAGACCTGATGATGAGTAAACAAAAGCTCCCTTCCAGGCTGCAAAGGGCCATGCCCATGCAAGTCAGGAAGAGAGCTTTTTTATTATTCAAACATAGGGGCAATCTCAGATTGAATGCCTGCACTTACCGGTCATTGAGGAAAACAAATTTCCCGTCCTTTAGAGATAGAGGTGTTTGTCGCTGGCAAGGGCATCACAGTAAATGCACCTGTAAAGTCTTTTTTCAGGATCCACCAGGCGGAACTTCTGAGGCAGCTCTGCCTCAATAGTTGTGATACATCTTGGATTCTTGCAGTGAAGCACGTCAACAAGGGTTTCCGGAAGGGATACATGAGTTTTCTTCTCGAGTTTCCCGTCTTTTACGATATTGACCGTAATGTTAGGATCTACAAAACCTATAGCATCGAAATCCAGGTCAATAATCTGATCAATCTTGATTATATCCTTGCGGCCATACTTCTCGCTTTTTACATTCTGAATAACTGCAACGCTGCAGTTCAGCTTCTCTAATCCCAGAAGCCTGTAAATTATCATGGATCTTCCTGCATTGATATGATCAAGTACAATTCCGGTGCTCACACCATCTATGTTCATCTAGTCCTCCTTCCATCCCAGCAACGTAAGTATCAGGGCTTTACGTACATCTTTTCCGTTTCTTACCTGCTTGAAATATACGGCCCTCGGGTCATCATCCACATCTATTTCAATTTCATTCACTCTAGGAAGCGGATGCATCACAATCATATCCTGGGAAGCAGCAGACAGCTTCTCCTCGTCAAGAATATATATGTTCTTCAGCCTTATGTAATCTTCTTCGTTGAAAAATCTTTCTTTCTGAACCCTTGTCATGTAAAGCACATCCAGTTCCGGAAGTGCATCTTCCATGCTTCTGATTTCATGGAATTTGACTCCGGCAGCTTTCATCTGGTCTCTTACATAGTCTGGAAGCACCAGCTCTTCTGGTGAAATAAGCCAGTATTCAACATTTTCATATCTGAGAAGGGCTTCAATAAGAGAATGAACAGTACGGCCGAACTTCAAATCTCCGCAGAATCCTATCTTAATGGAGTCCAGTCTTCCCTTCTCCCGCCTGATAGTAAGCAGGTCTGTCAAAGTCTGTGTAGGATGGTGGTGGCCGCCGTCTCCAGCATTAACCACCGGAATGTCACAGCTCCTGGCAGCTACGTATGCAGCACCTTCCTTAGGGTGTCTTACTGCAATAATATCTGAGAAGCAGGAAATAACCTTCATTGTGTCGTGAACCGTTTCTCCCTTTGAAACAGATGTGGATTTTGCATCGGAAAAGCCTATTACGTTTCCTCCCAGTTCATACATTGCCGCCTCAAAGCTGAGCCTGGTTCTGGTTGAAGGCTCATAGAAAAGCGTTGCCAGTTTTTTGTGGGCACAGGCATCCTGGTATGCAGCCGGATCAGCTGTGATTCTGTCTGCCAGATCCAGTATTTCATCGATTTCCTGCACTGAAAGATCTGTAATACTGATCAGATCTCTTTTAGCCATCTGATTATCTCCTCTCCCTCTCCTGTTTTGATATAGTTTTCCTTCTCTGCCTCGTCAATCAGCGTTCCGATAGTACAGAGGCTTCTGTGGTCAACATCTGCATCCTTGAAGTTTTTCTCAGCCTTGTTTGTGCTGTAAGTAAAAATGCTGACTATGCCAAGCACATCTGCCCCGGCCTCTCTTAGAGCGTTAACTGCTTCTATGGAAGATCCCCCTGTTGAGAAAAGGTCCTCAATGACAACCACCTTGTCTCCCTTGTTAAGAGCTCCTTCAATCCTGTTGTTTCTGCCGTGGGACTTTGAGCTGCTTCTCACATATCCCATTGGCATTCCAAGAATATGGGCGGCAATTGCTGCATGAGCTATTCCTGCAGTTGCTGTTCCCATAAGCTTCTCACATTCCGGATAAAACTCTTTGATAGTCTCAGCCATTTCCTTTTCCACCAGATCCCTTACATCAGGAGCTGTGAGAACCAGTCTGTTATCACAGTAGATAGGGCTTTTGATTCCGCTGGCCCAGGTAAAAGGCTCATCTGGCCTGAGGAATACTGCTTTAATCTTCAGAAGTCCTCTGGCTATTTCTCTTTCCTTCATTTCATCTCTTGCCACAACGCATCCTCCATTTCTTATCTGCACCGTCTGTAAGCTTCAGACGGATCATCAGCTTTCGTTATGCTCCTTCCGATCACCATGTAATCGCTTCCGTAGTTCCTGGCATCTTCAGGAGTCGTCACTCTTTTCTGGTCTCCCTTTGAGTCTCCCGGCAGTCTTATTCCGGGAGTTACGGTCAGGAAGTCAGCTCCTGCAACACCGTGTATCATCTGGGCTTCAAGAGGAGAACAAACTACTCCGTCCAGTCCTGCTGCCTTAGCGTTTCTGGCGTATTCTGCAACAGCACTTTCAACTCTTCCCGGAATCAGGATTTCTTTGTTCATAGTTTCCTGATCTGTTGATGTGAGCTGGGTCACTGCAATGATATAAGGTCTTTTTCCACTTCTTCCAGAAGCCTTCCATCCCTCTTCAAGGCCCCTGACTGCAGCCTCCATCATCTTAATGCCTCCGGCAGCGTGAACATTGACCATATCCACTCCAAAACCGGCCAGCACCTTCATAGCATTGCCGACTGTGTTTGGAATGTCGTGTAATTTCAAGTCAAGGAAAACCGAATAACCTCTCTTCTTTACCTCTCTCACAATGTCCGGCCCTTCGCTGTAGAACAGCTCCATTCCTATTTTTACAAAAGGCTTGTCATCACCTGTGTCCAGGTTGTCCAGGAAACCCAGGGCCTCTTCTGCCCCGGGAAAGTCAAGGGCAATCATAATATCATTATACTCTCTCATCTAAATCACTCCTCTTATCTCATCCAGACTTGAAATTCCCAGTTCTTCCATTCGCTGAGGCAGCTTCTGTATGATTTCCGGGCACGCCCACGGGTCAATGAGATTAGCTGTTCCCACCTGAACTGCCGATGCACCCGCCATGACCATTTCCAGCACATCATCGGCCTTGGATATTCCGCCTATTCCGATTACAGGAATGTTCACTGCATGGTATACCTCGTTTACCATTCTAAGAGCAATAGGCTTAATTGCCGGTCCTGATAATCCCGCATACTTAACAGCAGTGACAGGCTTTCTGGCCTTGAGATCAATTTTCAGCGCCCTGAAATTGTTAATCAGGCTGATTCCATCTGCCCCTCCTGCTTCACAGGCCCTTGCTATCTCTGTAATATCTGTAACATTTGGTGTAAGTTTTACGAACACAGGAAGAGAGGTGTTCTTCTTTACTTCTTCCGTGATCTTTCTGCTCATTTCCGGGTCAGAACCGAAGGCTGATCCCCCTTCTTTTACATTAGGACAGCTTATGTTAACTTCTATAGCTGCAACCTGCTCCTGTCCATCTACGGCCGCTGCCAGTCTGCCGAATTCCTCCGGTGAAAAACCGCTGATGTTTGAGATAATCGGTCCGTAGTAACATTCTCTCAGATGAGGCAGATCTTCGTTTATGTAGTGTTTGATTCCCGGGTTCTGGAGGCCTATGGAGTTCATCATTCCCTGGCTGCATTCTGCTATCCTTGGAAGAGGGTTTCCATATCTGGGCTCCTCAGTGACGCTTTTTGTCACTATTGCCCCCAGAAGGCTCAGGTCATATACCTCTTTATACTCCTGTCCATATCCGAAAGTACCGCTGGCAGGCATAACAGGATTTCGCAGATCAATTCCTGCCAGGCTGACGCCTATATTGCATTTCATATATGATTCCTTTCATTTTCACAAACTGTTGATTACCGTCAGTCACTGATCAGATTGTCCCACTTCAGGATGTTCTTGGAAAATACCGGTCCTTCCTTGCATACTCTCATGGAGCCTTCTTCTGTATTTATGGAACATCCCATGCAGGCTCCAAATCCGCAGCCCATTCTGGCCTCCAGGCTGAACAGCCCCTGGTCTGTCTTAGGGGCCAGCGCCTTCAGCATCGGCAGAGGTCCGCAGGCACATGCAAAATCAGCATGATCAAAGGCATCTGTTACGAACCCCTTTTTTCCTGCGCTTCCGTCAGCAGTCATTACTGTTACGTCTTCTGCCAGGTCTCTGAACTGATCCAGAAGGAATATCTCTTTCTCGCTGTTGTAGCCCAGAATTACCTTGCACTTCTTTCCGTTCATTATCAACGCCCGGACAAGGCCCAGCATCGGAGGAATTCCGATTCCTCCGCCGATAATATACGCACCATCAGGTATTCTTTTTACGTCATAGCCGTTTCCCAGACCAGTGAGTGCGTCCACCTTCTGGCCTGCCTCCAGGGTGCTCATTATTCTGGTCCCTTCTCCTGCAACTCTGTAAACCAGAGTATACCGGTCCCCGTCGTAGCGGCAGACAGAAATTGGCCTTCTGAGGAATTTGCCCGGCACCTGAACCATGGCGAACTGCCCTGGATTGCTGAATTTACTGCCTTCTGTTTCAAGCATCATGCAGAATATGCCAGGAGCTATTTCCTTGTTGCTGTAAATGGTGCTGATTGTTTTCTGCATATGTTCCTCCCTGCTCATTTATCTGTGCTGTGGTCATAGACCAGCCTGTCTCCGCAAATCGTGTAAAGTATTTTTCCGTATAATTCTTGTCCGTCAAAAGGTGTTGTTTTGCCCATTGAACGGAACCGGCGGCTGTCCAGAACGAAAGGATTGTCCAGGTCTGCAACGGTCCAGCCGGAGTCTGCAGGAATGCCGAAGCGGGTGCGCGGATTAACGGCCATTATCCTGATCAAGGTATCAAATGGTATGATTCCGGTTTTGACAAGGCCTGTATATACTGCAGGAAATGCGCATTCAAGGCCTGTTATTCCGTTCATGCTCTTAAGGAAGCCTCTGGATTTTTCTTCGCTGCTGTGGGGAGCATGGTCTGTTGCCAGCATGTCCACCGTTCCGTCAAGAACTCCTTCTATCAGTGAATTCTTATCTTCTGGTTCTCTGACAGGAGGATTCATTTTGTACTTTCCGCCTTCTTCAGGGCAGGCAGAAATTTTCTCAGCTATTATCCTGCTGTCCAGAAGCAAATAGTGGGGAGCGGTCTCACAGGTTACATCTACGCCGCTTTTCTTTGCCTCGCGGATTATTTCCACACTTTCCTTTGTTGAAATGTGGCATACATGGTATGAAGCTCCTGTAATATCTGCCAGTTTCACGTCCCGCTCTATCTGGCGCCATTCGCTTTCTCTTGATTTACCCTGGGCAAGAAGTTCCTCATCCTCGCAGTGAGCGACAATTATTTTTCCAAGAGCCCTGGCAGTTTCCATGGCAGCCTTCATAAGTCCCGCATCCTGCACCCCTACTCCATCATCGGAAAAAGCGATAACATGTGGTGCCATTTCTTCCATGTCTGAAAGCTGGCCTCTTCCCTTCTGTCCACGGGTAATTGTTCCATATGGATGAACGTGTATCTTCTCTGCAGAAGGGACTTCGTTTATTGCCTTAAGCTGGACATCCAGTGACTCCATATCTGATGGTGCCGGTTTCAGGTTAGGCATGGTGCAGACATCTGTATATCCCCCTGCAGCTGCTGCTCTGCTTCCCGTTCTGATGGTCTCCTTGTACTCCTGTCCAGGTTCACGAAAATGCACGTGAACGTCGCAGAAAGATGGCAAAATAAAAGAGTTACCAACTTCGATAACTCCATCCTGTCCACCAATATCAACAAAGCCGCCATCAGCGGCATTGTTCTTTCCGCTTATCTGGAGGTTGTCTTCGAAATGGCCGTTTCTGTATATGCTTCCGCCTTTCAGAATCACTTCACTGTCCTCCGTTCAAATTACATGGCCCTCTCGGAAGGCCTTTCTTTCAACAATCTACCTTTTCATTTTACCATCAGCTGGATGGTAATTGGTGTATGAAACATGAAAAAAGCCACCGGCGATGGTGGCCTTTAATAACCGATTATTTAACAACAGTTACATTTACAGCTCTCTGCTTTGATGGATTCTTAGGATCATCCTCAACATCGAAGGTAACCTTCTCTCCATCTTTAAGAGACTTGAATCCCTCACTCTGAATTGCTGAGTAATGAACAAAAATATCTGCTCCGCCTTCGCTGTTCTCAATAAATCCGTAACCCTTGCTGTTGTTGAACCACTTTACTACACCTGTGCTCATAAATTCCTCCTGTCCAAATACCCTTAATAACCCCACGTACCTTCACGGGATTAATATTCTTTCACATTCTACGCTGTGATTTGTTTGTTGTCAATACAAAGCAGGTGCGTGTTTTGTTGGTTGAGAATAAAAAGCCCCTGTCTCACCTGGCCAAGCCCCTTGCTCTGTATAAAAAAGACGGACCAGAGCCGGTCCGTCTAGTGAAATAATCCTACAGATCGCTCTCCTCATCAGGCTTAAAGTCCTTGATTTCCGGAGGCAGCTCCTTGTTGTTCTTCTTGTAATAGTCTACCAGAGCAGCCTTGATAGCTTCCTCTGCCAGTACTGAGCAGTGAATCTTGTGTGTTGGCAGACCGTCCAGGGCTTCAACAACAGCCTTGTTGGACAGTTCCAGAGCTTCCTTTACAGTCTTGCCTTTGATCATCTCTGTTGCCATTGAGCTTGTTGCAATTGCAGATCCACATCCGAAGGTCTTGAACTTGCAATCAGTAATAACATCATTATCGATCTTGAGATACATCCTCATGATATCTCCGCAGACTGGGTTTCCTACTTCGCCAACACCGTCAGCATTCTCGATCTCGCCTACATTTCTTGGATGCTCGAAGTGATCCATAACCTTTTCGCTATATAACATGTTCTCTTACTCCTCTCTCAAGTTCATCCCAGAATGGGCTCAGCTCTCTGAAATGATTAACAACTGAATGTACCTTCTCAATAATATAGTCAACTTCTTCCTCGGTGTTGTCTGCAGACAAGCTGAATCTCAATGATCCGTGAGCCGCCTCAACAGGAAGTCCTATTCCCATAAGCACGTGGCTTGGCTCCAGTGACTGGCTTGAGCAGGCAGATCCGGAAGAAACTTCGATTCCATACATATCCAGAGCCAGCAGCAGGGACTCGCCTTCTGCGCCCTCGAATGAATAGTTAACATTTCCCGGAAGTCTTTTAGTTCTGTGACCATTCAGCTTTGAATGAGGAATGTCAGAAAGTCCCTCAATCAGTCTGTCTCTCAGCGCGATGGTCTTTGCATTGTCTTTCTCCATGTTTGCCACACCCTCTTCCAGGGCTGCTGCCATGGCTGCAGCTGCAGGGGCATTTGATGTACCTGCTCTCTTTCCTCGCTCCTGAGCTCCGCCGCAAATTACATTTACAAGCTTAACGCCCTTTCTTGCATAAAGAGCTCCGATTCCCTTAGGGCCGTGGAACTTGTGGCCGGACATTGAGAGCATGTCAATGTTCATGGCCTGTACATCTATAGGCAGATGGGCAGTTGCCTGAACTGCATCTGTGTGGAAGAGTACGCCCTTCTCATGGCACATTTTTCCGATTTCAGCTATAGGCTGGATGGATCCAATCTCGTTATTTGCAAACATGATGGACACCAGTGCTGTATCAGGTCTGATTGCGTTCTCGATATCCTTAATATCAATGATTCCATCAGGCTGAGGATCCAGGATTGTAACATCAAAGCCTTCCTTCTCCAGCTTCTTCATTGTGTTCAGAATAGCATCATGTTCAATGCTCATGGTAATCAGGTGATTCTTACCCTTAACCTTCTGTCCTCTTGCTGCAGAAATCAGTGCCTGGTTGTCAGCTTCACTTCCTCCTGATGTGAAGTAAATCTCATTAGGATTTGCTGCATTGATAGCCTTTGCAACCTTTGCTCTAGCATCTTCCAGTACTTCCTTTGCAGCCTGTCCCTCTGAATGAAGGCTGTTAGGATTACCATTGGCGTTCTTAAGGCAATCCACCATCACCTTCATCGAGGTTTCACTCATGTAAGTTGTGGCTGCGTTATCAGCATATACTCTCATGTTACCCTCCTGTTTATCAAAAGCCCGCTTCATCTCTTCACGAGCATGTTCTCATTATCTCTTGAGGCTCTTTTCATGGATTAGTTTACTCTTAATTCCTATCGTGTCAATAGGAATTATCAACTATTCATTGTGCATAAATCAGTGCAATCTGTATTCATAGGTACAGTATGATTTCCAGACTTCGTCAGTCTCTTAATGACTGTCATACAAACTGTCCCGTAAAATATTCTGTAAGCCTATCTGTTATTATCCAGGCCAGCAGCCTTTCTCTTGTGGAGACAGGTCTCCTTGTAATTAGCCATCTCAATTTCCTGAGGCAGAATCTTGTTCATATTCCCGTCAATAAGGTCCTGAAGAGAAATATTGCCAAGATAATCATCTATCACCTTGTCAAGGCCCAGCCACAGCGGCAGGGTGTAGCAGGACCCCGCTTTATCACAGGACATGTGGCCGTTTTTAAGACATTCTACTGGAGCCAGGCTTCCCTCTGTTATCTCCAGTATCTCTCCAATATTGTATTCCTCCGGCTTTCTTGCCAGGTGATATCCTCCGTTCTTTCCCCTGAGACTCTTGACGAGGCCCCCCTTGTTCAGCATAGACACCACGATCTCAAGGTATTTCATCGATAGATTCTGTCTCTCCGCAATATCACTGAGAGAAATATAACCGTCTCCCTCATTTCTGGCCAGATCGATCATTACTATAAGGGCGTAACGTCCCTTTGTTGACACCATCATAGTTCTATCCTCCTGTATATTCTGTCTGCATTGAAATTACCCTGCAGCGTAATTCCTAGTATATCACAGGGAAATAAAATGACAATGGATTTTTTCTCAGCTAACAGATTGTACAACGTCCCTGTTGTTTCAGGGTTTTCATTTTATCATCTGTTATTTTTTCCCTTCTGTCCTCTGCCCCTGAAATTTCCTGGAGATAACATCAGGTCCTGCTCGTTGCCGTACCGGTCCACCACAGCTCTTTTTCCATTACTTCCGCCGTATTTTACATCGAAGAAGCCATCGTCCCGGTACTTTATATACGTATATACTGCAGGTGCCGTCTTCGTCTTCGTACTTACCTCATATATTCCAAGACACTCCACACCGGCTTCCCTGTTATCCTCAGTATAGAACAGATATTTATCCGTATTTCCATAGATGTCTACGCCGTATATGCTCGGCCCGAAAATCGCATCGTTGTTGTAGTCCAGCACCCAGAAGTGATTATTTTTATCCATGACCAGTGCATATCCTACTTTAAGGCAGTAGAGGTCCTTATATTCGCAAGGAATAAGCTCTCTTCCCTCAGAATCGCAGGCCCCCACCTTAAGCTCTCCGTTTTTTCCAACTACGGATACCTGATATATTTCCCTGGTGTAATCAGCCAGGTGGACATATCTGTATTTTGCCGGCACTTTTACGTTCCCGGCTTCATCAGCAATACATTCCCAGGTAACTCCGTTACTGATATTTCTCAGTCTCTGTTTATAGCTCCCTCTGGTCATAGGAACTTTTTCGGAGCTCAGCACAACATAGGCGCCATTTACTATTTCTACAGGTTCTATGGAAAAAAGGAGTTTACTTTCTTTGTTGCTGTACGAAATCCGAAGGGCCTGTGCTGTAGAGGTTTTTTTCACTCCTGAACCCTGGCGATAATCTCCTGTCATTTTGTCGCCAAATAGAAACACAGCAGTTCTCGATCCGTTTCTTCCTCCAGGATAAACAGCTAGCAGAGCTTTTCCAAAAATGCCTCTGCAGCCTGCCATGAAGTTTTCTTTTCTTCCAAAAGTATCCTGGCCTCCTAAGCGCATTTTGCAGCGTCCTTCTCTGTTAAACCAGATGGATAAGCCGTTTTTCTCAAAGAACAAATTACAAAAGCCCTGGCTGCTGTCTCCACTGATGCTGGTGATCCACTGTCCCCTAAGTGTGTTCGAGTATTCTGTCAGGATCTCTCCAAACTCCCTGGCAGACTCAGATTCTCTTCCAAACCATTCATCGTAGGAAACACCATCTATGATTTTAATATTATTACCATCTGTCTTCTGAATGCTCATTTTCACTGACCGAACCTTTCCCGCCTGCTCTTTGCCGTATCCAGACTATCCTTTTAATTATAGAGCCTGTATCCAGTTAATTGCAATCGTGCCGGAAAAGGGGATGTTTTCCTGAAAATACCCTGAAAAGTCTAAAAAACCGGCAATGTCAAAAATCTTTGATGGATATTTTCTTCATTCTGGTGTTTCATAAGTGCAGGAGGTTAGAGTATGGATGCCAGGCGCCGTGGCCTGACTCATCCAAGGCTCATAGGCTTTCTAGCAAGCGGCGGCCACCAGGGAGAAGGTCTGCTGGTATGATTGCTGCTATCCGCATAGTCTGTCCATTATCATTTTTTTGTCCTGCCTTTTGGATCGAAGGCGGCGTCCATAAATGCCAGAAGATTCTTTCTCATCTGCTCATCGTCCTTCAGGCCTTCTTCTCCACAGTAGATCTTCAGCCTCTCTTTGTAATAGGGGCAGGCATATGAAAACTGAAGGGTGGTAAGCAGGTTGTCGAAGAAAAAAGCCAGATATTCAACATTCACATCTGAACGGATTTCGCCCTTCCTTGCTGCCTCTCTTATAGTTTTCTTATATGCGGAAGAACTGATGGACTCTATCTTCCGGGCCAGCGAACCTGCCATTTTATTTCCGGAGCTTGAGGTTATTTCGTTATAGAGACGGATAACCTCTATGTTTTCTCTCGAATAAGACTGCACTGCCCTGATCAGTCTGTCTGCCCTGGTCAGCAGCGGAACATCACCAGCCGAGGCTTCCATCAAGGCAGTTTCCAGGTCTTTCATGGCCTGTTCCAGGCACGCAGTGAAGAAATTCTCCTTAGTTCCAAAGTAGTTGTATATGGTACCCACACTTACTCCGGCTTTTCTTGCGATAACATTTATGTTTGCACCATCCAGTCCCTTGGAAGCAAACTCGCTGATACCAGTGTTCCTGAGGGCCTGCAGCTTTTCCTCTGGAATTTTTTTCTGCATGTTATGAGATACCTTCTCCTTTGTTCATATGTTCATATCACGGAAATTCTTCATGTTGGTCTCGTACAGCCTCTTGAACACCTGATAGTTTCTGTCGTAAATCTGCTTTTTCTCCATATCCGGGGTGAAGGAGGACCTGACTTTTATCAGTTTCCTGATCTGGTCCAGATCACTGATAAGGCCGAGGCCCAGGGCAGCAACTGCAGCTGCTCCGATGGCCCCGACATTCTGAGGATCCTCAACTATCTCGATATGGTGTCCTGTTATGTCCGCCAGAAGCTGCCCGGTTACATCTGAAAGGGCGCCGCCCCCTACAAATCTTACGGTCTGGCTTATCTGGACCTTTTCCTTCTCACACTCCAGCATCCATCTCTGGTGGTAGCAGATACCTTCCACCACAGCTCTTATCAATTCTGTCTTACCTGTTTCCAGAGTGATGTTAAAGAACATTCCAGCCGCCGCAGGATCTTCAAATGGACATCTGTTTCCGTGGAGCCACGGAGTAAAAATCACTCCTCCACACCCCGGCTCTGCCTTTTCAATGGTTTCCATCAGATAGTCGTAGAGGCTCTTATACTTTCCTTCGTATCCGCAGGTAATATCTTTTTTCTCCAGGAAAACTCCTATTTCGTCTAAGGCCAGATGATTTTTTACCCATTCAAGGCATTTTCCGGCAGTTTCCATTTCCGCAAAATAGTTGAAGCGGCCTTTCTGGGCGCCTACGATAGATGCGATCATTTTATTCACATCCAGCTTCTGGGTATCTACCACCGTTGACACCCATCCTGAGGTTCCTGTGTAAATATGGGTGCTACCCACCTCTGTTGCTCCGGCTCCCACTGCAGTCAGAGGAGCATCTCCGCCTCCGCCGAACACTTTTATTCCTTCTTCAAGCCCCAGCTGATCTGCGGCTTCCTTGCGAAGCCGGCCGGCAACGTCACTGGAAGAGATTATTTCAGGGAGATGTTCTTTTTTTACTCCATAAAGGCTGCACAGGTCACTGCTCCATCCTTCCCGTCCCGGTCTTGTATCGTACAGCATGGTGGCAAAAGCCGAATCCTCTGTCATTACGAAACTACCAGTACACCGGCATATGAGATATTCTTTTACATCCAGCCACTTATATGCCCTGGCGAAGTTATCTGGCTCATTGTTTTCAATCCATTTATACTTCCACACCGGATCTTTTGCGCTGAGAGAAGCTGCCTTGCAGATTCTCAGGCTTTTGAGGAGCTTGAAAGCATTGGCTCCGGCAATCTTTATTCCGTGGCCAAAACAGTCCTCCAGTTCCCGGCTTCCTCTCTGATCCATGTAACTCATAGGCCTGTGAACAGGTATTCCGTCCCTGTCCACAAGAACCATTCCCTGCATCTGAGAACAGAAGGACAGGCCCATTACCTGATCTGGTGCAACCCCGCTTTTATCCATTACCTCTCTGGTGGACTGGCACATGGCATCCCACCACTCATCACCATCCTGCTCAACACCGCCGTTTTCCATGGTGTAAAGCTTATATCCTCTTGTTGCGCTGGCTTTAAGACCAATGGAAGAATCAATGGAGAAGAGGCATGTCTTTACTCCTGTTGTGCCTATATCATATGCCAAAATATACATCTTCTGCCTCCCGGCATCATTTCACTTTCTTCAGTCCCTTCAGCAAAGACTTGATTTTTCCTGTCCAGTCTGAAGCTTTGTTGTTTTTATCATCCCCTGTTTTCTTCAGTCTCGAATACTTCGTAACGTATACTTCTCTTTCAAGCAGGGCATCTTTACGGCTTACAGGTTTTACATCACCGAAGCTGGCGGCCAGGTGTGCTGCGGCGCAGCCTTTTTCCAGAACAGTGGCAAGGGCCTCTGCGTCATCTGGTTCCTTTCCGGCGCATATTGCACCTGCTCCCTTTACCAGCACAGCATCACTGTTCCTGAGGGCTTTCTTAAGTTCAGAAGTACTGCCTTCAGGCATTACACATTTAATGTTTACTCCTCCAATCTGTGCAAGATCATCGATATAAGGCCTTATGGCCATTCCCTGTCTGCTTACTTTCACTGTATACGGTTTTTTTGACAGGACCACGCACTTATTACCGTTGATCATTGCTTTTCTGGCCCAGGATGGTGCAGAAGTATCTCCCTCCACATACATGCGGCTCTCACCTGCCGGTTCATCAGCCACATCTCCCAGGCAGTATCTGGAATAAAGCTTCTTTGATACTTCCTCCAGAAGCCGGGAAGCATGGAATGCCGAATCAATATCCTCTCCCACACAAACTGCACCGTGATTTCTCATCAGCACAGCTTTTGACCCGGGATTATCTGCAAAAGCTTTCCGGACATTATTTCTCAGCTTCTCCGTTGAAGAAAGGCCGTAGCCGGCGCATGGAATTCTGTCTCCCACGAGTTCACCGGCCTCACTGCTGAGTTCGGAAACATTTTCCACATCAAGTCCTATGATGCTGATTGCTGATGCGTAGAACTGATGGGTGTGTATCACCATGTTTACTTCAGGTCTGTCAAGGTATATGGATGCATGAATTCCTTTTTCGCTGGAAGGCTTAATATCTCCCATCCACGTGCAGTCACTGGCTTTCACAACTACTATCTGGTCAGGGGTCAGAGTATCATAAGCTTTCCCGCTTGGGGTGATGGCAAAAAGTTCGTCGTTTATCCTTGCGCTGATGTTTCCCCAGGTTCTTGCCACAAGGCCTTCATCAACCAGCATCTTACAGGCTTTCAGGACTTTTTCTCTTGCCTCATCCACAATTCCTTCCACAGTATCATGTTGGAGAATTCCTGTTCCTGAATCAAAAGTCATTGGAATGAACTGAGGTTCCTCATTGACGTTCTTCTTTTCTTCAGGAATGTCCAGATTGCTCAATCTGAAATCCGAATCACTCATTTCTATGCTCCTTTACAGTTTTCCGCACTTTGAGAGAACTCTGTCGAATCTGGCAATTACATCATCGATCATCTCTTCATTGTATGCGGCGCTTGTGTACAGTCTTGTTCCGGCAAGGGTGATGATTCCTTCTGCCATATATGCGGCACCCATGTGCTCCATTTCTTTCTGTCTTGCGCTGGTTTCCTTCAGGACTTTCGGAATGTTCCAAGGCTTGCTCCAGTCTATGAAGTAGTGCATGGTTCCAGCATTGTCCAGATGGCAAACTGAACCTTGATTGAAACATACGAAAGGAAGATGATATTTGTCTATTGACTTGTTGATTCCGGCCACCAGTCTGTCAGCCATTCTGCCAGCCTTTTCAATTGCATTTGTTCTTTCAATCTCGCAGATAGTGTAGTATCCGGCAACACATGAAATCGGAGTAGCCGCCATGGTTCCGCCGCACAGCGCCTTCTTTACCTTCTTTCCAGATGAATCCAGCCCTGCGCCCATGTGTGCCATTACATCTCTTCTGCCGCCAACGCCGCCGGCACCAGGATAACCTCCTGCAATAACTTTTCCGAACACAGTCAGATCAGGGTTGATTCCGTAATATCCCTGGGCTCCGCTGAGGCCGATTCTGAACCCGGAAACTACCTCATCTGCTATGAGGAGGGCTCCGTACTTGTGGGCCAGGTACTCACATCCTTTTACAAAGTCCTTAGTTACAGGCCTTGTTCCGCTTTCCGGTCCAATTGGCTCGATATATACAGCAGCCGTGCCTCCGTCCAGCTTGTTTCTCTTAAGCTTCTTCTCAAGGTCTTCCAGATCTCCCGGGAAGAATTCATCTGTATGCCTGAATACATAATTAGGAACGCCCCTTGACTGAAGTCCCTTTGTTCCCGGGATTCTGATGCCATAGGCCAGCTGATCAGACCAGCCGTGATATGCTCCTCCCATCTTCAGAATGTTCTTGTTACCTGTATAGAGACGGGCAATTCTGGCAGCCACCATATCAGCTTCAGTTCCTGAACCAAGCATTCTGAACATGTCAACAGAAGGGACCAGATCGCTTATCTTCTTGGCCAGTTTATATTCATACTCATGGAAAAGTCCTGTTGACGGGCCGCAGGTGTTCAGAAGCTGAATAACTTTCTCCCTTATCTCTACAGGATTGCTTCCAAGAACAGTTGGTCCGCCGGCCTGAAGGAGATCGTAATACTCATTTCCATCAATATCGTACAGCTTTGCTCCGGAGGCCTTCGTTATTACTATGGGGAAAGGATAATTAAATGCCAGGTTGTGTTGAACTCCTCCCGGTATTACTGTCTTGGCCTCGTCTATCATTTCCTTTGACTTAAGGCATTTCTTGTTGAAATACTGATCTTCGTATTCAGCAAGATATTCCGGAAGAATTGAGTAGATAGGACCATCTCTCAGTGCATCCAGCTTTCTGATGATCTCTTCCACATCAGGATATTTGTCAATAGCAAAACCATTATATGCCATGGGTATCCTCCTTTTGTTTACCTTAACCGCCACCGGCACCTTCATGTTGAGTGGCTACTCATCTTAGTAAAATATTATGCTCAGCCACAAATAATGTCAATGGATTCTGTTTGACCTGGCAATGTATACATGGGCGGCAAGTGAATAAGGGATGAATAATGTATTCCCCCATTAATTGAGATTATTTCTGTTTATTACTGTGTACATTTAGTAAAAAGACGTTATAATTATGTCAGACTGCGGTTCAGAAAGCAGTCTGGATTATGGTAATTGCCTGGCTGAAAGCCCGGCTCATATTTGTATCCTATAGGAGGCATTGCGATGGCTATTAAACCTAATGAGGAAAAAGTTCTGAAGTATATGGAAGAGAAGGGATACGATGCTTTTCTCGTCTCTGATCCTACCAATGTACGTTATGTAACCGGATTCACCGCCAGTGACGGAGCTCAGAAAATTCTTTTTACAAAAGGTGAAAAGATCTTCTTTATTACAGACCTCAGATACTCTGAGGACGCTGAGCTCGAGTGCCCTGAGTGCGAAGTTGCTATCTGGAGACTCCCTGGCAAGACTGTCAGCGACATGGTGGAAAAACTTCTGACTGAAACGGGATGCAAGAACGTGGCCTTCGAGTCAGACTTCATGACCCAGAACGAATTCTCTGTTATGGATAAAACCGTATCGGCTGAGAAAATTCCTACTTCCGGAGTTATTGCCGATATGAGAATGATAAAAACACCTGAAGAAATCCAGTATCAGAGGGCTGCATGCCAGATCAGCTGCAGAGCTCTTGAGAGACTTCTTGACGATATTCATGTAGGAATGACAGAAAAGGAACTGGCTGCCCTCCTGTCACTGTACATGGTACAGGAAGGTGCAGACACAATGCCTTATGGAAATATTCTGATTTCCGGAGCAAGAACATCCCTGCTTCACGGAGTGCCTAGCGAAAAAGCCGTTCAGTACGGCGACTTCGTTCTGATGGACTTCGGATGCCAGGTAAACGGATATATGTCTGATATGACACGTACAGTAGTTGTGGGAAAAGCAACTGAAGAGCAGAAGACTGTATATGGGCTGGTTCAGGAGATGTTTGACCGGTGCAACAAGATTACGAAAGCCGGCACCGTGGGCAAGGACATTTATCTTGAATCCCTGAAACCTCTTGAAGGAACACCATACAAGGGCTATGAGTACAACAACATCGGACACGGAATCGGTCTGTTTGTCCACGAAGGTCCTTTCGATTCCATTACCGACGAAACACCGTTCCCTGTTGGAAATGTTCGTACAATTGAGCCGGGTCTTTATATTCCTGGCTGGGGCGGCGTAAGGATTGAGGATCAGATCCTGATCACAGAAGATGGATTTGAGAACATGATCGACTTTACCCACGACCTCATAGAACTGTAACCTGTAATAGCTTTGATTTACTTATGAAAACACCTGCATCAGATTCTAAGTTCTGATGCAGGTGTTTTCGGTTATATTTATTGTCTGAATTTTACTGAGCTATTTTACTGGGCTTTCTTCTCTGATAGCCAGGCCGGATGGCCCTTGGACCCATCTTCGAATTCATCATGAGTGACTGGACACTTGCCGCACTGTTCTGGCATGTGCTGGCCTTTTAACGGACATTCGTTGTCATGATTGGTTCTCTTCTCTATTATCTTGTTGGTGACTACACATCTCTCGAAAGTACGCTGTCCCTTGTCTTCCTGTATTTTCTTGATGTTTCCGTGTTCATCATAAGAAATGATGCTGTCTCCGGTCTTTCTCTTCACGATTCTTGCCGGGGCCCCTACAACAGTAGTGTCATGGGGAACATCTTTAAGTACGAAACTCTCGGCACCTATCACCGCATTGTCTCCTATTTTTACCGGTCCCAAAATAGTGGCTCCTGCACAGATGGTCACGTTGTTTCCAACGGTAGGATGCCTCTTACCACTGTCTTTTCCGGTTCCCCCCAGAGTAACTCCGTGGTACATGCTGACGTTATCGCCGATCTCAGCAGTTTCTCCGATTACGACGCCGTGACCGTGGTCTATGAAAAACCCTTTTCCTATTGTTGCCCCAGGATGTATCTCTATATTAGTCTTTCTGGCAGCTCTCTGAGAAATCCACCTGGCCAGAAAATAATGACCTTTCAGATATAGTTTGTGTGCTCTTTTATACGATCTCAACGCCTGAAAATAAGGATAAAGGAGAACCTCGGCCTTTGAGTGAATGGCCGGGTCTCTCTCCTTTATCACTTCATAATTCTCGTTTAAGTCCTTGAAAAAGCCCATCTGATACCCCACTTTACATTTCGGCTGTTACGATATTTCTCCCCGGAATGGATCTTACAGTGATTTCCGAAAGAGTATACCGCCGCAGTTCTAATTCCCTCAATTCCTATAGGAATTATAACAATTGGACAGCAAATGTCAATGGATAGCAGATCTGAATTAATCCTGAAGCTGCTACAAAAGATGCAGAGAGAAGGAGCTGCCCGCTATATGGAAGGAGTCCCTGCATTACGCAGCTGAAGATGTCCAGCAGGGATGCTGTCCTTCTGCGGTCAATATTGTACTGATCGCTGATGTTCCGGGCCAGGTCTCCTGTTACCAGAATTGCCCTATCCAGAACTTCTCAAGAATCTATTCTGCCACCCTCAAATATCTATAAAATTACAAAAAAAGAGATGGCAATTCTGCCATCTCAAAACATTCCTCTAAGTCAAAATGCCCTGAAAACCTGAGTCTCACTACAACGTATGGTCTATTTTTCAAGACCTGAATATATCTTCTTATTATTCCCGTCTCTGAAAAAAATCTCTCCCGTCTCATCGTTCATGGAATCTATTATTGCCAGTGACTCCAGCTTGTATCCCATATTGCGTATGATCTGTCCTCCAGGCTGAAAGCCCTTTTCAATGGCTATTCCTATTCCTGCTACCCTGGCACCTGCTTCCTGAACTATGGATATGAGCCCCTGCAGCGCACAGCCATTGGCCAGAAAGTCATCGATCAGCAGAACATTCTCTCCTGGAGAGAGAAACTTCTTCTCTACGATCACATTATTGATAGTGCCGTGGGTGAAGGACTTAACCTGGGCAACGTAGGTCTCCCCATCCAGGTTGATGCTCTTGGATTTCTTGGCAAAAACCAAAGGAACGTGAAAATACCGGGCGGCTATGCAGGCGATGCCTATTCCAGAGGCCTCAATCGTAAGGATCTTGTCCACCCCCTGACCTTCAAACCTCCGGCTCCACTCTTTTCCCATTTCGTCAAACAAGTCAATGTCCATCTGATGGTTCAGGAAACTATCCACCTTCAGCACATTTCCAGGCTTAACCTTGCCGTCTTTAATAATCCTTTTTTCCATAAAATTCATAAAGCACACCTTCGAAACACTATAATTCCTGCAATCACTAACATCACTATTCCATCCAGTGCCAGTGGCACTGCAGCCATCTTATATGCCGTCCACTGATCCAGCCTGTAATACAGAACATACAGGACTATGTTTGAAATAAACACCCCTGTCTCAACGGCCAGTAGACCTGCTGTCATTCCCCTGGTGAAGCATTCCGTTCCGTACAGTGCATTCACCGTCACAACCTCCAGTACAAGCCATCCAGTTATGAGAAAAAGTTCCGTAGTCACCGGGCGGTGGAAGGCGAATACTGTCAGGGTCATTATTGCGAAATACAATATTATGCCAGCCATCAGAGGATGAATTCCCGGAATGAAAAATCCGTCACTCTGTACACGGCTGTTTCCAGCTACAGTGAAGACAAGACCTGATAGTCCAGAAATAACTATCAATAAAAGCAATATTCCTGCACCATCAGCAATCCAGTTGTGGGGCTGTTCAGGTTTAAACACCTTGAACCACCAGGGAATATAGATTCCGCAGCACAGAGCCATGAGAATCTGACCGGTCAATATCAGCTTCTCGCCAACTGCAAATCCTGTCATTTTTCCAGATCCTTTATTTTGCACTGTGACTGTCCATGAAGCAGATAATGCCATCTTCCACCTCATATTTCAGATCACTGTAATTGTGGATCTCATGACGGTAACCAGGATAAAGCATGGTCTCAACATCATGGCCTGAATCTATGAGCCAGTTTGCCACCTGCATAACTCCTGTGCCGAACTGTCCTACAGGATCCTGATCACCTGCAATATTGTAAATTGGCAGTGAAACCGGCACCTTTGACGCCCATTCCGGTCCTGTGATGAAGTCCATCATCTGGCAAAAATACAGAAATGCTCTGTTTGAAGTTGGGCGGGTAAACGCGTCAAATGGATCTTCTGCGTGGTCTTTCTGCACAGCTGGATCTGAACAAATCCACTCATTTCCAAGTTTCACTCCTTCTGTGCATCTAGAAAACATCCATCCCATGAGTTTTCCCGGAAGCTCAGGATCGGCTTCCTCACCTTTTCCTTCATCTACCAGTTTCTGGCATGCTGCAATTCCTTCATCAAGGCCTGGCCACACACCTGTAGTTCCGCAAATAGTTGCTCCTGCCAGCTCTTCCCCGTATTTTGAAATATAATCACGTACTATAAAGGATCCCATGCTGTGACCAAACAGGAAATATGGAAGATCCGGATACATTTTTACCGTAAGATCATGGAGCTTATGTTCGTCTTCCATCATGGTGTGAGGGCCCTTTGTTCCCCAGTCACCCCAGGTATTATTTTCGATAGCTGTCTTCCCGTGGCCCACATGGTCATCAGCAGATACTATGTATCCCGCATCAACAAATTGAGAAATCATATGCAAATATCTTCTGGAATGTTCACCAAAGCCATGGATGAGCTGAACTATTCCCCGGGGTTCCTCTGCCGGCACATAAATCCAGCCATATACCGTATCCCGCTCATTGAATGATGGAAAAGTAATTTCGTGTAACATCTTTTCACTCCTTTCTTAGAAGACAGCACGTTGTTCTTTGATAATTATACATCAAGGCCGGTGGTATAGGGGATTAATAATGGGAAGTTGAAAAAGATAAAACAAAAGACCCTGCAAGTCTTGATTGCTCAATACTTGCAGGGTCTTGATCATTGGTTGCGGGGGGAGGACTTGAACCTCCGGCCTCCGGGTTATGAGCCCGACGAGCTACCAACTGCTCTACCCCGCGATATCATATTTAATTGGTGCCGGAAACCGGGCTCGAACCGGTACGAGATAAAATCTCATGGGATTTTAAGTCCCAGGCGTCTGCCAATTCCGCCATTCCGGCAGAAAAAATAAATGGCTCCGAGGGTGGGGCTCGAACCCACAACCTACCGGTTAACAGCCGGTTGCTCTGCCATTGAGCTACCTCGGAAAAACCTGTCCCGTTTTCGCGACTTCTTTAGTATACGCTATTTCCAGGACATTGTCAACAACTTTTTTTATTTTCCTGTTGTTCATGTCTCCGGACTTAGGTCACAATAGATATGATACCACACCCCGGCCTAATTGTCTACTCCGAATCCATATTATTCTTTACGATTTCAATCTTCTTCCTGTACTTCTCCGCACTTTGAGGAAGTCCCACAGCCTCAAAGACCTGAGCCAGCTCCTCCATTACCTGAATGTTGCTAGGGCTGTACTGCAACGCTGTCTTATAATCTGTAATAGCCTCCTCGGCGTTGCCCAGGGAACTTTCTGCAACAGCCAGATAATACCAGAGAGGCCACCACTTGCTGTAAGCCCCTTCCGTATATCTGAGGAGAATGTCCCTTCCGTTCTGAAAATCTCCTCTCAAAATATCGTTGCAGGCCTCTTCAATTACCACTGGATCCTCAAGGGAATCCAGCCTTTCACTGATCTCTTCCCTCATTGATTCTGCATCCTCACCGGTCCTGGAGCCAGACAGCTCAAGTAAGGTCTGCCAAGTGAGCTGAGCTTTCTTGTAGAGGCCCAGGTTTGCATATGAATAACCAAGGAAATAGTAGCCCATATCAAAGTCCTGGTGAATCATTGTAAGCAGCTCAAATACCTCGATGGACTCAGCCTTGAAGCTTCCAACATAATCTTCATCATCGTTTTCCAGGGAATACGCATCTGTGAGAGCTCTTCCATAAAAATAAAGCGCATCCCTGTTTTCAGGTTCCATCATCAGCGCAGTTCTGAAAAACATGGCACCGATTTCGTAATTGCCTGAAGAAGACATCTTGACGCCTTCAGCGATCATTGCTTTTACAGCATTGTCACCAAACACTTTTTTAATGAACTCAAGGTACTGGCTCTTGAAAGGAAAATCCGGATCTCCTCCCAGCACTCTTCCCATATTAACTGCTATGGTCCTTGTGGTCAGTTCCTCTCCCTGGCCAGCACTAATAGGAACAGGAACATTTTTCATCACCTGTTCAAGGCCCATAGAGCTGAGAATATCATCCTTCAGCTCATCAAAAAGAGCTCCCTCGTTGAGTTTCCTCAGGAATCTGGCAACTCTGTCTTTTTCCTTTTCCGGCTTTGGGGCTTCATGTTCTGTACCTGCAGTCCCGTTCAGATTATTTGTCTTGTCAAGCTTAATAATCTCTGTCACTTAAAGCTCCCATCCTTTTCTGTCGAACTTCTTTACATCTTCAGGGCTCATGCTGTTCTCAAGATCGTCGTGGATAACATCCATGAGCACCTGTAATTTCAACGTTTCATTGCTGCTGTCATACTGACCCTGAGCATATGCATATAAGATTCTGTACAAATTTTCCTTAATACCAGTTTTCTTCATCAGGTCGTTTCTGTAAATAAATTCAGTAAGTCCCTGGAAAAAAGTGTATGGTTTTACGGAAGTGTCGCGGAAAATCCTTGGAAGAGACTGTGCGAAGTCTTCTGTTCCAGTGTATAGTCCCGTGACCCTGGCAATATCCTTGATTTTTATGAGCTCAGGTGCAGGCATAAAATCATTTGCAATCACCTGATAAGGCGCCCTGCTGTTGTAAACGTAGCCGAACTTATCAGCCTCTTCCCTGAGCAGCGTCCCCTTTCTCAGATTGAGAATTCTGATGTTCAAAGTGGCTGTCCCAAGGCCGTAAGCCTTGTTGAAAGTACGCTGGAACTGCTGAGGTGTGTCAAAAGGAAGGCCTGCTGTTATATAGGCATTAACCTTGACTTCTGACATCTGCAGAAGTTTGCTTACGTTGTACATCAGCTGGTAAATATTTGCCTTTCTCCCTGCCGCATCAAGAGCTTCCGCATTGGTGCTCTCAATATCCATATTGAATTCAAAGAGCCCTTTCCTTGCACCGGAAAGCAGGCGCACCGTCTCTTCATCCAGATAATCTCCGTTTACGTCAAATATGAATTTTGTCACACCATTGTCGTTGCTGATCAGGTAATCCCAGATTTTATAAGCCCTGTCAACATTATAGTTAAACCACTTCTCAACGAAGGTCACGGATTTAACTTCCTTTATCAGGAAATACCTTAACTCCGAACACACTCTTCCCAGCGGAAGAGCGCTAATGGATCGGTCAGGCAGAACCTGGGCATAAGCACATCTGTCTGCATCGCCTCTGAAAGACTGGTAGTAAACCTGATCTCTGGCCGTAAGTTCCTCCTGTTCATATGGAAAAGGAATTTTATCGTAGTCCATATTTTCCGGGAAGTCGTTAACATAGATTTCATCGTTCTCCCTGTATGCCAGCCCTCCGATCCTGTCGAAATCGAAGCTGTAGGTGAGAAGGGCTTTTACAAACCTGAAGAGTATCATCTCCCCATAGCCTCTGAAAACAAAATCTACCTGAGGATGATCTTCCATATACTTTCTGGTGCCGAAGCTGACTTCCCTTCCTCCCAAAATGATGTTCACCACAGGCATGGCTTTTTTTACCAGCTCCGCGATGTTGTCTATCCTGGAGGAAATAGCCATATTTGTATGGAAATAAACGATATCGTAATCGCCTCTCACAATATCGTCATAGATTTCGCTGGTGGTCATTTCCCGGGGATATTCTTTTACAGAAACGTCAGCCGGAGAACCTTCCACTGCACTGTAAAGGTTCTTCAGTGCCAGTTTGCTGTGAATACAATCATTTTCAATCGTAGTCAGAAGAAGTCTCATCGTCTTACCTACATCCTTTCAGGAGCTTCAATGCCCAGAAGTCCCAGGCAGTTCTTTATTACAATTCTGGAAGCGTCAACAAGTGCCAGCTTTGCCAGCTTCTCGTCTTCATTGTCAACCAGTATGTGTTCATCATGGTAGAACTTGTTAAAGCTCTGAGCCACATCTACAAGGTGTCTTGTCAAAATTGAAGGCTCATACTTTTCGGCTGCATCTCTGATAACCTCAGGAACTCTGGACAGATCTTTTACTAGCTGATAAGCGCTTTCAGATGTGAGATAGCCGTAATCTGCCGCACCGCCGCTTCTCATTTTTTCCAGATCAGCCTCTCCCGCCTTTCTCAGAACGCTGCAGGCTCTTGCATGAGTATACTGTACATACGGGCCTGTTTCTCCGTCGAAGTTTGTTACGTTGTTCCAGTCGAAAACGTAATCCTTGATTCTGTTGTTGGACAGTTCCTGGAAAATTACAGCTCCTATGCCTACCTGGCGGGCAACTTCATCTACGTCGATGCCTTCTGTGTTTTTCTCTGCGATTATTTCCCTGGTCTTTTCAACAGCAGTCTTTAAAACATCTTCCAGGAAAACCACCCTTCCGTTTCTGGTTGACATGGTTCCCTCAGGAAGGCTTACCAGGCCAAATGGAACGTGAACGCAGTCTTTCTGCCAGTCATATCCCATAAGCTGCAGAACAGCCTTCCACTGCTGGAAATGGAGATTCTGCTGAGATGCTACTACATATATGCACTTATAGAAATCATATGTCTGCTTCCTGTAAATGGCAGCAGCAATATCCCTTGTGGCGTAAAGGCTGGATCCGTCAGATTTCTGAATAACTGCTGGAGTGCTGATTCCCATAGATTCCAGATCCACAATTTGGGCGCCCCTTGATTCCTGAAGAAGTCCCTTTTCTTTCAGCTCCTCTATAACGGCAGGCATTTTGTCTGAATAGAAGCTTTCGCCAGCGTAGGAATCGAAGGTGATTCCCAGCATGTCGTAAACCCTGTTGAACTCCTTAAGTGACAGTTCACGGAACTTTTTCCAGAGCTGAACCTCTTCTTCATTGCCAGCTTCAAGTTTTGCAAAAGCTTCCCTTGCCTTTTCGTCCAGAGTCGGATCTTTCTCAGCTTCTTTATGGAATCTCGTATAGTAGCCCAGAAGAGTCTTTATCGGATCCTTTGCCAGTTCGTCGTGGTTGCCCCACATTCTGTATGCAACAATCATTTTACCGAACTGTGTACCATAATCTCCCAGATGGTTGATTCTTACCACATTATAGCCGGTCTCATCGTACAACTTGTAGATGGCATTTCCAATAACTGTGCTTCTTATGTGACCAATGTGGAACGGCTTGGCAATATTCGGTGATGAATACTCAACGATTACTGTCTTTCCATGACCCACATCTGAACGTCCAAAATCGTCTTTTTCCTTCAGGACTTCTGAAACCACCTGTCCGGCCACCTGTTCTCTGCTGAGGAACATGTTAACGTATGCATTGACCTGTTCCACTTTTTCGAAAAACGGTGAACCTGCAATTCTTTCTGCCACGTCAGCGGCAATGAGTGGAGGTGCCTTTCTCAGTGTTCTTGCCAGCTTGAAGCACGGAAAAGCATAGTCTCCATGACTGGTATCTGCAGGAATCTCTATCATTCCCTCGACTTCTTCATCTGTCAGTCCAAAGGCTGGATTGTTCAGCTCCCTTGCAATTTGTTTCTTGAAATCTATCATTTGTCACTCCGATACAAATCTTCTTCTGTCATCAGCGGAATTCCGGCTTTTCTAAGCTCTGCAGCAAAAATTCCGTCTCCCGGCACAGTTGCTCCTGTAAAAGTTCCATCGTATATGGCCGTAACGCCACAGGAAGGGCTTCTGGCTTTCAGTATAGCTCCCTCTATGGACTCTCCTTTAGCCTCTGCAGTCTCCATGGCCAGCTTCAAAGCTCTTTCTGCACCGGCCCTGAAGTACTCAGTCAGATCTCTGCCTGCCCTGTCAATTACTCGTCCATTTTGCTGTTCAGCCGGGTCTCTGGGAGCTTTAAGGCCTCCCTGGGTCTCCGGACAAACGGAAACGAAGCTTTTATCCCGGAGAAAATCAATGACTTCCCCGCACCGGCTGTTTCCTCCATTGTATTTGCAATTAACTCCAAGAAGGCATCTGCTTACGATATACATTTTACTCCTGTCCTCCCGGACTTTTTTCCGCCATGTAATATTTCTGAAATCTTATTTTTTCTTAAGCTCTACTATGGTCACTCCTTCTCCCCCCTGGTCATAAGGAGCAGCCTTAATGCTTTTCACCAGCTTGTTCCGCCGGAGTTCTTCTCTCAGTCCCTTCTGAAGGATGCCCTTGCCACGTCCGTGTATAATGCTGACTCTCCCAAGGCCTGACAGGCTTGCATCATCTATGTACTTTGCAACTTCTACTGATGCATCATCCAGGTTCTTTCCTATTACATTCAGCTCAGGGCTGATGCTTCTGGCCTTGCTGGATGATATTCTGGAATAGGCTTTTCTCTTCTGTCTTTCTTTATTGCCCTGAGGCATGCTTTCCAGGATTACCAGGTCTTTTGCATTTACTGTCATCTTAAGGGCTCCGGCCTTCACCGTTACGTTTCCATGACTGTCTGCTTCCGACTGAACTTCTCCGTTCTGCTGAAGGGAAAGGATTCTTACCAATGTGCCCACCTTAAGATCTTCCGGGTTTGCACCCTTCTCCCTTCTGACAGTTTTTTTAGGAGAATCATGTTTGCTGGCAGCTTCTTTCAGCTTCCTTCTGCTGTCGGCAACTGCTGCAGTTCGATGGCCCTTATCCCTGTCTTTAGAGGCTTTCAGCTCTTTGCTTACCTGTTCAACCTGATTCTGGGCGTCCTGAATGATTCTTAAAGCTTCCTTCCTTGCTTCATCAAGGATCTTTTCTTTCGAAAGCCTTATCTGGTTTGCTTCCTCGTCGGCTTCCCTGAGTCTCTCTTCTGCTCTGGCCTTTATTTTTCTTGCCTGTTCTATCTGAGACTCTGCCTCTGCCCT
Source organism: Allobaileyella intestinalis (assembly GCF_009695865.1). Classification (GTDB taxonomy): domain Bacteria; phylum Bacillota; class Clostridia; order Peptostreptococcales; family Anaerovoracaceae; genus Allobaileyella; species Allobaileyella intestinalis. Next base: position 230,473 of record NZ_VUNB01000001.1, on the reverse strand, counting down.
TCCTTCCTCAACCTTGGAAACCGCATCTTCAAAGCTCAGCTGGTTCTCATCCAGAAGCTCCGCTGCTCTTTCTATAACAGATTCCTTTAGGCCCAGCTTCCTGGAAATCTCAAAAGCATTGGATCTTCCAGGCAGCCCTGTTCTCAGCTTGTAGGTAGGAGAAAGGGTTTCAATGTCGAACTCCATGGATGCGTTTTCCACACCCGGAGTAGAAAGTGCATATTTCTTCAGCTCAGTGTAATGAGTGGTTGCAACAGTCATCACGCCCTTGCGCCTCAGCTCTTCTATAAGGGATATGGCCAGCGCTGCTCCCTCTGATGGATCTGTTCCCGAACCCAGCTCGTCCAGAAGAACCAGGGTTCCCGGTCCTGCCTGCCTGATAATCTCTGAGATGTTTTTCATGTGAGCTGAAAAAGTACTGAGGCTTTGCTCAATGCTCTGCTCGTCTCCAATATCTGCAAAAACATCCTGGAAAACCGGTATTTTGCTTTCCGGAAGACACGGAACATGAAGACCTGTTTCAGCCATCAGCACGAACAGTCCTATGGTCTTTAATGTTACGGTTTTTCCCCCAGTATTGGGGCCGGTAATCAGAAGTGTATTGTAATTTTCTCCCAGGGAAACATCTATAGGTACGACTTTTTCCGGATCAATCAGCGGATGTCTTCCTTTTACTATCGAAAGACTTCCGTCGCTGCTGAGTTCTGGCTCATATCCGTCCATTTCAACAGAAAGCCGCCCTTTTGCATTAATCACATCCAGCTCTGTCATGAGATTCTGATTGTTCAGCAGCTGGTGATAGTGCTCAGATACCTGGTCTGTAAGAACCGCCAGTATTCTGCGGATCTCCTCTTCCTCTGCCAGCTCCAGTTCCCTGAGCTGGTTGTTCATGGTAACTATTTCCTGAGGTTCGATAAAAAGCGTAGAACCGCTTTGAGACTGGTCGTGGACAAGTCCCGGAACTGAAGAAGCGTACTCCCTCTTTACCGGGACTACGTATCTGCCGTTCCTGACTGTGACTATAGAATCTTGAAGACTTTTCTGAAGAGTTCTGGAACTTGTGTATTTATAGAGTCTGCTCTTGATGGATTCGTTTTTGTTCCTTATATCTCTCCTTATCCTCTTCAGCTCAGCAGATGCATTGTCTGCCATTTCATCTTCTGAAAGGATGCACCTGTTTATCTCTGATTCCAGTTTTGGCTGGGGTTCAAGAAGATCTGATATTTCCGAGATAGAAGGTATTTCCGGAACATCTTCCGAGAGAAAGGCTTTGACTTCTCTGACTCCCGCAATACTTCTCCTGACAGCAAGAAGGTCTCTCATCGACAGGACTCTGCCTTTGCGGGCAATATTCAGGAGCTGGCTTATATCACCAAACTCGCCAACGGGAATACTTCCTTTATACACAATAACGGAAACAGCTTCCGTTGTTTCCGTTAAGGCTTCCTTTACTGACCGGACATCATTCATTATGCTCAGTCCGGCTATCCTGTCACGGCCAAGCTGGGAGCCTGCCATGGCGGACAACATTTGGATTATTCTCTTGTAGTCCAGCAGCCTGAGGGTCTTACTATTCATCGTCCCTCTTCAGTCTCTCAAGATTTCTCATCTCGTTTCTAAGACTAACGTTCTCTCTCTGGAGATCGAAGTAAGCATTCTCAAGATCGCTGCACTTGGCTTCCAGTGCCTTATAGCGCTCGCTGTCCTGAACAGCCTTGTCGTTGTCGTTTCCGATCTTCTCCTTAAGGTCAGTTACCTGCTTCTTTGCATTCTCCCAAAGAGAAATATAGTGCTTCACATCATTATCCAGCTGGTGGTTCTCAGTCTGAACCTTGAGCAGCAAATCACTGTTGTCCATCAGCTTCTCAGCCAGGTTGACAGCAGCCAGCACAGCGCACTTATAGTTTGGATTGCTGTTAAGCATCTTGCTGGTGCGGCGCAGCTCGTCATCTACATATTTACCGATCTCCTTGATCTTCTCCTCGCTCTTTTCACCAGAGAGAACATAATTGGTGCCGCAGATCGATACTTCTGCTCTGTTTCTTTCCATATAGTGCTCCTATCCTAATAGTAATAACTGATAATATCTGATGAAACGGTTGCCGCAACTCCCGTCACTTCATTTGCGTACGGTTTCGTACATAAGTATGGCTGCAGATATTCCTGCATTCAGCGACTCAACTTCCGGCGCCATAGGAATGGTGACCCTCAGATCAGCCTTTTCCATCAATTCATGGGAAATTCCTTGTCCTTCATTGCCTATGACCAGTGCCACCCCTTTATTTAAATTCCCGTCAAAGTAGGGTATTCCCTTCTCAGGGTCGGTGACCACAAGTCTTCTTCCACTTGACCGGACTATTTTCAGAAGATCTTCATTGTTCTGGGCCACGAAATAAGGCATGTGAAACACCATTCCCGCAGTGGATCTCAAAGTCTTCACAGAAAACAGGTCGGCCGTTCCCTTAAGGGCAATTACGGCACAATAACCAGCAGCAGCTGCTGTTCGAATCATGGTTCCCAGATTGCCCGGATCCTGTATCCGGTCAAGAATGAGAATATTCCTGTCAGCCTGATCCGGATCCGTGAGAATTTCCGTATTCCAGTGAGGTTTCTTTATAACCCCCATGACTCCGGCTCCCGTCTCAGCATCGCTGACTCTGTCAAATAGCCTCTCCGGAACAACGAAGGTTCTGGAAGGCCATTTTTTTACAAGGCTGCTCCGGATTCCACTCATGGACGCTGAATCTGAAACAATATAATACTCAGCATCCCATTTCATTGTGAGAGACTCAACGACAGAGTTTGTCCCTTCAATAAGGAACAAACCCTCTCTGTCTCTGTATTTCTTTTTTCTTAACCTGACCACCTGTTTAATCCGCGGATTCTGGTCAGAAGTTATTCTCAGTTCCTCTCTGGAACCAGTTTCTCCCCTTAACACCCGCTTTACCGGCTATTTCAGGAAATCTGGTACATCAAAGTTAGATGCTGTATCAGGATCCTCACTCTTCAGAAGAGTTGAAAGATCCATCTCTCTTCCATGGAGACCGTCTTCTGTCTCAATGGCCTTTACGTTTGTTCTCACAGGCTTAACCTTCTTTGTCTCCGGCTCGTCAACCAGTCCGCCCATGCTGAAATCTGTAGCAATGAGAGTGATGGAAACCTTGTCGGCCATATCCTCGCTTACTGTAGCACCAAAGATAATATTGGCATCAGGATCTGCCTCTGCCTGAATCTTCTCTGCAATCTTGCTGATGTCCAGCATTCCCATGTCAAATCCACCTGAAACATAGAGGAGAATAGACTTTGCTCCATCGATCTTTGTCTCCAGAAGAGGGCTCTCAACTGCATTTCTTACAGCATCTTCGATCTTGTTGTCGCCTGTGCCTACTCCGACGCCCATGTGAGCAATACCTCTGCCCTCCATTACGGTTCTTACATCGGCAAAGTCCACATTGACGATTCCATACTGGGAAATAAGATCTGAAATGCCCTGGACGCCCTTGCGAAGAACGTCGTCAGCCATAGCAAATGCCTCCAGCATTGAAGTGTTCTTCTCGCTGGAATCAATCAGCTTGTCGTTTGGAATAACAACCAGGGAATCAACAAAGTTCTGCAGGTACTGAATTCCCTTGGCAGCTCTGTTCCAACGTTTCTTTCCCTCGAATGAGAACGGCTTTGTAACAACAGCTACTGTAAGTGCACCGCAGTCCATTGCTGCCTTGGCGATAATAGGTGCCGCACCTGTTCCTGTGCCGCCGCCCATTCCTGCTGTTACGAATACCATGTCTGCATCCTGAAGATAGCTGGTAATCTCCTCGAGAGTCTCCTCGGCAGCTCTCTGTCCGATCTCAGGATTTGCACCTGCACCTCTGCCTCCGGTAATCTTCTCTCCAATCTGTATCTTAACCTCTGCCTTGCATCTAGCCAGAGCCTGTTTATCTGTATTTACTGCTATGAAGGTTACACCCTGCATATCAGAGTCAACCATCCGGTTAATAGCATTGCATCCGCCGCCACCAACACCTACTACTTTAATAATTGCAGCGTTGTCCTGTTCAGCGACAAAGTCAGAAACGAATTCCATCATAGAGCTCCTCCTCGTCTGTAGTTACATATATCTAAATATAGCATATTCATGAAGTGAATGCACCAGTTTGTTACATTTTTCAACCTTAAGGCGACTTTTTTTAACTAAATGTCCGGGGTAAAAGATGCATATCCGTCTTCGCTTATGGCTATTGTTCCCCTTTCTATATTCTTAGCGAAGAGCTTCTGCAGTATCTGCTGTATATGACCCTGGTCTATGGCCGATTCAATTTCTTTAATAGACCCGGATACAACCATGCTTTCATACACATATGCTTTTATATACATCTCTGACATTTCAATGCGGATGAAGTAAATTCCTCCGTCTTCCATCTTTCCAAGTAATGTCAGCGCATCTTTAAATACGTCTTCGTTACGGGCTTCCAGGGGTTCTCCCAAAGTCGCCTTCTTGATCTTGATTCCGGTGAGCATGGTAACCTTAGGCTGAGTTTCCGTTTTCCTCAGCAATGTGCCGTTCCTGTCTATAACAAGATACTCGTCGCCATACTTTATTGCAGCAATCTGAGACCTTTCTTTTACAGTGATGATCAATGTGCCCGGAAGCTTTCTGTGTATCTCCACGCTGTTGATGTAAGGATCCCTCTCAAGATAGGTTCTGATTTTTTTCTTCTCCGGTCTGTACAGAAGGTTTCCTCCTGTTTCTGCGTGGGCCATCTGTATTATTTCATTGTCAGTGTAATATCTGTTTCCGTTTACCTCGATATTCCGAATCGTAAAGAAACCGGACAAGGAAAAAATGATCAGTCCCAGAACCGCCCCAATTACTATCAGCGGCTTTATGAAAAAGCCGGGAGTTTTTTTCCTCATCTCCCGTCTGACCTTACGCTTTTTCATGTTCTCTGCAACTACTTCTTCTGCAGATAATTCCCTTCCTTTTCTTTCAGGATTATTGTCCGGATTGTTCATCTGTCCTCCCGATAATAGTCTGAAGACCCAGGCGGCTTATTTCTTCAAGTCATCCATGATATTTCTGTAAATTATCTCTGTGGCGTCCAGAGGTGCCGCTTTTCTGCTGCCTTCTTCCATGGCATCCAGGGTCTCAGGCTCTCTCATAAGCTGGTTCAATGTATTTACCACTCTTACACAGGAGTCTCCATCTTCTCTTACTATAATCGCACCGCCCTGATCAGCAACTGCCTTGGCGTTGTAGTATTGATGATCTCCTGTAACGTTAGGTGAAGGAATGAAAATCGCCGCCCTGCCGGTAGTCATAATTTCGGCTGCACTGAGAGCTCCCGATCTGGAAATAACCACATTGGAAGATCCAAGAACATCAGGCATATCCTGAATATACGGAGTAACCCGGAGGTTCTTCGCTTCAGATATTCTCAAAGCCTTCATTTTTCTCTGAACAGAATCGTAGTAATTCCGTCCTGTGCCGAAAAGAAGTGTAACTCCTTCTCTTCCTGCAAACTCAGTTGCGCACTCCACTCCTATTTCATTCAGAGTGGAAGCTCCAAGACTTCCGCCGAAGACAGTTACCACAAAGTGGCTTTCAGGAATGTCCAGCTTCTTTCTGCATTCAGTCCTGTCAAGATTGTAAAAAGCTTTTCTCACAGGATTTCCGCTGTAAATAAGCTTGCTCTTGTCCTCAAAATACGTGCCTCCTGCTTCAAATCCAAGGAATACGAGTCTGGCAAACTTAGACAGCTTCTTATTTGCAATTCCCGGAAAAGCGTTCTGCTCATGTATATATATTTTTATTCCCAGTTTTCTTGCGGCAAGAACTACAGGAGCACTGATAAAACTTCCTGTGCTTATAACTGCATCAGGCTTGTATTTCTTCATGATAGCAAGAGCTTTTCTGTATCCCAGTTCGGTATCCCAGGCTGTCTGAAACAGCTTCACCGGATTGCTTCTGTTAATTCCTCTTGCTCTCACCAGTTTTAAATCCACACCGTGTGCAGGAACGATTCGCTCCTCCATTCCACCATATGCACCAATGTACAGAATTTCGCAAGATGGATTGTATTCTTTAAATTTATCACCTATGGCAAGGGCCGGATAAATATGTCCGCCTGTGCCCCCTCCTGTAAGAACTATCTTCATTTAAGATCTTCCTTTCTGGAAATATTCAGAACGATTCCCATGGCCGCCATGAACACAATTATGGATGTTCCTCCGTAGCTCACAAAAGGCAGGGTAACTCCGGTTGCCGGCATTGATGCAGTAACAACTGCTATGTTCATCAGTACCTGTACTCCCAGCATTATTCCTACTCCGGAGGCCAGGAACATACCCAGCTTATCCGGTGCCTTCGCTGCAATGACAAAACACCTTTTTATAAGGAAAAGATATGCCAGCATCAGTAGAAATATTCCGACGAATCCCAGCTCTTCTCCGATGATAGCCAGGATAAAATCGTTCTGAGGCTCCGGCAGATAGAGGTTCTTCGTCACGCTGTTTCCAAGGCCCAGTCCCTTCAGTCCTCCGTTTCCCAGAGCTATCAGAGACTGTGATACCTGGTAGCCTTCTCCCTGACTGTTCTTAAAGGGGTCAATGAAGTTGGTCAGCCTGGAATACCAGTGGCTGTTTGGCAGGAACGCCAGGATGAAGATAATACCGGCTACGCCTGCTGCCACAACTCCTCCCACATACTTCCATGGAAATCCTCCGATAATCAGCATTCCAACTACGATGAAAACTATTACCATAGCTGTGGACAAGTTCGGCTGCTTGATGATCATAGCCGCCTGAATTCCTGTAAGTGCCAGAAGAGGCAGTATTCCTTTTGAAAAATCAGTTGCCCTGGAAGGGTCTTTTGCCAGGAAGGCCGCTGTGAAAATTATCATAGCCACCTTTGTAATCTCACTTGGCGTGATGTTTACAGGGCCTATATATATCCATCTTGTAGCACCGTTTACATTCCGCCCTACCGGGGTGAGAACCAGGATCAGCAGGAATATGGAAATGTACAGATACTGTTTATAGTATTTCGCACACTTGTGATAATCCCACCGTGCCATAAGGAACATGATGATGAACCCCATGATCGCAAACTCTCCCTCTTTTTTCAGAAAATAATAGGGGTCCGGTTTGCTCAGATTAGTTGTGGAGTAGTATCCGGCACTGAACACCATTACTACGCCGAAAAGCACCAGTCCGGTAACCAGAAGGATGGTCACAAAATCATAGGTTGTCAAAAGCCTTGCAGTTGATTCAGAAATATAATCTGCAGGGTCTGGAAGAAAGCGGACCAGGCCTTTTTTCTTCTTTTCCTTTCTGTCCCTGTCCGTATTATTCAGTTTTTCTGCTCCAGCTTTTTTCTTCATTTGTCTCCATATTCTGTTTGCAGACCGGTTTATTTCAAAAGCTGGTTAACGCAGTCTTTGAAATGGTCACCTCTCTGCTCGTAGTTATCATACATATCCCAGCTTGCACAGGCCGGTGAAAGAAGGACGTTGTCTCCAGCCTCAGCCAGTTCAACAGCTTTTCTGACACAGCAGTTCATGTCTTTCTCATAGAAGATGCTGGTGAAACCTGCCTTCTCTGCTGCATCTCCGATAATCTTCCCGTCTCTTCCCAGGAGAATGAGGTGTTTGACCGGTCCATTCAGGCGCTTTGCAAACTCTGTAAAGTCCTGGGCCTTGCCGTCGCCACCTGCAATAAGAATTATATTTTCCCTTATGGCATTGATGGCGATTATTGCTGCATCAGTATTTGTTCCTTTGGAATCGTTGTAGAACTTCACTCCGTCCACGTTTCCGCAGTATTCAATTCTGTGTTCAACTCCAGGGAAAGCCTTGATTGTTTCTCCGATGATTTCCGGAGAAATGCCGGCGCAGAATCCGATGGCTGCAGCAGCCAGGGCGTTTTCGATATTGTGGTCACCGATGATCTTCAGCTCATCTTTTCCACAGAAATCGCGGATCTTTCCGTTGCTGTCTCTGAACACCAGTCTGTCGTTGTAAAGGCAGGCTCCGTATTCCAGTTCTTTCTTGCGGCTGAATGGAACAATCTTTGCTCTGCATCCGTATTTCTCAGGAAGTTCCATGGCTTCTCTGCTGTCGCAGTTGATGACGAGGAAATCATCTTCTGTCTGGTTCTTGAAGACAGCTGCCTTTGCCTCTCCGTACCGCTCCATTGTTTTGTGGCGGTTCAGGTGATCTGGCGTTAAATTCAGAACTGCTGAAATATGAGGCCTGAAGGTTTCTGTTGTCTCCAGCTGGAAGCTGCTGACCTCTGCAATCATCCACTCATCGTCTGTGGATTCCAGGGCTCTCGACATAACTGCCACGCCTATGTTTCCTACTACAGCTGTATTTCTGTCTGCGTTGCGGAAAATATTTCCAACCAGTGTAGTTGTAGTTGTTTTACCGTTAGTTCCAGTTATGCCTACGTAGGTTCCCTTGGAAAGTCTGTAGGCCATCTCCAGCTCGCCAATGACTTCCACGCCCATGTCCCGTGCAGTGCACAGGAATTCAAGGTCTGATGCAACACCAGGGCTCAGGACTATGGTGTCATACTGTCCTACATTGTCAGGACTGGCACCGAAAATATATGGAATGTTTTCTTTCTCCAGCCAGGTCACCAGTTTCGGATCAATTTTATCCCTGGTCTTGGAGTCCTGGCAGGTTACCTTTGCTCCAAGCTCATGGAGTGTTCTGGCCGATGCAACCCCTGATCTGCCCATTCCAACAACAAGAATCTCCTTGCCTTTAACGGCTTTTCTGTTCTCTTCGGCAGCGTCCAGACCTGCCTTAGTTTCCTTGCTTATATTTTCCATACCCGTCCTCCTTTATTCCTAAACCATGGAACAGTATCCGATCAGACAGCAAAGGGCTGTGAAACCGGAAAACATAAGAACTACTTTTACCTCGCTCATTCCTCCCAGCTCGAAGTGATGGTGAAGAGGCGCCATCCGGAAAATCCTTTTTCCTCCTGTCTTCTTGAAATATGTGACCTGAATAATTACTGAAAGGGCTTCAAGCACATATATGAGACCAATAATTGGAAGAATAAATTCCTTTCCCGTCACTATGGTTACTGCTGACAGAAATCCCCCAAGGGCCATGGAGCCCGTATCTCCCATGAAGATCTTAGCCGGATGCTTGTTGAAAAGCAGAAATCCGCACAGTGATCCGGCCAGTATGATGCCAGAAGCTGAAAGGACTCTGTCACCGGTGCTGTGACCGATGGCAGCCATTCCAATGCCGGCGATTATTGTTACGGAAGATGCAAGTCCGTCAAGTCCGTCTGTCAGATTGACGCTGTTCGACATTGCAATTTCCACGAAAATTACGAACGGTATATACAGATATCCCAGGTTCACCCAAACCTTCGCAAAAGGAATGAACACCGATGTGCCGGCTTCTCCCCTGTACATCATGTACAGGGCTATGGCGCCGCCAAAGATCAGCTGAAGCACCACCTTCTGTTTCGGGTTAAGGCCCAGGTTATTCTTTTTTGCTATCTTCTCAAAATCGTCCAGGAATCCTATGAGGCCAAAGCCCAGCATGGTCAGTATGATGACAATGCTGTCCATATCTGTTCCCGCATATGCCAGAATGCCTATTGCTGTGCCGGCCACTATGGCAATGCCTCCCATAGTAGGCGTTCCCTGCTTGCTCAGATGGGCCTGTGGTCCTACTTCCCGGATGTATTGTCCAAATTGTTTTCTGTGAAAGTACGGTATCAGAAAAAATGTTCCAACGGCCGTTACCAGAAAGGCTATAACGAAATACGGTATAAGGGATTCTCTGCTCATGTAAATGTTTCCTTACTAATTAATATTGGCTGTCGTTTCCAGTGCAAAACATCATGAAAGCAGTCTTAGCCCTCATTTCCACAATCTGCAAGGTGCTTGGCCAGATGTTCAAGCTCCATGGTTCTGGAGGCCTTGACTATGACCACATCATCCTTTTGGAGAACTGATGGAAGCTCCTTCTCTGCCTCTTCTCTGTTCTTATAGCAGATCACTTCTGTTTTGCTGTTGCCGGAACCGGCTTTTTTCTGAAGTTCAGCTCCCTTTCCAATCTCTTCTCCCAACTGGCCAACTGTAACCAGAAGTTCAAGTCCTGAATCAGCTGCATATCGTCCCACCGACTGGTGCAGATCTGCAGATTTCTCTCCCAGTTCGTACATGTCGCCTAGAACTGCAACGCCCCTGCCTTTGCTTCGGTTCACAATGTCAATGGCGCCTTTCATGGATTCCGGGCTGGCATTGTAAGCATCGTTGATGACAGTGTATTTTGCAGTTCTGGTTACATCCAGCCTGTTGGCATTCAGCTCTACATTTCTCACTGCTTCTATTCCATCATGAACATCTATGCCCAGCTCTGCTCCAAGAGCAATTGCCAGGGAAGCGTTCCACAAGTTGTGAGAGCCGATTACCGGGATGGACAGGGTTTCCTGTTTCTTCTCCAGGTTATTCTGGTCGCTAAACTCCAGCGTGCATTTTACACCATCTATTCCCTCATCGCAAATGTTGGAAATCCTGTAATTCCAGTGGATTCCTGTACCTATGGTGACTATCTTGAAATTTCCTTCTGTATTTTTTCTTATCCACTGAGGATCCAGCATAGGATTGTCAGCATTTACAATCAGCTTTCCACCATTTCCCTTGAATCCCGTGGTGACAGCAAGCTTTGCTTTGGCAAGATTTTCCCTGCTGCCGAAAACCTCCATGTGAGCGGAACCGATAGTCGTAACAACTGCAGCTTCTGGTTTTACCATATCCACCAGCTCTTCCATAGGAGCTCCATGACCCAGACCTATTTCAATAACGGCCATTTCTGTCTGGGGATCCAGCCTGAAAATTGTCAGGGGTATTCCATATTCACTGTTAAGGTTTCCTGGAGTTTTTCCAGTCCTGAACTTTGAAGAGAGGACGCTGTATACAAATTCCTTTGTGCTTGTCTTTCCCACAGAGCCTGTAACTGCTACTCTTCTCAATTCAGGCCAGTCATCCATGTACCTGCGGGCAAGCCTCATGATCGCTTTGGTTGTATCATCCACCAGAATGGTGTTCACATCTCCTCTGACCACCATTTTTTCTGCCCAATCCTCATCTGAAACTACTACCGTATGGCATCCTCGTGAAACCACGTCGTTTAGATATACATGAGCATCTGTCCGGGCCCCTATTATGGCGAAAAACAGTCCGTTTTCAGCGGCATCCCGGGAATCTATGGCTACATTATCTGCGAAATCGTACTTGCCCCCTTCAGCTCTTGAAAGGAGCTTTCCTTCAGTTCCCTCTGCTATATATTCTATTGACAGTGGTTTCATCTTGTTTCCTTTCGGTAAAAATATTTTTGTAATAGCCGGCTTACTTGCTGTACAGATATACTGTGGTTCCCTTGACAGCCTTCGTTCCTGCCTTTGGATACTGATCAACAACGCTGAAGGAAGTTTTTTCCTGTCCTGCAGGTACTGATTTAACGTTCAGCCCTACAGCCTGAATCTTCTTCAAAGCTTCCTGACTGTCTGTGTTGGTAACATCTGGAACAGTTACTTCGCTTTTGCTGAGGGCAGCTTCTTCCCTGCTGTTGTACTTTCTCTCCACACCCTTATATACCAGGGTTTTTTCGAGAATATTCTTTACGATAGGTCCGGCAGTTGTGGCACCGAACTCTCCCTTTGAAGGTTTTCTGACCAGTACCAGGACAGATATCTGTGGATCATCCATTGGGGCCATGGCAACAAAGGACGTTACCCTGTCCTCGGAGTATCCGCCGTTTTCTGCAATGTTAGCAGTACCTGTTTTTCCTCCAACTCTGTATCCCGGAATGTATGCGCTTGTTCCACCTGCGTCGCTTACGTAGTACTCCATGATGTCGCGCATCTGGTCGGCCGTTTCTTTGGCAATCACCTGGCGGACAGCAACGTCCGGGAAGTTCTTTACGGTATTTCCTTTTTTGTCGACTATTTTCTGGACTACCTTTGGCTTCATCAGCACTCCGTCATTTCCCAGGGAATTTACTGCAGTCAGAAGCTGAAGAGGCGTTACTGCGATTCCCTGACCATAACCTGTGGTGGCCAGATCTACGTTGTTCATGTTCTTGGTGTTCTTGATGATGGCTGTTCCCTCTCCCGGAAGGTCAACATTTGTCTTCTGGTTGAATCCGAACAGATCTATGTACCTGTAGAGCTTTACTGCTCCCAGATCCAGGGCTACCTTGGCAAGAGCCGGGTTACATGAATTTCCTACAGCTTCTTTAATGTCCTGGAGGCCATGGTGGGAATTGTTCCAGCAGTGGAGCATCGTGCCGTCAACGTTAATGGCACCGTCACAGTAATATCTGGAATTCATGGTTGCAGAGCCTGTGTCAAGAGCTGCCGATGCTGTAATAAGCTTGAAAGTAGAACCTGGCTCGTAGACTCCGCTTACTATGGAGTTGGTCCACATCCGGCTGAGATAATCACTCTGCTCTTTGGTGCTCAGGTTTTTAAAACTGTTGTAATCATCGTCGCTTGACGGCCTGTACGGGTCATTAGGATTGTAGTTGGGAGTGCTGGCCATGGCCAGTACATCTCCAGTACGGGGATTCATTACGATACATGAAATGGACTCAGCCTCTGTATCTTTCATTCCCTGGGCAAGAGCATCTTCAACATAGTGCTGAATCACCTCGTCTATACTGGTTACAAGACTGTCTCCATCCTTGGTAGCATAATACTTGCTGCTGGATGTAGCCAGTGGATTTCCCTGACTGTCTGTATTTCTGATAACCCTTCCCTTAACTCCTGACAGGGTTGAATTATATTCATATTCCAGTCCCATAAGTCCGTTGTTGTCGGAGTTTACTCCGCCAAGAAGCTGGGCTGCAAAGGCGCCGTTCGGATATGACCTTGTCACCTTGGTTTTCACCACAATGGAGTTTCCGAATTCCTTGTTTGCCTTTTTTATCTGAGACTGTTTAAGGCCGTCGGCCAGGAGGACGGGATTTTCTTTTCCCTTGAGAGCCTTCTCTATATCAGCCTGATCTTTTCCTGTAATCTCTGCCAGCTTACGGACGTTCTCCTTTTTCTCCGACTGGCTGATTCCATCTGCTCTGTATAGTTCGTTAGTATATCCGTAAAGCTGATATTCTGTTACGGTCTGGGCAAGAGCCTTCATGTTTGAATCGTAGATGTTCCCTCTCACCGGATCCAGGGAGGTATCTACGGTCTGCATTTCAGTTGCCTTAACCTGAAGATCGTCGGCTCTCACTACCTGCCACCAGGCGTCCTTGAAAATCAGATACACCATCACTATCATGATGAGTGCGAAAACCACAGAAAGTCTCTGGCGGTTCTTCTGGTCCACCGTAACGGATCTTCGCCGTGTCCGCTTTTCCTCTCTTTTTTTCTTCTTTTTCAAATATTCTTCTATTTGCTTGTCACTATATTGTGCCATTATGCTCCCCTGTTATCAAAAGTGCCACTACCCCGTCCGGGATAAGTGGCTCAGATGATTTACCCAGTTAGTTGTAAGCCTCATCCTTTATGGTTGCTGCAAGATCGGAATTGGTGTTTTTCTGATCACCTATGGCAATGCAGTTCTGTGAATCGGGATGTACCATTCCGTACTGCTCTGTAGCTACCTTTTCAATCTGATCCACATTTGTAGATTCTCCGATCTGATCGTTCAGGGAATCTATTTCTGCCTGAAGATATTCATTATCCTTTTGCAGCTGGGTATTCTCTCTTCTGAGATTGGCGGCGAATGCAGCCATGAACACCAGCAGAAGACAGATTCCGGCAACAGCTATTATAAGGAGGAGCCCTCTGGTCCTCTTTTTCAGTTCATTCCGGCTGATACCAGCAGTTTTTCTTCTCCCGGAGGATCTGCTTATAGATCTTCCATTCAGATGGCTAGTTGCTCCTGCCGTCGTCATTTCATTCCTCCCTGCTGGCTGCATCCAGCTTTTCTATAACTCTGAGCTTTGCGCTTCTTGCTCTTGGATTAGCTTCCAGTTCCTCTTTACCGGGAACTACAGGCTTTCCTGTCACTTTTTTTACATCAGGCACCTTTCCGCATACGCACACTGGAATATTCTTAGGACAGGTGCAAGGATTGAGTCTCTTGTTAAATGCCTGCTTAACAATCCTGTCTTCCAGAGAATGGAATGTTATTATGGCAAGTCTCCCTCCTGGTGCGAGAATGTCCGGAAGGCTTTCAGCGGCTTTCCTTACGTGGTCCAGTTCGCCGTTTACCTCAATTCGTATTGCCTGAAATGTCCGTTTTGCCGGGTGGGGTCCTTCCCTCCTGGCTCTGGCAGGTATGGCTGCCTTTATCACATCTACCAGCTCTCCTGTGGACATCAGTGGGGAATTATCCCTGCTGCGTACAATAAACTGGGCAATACGGGAGGCCCATCTTTCCTCTCCATATTCCCGGATAATCCTCTCCAGCTCCTTCTGGTCATACTTGTTTACCACGTCGTATGCCGTCAGGCTGTCGTCCTCATCCATTCTCATGTCCAGAGGAGCATCATGCATGTAGGAAAATCCTCTGTCAGGATTGTCCAGCTGAAATGACGACACTCCCAGATCAAGGAGAATCCCGTCTGCTCCACGGGGTCCGCACTGGTTTTTCAATGTTTCTATGTCACTGTAATTAGTGTGCACAAATTTCTTGCTGCAGCTGTAAGGCTCCAGCCTTTTTTCCGATGCCCTCAGGGCATCCATGTCTCTGTCAACTGCCACAAGCAGGCCTTTTCCTTCCAGCCTCTGGCATATTCCTGAAGAATGACCTCCTCCACCAGTGGTTCCATCTATATATGTGCCCCCTGGAGTAACTTTCAGAGCCTCCATGGTTTCATTAAAAAGAACTGGCACATGTCTGAATTCCATTCCTGCACCTCCACACAATCTGCTCACTGCCGTACCAATGGAAAAATCCATGATTACAGGTCGTAAGATTCCAACTTTCTGACAAAATCCTCGTTATCCATGAGGTTCTCGTCTTCCGGATCGTGATAGACTTCTCTGCTCCAGACTTCGATCTTGTCCAGGGCTCCGAGAGTTATCAGATCCTTGTTGATCCCTGCATACCGAATAAGATTCTGTGGAATATGGATCCGGCCCTGGGAATCCAGATTACATTCCTCTGCATTTGAGAAGAACTGCCTGATAAACCGTCTCACGTCTCTGTCGGTTTGTCTGAGTTTGCTGATCTTCTCAACCAGAATTTCCCAATCCTCCATAGAATAGATGTAAAGACATTTATCGAATCCTGCCGCCAGCATACAAGTGCCTCCCAGCTGGTTTCTGTACTTAGCCGGGACGATCATACGATTCTTTCCGTCTATTGAGTTTTCATATGTTCCTGTGAACATTTTTCCTCCCGAGACAATCAAAGGATCCTATGAAGAGACACCTTTCCACACTGACTACAGTTTTGTTCCACCATTTTAAACCACTAAACACCACATTTCAACGCAATTACTCCACAGCCGCCTCTTTTACACCACTTTCACTCCACTTTTACAAAAATATTTTTTTTCACATTTTTGCCAGAGCAAAAAAAGCCACAACATGTTGTGACTGATTTATCAAAAATATCTATTAATTGAATTGGATTTTTGGAAAGTTTTTTCACGGGAGGTGGAGGGAAATGGTGTTATTTTTTTCTCCAGAAGCTAATGAAAGGCCCCCTTATGTGGTATTATCGAAGAGGTGCTTTTCTCCCTGGCTTCAGCCTGACCTTAAGCATGAGGGGGGTGGTCAGTACCGTCTTGATTTTTTTGAAAGGTTGCGAACAATCATGAGCCAAATTTTACAGAACAAGAGAACAACGGAGAAACTGCTGCTTACAATATTCGGGAATCTTATTTACGCAGCAGGCAACAACCTGGCAATAATGCCCCTTCACCTTTACAGCGGAGGATTTACTGGTATCGCCCAGCTTATAAGAACTGTTTTTATTCACATCATAGGCCTTCCGGTACCGAAAGATTTCGACATCTTCGGAGTAATCTATTTTCTGATTAATGTGCCCTTCTTCCTTTACGCCTACAAAATCATGGGAAAGAAGTTCTGCCTCACCACCCTTTTTTCCATTGGAATGGCATCAGTATGCCTGTCCATTATTCCAATTCCGGTTAAGCCTTTAATAGAAGACAGAATGCTGGCTGCATTTTTCGGAGGCCTTGGTTCCGGAGTTGGAGCAGGAATGGTTCTCAGAGCCGGCAGTTCTCAGGGCGGACAGGATCTTCTTGGAGTGTGCCTGGCTAAGACCCATCCTAATTTCAAGGTAGGCACTGTCGGAATAATAATCAGCGTCTGTGTATATACATTCTGCCTGTTTATGTATGACATTACCACCGTACTGTATTCCATCGTTTTCGCAGTTGTTACAGGAATGGCTGTAAACCGGGTTCACGTCCAGAATATTAAGATTCAGGCAATGATTTTTACGAAAAAAAGCGGGCTGGCTCACGCTATTATGACCGAACTCCGGAGGGGAGTAACCGTCTGGGAGGGAGAAGGGGCATACACCAACGAAGATTCCCACATTCTTGTAACGGTAATCTCAAAGTATGAGGCTCACCATCTTCAGGAAATCGTGGAAAGAATCGACCCGGACGCCTTTGTGGTTCTGGATGAAAGCGTAACCGTTCTTGGAAACTTCCAGAAGAGATTTACTGAGTAATACCTGCACAACCTTATACGCAAGATTATCAGAAATAAAATCAGAGCCGCCTTCATTTATCCACTGGATAGATGAAAGCAGCTCTTTTCTTGTGCTATTAAATATCTACTAATATACCAGGCCGTACTTGTCTGCCAGAGGTTTAAGAATTTCCTCTCCCAGGCTTCCATCGTACATGGCCCTTCCCTGATATATTCTCAGGGCACTTTCCAGAGCCTCCGGATTATCTGAAACCAGGCACAGTGGTTTTGTGATATTCATCTGGCAATCTGCCAGATTTTCAGCTTCTTCCAGAGTATTGACGGCTATGGTCACTACGGGATAATCAATATCCAGCTCTTCATCCAGGGCATCGGAAAGGTCAGACCCTGCAGCCAGAACCTTTCCCGGACTCACCTGTGGATCAAGAGGGAAAACTCTTTTCTCTGTGGCCAGAGGCAGTTTTCCACTTAAGGCCCATGGCTGTGGTTTTGCGGGCCTTAAAGATCCGCTTTTCTCTTTGATCATCCTTATGTGATCTGGTCCCGTGCCGCAGCAGCCTCCGAAATAGGCAACTCCTGCTCCTGCCAGGTCTCCCAGATATGCGGTAAACTCCTCAGGAGGACAATCATACACAGTCTTCCCATCAACAATCTGAGGCATTCCTGCATTTGGCTTCGCTATCAGAGGCACCGCCGCATAAGGTCTCATTCTCCTGAACTGGTCCACCAGCTTGTCAGGTCCTACAGAGCAGTTAAGGCCGAAAGCGTCAGCGCCCATTCCCTGGAATATGGTAACCAGGGCGGTTACGTCCGATCCCATGAGGGTCTGACCCGTTTCATCACAAGTAAAGCATACAAGAACCGGCTTTTCGCTCACTTCCTTTACGGCCAGCAGTGCAGCCCTGGCTTCTGGCACCGTCATTACCGTTTCGATCACAAAGAGGTCAACCCCTGCTTCCTCCTGTGCCTTTACCTGTTCTTTGTACACGTCCACCATTTCTTCGAAGGACATGTCGCCCAGAGGAAAAAGGAATTTTCCAAGAGGAGAAATGTCGCCGGCAACAAGAGCACTATCTCCTGCTGCCTCCTTTGCAATTTCCACCAGCCTATGGTTATACTCTGTAACCTCGTTGAATATTCCGTTTTCCTCCATCTTAACCCTGTTAGCACCAAAAGTCGGAGCGTAGATAATCTGACTTCCTGCTTCTATGTATTCACGCTCCATCTTCTTTACTACCTCAGGATGTTCAAGCACCCACTTCTCCGTACATTCTTTTCCATTGTAACCACGGTTCTGAAGTTCCGTTCCTGTGGCGCCGTCCAGAATAAAAGGACTGTATATTTCCATCTCTATCCCTCCATGAAAGCCATCTGCTTCAAATATTCATCGTTAAAAATTTTATTTCCTGACAGTTCCAGATAGTGGCATCTTTTCTGAATCGACACCATTTCCTCCCGGAATTCCCGGGACTCCAGTGCCTCTGCAGCCCCTGCCAGAGAGCCATTACCTACGTATACTATTTTACCCTTCAGCCTCTCAGGTATCATGCCGATGGCAGCTGCCGAGTCCGGATCCAGATGGCGGCCAAAGCCTCCTGCTATGTACAGCTTCTCAATGTCTTTGTCCCTGGTTCCGGCCAGCCTCATCATAACCCTTATTCCCGCCATTACTGCGGCCTTTGCCAGCTGAAGTTTTCTTATATCATCTGCTGTAATCCATACCTGGTGATCTTCCGTGAGCCACAGCCTGCCATTTCCGTTCTCATCTTCCTCCAGGAGATTCACAATGAAATCAGGCACTCCCCCTTCTCTTGCATCTTCAGGTGGAAGGAGCCGTCCTCCCCGGTTTACTTCTCCGGTTTTTACCAGAACAGCCAGCAAGTCGATAAGCCCTGAGCCGCAAATCCCCTTTGCCTCTTCATCACCTACAGTTTCAAGAACAAGGCTTTTTCCATCCTCTGCAATCTTAACGCCGCTTACTGCTCCTGGCAATCCCGCCATTCCGCAGGAAATTTCAGCACCTTCGAAAGCCGGCCCCGACGCCACTGAACAGCAGATCAGCCCGTTCCTGCTTCCCAGAACCATCTCGCCGTTAGTTCCCACATCAAGATAAATGTATTTTCCAGAACCATTCCACTGGCAGGCAGCACCTAGTCCCGCAATAATATCTCCACCTACATATCCGGCTGCGCAAGGGGCATAGAAGATTTCCAGTCCAGGCCATCTTCCTTCACCCTCCAGTCTGAAGGAAAGGTCTTCTTCCTTCTCAGGTTCATTTTCCAGGAAAAATGTTTCCGGTTTAAAGGGGGCTGCGGCTATGGAGACAGGGGACCGTCCTGCGAAGATGTGCTGCATTATTGTGTTTCCAGCCAGGCTAAGTCTTACCACCTTGTTTTCCTCTATTCCCTGTTCCCGGCACATCTCCCGGATCATGGAAAAGATCTGGCTTCTGGCGCAGAGGCAAAGTTCCTCCAGTCCACCCTGGTTTTCCATTATGTATTTAACTCTTGAAATAACATCTGCTCCATACCTGGCCTGCCTGTTCCATCCGCTTCTGATACCAGCCTCTTTCCCGTCTGAAAGGCGGCACAGTTTTGCAACAACGGTGGTAGTTCCAAGATCTACAGCTGCTCCGTACAGAGATCCACTGGATATGCCTTCCTTAACAGAAGCAGAAGCTCTGTCTCTTTCAGAAAAAAATCCGGTTTCAATTTCCATGGATGGGCCGCTGTAATCAGGAATCTGGATCCGGCAGTCCTGATCAGGAACAGGAGTCTGGCAGGCCAAAACAGTTTTCAACTCTTCTGATACTTCTGATCCTGCTGATTCGACCTGCACTTTCACCTTGCATTTTTTGCAGGTCCCATTTCCTCCGCAGGGAGCATTTACGAAAAACCCTTTCTGGCGCAGGAAATCAAGCATGTTATCTCCAGGCCTTCCATCAACTGAAACTGCCTTTTTCCCTTGAATAATCTGCACCCTTGACATAGAATTTTCCCTCTCATATAATCGAACTAATTCGTGTAATTCAAACAATTATTATATATATTATTGTATAATTGCAACATATTTATCGTTCAATTTCAACTAATATTTTAATGTTGTATCTGCTATTTTACTGATGTTTTGCCCATGAGATCAGGGAAGGGGGCTGCTGTGAGAGAGGACAGATTGCTTGAACTGGCCCAGCAGGCAGGTTTCGAGCATACTGGAATACTGAATACCGATGCCCTGGTTCTGAGGCCTGAGGTCAGGGACATGTGCGCATCAGGCACATGCAGGAGATACGGCCACTGCTGGACCTGTCCTCCGGGATGCGGGTCCCTGGAGTATCTCCAGCAGAAAATTTCAAAATTTACTGGTGGAATACTGGTGCAGACCACGGAAAAATTGAAAAACGATTTTGAAGTTAAAACCATGCTGGCCGCAGAGAAGAAGCACAAAGACCGCTTTGCCGTTCTGTCCCGACAGGCCAGAATTATTTTTCCAGAATCCATGCCTATGTCAGCCGGATCCTGTACCATCTGCCAGAAATGCACTTATCCTGACAAGCCATGCCGGTTCCCGGACAGAGCCTTTCCTTCAATGGAGGCCTGCGGTCTTGTTATCAACGATGTCTGCCGGGATTCTGGAATGAAGTATAACTACGGTGAGCAAACCATAACATATACATCCTGTGTTCTGATCTGAAGGTTACTGCTTACGGGGACAAATAAAGCAGGGCCATATAACCGGGAAGACATTTTTCACTTCACTAGAGAAAAGATAAAGAAAGGTAAGGGACTATGAAGCCAAAGGATATTTTCATTGAACTCCTGAAGAAGGACGGACGGCCGGAACGGGCACTTAAACAGTACGAAGCCCTGAACGTCGTCCTCTACGACCCAGTAAACGCATATCTTCACGGAAACAGGGTGCGTGGAAAGATGACAAAGGACCGCTGGGGCACATTAATTGATTTTCCAGAAGACGCTCCCGGCACCATTCCTTTCGTCACAGATGAAACAAAGGTAATTAAAGACATCACCCACTGGAGAGACTATGCTGTGGCACCAGACCTGGATGAATGCATAAACGGCGACTGGGAAAAATGCCGCCAGAAAGCTGCAGCCATAGACCCCCATGGGAACAGGCTCCTTACAGCCTTCATGGGAACAGGCATTTTCGAGCAATGCCATTTTCTCATACCATTCACCGATTCTCTCACCTATCTCTATGAGTATCCGGATGAGATGCACCAGCTGATAGACTACATTCTCCAGTACCGGCTGAAACAGGCAGAAATCCTGATTGACAACCTCCATCCCGACGCCATACTATCCCACGATGACTGGGGCACTAAGGATGCGCTGTTCTTCAAGCCTGAAATGTGGAGGAAATTTTTCAAAGAACCGTACCGTCAGTTTTACGGATACATTCGTTCGAGAGGAGTGATTACCATACATCACGCCGACTCTTACTTGGTTCCCATTCTTGACGATATGGCGGAAATAGGAATCCAGGTGTGGCAGGGAGCACTGCCGGAGAACAATATTCCAGAGCAGCTGCGCCGTCTTAATGGAAAAATGGTGCTGATGGGCGGAATTGGTGCGGCTGTTGACAGGGAAGACTCCACAGAAGAGGAGATTCACAAGTATGTTTCCTCTGTTCTTGAAGAGTGCTGCCCTCTTGGCCACTTTATTCCTTGTATCACCTACGGCCTGGCAGGAGCTGTATTCCATCACGTGGATCCGGTAATAGATAGAACCATAGATGAATACAACAACAAACTCCACCTGCCCCACTACTTACAGGAAGCCTCTGTAAAGAGGCAGAAGCCCAATGATGCAGCATCCGGCGGTCAGGGTGAGGCCGGTGCAGCAATTGGCAATACTGAAAGCAGCCTCCAGTCTGGGGAGGATTTTTCAGGAAAACCTGAGGAACTTCTGTCTGCCATTTCTATGGCTCTCCAGGACGGGAAAAAATCCAGGGTAACTGATCTTACCAGGAAGGCCCTTGAAAACGAACTGCCTGCAGATACTATTCTTTCAAGGGGACTGATTTCCGGAATGACCCTTGTGGGAGAAGATTTCACAGCAGGAAAGGTTTTTGTACCTGAAATGCTGATGGCTGCCCAGTGCATGAATGCTGCTACGGATATTCTGAAGCCTCTTCTCACTGCAGGTCCTTCTGACAATTCTCTGGGCACTGCGGTAATAGGCACCGTAAAGGGAGATCTTCACGACATTGGCAAAAACCTGGTGAAGATCATGCTGGAAGGTCAGGGCATTCACGTTGTAGATCTGGGAACAGATGTATCTGCAGAGGAGTTTGTGGAATCGGCCAGAGAAAACAACGCCCAGCTGATCTGTTGTTCTGCAATGCTGACCACTACAATGGACGAAATGAGAAAAGTGGTGGATCTTGTAAGGAAAAGTCCTGATATGGATCATGTGAAGGTAATGATTGGAGGGGCTCCTACCACTCAGGAATATTGTGATGAGATTGGAGCTGACCGATACACAGTTGATGCAGCCTCAGCAGCCAGAGCTGCTGCCGCAATGCTGCAATAAAGAAAAAGTGACTGTCCCTCAGCCTGCCCCCGGAATTTCCGGGCAGGCTCACACTGGACAGTCACTTTTTTACTTGTCTGTATTCTCTTGTCTGTAATAAGTCTATGCGCCGAAGCTGACCTTTACGTTCTCTCTGCTGGTCTGGTCCGTTTCGAACATAGGCTTTTTCTCATAGTGGAACATTGCAGCAATTATGTTTGTAGGGAAGGCCTGAACCTTGATGTTGTACTTCTTTACAACTGCGTTGTAGTACTTTCTTGAGTTGGCAATGTCCTCTTCCACCTTCTTCAGCTGAGCCATCAGTTCCTGGAAATTGGTGTTGGCTTTCAGATCCGGATATGCTTCTGCCACTGCAAACAAGGAACGGAGGGTTCCTGACAGGACGTTTTCGTTGGCCAGCTTTTCTTCCGTTGTTGACGAGCTGCTGACAGCAGATCTGGCGGCAACTACAGCGCTGAGAGTTTCTTTCTCGTGGGCTGCATATCCTTTTACGGTCTCAACAAGGTTAGGAATGAGATCAAATCTCTTCTTCAGATAAACATCCATTGTTGAAAAAGCTTCTTCGCAGTCGTTTCCTGCTTTTACGAAACCGTTGTACATGGTGATTATCATGATCACCAGAAGCAGGATAACCGCAATAATTATAATCAGTGTTATGTTCATAGGTGCTCCTTTCTCATAACTTAATACAGATATTTCCTATGATTAATTTATTGCCATTATGAAGGGTGTTACCAGGCGCCGCCACCGCCGCCGCCGGATCCGCCGCCAGAGAAGCCTCCGCCGGAAAATCCTCCGCCTCCGCCAAAGGATCCCCAGCCTCCGCCTCCTTTATCGCTGGAAGTAACAATGGTGGCAGCTGCAGATCTGTACATAGTGTCCATAAGGTGGTTCATTCTCATGGCATCCATTACCGCAAATGTGGTCACATCATAAGAAGTAAACCATTCCGGTCTGTTGATTTTGATCTGTTCGAACTTCTTTGCCCACACATTAGTAAGTCCCATTACATAGGCATATGGCAGAATATTGTAAAAATAATCCGGGTCTTCTTCTACCAGAGCATTGAGCTTCGGCAGTTCGGCGGATTTTATGAAGTTCCTGAATCCCAGGATCTGGGCCATGGTCTTGGCGCTCCACTTTGTCCTGGTCTTCATTCCCATTATACAAACTGGATAAACAATCAGGAAGGCAAAGATAAACCAGTTTGTTATACGGTCCAGACCTGTTTCAGCGTTGTTTCCCGCTATTGCTATGAAAACTGCGCAGGCAATTAAGTATACAACTGCCCAGATTCCAATTTTTGATGCTGTTTTGGCTCCTTTCCTGCTGAACCGGTATTCATAAACTTTCCTGAACTTCAGCATCAGTCCTGTAAGCACAACTGCTGCAAACAAGCCAATCATTCCCAGAAGCATAAATCCATCAGAGGCCGCCGTATTTCTGTACATAAACAGAATGGATACAGCTGCAGTTATCAGGAAAAACAAACCGCTTCCCAGCATTGCTGCATTCTCCGAGGACTTTGTGAACAGGGCTTTATCACCAGTATAATATGATTCTACGTGGCTTTTTATTGTCTCATAGGCATTGCCCAGTCTGTCGCCGGCCTCTTCCATGGTAACACTGTAACCTGCCGGTTTCAGGTCTGCCTTTGATGTGAACAGCCCCCGGAAAAGCCGCTGAGTGCTTTTGTCCTCTTCAGCCGGAACGTCTGCCACCTTCTCGAACATGAATTTTTTCTTAGAGACCTGATTGATCTTAATATAGCCTTTGTGGGCCATATAGAAAAACATGGCGGTTATGTCCCTGGTGTCCACATTATTATCTATAACATATCCCAGCTGAACAGGATTCATGTCCTCAGGTGGATAAAATTCCACAGTCTCGGCAAATTCCGGGCTTTTGCCTGCCTTGAGACGAAGTATCAGAATGACGGCAATTCCCAGAGCTGCCAGCCCCATAGCCAGCTTGTTCACCCAGTCTATGCTGAGAGCGTCAACCCAGTAACCATCGGGAATTCCTGCAAGGAAGGTAACTCCTGACCTTGAGGGAATATTATTCTTTTCAAAAGTTATAGTGTTGTAATACTTGTCGTAGTTCCAGTCAGCTTTCTGTTCTCTGTCGCTGCCATATCCTCCTGCGTACACCTTCACTCCCTTGAGCTTCAAGTCTGAAGGAAGGTACATCGTTACAGAGGCATGGTCTATGGGAGTGTTCCAGCCAGAAGGGAGAACGTCTGCATAAATATCCGCTGGCTTTCCGCTTCTTTCAATATTGGCCAGAGTGTACTTAATGGTATATGTCTTCCTTCCGGTAACATATCTGTCTGCATCACCAATGCGGATTATTTTATGTCCATCCTGCTTATTAACGTCAAAGTTGGCTCCCTCCACCCGGATGTCTTTGATTCTGTAACTGCCGTCCATTGGAATGTCTCTGTATATTCCGTGGCTTGCATCCGTAAAGTTTACAGTTATGGTTTCAGTATAATCGTATGTATAATCCTTATTTACCTTTACTTTTACATCGTAATTCTCAGTGGTGTAGTTGATTGAATCCCCATTTACTTTATGAGGCATGGCGAAAACCCCCGCTACCAGCATAATCGCCATTAATGCAGTAACCACCCCATGTATTCTTTTTCTTCCTGATCCCATGGCTTCTCCCTTCTTTGAAATCAGAGGATAATCGTAATCCCTCTGGTAAAGATCCAGATTGCAAGTCACAATCAGGTACAATTATCATAATATTTATATCAGATCATGTATAGTACCCGGCAGGTACTTTCAGCAGGAATTCCAGCAAGCAAAAACCGCTTCAGCCTTGATCTTTCAATGGTTAAAGCGGTTGTAAAGTCCTTTACCAGTTGCCTACTTGCTGTTCTCCCTGTCTTTTTCAATAAGTATCTTTACTGCATCAATAACGACATTAAGCGTATGCTCGTTCATCTGTCTGTACGCAAGCACAGCTCCTGCCTTTGCGCCTCTTATCATGGAAACGACAAACACTGCCGCACATTCCATTTCCGAGGCCATTACTCCAGCCTTCTCCCAGGCCTTCCACCGTGAATCCAGGTAGTCGCTGTTTGGCATGCTCTCAGGATCATGCTGACCATAGAAAGAATCCTTAGACTGAGCTATTCCCTCTGTAAAATCATATCCTCTTTCAGCAACAGCTTGAGACAAGGCGCTTGTAACATCTCTGTCCGGAATTGCTGGATATTCAACAGGAACATAGTGCAATGTAGTACCCTCCTGTCGTACTGCTCCAGTAACAACACAACCGTCGTATTTAGGGTCCCAGCTTTCCTTGCAAATAGAGCCACATGTCCCCACACGAATCAGCACCTCTGCTCCTGCGTGAATCAGCTCCTCAACTGCAATTGCTGCAGAACCTCCGCCCATTCCGGTACTTGTAACTGAAACCTTCTCTCCGTCCAGAGTTCCTGTCCAGGTTTTGTGTTCTCTGTTATGAGCCACAAGAACCGGATTGTCCAGATATTCAGCGATTATATCCGTCCGGAAAGGATCTCCTGGCAGAATCACGTACTTGCCGATTTCTCCTTTTTTCACATGAATATGATACTGTCTTCCGTCATCCGTAAGAACTTCTTTACTCTGAATTGCCATTTATCTGTTCCTTTCCTGAATAACATGCTCTCTGGTCAAAGCTGCTGCCGTCCAAATGAACTCAAACGTGATCAGACTTAAAATACTACAAGATCATAGGTATTATATTAATATAAAAGGTCTTCCTTTGCATCAATACTAATACAAAAACCATCTTCCGAAACATGGCACTGCAGGTCCAGTTTTTTCACTCCTGCCTTCACAGCTTCGTCCAGAGCAATTCCGAACTCCGGATGTGTATCCCTGTTGGGCCTGACCTCAGAGATCCCATTGGTCTGGATCACAAAAGCCACACTGCAGCGAAAACCTTTTTCCGTAAGAGCCGCCAGCTCCCGCAGATGCTTCACACCTCTCTCCGTTGGCGCATCAGGAAAATACCCCACGTTCCCTCTGATGAGCGTGCATCCCTTTACCTCCAGCAAGTAGGGCTGACCCCCTTTTTCCATATAAAAATCAAACCGGGAATCACCTATGGTATATTCCGGCCTGATTATTTCAAAACATCCAAGGCTCTGAAGCCACTCTCCCACCACCTTGTTTGGTGCCTGGCTGTCCATGTTTATCAGCCTGCCGTCCTTCCTGTATACTGCCACAAGATCATAGGCCGTCTTTCTTCCCGGATTGTCCGAATGGCTGAGAATAACCGTATTTCCCGGCTCCAGCAGCTCCCTGCACCGCCCTGTATTTTTCACATGCACGACGGTGTCCTCGCCGCCAATATCAACGTGGGCAACGAATCTGTTAGGCCTGCTGATGAATTTTCCTTTTAAAATTTCTTTGTATTTCATTGATCTTTATCGAATTCCGAAACTCCAGTATGTCTCCCGGGTGTTTCAGCGAAACAACGCTGGCGAGCCGGCAGCTCATATGACTTCAGTTTATACCATCCACTGCCTCACCAGGGCTATCTCCCTTCTGTAGCCGTCCATATCATTTGGAGTTTCAAGTATGAAGGGTTTATCCTGAAGGGCCGGATGAGTGACTACGGCCTTCAGGGTTTCCAGTCCGATTTTTCCTTCACCGAGGCGGGCGTGTCTGTCTTTATGTGCCCCCAGGTCATTCAGGGAATCGTTGAGGTGAACAGCCTTCAGCCGGTCAAGTCCTATGATTCCCTGGAATTCGTCCAGCACCCCATCAAGGTCACCGGCAATATCATATCCGCCGTCCCAAACATGGCAAGTGTCCAGACAGACTCCAAGCCTGTTTCTTACAGCAGGATCCACATAGTTGATTATCTCTGACAGTTCCCGGAAGGTTCTTCCCAGCTCTGTCCCCTTGCCTGCCATGGTTTCAAGGAGCACCGTAGTAGTCTGATCAGGTTTCATGTACCTGCTCAGAACATCTGCAATCCTCTCCATGCACTGGTCTCTGTCTTGTTTCAGGAAATTTCCCGGGTGGAAATTAAAATAATTTCCAGGAAGTCTTTCCATTTTTCCAAGGTCTTCACTGAAACACATCTCAGCAAACTCTCTGGTCTTTTCCTTGTCTGAGCAGATGTTCATGGTATATGGCGCGTGAGCCACCAGTTTTCCGATTTTCCCTTCTTTCTCAAGGGAAATCAGGCCTTCCAGGTCCTCCTGTTCCCAGGCTTTTCCACTTCCCCCACGAGGATTTCTGGTGAAGAAAGCAAAGGTATCTCCTCCCAGGTCTCTTATTCTGTCACCCATGGCCCTGAAACCATCACTTACGGAAAGGTGACATCCTATATATATCATATTGGAAATTCCTCCAGTATATCCCACAATATAACCAGGTATATGGCTGATCCCACAAAAGCATAAGGCATCATGGGCTTGTGCTCCTTAAGGCTGACCTTCCTGAAAGCCACCAGCCACAGGCCATGAACTGCCGTTACCAATGTGGTGAGAACGAATACCCACAGTATTCCCTGAGGCCCTGTAACCATTCCCATTGCCCCCAGGAACTTTATGTCTGCTCCTCCTATGGCATCCTTCTTGTAAACAAGATGTCCCAGAAGGAGTATTCCCAGTCCAAGGGCCCCTCCTGCAGCTGCTCCGGCCAGAGGGTCCCACCACTGTTTATTCATGCCTGTAAAGCCTACAGCCGATACTGCCAGCAGAAAACTCAGCTGGTCCGGAACCACCATGTACTTCCAGTCCGAAATAGCCATTTCAAGGACAATGAACAGAACAAAAATCACTGCCAGCTCATATTGCAGAGTGTCCCTGACAGCCATGTACAGGCCGCAGACTCCGAAGACTCCTGTAAAAACAAATTTCCACGGGCTGCTGGTTATGCGCTGCCTCTGGTCTATGTCTTCAGGAAGCTTTCCGTCATCCCTGAACCAGGCCGCCGGCATGTGGTTAAAAGCAACAACGCTTCCACTTCCAAGAATCACCGCAAGAGCCACAGCTGCCACAAACCTGACGGTCAGAAGAATATAATATTCTTTCATATTTATCCGATCTTATTTGATCTGCGCCAGAGCTTAAGCTCCTTTGCTCCGGCAATCAGGGACTCACGAAAATCAGGATGAGCAATGTTAATAAGAGCTTCTGCCCTCTCCCATACAGAAAGGCCGGCCAGATCTGCCATTCCATATTCAGTGACAACAGTCTTGGCCTGGCTTCTCGGATCCGTCACAATATCTCCCGGCAAAGTTGGAACTATGCGGGAATGAACCACGCCTTTTTTGTCAGTAAATGTAGATGTCATACAAATAAAACTCTGGGCAGATGGATTATCAAAAGCTCCTGTAAGGAAATCCAGCTGTCCTCCTGTTCCGCTTATCTGCCTGTGCCCTGCGCTCTCTGCACTGATCTGCCCGTAAAGATCCACAGAAATACAGCTGTTGATTGAAACGAAATTATCGATTTCTGCAATTACCTTTGGGTCGTTTACAAAAGACATTGGGGCTGTATACATTGACGGATTCTCATCCATCCAGTCGTAAAGTCTCTGATCTCCATATCCCAGGCCGAAGACCGACTTGCCCTTAAGAAATGACTTCCCTGAATTGTTCAGCTTTCCGGCCCTGTGCATCTCATAGAAGGAATTTACCAGGAGTTCAGAATGGACTCCCAGATCCTTCAGGTCGGACTCCGCTATCATTCCGCCTATTGCATCAGGCATTGCACCTACTCCCAGCTGAATGGTGGAACCATTTCTGATCTTAGGTACTATCATCGATGCGATCTTTTTGTCCAGCTCTCCCGGAATGCTCGGTGGAATCTCCAGCATTGGTTCATGATGGCCCTCAACAATCATATCTACATCTGAAATGTGAATGTTGTTATCTATTCCCTGAACTTTTGGGAGATGTTCGTTTACCTCAAGAATCACAATATCCGCTTTGTCCAGCACTGCCTTTGCGCATGCGTTGTTTACGGAAAAATTAAAGTATCCATGGCGGTCCATTGGCGGCACAGACATCATTGCTACGTTTACCGTCAGATATCTCTCATAATAGTCCGGCAGGTTCCTGAAAAGCATTGGAATAAAACTGCACAGTCCTTTGTCACACAGTTTTCTTTCATAACTTACCATGTGCCATGCATTATAAGTAAAATGCTCCCTGGCCGGATCCTCTTCTACCACATGAATCGGACCATTGCTCAGAAGGCCTCTGATTTTTACATCTTCCAGTTCATCTTTGCGCTTTGCAAGAGCCTGGTCCAGAAGGATTGGAAAACCGTAGTTGGCGCTGTAATCAATCCAGTCACCGCTTTTTACCGCTTTTACCGCTTCCTCAGGCGTTCTGAGTTTTTCTTTGTATTCACTGCTATAGTCCATTTTTCCCCCTTTCATCATTGAGGCTTTCTGCCGTGGAACTGGTAGTACTGAGTCATTATCTGGCCGTTGTACAGCTTCCTCCTGCGGTCTGCCTTCCTGCAAAAATATTTATCTTCAACTCCCTTTGCTGCTGTAATCATAAACAGAGACCAGCTTGGATCCCTGTCCAGGATCTGCGCCAGGTGGGAGTATATCTGAGGCATGTCATCATCATCACCGATTCGCCGTCCATAAGGAGGGTTGGTGATGATGATTCCATTGCTCACTTCCGGCATATATCCGGTCATATCAGCTTTTCTAAAAGTGATGTCTTCATCAACACCTGCTTCTTCGGCGTTGGCCCTGGCGGCCCGGACCGCCCGGCCGTTTATATCCATTCCCAGGATATTCAGCTTTTTTTCATAATTGATAGCACCGAAGGCTGCTGACTTTTCTTCCTTCCAGATTTCAGCGGGAATCATATCCCAGTCCTGGCTAACAAAAGTCCTGTTAAGACCTGGTGCAATGTTTCTGGCCCACAGGGCCGCTTCTATAAGTATGGTTCCTGATCCGCAGCAGGTATCAACCAGAAGTCTGTCATCCCCACGCCAGTAGCAGAGCTGCACCAGAGCTGCAGCCAAGGTCTCTTTCATAGGCGCTGCTACATCAACTACTCTGTATCCCCTCTTATGAAGAGCTGTTCCAGATGTATCCATGAGGATTTTCACCCTGTCTTTCATTATGGAAAAACGGATTTTGTACAGCAATCCGGTTTCCGGCAGCCTGGCAGAAGCATAAACTTCTCCCAGCCGCCGTGCCACAGACTTCTTGATTATGCTCTGACAGGCCGGAACACTGTGAAGCTTCGACTTAACTGAAGTTCCTTCCACGGGGAACTCTCCATCAGGTGGAATAAACTGTTCCCACGGAACAGCTCCTGTCTGCTGAAACAGCTCCTCAAAGGTTTCTGCCCTGAATTCTGCTAATTTGATATATACACGGTCAGCTGATCTGAGCCATAAGTTTGACCTGACTACTGCCCTTTCATCTCCTGTATAGGTGATTCGTCCGTCTTCAGTTTTCAGGACTTTCAGACCAAGTCCCTCCAGTTCTCTTCTGACAACAGCCTCCAGTCCGAAGGCAGATGTTGCCACCAGTTCCATTTTCATATAATATCTCCATATTCCCCATTCTTCTTAAAAAAAATGGACTCCGGCACTTGCCGGCCGTGATCTGACTTGAAAAATTATACCTTTTTTCCAAATACTTGGCAAAATAATCAGAATTTTTTCATAGATTCTATTGACTAATCTACACTCTGAGAGTATAGTTAAGTCAATCAATTGCACGCTATTGAACATTGAAAAATATTTTCAGTTCTTTAAGCAGTTGAGAGAAATTTAGTCTATAATCTAGTTGGCTGATATAAAACAGCCGGCCGGAAACAGGTTCCGGCAACTTAGATTTTACAGGTTTAGCAAAAGATGCTTTTAAAAAAGCGGAAAGACAAGAGGTGAAATTATGGCTAAGTGGGTATGTTCCGTATGTGGTTACGTTCATGAGGGAGATCAGCCACCTGAACAGTGTCCTGTATGCAAGGCTCCTGCAGAGAAGTTCATTGAGCAGGGCGAGGAGATGACATGGGCTGCTGAGCACGTTCTTGGCGTTGCACAGGGTGTAAGCGAAGATATTCTTGAGGATCTGAGAGCAAACTTCAATGGAGAGTGCTCCGAGGTTGGTATGTACCTGGCTATGTCCAGAGTTGCATTCAGAGAGGGATATCCTGAAGTTGGCCTGTATTATGAGAAGGCTGCTTACGAAGAGGCTGATCACGCTTCCAGATTTGCTGAGCTTCTGGGCGAGGTTCTTACAGACAGCACAAAGAAGAACCTGGAGATGAGAATCGAGGCTGAGAACGGCGCAACTGCAGGAAAGACAGACCTGGCTAAGAGAGCAAAGGCTGCTAACCTTGATGCTATCCATGACACAGTTCACGAGATGGCAAGAGATGAGGCCAGACACGGCAAGGCATTCAAGGCTCTTTACGACAGATATTTTAAGTAGTCAGCCACACTATGGTGTGATATGAAGGCGGGCCTTAGGGGCCCGCTTTTGTTGTATGAGTTGTTATACGAGTTGTGTATGAGTTGCAGGAGGTGGTACCAGCCTTTTTATGCTCTGAAGACAACTCCATTAACTGTATTACACACCGGCAGCGGCATATC
Source organism: Allobaileyella intestinalis (assembly GCF_009695865.1). Taxonomy (GTDB): domain Bacteria; phylum Bacillota; class Clostridia; order Peptostreptococcales; family Anaerovoracaceae; genus Allobaileyella; species Allobaileyella intestinalis. Next base: position 198,664 of record NZ_VUNB01000001.1, on the reverse strand, counting down.
AGTCTATATCGTTACACGCTACTACGCTACTTGACGGATATGTACCATATTATGTATTATTCACTCAATTGATTACTGTTAGATTAATGTTACTGCCATTCTGGCTGTTTATTCAAAGAATCGAGGAGAAAATGGCTGTAAGAAAATCCTATGAAGATTATCTGGAAACAATGCTCATGCTCCAGGAAGAGCATGGATATATTAGATCTGTCGATATTGCCAACCACATGGGTGTTACCAAGCCCAGTGTTACTTATGCCACAAGGAAGCTTAAAGAGCTGAATTACATCACTATGAATGAGATTGGTCTGATCCAGCTCACAGATGAAGGCAAGGAGATTGCTGACTCGGTATATGGCAGACACAAAACCATTTCCCGCTTTCTTGAAATGCTGGGCGTTAACCCTGAAACTGCCCAGGAGGACGCCTGTAAACTGGAGCACGATGTGAGCAATGAAAGTTATGCGGCCCTTTGCCGTCACATGAACGGTTTTATGGCCAACTGCCCTGTCATATCTGGGAAGGAAAAATGTCCTGAGTCTGGTGAATCCCATAATCCGGCGGAGGACGGAAACTCCGGTGAAAAAGTGAAATAGCATGTGACATTTATGGGATATTGCAGCGATTCTGACTGCGGGTACTGCAACGGTCTTTATGTACTGCTCTTGCTCACCGCTCTGAGCAGTACTATCCTGAGAACTCCACATCAGTACTGCTCATGACCTCTCACCTGAACAGTACTCTTCTTGATTTTTGCAATTTCTACTGCTCCAGCAGGCTGTTCTGAGCAGTACTATCCCGAGAACTCCACATCAGTACTGCTCATGACCTCTCACCTGAGCAGTACTCTTCTTGATTTTTGCAATTTCTACTGCTCCAGCAGACCGTTCTGAGCAGTACTATCCCGAGAGCTCCACATCAGTACTGCTCTTGCCCACCCATCTGAGCAGTACTCATCTTGATTTTTGCAGTTTCTACTGCTCTCGCAGGCTGTTCTGAGCAGTACTATCCCGAGGATTCCACATCAGTACTGCTCATACCCACTCACCTGAGCAGTACTATCCCAAGAGCTCCACATCAGTACTGCTCCTGCCCACTCATCCGAGCAGTACTCATCTTGATTTTTGCAACTTCTACTGCTCCAGCAGGCTGTTCTGAGCAGTACTATCCCGAGAGCTCCACATCAGTACTGCTCATACCCACTCACCTGAGCAGTACCCATCTTAATTTTTGCAATTTCTACTGCTCCTGACCTCTCACCCGAGCAGTACTCACACTGATAATCGCAACATCTACTGCTCCTGCCTACCCCAGTATCCCTCAATAGCATTAAAGTCACAGACATGAAAAAAGCTGCCGCATTCCATAAGAACGCGGCAGCTTCACTAGTCTATGAAGAATCTTTTTCCTGCTATATCCGGTACCTTGTTTCGTCGGACACCGATTGGTACCTTGTTTCGCCGGGCACCGGATTTTTTTGCCAACCAGTATCAACTAGCCTTCAATCTGAACCAGTTGTTTCTGTTCTCTCTCTGGCAGCTTGTCTTCCTTAGGAACTGTCAGCTGCAGAACGCCGTTTGCAAAGTTTGCTTTAACATCATCTGATGTAAGCTTGTCTCCTACGTAATAGCTTCTCTCGCAGGAACCTGTGTAACACTCCTTGCGGATGTACTTACCGTCTTCCTTGTCCTCGGTGTTCTCTGTGTGGTTAGCCCTTACTGTCAGATAACCGTTCTTGATCTCAACCTCAACATCTTCTTTATTGTAGCCTGGAAGCTGAACATCCAGTTCATAAGAATCATCCAGTTCCTTGATATCGGTGCGCATGCTGTTGCTTCCGTATGTTACACGCTTCATAGGTGCTGCAAAGAAATCATTGAAAAAGTCATCTGCAAAATCATTACTGAATACACTTGGATACAACATAATATAGCCTCCTTAAAAATTTTATCTTAATCATGCTCTTCTAGTATACCGTCAACCTTTCGTTCCGGTTTACCGAAGGCCGGATCCTGATCATCTGACCTTTTATCAGACTTAACAGATCCTTACGACCAAGCCCTGTCATCTCTCATGACCCCTTTCCTGATCGCAACTATGTTATAGTCCTTTTTGTTAGCACTGTCAAGTGGTGAGTGCTAATTTTTTTAAAAATTTTTTTATTATCTTCTCCAGATAGAACTCAATAATAAGGCCACAGAGGGTTAGTCTCTGTGGCGCTGAAAATAGTCTTTTGTAAGTTTGATTACAGTTCCTGAAAGCATGAATACTGCAATGAGGTTTGGAATCAGCATGAGTCCGTTAAAAGTATCAGATATATCCCAGATGAATCCCAGATCCATTGTTGCACCTACTATTGCTACCATGGAATAAACCAGAAGGAATGGCTTGATTATCTTAGTTCCGAAAAGGAACTCAAGGCACCTGGAACCGTAGAGTCCCCAGCCGATGGCAGTGGAAAAAGCGAAACATGCCAGAGCAACAGCAGCGAATACCGATACCCATTTTCCATATGAAACTGTAAGACCAGCGATTGTAAGCTCCGCACCGGCAGCCTGGCCGTAATTAACAGTTACTCCGCTGCAAAGGATGATTAATGCTGTAAGTGTACAGATTACTATTGTGTCTGTGAATACTTCGAAAATACCAAAGAGTCCCTGTTCTACCGGCTCATTTGTGTGAGAAGTGGCATGGGCGATTGATCCAGTTCCCAGTCCTGCCTCATTGGAGAATATTCCTCTGGACACTCCCCTTCTCATGCTCATGAACATTGAGCCTACGATTCCCCCTGTAACAGCCTTAGGTGCAAAAGCTCCCTCAAATATGGACGCAAACACCCCAGGCACATTTTTAATATTTATGATTATTACTCCCAGACCCAGAGCCACATAGAGGAGAGCCATGAAAGGAACCAGCTTCTCTGTGAAGCTTCCGATTCTCTTAATTCCTCCAAGAAGCACTAATCCAAGACAGATGGCAATGATGATTCCGGCAACAAGATTGAAAGTTCCAACCTGTCCATTGCTGATTACACCGTAGTTTAGGAAAGCTGTATTCAGTGCAGTTACTATTGTGTTTACCTGGGTGGCGTTTCCCGTACCAAAGACCGCAACAGCTCCGAAGATTGAAAACAGTACAGCCAGGAACTGCCATTTTTTCGAAAGGCCGTTCTTAATATAGTACATTGGCCCTCCAACCCAGTCGCCGTGAGCGTTTTTCTCCCTGAAATGAACTGCCAGTGTTACCTCAGCAAACTTTGTACACATGCCCAGAATGGCAGATATCCACATCCAGAAAACAGCTCCCGGGCCGCCAAGGGCAATGGCACCAGCAACACCAGCTATATTACCCGTTCCAACTGTACCGGCCAGGGCTGTACAGAGAGCCTGAAATGGAGTTATCGCTCCATCTGCCGCCTCGGTTTTGTCGAAAATCTTACCAGCCGTGTGTCTGAAAGCAAAACCGAATTTCCTTATCTGTAAAAATCCGGTACGGACGCTCAGGTATATTCCTACTCCGATGATACAAATCATTGCGGGAACACCCCAGATAAACCCGTTAACATAAGAATTAATTGTTTCAATGTAATTCATTATTCTGAATCCTCCAACCCTTGATAATTTCTGCCCTCTCCATAACCTGACCAAACCCGGGCAAAAAAACCGTACAAAAATACAGGGTGTTCACCGCCAGTAAATCTGCTGTATTTCACCGGTGGCTACAGCCTGATGTTGTGTACTATACCACGTACAATGTATACCTGTCAACAGTTTTTGTTTTATAGATATAAGTTTTTCGTATAATGTTAATGTTGTTTCACAAACATTCTGTAGGCAAAACAAAAGAGAGAGCCTTTTCAGCGCCATCTTCCGGCACCTTACAGCTCTCTCCCCTATGATTTTGCTATGATTTGGCTATGATTCTGTTATTATTTTGTCTTCCTTCTACCGGATCCCCTCCTACTGAATCACATCATCCATTTCCAGATATATTACACCCCCATTGATCAATGCCACGAATTTCCGGGCCATGTCCGGATCAAACTGGGTGCCCGCATTTCTCAAAATCTCTCCTGCCGCATATTCCACCGACAAGGCGTCTTTATAGGATCTCTTCGATGTCATGGCATCAAATGCATCTGCAATTGCCAGGCATCTGGCGCCAACAGGAATGTCCGTCCCTGCCAGTCCATTAGGATAACCTTTACCATCCCACCTTTCGTGATGACCTACTACTGACGGAATCAGATAGTCCAGGTTCGGCAGGTGCCTGATAATCTCAATGGAATGGTTGACATGGGATTTCATGGTCTCATATTCTTCATCATCCAGTTTTCCGGGTTTTCCAAGAATTCTCTCCGGGATGGCAATTTTTCCAATGTCGTGGAGCAGTCCTGCCTCATAGATCAGCTCCTGATGCTCTGCTGACAGGTTAAGATGCCTGGAGAGAGTCATGGCATAAACTGCCACGTTCCTGCTGTGGTTGAAAGTATAGTGATCCTTGGCGTCTATGGCAGCTGTGAGAGCGTAGATTGTAGGTGCAACCTCTTCATATTCTCTGGAAAAAATAATTTTCGCAGGCTGAGATTTTGCGTCAATCCCCTGAGTTTTTCCTTCTGCCAGGGAAGAATAACGCCCTCCCCTTTGACCAGGTAAAACGCCCGGTTCATCTTTTTTTACCCCGTGGTCAGGAGCGGCAGCACCATTGATTTTGCTGTTCCTGAACCAGGATTCCTCCGTGAGATCTGCCATGCCGTCACTATAGGTCATTATCCTGTTTTTACCCAGCTTCTTTCCATGATGGATCTCCATGTTAACATTTGTCTGAAGCTCCTTCATGGTAGTTGCTCCGTAAGGCATTGAACAGATTCCTGCAGTAAAGGTGATTTTTTTCCTCTTGATTCCGTCCTGCTCCGGATCACTTCTGTCCAGTTGCTCTCTTATGTTTTCAGCCAGCTTCACAGCTTCCATCTGAGGTCTGTGGGGCATGCAGATGCCGAACTCCTTCCCCGCCAGGCGGCCGCAGAATACGCCTCTTGGAACAGTTTTTTTAATAATAGTGGAAACCAGCTGAAGGACTTTGTCACCGTGGGCCATTCCGTACAGCTCATTGTAAAGGCGCAGGTCGTCAACGCTTATTTCCATGTACGACAGCTGATCTCCCCTGCACTGGGCAATGGCTTCCTCCATGTTTCGCAGGAAGGCAGTTCTGTTAAGCATGTCCAGCTGAGGATCCATGTCAGCCCGCCGCTGAGCTTCACCGTAAAGTATTGCGTTGTTCAGGGCGATGCTGGCAACTGATTGTACAGATTCTATGAATAATATGTCGTCATAGGAGTAAGGTGCTCCGTTGTTTTTCTTCCCGATCAGGATGATTCCTACCAGCTCGTCGTTGTTCCGGAGGGCTGTTATGCACTCCACACCCAGCTCCTCCAGCATTTCCTTTTCCTGTGTCCACATGGATCTGTAGGCCACAGAACGCTTGAAATCACTTAGCCTGAGGCACACGTCCCCCTTTGCAATATATTCGATATAAGGGGCGTCTGCTTCAATGGAAATGTTCCTTTTGTCCAGGGGATTTGAGGCATAGTCCATTACATACTTTCCTTCGTCGTGATCCAGGCGGAAAATAGAAACTCTCCATACCCCGAGGCTTTCCCGGAGAATATCGCAGGTCTTCTCCATTATCTTGTTAACGTCCAGGCTCCTGGAGATATCCTGGCTGAACCGGCTGAACCTTTCATTGTCTGCCTGTTCCTTTCTCAAAGTGATTTTTCTTATTGCGTGGTAAGCAATATATGACACAAGAAAGACGATTAGTACGAATATCATCCCGGTAATGGCCAGGCTTGTTTTACTGTTACCTTCAATTTTTTTCACAAATTCGAAGATGCTGTTTACCCCGCAGGACATCATGGCTGTGGACAGAATTACTGTGCCGAACATCACCACCGACGGCGACCAGAGAAGCCTCAGCTTGAAGGCTCTTCTTTTTTTCAGAGCCATGAATATCAGCGAAGCGTTAATAATTCCAGCCAATGTGTCAAAGGGGAAAATATTCCCTGGCAGTACAGACAGTACGTTTCCGATTACCAGAATGAATCCACCGGCCAGAATGAGTATTGCCTCGCTCCTCAGGTATTCCTTCCTGTATCTGGAACCCTTCCCGGATACGGATTTCAGCATAATTGCGATACTGATAATAATCAGCATCAGGGATAACACAACTGGAAATACTATTTTCCAGTCGGCATAGTATCTGAATATTATCCGGTCACCGCTGCTTACCATCTTCTCCGGAACTTTCAGGAAAAGCTGCTTGTAAGCCAGGAAAAGATAGACTGGCAATAATATCTTGAGGGCAGCGTTGAATTTTTTCAGTCCCTTTCCTGAATAATGATAAACGAAATCATAAAAGGTAAAGGGCAGCGTCAGAAGGGTAAGAAAAGATATCTGATACCAGAACAGATACCCGGGCCAGAATTCCGCTCTCATAAGAGCTGATCCGCCGGTCCACAGTATCAAAACTATCAGATACCTCATGAACGCTTTTAGTATTTTGTTTTTTTCTGCCGAGCAGAATGCGATAAAAAGATAAAGATATATAAATACCGCCATGCCCGGGATCCAGATGTATGGAACCCTTGTCATAATCTTACCTTTCTCCCATAGTGCCGAATGAAACCAGTTTGTTGATCAGATGTTTTCCCGGATTGATGGCAGGAATTTCCCTGCCTGTTTCCTTGATTATCTGATTAAAAGAGCCGCACTTGAGAAGTGTTATTTTCAGAGGATCAATTCCCAGCATTTTCTCCAGGTCGTCGTAGTCTGTGTCCATGAATTTAAAATATACCTTCAGATGCTCTCTCAGTACCTGAGCACTGATGGCAGCCGAATCCACCGAAGCCGGATCGATTTCCAGATAAAGATGAAGGAATGGCTTTTTCCCATCAACCCACTCCTTTGCTGCAGTGCAGTGGACCACAGGAAGACGGGAGAGCCTGATGGCGTCTCCAATGGAATTTTCCGTAATCCTTGTAAATCCGGCAATATCTATAACATTGTTCACCCGGTCTATGTACTGAACCAGAGGGAGTTTTGTAGTATTGTCCCCGTTCATGCGGACAGCCCTGAACATGTCCCCTACCCTGTATCTGGCGAAGGCGCCCCCCTTCAGGCTGGTAATCACCAGTTCATAGTTGTGACCTTCCTTCAGTTCACTTAGCAGAAGGGTCTCAGGCTCATAGCCGGGTTCTCTCTGTGAGCGCAGGGAATCTTCCTCTGTGATGAATTCCGGGAAGCAGCTGTCCGGGAAAAAGACCATTCCGTGGTGAGAATATGTTTCGGTGCAGAGCAGGGACATTTCCGTGCCTGCGAAGATCTCGTGAGGAGTCTTTCCCCATGTTTTTTCCAGAAACTCCTTGTAGCACCTTGTATCTGTACCTGCGCATACAAGGGCCTTCAAGTCAAAAATATCTCCAGGTACCATAGGCCTGTTTTCCTTCTGACAAACCTTCCTGGCTCTGATAAACCTGAGAGCCATGGAAGGAGACATGGAAAACAGCTTCCTGACAGCAGATGAGCCTCCGCTGCTGCCTTCAGAGGCTTTGCTGAAGGACTCCGTCATGTAGGCTATGACGCTGGTCATGCCGAAAAAACCATCAATACCAGATTCCAGCCCCATTCTGAAGCCTTCTTTATTTCTCTTTCCAAAGCTCATGGCATTTGCCGTACGAACCGGCGGAAGAAAATTAAAGTCGATTTCCTTCTCGAGAATATGAGGAAAAAGTCCTGTAACATAAGGCAGAGGAGCAAGGCCGAAAAGCATTCTGTCTCCATCCCTCAGCAGTGATTCATTTGGCTCATCAGAAGAGGCGATGGTCATTAAGGCCAGCATGTTCCTGTCAATGGACTCAATCATGTCCTTTGTATAAGGAGCAGTCTTAACGGGATGACGGCCACCTTCCCAGGTGGTTTCAAGCCATATTACAGGCGGAGCTGGCAGCATATCAGTTCTGTGATTAAGGAGAATATCTGCATAATCCTCATATCTGGTGAGAGGCACCATTTTACGGAACTCCTGAATGGTCCGGGGTTTCTTTCCCCTGAGTATGCTCTGTCCCAGTCCGCTGGCAGACCAGAGACTGATCTGTTCTTCCATCAGCCTTTCCTGGATCATCTGAAAACGGCCGGGATCCAGGTCAAGAAAACCGCAATATTCACCCCAGAGATTCAGTTCGTGCTGTTTTTCCAGTTTGTCTGCATATCTCAAGCTGGAATTGTCATCTCCTCTTCTCATTTCTTTCTCCCAAAGCTGATGTTATCTGCTATTACCGTCCTGCCTTTTGCGGCCTGTTCCTGGTATAAGGAAGGGAACAGTCTTCCTGTAATCGTCGTAACCCTCAAACAATAGAGGAAATATTTTTTTATCCTGAAACCAGGAATATGCAATGTTGCAGGCTGTGAAGATCAGTCCTGCATAAAGCACCTCTGCCGATTTAAGCCATATAGATGAAAAAAAATAAATTCCACCGAAGCCCCATACACCGGGATGACGGCATATTCCGTATAGCCCGCTGGTACACAGTTTCTGTCCGGAACCTTTCAAATACGCCTCTCCTGCCGGGATGGCGAAAAAAAGAGCGTAAATCATCAGCCCTCCTGATAACAACGCTCCAACAGCTGCCAGACCCCTTAAACTTCCAAGGCTTGCCGGGCTCCCCCAAATTATTCCTATTTTTACGGAAACATAACAAAGGCTGGCAGCTCCTGCTGGAAACAGGAGTCTGAAAACCGACTTATTATCTCTGATCTGATTGATGTCGTTTATCACAAACAAAAGGAACGAAGCCATTCCTGTCAGATAAAGATATTTCACCGCCATTCTCCCCACAGACCGCCTTTGCTTATATGAATGGAATCATTTTAAACTAAATATTCAAAATTTGAAAGATTGACATTTATAAAACTACCATTTTTATTGGTATTTATGCACATGAATCAGGCATTTTTTGTATTTTAATTAGTATTTATACATTATATGGCCTTTTTACATGCTCATCTATCTATCAGTACTTTTCGGTATACTTTCATCATGATTATTTGCAACTGAGGCCTTCTGCGGATAAAATAATATCCATGTCTGCAGCGTGCAGAAATACGTTATCATTATTTTTATAAGAACGAAACAGAGGTCAAATGGACATCAAACTGATCAGTGAAATTTCAAAAGAACTGAAGGTGCCAGAGGCTGCAGCTTCCAGCACTCTTGCTCTCCTGGAAGAGGGAAATACAGTTCCTTTCATCGCACGTTACCGTAAAGAAGCTACGGGAGGCATGGATGAAGAGCAGATTCTTTTTATAGAAAAACAATATAAATATGGAATCAACCTTCAGGAGCGAAAAGATGCGGTAATAGAGATTATCAGCCAGCAGGGAAAGCTCACTCCGGAGATTGAGGCCGATATCAGGGCCTGCTCAAAACTTTCTCAGGTGGAAGATCTTTACAGGCCATACAAAGAAAAGAAGAAAACCAGAGCCGGCATGGCTATAAAGAAGGGACTTCAGCCCCTGGCTCAGTGGCTTCTGGATCTTTCTCAAAGCAGATATGGAGACGTGAGAGCAAAAGCTGAAGAATTTCTCAGCGACCAGGTGGAAACCTGGCAGGAAGCCCTCCAGGGTGCAGAGGACATTATCGCCGAGCAGGTGTCTGATGACGCAAAACTCAGGTGGAGCTTCAAGGAACACATAAACAAACATGGCTCTCTGGTCACATCTAAGAAAAAAGACGCTGAAGATCCGAAGAAGACCTACGAAATGTACTACGACCGGACAGAGGCTGTAACATCTCTGGCAGATCACAGGATCATGGCCATCAACAGAGCTGAGAAGGAGAAGGTTATTACAGTATCCTTTTCCTATGACAGGGACAGCCTGTCTCTAAAGGCCTGCCAGTCTCTTCTCGGTCAATACACACCAGACTCCCTGGAGCTTCCTGCCTTCCCGGGAGATGAAGACACCATCTCACCGGTAACAGAGATCTCCCGGGCCGCAGCAGACGGCTGCAAGAGACTTCTTTTTCCAAGCATAGAAAACGAAATTCGAAGAGACCTGACGGACAGAGCCTGTGCCAGCTCCATCGAGGTATTTTCCTCTAACCTGGAAAGCCTCCTGTCCCAGCCGCCAATTAAGGGCCGTGTGGTTCTGGCCTTCGACCCGGGTTACGCCAACGGATGCAAGCTGGCTGTTCTGGACGAGACCGGCAAGATGCTTACAGTTGACAAGATTTTTCCTTTCAAGGGCAAGGGCGGCCTGGAATCCAGCAAGGAGAGGCTGCTTCAGCTCATCAGAAAATACGATGTAAAGATTGTTGCCATCGGAAACGGCACTGCATCCCGTGAAAGCGAGAGTCTTGTGTCCGACCTGATTAAAGAAAATGATCTGGATCTGAGCTATGCCATCGTTTCCGAGGCAGGTGCCTCTGTATGGAGTGCTCAGGAAGATGCCAGAAAGGAATTTCCGGACATGCCAGTTGAAGAGCGTTCTGCTGTCAGCATCGGCCGCCGCCTTCTGGACCCCCTGCCTGAGCTGATAAAAATCGATCCAAGGTCCATCGGCGTGGGACAGTACCAGCACGACCTGCCGGAGAAAGCTCTGACGGAAAGGCTTGATGAAGCCACCATGAAGGTGGTCAACAGAGTGGGTGCAGATCTGAACACCGCCTCCCCTGCCCTTCTGAAGCACATCTCCGGACTGAACGCGGGAATCGCCCAGGAGATCGTAAACTACAGGAACGAAAACGGAGCCTTCACCAACAGAAAGCAGCTCCTCAAGGTAAAGAAGCTTGGTCCAAAGGCGTTCACCCAGTGTGCCGGATTCCTGCGGATTATCAACGGTGACGAACCTCTTGACCAGACTTCCATCCATCCTGAAAGCTATGACGACGCCCGCAAGGTCATGAAAGCCTGCGGCATCCAGAGTCTGGGCCAGGAAGATGCGGTTTTCCCAGAGGAAGCTGTGAGCGGTCTGGGAATCGACAGCTACACACTTAAGGACATTGAAGATGCCATCCGCACCCCTCTCAGGGACTACAGAGATCAGTTTGATGGAGCCCTTCTGAAGAGCGACGTCCTGGAGATCGACGATCTTCAGATAGGAGACGAACTCTACGGCACGGTGAGGAACGTGGTGGCCTTCGGCGCCTTTGTGGACATCGGCCTTCATTCTGATGGACTGGTTCACATCACACGCATGAGCCGACAGAGAGTAGAGGATCCTTCCACCATCCTGTCTGTAGGCGACGTGATCAAGGTCTGGGTCGTTGAGATTGACAAGGAAAAGGAGCGCGTGGGCCTGAGCCTCCTTTCTCCAGAGGAGCTCACTCAGCGGGAGGCCGAGAGGAAGAATAGAAACAGAGGTCAGGGCAGAAGTCAGAACAGAGGATCCGGAAAAAGGAATAACTGCGGCCGCAGCGCTGGCGGCAATGGCGGAAACGGCCATAGGAAGAGCAATAATGACCAGGGATCTTCCAGCCTGGCAGATGCCAACGCAAAGCTTCTGGCGAAATTCGGAAAGAAACACTAGATGAATACACCAACAGCTGCTCTGAAAAGAGCCTTTCCCCTTACACTGCCGGTCATGGCGGGATATGTTTTTCTGGGCATAACCTACGGAGTCCTGATGGTCTCCAAGGGTATGCCCTCGTTTTTACCTGTTCTAACGGCAGCAGTAGTCTACACCGGCTCCATGGAGTTCCTTCTGACGGGAATACTCATTTCGTCTTTCAACCCCGCTGCAGCCTTCATCACGGCCATTGCTGTAGGATCACGCCACCTGTTTTACGGGCTGTCCATGCTGGATAAATACAAAAACACAGGATGGAAGAAGTTCTATCTCATTTTTACCACAAGCGACGAGACTTTTGCGGTGAACTACGTGGCAAAGATTCCTGAGGGTGTGGACAGAGGCTGGTTCTACTTCTGGGTCTCACTGCTGGATCAGTGCTACTGGGTGTGCGGAGCCGCTCTTGGAGCCCTTGCCGGCAATTTCATCACCTTCAACACAAAAGGACTGGACTTCGTGATGACCGCCATGTTCGTGACCATCTTCATGAACCAGTGGCTCCAGGACAGCAAGAAAAAAAAGGGATTTGTCTGCGATCACATCAGCGAGATCATCGGAATACTGGCATCTGCTGCAGCCCTTCTGGTATTCGGAGCAGATCACTTTATCGTTCCGGCTCTTTTGCTGGTCCTGCTGGCCCTGACACTGCTCAGGAGAAAACTTGAAGACAAAACAAATGGCGGAAGCCATCCGGAAACAGAACATGATGCTGTCTATGGCCCTTGGAACGATTCTCTACATGTTCCTGGTCCAGGCCGTGTTCGTCTAAAGATGACAGTTCCACGGGATTTGATATTTATTGATTATGGCCCATGGCCATCAAAAAAAAAAGGAGCTTACAGCTCCCACTGCTGCCCCGGATGTGAAACATCCAGCAGCTTTTTTTTATTTTCTTCATTTCCCTGGCGCTCCATGCGCTCCCGCAGTTTTCCGGCCATTGAGTAATCTCCGAAGCCGTGCATAGGTACCAGCACATCTCCAGTGCAGTAATCCAGGAAGTCCTCCATTCCCTTCCACCATCCGGTAATCCTCGGATCCACCGGAACGAAGGCCACATTGAAGTTTTCCCCATCTATGCGCTGCAGCTCTGCCCTGTACCGGGCTTCCAGGTCCCTGTCCTCAGGGGTGCCATCATCCCACCACCAGTTGTTCAAATCACCGGCATGGTAGATTTTCTTTCCTTCAGTCTCAACCATAAAGGCCACACCCTCGTCATTGGACTTCAAGGTGCAGATTCTCATGTCCACTGCCGGAATCTCCGGCTGAGCCTCCTGGTAAGGCCCTATGAAGATGCACCTGTCTCGAAGTTCAACAGGTACCTGGTCACTGTTGATGTCGTCGGACAAGATGTAATGCACCTGGCTTTGATTTCCGGCCAGCTGGAAGATTTCCCTGGAAAAATGATCCGGATGGCTGTGGCTTGCGAATACCACCAGTGGCTTCCGGCAGTCGTGATCAGGAAGCCTGCCTTCGTAATAGTCGAACAAGAGATTTACTTTTTCCAGTTCCAGGAAAAATCCGCTATGGTAAATATATGTCAGCTTCATTTTGTGTGCTCCGCCATATATGATCCGTCAGGAACAATCTCTATCCAGTAACCGTCCGGATCTTCAATAAAGTAAATTCCCATTGCTGGATTTTCGAAGCAAATGCAGCCCATTTTTTCGTGAAGATCGTGAGCGGCCTTCATATCACTGGCCGTAATGGCAAGGTGGTATTCCAGTTCTCCCAGATCATAGGCTTCTTCCCTGTCCTTCAGGTAAGTCAGCTCAAGGCGGAATCCTGTTTTTCCATCACCCAGATATACCAGGGTGAAATCAGGCTGATCGTTGATTTTTACAGGCTCCAGGCTAAGTGCTTCTTTATAGAATTTAAGGCTTTTCTCCAGATCCTTAACGTTGAAATTAAAATGGTTAAATGTGAACATTATTCTCTCTCTTTCATAATCACAACCGGTTTACCGGCTGCTGCAAGCAGGCGCTTAATCAGGGTCATCAATAATCTATTGGCTGGGGGCTGACGTTTTCGACGGTTTTTCCAGCCTTTTCAGGATGAAGGGCCTCCCACTCTTCCTTCAGGATTGCCATAAGCTGAAGGTCGTAGTACTGCCCGTTCTGCTTCCCGGCTCTGACCATTATTCCTTCCTTCCTGAATCCCAGTTTAGAATACAGGTGTGCTCCTATGTCATCATCCAGGAAGTAATCCAGGGACACTCTGTGCATTCCAAATCTTGTAAAGGCCAGCTCCAATACGGCCTCAATTGCTTCACTTCCCAAGCCCTTTCCTCTCATGGATTCATCTGCTATATAAATGATAGTCAGATCCATGGAATCGTTGATTTCATCAATGCTTGTGATTCCCACTCTTCCGATGGCGTTTCTGGTTTTTTTGTCCAGGATAGTCAGCCACATTCTGGAATTATCGTGGGTAACCTTGTGGAACTGGTCTATTACTGCATCCAGGTCTCTCTTGCCGTCAATGCAGAAGTGCTGGATTACATTTTCCCTGGATTCCCATCTGGCAAAATCATCACAGTCCGCAAAAGATGCCTTTCTGATTATCAGATTATCTGTTGTGATCATCTCCGCCCTCCCTTAATTTATATATCTCTTCAGCCTTATTCTGTCAGAATTGTTTCGTTTTTTCAAACAAAAAGTACTCAACTGGTCTCTTTTGTGAATTGTAAAAATTACTGTTATTCTCTGTCAGTTTCCCCTAGACAGTAAGCCCTACGCCGGGTGCCATATAAATTCTGAATGAGTCAAATCCCGGTACTGCCAGCTCATCTGCCGGCGGAAGTTGAATGTCTTTTATATCCGGTATTATCAGAGTCTGGTCACTGTGTGATCTTCTGATTATTCTGAGATCTGGAGTTTTTCTGGACCTGATAGGGGTTTTCCTTCTCAGGCCCTCTCCCTCAGCATGGTGTTCCATGGTCATCAGAGGATATGCACCCCATGATGGATTGGCATTTTCCAGTCCCGGCGCTACTTCATCCATTCCCATTTCCTTAAGGAAAAACACCTCTTCCTCATTAAATGCGTTCAGTCCGTAATCTCCGTAAATTGTAATTCCCGCTTTCTTAAAACAATCAAGCCAGCCAAGGGTTCCAATGTATATTCCGCTTTTTCTTATACGAAGGTGACCGATGATACTTTCTATATTATCTTCTACGAATTGGTTCTCTTTACCCCTTGGAACGTTTGAAATATACGGTATGATATTTCCCCAGTCAGCTTCTGTTCCCGGCAGCTGGCTGAAGTTTTCTTCCCACAGATTTACAGGAATTATGTGTCTTACGGGAAGGCCGTATTTTTCCATCACCATCCCGGTATTTTTTTCTGCATGGCTGTAGAAAGTCTCCCAGTCCCAGTAATACAGTTCTGCTGTCCCAGGAGCTTCATCAGGTTCATGATTAATATTTGATTTTATTGAAAAATTCCTGGAATTCCTGGCAATTTCTAACTGTGACCCTCTTTCATTCATTTTATCTTCAAAGGCTTTATCAAGAGCAGAGATACAGTCTCTCCTGAGACCGTTCAACAAGGACATGGGGACTTTCAGGTCATCGCTGGCAAGGCATGTGAAGTTCCCCAGTTTGTAAGGTGTTCCTCCTGTTTTCCCAAAAGCCTTTATGGATCTGGCAGCCAGATCACCTTCTTTTCCTTTTTCAAAGTTCTCCTGACCAGAAGAAACAGATGCTCGTATTCCTCTGCAGTGGATCATTTCCAGCTCCAGCACTCCATTTTTCTCTGAAAGCACCATGTCTACGGGACACTGGCGGAGATACCGGCCACTATCCAGGTCCTTGTCCTTGAAGGATCTGCCAATTACCTTAAGCTGTTCAGATGAAGAAGTTCTGTATACAGAATCTCCTTCTCTCACCGGGTCCTTTATATCTCCTATGCGGACCAGTCTCTCCTGTGAACCTGTATTTTTTCCTGACTCAGGCAGCCGGCAGTAGCTTATTACGCCGCCGGCCCTTTTGCCGTCCCTGGTGCGGATCTCAATTCCGTCTCCCACCTGAAGCGGCCATGTTACAGGATTATTTCCCTCTGACCGGCCGTTCTGTGCCTGGATATCCAGGGAATCTTTTACCTCTATTTCGACCAGTTTTTTTCCTGGAACGGTTCTCTTAACCCGGCCAATATAAATGCCCTGGTTTTTCGGAATCGTTCCGGACATCAGCTCTTCCCCCGAAGTTCCTTTCAGATATGCGTCAGTGAAGTTTCCCCTGTTGAAAATCTGCATCAATTCCATTCTGTCCTCAGGCGAAATTCCACGGCTCAAGTGCTGTCCATCCAGAGCCTTGTCCAGATACTTCCTGTATATCCTTGTAACCGTGCCAACGTATTCAGGCGACTTCATCCGGCCTTCTATCTTGAAAGAAGTGACTCCTGCCTCCACCAGTTCTCCCAGGTGGTCTGCCAGGCACAGGTCTTTTGGACTCAGGGGATAATCCATGAACTTCTTTTTTTCATCGCCATCCTGGCTGGTCAGTGTCTGATAGGCCAGTCTGCATGGCTGGGCGCAGGTGCCTCTGTTTCCGCTTCTGTCCCCGTAAAATCTGCTGAGCTGGCACTGACCTGAGTAGCATATGCAGAGAGCCCCGTGGGCAAAAACTTCTATTTCCGGCCCAACCTCACAGATTTCACGAATCTCCTCTAAGCTGAGTTCTCTGGCAAGAACCACTCTGGAATATCCCATATTCATGGCAGCTTTTACGGTTCTCAGATCTGAACAGGTGGCCTGGGTAGACATGTGAAGAGCCATTTCAGGAAGATTTTTTCTGAGGATCCCCGCCAGTCCCAGATCCTGAACAATCAGCGCGTCCACACCGGCCTCATAGAGTTTTTCTGCATAGGCCAGTGCCGGTTCCAGTTCATCGTCTTTGAGAAGGGTATTCATAGTTACGTGAATGTCCACATTTCTCTTGTGGGCAAACAGAACTGCCTTCCTTATCTGGTCCATGGAAAAATTCCCGGCGTTCATCCGGGCATTGAACAGATCTCCACCCAGGTAAACTGCATCCGCTCCATTTTCCACTGCAGCCACCAGCTGTGGAACCCCGCCAGCCGGCGCCAGAAGTTCTGTTTTTTTTGCACTCATATTTTCTTTCCTTCCCCGGTCTTCCAGTCTTTCTGAAGCTTCTTCTGATTTGCCAGATGTTCTTCATATGTAGTGGCAAAATGAAGGTTTCCATACTTGTCTGACTGGAAATAGTAATAAGTTGTATCTTTGTGGTCCAGCACTGCGTTTATGCTGTCCATTCCAGGGCAGCAGATGGGGCCAAAAGGAAGCCCCGGATTTAAATATGTATTGTACGGGGAATCGAACTGGGTGTCCTCATATGAAATGATTGTTTTTTTCATTCCCTTGGCGTATTCCACCGTAACGCAGCTTCCCAGGCGGGCCTCAGGATTTTTCAGCCTGTTCATGAACACGGCAGCCACCTTGTCCCGGTCAGATCTTGTTCGCGCCTCGCTCTCCACCATCGATGCCAGGATTACAACCTGGTCAAGAGTCAATCCCCTGGCCTGGGCCCGGCTTTTTACGGATTTTGTATTCACCTTCTGGTCAAAACGTTTCAGCATCCCGTTGATTATCACATCCGGATCAGTGTTTTTACTGAAGTAGTAAGTATCTGGAAAAAGATAGCCTTCCAGGCCGCTTATGCGCTGGTGTACGGGAAGTCCCTTGAGAAACGGGTAGTTAAAACTGTGGTTAACGCAGGCATCCAGAAAAGCTTCTCTGGTGCATATCCCCTTTTCTTCAAGGAGGGAACCGATCTGCTTCGCCTGATATCCTTCAGGGATGGTGATTTTAATACCCTCAGGACGGGCCGTGGTCAATTCCCTTATTATTCCCATGTACCCCCTGCCTGTAATGTGGTGGGAGCCATACTTCCACTTCCGGTCTGATCCCGTTACTACAGCAAGGGCTTCAAAAGCTGTTTTACTTCTTATTATGCCCTGTTTCTCAAGATTTCCGGCAACTTCCACAGTGCCCCAGCCTTTTTTCACATTTACAGTGCGGCCTTTTCCACCTGGTATGCCGAAAGCGGTCAGAAGAAAAATCACGGCCAAAAGGGCTACGATTAACCAAAGGAGCTTATTCTTCTGGAAGAAGCCCTTGGCAGTCTTTCTTGTTTTTAATGTATTTTGATCTTTATTCACTTTGATTTTCCTGTTATTTTCATTTGATTACTATATTATAGATTGGCAAAAATTCTCTGTTATTGTATCACGTTACCGGCCTTTTATGGCAAAAGGCTTCTCCGGTATTCTTTTGGATTTCGTGCATTTTTCCGGATTTAACCGTTTCTGTTACTTTTTACAATCATTAAGTGTATAATTAACGATATTGTAAAGGTTCTGTGTCAACTTCCCTGGACAAAACATCCACCCCGGTATCGGGGCATCCGACGCAGAACGAGAAGATTTTTTCCATTGAAAGGAGAATTTACTGCAATGAGATTTCTTATTATCAATCCAGGCGCAACTTCCACAAAAATCGCTGTATACGAGGATCTGAAGGAAGTAATGCGTGTTGGTATCGACCACGATGCAGCTGAGATGGATAAGTACGCCCGCATTCCTGACCAGATGCCATTCAGAAGAGATGTTATTCTGAAGACTCTGGAGGAGAAGGGATACAAGCTGGAGGACTTTGATGCTATCTGCGGAAGAGGCGGACTTCTGAAGCACATTCCATCAGGTACATACAAGGTAAACGATGCTGTAATCAGAGACATCCTGAACCCTCCTTACGGAGAGCATGCTGCTAACCTGGGTTCTTACCTGGCTAAGGAGCTGGGCGACAAGGTAGGCATTCCTGCATTCTTCGTTGACCCTGTAAGTGTTGACGAGCTGGAAGATGTTGCTCGTTACTCCGGACTGAAGGGCATGGAGAGACAGAGTTTCTTCCACCCTCTGAACCAGAAGGCTGTTGCAAGAAAGGCTGCTGAGGAGCTGGGCAAGGCTTACGAGGAGCTTAACCTGATCGTAGTTCACCTGGGCGGCGGCGTATCTGTTGGTGCTCACAAGCATGGCAGAGTAATTGACGTAAACAACGTTAAGGACGACGGTGCCATGGGAATGGACAGAGGCGGAAACCTGCCTGCAAACGCACTGGTTGACCTTTGCTTCTCTGGAAAGACAAAGGCTGAGGTTAAGAAGATCATCGGACACGAAGCCGGCGTATTCTCCTACACAGGAACAAAGGACTTCCGTACAGTTGAGAACAAGGCATTCGACGAGGGAGACAAGGAGTGCCTGGGAGCATTCAGAGCAATTGCTTATCAGCTGGCTAAGGACATCGGCGCAATGGCTGCAGTTCTTCACTATGATGTTGATGCTATTGTTTACACAGGCGGAATGGCTTACAGTGAGAGATTCTGTAATGAGATCAGCTCTTATGTAAACAAGATTGCCCCAATCATGAGATTCCCTGGTGAGGAAGAGATGGCTGCACTGGCTGCAGGCGCTTACAGAGCAATGAAGAACGGAGACTACAAGATCTACGAATAAGAGCTCGACGAGTTCAATCAGGAGACGGCCTCGGCCGTCTCCTTTTTCGTTGATTACAATAAAAGCCATGGCGTTTTCATCACTGATCCTGGGAAGTATTTCAGGGATCAGATCAACACATTCTCATCAAGTGACCATGCGCATCTCAACAAAAATACCGGCAGGCATCCCCTTCCGGAAATGTCTGCCGGTATTTATTACAGTATGCGATTCAGAGAGGATCCGACCACATCAGCTCCTCTGCATCACTGTATTCTTTATCTTCTCTATGCTGCCGGAGATGCCTCTGTTTCGTATCCTGCATCCATCCATGCGCCGATACCGCCTGCCTGACGGTAAACCTTCTTATAGCCCTTCTTTACCAGGTACTTTGCTGCGTAATGGGAACGCGGGCACTCAACGAATCCGCAGTAAACCACGATCTTCTTGTCCTTGTTCTTTCCAACCGCTTTGATCAGAGCCTTCTGCATGTCCTTTGTAACTTCCTTCTGTGTCATCGGGAATGTTACGTTGATGGCACCTGGCTCATGCTGACCGGCATAAAAGTCTGCAGGCATGGTATCGATAATGACCATCTTGTCTCCGTTGTCGACCCACTTCTTCACGGTTGTTGTAGAAACAGTCTTGTACTTTCCTTCCTCCGCCTGCTTCATGTAGTCCATGGTGGCCTTCTCGACCTTAAGCTCATTTCCATCCTGGGATGACCTTGGTGTGGCAGCGAATACACTGCTGAACATTCCCAGCGTGAAAACGATTGCTACAACCAATGCGAGAATTGATGTTTTTCTCTTCATAATCGTTCTCCTTCTACTCATCAAAAGAAACCGGTAGTATTTTGACAAGTTGATTGTAGCAACTGGACGCTCCACCCTTCAACAGAATAGAGCAAGATTGGAAATTGCAATTTTTTACTTTGCGAAATTGTATTATTGAAAGTACTAATAATCCATTTTTCCTCTTGCCAGCGGAAATTTTATACCGACTGCCATGATCCGCTGAAATGTAAGATGTTACTGTTGATCATCGATATAATCGTCATTAATATCTCTGTACAGCTCGTTGATGCTGGCCTGAGCGTGTTCTGTAACGTGCTTGCACACAAAAAAGGTGGCATCTCCCCGGCGGGGCTTTTCAGTTATGCTAAAATTCTTTTTTCTTCATTATCCTTACGCCCCACTGATAAGCAATGAACACCGCCACTGCAGAAGCCACTGCAATCATGAGAAATATCACCATATCAGAAGGACCTCCTCCACTTTGAGTCTGATAACCCCTTCCGGTTCCTGTGCCTGCTGCTTTTGAGACAACCATTCCGGCAGCAAACAGAGCGCCCATGCTGATCAGAAGGACGATTCTGCTTTTTTCCACACCGAACTTCATCTGTACAGAAGTAGAGATGGCAATCACAGCCAGCATGACCATCAGCACTGCGGCATTTTCCGGAATCTGGTCAAAGATTCCATTTTCCCTGTTTCTTATGAAGCTCATGGCTGCTGCGACCATCAGTGAAATCAGCCAGCCTGCCAGAGTGCCGGCTCCTGCGAAAAGGAATTTCTCAGTCACATACTGTTTTCTTGTAACCGGAAGGGTGAAGAGAAATGAAAAGCCGTTGTCGGCCTCGTCGCAGGTCACGGTGCCCATAGTCAGGAACCCGAAAATTGCAGTTCCGTATCCTGTAAGGAATAAACTGTCCATGGAAAGCCCCATGATGATCAATATCATGAATAAAAAAAGAACCGACATCTTTCTTCTGAGGATCAGCCTCAGATCTTTTTCAAACAATCCGTTCATATTTACCTCCCGGTCATCATTGTAATCAAATCATCTATGCCGCCCTTTTCTACAATCAGACCCGGGTAGTTTTCAGCGTAAAAAGTCTTTTCTTTTGTAAGGCACTTGTACATGGTGCCTTCCTTCCGGGTGGTGATAAGATACTGCCTGTCCAGTTTTTCGTAAGTTTCTTCATCCGCCTTGATTACACCATAGTCGGACAAAATTATGTCTGTATCCTCGTGAAGGATGATCCGCCCCTGGTGGATAAGATATATGTCATCGCAGATACCCTCCAGGTCGGTGGCGATGTGGGATGTTATCAGCATGCTTCTTCTCTCGTTCCTGGCCAGATAGTCCCGGAGAATATCCAATATCTCGTTTCTGGCCTCCACGTCAAGACCGGCGGTAGGCTCATCCAGTATCAGCAGATCAGCATCGTGAGAAAGTGCGGTCAGTACGCGGAGCTTTGCTTTCATCCCTGTGGAAAAGGTCTTGATGACTTTGTTCACAGGCAGGCCCTGATCCCGGCATGCCGCCAGAAACCACTGCTCGTCAAAATCTCTGTAAGATTTTTTCAATATTTTACCGATGTCAGATACCGACAGTCCGGAATAAAACCCTGAATCTGAAAGGGCAACACCCAGTCTGGTTCGCACTACAGGACTCATGTCTGAAGATTCCACGCCCATAACCTTAACCCTGCCATCATCAGGTCTGATAAGTCCCAGTATGGCCTTGATGACAGTGCTCTTTCCGGCTCCGTTTTTTCCGATCAGGCCTGTAACACGGCCATCTGGCACCTCCATTGAAACATCCAGCCTGAAATCCCCGTAGCATTTCACAAGCTGTTCTATTTTGATCATATTCATACCTCCAGCATGATTTTTACTATCTCCAGGATTTCCTCCGGCCTCATCCCCGCTGCGGTGGCTTTGTCCACAGCTTTTTTGAAATCATCCTCAACGGCTCTTCGCCTGGCTTCTTCAGCAAAAGACAGATCACCTGTTGAAACGTAAGTCCCCTTTCCCTGTACGGTGACCACAAAACCTTCGTCCTCCAGGCGGTCGTATGACTTTTTTACGGTTAGGGCACTAATCCTGAGCTGGCTGGACAGCGCCCTTACAGAGGGAAGAACCTGCCCTTCCTTCAGCTCCCCGGAAATGATATTTTTTTTGACCTGATCCGCAACCTGCTCATAAATTGGGACCATGGATGAGTGATTAATAAGAATATGCATATTCACAGCTCCTTTATTGTGTAAACAGTATATAACAGCATATAACAGTCGTCAACTGTTATATGCTGTTATATATGTTGTTTATTCTCACTGCATGGATTTCCAGAAGGTGATACTCTAAAATCATCAGGAAAAAATTATTGACTTTTTATAATTTTAAGTGATAAGCTTCAGAAAGTTGTGTTGCGAAAGCGTAAGTCCAAACGGGGACTTGCGCTTTTTTCTGTTTTATGAAGGTGAAAAATGTTTATTCAAGATCACAGACGCTGGCGGTTGATGCTGGCAATTCTATCGTTATCACTCCTGACAGTAATGGCGGGCGCCGCCGTCGCTCCCGCGCTGGATGTTATCCAGCAGCATTTCAGCGGCGAGCCGGTCATCCTCATCCAGCTCATCATCAGCATGCCCGCGCTGTTCATAGCGATCACAAACCTGTTTTTCGGAAAGCTGTGCGCCCTGTTCAAGGGCCGTACCCTGACTTTGACAGGCCTTATTTTTTACGTTGTATTCGGATGTGCTGCGGGCCTCTGCTCTAACATATATCTCCTGCTGATCTGCCGTGCTCTGGTGGGCGTTGGCGTGGGAATCATCATGCCTATGTCCACGGGGCTGATCACCTACTACTTCACTCGTGACAAGCAGGACACCCTCATGGGATACTCTTCTGCCATGAACATGATGGGCGGCGTGGTGGCCACGCTGATCGCCGGATTCCTGGCGATGGTCAGCTGGAGGCTCAGCTTCCTCGTTTACCTCCTCGGCCTGATCAGTATCGTGCTCGTCCTCCTGTGGATGCCGAACGAGCGCATTTTCCAGCAGAAGACGAGCAGCAAGAAAAAGCATGAAAATATTTTCGCCGGCTATTACCCGTGGATAGTGGGGATGTTCCTGCTGATGGTGAACTTCTTCAACTATCCTTCCAACTTCGCCATGGAGGTCAGCAAGAGCGGCGTCGTTTCAAGCTCCCTCGTGCCGGTCATCATGGCCGGGATGGACATCTTCGGCTTCATCGGCGGCCTTCTTTTCCCAAAATGCAAAACCGCAATGGGTAACAATTCCAAATATATGGCTCCCGTGCTTTTCATCCTGGGATATATCGCTCTCCAGTCGGCCGGCGGACTGCTGCTGACTCTGATCGGTTCATTCATGGTCGGCGCGGCAAACGGTATCGGCGTGCCTTATTTCATATCCACGGCCTCCGCAAAGGCCGGAGCCAATGCCGCGACCACCGTGATCCCGGCACTGTCCATCGCCCTGTATATCGCCCAGTTCACGGCGCCTACGATAATAACAGCGATCCAGGCGGGCTTTGGCGCGGTGTCCGGTGACGGCACATCATATCAGGCCGCCATCCTTCTCTCAGTTGTGATGTTCCTGTGGGTCGGCGTGTTCGACCGGAAAAAGAATTGACGCAACGGCCGTTTGTTTTACGGTCATTGCATCTTTGCAGGCGTTACATGAACGCCCGGGCAGACAGCGGACTCTACGATACTGGCAGGAAAATGTCCCGGATACTGGTGAAGGTTATCCAGCGGGGTCAGGAAAAAGGCGCTCTCAGCAAAGACATAAACCCGTCGGAAATTGCAGATTCCCTGATAGGCCTTTATTTCGTGTCTCAGTTCTTGTGGCCCGACACAGTGCCGGAAGGTGATGAACTGGAAAAGGAAGTTTGCCGCCGGGTGGAAAACCTTCTCAAAGGCTATACCCTGTGATTTTCTTTCCCGACGCAGCTTCAAAATGATATTCCGCTATTCCCAGGTCTACTTTTGAAAAGAACCCTGCTCCTGCCCTGGTCTTCACCCTGTCATTCTCAAGTTTGAAAAAGAACTTCTGCTGGTTAACTGCAGTAGGGGCAAGAAGAGCTGCATTAACACCCTTCCTGAACCATTCCGGACTGTCTGTCCGGAGATTGCTGACCTTTTCAATGTTCTTTGATTTATGCTGATTTCCCTGAGTTACACCAAAGCCTACAGGAATGAGGATTACCAGCTTTTCCCCTGCCCTCAGCTTGAAAGCTGAAGGTATTTTTTTAAATGTCAGTCCTACCCAGCAGGTATTCAAGCCAAGTCTCTGGCATAAAAGCACCAGATGTTCACCGTAAAACCCGCACCGTTCATGGAGGTCAGATCCCGGCTTTCCCGCCAGCACAAAGTAGTTGGATACACCAGAAAATTTCCCGTAATGGGCCAGGCCACCTGAAAAGGCCTTTGGTTCATCAGTTACCAGTTGAATATTAAGATCTCCTTTAACGTTTACTTTGTCAATTTCTTCCTTCAACCTTTGTATTATCTCAGCGGGAATGGGTCTGTCCTCATATTGCCTGACTGAATGTCTCTCCCTGATTGCTTCTTCTACTGAAATCATTTTCTTATTCTCCCGTGGTCAAAAGATCTTTGTATTCTTCTTTACCTTCCATCATCTTCTTTGCATAAGAGCAAATCGGCAGGATTTTTACCTGTCTGGAACGAGCTTCCTTAATTACACATTCCACCAGCTTTCTGGCAATTCCCTGTCCTTCGTGGCCCGGACGAACCCCGGTGTGGGAAATGATCCATTTTCCATCTAAAGGGCTGAATTCACATTCGCCAATAAGCTTGCCATCTTTGTAAGCAGCGCTTCTGCTGGCATTCTCTTCGAAAACAATCTTCACCAGGTCCTTCTCCTTGTTCTGCATGTCACTTGAGGAAAACTGGTTTTCGTATTTCGCAGCATGCTTGATAAAAGTGTGGTTTTCTATTTCGTCTACTGCCTGAATAAGTTCGTCACCAGTGTTCATGACTATGGGACCATACCATGCCACCGGCTCACCCAGGCGATCAGAACACATGAACAAGATTTCTACAGGCTGATCACCAGCTTCAATAGTTACGGTATCGCCGTTTCCAAGCTTCGCTGCAGTCTTGGCCGGAACCTCTGTTCCGCTGACCTTAGCCCCGCCTTCCAGGGTAAACACCATGGCGGACTTGTTTTCACCAGATACATCAAGAGTTACAGAACCGTGGGCATCCAGCAGAATATCATAGAAATCCAGAGGCAGATACTTGCCCTGAATGCCAGCCTGTCCTTGGTAATTTCCTGCAACAAGCCTGAGTTTTCCTCCTTCCAGAGGAAACTCCTGAATCTCGCTGTTGATTATACCATGATAAAATGGCTCTGCTGTCATCTTATACTTTGCGGGAATGTTCAGCCACAGCTGTATACCCAGCATTCTCTCTGCCGGCTGCGGCATCTCTGAATGGTAAGCGCCCGATCCGGCAGTAAGCCACTGAGCTTCACCATCGTGAATGGCAGCTTTAGTTCCCAGATGGTCTTCGTGGACGATAGTTCCCTTAGACAGGAATGTTACCGTTTCAATTCCCCTGTGAGGATGCATAGGAAAACCTGCTGTGTAATCTTGTGGATTTGTGGAATCAAAGGCATCCAGCATCAGAAATGGATCGTAATCATCCGTTGTCTGATTTCCCAGGACCCGTACCAGGCTGACACCTGCACCGTCCTGTGTTCTGAATCCCTGCACCTGTTTTTCAACTTCTCTAAGCATTTTTTATTCCTCTCCGGCCCGAAGCCTTTTATGATATTTCGACAGCAGCCTTATCAGTTCCTTCTTCTCTTCTGCTGACCATACATCAAATTTCTCTGTGTACATCTTTTCGTTCTCAGGATAGACCTTTTCAATTAGTTTCCTGCCCTTTTCTGTCAACCTGACAACACTCTTTCTATGATCTTCCGGATCCTTGTCACGCTGCACCAGTTCCTGTTTCGCAAGATTGTTAATAATTACCGGAATGGTGCCGTTGCTGCTGAGTATAGTATCCTTTATCTCACCAACGGTCATGACCCCCTTGTGGAGAAGAGCCTCCAGGACCATAAACTGCTGAAATGTCAGGCCATACCTTCCGCTGATGGTTGTGGTCTGACGGTCAAGATCTTTCACAATACGGTGAGTGGAAATCAGTATATAGGAATCCTCTAACATAATTCACCTCCTGATGGACGGATTATATCTAATTAGATACATTATGTCAACGGTACAGTTTCATCAGTTCGGTAAAAAATTTTTTCACTACAAAAGCACCTCTTTCCAGAATGTTTCCGAAAAGAAGTGCTTTTAAACCTTTTCCGTCAGTGAATTGAAGGAAGCCCTCAGAGCCAGAAGTCACCTTATGCATTAATCCTTTCCAGATCAGTGCACGAGAATCCTTTTCGGCTCCTGTCTCAAGATTTTCTTAAATCCTTATTCGTCCTCGGATTTGAGAATGGCAACAAGCTGTCCTGCCTTTACCTGCTCTCCAGCCTTGATATATACCTTCTCAATTTCTCCGTCCCTAGGAGCAATAACATTTGTTTCCATCTTCATGGCCTCAATTATTGCTACAGGCTCTCCTTTCTTCACCTTGTCACCAGATTCTACCAGAACCTTAAGGATGTTGCCCGGAATATTTGCACCAATCTCGTTAGGATCGTCGGCGCTTGCATAATGGATTGTAGAACCTGACATAACAGATTTTACCAGAGCCTGCTTGTCTTTTACGCTCACAACTCTCCTGTATCCGTTTACGCTGAAGGCCAGGTCTCTGTTTCCAGCTTCATCAGGCTTGCTGATATCCTCAAGGGTGACAACCATAGTCTGACCCTTCTTAAGAGTGATTTCTGCAGTCTGGCCCTGAGAGATTCCATGGAAGAATACGTCGCTTCCCATGTTTCTGAAATCTCCCTTCTCCCTGATATTCTTGACGTAATCCTCAAACACCTTAGGATAGATGGCATAGCTGAGCTGCTCCTGATCTGTTCCCTCAAGTTTCAGATCATTTACAAGATGCTTCTTGATTTTGTCAAAGTCTTCAGGCTCCAGAAGCTCTCCCGGCCTGCAAGTAATCGGCTTTCTTCCCTTGAGAACAACCTTCTGGAGATCCTCTGGGAATCCGCCCTCAGGCTGACCGATCATTCCTTCAAAGTATGAAACGGCAGAATCAGGGAAATCGAAGTCAACGCCTTTTTCTACGATATTATCCGGAGTAAGGTCGTTCTGTACCATGAAAATAGCCAGGTCTCCAACTACCTTTGATGAAGGTGTTACCTTGATAATATCTCCCAGCATCTGGTTGACCTTGACGTACATTTCTTTTACCTCATCGAACTTGTGGCCGATACCAAAGCTCTCTACCTGAGGCTTAAGGTTGGAGTACTGTCCTCCCGGAATCTCCAGCTTATAGATCTCAGCTGAAGTTGACTTCAGATCAGACTCGAACTGGCTGTAAACAGGTCTTACATCAGTCCAGTAATCTGAAATCTTCTGGAGTCCGTCCTCATCCATTCCTGTATCTCTGTCACTGTTCTTAAGAGCAGCTACAATAGAGTTGAGTGCAGGCTGGGAAGTCAGTCCGGACATGCTGTTGAAGGCTGCATCTGCAATATCCAGTCCTGCCTCTGCTGCCATCAGCACTGTTGCCACACCATTTCCTGATGTGTCATGAGTGTGGAGATGAATAGGAACAGCCACCTCATTCTTCAGAGCCTTGACCAGCTTATATGCAGCCATTGGCTTAAGAAGTCCGGACATATCTTTTATTCCGATAATATGCGTTCCGCGGCGCTCCAGTTCTTTTGCCATTCTCACATAGTAATCCAGGTTGTACTTCTCTCTGCTCTCATCAAGAATATCTCCTGAATAGCACATACATGCTTCTGCAATCATGCCCTGATTCAAGGTCTCATCCAAGGCAATCTCCATGCCCTTTACCCAGTTCAGAGAGTCAAAAATCCTGAATACATCTACACCAGCCTTGGCTGATTCCTTTACGAACTTCCTTATAGTGTTGTCCGGATAGTTCTTGTATCCAACTGCATTAGCTCCTCTGAGAAGCATCTGGAACAGCACATTCGGAATCTGTTTTCTCAGTGTTTCCAATCTCTCCCAAGGATTCTCTCCCAGGAACCTGTAAGCCACATCGAAGGTTGCACCGCCCCACATCTCATATGAGAACATATCATTTCCATAATATGCCATGGCCGGAGCAATCTTCTCCATGTCCTTGGTTCTGACTCTTGTAGCGAACAGGGACTGGTGAGCGTCTCTCAGCGATGTATCTGTAAGGAGCAGCTTCTTCTGATCCAGAGCCCAGTCAGCCACTGCCTTTGCGCCTTTTTCCTCAAAAAGCTGTTTCGTTCCGTGGAGTGTTCCGATCTTGTCGGTGTCCACCTTTGGAACTACAGGCACATTGAAGTCCTTTCTTTCTCCGTGAGTCTCATTTACAATCTTGTTGCCAAGGAAATCAAGGAGCTGAACCTCCCTGTTCGTAACCTTTCTGATGTTCATCAGATCAGGATTATCTGCAATGAATCCCGTGTTGCACTTGCCCTCTCTGAATTCAGGATGGTTGAGAACGTTGAGGAGGAAACCGATATTGGTCTTCACGCCCTCGATCTTCATCTCTCTCAGTGCTCTCATGGCCTTGTTGATGGTATCATCAAAAGTTCTGGCATGGGAACATACCTTTACCAGCAAGCTGTCGTAATATGGTGAAATTACGGAACCTGTAAATCCGTTTCCTCCGTCCAGACGAATTCCGAATCCGCCGGCACTTCTGTACATAGAAATAGTTCCTGTGTCAGGTGCAAAATTATTGGCCGGATCCTCTGTAGTTACACGGCACTGAATAGCGTATCCGTTCAGCGGAATATCGCTCTGGCTCTTAATGCCGATCTTGTCTGAATCAAGAGCATATCCCTCTGCAATCAGTATTGTATCCTGTACAATATCCACCCCTGTTACCAGCTCTGTAACCGTATGCTCAACCTGAACACGGGTGTTCATTTCGATGAAATAGTGATTTCCTTCTTTGTCGAAAAGGAACTCAACCGTACCTGCACTTCTGTAGTTCACAGCTCTGGCAATCTTCAGAGCGTCTTCACAGACAGACTTCCTCTGCTCATCAGTAATGCACAGGGCCGGTGTAAATTCGATAACCTTCTGGTGTCTTCTCTGGACAGAACAGTCTCTGTCATAGAGATGAACTACGTTGCCGTACTTGTCTCCCAGTACCTGAACCTCAATATGCTTAGGCTCTTCCAGATATTTTTCAATAAAAATATCGTCGTTTCCGAAAGCCTTTGCCGCCTCGCTTCTTGCGCTTCTGAACTGAGGAATCAGCTCTTCCTCTGTTCTGACAATTCGCATTCCCCGGCCGCCGCCACCTGCAGCAGCCTTCAGCATAACAGGATAACCTGCTTTCTCGGCAAACTCCACAGCTTCTTCTTCCGACCTGATAGCAGCATCTACACCAGGAATAGTAGGTACCCCGACGCTCTCTGCCACCAGCTTGGACTGGATCTTGTCTCCCAGGCTGTTCATCATATCGTGGGTAGGCCCGATGAACTCTATACCCGCATCTTCACAGGCCTGAGCAAAGTCAGGATTCTCTGAAAGGAATCCATAACCCGGATGAATGGCATCCGCTCCCTTGGACTTCGCCAGTTCTATAATCCCGGGAATGTCCAGGTACACATCTATCGGACTCTTTCCCTCTCCTATCTCATAGGCTTCATCTGCCTTTGTGCGGAAGAGGGCGTTCTTGTCTTCCTCAGAGTAGATCGCAATAGTCCTGATTCCCAGTTCCTTGCAGGCTCTGATAATCCTTATGGCGATTTCACCTCTGTTGGCGATCAGTACTTTCTTAAACTGTTTTATTCTTCCCATTTTCTCACCCCATCAAGAAATATCTAACTATGCTATTATTTCACAAATATTGTTAATAGTAAACAAACAATTAGGCCGTGCATTGTATATCATATAAAATAAGAAGCTGTACAAAGTCTGCACAGCTTCCAATATCAATTGTTCAGGCCTGAGTATTTCAATGTCAGTTTCCTGAAACCTATCTTCCGGATCTTCTTCTCTCCAGTTCGTGGAGCAGCTTTTTCCTCAGTCTGATGTCGTCTGGAGTAACCTCTACCAGTTCATCGTCATTAATAAATTCAAGAGCTTCTTCCAGTGAGAATCTTCTTGGAGGTGTGAGCTTAATGGTATCATCACTGCCGGCTGCTCTCATGTTGCTGACTCTCTTAGCCTTGCAAGGGTTAACAACCATGTCATCGCCTCTGGAGTTCATGCCTACGATCATTCCTTCATAAACCTTTGTGCCAGGTTCAACGAACATCTGAACTCTCTCCTGGATGTTGAAAATAGCATAAGGTGTGCATGAGCCCTCTTCCTGGGCGATGGCAACGCCGTTTGTCCTCTGAGGGATCTCTCCCTTCCACTCATCGAAACCTTCAAAGCGGCGGACCATTGTACCCTCTCCGTGAGTATCGTTAATGAACTCGGATCTGTAGCCCATCAGACCTCTTGTAGGAGCTACGTATTCAATTCTTGAATAACCGTTTCCCTCGCTCATCATCTGCCGCATCATTCCCTTACGGATGTTCAGCTTGGAGATAACCGTACCGGCATATTCATCAGGAACACTGATAACTACCTCTTCAACAGGCTCCAGCTTTCTGCCCTGTTCATCTCTCTTTATTACAACCTCAGGCTTCGAAACGGCCAGCTCATAGCCTTCTCTTCTCATGTTCTCAATGAGAATGGAAAGATGGAGCTCTCCTCTTCCGCTTACCTTGAAACAGTCAGTTGAATCTGTTGGTTCTACAATGAGACCTACGTTTACTTCCAGCTCCTTCTCAAGTCTTTCCTTAATGTGGCGGCTGGTCACGTATTTGCCCACCTTTCCGGCAAATGGAGATCCGTTTACCATGAAGTTCATGGAAAGTGTAGGCTCCTCAATCTGAATCTCACCCAGGGATTCAGGGTTGTTAACGTCGCAGATAGTCTCTCCAATGGAAATGTCGGAAATACCTGAAACCACTACAATATCTCCGCATTCTGCTTCCTGAACAGGCATTCTCTGAAGTCCCCTGTATACGAAGACCTGATTGATTTTGTTCTTTGAAACAGAACCGTCGGCCTTGCACACTGATACCTGCTGAGCCTCCTTGAGAGTACCTCTGGTAATCCTGCCGATACCAAGACGGCCGATGTAGTCATCATATGCCAGAGAGCAGATCTGAAGCTGAAGTGGTTCCTCTCTCTTGTCAGGGTATGGATCGCAGTGGTTAACGATGGTCTCGAGAAGGGGCTCAATATTCAGGTCCCCGTAACCCTTCGGGCTCTTCTTGATCTTATTTTCCCCGTCAGTAACAGTAACACTTGCTGCGTCCTCAGGCTCTCTTACAGCAATACCCTGTCTGGCAATACCGTACAGAATAGGGAAGTCCAGCTGTTCGTCGTTTGCGTCCAGATCCATGAACAGCTCATATACCTCATCTACTACCTCATCGATTCTTGCGTCCTTCTTGTCAATCTTGTTTATGAAGAGAATAGGATTCAGTCCCTGCTCCAGTGACTTATTCAACACGAATCTTGTCTGAGGCATCGGTCCCTCGCTGGAGTCTACAAGAAGGATTACCGTATCAACAGTCTTCATGATACGCTCAACCTCGGAGCTGAAGTCTGCATGGCCTGGGGTGTCCACAATGTTGATTTTGTAGTCCTTATACATAATGGAACAGTTTTTTGAATAGATGGTTATTCCGCGTTCTCTCTCTATGGCATCGCTGTCCATGACGCAGTCAACCACTTTCTCGTTGTCTCTGAACACATGGGACTGGGCAAGGAGTGCGTCCACCAGTGTTGACTTGCCTGCATCTACGTGGGCAATTACCGCAATGTTGATTATCTTCTGTTTTTCACTCATTAATGTTCTCTTCCTCTCTGATCTCTTCTGAATCTCTGATTATTTTATTATTTGAATATTTAAAATTTCTGAATTAAGTTCTGATTTAACAGCCTGTGGTTCTCTACCTGGTCAGAAGCGGCCCTGCCTGAATTTCAGTCTTTCTCTGTTGATCATCCCATCATATTCGCTGGCAAAGGTCCTGGCGAATGTAATCAGCGAGAAGGCAAAGGCCACTGTCCCCTTCTTCTTCATCTTATCTGTCTGGGCGTGACCTGAAAGCTGAAATTCATACCAGCTTGGAGGCTGAATGCCCATGTACTGAAACTTCTTTGCCCACTTCTCCATCTGAGAGAACTGGAAGGCGTATGGAAGAATCTGGTAATAGTAATAAGGATTATCCCTGAGAATAGAGGTGATCTCCTTCTCCTTGGCCGTTGCTATGAACCTTCTGAGCCCGTCCACTCTGTTGTTTGCCGCAGCATTTCCTCTGGCCCTGGCCTTCATTATCACTGTGAGCCACAGGCAGATAAACGAAACCACAATAATGATAACTGGAACCACTACTGCGCTGAACCGGCTCCACATCTGAACGCAGCCGTACACAACAACAGCTCCGAAAAATATCAGTGATGCTCCCATCTTCACTCTGTATTCATTCGTATCATATTCTCTTCTGTTGTCAAAAACCCAGCAGGTTGCAATTATGGATACAAAGGACAGAATCAGAGTTGCAACTGGCATCATATACTTCATCTCAGTATCTATGTACATGTTGGACAGAGTTGGAATTGATGCCACTCCCAGACTCAGCATTATGGTTGCAATCAGGCGGAATACCTTTGAAAGGATTGTGCACGGCCTCATATCTTTGCTGGTATATCCGCTGGAAACATCAAACTGCATCTGGACAAATGTGTCCTTGAGACGTGGCCCCAGGTCACTCATCTCCACCGCTCTTCCCTGATAAACATCTCTGAACACAGTATTGAACGCGTTCCGCACATACTTTTCTTCCTGAACTGGAGGTTCCTTCAGTTTGACCAGCCTGTATTTCTTAGGCGCATATTCCTGTATTCGCAGATATCCTCTTATGCCCATGTAAATGAGCAGGGTGATCATATCCTTCGTCTTGAAATGGCCGTTATCCAGATAGCTGGTTTCCATAGGAAGCATTCCCTTTGGAGGATAGAACTTTCTCGTATGCTTCATCCTCGGATCTCTTCCGCCGATCAGCCACAGAAGGAGAGTCATGATCAGAATAACCGCAAAGATGACACCGGCCATTTCCTCTCCCCAGTTATAGTTGATGGCGCCTTTCCAGTATCCGTCTGGCAGCTGAGCCTTCAGAGTTATTCCAAAGTTTGCCGGCACCTTGTCGGCAGTGATGTGAACCACGTGATCACTTACACTGAAAGAAGCCTTGTTTGTAGCATCCTGAGTGCCGAATTGTCCTGCGAACATGTTCAGGTCCTCATCCGGGAAGTCCTCTGGAAGATAAACAGTGATGTTTACTCTTCCGATAGGCACCTTCCAGGCCGCCGAAAGGGGATCGAAGTACATCCTGTCATAGGCTCCAATATTGTCCTGATATGCGGAAATCTTGTATTTCAGGGTAAAAGTATGATCTTTTCCCGAGGCAGAGGGGGGAACATTTGCTGTTACTTCCATGTCGTTATCTTTCACAGAAGCTACAGCCTTTCCTCCGTCAACCTTGATATCCGATATCGAATAATTGCCCTTCGGAATATAAAAGGTAATAGTCTTCATATCGGCCGGAACGCTTACTGTAAGTTTCTGAGTAATATCATAGCTGTGATTCTTGTTAACCACCGCCTTGTAGTCGTAGACCTTCAGCGCATATCCTTCCTGAGCGCCGTAGGATTCCACTGTACCCTGATATGTAAAACAGAGTACAAAGAAAAGTATCAGCAGTCCGGCAATTGCATATTTGATTCCACCGGCATCCCGGCTGGTCATATTATGTTTTTCTGCATTACTACTCATAAATGCCAGTCTCTCCTAATAAAAAAAATATCCCTTGATTATACAACAAAACCCGGTTCTTGAAAAACCACCATGTGTATTATAGAATAAACACGGTCTGAAGATGTGAGACCTGTGCAAATTTTCAATTTAAATTATGAATCAACAGAGGAAGAAATATGAAAAGAACAGACTATATTTCCTGGGACGAATATTTCATGGGTGTTGCCCTTCTGGCAGCAAAGAGGAGCAAAGATCCCAGCACACAGGTTGGCGCCTGCATTGTTGATGACAATAACGTAATTCTTTCAACAGGATACAACGGTTTTCCTGTGGGCTGTTCTGACGACGAATTTTCCTGGTCAAGGATTGGAGAAGACACTAAATACGCATATGTTGTGCACGCAGAGCTGAACGCCATATTAAACTCAGGTGGCAAGTCTCTGCGTGGAGCAAGGCTCTACGTTGTTCTTTTTCCTTGCAACGAATGTGCGAAAGCAATCATTCAGTCAGGTATTAAAGAAGTTATTTACCTTGACGACAAGTACTCACACGAGAAGGCGACTCTGGCTTCAAAAAGAATGCTGGCAACAGCCGGCGTAAAGACACGCCGCCTCATTCCAAGAGACGACAGCATCGTCCTGAACTTCGAGAGAGAGTAATCCCTGTGACTTTACGGCTGGAGGCCCTTAACGGCCCTCAGCCTTTTATTGTATATTATTCCCGCAGCTTATAATCAACATGGAGGAGAATGAAAATGAAACTATTGATCGTTGCTCCTAAGGGCAAGATGGGCAAACTCATAACTCTGGTAGCATCTCAGAAGGAAGACATCCAGATTGTCGGAAGTCTGGGTCCGAAAGGAAGAGACTACATCGGTACTGACACAGGAATAGCCGCAGGTATTGGCAAGGAAGTAGGTGCTCCGGTATATGACAACATTGAGGAATGCATCGACCTTTGTGACGTGATCATCGACTTCTCTATGGTGGAGGTCTCCATGGAGGTTCTGGCTGCAGCAAGAGCCCACAAGAAAGCCCTCGTCTGCGGGACCACAGGATTCTCCCCTGAACAGAGAGCCATGTTTGACCAGGCAGGAGAAGATATACCAGTAATGCAGGCTGGAAACACTTCGAAACTGGTTAATCTCCTTTATAAGCTGGTTGAGATGACCACTAAGTCAATCGGCGAGGAAACGGATATTGAAATTCTGGACCTTCACGACAGAAAGAAGCTGGATTCTCCAAGCGGAACGGCCAAGGAGATCGGTGAAGTCATCGGCGATGCTCTTGGAAAAGATGTTTTCGAAGATGCGGAGTATGGACGGGAGGGCCGCTGCCCTAGAAAAGACGGAAACATCGCTTTCCATTCCATCAGAGGCGGAGACATTTCAACAACCCACACCGTATTTTTCATTGGAACCGGCGAAAGACTGGAGCTGACCCACAGAGCCGAAAACTGGAAGTGCTTTGCGTCAGGCGCTGTTGACGCAGCAGCCTTCCTCCTTAAACAGAAACCAGGCAGCTACTCTATGGCAGACTGCCTGGGCTTCTGATGATTCCATAATCAAAAGCAGACCTCCGTTGCAGGATATAATCCTTCCTGCCACAGGCGGTCTGCTTTTTAATTTCTTATTACATAGCAGCTACATAACGACTTCCCGGCTATGTCTGATTCTACTCATTTATGGTCTTTGTAGTGAAGGCAATCTGCTGTGAATCTACAATTGGAACCTCTACCAGCTCTGTTCCGGAAGTATCGAAGTCTTTCATCCTTACGCCGGTGATCTGGTTGTTATCATAAGTAGTATAGTAATAAATCATGTCATCCAGATTGATGCAGCTTGAATAAATAGTATATTCATACTTTCCCGGTGCTACCTGACAACATCCCTTCTGCTGTTCTACAGAATGGAGAATGTGGAAAAACTGTCCAACGGCTGATGCCTCATCTTCAGCCGGAAGGACATTCATCTTCGTGAAGGTGCACTTTACAAAGCGCTCCTGAGAGGACAGTCCCCCAGGCATTCCATCTGTTCCCATGCCCCTGCTGTACTTGTCCAGCTCCACGCCTTTTCCAAATGTGTTCTCAGGATCTGCAGCCGAAAGCTTTCTGTAGTTATTCAGGTTGAACAGCTGCTTGTCAAATTCAGGGTTGTTTGTCATAACTCCTACAGGGTTTTCATATATTTTCAGTCCATCCTTCACAGACTCCAGAACCAGGGATTCATTTCCATCTGAAACCATCCAGTGAAGTGTGGAGGACGGCATGTCCGGGCTGAAATCTATATCCACTACGTTCATCTTCCCTGCCAGTTCCCTTACCTGATCCATGGTAGAACAATTGCACAGAATCCACGGAACAACCTCGAAAGAAGCAATATTATCTTTTTCTTCCATGCACTGGTGATAGAATGCGTTCCCCTGAAAGTTAAGACCGGCAACGCCAATGCCCTTGTCATTTGCAGCCTCGAAATAAAGAGGGAAACCGCCAGCAACTATACCCATTCCAATCATTGCCGGGTGGTGGTCAATCTTTCCCATCTTTCTGAACTCAAATGGATAATCGGAAGGAGTGATAACAGGATGCTGTCCGAAAGTTACTTCCAGATCCAGGTTTCTTCCAAAGTAATTCTTTCCGCTTTGATAATCAATTGCTGTACACATATCTTTGCCGTCCTTTCCTGTAAAGATTCATATACTCACACTCAACAGTGACCTATTATATTCAAAGCCGAACCCGCTTTTTTTCAATACTGTGACGTTACTATGTTCTTATCGTCACAAAACCTGCTATTTTTCTTTTCAAGCCTCTTTATTTGTAACCAGATGATATCTGGCAATTATTTTCTCTGCTACCTTGATGCCGTCACATGCGGCAGATGTAATTCCGCCGGCATAGCCAGCTCCTTCACCAGCAGGATAAATCCCTCCCACCTGGCTTTCCATAGATTTATCTCTAAGAATTCTTACTGGCGAAGAGCTCCTGGTCTCCACCGCAGTTACCACTCCGTCATCCCTGTCATAGCCTTTTATCTTCTTTGCAAAAAAAGGAACTGCTTCCCGTATTGCGTCAGCAGCGAATTCCGGAAGGGTGTTTATGACCACAGATCCAGCTCCAGTGTTCTCCAGAAATTCCTTCATAGTGGATTTCGGAGGCTTGTAATTGCCTCCTCCGTTCTGAAAACACAGCCTCTCATATTTTCTCTGAAATTCCACACCTGCCAGCACATCATCTGAACCGAAGTCTTCGGTCCTGACGTCGCACAAGATTCCGCTGTTGGCAGTGCCGCTGTCTCTTTTCCTGTTGCTCATTCCGTTTACACAGAGCATTCCAGGCTCAGAAGCGCAGGGAATAACCTGCCCTCCCGGGCACATGCAGAAAGAATAGACCCCCCTGCCATTGGAAGCTTTATAACTCAGCTTGTAATCTGCCGGCGGAAGTCTCCTTTCTTCTCCATACTGGGAGCGGTCAATCATCTCCTGGGGATGTTCCATTCTTACTCCTATGGAAAAAGGTTTCTGTTCCATTGGAAGTCCCCGGTCTCTGGCCATCTTGAAAGTATCCCTTGCACTGTGACCTATGGCCAGAACAAGAACGGTGGCAGGTATTTCAAGAGTTTCGCCTTCTTTGTTTTGAACTTTGACTGCCGAAAGCCGGCCATTCTCCGCTACAATATCCGTAAGCCTGGTGTCAAACCGGATCTCTCCGCCCAGTGAAATAATTTTTTTCCTGAGATTTACTACAACCTTTCTGAGCACATCTGTTCCAATATGAGGCTTGTTGCGGTATGTAATGTCCGGATCCGCACCTGCGTCTCTGAAGGTTTCAAGGACCTGACGCACGTGACCGTCACTGATTCCGCTGTTCAGTTTTCCATCAGAGAAGGTTCCTGCTCCTCCCTCGCCAAATAAAACATTGGATTCGGGATCGAGGCAGCCTTCTCTGTGGAAAGCTCCCACATCGGCAATTCTTTTATCCATTGCAGATCCCCGCTCTATGACGACAGGCTTATATCCGGCCCGGGCAAGCCTGAGGGCGCAGAATATCCCGCAAGGTCCGAAACCTGCAATGACTGGTCTTTCCCGGAGTTTCTCGTTTCCCGGCTTCACATCAGGGAGACCCTCTCCAGTAATCTGTCTGACTTTCTTTCTGTCAAATCTCCTGAGGGGGCTGTCTGTGGTTATGTCCAGGGCAAACACATAGTGAATGTGGCTTTTGTCTCTGGCGTCCACAGATTGTCTTCGTATTACGAAAATCCCCTTTCTTCCCGGGGACTCCTCCGGCCCCAGGTCACCTGGTTTCAGGCCTGATTTCTTCTCTGCCTTTCTGGCCAGTTCGTCTACGGAAAAATCTATTTCTGTTTTGATCTCGTTTATTCTGTATATATATTTCATTCTTTATCAGTTATTCTCTGGCTAATGTTTAATAGACCTGCCTGCACTCTCACCGGCAGCCATTCCAGTCAGCCATGCAAAATTAAGGTTGTATCCTCCGCAAGGGCCGTCGTAGTCCAGGACTTCCCCTGTCATATAAAGGCCGGGAACAAGAAGAGACTGACAGGTTTCGTCGTCTACCTCAAATCTGTCGACGCCCCCGGATGTGCACTGAGCATCTCTCCAGCCCTTCAGTTTTTCCGGCTTGAATCTCAAATCGTTAGTAGCTGCGATGATGGCGTAAAGCTCAGGAGCAGACAGATCAACAATTCTCTTGTCAGGATCCACGCCGCTTCTGGTTATTACATAGCTGGCCAGGTTCTTTTTGAGAAAAGTTCGAAGGATGTCTCTTGCCGGTTCGTCGGAACCTACGTTTCTTATGGCTTCAACTCCGGCTGTAATATAGTCGTCCATGTCAAAATCATGGCAAAGATCCAGTCCTATGCCGAAATCCTGGATGGTTTCCCCTTCGCCAAAGATCATGTGTCTGGTCATATTGAAAATGCAGATACCTGAAAGGCCTGTTTTTGTAAACTGTATTTCTCCCGGCTCTTCAAATATCTTTCTTCCCTTCTTGTACAGTTTCACACTGCCTCTGGCCCTTATTCCTGCCAGAGTTTCTATTCCTTCGTCGCTGACTTCAACTGCTGTAAGAACTGGGACCAGCTTCGTTATTCTATGTCCGAATCCGGCTGCAATTTTCGTGCCGTCTCCTGTTGTTCCAAAGGCCGGGCCTGCCTTCCCGCCGGCAGAGATAATCAGCACCTGTGCATTCACGCAGATCTTCCCCAGTTCTGCAGATTCTGCTTCAATTACCTTGTTGCTGCCACTGGTTGAAGCCCCGGTAACTCTGGTGTCCAGCAGCAGCTCCACCCCCAGGTCATCCATCCTGTTCTTAAGAACCTCTGCTACGTCAGCAGCAGATTCTGAATATGGATAAATGTATCCTTCCGGATACTCCCTGACTGCGATTCCCATATCACTCAGAAATCTCAAAGACTTCAGATACTCTCTTGCATTGCTGTTGGTCAGATTGCATCTGCCGTTTCCCGTTGCCCTCAGCTTCCTTCCCGGAATGCTGTTCTTCTCAAGAACCAGCACTCTGGCATCTCTGTTTGCCCTCTTTGCCTGAATGGCAGCAGTCATTCCGGACGCACCTGCTCCGATTATACATATATCGCAATTGAAATTCTTCAAACCTGCTCCATTTCCGGAGTTCCCGCCTCTGAGGAAGGAATCCCCTGTACGTACATGTATGCACTTATTTCGATTAATAAGTATACCATATGTCTTGCTGGTAACAACATTAATACAGCAAAAGAGCAGTCCCGTAGGAACTGCTCTTTTGCCGTTAGTCAGCCGTTATAGCGTGATGAATTCTTATTAAAGATGTGCAGCTTCTCTCAGAGTGTCTGCCATATCTGTCTCTTCCCACTTGACTCCCAGTGTAGTTCTGCCGAAGTGGCCGTAAGCTGCCAGGTTCTTGTAAATAGGCTTTCTCAGGTCCAGCTTCTCGATAATAGCTGCCGGACGCATGTCGAAGTTATCCCTTACGATCTTGACGATTTCGTCATCTGCAATCTTTCCTGTTCCGAAGGAATCAACGAATACGGAAACAGGTTCAGCAACGCCGATGGCATATGCCAGCTGAATCTCGCACTTTGTGGCAATTCCTGATGCTACGATGTTCTTGGCAATGTAACGTGCCATGTACGCTCCACTTCTGTCAACCTTCGTAGGATCTTTTCCGGAGAAGGCACCGCCACCGTGACGTGCATATCCGCCATAAGTATCTACGATGATCTTTCTTCCAGTAAGTCCGGAGTCACCCTTAGGTCCGCCGATAACGAATCTTCCTGTAGGGTTTACAAAGAATCTTGTGTTCTCATCGATCAGCTCTTCCGGAACTACAGGCTTGATGACGTACTTGATCATATCCTCTCTGATCTGTTCAAGGGATACATCAGGATCGTGCTGTGTGGAAACAACAACAGTGTCTACTCTTACTACCTTGTCATCGTCGTACTCAACTGTAACCTGAGTCTTTCCGTCAGGACGGAGATAGCTGAGAGTTCCGTCCTTTCTTACTGCAGCCAGCTTCAGTGCCATGCTGTGAGCAAGAACTATAGGCATTGGCATCAGCTCTTCAGTTTCGTCGCAGGCAAATCCGAACATCATGCCCTGGTCTCCAGCTCCGATCTCCGCAAACTTGTCGCCTTCTTTGCCTTCTTTTTTCTCAAGAGCCTCATCAACGCCCATTGCGATGTCGCCTGACTGATTCTCGATGCACACAAGAACTCCACAAGTGTTTCCATCAAAGCAAACGTCGCTGCAG
Organism: Allobaileyella intestinalis; assembly: GCF_009695865.1. Lineage (GTDB taxonomy): Bacteria > Bacillota > Clostridia > Peptostreptococcales > Anaerovoracaceae > Allobaileyella > Allobaileyella intestinalis. The sequence goes on along the minus strand of NZ_VUNB01000001.1, from coordinate 158,019 downwards.
TTATATCCGATATCTGTAACAACCTTTCTTACGATACCTTCAATGTCAGCTGTGCATGTTGTGGAAATCTCTCCGAAAACCATGATGTAACCTGTCTTTGTAGCTGTCTCGCATGCTACACGGCAGTTTGGATCTTCAGCAATTATGGCATCCAGAATTGCATCTGAAATCTGGTCACAGACCTTGTCAGGATGGCCTTCAGTAACCGACTCGGATGTAAATAAATGTCTCATTAAAATACCCTCCTTGAGTAAAAGAATCTGGGTCTGATTCTCTGATAAAAAAAATCTCCTCATCACAACGATGAAGAGTTCTGCTGCTGCTCCTCATCTTCCGGGATGGATACCCGTGGGAATTGGCACCTGACACCCTTTGCCGGTGTGGTTGCCGCGGGATCATCGGGCCCATTCCCTACCCCGCTCTTAATAAGGTTCGCTGGATGTAATTATAACCCAGTCTGAGGGTATGTCAATATGAATTTTGGTCAGTTTTTGTTTTATCTCTTGGTCAAGGACAGATTCCCATGGCCGCCGGTCATTGAAAAAGAGGGGCAGAGCCCCCCTTTTGTCTGCATACTTCCTAGTCTGGAAGAATGTTCTCGTCATATCCTTCTTTGATGAAAGTTTCAATTATTTTTACAGAACCCTCGATTCCTGCTCTGCTGGTGTTTATCAGAAGGTCATAGGTATCCCTTGCACCCCAGCGCATATCAGTATAGTACTCGTAGAACCGGCGGCGCTGCTTGTCTCTCTGCCTGATAGTCTTCTCCATCATGGAATCAGTAATCTCGCTTCTGGTCTTCTCGTCAAGCAGTGCCATTTTTCTCTTGATTCTGTCTTCCATTGGAGCGAACAGGAACACGCTTACATGGGTCTTATCTCTCAGAATGTAGTCTGCAGCTCTTCCCACGATTACAGCGCTCTCGTTTTCGGCAATGTCCTCGATGATCTTTCTTATTTCAACCTGGATTTTGTCATAAGGAGATGGCTGATAGTACTCCATTCCTGAGAACAGAGGACCTGCTGCAAAATCAGGAGCCTTCTCGTCATTGCTGCGGATGTAGTCTTCGTGGTATCCGGTTTTTGCTACAGCCAGCTCCAGCAGTTCAGTATCGTAGAAAGCAATTCCCAGTTCTTTGGCCAGTCTCTTGCCGATCTCGTGACCGCCGCTGCCGAACTCTCTTCCGATAGTGACGATGAATTTTACGTCTTCTGGTTTAGTTGTCATATATATCACCCTCCCCTTTTGATGCATCACAGTGCAATGCGGGTAAAAGATCTTCCGGTCTTTGTCTATATTATATCAGAATTATATCAGAAAAGAACTGCTCCCGTAATTCATTAATTTCTCACTGCCTTTTAGCCCGTAATTTCTCTGATAAACATTCTTGCAGATTTCATATCCGGAAAAATGGCCCGGGCGTTATCATCTCTTCCGCCCCCGCGTCCGCCGAAAGCTCCTGCTTTTTCCTTTACCAGTTTGCCGCATGATACTTCTCCTGAGGAAAAGAGAAGGACTGTATGGCTGCTTTCGTCAGTTAAGGTCAATAGCTTTACGGCACCACAGTCTTTGTCTTCTCCCCTTTCATTCATGACGGCAAAGCCCAGTTTTACAAGGTCACCAGCTTCCAGGCATTCATATGGAAAATCGAAGGTCTCCCGGTCTTCATCCTTCATAACGCTGAGAATCTTCTCCTTCTCCGTTTCCATCACCTTGTCCCTGAGGGAAGCGTATCTTTTTCTAAGATTTCCTTCCTTCTGCTCCTGAATATCCAGCTTGCTGATAATATCATCATCTCCAGCCGAAAACCTGTCTGTTATCTGTCTCATAAGGTCCATCTCCTGACGCATTTTCATGAGCGCCGGTTTTCCACTGTCGAAATATATCCTCGTCATACCCTTGTTGGCCTCGGCCTTGTACACTTTCACCAGGCCCACCTGCCCCGTAGAATCTGCATGTGTACCGCAGCAGGCACAGCAGTCAAGGGGATCTTCCCTGTCACCGGCAGTCACCACAGATATCATGCCATGGGCCGTAATGGGTTTACGCACCGGCATCACCGATGCAGCCTCCTTATCCGGGAAATAGTCCACATGAACAGGAACATCCATCCAGATCACCCGGTTAACTTCCAGCTCTCCCTCACGAATCATCTTATCCACTTCCGGGCTGTGAGTTACCTCCATATCGATGGTTGTGTAATCCTCGCCCATGTGAAAGCCCTTGTTCTTCCATCCGAACAGCCTGTACAGGGATCCTGTGAAGAGATGCTCTCCCAGGTGCCTCTGCATGTGGGTAAATCGACGGTCCCAGTCAAGTTCTGTTTCTACCTGGTCACCAGGAGCGAAAGTCCCCTCCGGTGCGTCTGTAACGTGGAAAACATCGCCTTCCAGGCTGTGGTCGTATACATCCACTATGGAAAAAATCTTTTTATCTCCGTCCCTCATCAGGGAGACGGTTCCCCTGTCGCAGGGCTGTCCTCCTCCTGTAGGGAAAAACACCGTTTTATCCAAAACCAGCACATCTTTTCCCTCACTATGGAAAACTTCCTCTACCCTAGATTTTATCTTGCTTTCATAAGGATTGCTTCTGTAAATTCTCTCTGTCACACTGCCCATTTTTACTTATTCTGCCTCCATAAAATAGAACAAATTGCTTTTTTGCATGTATAAAATATGTGGATAACTTCCCTTGACAACCAATTTCAAACCTGTTCAGCCTTGCAATCACTGGCATACGCGTTTTCCACTTTTCCACATAGCCGTGTTGATAAAATTGTATACGATTTTCAAAAATCCTGTGGATAAACCCCTGATAGTTGAAATCATGGGGAATAGAAACTGTTGAAAACATTTCACAAAAATCCGAACATGGGTTAACAGATAATATATTTTAGTAAATTATTTTTTTTAATAATCATCATCTGGTGATGGATCACCTGTTTCCACCATATCTTCGAAGTTGGCACCCGGCATCTGGGCAAAGGTCTGAAAGATCTGGTTAACTGATTTGTATCTTTTTACCAGTTTCATCCTGGCTGCAGCAGGAGATGAAAGTATATCCAGCTCCATCATGGAAATGTGGACCATGTCAGGACTCATGATCACCAGTTCTCCCTGTTCCGTAAACAGATAGGCTCCGTACATGTCGTTGTTCATCAGGTATTCATATGAGTCAACATAACTGTTGTCCCCATTGTATCTCACATAGAGAGTTCCATTTGGCATGAGCACAGGGAGGCAGGCATTCATCATGGGAATTTCCGGATCTTCCATTGATCCGGCTCCATCGGCAAGCCTGAAAAGAGTAATATACTCAGGCCTGTCCAGCTGCATTGCTGCTTCAAAACTGCTCATCTTCATGGCCTCTGATGACTGGCATCCCGTAATCATCCATGTCTTGTTCCGCAGCTCCAGATCAAGAGCGACCCGGTAAAGCATGTAACCATTCTCGGTGCCTGCCACAGCCTGAGTGGTGGTGGCAATAGCCTGTTTTACACTGGCCTTTACAGGCACCACCTTCTCTTCTTTTGTGCTGGCCTTCATCAGAGTCTTGATGCCGTGTTCCATCAAAGGAGATTTCTTCAGTTCCTCCAGAGGAATAGTGGTTATGGTACAGGCAGCCTCAGGGTCTCTGTCCATCATGCGCATGATGAAGTAATTGACAGTTTCCTGTTTAGAGCACCAGTCCGGGCTCACCTTCTCGGTAATTCTTTCCGGGGAGATGCTCATGTCAACACGTCCGCTGTCTTCAAGGGCTTCCAGGGTCAATTCAAGCCGCAGGCGGGCCAGTCTGTATTCATCTCCGTCAGGAGTCTTTTCCTTTTCCAGATAAGGGTTCATCTTCCCCAGAGCCTCTTTAATCAGGAAATACACATCTGTTTCATTCAGATTTACCTGGGAACCGCCCAGGGGCTCTGACATTTCCTTCCAGACCCTCATTTCACTTTTGGTGAGCCGGTGAGGTTTTTCCGGAATAACTTCATAATAGTTATCGGGCCCCAGTTCAGAAAAATCCAGATGAATAAACTGATGAACCGTTATTTTAGGATTTTCATTTTTTTTCCACTGAACGTGGAGGGCCACCACTCCCATGAGCCTGGTATTAGTACCTGTGCATCTGTAAAAATTACAATCCTTGAAGGTGTTGTAATGCTCCGAGAGTCCCCCCTCTACCACCTTGAAATTTCTTCTGTTCATATTTGCCACTTACTTGTTTCTCATAATATCAACGATTGTCTTCTCAGTTCCCGTCATTCCCGGTGATGCAACCAGCCCCATGTTCCTCATGGTTTCTTCCGGTGTTCTGCCGTTGATTCCGTGATTCCAGCTGATTGAAGCTCCATTCATGGCCAGGTCCACAGAACGCCAGATGGTTTCAACTGCTGCCACGCCTTTCATAACACAGCCCTGATTTCCTCCATCGCAGATCATTCCAGTAATGCTGGATGCCATGTTATTTATGACGTCCTTCATTTCATCAATTCCACCGCCCCTGAGCATTGTCAGCCCGCAGGCCGTTCCCGTACCTGCTGCAATAGCGCATCCGCAGAATGCAGAAAGTTTTCCTGAATACTCCTTGATGTACATGCAAACCAGGTAGCTTAAAGCCGTGGCCCTAAGAAGTGCTTCCTCACTGTAGTTCTTTACCTTGAACGCACCATAAAGAGGAAGGGTTGCTATGATCCCGTGTGCCCCTGATCCTGTAATGCTCATAGCAGGTCTGTCCAGGCCCAGAACCCTTGCCTCAATGGCTCCGTTGCACAGAAGGGAAGCTGTCCTCAGCTCATCATCTGAAAAAATTTTATTGCTGTTCATTTTGAGAAGCTGATGTGCAAAAACGGTTCTCGGGCTCTCCAGGCCGTAGTTGAACAGCTCCATGTTGACCTTAAAAGCCTCCTGAATAAATGAAATCCGGTTAATATCAACCTTCTCAGCATATTCAACCAGCTGTTTCAGACTGTATTTGTGAATCAGGGGCTCAGGCTCCTCTTCTGAAGTTCCTGTTTCATCCGGGCTTTCATTGCAGTCACCTGCTTCGGCCATCTGACTATTATCTTTTCCCGGGTCTTTGGAAAAAATTTCTTTTCCATTTTGCGTTATGGATACGATATTAGTGTGGGAATCTCTGATCGTCACTGTAACCTTTTGTTCTACGCCATCCTCATCTTCAGATACCACTGCAGCCTGAATGAAAATTCTGCTGGTGACTCCGCTCATTTCCACGGTCACCATGCCTGACTCAACCATTTCCGCTGCTCTCTGGTCATCCTCAGGGGTAACACCGGATAAGGCCATCAGACCCTTTTCCGGGTCTCCTGCCACAGCTCCAAGGGCAGCAGAATACATGTTTCCAACTCTCGTGCTGTTAGGAATTCCGCAGGTATATCCGTTCTTGTACATACCGCTGTTCAGCTTAACGTTAACTGATTTCAGCCTTCCTCCAGCATGTTTTTCAGCCGTGGCAACTGCAAATGCAATTGCTCCCGGCTCTGTAACTCCCAGGGCCGGTTTCATATCATTACGGATAAGTTCAGTTAGCTCTTCCATATCAACATGGTTCATGACGACCTCCTTGCCTGAGCTCTTATTTGGTGCCTTTCAGATATTTCACCTCGTTAGGATTAAGCTTCCTGCAGCCTCCCTCAGGAAGTCTGCTGTTAATATTTCCAATGGCAATTCTTTCCAGCTCCATAACCGGATGACCTATGGCTTTGAACATCCGCCGCACCTGGCGGTTCTTTCCTTCATGAATAGATATTTTCACGAGGGTTGAATTTTTGTTATGTCTTATGAGCTTCACCTTAGCCGGAGCTGTGGTGAATTCCTTGAGCCTGATGCCCTTTTCCATCATCTTCGCTTCTTTTATTCCCATAATGCCTTCAACTCTTGCCAGGTATGTTTTCGTCAGCTCATGGGACGGGTGTGTAAGCCTGTTTGTCAAATCTCCGTCGTTTGTAATGATCAGGAGACCGGATGTGTTGATGTCCAGCCTGCCTACTGGGAAAAGTCTTTCACCGGTGTCCGGAACAAGTTCCATAACCGTAGGTCTTCCTTCAGGGTCGCTGACAGTTGTTACATATCCCACAGGCTTGTTTACCATGTAGTAATACTTCTTCGAAGAGCTTTCAAGAACCCTTCCCTCAACTTCTACCCGGTCCCCCGGCTTCACCTCATATCCTTTTTCCATGAGAACCTGACCGTTCACCGAAACCTTGCCCTGGTCCACAAGAACATCTGCCTTTCTGCGGCTGCATATACCTGAAGCTGCTATGTACTTATTGATCCTCATAATCCTGCTGCCACTCAAAATATGTTTAAATATACTCAAACACATCGAGAATTGAAGTCCTTGCGGATACTTCTTACTGCTTCAATGTGTATGCTTTGGCGATTATAAACAATGCGCTACTCACAAGTTCTTGTACACTCCACAGTCGTTAATTCCTGCGATAGCCCGCAGTACATACTTACGTTTGCTTTCATTGTGCAACTTCGTAAGTCCAAGCATCTCTTAGATTAAGAGCAGCATTAAAATCCCTATCCTCGACATAGCCACAATCACAACGGTATATTCTATCTGAAAGCTTCAAATCTTTCTTGATAGCACCACAGCAATGACATATTTTGGATGATGGATACCATCTGTCTACGACTCTTAATTCAATACCATTTTCATCACACTTCGCTTTAAGCTTTGTTCTAAATTCATAGAACTTTTGTGCTGCAACGGCTTTTGATAGATGTCTGTTCTTCATCATTCCTGATACATTCAAATTCTCAATCGTTATATAAGATGGCTTGGTTTTCACTATCTCAGCGATTGTCTTGTTAATATAGTCAGTACGGATATTGTCTATTTTATGATGGAGTTTCTGTACCTTGAGCTTTTGTTTTTGTATATTCGTTCTTTGAGTGGGTCCTCCTTTCTTTAAATTTTCATACTTGCGTGAGAGACATCTTTGTTCTCTGCGCAGTTTCTTTTCTAATTTTTTAATTCTTGCTGACTTATTGATATTTTTATAAGTTTTACCATTGGAAACAATGGCAAAATCCTTTAATCCAAGATCGATACCAATTCCTTCATTAGAATTATTGAAGATCTTTTTATCAACAATTTCTATAAGAACCGATACATAATATCTATCCGCCTTGATTGAAACATGACCGCTTTTAATTACATACCCGTCTTTGGTGGTTGGGATATATCCTTTTTCTTTAATGCGGACCCAGCCAAGTGATGGAATATTAATTCTGTGTCTTTCGCATCGGCAATCCTTTGGATTATTCTTTACGAAGTACATTTTCACATCAGATTTGCCTTTCTTTTTAAACTTTGGAAAAGCACTCTGATGTTTAAAAAATCTTGTAAATGCAACACAACCATTTTCAATTGAGCGTTTTACAGATTTTGAACTGACTTCCTTGATCCATAATTTATCTGGATTTTTGGGAAGGTACTCATTGTTCAGCCAAACACTGAAACTTTTACCACTCATAAACTTTTCACCGTTATCGTGTAAAGTTTTGTTGTGACTGAGATAAAAGTTATAGACGTACCTACAAGTACCGATAGTCTTGTTAATTTTGATTTTTTGCTCGACTGTCGGATTTATTTCCGTCTTGAAGCTCTTTAGCAATTTCTGCATCCCCTTCTATTTGTTTTTTATACTTACGAAGACCGTACAATCTACAAGAAAAAACGTGCAGTATAGACACAATATCCTGTACAAGTTCTTCCTGCGGTGATAGTTCTTCATTATTCACTATCACTATGGCTGTATTAAACTTCATACAGAATTTTTCAAACCAATCATAACCAAATCTGGCAAATCTATCTTTATGTGTAACTATGATAGTTTTGATTTTTTGTTCCATTACTTCATCTAATAATTGATTCCACCTTTTTCGATTGTAGTTAAGTCCGCTTCCATAATCCTCAATACATTGATCTACAATGATACCTTTAGCATTGCAGAACTGACGTAAAAAAGTTACTTGGTTTTGTAAATCATCTTTTTGGTTTCTTGTAGATACTCTGGCATAAATAACAATCTGACGATTATCGTTTTCAGTAGTTATGCCCTTGAACTGAAGATACTGATCATAAGTATAATAACGCCTATTAGTCGGAGTTCGACTTGCTTTCAGAATCCCCTCTCTATCCCAACGTTGTAACGTTTTGACTGAGACACCCAATAATTCAGCAAAATCTTTTGGTTTGTAATTAGTGATATTAGATGTGTTCATAATAATATCCTCCATGAGCATATTTTAACACATTTAATCACTATTGACTATGATTTTGGTTACTTAAAGTTTCCTCCTCTGAGTATTCTTCCTGTGTCTGATGGTCTGTCTCGTGGACAGCACCTTCAAGCTGATCTGCCGTAAATCTTGTCTGCCTGTCTTCGTCAAAATTATCCAGGTCCGGAAGGTCTTTTATGGAGGAAAATCCGAATTTCATAAGGAACTGGTCGGTTGTGCCGTAGGTGTAAGGCCTGCCGATGGCGTCAGAGCGGCCGGTGACCTTGATCAGGTCTTTGTTCAGCAGATTGTCAATAACCCTCTCGCTTTTTATTCCCCTTATGGAATCTATTTCTCCTCTTGTTACCGGCTGCTGGTAGGCGATTATTGCCAGAACCTCGAGAGCTGACTGGCTAAGCCTCTTCACCCTCACCGGCGTACAAAGTTTTTCAATAAACACATTGTTCTCTGCAGGAGTTACCAGCTGGAAGGAGTCGTTGATCCGGCGGATCCTTATTCCTCCCTGTTTCTCATCGTACTCCGATTTCAGTTCCTCCAGCAGTTCCAACACATCTTTCCTGTCTGCATCCAGGGCCCCGGCAGCGCTCTTTACGTCCAGGGGTTCACCTGAAATGAACAGCATTGATTCCAGTGCTGACATTGCAGCTTTCTTATTCTGCATCATTACTTCCACCTGTATCTGTTAGTTCTATTTGCTCCTGATCTGTGTTTTCACTGTCCTCTTTTTCCCTCTGCTTCTTGCCGAAGTCAGGACCTTTTTCTACCAGGATTTCTCCAAACAGTTCACTTTGCCTGGCATCATAGCCCTGGGTCTTCATCATTTCCAGCAAAGAGGAAAAGGACAATATCATGTCGTATCTGTCCGGATGATCTGGCACCAGGTCGAAGAAGCTGACTGTGCTGGAGTCCTTCAGTTTTTCCTCAAGGAGCCGGCTCATTTTCTTTATTCTCTCTTCTATGGATTCCCTGGGACTTCTGGCCCTCTGGTACCTGGTTCGCACGTCCGTCACTCTTTTCCGCCTCTCCAGAAAATCCAGGAAGGCGCTGACGAACTTCTGGCTGCTTACATCAAGGATTTCAACCGGTGCGTTCAGGTACTGGGAAATATCCTCTCCCGGCTTGGAGAGAACGGCTTCCATGTACTCTTCTCTTTTCTGGAGCATCTCGGCAATCCGCTTCGTCCTGCGGTACTCCAGTATCCTTGCCGCAAGTTCTGCCCGGGGGTCTTCATCTATTACAGTATCCCCTTCTTTATTGACTCTAGGCAGAAGCATCCGGGACTTCAGGCGGATCAGAACTGCAGCCAGCACGATGAATTCGCTTCCCACTTCAATATCCATGCTCTCCATCTGCCTGAGATAATCTATATACTGTCTGGTTATCTCGGAAATGTTGATATCATAAATATCCATTCTGGCGTTTTCCAGCAGATACACCAGAAGGTCGAAAGGTCCTTCAAAGCTTTGAATCTTTACTTTATACAATTACTTTTCTCCCATGATCTCTCTTAGCGAAACATCATAAGGCGGACGGATCACACCTTTTTCTGTTACCACGGCAGTGATGTACTTGTGGTCTGTAACATCGAAGGCAGGGTTGAAAGTTTTAACTCCTGCCGGAGCCATAGGACGGCTGTACCATTTCTTATAGATCTCACTGCCTTCTCTTTCTTCTATTACGATTTCATCTCCTGAAGGAGTATTAAGGTCGATGGTAGATGTAGGTACGAACATATAGAAAGGAATACCGTATTCCTTTGCCAGAACAGCAAGGGCAGATGTTCCTATTTTATTTGCACCATCTCCGTTGGCAGCCATTCTGTCGCAGCCTACTACCACAGCATCCACCAGTCCCTTCTTCATCACCAGGGAGGACATGTTGTCGCAGATGAGTGTTACATCTACACCGGATTTCATAAGTTCCCATGCAGTGAGGCGGGCCCCCTGGAGAAGAGGTCTGGTCTCATCGGCATAGACTTTGAAGCCGTAACCCCTCTCCTGTCCCAGATGGAGAGGAGCAAGGGCTGTGCCATAGCCTGCCGTCGCCAGTATTCCTGCGTTGCAGTGAGTCAGGATGCCCATTCCAGGTTTGAGAAGAGACAGGCCGTTTTCTGCCAGAGCGAAGCAGCTGTCGTAATCGGTCTTTCTGATATTCTCTGCAGTCTCTCTCAGAAGATCCACAATCTGTCCGCAGGTTACTCCGGTATTCTCACCGGCTTTTTTTGCAGCCTCCAGCATTTCTGCTGTGGCCCATGAAAGATTTACTGCCGTCGGTCTTGAAGAATCCAGATAGGCCTTCGCCTCTTCCAGAGTGGTAATAAAAGACTTAATTACAGCCGGTTCTGCCTCATCTGAGATATTTTCTTTTTTTACATAATCCCTGGCCTTGATATACATTCCGTAGCCTGCTGCCACACCTATGGCCGGTGCACCTCTTACGGCCAGCATCTTTATTGCGTACCACAGTTCTTCTATGGAACCTGCCTCGTGGAATTCATCGTGGGCAGGAAGTTCTGTCTGGTCCAGCAGGAAAAGTTTGTCGTCCTGAAATCTTACGGGTATTATGTCTTCTATTGCCATTAGTGCCTCCTTGGATTTATTACTTGTGGATTACTTGATGATTATTGTTTCTCGCCCTGTTTGCTGCAAAAAACAGTTATTTCAGATACTGGTCGAATTTGTGGTCAAAATAGATTTCCTTAAGGTAGAGACCCTGGGGTGGTGCGGTGAAGCCTGCCTTTGATCTGTTTCTGCTTTCAATAATTTCCGTCATTTCCTCCGGCTGCCGTTTTCCGGCGCCGATTTCCACCAGGGTTCCGGTTATGATTCTGACCATGTTGTACAAGAAGCCATCTCCTGTTATTTCAATGGCAATGGTCCTGCCACACGAATCCCTGACTTGCTCTGGATCCGGCATTGAATTTCCCCAGTTTACTTCATTAATGGATAATTTGCTTACTGTGCGGACAGTAGTTTCCCTGGGGGTGCCTCCTGCTGTCTCAAAGCACTTGAAATCGTGGGTTCCCTGAATCAGTTCAGCCGCAGCTCTCATTCTGTCCAAATCCAGCTTTTCATTGTAAAGGAAGGCCTGATTTCTTCTGAAAAGGCTTCCGCTGGAATCTATGAGGTAACGGTATGTTTTGCCGATACAGGAGAATCTTGCGTGAAAGTCTTCAGGCATTTCTCTTGCATCTACAATCTCAATTCCTCCGTTCCTGTTGGGCCGCCCCTGTCCTGCGCTGCCAAAGCGGCGGTTAATGATCATTGGAATCTTGTCCACAGGTATCTGTTTGTTCCACCTGAAAGAGGCGCATTGCCCCAAGGCATGCACCCCGCTGTCAGTACGGCTGGTTCCTGATATTTCCACAGGTTCTCCTGCCAGGTAGCTGAGAACTTCTTCGATGCTGCCCTGAACAGTAGGATGATCAGGCTGTCTCTGCCAGCCCCGGTAATCAGTACCATCGTATCTAATCTTCAACAATATGTTGTGTTCTTTGTTATTCATGGGCCTATTATACATGAAAACATTCACACCGTAAACGAAGGCCCTCAAGGCACGTTGCATTAAAAAAGGCCTGAATCTCCAGCTGGATTCAGGCCTCGATGTTCATACACTCCAATCTTATCAGCAGATTCTCGGCAGCAGTTCTCCAGTAGGCTGAGGCAGAACTGTTTCAGTGCCAATTTCTGTAAGGAGAGTAACCACTTCAGGGTGATCTTCTGTAACTTTTCCGATGATTTTTGCCCCCCTGGTATCTTCACACTGCCGAAGAATTTCCACTACTTCTGCAGCTTCATTTTCCGGCACGAACATTACCAGCCGGCCTTCACAGGCAAGATACAGAGGATCCAGGCCCAGCATTCCGCAAACTCCTGCAACCTGCGGGTCTACTGGAATCTCTGAAGAATTAAGCCTGATTCCCACCTTGCTCTGACCAGCTATCTCGTAAAGGACTGTTCCCACTCCTCCCCTGGTAGCGTCTCTTATAACGTGGACATCCGGGCATTTTTCAAGGACCTTGTTAACAGGCGCCCACAGAGGAGCACAGTCGCTGGTGATCTCAGCTTCCATCCCATAGTCGTCTCTTTCCAGCAGAATCGTTGCTCCGTGCCTGCCCACATCTCCTGTTACAATAACTGCATCTCCAGGAGCTGCCTTTGTTCCCTCAGGTGATACTCCGGCCATTATCTCACCTACTCCTGTGGTGGTAATGAAGATTCCGTCCACCTGGCCTTTTCCTGCCACTTTTGTGTCTCCAGACACAATGTGAACACCTGCCTTGGCTGCTGTTTCAGCCATGGATTTCACGTAGCGTTCCAGAGTCTCTACAGGGAACCCTTCTTCTATTACGCAGGCACATGAAATATAAAGAGGTTTTGCACCCATACATGCCAGGTCATTGACCGTTCCGCATATGCTGAGCTTTCCAATATTCCCCCCTGGAAACTCCCTTGGAGATACTATAAATCCGTCTGTTGACATGGCCATTCTCCCTGCAGGAGGCTGGAGAACTGCTGCATCGTCTGCAGTGAGATATGGACTGTCAAAATATTTCTTGAAAATATCATGAATCAGCTCTGAGGTCTGTTTGCCCCCTGCTCCGTGGGCCATGGTAATGAATTTTTCCATTGGAATCGCCTGCTTTCTGTTTTATCTGTACGTTCTTCCGAATATCCGGCACTTCACCAGCCGCCGGCTCCGGTTTATTTAATGAAATCTAATTTGCCGTATTTGTAGTAGGCAGAGCATGTGCCCTCTCCTGAAACCATACATGCACCCACCGGATGCTCCGGAGTACATACTTTTCCATAAAGAGGACAGTCATAAGGTTTAATTTGTCCCAGAAGGATCTCTCCGCAGCGACATCCCGGACTGGTAACCCCGTTCATTTCAGGAATGGAGAACTTTTTCCTGGCATCGTAACTGCTGTACTCTTCCTTCAGTCTCATACCTGAATCGTGAATGACTCCCAGGCCTCTCCACTCAGCGTCACAAGGCTCCATCACCCTGTTTACAATTACTCTGGAAGGTCTGCTTCCCTCTTCCGTAACCACTCTCGGATAGCAGTTTTCTGCAAAAGGCTTTCCCTCTCCCAGCTTCTTGATTATTGTAGCCAGTGCGGTGATTATCTCACTTGCCGTAAAACCTGTTACTGCTCCTGAAATGCCGTAGTCCCTTGCCAGTTCCCGGTATACCCCCATTCCGGTCATTGTGCTTACATGGCCGGGATACATATAGGCGTCTGCGCTGGTTTTCAGCTGGATGTAGGCGTTTCTCATGGTTTTGTTTGCCGTCAGAAGAGAGAAGTTTGTAATTCCTTCTTTTACAGCTTTTTCAAGTGCTATGCACGCTCCTGGAGTGGTAGTCTCGAAGCCTACTGCCAGAAATACCACCTCTCTGTCTGGATTTTCCCCGGCAATCTTTACGGCATCTACGGGAGAATAGACAGTTTTAATAGTTCCACCTTTTCCTCTTGCCTGCCACATGCTCATCTCTGATCCCGGAACCCTTACAAGGTCCCCAAATGTACAGATTATGGCATTTTTTTCCAATGCAAGATACACTGCCTCATCTATATAAGACATAGGAGTGACGCACACCGGACATCCCGGTCCTGAAATAAGCTGGATGTTATCAGGCAGAATGGATCTTATCCCCAGCCTGAATATTTCGTGGGTATGAGTTCCGCACACTTCCATTATTCTTATTTCGGGCCCACTGTAATTTTCAACTATAGAGCGGGCCCTGATTACAGAACTTTTTTCGTTGTCAGTCATTTTATATCTCCGTGAGCATCTGATTCCGCGGGGCTAGTTTATTCCAGCCATTACCTGATCTGCTTCTTCTGCATCATCTGATCCTATCCTTGCTATTGCAACACCTGCATGGACCATTACGTAATCTCCCGGAACCAGATTCTCCACCAGTTCCGCTGAAACTGTACGTTTTACTCCTGAAGCGTCAACAACAGCCATGCCGTCTTTAATCTCGGCAACCTTTGCCGGCAATCCTACACACATTTCTGCACCTCTCTTTTTCTGTGATTTTAGTATTTGTTCTCACGGCCTTCACTCATCATTCTGTGCATGCCTATGGCCGCCTGTCCCAGAGAGATTCCCCCGTCATTAGGTGGAACCTGGGAGTGAAGAAGGACCCTGAAGCCTTTTTCCTCAAGGGAGTCAGAAAGCATCTCCACCAAGAGTGTATTCTGCATTACTCCCCCGCTGAGAGCCACCGTTTCCAGCTGGTACTTGCTGCGAACCTGGCAGCATCCCTCTACGGTCATATCCGCCAGCACCCGGTGAAAGACAAAGGCCAGTTTCTGGCCCCATTTTTCCAGTTCCTGAGGATTTTCCGTATCATCGGCTGTTTCGGATATTTTTTTCCCTATCCAGCGGAACAGCTGGTCTGTCCTCATTGTAAAATCCGGTTTGTACTCCCCGTCTTTGCCTTCACAGAATCTGAGAAGACCTCCTGAAAGGGAAATATCCCAGCGGCACTTCCGGGCTAACTCAGCAGCATCTTCGTCGGTCTTCATCTTTTCAGCACTGAACTGAAGCTCCATAGATGCCTGCCCTTCATATGTGGAATTGGAACGCACTCCCAGTATAGCACTTATGCTGTCAAAGAGTCTGCCGCAGCTTGTGGATCTTACTGCATTGACCCCCCTGTTCTTCATAAACTCTATAGCTCTTCTTCCCTGAGGGGTACCCAGGCCCAGTTCTTCCGCAATGGCGGAATCCATTGAAGCTGCTATTCTCCAGCCTTCCTTTGAGGCCATGTCTCCGCCGGCATGAACAAAGGGTTCTATTGAACCTTCTCTGGAATAGCCCTCTAGGTCTGCTACCAGTATTTCACCGCCCCAGATTGTGCCATCAGGGCCGTAGCCAGTTCCATCATATGACACGCCAATAACCGGATCCGTATATCCATTTTCCGCCATACATGAAGCCACATGGGCGTAGTGATGCTGGACTTTGAACAAGGGAATCCTTTTTCTCTCGGCCATCTTCTCAGCCACCTCCACTGAGTGGTAGGCTGGATGCAGGTCGCACACTACAGCCTCCGGCTCTATTTCCAAAAGCCTTTCCATCCGTTCCACAGCCTGGTTTAAAGCTTTTATTGTCCTTACGTCAGCCACATCTCCGATGTATGGAGACAGATAATACATGTCTTCCTTCCCAAGGCAAAAAGTATTTTTCAGCTCTCCCCCTACAGCCAGGATTCCGTGAGGAATTTCCACCGGCATTATTACAGGCAGCGGTGCATATCCTCTGGATCTTCTTATCATGTAAGGTCTGTCATGGAAAAAAGACATTACTGTGTCATCTGCCCTGATCCTGATTTTCCTTCCATTAGAAAGGATTCCGTCTGACAGATCACTGAGAAATTCCGCCGCTTCCAGGTCA
The DNA here is from genome assembly GCF_009695865.1 of Allobaileyella intestinalis. Lineage (GTDB taxonomy): Bacteria > Bacillota > Clostridia > Peptostreptococcales > Anaerovoracaceae > Allobaileyella > Allobaileyella intestinalis. Next base: position 142,343 of record NZ_VUNB01000001.1, on the reverse strand, counting down.
TCCATGGATATTGGGGCCCCTGATGGATTACCGCTGGTCATTACCAGCACATCAGTCATAGGCTTTCCGTCAGGATAATCAAAGAGGAGCATCTGAACCGGCGCATAGGGAAGCATCACTCCCATATTGGGATTTCCCGGCGCCACTGAAGGTGCCGCCAATGGTTCTCCACTTAATTCAGAATTTTTTCCATAAGCCTTCTTCTCCAGAAGAATTATAGGTTTCTGGGGGCCTGTCAGGAGTTTCTCCTGGGCTTCTGAATACCTGCACTCCCGGCCAACAGTTTCCATGTTCTTCATCATTACCGCAAAAGGTTTTGCATCCCTGTGCTTCAGCTGGCGAAGGCGCTGAACGGCTTCTTCATCTGAGGCATCGCAGCAAAGGTGAAAACCACCTATGCCCTTGACCGCCAGAATGCCTCCATTTCTGATTATTTCTCTGGCCTTTATTATAGACTCCCTGTTTCCTGTTACCGGGCGGCTGCCGTCCTTCTCCAGGAAGTACAGCTCCGGTCCGCAGTGGTTGCAGCACACAGGCTGGGCGTGATATCTCCTGGTCCGTGGGCTGGTGTATTCCTCCCTGCACTCCGGGCACATAGGAAACTCTCCCATGCTGGTCCTTTCCCTGTCGTAGGGCATGGAATCCAGAATGGTGAGCCGCGGGCCGCAGGAAGTGCAGTTAATAAATGGATGAAGATACCTTCTGTCCTTGGGGTCAAAAAGCTCCCTGGTGCATTCCGGGCAGGTGGCTATATCCGGGGAAACGAAGACCAGTCCCTGGTCTTTGCGGCTGGATACAATATGGAATCCCTTATCGTCGTCTTTCAGATTTTCCGGATCCTGGATTTCCGGCTCTTCATCCCATGTTTTTATCTTCAGAATCACCGATCTGTCCGGAGCCTTCTCTCTCAGATCTCTCAGAAAGTTTTCCATTTCATCTGACTTGCCTGTTCCGTGTATTTCCACGTAAGATCCTCTGTTGCAGACCCATCCTGTAATACCGTTTTCTCTGGCCGTCTTTGCCACAAAGGGCCGGAACCCGACGCCCTGGACGATACCGTAAATTTTAATCAGAAGTCCGCTGTATTCGCCTTTCATACTAATTCACCAGCTTTTTGCCAGAAATCTTCCTCTGTCCTGATTCCAGCCAGCTCCCCGGACGCTACATAATGTGGAAGGGAAAGATAAATTCCTTTATATCCTGGCAGGGCACGCCTGTATACCGGATCTCCAAGAACCATGTCGTAATTTCCACCAAAGACCATTTCTGTCAGATCTCTCTCCTGCCTCAAACTTCCGTCTCCCTGTTCCATCAGCTCTTTCCTTGTCATGAACCAGGTTGCGCACTGGATTTCCGGGAGAGAACCACCGGAGAACTTCTCATCATTCTCAAAGGCTTTTCTCAGACCGTTCCTCAGGGAATCGGCAAATACCTGCTGGTGGATGATCAGGATTTTTGATGGCATCCTGCCTTCATTGTTCCTGATGATTTTCCTGGCCAGGCCGGAAACATCTTCTCCTCCCAGGGGGTACATGGTCCTGAAGGGAATGCCGAACCTGTCGTTCATATAAAGGGCAGGTTTCATTCCTGAAGGGGAAACTACTATTATCTCATTTAACTTTCCGGCATCCTTCAGATTCTCAAATCTGTCCCCTCTGCCGAAGACTACCACCTCTGCCTCATCAGGGAGAATGCCGTTTTTTTTCAGCATCTTTTCTATCTCCAGGTGACTGTCTGAACCTAGGGTGTCAAGGGGAGTTGCTCCAAGGACGCCGGCCAGATATCTGCCGGAATTCCACTTGACAGAAGCTTCTTCTGGAACATCTTCTGCGAACTGTTTGAAAAGCTGCATATATGCTTTCTCCTGCCCTTTGTCGTAGAGCTCCAGCCCGTTAGTTTCCACAGGCACTACAGGCAGTCCGTAGTCTTTTTCCATCAGCTTCTTAAGGGCTCTGTAGTCAGTTGCAATCACCGACGGCACCGGCGTGCCGATCAGTCCCACAAAGGCCGGGCTCACGTCCTCCAGGGCCTTTCCTGTCTTTTCTATGAGCAGCTGGTCTCTTCCCAGTATGGCATCCATGTCTCTAAGGCCAGCACTGAAAATGGCACTGGTCTTTGTCATCCACCGTGGCTCATCATATCCGCAGATATTTCCTACACATCCGCCTGCATCAAGGATTTCCAGCATTCCCCCGTACTCGTAAAGGACGGAGCAGGCTCCGCTCTGGTCCGGTGTGAAAGGTGACATAAACAGCCTCATTCCCTTTGGTCCCCGGTTCTCCGGATCAGCATAGGGATTGTATTCTTCCTTTACACCAGTCTCTTTCTCTGCAGGGCAGCCCTGTATCTTCGGATCAGGGAAAGATATTTTTTCCGGAAGAGCCAATCTGTTATCCTGCTCAAAAGCCTCTCTCACAGATTTGAGAAGCTCTATGAACCCGCTGTAGCCAAATGGCTGGTCTTCCTGGTTCCAAGGCACATTGGGAACCTCCGGATAATAATAAGCTCCGTCCATTCCAAGAGTCAGATCCACATCACCTGCTTCTCTGTAATTGATCATTGACGGACTGAGGGTGGCGTAGAATTTCACCTCAGGGTCCAGCTGTGCCAGCTCCCTGATATATGGAAAATCTTCTTCCCCCTGATTGGCAAATACGGCTGTGACTTTCAAGCCCAATCTGGTGAAGGCCAGAGCCATTTCTGCAGGACTGCCGTCAACCACCTGTCCGATTGCCAGTCTCCTGCCACTGAAATCAGCCTTGAACTTCTCTGCTTCTTCAGCGGCCCGGGACTCCCACTGGTCCAGTTCAACAGATCCACCCAGAATGCCAGCCAGTCCCCTGTACTGTTTTCCTATTCTGTCAACTTCATATACCCTGGACATTTCGATAAACGGCATTCCCAGCCTTTCCTGAAGGCTCACTGCCGCCTTTCTGGCCTCCGGATGGAGGAGAATATTGAAATTGGCAGCGCCCATCTCAAGGAATTCATCCATGGTACTGCACCCGGCCACCTGTTTAACCTGGTTTATTCCAAGGCGCCCCAGTACCTGAAACAGTTCTGAGTTTTTATCAATGGAAGAGAAAAAACCGAGAATATTAGTCATTCTTGTTTTCACCGGAAGTCTCTCCAGAAGGTTGTAGATACTCTCCCTCACTGCAACCATAGGTGGATTTCTTCCTTCTCTGGTGAGAGCGTACATATAAGTAGGCACCACCTTGACGCCAGTCTCTTCCTCAGCTTTGCGGCAGACTCTTTCCAGGTCAGTACCCATAAGCGCATCTACGCAAGTGATGCAGATCACCACAGCCTTAGGATCCTGGCCCCGGCTTCTGCAGACCTTCAGAAGCTCTCTGATGACCCGTGGAATATCGGTGAGATGACGGCCAGTAACAAGGTCGTTCTCGTCCATTTCCAGGAAAAAAGTTCTGTGGCTGTAGCCTCCCATGTCTCCAAGGATGGTTGTATTCCGTCCGCAGCAGGCAGGTGCAACCAGAAGCATTACTGATTCTGGTATAACAAGGCCTGCTCTCTTCACTCCGAACCCCTGGGCTCCCGGAGAGTTGTACGACAAGGTGGCAGGTGAAGAGAAAATCAGCCCTTTACCGCTGACCATCTCATCAGGCATGGACTCAAATCCCCTGTCTGCCAGTTCTCCTGCTGTAATGTAAAAAGCTTTTCCACCCATAGTTGCTCTCCCGGCCAGAAGGCCATGTTTCTCTTTAGTTCTGTGAACTGTCGTCCAGTTCTCTCTGCTCTCTTTCTTCATGGTCTCTGATGACCCAGTCTGCCAGCTTGAAAAATGCTCCTGCAATCTCAGAATCAGGGTCTCCTTCAACTACAGTAAGGCACTTGTCCTCAAATTCCAGAATTTCCCGGCTTCTTGGAATCTCTCCTACTACAGGAATTCCCGACTGGGCAGCAAAGGCGCTGACCTTTTCTTCCTCGTTCTCCACGTTTCTGTGGTTGAAAACTATGCCCCTCACCTTGGCATATCCTCTGTCTGCAAAATTATCTACTGCAGTTTTAATGTTGTTGGCAGCATAAAGGGCCATTTTCTCCCCGGATGTGACGATCAGAATATCTTCTGCGTATCCTTCCCGTATAGGTGCGGCAAATCCTCCGCACACCACATCTCCCAGAACATCGTAAAGTACAATATCCGGCTTGAATTTTTCAAATACCCTTAAATCATCCAGCAGGTTGAAGGTAGAGATTATTCCCCTTCCTGCACAGCCGATGCCCGGTGTAGGGCCTCCTGCTTCCACGCAGTACACTCCTCCGAAGCCCTGGCGGATAATATCCTCTATTCCCGGTTCCTGGTCAAACTCCCTCATGTAATTCATGACAGGCATAACCCCGTCCCCGTGCAAAAGGTTAATAGTGGAGTCAGCCTTCGGATCGCAGCCTATCTGCATCACCTTGTATCCCTTTAATGCAAATGCCGCAGCCAGGTTGCTGGTAACAGTGGACTTTCCTATTCCTCCCTTACCGTATACAGCAAGTTTGATCATTTCATCTTCCTTTCATATTGCTTATAAGCACTTAAAAGCATAAAAAACAGCGCCGTCTCCAGGGAAACGGCGCCTATATATCTCACAAGTCTCTATATACAAATGACATACTGCACCTTCCCGCTTGGATAACCTTACAGTCAGTCTTTATTTACGGATTGTATCATCACCCATTGATGCAAGTCAACGCAGAAGAACGTTTAAAAGATAACACTGAAATACCGGAATTTCAGGTATTTTCAGCTGTTTCCGCTCATTGACAAATCATGGTCTGCTGATACAATAACCATAAATACAGATTACTGACAGGTAATGACAAGTTCAGAGCCGGAAGTGTCTTACATGAACATCAGATAAGCTGCTTTCATGAATACAGATGCTCCGCCTCAGGGCGGAGTGTTTTTATTTACTATACCGAAAGGAATTATCATGAAAAAAATCGCCATTTACGGCAAGGGTGGTATCGGCAAGTCCACCACCGTTTCAAATATGTCTGCCGCCCTGGCCGGCCAGGGTCTCACTGTAATGCAGGTGGGATGCGACCCGAAGGCTGACTCCACCATAAGCCTGAGGATGGGAAAGCCCCTTACTCCTGTGCTGGATATATACAGGAAAAAAGTCAAGGCTATAACCCTGGAAGACATGTATATCCGAGGCTATAACGGAGTTATCTGTGTGGAGGCCGGCGGTCCTACCCCTGGCATTGGCTGTGCCGGAAGAGGCGTGGCTAAGGCCCTGGAGCTTCTGAAGGAAAAAGGCGCAGGAGACATTCTGAAACCTGATGTAGTCTTCTTTGATGTTCTCGGGGACGTGGTTTGCGGCGGCTTCTCCATGCCCCTCCGCCGGGACTTTACTGATCAGGTCTTCGTTGTCTCTTCAGGAGAACAGATGGCCATTCACGCAGCAATGAACCTGGGCCTTGCAATGGACAATTTCAAGCGGAGAGGCCACAACGGCCTTGCCGGAATAATAGGCAACAAGAGAAATGTTCCTGATGAAGAGAAAAAGCTCTACCAGCTTTCGGAGGATCTGGAATGCCCTATTGTTCACATGCTTGAGTACAGCGAGACCGTGAAAAAAGCCAGCGACATGGGTCTCACAGTGAGTCAGGCCTTCCCGGGAGCTCCGGCAGCACAGGACTATCTCGCCCTGGCTTACAAGCTCATGGGAACAGCAAACGCCTGACCCCGGCTGCCTCCTGCTTATCAGCCAGAGGCCCGGCACCCACTTAAAAGGTACAAATATGAGTTTAATCACTATTGAAAATAACGGAGGCCACACATGCTTGTAGATCTTCACAATCCAGATCCTTCAGGAGCCGAAATAAAGGTAAGCCAGATAACCGAAGACGAGCCTTTCAGAGACAGCCTTGAATACACCTGCCCTTCCAGGGGAACATGGACCATCACCCATACAGCCAACCTGGTTCCCGGTGCCCACCAGATCTACGTAGGCGCTTCCGCCTGTCTTCGTGGCGTAGTCCTTTCCGCCGCAGAATATGAAGGACTGGACAGATATTCCATGGTCATGATTGAAGAGCGGGACATTCTTTCCGGAGACATGGAAGAGCTGTTCATTGAAGGAATTTCAGACATCATAGACAAACTCCCGAGAAGGCCTACTGCTGTGCTGGGATTTACAGGATGCATTCACCACTTTCTGGCCACTGACGTAGACTATATATATGACACCCTTAACGAAAGGTATCCTGACATCGATTTCATCCGGTGCTATATGATACCTACGATGCAAAAAAACGAAGTTACACCTGAAGAGTTCATCCGCAGTCAGATTTACGGCGGGCTCAGGCCCGGGGAACAGGATCCCCGTTCCGTTAACATGATTGGCAGCAACACTGCCATCACACCGAACAGCGATCACATGAAACTCCTCACAGATAATGGATACACCGTAAGGGATATATGCAAATGCATAACCTACCCAGAATACAAGGAGATGAACAAGGGATCTCTTAATATCTACTCCATGCCAGTTGCAGCCTATGGAGCGGCAGATCTGAAAAAGCGGCTGGGTCAGGACAATATATACATGCCTTATACCTGGAACATGGATGAAATCGACGAAGACATGAATAAGCTGGCCTGCAGGCTGGGAATCTCCATAAAACCCGGTTACCTGGAAGGCCGCCGGGCTCAGGCTGAAGCTGCCCTGGAGAGGGCAAGGGAGAAGCTGGACGGAGCACCTGTTGTAATCGACATGAGTTCCACCACCTGTTTCTTTTCTCTGACCAGGCTCCTTCTTTCCCATGGATTTAATGTCACCATGATTTACGGCGATGTGGTAATGCCTGATGATCACGGTGCACTGAAATGGCTTCAGGAAAACTATCCTGATCTGCCTCTCAGGGCAACAAAAAACTTCAAAAGCCGGTTCTTCCCACGGAACGCCGCCACCCTGGCAGGAGGAAGGCTGCTGGCCATAGGTCAGAAAGCAGCATATTTTTCCGGAACCACCCACATGGTCAACATGATTGAAAACAACGGCTGGTACGGATACGAAGCTATCATCCGCCTGTGCGGTGAAATGGAAGATGCCATGGACCGGGAAGACGACGTAAAATCGATTATACAGGTCAAGGGCTTCGGATGCTCTGCATAGCTGAACGTGAAAATCAGGAGCAGGCGCAACTACGCTGATTGGAGGTATATGCCGTGAAACAGGCAGTGAGAGTTCTATCTACATATTCTGCAGATTTGTTCGGAATCAATTCAGTTCTCTATGAACTGGGAGGCATGGTGGTGATGCACGACGCTTCAGGGTGCAATTCCACATACAACACCCACGACGAGCCACGCTGGTACACCATGGACAGCATGATCTACATTTCCCATATGATGGAAAACGACGTAATCCTGGGAAACGACGAGAAGCTGATAACCGACATCTGTGATGCCGCAATGGAGAAAAAGCCCCGGTTCATCGTAGTTACTGCCGGCCTCATTCCTCTGTTTCTTTCAACCGATATGAAGGGAATTGCCAGAATAATCCAGCAGCGCACAGGTATCCCCTCCTTCGGATTCACAACAAACGCCATGGACACCTATGTGCTGGGAGCCTGTGCCGCTCAGGAAATGCTTGTAAAAAACTTCTGCCATGATCCGTCTGGGTCTGATAAGAAGGAAGGAAAAATGGCTCCTGGAAAAATCAAGATCAACCTGCTGGGCGTCAACCCCCTGGATTTCTCTGTAACAGGAAATGTGGAGGCTCTGACCAGGCTCTTTGAAGAAGCGGGCTTTCAGATTATTTGCACCATGGCAATGGGTTCAACCCTGGACCATATTGGAAGAATGGGTGAAGCCGACGTTAACGTGGCCCTGTCTTCAACGGCAAGAAATGCTTCTGTTTATATGAAAAAAAAGTTTGGCATTCCCTACGTTACGGGAGTGCCCATGGGAAAATACGCCTCGGAGAAAATGATTTCCCTGATCCGGGAAGCCGCCGCAGACGGCCGGTGCCGCAGCATTTTTGACGGCCCGGACCCGTCAGCCAAAACCTCTCAGACCCACATCAGAGAAGATTTCTCATACGCAGACAACGAATATAAAAGCCGGCGGGACCCTCACAATATAAAACAGTGCGCCACCGGCGGCGCCTTCGTCATAGGCGAAGCCCTGGCTGCTGCCTCAGTCAGAACCTGCCTGGAACATGACTTTGGAATGAAAAACGTCCACCTGATATGCACAACTGAATTCACCTGCGGCCTCCTGAGAGATGGTGACCTCCACTCCCGGGAAGAAGAAGACCTGGAAAAAGCCCTGGCCGGTGCCTCCACCGTTGTGGGAGATCCTATTTTCAGCAGGATTCTTCCTGGAAACCGCAAACCGAGGAGCTGGAGCAACAGCCCCGCTTTCATCAAAGCCCGGGATGTAAAAGACCAGAACATGGATACCCTCAAGATTGCCAGCGAGGAGGATGAAAGCTTCCGTTTCGCCAACCTGCCTCACGAAGCTTATTCAGGGCGGATGTACAGAAGCAGTATTCCTGTTTTCATTGGACCGGAATTCACCGGCTGGATGAAAGAGCAGCTGGAAACTCAGCATATTATCTACAGCAACGATATTGAACAGGCCAACCATCCTTTCATAGATGTGCCGAAGTACTAGGACAAAAGGGCAAACTGTCTTACAGACATCTTTCCGGCCGGGTAAGTCCTGTGAACGTCTTTATTTTTTCCAGACATAATGATATAAGTAACTTGTAATATTTGTCCGGGGAACCGAACAACATAATCCGGCCCCAGGCCGGCTGCAGAAGGAACAGATTAACAGCAGATAAACTACAGATGAACCAGGAGGAAAAAGCATGGACAACAGAGTAGCAATTATCGGAATCATTGCAGAGAATACTGACAGTGCAGAGCAGATCAATGACCTTCTCCACCAGTATTCTCAGTATATCGTAGGAAGAATGGGCATCCCTTATAGAGAAAAGAAGATCAACATCATTTCCGTCATCATCGATGCCCCTCAGGACGACATCAGCTCACTGTCAGGAAAGATCGGCAGACTCCCTGACGTAAGCTGCAAGGTTACCTATTCCACAAACTAGAATATTTACTATTCAGAATTTAAAAGGCACTGGCTGGTCAGAACCGGTCAGTGCCAGGTTTTTATCCTACAGGCCCCTATAACCACGAAAAGAACCCGGCTCCCGCCGGGTTCTTTCAATATGCCATCAATATGCTTTCAGTTCTCACCAGGTTTTACTCGGGCTTACTTGCCGATGTATCTTGCCTCAATGTAGTATCTCTTCTCGTTGGCTTCTCCCATGGAGAAGGTTTTTCTAGGAAGAGCTCCATCTGCTGCAACTGCAGGGAAGAGCATGAACTTATCCATTGCAGGAAGCATGAATCCTGCGTTTCCATCCTCGGCAGAAAGGGACTCAACAGCCTTTGTTCCGTGGATGTAGTCTATGTCTGCATCTTCTCTTTCTTTAACAATGACGTCCAGGGCGTTCTGGAGAGCTCCTACCTCCAGCTTAGTGGAAGGACCTTCAACCAGGATAGTTCCCTTCTTCTCTCCTGTCAGGTAAGGAATTGCAAATCCGCCTTCTGGTGCAGCTGCTCCTTCCTCTGCCAGACATGCCTTGCCGTTCATTTCGTTCATGAGCTCAACGGTCTCATTTACGAGATCCATTCCGGACTGGTTCTTCTTTGCGAATACAACTCTGTGAATAGGCTCGAAGACGATTCCCTCGTCGTGGATGTTCTCAATCTCGCAGAGAGCGTATCTTGCAGGATGGTTTTCAGCCTCTTCAGGAGTGAGAGCCTTCTTCAGGTTCTCCCAGTTAGTCTTGGCTGTAGCCAGGGAATGGTTTCCGTCTCCCATGGCCTGGAAAATCACGTTTCCTTCTCCGTATTTCTCAATGGCCTTGTCGAACAGCTTTGACAGAGCTTCCTTAGCACCCTCCAGGTCCTTCTCTGCAATATATGATCCTGTAATGTGTCCGCCATTCATCATGAGATCAGTGTCGTAGATCTCCTCCTGAGGTGCATTTACCAGAGGCTCTATTACGCTCTTATCAGGATCGTCAATAAGAATCATGATGTGAGGCAGCTCCAGAGGGGCACCTGCTCTTATTCTCAGGCGAGGAGGTATTCTCTCAACAACTGTACCCTCAGTAGCTCTTGTCAGGGAGTGAGAGCCTTTGCTGAAATCATAGCTTTCAAGATCTGTGGCAATTACCAGACCCAGACGACTTCTTCCCTCTGCAGTTCTCCTGACCAGCATGCATCCTGGAGCCAGCTTTCTAAGAGTTCCGTCTTTCATGTACTTATCCATTGTCTGGCGGATAGCGGCAGTCTTCTCTGCCTCCTCAGGCTTGTTCAGGAAAATCTCAGGAAGCATCAGTCTGAGTGTTGATGGGGCATCTCCGACGATCTTCTCTACCTCTTCCCAGTACTCAGGTTCTGAAGTGTACTGATCGCAGGCTACAACTGCCCATTTCTCATAATCGGTACCCTCTGCAGGAACCATCATTTCAGGAATATGGAAACCGAATGTTCCCCAGTCATAAGTTGCCATTGCAAACTCCTCCTTCATATTTTTCTTTATTTATCAGCCCGGCAGATTTGCCGGCCTTTTCATTATAACCTATCATGCCATGGAGTGCACATATATTCGAACAACTATTCCATGTATCTTCAGACTTCTTCTAACGGCTGAAGGCTCTGGCAGATTCAACTGCATTGTGCCAGCCTTCCACAGATGCCTGTCTCTTCTCGCTGTCCATTTCAGGCTCAAATATCCTGTCAACCTGGCAGTTGTCCAGAATGTCTTCCTGAGACTTGTAGTAGCCAGTTGCCAGGCCGGCCAGGTAGGCGGCGCCCATAGAAGTCGATTCAATATTCTTGTGTCTGATAATCTTCTTGTTTGAGATGTCTGCCTGGAACTGCATGAGGAAGTTGTTTCTGCAGGCGCCGCCGTCAACTTTTACAGTCTCAATGGCAGCATCGCCTTCCTTACACTTCATATCCGATTCCATTGCCCTGAGAAGATCCTCATTCTGAAAGGCCATTGATTCCAGGGCTGCCCTGACAATGTGGTTTTTAGTAGTGCCCCTTGTGATACCGAACAGGGACCCTCTTGCTTCCGGATCCCAGTATGGTGCCCCAAGACCTACAAAGGCCGGCACAAAATAGACCCCGTCACTGTCGCAGACCTTAAGGGCCATTTTTTCCGTATCGCAGGCCTTCTTCACAATGCCCAGCTGATCCCTGAGCCACTGAATAGCTGCGCCGCAGACGAAGGCCGAGCCCTCCAGGGCGTAGTTAACCTTTCCGTTCATTCCCCAGGCTACAGTAGCCAGCAGGCCGTTTTCTGAGAAAACAGGCTCCTCGCCGGTATTCAAAAGGAGGAATGAGCCTGTGCCGTAGGTGCACTTTACGTCTCCTTTGTTGAAGCAGGTTTCCCCGAACAGGGCCGCCTGCTGATCACCGGCCAGACCGGTAATTGGAATTGGTCCGCCGAACAGCTCATTTACAGTTTCCCCGAAAACTCCCGAATTCTCTACAGGCTGCGGCAGCATTTTTTCCGGAATAGTCAGAAGCTCCAGGATATCCTTATCCCACTGGAGGGTGTGGATGTTGAAAAGCATGGTCCTTGAAGCATTGGAATAATCCGTCACGTGGTATTTTCCGCCGGTCATCTTCCACACAAGCCAGGTCTCTATTGTTCCGAAAAGAAGATCTCCTGCCTCAGCTCTTTCCCGTGCTCCCTCAACGTTGTCCAATATCCACTTAAGCTTCGTTCCGCTGAAATAAGCATCAATAATCAGGCCGGTCTTCTCCCTGATCATCTTCCCGTAACCTTCCCGGTTCAGCTCAGCAGCATAGTCAGCCGTTCTCCTGCACTGCCACACAATTGCAGGGCAAACAGGAGTTCCTGTATTCTTATCCCAGACTACAGTAGTCTCCCTCTGGTTAGTGATGCCAATGGCTTCAATGTCCCTGTAAGTCAGATTTTTCTTAAGAAGCGCCTCCTGAGCAACTCCCATCTGAGTAGACCAGATCTCCATAGCATCATGCTCAACCCAGCCTTCCCTTGGAAAATACTGCTTAAACTCTGACTGAGCCTCGCTTACGATATTACCTCTCTTGTCATAGATAATGCATCTCGAGCTGGTCGTACCTTGATCCAGCGCCATAATGAACTTGCTCAATTTCCTTCCTCCTGAATAATATGAACAAATTAAACCTATACAAAAAGTGCCATTATTTTGTTGCTGATGTCTATCCCTTTCTGAGTAAGCCTCATTCCCCGGGAATCTACGATCACAAATCCTCCGGCTGCAAAATCCTCCAGCTCACCTGTCTGTTCGTCGTAATACTTCCGGAACCACTGTTCAGCTACGGCATCAGAACAATTTTGAGTTTCATGGAAGTCCTCGCTGAGTCTGTAAATCTCCTGCCAGGTAATTCCTTCCATTCTGCGTAGCCCTGTAAAAATTCCCTCAGAAATGCTGTCTTTTTCGTTATTTCTGTGGATTTCCCCCGGTTTGTACGTATCGTTTTCTATGTTTTTGCAATATTCGTCAAGGTCAGATACGTTTGTGCTTCTGTAAAAAAAATCTTTCTCATGTCCGCCATTTTCCGGCGCTTCCCCAGACAGGCTCCTGTGGCGAGCAGGTATTTTACCTTCCTCCGAAAACACGGGCAGAAACGAACTTGCTCCCAGGCCCAGTCCGTAGTATGGCTCCATGGACCAGTACTTCAAATTGTGTCTGGACTCTCTTCCCGGTCTGGCAAAATTTGATATTTCATAGTGAATATATCCACGTTCTTTCAGAAACTCACATCCCCTGTGATACATCTGCCGGTCAATGTCATCGGGAACTTCGTGAAGCTTTCCTTCTTCGAAGGCCCTGAAAAAAGGAGTGCCTTCTTCCAGCTGCAGACTGTAGAAAGAAATGTGTTCCGGCTCCAGTGCTGTAATGTTTTCCAGGTCTTTCATAACATCTGGAATTCCAGTGCCCGGAACGGCAAAAATCAAATCCAGATTAATATTATCAAACCCCGCCTTCCGGGCCAGCCTCACATCTCCGGCAGCCTGTTCGGCGCTGTGAATCCTGCCAAGATACTTAAGGGTACTGTCTCTGGTGCTCTGGACTCCCAGGGACAGCCTGTTGACCCCTGCTTCCCTGTATCCTCTCAGCTTCTCAAAAGACAAAGTTGCAGGGTTTGCTTCCAGAGTTATCTCGCAGCCTTTCTCCAGTGAAAAATTATTTTTCACTGCCTCAATTACGGAGTTAACCTGAGATGCCGAAAGGATGGAGGGTGTTCCTCCCCCGAAGAAAACAGAATTCACTATTTCTCCCTTTCCTCTTATCTCTATTTCTTTGATGAGGCTGTTCACATACCTTTGGATTTTCCTGTTCCACAGTTCAGTGCAGTCTTCTTCGGCCACGAAGGATCCCATTGGTTCTTTCTCGTACTTTGAGTTCTCACATATTCCTTCTGACAGAAAAGCGCAGTAATTGCATTTCTTTATGCAGAAAGGAATGTGAATATAGACTCCAGTGCTGTAATTATTGTTAGTTGTCATCGTCAAACTTAAGCACCTCTGTGAAAGCCTCCTGAGGAACGTCAACCTTGCCGAACTGCCGCATACGTTTCTTTCCTTCCTTCTGCTTCTCCAGAAGCTTCTTTTTCCTGGAAATATCTCCGCCGTAGCACTTGGCGATAACGTCCTTCCTGTAGGCTCTTACGGTTTCCCTGGCAATAATCTTCTGCCCTATTGCTGCCTGAATCGGCACCTCGAACTGGTGCATAGGAATGATTTTCTTCAGCTTGGCGCACATGGCCCTGCCCTTGGCGTAGGCCTCTGACTCAGGCACGATTGTGCTGAAGGCATCTACAAGGTCTTTGTTCAGGAGTATATCCAGCTTCACCAGTTTTGCCTTCTGATACTTGAGGAACTCGTAGTCAAGGGAAGCATATCCTCTTGTCCTCGACTTCAGTGCGTCGAAAAAGTCGTAGATGACTTCATTGAGAGGCAATTCATAATCCAGCTGGACTCTGGTTTCCGTCAGGTATTCCATGTTGGTCATTTTTCCCCGCCTGTTCTGACAGAGAGTCATAATTGAACCCACGTATTCCTTAGGTGTCATTATGTCAGCCTTTACAATCGGCTCCTGGATTTCCTGAATTTCTGCGGGATCAGGAAGGTTTGTAGGATTCTGGATCATTCTGACTGAACCGTCCTTCATGATTACCTTGTAGATAACGCTTGGAAGGGTGGTTATTACATCCAGGTCGAATTCCCTCTCCAGCCTCTCCACAATTACGTCCATGTGAAGAAGGCCCAGGAAACCGCAGCGGTAGCCGAATCCAAGGGCGGTGGAATTCTCCGGTTCAAAATTAAAGGCTGCGTCGTTCACCTGGAGTTTTTCCAGGGCGTCTTTTACGTTTTCGTATTTCTCTCCTTCTGCAGGATAGATGCCGCAGTAAACCATGGACTGAGCTTTCTTATATCCCTTGAGAGGCTTCTCCGTTGGTGCTGAAGCCAGGGTGATGGTATCTCCTACCCGGGCATCGGCCACTCTCTTGATGCTTGCGCAGATATAGCCAACTTCACCGGCCTTCAGGCAGTCTGAAGGCACCATGGCCGGCAGGCTGTATCCTACTTCAGTTACCTCATATTTCTTGCCGGTGTTCATCATCAGAATGGTGTCACCCTTTCTCACCGTTCCGTCAAATATCCTGGTGTATATTACTACTCCCCTGTAGCTGTCGTAATAAGAATCAAAAATCAGGCCCTTCAGCTTTCCTTCCGGATCTCCCTGAGGCGGCGGCAAAGTCTGAACCAGCTTCTCCAGCATTTCGTCTACACCGAAACCGGTCTTGGCTGAAATCTCCGGAGCATCCTCTGCATCCAGTCCTATGATGTCTTCGATTTCTTCCTTGCACTCCTCAGGTCTGGCGCTGTCCAGATCCATTTTGTTCAGGACCGGCATGATCTCCAGATCTTCATCCATGGCCAGATATACGTTGCCCAGAGTCTGAGCCTCAACTCCCTGAGTGGCGTCTACCACCAGAACAGCCCCGTCGCAGGCGGCCAGGGATCTGGACACCTCGTAGTTAAAATCCACGTGACCTGGAGTGTCAATCAGGTTCAGAATATACTCTTCTCCGTCCTTTGCCTTGTACCTCAGCCTGGTGGTCTGAAGCTTAATGGTGATTCCACGTTCCCTCTCGATATCCATATTGTCCAGGAACTGGTCCTTCATATCGTGAGTGTCCACCATTCCGGCCTTCTCTATGAGCCGGTCCGCCAAGGTTGACTTGCCGTGGTCTATGTGGGCGATAATACTGAAATTCCTTATATTCTTGAGATATTCCTTCATTTATTCTTTACCCTTCCTGTGAGCCCTGTTTTCTGTTTCTTTCTGATTCTTTTTCGTCTTGTCTTCCCGGGCTGGCTTTTCCTTGTTTGCCTTGGCCTTTTCCCTGTCCTCTGACAAAAGCTCTGTCAGCCGTTTGCAGGCCAGTCTTTCCACATAACTGCTGACCGCCAGCTGGACAGCCAGGTTTATTATTTCTTCCTCATCGCCGCAGCCATCTATTAGTTCCCCGGTTTCTGCGCACTTCTCATCAAGGAGCTTACGATATTTTTCGTAAAAAATTTCCGTATCACTGCTGTCTCCTGCGAATTCCCTGAGAAGCTGTCCGGCGGTCTTCACCGGCAGTATCTGTTTAAGCATGCATATCACAGTGAGAAAGGCAATGTGGTTCCTGTCATATCGCTTTCCTTCCGCCCTGGGCAACAGGCCGCTTTTCGTATAATTGTTGATCATGGCCGGCGTTAAGGATTCGTCTTCATCAATGGCAAATCCGATATGCTGATCCTCCATGATCTCGATAACCTGATCTTTATACAGGTGTATATCCGGAATATCCTTCCACTCTGAAGGTCTCACAGCGCGGAACTTTTCCGCCAATTCTCTTATTTCCTTGTCTGTCTTATCTGTCATGTATTTCTCCCGGGCCTGTGCGCCTGCAAATTATCCAGTTAGTCCTTCCCAAGCTTACGTTTATAGATTATAGAAGAAAAATGGAAAAAATAACAGACCTTGCGTCTGAAGGTATGCCATATTCAGTTAAATCATATCTTTGACGTATTATTCGCACAGCATATCAGTTATTGACATTTTAAATATCTTGTAATATGATTTTCAATATCATATTACAAGATATTTGTTATCCAGATTTTACATATAAGCAGTCCTGCTGCAGGAGGCAGTCAATGAAAGGCATTTGTGTATTTGGTGATTCTGTTGCAAAAGGTGTGGTTTTCGACGAAGCCCGTCAGAAATACATCCACCTTAAAGACAACTTTATTTCACTGACTCAGAAAAAGCTCAATATTCCATTTGCAAATTATTCCGTATTCGGCGCAACAGTGTCAAAGGGCGAGCAGATAATGAAGAGAAGGGCTTCTTCCCTGGGCTCCTTCGATTACACCATACTGGAATTCGGCGGAAACGACTGTGATCTCAACTGGAAAGCCATTGCCGACACTCCCGGGGAGTTCCATTCAGCCAAAACTCCCATGGACCAGTTTGAGAACAGATACAGAGAGATGATCAGTGATGCCCGTTCCAGAGGACTTAAACCTATCCTCCTGACGTTGCCCCCTCTTGATCCTGCCCGGTTCTTCAACTGGGTGTCGAAGGATCTTAACAGAGAGAGCATTCTCCGCTACATAGAAGGAGATATTAATAATATCTACAAGTGGCATAAGGAATACAACAAGATAATCCTGAGACTGGCATCAGAAGAAAATCTCCCGGTCATCGATATCCGGTCTGCTATTGAATCCCAGGATAATTACAGTCAGTATCTCTGCATAGACGGAATGCATCCTAACGAAAAAGGCCACCAGTTCATTGCTGATTATCTGACCGGCTCCCTTCGCAACATGAAGCTGGCATAGAAAGCTGTCAGAATTAGCTGGATAGTTGATCCCTCTTCTCCATTCTCTCGTGAGAACCCTGTTTTTTCCCGGGTCAGCAGGATTGTGAAGCTTATCTACAGATCCAGTTCCAGAACTACAGGGCAGTGGTCACTGCCCAAAACCTGGGTTTCTATGGAAGCCCTGTGAATTTTGTTAGTCAGCCGTTCTGAAACTATGAAGTAGTCTATGCGCCACCCTGCATTATTGGCCCGGGCATTAAATCTGTATGACCACCAGGAATATACACCAGTTTCATCTGGATGAAGTTTACGGAAGGTATCAGTAAAACCTGAACCCAGAAGTTCAGTCATTTTTCCCCTTTCCTGGTCGGAGAATCCCGCCTTTCCTCTGTTTGGTCCCGGGTTCTTCAGATCTATCTCCTCATGAGCCACGTTTAAGTCGCCGCAGTATACTACAGGCTTTTTGCTGTCCAGCTCATTGAGATATTCTCTCATGTCATCTTCAAATTCCATTCTGTAATCTATTCTCTTCAGTTCAGGCTGAGCATTTGGAACGTAGCAGCACACAAGGTAAAATTCCGGATACTCCAGAGTAATCACTCTTCCTTCATCATTGTGCTTTCCATGGATGCCTGTTGTAAAAGACAGTGCCTCTCTCTTTGCAAACACTGCCGTTCCCGAATATCCCTTTTTCTCAGCATAGGAATAATACTCATAATAGCCTTCCGGGTGAAAATCGGCCTGTCCTTCCTGCATTTTAGTTTCCTGAAGGCAGAAAAAATCTCCGTCAGCCAGGTTGAAATAATCTTCAAAACCCTTTTTCAAAACTGCCCTGAACCCGTTAACATTCCACGATATAAATCTGATCATACTTCCTCCGTTATCTGTAGATCTCCGCTGCCCCTTAACTGCAGCAGTTGCCGCTATACTGTCTTCTTATAAACCAGAATTTTTCCTAGATGCCTTTAATGCGGAAGCTGGAAAAGCTCATATCTTTGTAATCGCCTTTTCCTGAAATCACTACATAACCTGTACCCGGCTCTGTATTCTTTACGTATGAAAGATAATAATCCTTTCCTTCCTTCAGCTTCTTCCTTCCATCATATACCTTTACTCCAGGCTCCACATTGAATCCCATGTACACTGAGGACCTGTCGCCTAGCTCCACAGTGCATTTGCTAACAGACTTCCTGTTCTTTCCATCTCCATATGATCTGTATCCGCTGTCCGGATCCACATACATAAAATCTCTGTCCACAGTGTGATTTATTCCGCTGACCCAGGCTGAATCACTGGCCTGCCAGACTGAATAGAGATAAGGATAGTTGGTGGCACTGGCATAGTGGGCCATCCAGACGTGGGTATTGCTTCCAATAACTGAAGGATCCAGGTTGTTCTGAAGGAATGAGGAATTGCCGTAGACCATGGAATCGTACCCTTTCTTCTCAACCTCACTGCAGAATGCCAGGGCGTTGCTGGTAGCCTGTTCAGCAGTCATCCCCTTGGAATAGGCCGCACTCAGCCTGCCTCCTTCCAGGAGTTCATAGTCCATGACCAGTGGCAGGTCCACCTGGTAATCTTCCGCCAGATCCACCAGATAGTCCGCCTCTTTCCGGGCTTCTTCCGTTGTTGTGGCCTGAGAGAAATAATACACCCCTGTCATGAGACCGGCTCTTTCAGCCTCCTGGATGTTATTGGCAAAACTTTCATCTGTATATTTTTTGCCCGTCCCTCCGGCGGTAAATCCTGCTCTTATAAAAACAAAATCAACTCCTGCCTTCTTTACGGCTTTCCAGTCCACGGAGCCCTGGGCATAGGAAACATCGATTCCATCAAGAATAAGGCTGTTGCTGAACCTGGAGTCATGGGTGAAACCATCTTCTGATATTCTCTGGGCAGACCTTGTGCACCCGTGGGCAATGGCAAGGATGAGGACTGCCATTATTCCTATGGAAATCACCAGAAATCTGACCCGGTGCTCATGCCACCACTTGTTGATTTTTCTTTTTATATTCTGTTTTATCCGGCGGATTTTCTTAGCTATTTCGCCTTTTACAGACCTTTTCCTCCTGTGCCTGTAGCCGGAGGGCTTTCTTCCATATTTTTTTCTTCTCATAATGTGGGTATTATATCATATATAAACACAGCACCTGTATTATATTCATCCAGAGTGTGTTATAATATTGACATAAGTAAAGTGGTTCGGGACAATTCCCCTGCCTTGATTTTTTTTGATAAAAGAAGGCATTTGTCCCGTTGTGACATTCATTGCTTTTTGTGAAAGGAGAATTTAGCAAATGGTTAATGAAAAGTATTATGGTTACGGTACCGCCCCATCTGTAATCAGAGAGCTGTTCGCTTATGGTCTTGAGCAGGCCAAGGTTGTTGGAAAAGAGAATGTGTATGACTATTCTCTGGGAAATCCAAGCATCCCTGCTCCAAAGAAAGTAAACGAGACTATCAAGAGACTGCTGGACGAGGAAGATCCAATTCTGATCCACGGATATTCAATGGCTCCTGGATTTGAGAACGTTCGTCAGCAGATTGCCGATAACCTGAATGAGCGTTTCAACATCAACGCAAAGGCAAGCGAGCTCTTCATGACTTGCGGATGCGCTCCTGCTCTGGTATCTGTTGCAAAAGCTCTGACTACATCTACTGAAGATGAGTTCGTTCTTATCGCTCCTTACTTCCCTGAATACAATGTATTCTTCGGTTGTGACGGCGCTAAGCTGAAAGTTGTTCCTGCTGATACAGAGCACTTCCAGATCAACATGGAAGAGCTGGAGAAAGCAATCGGACCTCACACAGTAGGCGTTGTTATCAACTCTCCAAACAACCCTTCCGGAGTTGTATATACAGAAGAAACTCTTAAGAAGGTTGCTGACATGCTTACAGCCAAGGGCAATGAGTACGGTCATCCGATCTACCTCATCGCCGATGAACCATACAGAGAGCTGGTTTACGGTGGAGTTAAGGTTCCATTTGTTCCATGTGTATATGACAACACTATCGTATGCTATTCATGGTCCAAGTCCCTGTCCCTGCCAGGAGAGCGTATCGGATATGTATTCATCAGCGACAGAGTTGCTAATGGCAAGGAGCTCTATGCTGCTGTTGCAGGTGCTGCTCGTGAGATCGGTTCTGTTTGCCCTCCTACACTTATCCAGAGAGTTGTTGGTGAGTGCGTTGGATGTGACCCTGACCTTAAGGCTTACGATGAAAACAGGAACCTGCTGTACAACACACTGACAGAGTACGGCTATGAGTGCGCTAAGCCAGACGGAGCATTCTACCTGTTCGTAAAGGCTCCTAACGGTGATGCTAAGGCATTCTCTGAGAAGGCTAAACTGGAGCACAACCTGCTGGTAGTTCCTGGAGACGGATTTGCCTGCCCTGGATTCTTCAGACTGTCCTACTGCGTATCCAATGACATGATCAAGAGATCTCTGCCTGCATTCAAGGCAATGATTGAGTCATACAAATAGTACGTTGGTACAATATAAGTAAAGATCATAGAGCCAGTCATGCCCTCAGCTCTCCGTAGCTGAGGCTGGTTACCAGGAAGCCCTGCTTCCGGCATTTGCCGGTGAGCAGGGTTTTTTCTGTGATTTTATATTTTCCACCATTTCACTTCATATTCTGATAGAATATTTCCACAAGGCAATCATCCTTAATGTCACAGTAAATGATCGAGCCCTCAAAGGAGAAACTGATGGTATATAACGTTTCCTTTGATATCTGTGCCGTGGTGATCACCACGCTCTGCATTTCTGTCATGGTCCTGCACAAGGACATGAAGCGATTTGAAAATAAGGTGCTTCTTGGCATCCTGGTTCTTCATTTTGCTGCAGCTGTTCTGGACATATGGAGTTCGGCAGCCAATTCCTACACAGCCCAGTATTCCTATGCTTACAGAGACTTCCTCAACCTGTCGTTTCTCCTGACCCACTGCATGGAAGCCGCGCTGTTCGCCTGGTATCTCATGCTTCTTTTCGGCCTGGACATGGTCCGCCGGAAAACAGTAAAGGCACTCCTGATTATTCCTGAACTGGCAGGTGTGATCCTGCCCCTGGCTTTGAATAACGTTTTCCGCTGGGTTTTCTACTACGATAAATACAGAGTCTATTCACACGGACCCATGATGTACCCACTCTACGGAGTATCCATATTCTACATGGTGCTCTGCTGCTTCATTGTGCTCATGAAACGGAATCTCCTGACCCGCCGCCAGTGGCGGGCTATGATAGCACTTTTGCTGACCAGCCTCATCCCCATCCTGATTCAGATGATCTTCATTCCTCATCAGCTCATCGAAATGTTCTTCCAATCCGTTGGGTTCTACATGCTGATGACCACTGTAGACAACTTTGACGATTTGAGAAACCCGGTAACAAAAGTATATAACAGGTTCGCATTTATCAAGTCCCTGTCCATTCTCATGGCATCGGGTACTACCTTCAGGCTGATAGTAGTAAAGCTTTCAAAAAGCCAGTACTTCAAGTCGGAAGGGTACGAGAATCTGAGGATAAACGCACTGCTCCATTTCGCTGCAGACTGGCTGGACTCTCTTGATCCGAGGATTAATGTTTACGACTGCGCCAGAGGATTTTTCGTTCTTCCGGTAGTCATGGGAGATGCCTTGTTTACCGCCGACCTGCGGTCAAAGATAGCAGAGCGGTTTAAGGAAAAGTGGACCTACAGCGAACTTTCACTGACATTTGCTGTGCAGCTTTGTACAATAACCCTCCCTCAAGATGATTTGGATCCGGAACAGATTCTGGAAATAATAGACATGCCATTTACCGAAAGGAATCCGGTAATCAGTTATACCACACCAACTGAGATACGAGCCTCAATGGCCGCAGCCCCCGCTGCAGTACCTGAAGCCATGGACATTCCCCAGGAACTGTCTGACACCCTGGATGCCTTTCTTGCAGGAGTCATGACTCTTACACCAGCCGAGAAAACCGTTTTCCAATGTTATACCCGGGGAATGACCCCTTCCCAGATTTCAGAAGAGATTTTCATATCGGTAAACACCGTCAAGAAACATACTAAAAGCATCTACCGAAAACTTGAAATCAATTCCCGGAACGAACTGATCATGTACGTGGATCTGTTCCGGCGATGCAGACGGATGGATGATCTGGAAAACATCTGATTTATTCAAGCCTTGAAGCCCTGTGGTTTCAAGGCTTTTTTAAAAGTACCCGCCGGGTACTATGCACGGATTTAAATACAAGGTATGCTCATCACAAGAAAAGACAGCCCCCGCAAATTAATTTCAGGAAATCACTCTCAGAAGATACAAAACACAAAAAGGAGGTAACAACATGAAGTTCGAAGTAAAAGATGCACCTTTCTCAATACTGGTGTGCCAGCTTGACGGCGGTGAGATGATGAAATGTCAGTCGGGAGCCATGGCATGGATGACACGCAGCGTGAAGATGCAGACCAAGAGCGGCGGTCTGGGCGGCATGTTCAAAAAAGCCATCTCGGGAGAATCTCTCTTCCTCAACAACTATGTTGCCGAAGCACCTGGAGAAATCGCCTTCGGAATGAGTTTTCCGGGGCACATACTGGCCGTTGATGTTACCCAGATGCCTCTTGTGGCTCAGAAAAAAGCCTTTCTTGCCAGCGAATCCACTGTCAGCATGGACGTTTTTCTGCAGAAAAAAATAGGCGCCGGATTCTTCGGAGGAGAAGGATTTATCATGGAAAAATTCAGCGGCAGCGGCTACGCCTTTCTGGAGGTAGACGGAGCAGTTGAAGAGAAAGTCCTGGGCGCCGGAGAACAATTGGTTGTAGACAGCGGATATGTAGCAGCCATGGAGCAGTCTGTAAGCATGGATATCGAAATGGTTAAAGGCCTGGGCAACATCGCCTTCGGAGGCGAAGGTCTGTTCAACACCATCCTCACCGGACCTGGAAGAGTATGGCTCCAGACCATGCCGATTTCAGCCCTTGCCAACAGCCTTGCTCCGCTTATAGCCGCAAACAACGGAAAATAAGGAGGACACCATGAAAACAACTACCCACCGGAACATTTCCAGGTTCCTGGCCCTTTCTCTTCTGATTCTGTTTTCCGTATTGTTATTCACCGCCTGCGGAACAAGTGATGCTGAGAAGAAATTCATCGGTAAATGGGATCTTACAGAAGCATCTATGGAGGGTATCACCATGACGGGAGAACAGCTGGCTTCTTACAGCGGCACGGACACTGCAGGAACTATAGAATTCAAAAGCGGCGGTAAGTGTGCATTCAAACTCCTGGGACAGGACGGAAATGTAAAATGGAAACTGAAGGACGGAGACGATAAAACAGTGTTAGTTGAAGACGGATCAGACACCTTAACCGGCTCAATTAATGACGAAGGTAAGCTTATCCTCAATATGGAAAGCTACGGAATGACCCTCACTCTGGAAAAACAGTCATAAGGGTCAATACTTGAAACAGCAGGAGGAATCTACCATGAAAAAGAAAGGAATCATCTTAGCTCTGCTGATGGGTGCTGTAATGTTTGCTATGACAGCTTGTGGCGATAAGCAGCCTGTTTCGGTTTTCAATCCCCAGGAAGATTATGACGGATTTGAAAAACTTGCAGAACAGGATCTGGAAGGCACCGGGGACATAGACAAAATAATGCTGTTCGTCCCTGCTGAAAACACCAGTCACCACTCAACCTATGTAACCGGTTCATCTTCCGACGTCAACGCCAATATCTCCCTTGTGAACAGCAATACCATAAAAGCCAACGACAAAGATCCGGAAAAGATCCTTTCAGAAATGTCGTACATCGACAGCGACTATTTCTCCGGAGCAGAAAAGAAGGCAAGCGAGATCAAAACAGCTCAGGATGGAAAAGCAGCCTATATTTCAGACTATGAAATATACAAGTACGGCTCCGAAACATTGCAGGGATACTGCAAGACAGATTTTGTCCTGAAGCTGGATGACGACAACTTCATCTATGGAAAAGTCAACATCTCCATGACTCACGTAGATAAATACGACAAAGATATAAAGGCAATTGTAAAAGAAATGGATCAGTACTACTGCGTGAAGATCTACTACGACAAGGATAAAGTTATCAAGAGAATGGACGCCATTAAAGGCGGAGAAACCAGCTAAACATTAATTCCCAATATATCCCCAATTATATTTCCAATATATTTCCCCAAATATATTCCCCATTGAAAAAGAGATGCGGCACAAAACGCCGCATCTCTTTTTAATCAGCTTTTCAAATCAGTGCTGAAACTATCTGTCCTACAGATCGTAACCAGCCTTGAATGCCTTCTTGTTAAGCTCTACGAACTTAGGCTTAACGTTCTTCTCAATCTGAGCATCCCAGTCAACATGATCAAGAGTTCCGATAGCCTTTACCAGTGCTCCCAGAAGAACTACGTTCATTGCCTTAGGATTTCCCAGCTCTGTAGCGATATCTCCTGCCTTCAGAGACAGAACCTCGCACTTTGTCTTCAGATCCTCGATGATGCCATCTGGATACTCAGCCTTGCCCAGGTTAACTGGTGCAGGGTTGATTTCAAAATCGTTTACTACGATCTTTCCGCCCTTCTTCAGGTATGGCAGCCATCTCAGAGCTTCCATTGTCTCGAATGCTACGATAACGTCAGCAGATCCCTTTCCAACAATTGGAGAAAGAACCTTGTCTCCGTATCTAACCTGAGTGCTTACGCTGCCTCCACGCTGAGACATTCCGTGAATCTCACTCATCTTTACATCGTAACCTGCTTCCATCAGACCGCTGGTCAGGATCTTACTTGCCAGGATAGTTCCCTGACCACCTACTCCAACGAGAAGGATATTCTTAACATCGCTCATTACTTTGTCACCTCCGAAATCGCATCAAATGGGCAAACCTGCTTGCAGACTGTGCAGCCTGTGCAGCTTGTGGTGTCGATGACTACCTTATCCTTTGTAGAAATAAGAGCAGGGCATCCTGTTCTTACGCAGGACTTGCAGTTTCTGCACTTGTCCTGATCGATCAGGCACTGTGTCTTGTGGAGTGTTGGGAACTCATCAAGATCCTGCTGGCTGAACTTCTTAAGAACGCATGGCCATCTTGTAATGATAACGGTTGGCTCATCCTTAGCGATGCACTCGTCAAGAGCCTTATCAACCTCGTCCAGGTGGAGTGGGTTTACTGTGTAGATGTTCTCCTTCTTAACGCCGATAGCCTGGCACAGTGCAGGGATATCAACTTCTGGAGCTGGCTTGCCCATCAGAGTGAATCCTGTACCAGGGTTCTGCTGATGACCAGTCATTCCTGTAATTCTGTTGTCCAGAATTACGCTGATGCTGCTGCTCTGGTTGTAAACAGCGTCCATCAAGCTTGTAATTCCGCTGTGGAAGAATGTGGAGTCTCCCAGAACACCAACAGCCTTTGTCTTAGCTCCTGCTACCTTGTAAGCCTGAGAAGCACCGTGTGCCATTGACAGGGATGCTCCCATGCAGATAGCTGTATCCAGAGCATTCAGAGGATCGTTTGCACCCAGTGTGTAGCATCCGATATCTCCGTTGATCATCAGGCCCTTCTTCTTCTTGATAGCCTGGAAGAATCCTCTGTGAGGACATCCTGCGCAAAGCGTTGGAGGCCTTACAACTGACTTAAGCTCTGAATCGTAGGACTCTGGCTTCTCTCCTGTAAGAGCTTCTCTTACCAGGTCTGTGTTCAGCTCGTCGAATACTGGAATAGTTGGCTTTCCTACGCACTCGATTCCATGTCTCTCCAGGAACTCCTGCAGATATGGATCCATCTCTTCAACTACGTATACCTTGTCCACCTTGGAGCAGAACTCCTTGATCAGGTTTGTAGGCAGAGGGAAAGTCATTCCCAGCTTCAGGTAAGAAGCGTTATCTCCGAATGTTTCCTTAGCATACTGATAAGAGATTCCGGAAGTAACAACACCAATCTTTGTATCGTGATACTCAGGCTGGTTGATCTCTACAGTATTTGCAAACTCTTCCATCTTAGCCAGCTTGTCTTCCAGGTTGACTCTCATCTTCTTGGCATTTGCTGGTGCAGATACGTACTTTGTGATCTGCTTCTTGTAAGGAACATATTCATGCTCAACTCTGTCACCCAGCTCTACGATTCCCTTGGAATGGCATACACGAGTTGTCAGGTGCATGAGAACAGGTGCGTCGAAACGCTCAGAAAGTTCAAAGGCCATCTTCATGAAGTCCTTGCACTCCTGGCTGCTGGATGGCTCAAGCATCAGCAGTCTTGCAGCCTTCGCATAGTTTCTGTTATCCTGCTCGTTCTGAGAACTGTGCTGTCCCGGGTCGTCTGCAGAAACGATAACGAATCCACCTGTAACGCCGGTATATGCAACAGTGAAGATAGGGTCAGCAGCAACGTTCATTCCTACGTGCTTCATAGCACAGAATGATCTGACGCCAGCCAGGGATGCTCCGATGGCAGCCTCTGCTGCTACCTTCTCGTTTGGAGCCCACTCTGAATATACGTCTTCGCTGTACTGAGGCATATTCTCCAGGATCTCAGTGCTTGGAGTACCGGGATAAGCTGAAGCGAACTGAACGCCACCTTCGTAGGCGCCGCGAGCTATGGCTTCATTGCCCGACATAATTACTTTCATCTACTTACCTCCTTAAGTTCAAGTTTCTTGAAACTTATCATACATCGAGATTATACAACTTTGTATTTTTTTCGTCAATTAAGGGCTGCAGGCCTCCTCTGTCACTTTTTATTGCCTTAATTTACAACAATAACGTCAATTGACTGTTCAAAACAGTAATATTTTCCGGTAAAAATTTTATTTTTATTG
Source organism: Allobaileyella intestinalis (assembly GCF_009695865.1). Classification (GTDB taxonomy): domain Bacteria; phylum Bacillota; class Clostridia; order Peptostreptococcales; family Anaerovoracaceae; genus Allobaileyella; species Allobaileyella intestinalis. Next base: position 115,580 of record NZ_VUNB01000001.1, on the reverse strand, counting down.
TTTTCCACATGATACACAATTGTATTTGGTCCAAAATTATAAATTAAACAGTGAATCCCCTTCTTTTGTTCTTAAGTTTGATCAATTCTCTGTTTTGTTTTCCAGTAAAAACATTAGAAAAATTATGTACATTTTTGGTTTTTGATGCACGATACATTTTCTGCCGAAGGATTTCAGGCACAAAAAAAAGCAGTGGGAGACACACCACTGCTTAAGAATACGCATTTAACTTATGCGTGTGTGGGGACGGGTGAGAATTAATTGTCAGCCTTCAGATTGTTCAGTCTTCTGTTAAGTCTGGATACAGTTCTTGCAGCTGTGTTCTTATGCATAGTTCCCTTTGCGGAAGCCTGCATAATCTTCTTCTCGGCTACTGCAAAAGTCTTCTCAGCCTCTGCAACATCTCCCTTAGCAACTGCTGTCATGAATGCCTTCTCAGCCTCCTTGACATGGTTCTTGATACGAGCGTTGCGTGCTGTCTTCTTGTCAATAACCTTGATTCTCTTCTTTGCGGATTTAATGTTTGCCATTTTTCTCCCCCACTATAATAAAAAAAGTTTTAAACTCGCACCGGTAATTCTACACTACAACACAGGTGCTTTCAAGAAAGTTTTTTCCGGATATTGTATTTATTTTCCTGCTATGCCGGTACAGGAACAGCAGAACCTTCCGGCTTAAGGTTTGCTCTCTACTTGAATCTCAATTTCTCAAACTCACGTTTTCTTGGATGTGCACCTGGTTTCAGCTTGCTGTCCATTTCCTGGATGGCCTTCTTCTCCTTGGAGCTGAGTTTTGTCGGTATCTCAACAACAACCTTTACGTACAGATCACCATATCTGCCGGTGTGTACGTTTTTCACGCCCTTTCCTTTCAGGCGGAAATTGGATCCGGACTGAGTTCCTGCCGGAATTGTGTATGAGTAAGTTTCATTGAATCCCGGAACCATGACCTTTGCTCCCAGTGCTGCCTCACTGAATGTTACAGGCATGGTGAGATAAAGGTCATCGCCTTTTCTCTTATAAGTACTGTGAGGTCTTACGCTGATAATAACGTAGAGATCTCCCTCAGGTCCTCCATTAACTCCTGGTTCGCCCTGTCCTCTTACTGGTATGATGCTGTCATTGTCTACTCCTGCTGGAATATCCAGGTTGATCTTTACCCTCTTCCTTACAGCTCCTGAACCGTGGCAGGTTGGACAAGGAGTCTCGATTATCTGACCTGTTCCTCCGCACTTGCTGCAGGTTGTCACATTCTGGAAACGTCCGAAGGCAGTATTTGAAACGTGGGAAACCTGACCAGTTCCTCCGCAGACATCGCAGGTTTTCTTGTGTGTTCCCGGCGCTGTTCCCTCACCGTTACAGGTTTTGCAGCGGACATTCTTGGTGATCTCGATTTCCTTTTTGCATCCGAAAATAGCTTCTGTGAAATCGATAGTAATATTCTTCTGCAGGTCGCTTCCCCTCTGAGGGCCATTTCTTCTGGCGCTTCTTCTGCTTCCACCGAATCCGCCGCCAAACATATCGAAGATGTCGCTGAAATCGAATCCGCCAAAGTCGCCGAAGCCTCCTGCACCGCCGAAGCCTGCATTTGGATCTACTCCTGCATGGCCGAATTTGTCGTATTTTTCTTTCTTTTCAGGATCAGAAAGAACGGCATAGGCTTCGTTTACTTCTTTGAACTTCTCTTCTGCATCTTTGTCATCCGGGTTGCGGTCCGGATGATATTTCATGGCCATTTTGCGGAAAGCCCTCTTTATTTCCTCTGCTGACGCTCCCTTCTGGAGTCCCAGCACCTCGTAATAGTCTCTCTTCTCAGCCATATTTTTTCCTTCTCTATATATTAAATAATGTTCAGATCCAGTCTGCTGACAATGGTCAGAACCTGCTGTCTCTATCATCAAATATGCTGCCGGCTGTTGACCGGCAGCAGTTAATTAATTGCTGGATTAGTTTATATGACTTATTTGTCGTCGTCAACTACTTCGTAGTCAGCATTTACTGTATCTCCTGCAGGGCCCTGTGAAGAGCTGCTGTCAGCACCTGCCTGCGGACCTGCTCCTGCTGCACCGGCACCAGCTGCGCCGGCAGCCTGCTGCTGAGCCTGTGCTTCCTGATAGATTCTGGAGCTTACCGGATAGAATGCCTGTGTCAAAGCTTCTGTCTTGGCCTTGATATCATCAGTATCATCGCCCTTCAGTGCCTCCTGGAGAGCCTCTTTTGCACTGTTAATCTTAGCCTTTTCGTCTGCTGTAACCTTATCGCCCAACTCGCCCAGCTGCTTCTCTGTCTCAAAGATCATCGCCTCAGCCTGGTTCTTTGCTTCTACGCCTTCCTTACGCTTCTTGTCTTCCTCAGCGTACATCTCGGCTTCCTTAACCTTCTGGTTGATTTCGTCTTCAGACAGCTTTGTTGAAGATGTAATAGTAATCTTCTGCTCCTTGCCTGTTCCAAGATCCTTTGCGCTTACGTTTACGATACCGTTTGCATCGATGTCGAATGTAACCTCGATCTGTGGAATTCCACGAGGTGCTGGTGCAATGCCTGTAAGCTGGAATCTGCCCAGTGTAATATTGTCTGCAGCCATCTCACGCTCACCCTGCATAACGTGAATGTCTACTGTTGTCTGATTGTCTGCAGCTGTTGAGAAGATCTGGCTCTTCTTTGTAGGAATTGTAGTATTTCTTTCGATCAGCTTTGTTGCAACTCCGCCCAGTGTCTCGATAGACAGGGACAGTGGTGTTACATCCAGAAGAAGAACGTCGTTTACTTCTCCTGTAAGAACTCCTGCCTGAATGGAAGCACCGATTGCTACGCACTCATCAGGGTTGATGCCCTTGAACGGATCCTTTCCTGTAACTCTCTTAACAGCTTCCTGAACTGCAGGAATTCTTGTAGAACCTCCTACCAGAATAACCTTGCTCAGATCTGCACTTGTAACTCCGGCGTCTCTCATTGCCTTGTTCATAGGCTCGATAGTCTTCTCAACAAGGTCGCTTGTCAGCTGATCAAAACGTGCTCTTGTCAGATCTACATCCATGTGAAGAGGTCCTTCAGCTGTTACAGTGATGAATGGCAGGTTGATCTTGGTTGTCTGTGCGCTTGACAGCTCCTTCTTAGCCTTCTCAGCTGCTTCCTTCAGTCTCTGGAGAGCCATGTTGTCCTTTCTCAGGTCAACTCCGTGCTCTTTCTGGAACTCGTCAGCCAGGTAGTTCATAATCTTGTTATCGAAGTCATCGCCGCCCAGGTGTGTGTCACCGTTTGTGGCCAGTACTTCAAATACGCCGTCACCAAGCTCAAGAACAGATACATCGAATGTACCGCCGCCCAGGTCGTACACGAGGATCTTCTGGGATCCGTCTGCCTTGTCCAGACCATATGCAAGAGAAGCTGCTGTAGGCTCGTTGATGATTCTCTTAACATCCAGTCCTGCAATCTTTCCTGCATCCTTTGTAGCCTGCTTCTGAGCATCTGAGAAGTAAGCAGGTACTGTGATAACTGCCTCTGTTACCTTGTCTCCCAGGTATGACTCAGCGTCTGCCTTCAGCTTGCTCAGGATCATTGCAGAAATGTCCTGTGGTGTGTACTTCTTTCCGTCAATATCAACGGTGTAATTTTCACCCATGTGTCTCTTAATAGATGAAATAGTTCTGTCAGGGTTTGTGATAGCCTGTCTCTTTGCTGTTTCACCTACAAGTCTCTCGCCATCCTTTGTGAACGCTACTACTGAAGGAGTAGTTCTTGCGCCTTCTGCATTTGCAATAACTACAGGATCTCCACCTTCAAGTACTGCTACGCAGCTGTTTGTTGTTCCCAAATCAATTCCTATTACTTTGCTCATTTTATTTCCTTCCTTTCAGATCGGCATGCGCCGTTATTTTCTGTTTTCTCTCCGGCCGGTGAACTTCCGGCCGGTTATATGTGATCAGCAGCCTTTATTTGGCCACTGCTACCATAGCAGCTCTGATGACCTTGTCATTCAGCTTGTATCCCTTCTGGAGGACCTTGCTTACTTTTCCGCTTTCAAGTTCATCAGATTCCTCCTGCATTACAGCGTTGTGCACTGCAGGATCAAAATCTTCTCCAAGAGCTTGAATTTCCTTGAGCCCCGCCTTTTCCATGGCTGTTTTCAGCTGCTGGAAAATCATCTCCATTCCTTTTACGTAATTCTCATCTGCATCACTGCTGTGTTCCAGAGACCTTTCAAAATTATCAAGAACCTCCAGGAGCTCGGTGATTATCTTCTCATTGGCAAATGACTGAATATCCTGCTTCTCTTTGGCTACCCTCTTCTTGTAGTTCTGGAACTCAGCCATGAGCCTCATGTACTTCTCGTCATCTTCCTTCTTCTGCTGCTCAGCAGTCTTCACTGAATCAGCTTTTTCTTCAGGGGCCTCGGAACCCTCCGGCTGGCCATCAGCTTTTTCCTCTTCAGGAGCATCCTGATCATCGCCGGTCTCTTCTGAAGCCTTGTCAGCAGAGGATTCAGCCTGATTTGTCTCAGCCTTTTCCGGCTCAGCCTTTTCCGGCTCAGCCTTATCTTCGCCAGTTCCGGTGCTAGTCTCCTGATCCTCCATCTGAGCTGTCTGCTCGTTCAATTCACTCATTTGTCTCTTTCCTTATCCTTTCCGCCTACCAGCTTAAACGATTTGCTCAAGTTGTCACTCAGATATTCCATTATTGATGTGACCTCTCCGTAATTCATCCGGGTAGGTCCGATTACTCCAAGTTTGCCCACCAGCTTTCCATCAACATGATATGTAGCAGTAATCAGAGAATAATCCTTCATGTCATCCTCAGGATTCTCCTCTCCGATGGTCACTATCATTCCATCGTCCCTCTGAAGCATGTCTCTGGTAAATTCCTCTCTTCTGCTGAGAGTCTCGATAAAGGCCTTCGCCTTGTCGATGCTGCTGTATTCCGGTATATTGAATATATTCGTAAGTCCTTCCATATACAGGTTTACGTTCAGCATGTCCTCCAGGGTCTTGATGAATCCCGGCATTACGTTCTGAGTAAGGGCGTTCATCGCCTCAATATCACTTTTGAAATCCGCAATCAAGCTGCTTCTCAGAACATCGTCGATGGTTCTTCCCTTGTAGTTGTATGTCATGGTCTTGCTGAGGATTTCCAGAGCCTCTGCAGTGTAAGGAACGCTGATCCTCAATGTGGTGTTGCTGATGTTGCCGCTGTCTGCAACTATCATCATAACCACTGCATCTTCACTAACCGGAAGGAGCTTGATGAACTTAAGAGTGTCTCTGCTTACTTCCGGCGTCATGGCAAAGGACGCCAGTTTCGTAATCTCCGACAGAAGCTCCGCCGCATGCTTGATGGTATCATCAAACTCATTGAGATCAACTGCCAGCCTTTCATTTATAGCCTGTTTCTCGTTTCTGGACAATGGCCTCTTTCCCATCAGCTCATTAACGTACAGACGATATGCCTTGTCTGAAGGCACTCTTCCTGCTGAGGTGTGAGGATGGGTGAGATAGCCCATATCCTCCAGGTCAGACATCTCATTTCTTATAGTAGCAGCACTGACACCCAGATCGTACTTTCTGGTCAGCGTCCTGGAGCCAACAGGCTCCGCTGTAGTTACATAATCGTTGATGATAGCCTGAAGGATTTTCAATTTTCTTTCACTGAGATCCATATTCTCTCCATTTCTCTGCAGCTTCCTGCAGACATCCTCCAATTCATCTATCTGTAATTCCCTGGTCTATCCGGGATCACTGTATGTATCTTTGTTAGCACTCATTATCGTGGAGTGCTAATCACTGTCATTAATATACTCTCCCCTTCCATTACTGTCAACAACCAAAAAGGTTGTTATTGTGTTTTTTCAGTGATGATACGTGAAGGAGTTTTAATATTTGTTACTGGAAAAAAATGGGAGCCGAGTCATTTTGAAACTAAAATGACTCGGCTCCCTGTTGAAATGCGAAGTTGTCCGGCGGCAGCAGGGCTGCCAGCTTCTATTCTCTCTATTCTCCCTTGACCTTCTTCCATTCGCTGCTGTAAAGTGCATCCCCTTTGTGGCTCAGAGTAGTCAGCGAATGGCATCTGGCCAGAGTTTCATCAGTAGGGAAGATTGCCGGATTGTTCAGATCTTCCGGATCAATTTTCTTGTAGGCCGCAGTGTTAGGAATTGTGTAGTACAGATACTCGAAGTTCTTATATGCAATATCTCCTCTGGAAAGGAAGTTTATCCATTTCATGGCGTTTTCCTTATTCTTCGCCTTTGCTGGAACAACCCATCCGTCGATGTAGAATTCCGTTCCTTCCTTTGGCACGGAAAATTCTGCATTCTTGTTCAAGCCTTTTACATACTTATATTCTCCGTTCCATACAACACCTGCTACTGCCGACCCGTCTGCCACCAGATCCCTTGCGGAATCGTTTGCGTATTTGTAAACCAGTGGTTTCTGAGCCATCAGATCAGCAGTGGCTTCTTTGACCTGGGCTGAATTCTCAGTATTGATGTCGTAACCCCTCCTGCTGAGGCCGATAACATAGGCATCTCTGAGGCTGTCGGGCATTACGATCTGGCCTTTCATCTCAGGATTCCACAGGGCATCCCAGGAATTAAAGTCAACATCTCCAGCTTTCTTGCTGTTGTATATTATTCCCATTGTCCCGCATGTATGAGGAACACAGTACTTATTCCCCGGGTCGAAAGCTTCAGCCTTTTTCATGTACTTGGGATCAAGGTTCTTCAAATTCGGAATTGAAGACTTGTCCAGTGGTGCAAGCATGTGCTCTTTCTCCATTTTTCCAATCATGTAGTCGGAGGTGCACACCACATCGTATCTGGACGGGTTGTTTTCAATAATAGGATAAAGCTCCTCTGCAGTGTCGTAAGTATCCTGGATAACCTGTATTCCCGTTTCTTTTTCAAACTCCTCAACAATGGCAGGATCGTAGTAATCTCCATAGCTGAACACGTACAGAACTCCTGATGACTTACTTCCGCCGTTTCTTGCAATGGTCAGCACAACCGCCATGATTCCGGCAAACACGAAAAGCATTATTCCCTTTTTCACGGCTGAAGCTCCTTTCTGCCCATCTTTCCTCTTCTATGTTTCCTCACTGTTTCTCTGCCATCTTCTTCAGGTTTCTCAAGATTGCTTACAAGAAGAACCACAAGAGCAACAGCGAAGATCACAGTGGACAGGGCGAACAGTGTAGGTCTGATTCCCACTTTCACCTGGCTGTAGATCAATGTTGAAATAGTGTTGATGCCAGCGCCCCTGGTAAAATACGTTACAATAAAATCATCTACAGACATTGTAAACGACAGGAGGAAACCGGAAATCATTCCTGGCATAAGTTCTGGCATTACTATTCTGGAAAAAGCGTACCACTTGGAGGCTCCCAGATCCTGAGCTGCTTCATACAGGGTGGCAGTTCCCTTGTTCAGTCTTGGTCTTACAGAAAGAATTACATATGGAATGCAAAACGTAATGTGGGCCAGAAGCACCGACACATATCCCAGAGGGAACTTGAACATTATAAAAGTCAGCATCAGAGAAATGCCTGTTACAATATCGGCGTTCAGCATTGGAATGCTGTTGAATGCCATGATGGTGTCCTGGCTTTTCTTCTTCATGCCGGACATTCCGAGACATGCAGCCGTTCCTATTGCCGTAGCCCCAAGAGAGGCTGTAAGAGCAATGGCAAAAGTGTTTATCACCGAGTTGATAATCAGCTTATTCTGGAACATCTCTCTGTACCACCGGAGAGAAAAGCCGGTGAAAACAGACATTGATTTGCTTTCGTTAAAAGACAGAACTGTAAGGGCCAGAATAGGCAGGTACAGAAACAGCATGATAATCACAATGTACACTGCACCAATAACGGAGGCAGATCTTTTTGTATTTTTCATATGAGACTCTCTCCTCCTGACTTATCAAACTTACCGAAAAGCAGCATGGTAATAATGATGAACACCATCATAACCAGGGACATTCCTGAACCCAAATACCAGTTTGAGCTGACGGTGAATTCCTGTTCAATAATATTCCCGATGAGGTTGATCTTTCCTCCGCCCAGCATGTTTGAAATAACGAAGGTTGTCAGTGCCGGAATGAACACCATGGTCACACCGCTGACAATGCCGGGAACCAGCAGGGGGAAAATCACCTTTCTGTAAACCGTTCCCTTATCTGCTCCCAGATCATAGGCCGCTTCAATGAGCCTGTTGTCGATTTTGCAAGCAGCGTTATATATAGGAAGAATCATGAAGGGTAAAAAATCATATACCATTCCAAGAACGATTGCGGCCGGGGTATTTATGAGATGCTGCCCCGGAAGGCCAAGGGCGTGAAGGATGGAGTTTATTACTCCTTCTCTTTCAAGAAGGACCTGCCAGGCCATTGTCCTGAGAAGAAAATTCATCCACATAGGCAATATGAAGATGAAAATCACCATTCCCGTTTTTCCATGTCTGCTGTTGCTGAGTATCATTGCCATAGGCAGAGCCAGAATAAAACATACGGCTGTGCTCACAAAAGCCAGCAGCAGGGACAGTCCCAGCGCCTCCATGTGATCAGGAGAAAATGTTGCCCCAATATTGTCAAAGGTGAAATGGCCTGCCCTGTTTGAAAAGCCGTAGTAAGCGATGGAGAAAACCGGCACAACAGTACCGATTGCAATCCATATCAAAAAGGGAGATGCCCAAGCTTTACTATATTTCATCGAGATCCATGACCTCCTGTTCCTGAGATTCCGGCTTATGCATTATCTGAATGTTCTGAGGCTGAACGTACATTCCAACCTTCTCACCAACATTATGAGATTCATAATTCTGAAGGAGCCACTCAAACTCATAGCCATCCTCACTGTAGGCCAGCATCTCATAATGAACGCCAATAAACAGATTGCTGCTTATAACCAGGTTGACAATTCCCTCTCCATAAGGGCGGATCTCAATATCCTCAGGCCGGATAACAACGTCCACCGGCTGGTTTGGAGCAAAGCCCGTATCAACACAAGGAAAATCCACTCCGTTTATGCGGACCAGTTTATCTCTTACCATAACTCCGGAAAGAATATTGCTGTCTCCAATAAAATCTGCCACAAAGGCATTCTCCGGCTCATTGTATATTTCTTCAGGAGTGCCCATCTGCTGTATCTGTCCGTTATTCATTACCACAACTCTGTCTGACATGGTCAGAGCTTCTTCCTGGTCGTGGGTAACAAAAATAAACGTAATTCCCAGCTCATGTTTCAGGCTCACCAGTTCGTACTGCATTTCCTGTCTCAGTTTCAGATCCAGGGCCCCCAGAGGTTCGTCCAGAAGAAGGAGCTTCGGCCTGTTCACTATAGCTCTTGCCATGGCCACCCTCTGCTGCTGACCTCCTGACATCTTGTCGATAGTCCTCTTCTCATATCCGGAAAGGTTTACCATCTTCAGGGCGCCCCTTACCCGCTCTTCCACTTCATCCTCAGGAGTATTGCTGACCCTGAGGCCGAAGGCAATATTATCGAAGACGTTCATGTGAGGGAACAGCGCGTAGTTCTGGAACACCGTGTTCAGCGGCCTTTTGTTTGCAGGCAGGTTCGTAATGTCACGACCCTGGAAAAGGACTTTTCCACTGTCGGGTGATTCGAATCCGCCAATGATGCGAAGCATAGTAGTTTTTCCGCACCCGGAAGGTCCGAGAATCGTTACAAATTCATTTTCGTTTATGGCAAGGTCTATACCTCTGAGAACATCTGTATCTTCAAAGGATTTTGTAATATTCTCCAGCCTGATAAGTTCCTTCAATTGGTTTCCTCCTGTATGGTCAGTAATTCTAGAATCCCGGTGGTGTGCTTACCCACAGTATTTCCGCCCCCGATGATGAGCTGATGGAATGGGGTCTGCTGCATTTCACGTAGAAGGTCTCCCCTGCAGCCAGGTCCAGGTAATCTCCTCCATAATGAAGAGTAGCGCTTCCTTTTATCACATATCCCATGGCCTCGCCTTCAAAGGGCCCTACCTCAGAGGTGAATCCCCCTGCCTTGAGAGTCAGAAGAATAGGTTCCATCTGGTTCTTCTGAGCATTAGGCACTATCCACTCAATGGTGCTTCCCTGATCTTCGTCTTCCTTCAGGAAATAATCATCTTTGCTGAACACTACCTGCCGGTCTTCATATTCAGCAAAGAACTCTTTTAAATCAGTGCCCAGGCAGATCAGGATATCCTCCAGCGTAGAAATCGAAGGAGATGTGAGATTTCTTTCCACCTGTGAAATAAACCCCTTCGATAATTCTGCCCGGTCTGCCAGCTCTTCCTGAGTAAGTCCTCTTTCGTTTCGCAGACTCTTGATTCGTTCTCCTATATCCATTTTGTCTCCTGCTTCAACGACCTCTTAATAAGATTTATGTTTAGTATTGCTAAACCAAACAATCAAAATTATACTTGACCCCCATAGGAAGTCAAGTATTTTTAAACCAAAAGTTTAGTAAAACTTAATTATTATCAGTTGTCAGTTGCAGTTCAAGTTCAAGGTCTTCTCAGTCTACAGACCCAGATCCTTCAGAACATCAAGAACCGCCTCCATAGGCTCACCTGGAACCCTGTCAATCCTTCCCTCATCAGAAAGCTCTGCAAACTGCGGATCTATAGGAAGCTGAGCCAGAACCTTTGTTCCGTTAGCCTCTGCCACTGCCTGAGCCTTGCTTTCTCCAAAGACGCTTATCTTCTCGCCGCAGTGAGGACAGTTCATATAACTCATGTTCTCAACAATTCCCAGAATCGGAATGTTCATCATGGCAGCCATCTTAACGGCCTTTTCAACGATCATGGAAACCAGCTCCTGCGGAGATGTGACAACGATGATGCCGTCTACCGGCAGTGACTGGAATACTGTAAGCGGAACATCTCCTGTTCCCGGCGGCATGTCTATGAACATAACATCCACATCGCCCCAGGCAACATCTGTCCAGAACTGAGAAACGGCACCGCCAATTACCGGGCCTCTCCAGATTACTGGATCTGTTTCATTATCTGTAAGAAGGTTCAGTGACATTACCTGAATTCCTCCGTCCGATGCTCCCGGAATGATTCCAAGCTCTGTTGCAGACGCCTTCTCGTGAATGCCGAACATCTTAGGAATTGATGGTCCTGTAATATCAGCGTCCAGAATTGCTGTCTTATAACCATTACGGCTGGCAGCTACTGCTGAAAGTGCTGTAACCAGGGATTTACCAACTCCACCCTTGCCGCTGACAACACCTATAACCTTCTTGACACTGCTGCCTTCACCAAGTTTTTCCTTCTGAATGCCTGCGCCCTCACTTCTGCTTCCGCAATCAGCTCCGCAGCTGCTGCAGTCGTGAGTGCACTCCTGGCTTACCTCTGACATAATACACCTCCGTGTAAAAAAGTTCTTCGTTAATTGCAGCTTTTACGGATCCCGGAGGCCCGGGTCCCCTAAAGCCACGTTATTATTACACAGTCGTCAGGAAAAATCAAATTCCCTTAATCCAACAGGGAATTAAACATACTCATTGCCACTGAGTCTGTCTACGTAATTGCATGCTGCTGTTCCTGCAATTGCTCCATCCGAAACTGCTGTTGTCAGCTGATTTACAGCCTTGTCTCTTCCGTCTCCTGCAACAAACAAGCCAGGTGTTCCCGTCAGACAGTCTTCCCCAGACAGGTAGTAACCCTTCTCGTCTTCCTCTGCCAGGCCTCTGAAAGCCTCTCCATTAGGAATCTTTCCAATTGCAACGAACAGGCCGTTTACCTTAAGTTCCTTCTTCTCTCCAGTAACCTTGTCTGTAATTTCAACAGACTGAAGGAGGGGATCTCCCGAAACTCCTGTAACAGTGCTGTTCATGCAGAATTTAACGTTTTCCTTTGCCTTGAGCTGGCGAACCAGAGTATCCTCACCTCTGAACCTGTCTCTTCTGTGAATAATGGTAACAGAGTTAGCCAGCTGTGTCAGATAGATAGCATCTTCCAGGGCTGTATTTCCGCCGCCGTATACAGCAACGTCCTTACCTCTGAAAAACATGCCGTCACACACTGCGCAGAAGGAAATTCCTTTTCCTATAAGCTTTTCTTCTCCCGGTACACCCATATGTCTGCTGGAAAGGCCTGTAGCCAGAATAACAGCAGATGCCTGGTAAGTGTCTTCCGTTGCCTTGATAACAAAGGCTCCCCCTTCTTCAGCAGGCTTCTCAACGGAGAGCACTTCATCCATGATAACCTCTGTTCCGAACTGCTCTGCCTGGTCCTTAAGCTTCATTGCGTACTCTGCGCCGCTGATTCCAGGGGTCCCCGGATAATTGTCTATTGAATCAGTAAAAGTGATCTGGCCACCTATTGTTTCTCTTTCGAATACTGCTGCCTTCTTTCCGGCTCTTCCTGCGTAAATACCTGCGGTAAGACCTGCAGGGCCTCCTCCGATTATTACCACATCAAATTTTTCCGACATGACTTTTCTCCTTTTATTCATCAATGCTGCAGCCTCACTTCCAGCCCGGGACAGGCGGCAGCCAGCGTTTACTTGTATCTTTCAGCTCCATTATATACAAAATTTGATTGTGTGCAACTAATTTCTTATTTCATTTTATGAATATTCTGTGATATTGTCTCTACCCTGTTGAAAAGATCATCCATATTGGCTATTATTCTTATTAGCAATCTATGGTCGTGAGTGCTAACGCAGCAGCCTCTATAACAACCTGGGGTTCACGTACCGGAGCCCGGCTGCAGCCGCCCCCGCCTCACGCTTACGAAAGAAGGTATTTTTACATGAAAAAGCAATTCAAATCTGAATCGAAAAGGCTTCTGGATCTTATGATCAACTCCATATACACAAATAAGGAGATTTTCCTGAGAGAGCTGATCAGCAACGCCAGCGACGCCATTGACAAAAGGTATTTTCTCGAGGCTTCCGGAGGAAAAACCGGAATGTCCAGAGATGATTACGAAATCAGGATCACACCTGACAAAGATGGCCGCACACTCACCATCAGCGACAACGGAATCGGAATGAGCGCCGATGAGATGGAGAACAACCTTGGCACCATTGCAGAAAGCGGATCCTTCAAGTTTAAGTCTGAGAACAAGGACAAGGAGGACGATACAGATATTATCGGCCAGTTCGGAGTCGGCTTCTATTCTGCATTCATGGTAAGCAGCAAGATAGAAGTTCTGTCCAGAAGGGTGGATTCGGAAAAGGCATATCTGTGGGTCAGCACCGGATCTGACGGATACACCATTGAGGAGGCTGACCGGCCTGAAGCAGGCACTACCATCACCCTCTACCTGAGAGAGGACACCGATGACGACAAGTACAGCGATTTTCTTCAGGAGTTCCGCATCAAGTCTCTGGTAAGGAAGTACTCAGATTACATCCGCTATCCTATTATGATGAACTGCACCAAGACCAGAGAAGTGGAAGCGACGGAGGAGCAGAAGAAAGATAAGGACTACAAGCCTGAGTACGAAACATATCAGGAAGACGAAAAGCTGAACAGCATGGTTCCTATCTGGAAGAGGAAGAAATCGGAAATCAAGGACGAAGAGTACAACGAGTTCTACAAAAGCAAGTTCGGCGACTGGCAGGATCCTCTGAAAGTCATTCACACCAATGTTGAAGGTGTTCTTTCTTACAACGCCCTGCTGTTTATTCCAAGCCAGGTTCCATTTAATTTCTATACAAAGGATTTCAAGAGAGGTCTTCAGCTTTACTCCAGCGGCGTGATGATTATGGACAGCTGCGAGGATCTTCTCCCTTCATATCTCAGTTTCGTAAAAGGCCTGGTAGACTCCCAGGATGTTTCCCTGAACATTTCGAGAGAAATGCTTCAGCAGGACAGACAGGTTAAGGCCATCGCCCAGAGAATTGAGAAAAAAGTTCTTCAGGAGCTGAAGGACATGGAGGAAAAGGACCGGGAAAACTACAAGAAGCTGTGGACAAACTTTGGAATGCAGCTGAAATACGGAATCTATGACGGTTTCGGAGTTAACAAGGACAAGCTCCAGGATCTGGTGATGTTCAAGAGCAGCACCACTGATGACTACACCACATTCAAGGAATACGTGGACAGAATGCCGGAAGATCAGAAATACATCTACTACGCTTCTGGAGAGTCTGACGAGAAGATCAAGAAAACTCCTCAGATGGATCCTTTCAAGGAAAAGGGTTACGAAGTTCTGTTCTGTACCGACGATATTGACGAGTTCGCTCTGCGAATGATGAACGAATACGACGGAAAGGAATTCAAGAACATCACAGACAAGGATCTGGGATTCAGTGAATCAGAGGACGAGAAGAAGGCCGCAGAAGAAAAGAACGAAGCAAACAAGAATGTTCTGGATGCAGTAAAGGAAGTTCTTCAGGACAAGGTCAGCTCCGTAATAATCTCCAACAGGCTTAAGGACCACCCGGTATGCTTCGCCACAGGCGACGGACTTTCCCTGGAAATGGAGAAGGTTCTGAAGGCCCAGGCAGCAATGATGGGCAGCGATGAGGGCTCTGCTCTGAAGGCTGACAAGATTCTTGAGCTGAACTCTGATCACCAGTTCTTCCAGGCTCTTAAGAACGCTGTAGAGAAGGACGATAAGGACAAGATCAGAGATTACTCACTGCTTCTCTACGATCAGGCCCTCCTTATTGAAGGAATGCCTATTGATGATCCTGTGGACTTCAGCAACAGAGTCTGCAGCCTCATGAAATAAGTGAGAAATAAATGATGAAATAAGCAGGCCATCTGCCCGGGGTTTCCTGTCCCGAAGCAGATGGCCTGCTGTTTTTTCATATTCAGATATTAAGTTTTAAAGATCCTCAGGATTTACTGCTGGCCGCTGATGGCCGCGATCTTTTCCACCATGCCTCCCATGAGGGCGTTTAGCAGATTCTGATTGGTCTGGGCATCTGTGGTCCATTCTCCATCGTCATTCTTCTTGCAGTTAATGACTACGTCTTTTGTATATTTCTTATCCTTTACTCCAAGAATGTTCTTGAACAGCAGGTCGTAAGTATACTTTGTAACATCTGTAGAAGAAGTAAGGGAGCCGCTCTTGGCGTCGTTTACTATCTGATCGTAGGTGCTCTGATATGCCTGTCCGAAGTCGTAAGTCGTAATGGTAACTGTGACCGTGGCCTTTTTACCGCTTACCTTTTCATTCTTCACCTTGTAGTCAAAGTCCTGTATTTTCTTCAGGAAGTCGCCCCACTGCTTGTCATAAGATGAATCAAGGGAGTTAGGCATGCTCTTCTTAAGGTCTTTGATTTCCTCTGTCTGGATTCCCTTCAGCTCTGCCTCCACTGCATCAGAAGGGGTTGCATTCTTGCCGCAGCTGGTTACTACAACGGCGGTAGCAACTACCAGGCAAAGTGCCAGAATTTTTTTCATGGATTTCATTTAAATCTCCTTTCATCGAAGGAAAGTTTCGATGTATTTGGCTGAAGCTGTATCAACTAATGAACTCTTCTTCTTTCTCCGTCAAAAACAGTAATTCCCGCCTTGTCCAGTCCCTGAAGGAGCACAGAAGCGAATTTTCTTGAAGTTCCCAGGCTGTCACGGAACTCTGCCAGAGTGAAGCCTTGGCCTGATTCCAGTGACAGGGCAGCTGCTTTAACCTTCTCCCACCCCTCTGAAGAGATGAAGTATTCAGGGCTCACCTTCACAATCTCTCCTGAGGAAGCCAGATCTGCCTGGAGGGCCGGAACCAGATCTCCATCTGCCTTTCCAATGACCTGAGCCAGATCTCCATCTGCCTTTCCAATGACCTGAGCCAGCTCATCGTTTTTCAGCATTTCAATACCGGCTTTTCTGTACGCCTCAAGGATTCTGGTTCTGTCAGCCTTCTGTTCTTCAGTAAGTTCTACTGCGAATCCGGCCAGGGCAGCGGATTTTTCTTTGAATTTTATGATACCCTTTTGAACCATCATGTTCAATATTGATGATACAGTCTTTTCTTTATCTATGTGCCACAGTTCTCCCAGCCTGCTGAGAAGTTCTTGTTTAGGCATTCCCGGCGAAAGAGGATTTGCGCTGTGGTACTCCTTAAGAAGGTTTTCCACTGTTTCTTCCAGATACTTCAGCCTCTGGCCTCCTACCAGCAGGCCCCCTTCCAGAACCGCAATCCTACCTTCTTGTATTTTCTCGTCAAGGTAAGGTTTCAAAGCAGAAGGAAGCATTCCCAGCTCAAAGGCCAGCTCACTGCTGCTGTAAAACCTTCTTCCACCCGTCTTCAGCTCTGCCATTTCACCAGGATCGCCCTCAGCCATTATCTCAAGAGCATTGAGAACATCTTTCCTGTTCCTCTTGTGCTTGTCCGGCAGGGAATCCAGCACCCTTCCGCCTCCAACAGTTACAATCGGCGAATAGAACCTGATGATGAACCGGTCTCCCCTTCTCACTGCTACAGGCTCTTCCAGCCTGAGCTGGGCATAAACCTTGTCTCCGGCCACTGCAGCCTCCCTGTCCAGGAGAATAATCTTGCAAAGAGCCTCCTTGCTTCCGCAGTACAAGTGGACCCGGCTGTTATTTTTGATGACCCGGTCGGTGCTCTCAAAAATCGAAACTTCCACATCTATCATGGATGTTACAGAAACTCCGTCAGCTGCAGCCAGCACATCGCCCCTGTCGACTTCATTTTTTGAAAGAGCTGCCAGGTTCACCGCCGTCCTCTGTCCGGCAACAGCCTCCTGAACATCTTTGCCGTAGGTCTGAATTCCCCTGATCTTTGTCTTCGTGTTCTCAGGAAAAATATATACTTCGTCTCCCACACGGCAGCGGCCGTCCGTCAGGGTTCCAGTAACCACAGTTCCGAAACCCGACATAGTAAACACCCTGTCTACAGGCAGGCGGAAAAGCTCCGGTGCCTCCACTCTCTTTATTTCCCGGTTGCACTTCTTGATAATCTCCTCTTTGAGGACATCAATATTCTCTCCTGTCTTTGATGAAACCGGAATGAGAGGCTTGTCCTCAAGGAAGGATCCCTTGACGTAATCCCGGATGTCTTCTGTTACCAGTTCCAGCCACTCCTTTTCCACCATGTCAGTCTTGGTAACTACAATAATTCCGTCTTCAATTCCAAGAGCCCTCAGAATCTCGAAATGCTCTCTTGTCTGAGGCATTATTCCCTCATCGGCAGCAACTACAAACAGCACGAAATCAATGCCGCCTATTCCTGCCAGCATGTTCTTAATAAATTTCTCATGGCCCGGAACATCTATTACTCCTATGTTATATCCCTGGTCATTGGGAATATGAGCAAAGCCCAGCTCGATTGTGATTCCCCTCTTTTTTTCTTCCGAAAGCCTGTCCGTATCAATATTCGAAAGAGCCTTTATCAGCTGGGTCTTTCCGTGATCAACATGTCCTGCTGTACCAATAATGATGTTTTTCATCTCTCTACCTGCCATGTTTTTTGTAAAAATTATTTTTCAAAGGCGCCGGCTACGGCATGTACGTCCTGATCTCTCATGGTGCGCACGCAAAGGAGAAGTCTGTCCTCGTTAATCCTGGCTATTACCGGAATCTTATTTTTCCTGAGCATCCTCTCCAGGCTGTCGGCAGAACAGCTGTCTGAAGTAACGGCAACTGCCCATCCCGGAAGGTAAACCATAGGTGCCGATCCTCCGCCAATCTGGTCCTTGACCTCAACAACCTCAAGTTTAAGGGAGGGATCCATTTCTCTGATTTCTCCTGCCAGCATCAGAGCCCTGGCCTTCATCTCCTCGGAAGGCTGGCTGATCATGTGAAGAACAGGAATGTCCCTGAGAGCAGTCTCTCTGTCCCTGTATTTCTTCAATGTCTCCTCCATTGCGGCAAAGGTCATTTTATCTACTCTGAGAGCCCTTGCCAGAGGGTGCTTCTTCATCTTTTCGATATATTCTTTTTTTCCGGCGATTATTCCTGCCTGAGGTCCTCCGAGGAGTTTGTCTCCTGAGAAAAGAATTACATCGATTCCTGTTGCCAGAGCGGCGGGAACGTTAGGTTCATCCAGGCCGTACTCCGACATATCTACCATAAGGCCATTTCCCATATCAAAGATAACAGGCAGGTCATGCTTCTTACCTATTTCCACCAGTTCTTCCAGAGATGCCTCTTCTGTAAATCCCATAATTTTGTAATTAGAAGTGTGGACCTTCATCAGGACACGGGTGTCCTCGTTAATGGCATTCTCGTAATCTGACGGTTTTGTTTTGTTGGTGGTTCCAACCTCACGGAGAACTGCGCCGCTCTGTTCCATAATGTCCGGTATGCGGAAGGCTCCTCCGATCTCCACCAGCTCTCCTCTTGAAACAACAGCCTCTCCTCCTGCAGCCATAGACGACAGCACCAGCATGGTAGCAGATGCATTGTTGTTCACCATCATCACATCTTCTGTTCCTGTTATCTCACACAGAATGTCCTGGAGAATTGAGTGTCTGGAACCTCTTCTTCCTTCTTTAACATCGTATTCCAGGTCCGAATATCCTTCTGACACCCGGGCAACATTTTCTACTGCATCTCTGCAAAGGGGTGCTCTTCCCAGGTTTGTGTGAAGGATGGTTCCTGTGCAGTTGATCACCGGATACAGATTGTTTCTGTCCAGTGCCTCTATCTCGTCTGCTACTGCCTTCTGAATAACTTCAGGTGTGAGGGTCTCCGGATCCAGCTCATTCAATTCCTCATCGCTCATGGAAAGGATTGCTTTTCTTCTGGCATCCACAACCTTTCTGGCCGCATCTGTAACTACTGCCTTGCCTTTTTTCTCCAGAAAATCAGAAATGAGGTGCTGCTTAAGCACCTCATCTATCTTAGGGAGCGCCCTGAGGGCCTCATTCTTCTTCATATATTCACCTCGTATCAACTTATTAAAATGGCGGGAGTATGTGGGAATCGAACCCACCCGAGAAGGTCTTAGCTCCTCATGACGGTTTTGAAGACCGCAAGGCACACCAGCACCTATCTACCCCCAAAGTCATACGTTGGGATTTTAACACAACCCGCATCAGAGTTCAAGTTTGAGTTTTCCGGCAATGTTGACTTTACCCTTTCTCTGGAATAACATCTTAGCTGCAGTAGGAATTAATACATCTGAAATGACATGATAATTAGCGCTGTATGACCTGTAAAGGAGACAATACATGATTTATCTGGACAACGGAGCAACCTCTTACCCGAAGCCTGATGTGGTGGCAGATGCGGTGTTTGACTACATAAAGAATGTAGGAAGCAACATTAACAGAGGCGGATATGCCAGTGCATACTCCGCTGCCGAAGTGGTTCTTGAGACAAGGCAACTCATAAACAAGATGATGAACGGTTACGGCCCGAGGAATACTATTTTCACTCCGGGAAATACATACAGCCTCAATTTCCTGATTAAAGGTCTGGCCCGTAAGGGAGACCGTTTTCTTGCCAGTTCAATGGAACACAATGCAGTTTACCGTCCACTGACACAGCTTGCCCAGCAGGGCATTGCAACTACAGAATACATGCCTTGTAACAGAGATGGAGAGCTTGAGCTGGACAAAGCCCTTGAGATGATCACCCCTGACCTTAGGGCGGTAATAATGGTCCACGCCTCCAACGTAAGCGGCACACTTATGCCGATTAAAGAAATAGGAGAACGTTGCAGAGAACAGGGGGTAATATTCATTGTAGACGCTGCACAGACAGCAGGAAACACACCTATAGACATGCAGGAATGCCACATTAACGGCCTGTCCATGCCGGCTCACAAGTCCATGCTCGGTCCGCAGGGACTGGGAGTTATGCTTATTGATCCTGAGATAGCAGACCAGATCATTCCTCTGGTTGCAGGTGGAACAGGCAGTCACTCCGATTTAGCCGAAATGCCTGAGGAACTTCCTGACCGGTTTGAAAGCGGAACTCTGAATCTTCCTGGAATCTACGGCCTTCACGCTTCAGCCAGCTGGATAATGGATCATTTCCAGGAAATAAGAAAGAAAGAGAGAGAACTTACCGGCAGATTCCTGGAGGGATTGAATGGTGTAGAAGGAATACGTGTTGCCGGCCCTTCCGATCTGGACAAAAGAGTATCTGTAATATCTGTGGATTTCCTGGACGGAGACAACGGCATCAACGCCTTCAGGCTGACCCAGGAATACGGAATAAGCACCAGAGTAGGTCTTCACTGCGCACCTCTTGCCCACAAATCTCTGGGGACCTTCCCTGAGGGAACGGTGAGGTTTTCAATCGGACCGTTCAACACAGAAGAAGACATTGATGCAGCCATTTCTGCAGTAAAAGAAATTGCTGCCGAAGACCATCAGTCCCTCTGATTGACTTTTGATTTTCCATTTTAGTTTAAACTTTCATAAACTAAGGATTTCCGGTGACGTATTGATATTTTCAATACGTCACTACTATTATGACTGCTATAATATTTCGGATACAATTATAGAGAATGTCAATATTAACATACAAAGAACTAATTAATAAGGAGAATGGCAATGGCAATGGATAAAGTTTCAACGGGTTCCAGCTGCTCTGTCACCATCCCGTTTAAAGACGTAAAGCTGACCCAGATGACACAGGCCGGCGGATGAGGAGCAAAGATAGGGCCGGGAGTCCTAAGCGATATTTTGAAGAGCCTTCCTAAGATAAAGGATCCAAATGTAATGGTAGGCTTTGACAGCAGCGATGATGCGTGTGTCTACAAGATAAACGATGATGTTGCAATGATCAACAGCATCGACTTTTTCCCTCCTATCGTAGATGACCCCTACGATTTCGGAAGAATAGCAGCAGCAAATTCCCTGAGCGACATTTATGCCATGGGAGGAACCCCGAAACTGGCTATGAACCTTCTTACTTTCCCAAACAGCCTTCCTCTGGAAGCTGTGGAAGCCATCCTTCAGGGCGGCAATGATATGGTAAATGAATGTGGTGCCATGATAACAGGCGGTCACAGCATTCAGGACACAGAGCCGAAATACGGTCTCAGCGTCACGGGATTTGCCCACCCTGACCATGTCTGGAGCAACAGTGCTGAAGAAGGAGATTATCTGGTCATCTCAAAGAAGATAGGTACCGGACTTCTTACAGGAGGGGCAAAGGTTGATATGCTTACTCCTGATGAGTACAAAGCTGCAGTTGAAACCATGGCTGCCCTTAACAAGTATGCCTATGAAGCAGCAGAAGGAGTAAAAGTTGACGGATGCACTGATATTACAGGCTTCGGTCTTCTCGGTCACGGTGCGGAGATGGCGAAGGCCGGCAATGTAACCCTGGAGGTTTTTGCTGAACGGGTTCCTGTTTTTCCTAAGGCTCTGGAACTTGCATCCCAGGGATTCCTTCCTGCAGGCGGCCACAACAACATTAGCTACCTGAAGGACGATGTTATTGACTATACAGTAAACGTCTCCCAGGATGTTATTGACTGTCTCTACGATCCCCAGACCTCTGGTGGTCTTCTCTTTGCCGTAAAAGAAGATCAGCTTGAAAGGCTTCAGTACCAGCTGGGAGAAAAGGGATGCGAGAACGCGGTCATCGGCCGGTTCAAGGAGAAGAAGTCCAGATATATAGAGATCGTTAACGGTTAAAAAACAAATACTGGAATAATGCAAAAGGATCTGACACATTTGCTGAAGTGTGCCGGATCCTTTTTCAGTGACTCCTCTGTAAGGAGATTCAATTCAATTCTATTCTCTTCTGTCTATTCCTGGTCGCTGCTCTTGAAAGCCAGCTCTTTGTTCTCCTTCACAAAGTTGCAGAATGCTTCCGCTACAGGGGAATGGGTTATTCCCTTCAGTGAAACCATGTAAAAATCCCTGTTCTTTTTGAATTCCTTTATAGGGAGAATCCTTATGTCGTTGCTGTGCATCTTGTCCAGGGTATGCTGGGATAACACAGATACTCCCAGGCCCTGCTCTACAGACCTGATGATGGTGTCGAGGTCGTTAAACCTGGCAACTACATCAAAGGTCGTCTTGTCATAACCAAGGTTTGCAGCAGTTTCTTCGAAGGATGTTTTAGTTGCTGATCCGTTTTCTCTCCAGATAAACGGATACTTTACAGCTTCAGAGATGGAAATATCACTGCCCTCCATGTTAAAAGAGGCAGGAACGGCCAGCACCACCTTGTCGGAGAAAATTTTCGTATATGAAAGGTTGGAATTATTTATCTTGTCACCAACGAAGGCCAGCTCCCCTCTCCTGTCAATCAGGTTCTCAATGGCTGTCCGGCTGTCTGAAGTATCCACATAAAATCTTGTCTTAAGGTGAATGTCATGAAACCTGGACAGCATTTCAGGAAGAAAGGTAAGCCCCGGGATGCTGGATGTCTGAAGTTCCAGGATACCCTCGATTTCATCGCCGCTGTCGTTAAGTGCTCCCACAGCAAGCTCTCTGGTGTTGACCATCTCAACGGCATATTTGTAAAACTTCCTTCCCTGGGGAGTCATCTCAACAGTTCTACCCCTTCTGTCAAGAAGGCGTGTTCCAAGTTCCTTCTCCAGTGTGCTTATGTGTGTACTTATGGTTGGCTGGGTGAAAAAAGTAGCATCCGCCGCACGGCTGAAACTCTTATACCTTACAACATTGACGAACGCTTCTATCTGCTTGAAATCCATAAACTCCCTCCATAAATACATTAGCATTTTATCCTATTGTTAAAAATCTTGTCAAACCGCACTGCTCCGGATAAAAAGGCCAAGAATTTGCATTTATAGTTTTTTTCAATACAATATTTTTTGATACAGTATTTATCCCGGCACCCTGGGCAGGATACCGGGACACGCCAATTCACTTATTCAATATTATTCAATTCCAAGAAGTGACACTTTTTTTACACCAGCCGTAACTCCTATCTCATCCATCATATCGTCCAGATCCCTGGTTCCGTTAACAAGATCGATGGCAATTACCACATTTGCCTGCTCATGGACAGGCGGGTTCTGGTTGATGGTCCATATGCTGTACGAAAAAGAATTAATCACCTGAATAATCCTGAGGAGCACTCCCGGTTCGTGATCCAGCATCATGGATATTATCGCCCTCTTCATCTGAGATCCGGCGTCCAGCTCCATCACATAGTCTCTGTATTTATAATAGGTGCTTCTGGAAATTCCAACCTGCTTTGCGGCCTGGCTCACGTCCTTGACCTTTCCGCTTTCCAGAAGTTTTCTGGCTTCCACAACTTTCTCATAATAGCCGGGAAGGATGCTCTTGTCTACAACAAGATACTTACTGCCCATTCCTGATTCTCCTGCCAGCCTCTGCAGCTTCTATCACATATTCTTTCATCTGGCCGGCCTCTATCACATCTTTATGAATCACTTCTTTTTCGAAAAGAGATGAAAGAGCTTCCGGTGCCTTGACTCCCGTATAATCCTGAAGTTTCTTCATATTCTCATGGTCGCTCTCTCCTCCTGTCTGGCCCAGAGCTTCCAGCATT
Organism: Allobaileyella intestinalis; assembly: GCF_009695865.1. GTDB lineage: Bacteria > Bacillota > Clostridia > Peptostreptococcales > Anaerovoracaceae > Allobaileyella > Allobaileyella intestinalis. Next base: position 92,220 of record NZ_VUNB01000001.1, on the reverse strand, counting down.
GATCTTGAGAACTTATACGGAGATGCAGTGGAAAGCACCACCTTTGCTTCATCTTTCTTCAGTTCCCCTGATGCCACCAGCTTCTCCATAGCGCCCCAGGCAACTGCAGTATGAGGATCCATGAGATAATTATTTTCCCTGAACACCCGGTTGATTACCTCTGCAGATTCATTGCTGTTAACAGAAGCGCATCCGAAAACTCCCTGTATCTCCAGCAAATCATCTTCTTCCAGCTGGTATTCTCCCTTAGTCCTCAGCTCCTCCATGTATCTGGCCGTCTTCTCCGGTCCGCATACGAAATACAGAAGTCTTTCCAGATTGCTGGAAACCAGAATATCCATGGACGGAGATGTGGTTCTCATAAAATCTCTCTTCTTGTTGTATCTGCCTGTGTTCAGGAACTCTGTGAGCACGTCGTTCTCATTGGACGCGCAGATCAGCCGTCCCACAGGAAGGCCCATGGCTCTCGCCAGCCAGCCAGCAAAAATATCTCCGAAGTTTCCTGTTGGAACTATATATGAAACCTCCTGGCCCAGTTTGATTGCCTTTCTGTCCAGAAGGCTCTTATATGCATTAAAGTAGTACACAATCTGAGGCACAAGTCTTCCGATATTAATGGAGTTTGCACTGGACAGGGATACCCCTTCTGCAGGCTCTTCCACTTCCTGGAAAATTTCCTTTACCCCTCTCTGTGCATCATCGAAGTTGCCTTTTACTGCGCAGGCCCTGACGTTTGAGGCAGGCTGAGTTACCATCTGAAGCCTCTGGGACTGTGAAATTCCCGTCTCTGGATAGAATACCAGGGCATCTGTTCCTTCTACATTGGAAAATCCCGTAAGGGCTGCACTGCCAGTATCGCCGCTGGTTGCTACCAGAATGAGAATTCTCTTCTGAAAATTCTCGTGGCGGGCCGAGGCGGTCATCAGATTAGGAAGAGCTGATAGGGCCACATCCTTGAAGGCGCAGGTAGGTCCGTGAAAAAGTTCCAGTACGTATGAGTCACTTACCGGCACCAGAGGAGCCAGTTCGGGAACGTCGAACTTGTTCTCATAGCTTTTCTCCAGAATGGATGCCAGTGTCTTATCTCCCAGATCAGGAAAAAACAATCCGAACACAACTCTGGCCATTTCCCGGTAGCTCATGTTCATCATGGCCTGCATATTTACTTTTATTGAGTCAAGGTCATCTGGTACAAACAGTCCCCCGTCAGGTGCCAGGCCCTTCAGTACGGCCTGAGCCGGGGTAGCTTTAACTTCAGGATTTCTTGTGCTTACATAATTTTTCATGCATTTCACCTATTTTTCTTGAAAACTTTGTGGAATCATGATACATTATTTCTGGTTTAAAGACAAGTGTCTTTTATCCACGGATAAATATTGATACAAAATAAGAATGATGTTTCAAGAAGAAAATCAGGAGAAAGTAATATGAATATAGCCATTCTCGGTCTGGGCACCGTAGGCACCGGCGCATGGGAGGCAGCTGCCAGAACCCGTGACATAAAAGTTAAGTGGATTTTTGTAAGGCCTGGCAAGGAAGTTGCTCCAGAATACCAGCCCTTCGTAACATCGGATATAGATGATATCATCAAAGACCCTAAGGTAGATGTTGTATGTGAATGCATGGGCGGCCTCCATCCTGCATATGAATATGTAACTGCAGCAATGAATGCCGGCAAGAGCGTGGTCACACCTAATAAAGGACTGATCAGTGCCTTTTACAGAGAATTGACTCAGTGTGCAAGGAAGAACTGCGTTTCTATCCGCTTCACCTCTTCTGCAGGAGGCGGAATTCCATGGCTTTTCAACTTGCTCCGCACCAGGCGTTGCGACACAATCACCAGAGTCAGCGGCATCCTGAATGGAACGTGCAACTACATTCTGGATACCATGCACAGGGAAGGTTCTGATTTTTCAGAAATTCTGAAGAGCGCTCAGGATCTGGGCTACGCTGAAAAAGATCCAACCGATGATATAGAAGGCTTCGACACCATGAGAAAGTGCGTGATTTCCTCTAACCTGGCCTTCGACGCAGACATCTCCCCAGATGATGTACCTGTTTTTGGCATCAGCTCAATTACAGCCAGAGATATCAGCTGGTTCAAAACTCACGGATACGTCTGTAGGCTGATCATGAACGGATCTGTAAACGGATCATCTGACGGAAGTTCTGTATCCGCCTATGTTGAACCTGCCCTGTTTGGAAACAGCACTCTGGAGGCCGGCACCGGCGCAAACAACAACCTTGTATCATTAGAAGGAAAAGAACTGGGAGTTCAGAGCTTCTACGGACAGGGTGCAGGAAAAGCTCCTACAGGCTCCTCTGTAATTCAGGATGTTCTGGATCTCAACGGGAAAGTCGACATGCTGCCGGAGCGCCATTACACATTGCCTGAAGGGACAACTCCTGTTGACAACAGCCAGGCCTTGCACCGCTACTACATCAGAATTGATCACAGCGTTAAAGGCTTCCCTTTCCAGATTGTTGAGGAGCAGGATGAAGACAAGTACAGTTTCTATCTGATAACCAAACCGGTCTCCGTTTCAGAGGCCCATTCTATCGCTTCAGAATTCAGAAAGACCGGTGCCTTCTTCATGGCCGGGATACAGGAGTAGCAAATGTTAAAAGTAGCAAAATTCGGAGGATCCTCCCTGAGCTCCAGCGCTCAGTTTGAAAAAGTCAAGAACATCATTGATTCCGACCCTTCCAGAAGAGTGGTGGTGGTATCTGCCCCGGGCAAGCGCAGCAGTGATGACAACAAGGTTACGGACCTTCTCTACCTGTGCAATGCCCATCTTAAATACGATGTGTCTTATGATTCCATTTTCGAGATGATCGAAGAAAGATATATGGACATACGCAAGGGCTGCGGCCTTAATACCGACCTGGATTCTGAATTCGAGACCATCCGCAGCCATCTGAAGAAAGGCATGTCTGTAGAATACCTGGTTTCAAGAGGAGAATATCTGAACGCCCGCCTCATGGCCGAATACCTGGGATTCACCTTCGTAGACGCTGCCGATGTGATCTGTTTCAGATACGACGGCCACATCGACTACAACCGAACTAACAGCGGACTGGTTCAGGCCCTCGAAGCCAACGGTTCCATAGTTATTCCCGGTTTCTACGGATCTCTTCCGAACGGAGAGATCAGAACGTTTTCCAGAGGTGGATCGGATGTAACCGGAGCCATAGTCTCTGCTGCCTTAGGTGCAGATGTGTACGAAAACTGGACTGACGTCAGCGGCATTCTCATGGTGGACCCGAGGATTGTCTCCAATCCGAAAAGCATTTCCCGGGTTACCTACGATGAGCTGAGAGAGATGTCTTACATGGGTGCGGCAGTTCTCCACGAAGATACGGTTTTTCCTGTCCGCAGGAAAAACATTCCTGTGAACATCAGGAACACCAATAAGCCGGAAGATCCTGGAACCATAATCATGGAATCCTTTGAAGAAGATTGCGAAGGAGATATTTCCAGATTTATTACGGGCATAACAGGGAAAAAGAATTTCACTACTGTTGAAGTGTACTGCAATCACAACGAATCTGTTTCAAAGCTCCTTCAGTCTACACTGGGACTTTGCGACCGCTACGGAATAGAGCCGGAAATGCTGAGCTCCGGAATAGACAGTTTTTCCCTGCTCTTCCCTACAGAAAAGCTGGAACATTCCAAATATGAATTTGCCGGTGAGCTGAAGGGAACTGATGGAGTTGACAACATGAAAGTCCAGGACAACATCTCCATCATCGCCATAGTAGGCCGGCAGATGGCATACAAATCCGGAATTTCCGGCCAGATTTTCCAGGCTCTGGGCGAGGAAAACATCAGCGTCAGAATGATAAAGCAAAGCGCTGACGAGATTAATATCATGGTAGGCGTAAGCAACGACGACTTTGCCAGAGCAATAAAGACACTGTACAACAGTTTTGCGTAATTTCCCATAATACAGGAGGTAAATATTAATGAGTGAAGAAAAGCTTAAAAAATATAATGTAGGTATTCTGGGGGCCACGGGGGCCGTAGGCCAGGAAATGGTAAAGGTTCTTGGCGAAAGAGATTTTCCTGTAGCTGAGCTCCGCCTTCTTGCCAGCAGCAGAAGTGCCGGCAAGGTTGTTGACGCAGGAAAATTTGGAAAAGTAACTATCCGTGAAGCTTCCGATGATTCTTTCGAAGGTCTGGACATAGTTCTGGGTGCTGCAGAAAATGACATTTCAAAGAAATTTGTAAACAACATAAAGGCTTCCGGCGCAATATACATCGACAACTCCAGCGCCTTCCGTCTGGATCCTGATGTTCCTCTGGTGGTTCCGGAAATCAACCCGGATGATGCCTTCAAGCATCACGGCGTTATTGCCAATCCAAACTGTTCTACTATCATCACCCTGGTTGCCATTAACGGAATCAACAAGCTTTCTCCAATAGAGACTCTTTACGCTTCCACATATCAGGCCGTAAGCGGCGCCGGAGCAAAAGGTCCAGTTGAAATGTATGATCAGGCAAAAGCCGTTCTGGAAGGCGGTGAAATCAAGACAGGTGTCTTCCCTTACCAGATTGCCTTCAACCTCATTCCACAGATTGGAGGTTTCGGTGAAAACGGCTACACTTCTGAGGAAATGAAGCTTCAGAACGAAGGAAGAAAGATTCTCCACATGCCTGAAATGAAGGTGTCCTGCACCTGCGTCAGAGTTCCTGTAGAAAGATCTCATTCTATTTCTGTCATAGCCATCACTAAAGACAAACTGGACCTGGAGGATGTAGCCAAAGCTGTCTCAGAAGCACCGGGCTGCAGGCTGGTTGATGACAAGGCTTCCAATGTATATCCCATGCCTCTTGATACCAGCGATCAGGACACTGTCTTCGTAGGGCGAATCCGCAGAGACCTGGCAAATGAAAATGGCATCAACCTGTGGTGCTGCGGCGATCAGGTGCGGAAAGGCGCTGCCACAAACGCAGTCCAGATTGCAGAGCTCTTTGTAAAATAATAACAACACAAAAAAACACCTGGCTGCTGATATGCACCCAAAATCTTGGGCGAATTCATATCAGAACTGCCAGGTACTTTTATTTTAGTGAAAAGACTAGCCCGCAATATTCGCCTTATGTTCCTTCAGTGCTTTAGCCAGCTGGTCAGGACATGAGGTGCTTTTAGTTCCGCAGGTGGTTCCCTCCAGCTTCTCAATTACATCGTCAATCTTCATGCCTTTAATAAGCTGAGAAATTCCTGAAAGATTACCGTTACATCCTCCAGTGAACTGAACGTCTTTAATCACATCACCTTCAGTCTCGATTTCAATCATCATCGAGCATACCCCTTCCGGGTAATAAGTCATCTTCTCTGACATTAAACTACTTACCTTTCTGTCTGTGTATTTACTAATCTATCTGAACCTCTGCCCGCAACAGTACGCAGAGCAGCATTATATTTTTACTAGAGGCCCAGTTCCTCATGAATCTCCAGCATGGCATCCAAAGCAATCTGGCAAAACTCGTCAAAGCTGATGCCTGTTTCTTCTATTGCCATCATGTACTCTCTGTTGGCTCCCGCTGCAAAACGGTGCTCTTTAAAGCGCTTTCTGATGGACTTCACTTTAACGCTGCTCAGCTTTTTGTCCGGATAGATCTGAGCAACAGCTTTCACAAAACCGCTCATTGGATCGGCGGCCAGCACTGCATACTGAAGGGTGGTTCTGGCTACCACACCGCTTGGTGGGTTGTGGGCACAGATGGCGTCGCAAAGAACCTGATCGTCGAAGCCCTCTTTCTTAAGGATTTCAGCAGAAACCGGTCCGTGGGTGGACATGTCATTTCTCCAGTCACAGGTCTCTTCATCGAGGTCGTGGAGAAGTCCTACAATTCCCCAGTACTCCACATCATCTGGTGCAAGCCTCTTGGCCAGGGCCCGCATGATCGCCTCAACGGCGTAGCTGTGAGTAATATAATGTTCTCCTTTTACGTATTTATGAAGCAGGTCGTTGGCCTGTTCTCTTGTAATTCGTTGTGCCATGGTTTTCTCTTAAAAATTCCTTTCTCTGTTGTGAAAATACGGCGGCTCAGGCCGGCTCAGGCATTTACTGCAATATCAATAAGTTTCTGAAGATCTGCAGAAAGTCTGTTTGATGCATCGATAACGTCCTGCTCAAGGAGTGGCTGGCTTCCCATGCCTGCAGCAGGATTGGCCAGACAGGAAATTCCTATTAGTTCCAGGCCTGCGTGAGCAGCTCCGATGGCTTCCGGAACGCTGGACATGCCTACTGCATCTGCTCCAAGGGTTCTCAGCATGCGGATCTCGGCAGGCGTTTCAAAGCTCGGCCCCGGCATCATGGCGTAAACTCCCTGATACACCTGAATACCAGAAGCCTCTGCTTCCCGGAAAACCTTCTCCCTCAGCTCAGGAGTGTATGCCTTGCTCATGTCCGGGAACCGGCATCCGATTTCGTCGATATTCGGTCCTGTCAGAGGATTCTGTCCCGACATGTTGATGTGATCGGTTATGAGCATGGCATGGCCAGGCTCATAGCTCTCGTTAATCCAGCCCGAAGCATTGGTCAGGACGTACCTCGTGGCTCCAAGTCTTGCCAGAACCCTCAGCGGAAAAATAATGGTCTTCATATTGTATCCTTCATAGAAGTGCCATCTTCCGGAAAGACATGCTACTTTCTTGCCATTCTTCTCTCCGTATATCAGCTGGCCTCTGTGGCCAGGAGCTGTTGAAACAGGAAATCCCGGAATATCCTCATATGAAATTCTTACAGGGTTTACGATTGTGTCTCCGTAACTTCCACATCCACTGCCCAGAGTTACGATTACCTCCGGCCTCTGGATTCCCTTTTCCATAAGAAAATCCGCAGCCTTCTTTATGACTTCAACCTGCTCCTCCGCCGTGCCGCTTGCTACCAGGTCCGCAAGCCTTCTGGCTCTGGCCTCATTCAGCTTCTCTTCAGCAAATTCCGTGGATTCAGTTACCATTTTACCTGCAGCATCTGCAGCATGAGATAAAAAGTTCTTCATCTATGTCCTCCTTGCCTTCAAAAAGACAATTATAATCAAATCTTTCACAATTATATGATGCAACAGGAAAATTATCAACGAAAAAGGCGTGTTCGAAACAATTCCTTGAAAGGATTCGGTATGATGTGGTAAAATTTCATGGATTATTTGACACCATATGTGGAGAGGTACCCAAGAGGCTGAAGGGACTGGCTTCGAATACCAGCAGGCGGGTAACTCCCGTGCGGGGGTTCAAATCCCCCTCTCTCCGCCAACGAGAAATGAGAAAGCCGCTGAGATCAACAAAAGCGTTGATGTCAGCGGCTTTTTCAGTGTTTGAAAATGTGCAGCAATCTTCATTAGCGTGTAAAAATGCGCCACTTCTTGAGCCACTGTGTCACAGTGTTAGCCCCTGCATCAAACTCCTGTAAAATACAAAATACATGTCGTATAGTCGTCCAATTCCAAAACCATGTGGTACAACAAACAATGAATGAAGAAGGGACCTTTTCCATTCCAGTAGAGGATCTTTCCACCATAGTTTGCAGCGGGCCAAATATCAGATATGGCTGTCTCTGATTAAAAGGAAAATTGAGAATCAAAGTCGCGGACTGACTCTTCTGGGGTGCTGCGATGCAGAGAAAATCCTGCAATACACCTGTAATTTAAATATTACCAATGTAGATGTTAAGGAAGCAAATGCAGCAAAAGAATATTTCAACTATCTGCACCCCGGACTGAACAGACGAAATGACGATCCTGTCAACAGCTGCCTGAATTACGGATATGCAGTGCTGAGAAATGCAATAATCAGAACGATTATGCTTGCAGGGCTGCTGCTCCCTACCCTCCTGCCTGTGAATGTAATGGATAGAATAAAGGAATAGGAAATAATCTATGAGAATTCTCGTAATGCTTAATCCTGCAAACAAGTGGGGAACAAAAAAGGCCTACACAGATCTTCGCAACTTTCTGGTCTCAGACGGCTACCTTTGCGTAGGAACTGAGCTATACATGAGGATCACCCCAAGCCGAAAAACAGCCGAAAAACACATCCGACGATTATCCGAACACTCCCCCGGCACCGATACAGTACGTGTTCTCCGGCTCACAGAAAAACAATATGAAGGAATCTGGTATCTCACCGGCAGCGAAGACCTCCAGGAAAAAACCGCAGAGAGAAACTGCCACGTTATGCTATAATCTGCAAAACAGCTTGCACTCACTGGCTAGAAAAGATTAATAGATATTGCGGTTGATTCACGACAGCATACTAAATAACGGGTTCCAACATGGGATGAAAATGGCGTATAGTATAACAAAGAAATGCCACAGTTCGTCTTTTTTGGCTAAGTACTATGTTTAAAATGTGGATGGATGTGGCAGCCTGCCAGTCCCTTAATCCGGGAGCAGTACAAGAGCAGTAGTGAGCGCGATAAATAGGATTAATACTGCTCCTCCAGCTACACGGGAGCAGTACTGAGTATGATTTCTGCAAGTAGTACTGCTTTTCCCTGCACCAGAGAGCAGTAGTAACATCAATAAATAGGATCAGTACTGCTCCATCAGCCTCGCAGAAGCAGTAGTAACTGCGATAAACAGGATTACTACTGCTCTTCCAGCTTCTCGAGAGCAGTACTGAGCGCCGATTCCGCAAGTAGTACTGCTTTCCCCTGTACAAGAGAGCAGTAGTAAACGCGATAAACAGGATTACTACTGCTCCATCAGTCTCACGAAAGCAGTACTGAGCACAAATTCCTCAACTAGTACTGCTCCATCAGCCTCGCAGAAGCAGTAGTAAACGCAATAAACGGAGCTACTACTGCCGCCCGGCCGCCAACTGCCCCGGCCGCCCGCGTACTACCCTCGGTTCTAACATGGGATGAAAATGGCGTGTAGTATAACGAAAACCAAGGAGAATCAGCTGAAATGTGCAGTTGATATTTATGACCAAATGCTTAGTTGGTATGTGGACTTTCTCCAAACTGAGAACGGTAAGGATTGCATTGCTGAGTTTGACAGGACGTTACCAGGATATGTATGGATGAGTGATGTGAAAAAATTGATTTTTATCTTTGGAGCATTCGTGACTAAATCGGGATTTGTGGAGGTAGGATAATCGTGAAAGATAAAAAAGGCGGTGGAAACAAAGCCGCTACAGGTATGGCTTTAGGCATGGCTATAGGAATGAGTCTGGGAACAGCCTTAGGTGCAGCAACAGGAAATATTGGTATGTATATGCCGATGGGACTTTCCGCTGGCATGTGCCTTGGGCTTGCCGTAGGAAGCGCGGTAAAAAACAATGATAATGATGACGACGATGAGGGTGAGGAATAAAATGAAGAAGTGGATGCTGATAATAGTCGCTATAGTTATCGTCGGGATTATTGTATTTTCTGTTCTAACATGGGATGAAAATGGCGTGTAGTATAACTGATGCTTATAGATGGGAAAGTGGCTGCAAAATTATATGAAGAATACTACGGAAAAACAGAGAAATGATAGTGTGCATGAAGAAGCCTTTATTATCCCAGATCCACCAGATGGAAGCGGAGTGTTTACAGAACCTTGGGACAAAAACAACCCAGAATATTGTATTCCTAAACTAATGGCGTATACACGAGCACAAGGAAAAAAAGCCCCAATTGAGCTCACAGAGGAAGAGCGTAACATGTTCAGGACTAACTAAGAAGCTGGCACATGGCTTACGACGATATGGAAGTGATCGCATACAAGATTCTGAGTTACCTATATGCATGCATGAAATACGGGGTAACGCCTCGACCAGAGGATCTGGAGGCATCATCTTCGATGCTGAGTTCTAACATGGGATGAAAATGGCAAATAATATTACTTATTTTGGGAAAGTAGGCGCATCAACTTCATGTTACAATTAATCAGGTTATAACACTAGATTATGGTTTTCTATAATCCTGCTATACAACAGTATTTTCAACAATTTCGATTGATTATTTTCAATATTTATTTCCGAACAAGCTTGTTTTATACTTCTATTGGAGGTGTAGAAGTATGAAAGCTCTGTCACTTAACGCCGACTTTGCGATGCTCGTTTTGCTCGGGAAAAAAACTATTGAATGCCGCACTTGGCGCACAAACTATCGCGGTGATATCTTGGTTTGCGCCAATGCAAAAAAAATCAAAGGCACCATCCCAGGCCATGGGCTTTGTGTTGTAAAGCTTGCAGATATCAGACCCTTTAAAAGATCAGACTGCAAAGCTGCCTGCATGCATAGGTGGAAGCGTCCAGAAAAAGCATTTGCTTGGATCCTTGAAGATATCAGACCAATAGAGCCTATTCCTATAAAAGGTAGGCTTAGCCTTTTTGAAGTTGACGTAACCCCTGTTTTCTTGCCGAGAACTTGCGACATAACAGATGAAGAAGCTGATGCTATTGTCTGGAGTGAACTCCATAGAGAGGACAATTATCCTTCTTACTGGGATTAACAAAACACGTTTTTTGTCCTATAAGCCGCAAAAACTCCGGATGGACTGCCATATAAAACAGTCTCATCCGGAGTTTTCTCATGTTTGACGGGTATATGGAATGGTTTTCCAGATCAGTAATGGGCTTTTCCTGAGACGTGTTCCACTGTAATGTCCACTACCTGAACTCTTTCCAGGGATACGTCGGCGCATTTCTCTGCTGCACGGCGGGACTCCTCAGAACCCGGTGCCAGCGCAACAGTGAGATCCACCAGCAAGTTTCTTTTTTCCTCCTGATTCTGAATCGCCGAAGCCTTGCCAAAGGCTATGGCACTTTCGTAAAAAGTGGTAATGTGTGGCCCGTCGATGTTCTCACTGTTCACAACTGTAAACGATACTTGAGGGCAGTTTGCCAGGTTGTCCATCTTGTGGCCTTCTACAGCGCAGTGAAAATAGATGTGACCGTCCTTGTAAAAATAGTTTACCGGCACTCCGTATGGATATCCATCCTGGCCAAAGGTAGAGAGAACTCCGTAAGTTCCTTTCTTTAAAATGTCCTCAGCTCCATTACGGTCCAGGGCCCGGTCTTTACGCCTTATCTGGCGCCACTGATTGTTGTTTTTTTCCATATTCCTAATTTTTCTTTAATGGCTCAGCTTTGGGATATACGTCTTCAGGTATACAGAAATACCTTTTGTAAAATTTTTCTGTGGTTATTATAGCATTTTCCCTAGGAGTTCAGGATATTCATAAACTCTTCGCCTGTTATGGTTTCCTTTGTGTACAGATATCTGGCCAGCTGGTCCAATTTCTCCCTGTGCTCTACAAGGATCTCGCCGGCTTTTCTGTGCTGCCTCTTCACCAGCTCCACCACCTGTCTGTCGATTTCCTTCTGGGTCTCGCTGGAGCAGGCCAGAGATGCGTCTCCTCCCAGGTACTGGTTGTTGACTGTTTCCAGTGCAACCATGTCAAAGTCGTCGCTCATTCCGTAACGGGTTATCATGGCTCTGGCCATTCTGGTTGCCTGCTCAATATCGTTGGAGGCTCCAGTGGTAACATCTCCAAATACCACTTCCTCTGCAGCTCTTCCGCCGCAGAAAGTGGCTATGCGGTTCTCCATTTCCTTTTTCGTCATTAGGTAGTGGTTGCCTTCGTCCACCTGCATGGTATAGCCCAGGGCCCCGGAAGTTCTCGGTATGATGGTAATTTTCTGTACCGGAGCGGAATTTGTCTGATAGGCCGCAACCATTGCGTGGCCGATTTCGTGATACGAAACTGTCCACTTTTCCTGGTCTGTGAGGATTGCGTTCTTCTTCTGGTATCCTGCGATGACCACCTCGATGCTCTCTTCCAGGTCTTCCTGGGTGGCAAAATTCCTGTGATCTCTTACGGCTCTCAGTGCGGCTTCATTGATCATGTTTGCCAGCTCGGCACCTGAGGCCCCGGAAGCCATGCGCGCGATTTTGTTGTAGTCAATGTTGTCTGCCATACGGACTTTTCTGGCATGAACCTTCAAAATTGCTTCTCGGCCCTGAAGATCAGGGAGTTCAACAGGTACCCGGCGGTCGAAGCGGCCAGGTCTGGTGAGGGCCGGATCCAGGGAGTCTGGGCGGTTGGTGGCTGCAAGGATAACAACTCCGTTGTTTCCTTCGAAGCCATCCATCTCAGTAAGGAGCTGATTCAGAGTCTGCTCACGCTCGTCGTTCCCTCCGATCTGACCGTCTCTCTTTTTTCCAATAGTATCTATCTCGTCAATGAAGACTATGCACGGAGCCTTCTCCTTGGCCTGGCTGAACAGGTCTCTCACCTTGGAAGCGCCCATTCCTACGAACATCTCCACGAACTCGGAACCCGAGATGGAGAAGAACGGCACGTTGGATTCTCCTGCTACGGCCTTGGCCAGCATGGTTTTTCCGGTTCCCGGAGGCCCCACCAGGAGCACGCCCTTAGGCATGGAAGCTCCGATGGACTTGTATTTCCCAGGGTCGTGGAGATAGTCCACGATCTCCTGGAGGTTCTCCTTGGCCTCGTCCTCTCCGGCTACATCATCGAATTTTATGCCGTCGGTGGACTGGACGTAGACCTTGGCATTCGACTTGCCCATGCCGAACATCATGGACCCCGGGCCGCCACCTGCCTTGTTCATCATCTGTTTCTGCATGTATTGTCCAAGCCAGATGAAAATCAGTATTGGCAGAATCCATGTGAGGAAAAAGCTGAGAACCGGGGACATGGTCTGGTCGATCTTGCCAGTGAATGTAACTCCGGCCTTGTCAAGCCGGCTCACCAGTTCCGGATCCTCCATCTTGGCGGTCTCGTAAAGCTGCTCACTTCCCTTCAGTGTATAGGTTATCTTGTCATCGTCCACCTGGACTTTATCTACATTCTCTTTCTCCACCTGGTTCAGAAATGCGCTGTAGTTTTCTTCCTTGATCTGTGCCTTCTGCACGTATGGAACAAGCATGAAGTTGATGCCCAGAAGAATCAGCAGAGCAATTATCCAGAAGTTGATAAGAGGTTTCTTTGGTGTTTTTACTTCGTTCAAAACTGCACCTCCATTGTGATGTCTGCCTATTCAAAGAATAATTTATGTCTTATTGTAAAATAGCACTCTTCAGGTCGCATTTCCACCACTTCACCAACTCTTGACAAGGAAAACACCTGTTTGTTGTTTTCGCCAGGGATCTTATTACGGATCCGGTCATAAACAGCCTCTGGCGGATGGGGATGAGCTTTATTATGGCGTGGGGATGCCTGACATAGGTGATTCCTTGAGTCTTACAGCGGGATTATGAGCACTTCACCTTTTCCGCTGTATTTTTGCCTGATTTTACAGCGGATTTTGACGTCTTACTTAATTCCCGCTGTAAGGCTCAAGGCTCTATCATCTCACTCTTCTTCATCAGCTCTTGCTGACTATTTCCCTTACAGCGGGATTATGGGTGCTTCACTTTTTTCGCTGTATTTTTGCCTGATTTTACAGCGAATTTTGACGTCTTACTTAATTCCCGCTGTAAGGCTCAAGGCTCTATCATCTCACTCTTCTTCATAAGCTCTTGCTGACTATTTTCCTTACAGCGGGATTATAGGCGCTTCACTTTTTCCGCTGTATTTTTGCCTGATTTTACAGCGGATTTTGACGTCTTACTTAATTCCCGCTGTAAGGCCTGTAGGGCTCTGCCCATCTCCGCAATCTGAATGCCAGAGGCCGCATGCAATTCTTTCAGCCACCCTTCTTACAAACTCCAAATCTATGGGATTGTCATTGGATTCGAAGGTAACAATGAGCCTTTCCCCAAGCATTATTCCGTTACGCTGGTATTCCATGATTTTTCTTACAGCCTTTTCGTTATAGCTCCAGTCGTCCATTTTGCCAAAGTGTTCCCAATAGATTTCGGTCCTGTTCACAACATCCAGGATTGTGAAGTCCGGATAAATCGGGTTATCCGGATCTCGGGTATCCAGTATCAGTTCTTTTTCGTAAAAAAACAGAAGTCCCAGGGCAGCAAAAATCTCTGCCATCAGGCACTCAGATTTTGAACGGTAACTCACACCTGAAGAAGATAAATACCTTTTATTTTCATTTCTGAATTCATTTCCTTTAACAGGCTGTGAGATCCAGCGGGAAATGAACTCCTGGTCAGTCTCGATGGTGAAATCCAGAAGTTCACGGATTTTTACAGGCATTGATTCGTAAGTTTTTGCAAATATGTTCCCGGGATCAGGCTTGGAAAAATTTTCCAGTTTCTTCAGCTCTTCCGATGCAAGCTTCAGCACACATTGGTCGAATTCCTTTTGCGCCAGGGCCTTCACCAGCGGGAAATCAGATACTGGGATGTATTTCCCTGATTTGTCTGATGGTGATAGTCTGTGATAGTATTGATAATTTTTGTGATTGAAAATGATTCTGAGTTTTCCCGGTGGTGCATTTTCCAGAGAACGGTTCATTTCCATTATCAAAGATTTCAGATATATTTTCCTGCGATCCACCATCGTATTCATAACAGCCGAATATGCCATAACAGAACTCATAACAGTACTCCTTATTCAGCAATTTCAAGGTGTTTACGTTCATCGTCCAATCATTGAAAAATTTATATCATCGCTGAATCAGGATTACAACGGTAGAAATTTCATCCTTCTCGGCCGTAATTATATTGTTTCATTTTGTTAGTATCAGGTAATGTCATGAGATATTTTGCTAGAATATTGGCCATAGAAAAATAATATGAAAATGGCAATATGGAAGGTTTCGGCGAATGGTAAATTGGTGGTTTGATGCATTCACTCCATAAGGCGCATCCCACACAAAAACAAGGCCTCCCATGAATGCGGTGGCCTTGTTTGTTCAGATTTTTTCTAATGCCAATGGGACTCGGCGAACTTTTCTGATTATAAGTCCATATTCTAAATTATGCCTCTGCCTCCGCCTGGTCTTCTTTCTTCTCAACCAGTGATCTCAACGGCTTGTCGAGAGCCAGAAGTATGATAGTGCAGACGAATGCCAGGATTGAGACTCCAATGCAGGCATGTGCGAAAGTGAACTTTCCTCCAAATGCGAAAGCATAGGCGTTTGCATAGAGTTTTCCTGCTGCGAAAATGCCCAGGTTCCATACGGCAAACATGATGGCCAGCAGACGGCTTGGTGCGTACTCTGCGATGAATGCATTTCCCAGGGGCGAGAAGAACATTTCTCCCAGTTCAAGGAATACCAGGAAAATAGCCAGCCACAGGCAGCTTGGCTTGCTGCTGCCTCTCACGGTGTCAATGACTGCAAAGTAGATATAGCTGCATCCAAGAAGAGCCAGAGCGATGGATAGTTTTTTGAAAATACTCATGTCTCCCTGGGGACGTGCTTCAAGTCTCTGCCAGAGCAGAGCTGTGATAGGTCCAAGGATTACGCAGTACAGGGCGCTGAGAGCGTCAAACCATGTGGTTGGAACAGTGAAGTTTCCGATTTTCCATGTCATGTTCTTCGTCCAGTAATAGTACACAGGTAAGGATGCCAGGTCCCAGAAAAGCCAGAACACAATCTGGAATGCGGAAACCAGGATGATAGCCAGGATACGCTTTTTCTCATTTGTATTTAGTGTGAGTTTGACCTCTTTGTTTGCTGCTCTCTGGGCAGCCTCACGGGCCAGTTCTTCTTCTGTTTTTTCTGCCTTGAATGGTTTTTTTCCTACCTCTCCACCCTTCAGGAACATTCCAAGTGTAAACCATATGCATCCGATGAGCATAACCAGTGCGGCGAGCTTGAAACATGGACGGAATCCCTGCACGGTTCCGTGGGCAAACACCTTAGTGTACAGAATACCTACAAGGAATGGCCCGAAAAATGCGCCGATATTGGTCAGTGAGTATCTCACAGAATATGCGGACTTCAGGGTATCAGGTGTTACGCTCCTTCCGATGATTGGTCCGGTTTTATCAAGAGCAAGACCGAAGCAGACGCAGAAGATCATTACGTAAATCATGGAAGCAGAATGAGCCAGAGATCCGATATAGTAACCCACTGCAACTATAAAAATTCCAATCGGTGTGGTATACCTTGCGCCAATCCACTTGTCTACTATAACTCCGCCGAAAAGAGCAGCGAGATATGAAAATGCAGTGAGGTTTGACTGCATCTTGGCTGCAGTAACGTCTGAAAGGCCCAGACCACCGGAAGCCACTGTAGCTGTAACGAATACCAGTATCAGAGAGCGGCCCAGATAATAAGCCAGACGTTCAAAGAGTTCGGTAAACCCGCACACCCAGAAGGCAAAGGGGAACCTCATATTCCCTTTTGATTCAGGCATTTTTTCCTCCTAAAGAACAAATCATCACCATTGCTTTACCATTGCTTTTTTCACCACTTAAAACCACTTAAAGTAAATAAAGCAATCAAAAAACCCCCAATTACACTATCTTCAAGGGATTTACTGTTTTGTACCGAAGTCTAGACTCAAGTACATTCTACTCTTTGTCTGATTATTGTCAATAAAAAGTCTTTAAATTTCTATATATTTATTCATTTATTGGAATAAAAAGCCGCCACACCAGTTTGATTTCTCTGGCATGGCGGCTCACCACAGTAATACTCTGATCTGCACTCTGTGTTGATCCCCCGAAATCAACACTCACACCTGATGGTAAACCATGGATATTGCAAACATTCTTTTATCCTTTTCACCTGAAATATAATACCTGTTGCCCTCGTGTCCTGCCGAAATTCTGACATCATCGTCGAGATGGAGCTCCCCCGAATACATGGCATTAATGGTTTTGACAGCTCTTCCCTCCCTGGATGGCCGGAATTCATTTTCAGCAAGATCGTAGTAGCAGCTGTTGTTCATGTGCTGGTTCAAATCGATGTTACTGTACGGGACTTTATAAATCACCGTACTTTCTGGAGGGATGGATACCGGCACAGCAGGCAGGGGCACCTCCTTGCCCGTAACTACCTGGTCTATTGAAATTCCGCTTTCTGCCGGAGGGACTACTTCTCTCGTTTTCATATCCACATGAGTCCAGATTGAGCTTACCTTGGCCAGCTCTCTGCCACCCATGTCCGTCATTCGGTAATACCTTGGAAAAAGGGAATACATGGTTTTGCCGGGCCAGGTTTCGATGATCACTTTTTCTTCGTAGTCAGGCATCCTGGTAAACTCACCGTGATGCATGGTTACCACCCAGAGGATTCCCCGGTCCAGTGTAACTGCCCTGCCCGCTCCGAGAGCCTCACAATGGAGAACAGAAACTTTTTGCAGGAGCCTGAAAAAAGCTGAAAGTCTCATGCGGGAGAACATGTCGGTCTCCGTGCTGTCCACCTGGTGGGTCACCATAAAAACCCCAGGAACCTCCGCTTCGGTCCTCATGATTCCATGTGCCTGGCTATGGCATCTGCCGCCTCACCAAATGTCTGGATCCCCGGCCACTCCGTTTCCGGAACGTGGACTCCGGTGTTTCCTTCTATTTTGCTCAGGATCAGCATGAATCCCATGGAATCGATATTCGTATCCACGAATCTGGTGTCCCGGTCGAACCTGCTTACATCCAGATCCGGCATGCAGTTATGTACGGTTTTTAACAGATATTGAAATACCTCTTCATGCGTCATAGCACAACCTCCTCTAGAAGCTTTTCCCGTCTTATTTTGCCTGTGGCAGTCCGGGGAATGGCGCGGTCAGTCAGTATCACCCGGCTGATTCGCTGCCCTCGTGGAACGGTCTTCATGACAGGGTCCATCCTCTCCATGATCTCCCCGATGAGAGTCTCCGTCGCCTTTTCAGTTTCAGAGCCTTCAGGGTGGTATACCAGCATCAGCCGGTCATCTACAGCAACCACTGCTACGTCAGAGTTTCCAAGGGCCCCTGCCAGTCTCTCCTCGTACTCAGGCAAAAACACCTTTGTGCCGTCTTCCAGCACCAGCATTTCCTTCTTCCGCCCGCTGATGTGAAGACGTCCGTCCTCATCCAGATATCCCATGTCACCGGAGTGAAGGAACCCGTCCTTCAGGACCTTGTCCGTCTCTTCCGGCTCTTTGTAATATCCCTTCATCATGCAGGACGGGGCTTTTATCAGGATCTCTCCGTCATCGGCGATCTTTATGGTGTCGTCTGGACAGATGTCCATGGCGAAAGGATCACCACCTGTGCTTATGGCCACTCCAGAGCTTGTCTCCGTCAGACCGTACCCGAAGCTGACTCTTATTCCTTTTTCAACGGCTTTCCGGATGTATTCCTCTTTGCAGGTGCCTGCGCCAACAAGGACAAGCTTTAGCTCCTTGTTGAAAACGTTGTGGTTCAGGAAAAAAGAAAGCATGGATGGTACCAGGGAAACGGCTGTAGGCCGGAAGTATTCGAAGTCCTGGAAAATTTTCAGCTGTCCTCTGCACAGTGCTACGGGGCAACCAAAAGTCATGGGCCACAGAACACCGCATACAAAACCGAAGACATGATCTGCAGGAAGAATGCTGAGCAGCAGGTCTGTCCTGGTAAGGGGAAGCATCTCACCGCCATTCCATGCGCTGGCCATCAAAGACTCATCTGTAAGGGCCACTGCTTTTCCACTGGATGTAGTACCCGAAGTATAGAAAATAACAGGTGTTCCTTCTTCACAATGAAAACCCTCAGCACAATCACCGGTTTCCGAAAATTCTCCTGCGTCTGCAACGTCAAATTCTTCAGCCTTTAACAGGCTTTTTCCGGTCCACAGACAGTCTGCATCCACTCCGTTCAAAACCCCTTTCAGAAATTCAGGGGAAACCACGGAATTCAGCAGAACGGATCTGATCCCGGCAGCAGCGGCTGCAAAGATCTCCGTAAGGCATTCATAACTGCCATCCCACAGAATTACTTCACATTTAACCTCGTCTTCAATTCGCCGGGTATAAAGTTCCCTGCTCCGGCGAACAAAAACTCTCCTTAATTCTTTATAACTGATTAATACCTTGCTGTCTTCTGAATCATCAGAACTCATGATGAAGGCTGTACCTTCCGGATCTCTCTCGTTCCAGTACCCTATAAGGTCTCCAAATCCGGTAAATTTTCTCATGGTGTCCACCTACATTATCGGAATTCTTATGGTCAGATCGCTGAGGGGCCATGAAGAGCAGGCGTGGAACCACCCCATCTCCTTGTCCATCATGCGCCTTCCGTCTCCGATTGGCGAAACAAAAATATCTCCAGACAGCAGCTGGCTCCTGCACATTCCGCACTCTCCGTTACGGCAGTGGGTGTCAATAAGTATTGCGGACCTCTCCAGTGCAACTGCCACTGATTCGCTGCCCTTAGCTTCGATCACATCCTCCTGGAGACCCCGCATAACCTTAATCTTGAAAACTTTTGACTGGTTTTCAGCAGGATATCCCGGAATCATTTTCGCATCAGAAGGATTGTTAACCACATCGTGGCGGAATCTCCTGGCAGGAACTCCCAGTTCTTTCAAGGCTTTCTCTACAAATGTAAACATCTTGTAAGGCCCGCAGAACATGAAGGTAGGATTATCTCCAGCATATTTTTTGATAATATCTGCTCCGATGAAGCCCTTCTCCCCCTTCCAGCCGGGGTCGTCGGATATGACGTTCACGACTTTTATATCAGGGCATTCCTTCTCTAAGGCCTCCAGGTCATCCTTTAGAACGATGTCACTTTCCTTGGCAGAACCGTAGAGAATGGTGAGCTTACAGCCCTTCATCTTGCCTCTGGCGATTTCCCCTGCCATTGAACAAAATGGAGTGATGCCGGCACCTCCCGCAAGAGCCACGATGTTTTTCGTATCTCTCAGAGGCTCCCAATAGAAGCTCCCGAATGGCAGGTCGGCGCTGAGGATGTCTCCTTCTTTCACGTTATTGAAAAAGTAATCCGGCACCAGATAGGAAACGTTTCTCCTGATGGTCACTTCGAAAAAGCCGTCTTTTCCCCTGGCGTCACAAGGCGCAGAGGAGATGCTGTACGGGCGGGTCAGGATGCTTTCGCCGATCTTCAGCCTGAAACTTACGTACTGGCCGCTCTGGAAAAGAGGGATCTCACCTTCTACCGGACGGAACCGGAAGGTCAGTGATGTAGGAGAAGTGGAACGGATCTTTACCACCTTCACATCTCTGTATCCCGGATGGAGAAAATGAGCCATATCTGTGACAAAGTCCTTTGGATCCGGTTCTGCAGATGCTTTTACCCTGTTTCCTTCTCTCAGGCCCACAATGCGGTTGATGCCTTTAACATCTTTAAAGAATCCCTTTACTTTTATGCTCTTGCTCATTTCCGCCCCTCCTTAGCTCTGGCCATGTCATCCAGCACAAATTTCGCGGCTGCCCGGCCATTAGTGATCTGAGGTCCCATTCCATCTCCATCGATGGAGTGGGCTCCGGCGAACTCCAGCCCGTCTATGAACTTATCTTCATTGACCATCTGAAGCCTTGCCACAACATGGTCATCCATGGAATGAGAATAACCGTAAATACTTCCCTTCCATGCGCCTACGTAATGAGAGATGGTCATAGGAGTAGATATTTCGATTTCCGATATTCTTTCTCTGAAGTCCACATGACTTACTTCCTGGATATACCGTTCCATCATTTCGCTGGCAAGCCTGCGTTTCAGGTCAAGATAATCTTCTTTCTTCACATCCTTGAAGGCTGACACAGGCACCAGTGCTGTAATGGAAGCCTGTGTATATCCCTCAGGGATATTGTCCGGGTTGGCATAATTAAGGCAGATCGTAGTAATGTAGTTATATGGTTCCTCAAGATTGGAATAGTTTTCCCAGATCTTGTTTGTATCCATGGTTTCGCCGGAGAAGGTGGAGTAATTGTAAAATCCGTTTTCTTCCGGATCCCCCTCTATCATCATCATTACTGATACAGGGCAGACAGAAAGGCGGCGGCCGTTGATCATCTTGATGGCCCCTTCAGGCACCTCACTGAGGGGTTCTATCATCTGGGTGTATACCTTGTTCGGGTATGCTCCGGAGACCACGTAGTCGCAGTGGATCTCGTCGCCCCTCTTTGTGCGTACACCGTATACTTTTCCATTTTTTACGAGGATCTTTTCCACTTCCTGGCAATACTCGTACTGGGCGCCGTTGTCCATCACCTTTTTCTGCATCTTAAGTGACATTTCGTGGCTGAACCCCCGGCAGACATAGGAGCCGGTAAAATAGTCGGCCATGAGGAAAGCGTAGATTGTGAATGGAAGGGTGTCCATAGGATTTCCCACGTATATCCAGTAGGCTGTAAGAATGTCTACAGCTTTCTGAGGAAGGCCGAAGGTCTTTATTACTTCTGTAGCACTGTAACCCAGGGTTTTTACCAGATCCGGATGCTTTTTCAGCATTTCCAGCTTGCTCATACTGACTCCTGCCACAGCGTTGATACTGTCGTATACCCTTCGGCAGAGGAGCATCAGCTCGTGAACTTTTTCATAAGTACCAGGAACTGCGGCGTCCACCTCTCTCGCCATACGCTCATATCCTTCATGGAGTGTGATGTCTATGTCCTCTCCAGGCACAACGAGCCTGTAGCATTCTGGAACCGGGAGCCAGTCGATGTCTATGCCCATATCATCGAAAAACTTCCCCACCTTCAGGCGGTGTTCTTTCGTACCGATAGACATCATCTCGTGCAGGGTAGCTTCTATCTCTACTCCATTCCTGACATAATCGGTAGCCAGGCCTCCCGGAAGGTTGTGTTTCTCCAGGATCAGGATGTCCTTCACTCCGTTGTCCTGAAGGGCAAGAGCTGTAGCCATTCCTGCCAGGGCGCCACCGATTATGACTACATCATAATGGCTTTTGTAAAAGCTCATAATCGTCTCCTTTCTCTGGAAACAGGATAAGGAAATGGGCAGGCTGTGTTATATGCAGTCCTGCCCACCCCCGTTAATGCAGAGCGTATGCTGTCGCTGTAATGTGACTGCACTGTCCTGCATTAATGTGTTCCGTTTGTCGTATCCTTAAAAGAATCTGTCTACCAGCTCCCGGGAGTACTCGGCAGTTTCGTCCATGTCACCGAAGCTCATAACCTCTCCGGCGTAGTAAGTGTCGTACTTACCCTGCATAGCCTCAACGTCATCATACCATCCGGCTGCGTAATCTTCGCTGAAAACATGCGGGAAGTAATATGTGGACCACTCATTTACCACGCGCTCGGCCGGTGTACCGCATGTAGCCATGTCCTTCAGTACGTTTTCCCGTACCTCTCCATAAGGAAGGACCTCGCGATCTTTGTGATTCCTGAGAACGTAACTGGTCTGAACCTGATCGATCCTGTCGATCCAGCGGCGATAGAAGATCATCAGCTGTCCAACTCTGTCAGGATCAAAATTCTCCCACATATAATATGAACAATCCGGCAGGTTTTCCGAATCAGTTTCCACGGCCAGAACGTCATAGCGCTCGTAATCGATTTTCGAGAAGTACTCTTTCTCGTCTTCCCTGATATCGCAGTACTCGCCCATCTTCTGCAGTGGAGCTGTGATGATCAGCTTATCGAATTCAAGTGTCGTGTCGTTATAATGAACGATTACCTTTCCATTTTTTCTCTCAATGGATGTGATGTCGCAGTTCAGTGATGCAGGGTGTTTCAGGTGCTTGTTCAGAGAAGTCCAGATGGACTGTGTTCCGTTCTTCCATGTCCAAAGGTTGCCATGGAGGAAGTTCATGGTGGTCTGGAAATCCAGGTATTTCAGCACATATGCTGCAGGGATCTCGTCAAAGTATCCATATCCGAAGGACGTGAAAGGCCCAGCCCAGAAATCCATTACCAGCGGCACTCCGTTCATTTCAATGAAGTCTTTGAAAGGCATGGCGAGATCCTTCAGGTTAGGGTTCTCCCCTTCTACGTGTTCTCTGTCAGGTGTTACCGCGCACCCGTCGTATCTGCCCTGGGCAACTCCCCTGTGGCCGTTTACGTCGTATCCCTTGTACTTCGTCTCCAAGAGAAAAGCAAATTTCTTCAGCTGCTCAGCTCTCTCTTCGTAGTCAGGGGATCCCGGACCTATAGGATTGATGTTCTTTCCTTCGTTATCCCTGAAAGAGCTCCCCAGCTTAGGACCATCGTGAGTTATTCCACAGAATTCCTCTACGTCGTGAACTGCGTAGTATGACGGAACTCCCATGATGGCACCCATCTCGTAATTGCGGTCTTTATACTCAGGAGACCAGCACTTTCCACCGACACGGTTGGTCTTCTCCATTACCATGTAGTTCTCGTATCCCTTCTTTTCCAGATACATGGCTGCGCTGAGACCGGCAGGACCGCCACCAATAATACAGATTCTAGCGTTCTTATCCATTACAAGACCTCCAATAGATAAAAAGTGTTCGAGATGAACAGGACCGGCCGGGTTTTGAATTGCCGTTCACGCCGAACTGATCGTTAATTTATTTACATTGTATCAATGGAAATTCTTGTTTCAATAGGAATACACGGGAAATGAAAAAGTCGGAAAAAAATGGTCCATTTGTTGAAACAAAAGGGATACATGAGTTTGATATTTTTGACACAATGTAGTACTATGTACATGGATTTGGACACATGGTCCAGGAAAGGATCTATCATGAAAGAGCATCAGATAACGGAGAAACTGAAAAAAGTGGCGATTGATCTGTTCAAGGCCTATGGTTACAATAACGTATCGGTCCGTCAGATATGCAATGCCGCCGGTGTGGCCCGCTCGACTTTTTACAGCATGTACAGCAGTAAAGACGATCTGGTCGTCAGCATATATACAGTTGAGATGGATTCCCCGGAAAAATCACTTGAAGAACTTGCTCACATGAAGAATGACCTCGAACGACTCTGGGTCTTCTATTCCAAGTACGTGAACCTGGCAATAACCGTCGGACCTGAAGTAAGCGCAGCTCTGATGTGCATTGAATTGAATCACAATGTGGGGATATGTGACGCCATGAAGAAAATCCGCCGTTATACCGTAGCGCTGTGCCAGAACTGTCAGGAACAGGGTCTCGTCATGAATCCCTGGCCTGCAGAACAGCTGATTCCAATGGTATCTTCTGCGATCACCTATGAGACATACGAATGGTGCCGGTGTAAGGGAGATTATCCCTTGAAGGAAAACGCCCGGATGACCTTTGAGGCTTTGCTGAACGTGCCTGAGAAATACAGATGCAATTAAGGAATCTGTGTACCTTAAAAAGATCATCTATGATTTTGTTGAAGTTAAAACGAATACATACAACAGAACGGGAGATTTAATATGGAAAATGAGAAAAATGATAATTACGATGTCTTCAACATGTTCAAAGACCGCTGGGCTCTTGTTGCGGCCGGCGACATGGAAAACCACAATGCGTGCACTGTAGGCTGGGGCAGCATGGGAACTCTCTGGTCCCGACCTGGCCACGACGGCAGATCTGTGATCGTGTACCTCCACCCTTCCCGCTATACCCGCCAGCTGGTGCAGAACAGCGATTACTTCACAGTCAGCTTTTTTCCTGATGAATACAAAAAAGCCCTGGGATACATGGGATCTCATTCCGGCCGGAACGAAGACAAAGTAGCCGGTGCCGGCCTTACGCCTGTTGAAATGGGGGAATCCATCGGTTTCAAGGAGGCCCAGCTGACATTTGTCTGCAGAAAACTTTACCAGCACATGCTGTCCAAAGATGACCTGGCCCCTGAGATCCAAGAGTACTACAAGAATAACCAGAAGGCTTTTCCCCTTGATGAAAATGGAGACTGGCAGCCACACTGGGTATTTGTGGGAGAAGTTACGGACACTGTCAGAAAATAAGAGTTTTCAGCCCCTTACCGGGGCTTTTTCATTGCCTGTTTTTATTGAATTTCTTTGCCTTTTCCGACATCTCCGCCAGGCGCTCCGGTGGCAGCTCTTCCAGATGCATCAGATCGTCCATAAATTCTTCCATTGAATCTCTGTAGCGCATCTTTGCAGCATCCATGAAAAAACTGGTGATCACTCCTGTGAGGATCGCGAATACCAGCATGGAATAGATCGACAGAAGTATGGTCATTAGGCGGCCTATAAATGTGACGGCAACATAGTCGCCGAACCCTATGGTCATGACGCTCACGAAGGAATACCACACCCCCTCCCCAAAGGTCTTTATCGCCGGTTCACTGGCAGTGATAATCAGTGCGGATATAAAGAAAAATATCAGATAGACTCTTAGGATTCTGTCTGCATGGGTCCGGCTGTAGATGTTCCGTATCATTCTGATCTGTTTCATTTTATCTCCCTTTTGTATATGTTATATCTGAAATGCTGCTGTTTGTGTTTGTCAAATGTGATTAAATACCGATTTTATTACAGTACAGATTTCTTATTATCCGGTTGGCTTCTTTCAGGCAAGAACCGGAACCAGAGTTATTTATTATTATATCCTAGAATCAATTTACAATATCACAGAAACTCACAGAATCTTAGGATTGGACACCACACAAACTTGACAATGGTGCAGGTGACGTCCATATCATGTAAAATAGATTCAACACTTTTAGTTTATCTAGTCAAACCGCTGCTTTGAAAGGATCGTCATGAGGAATTCCAGGGTAATGCACCTTTACGCTATAGGCACCATATTGCTGTGGGCTACTGCTTTTCCAATTACCAGAATCGTGGGAAAAGCCATGGATCCCATCCCTCTTGGCACCATTCGCTGCACAGCTGCAGCTGTTTTCCTTATAATTGTTGGCATGATAAACAGAATCCGCCTTCCGAAAACCTTCAAGGACGGATGTCTCCTGGCTCTGGCCGGAGCCTGCGGCTTTGGATTCTACATGATTTTTTTCAACACGGGAATAATGACGCTGACATCAGCTACTTCCAGCATCGTAATAGCCACCACCCCTGTGATGACTGCCCTCGCTGCCAGCCGCATCTACGGCGAAAAGCTATCAGGTATCGGCTACGCCGCCATAGCATGCGCCTTCCTGGGAGTTGGCGTGCTTTTACTCTGGGACGGGACCCTATCCATAAACGTTGGGGTCCTCTGGACCCTCGTGGCTGCTGTCCTCTTCTGCTGCTACAACCTGCTGAACAGGAAGCTCCAGGCCGATGGATACTCTTCCGTGGAGATCATGACTTACGCGATGATCAGCGCTTCCATCATTCTCATCATCGCGGCTCCGCATGCCTTTTCCGATTTCGCAGGGATAGGCAATGTGGACAAGGCGCTGGCGATCTACATGGGGATCGTGGTCAGCGCCGTCGCGTATTTCCTGTGGGCAAAGGCCTTCGAGCACGCCCGCCACACCAGCGACGTGACCAACTACATGTTCCTGACGCCACTTGTGACCACGGTGCTGGGATTTGTCATGCTCAGAGAGATTCCCGACTGGGGCACAGTAGTCGGTGGAATTATGATCATCTCCAGCGTGGTCGTGTTCAACCTCAAGGGAAAAGCAAGCTGATGGTCTTTTAATGATACAACAGCACCCGTCGTTTAATGTGTATCTCCATGGTGCTATTATAGATTGACACTTTTGATGCATTTTTAATCATGGGGCTATATTATTATGAAAAAAGAAATTGTCACTGGCGCCGAGGTTGAGGATCAAAGGAACCTTTTGGTAGATCCAAAAGCACGAAAGATTCGAAGACACAAGACGGAAGGACTGGCCGCACTCATCCTGCTCCTGTCCCTGGGAACCCTGAACAGTTCTGGAGATTTTCTGGGCCCTGAACATTCGTCTGTGCTCAAGTACATTGAAGTCTACAGCTCTTTCCTGATGCTTCTCATATACATCGTGCCCTTTGTATTTTTCATGAACTGGCTCTGCAAAAAATATTCTATAAGCGGGCTGGAGCTTATGCTGGCCGCATTCTGCGGTGCCTTCATACCCTCCCCATTTGCAGGGGCACTGAATGATGGTTTCACCCACCACATGTCTCACCTTCTGGGGCATTACTACTCCGATTCGTGGATGGGTTCGCTGGAAGTCGGGATAGTGGAAGAGCTTCTTAAGCTTGGTACTGCCGCCCTCATCCTGTACGTTCTGGGGCGGAAATCACTGAAAATCTACCTTTCTATAGGAATGTGCGTGGGTATGGGCTTCCAGATAGAAGAAGATATTTCATATATAACTGAAAGCGGTTTCAAGCATGTGAACGAAAGCTTTCCGACTGCCATTAACAGGATTCAGGGGTCTATTGGCTCCCACTGGACATACACAGCAGTTGCCGCTGCCGGCCTGTATCTCATGGTCACTGCCCGGGGAAACAAAAAGAGGCGGAACAAGGGCCTGGGTCTGATTCTCCTGGCCATAGCCGACCACTTCTTGTATGATACTCCAATAGGAGATATTAACCTTTTCAGCGCCCTCCTGACCGTTGCCATACTTCTGCCGCTGGTGCTGATTTTCAAGAGCCCTGAGATGTCCTCTGAGGACAGAGATTTTGTAAATGTTGGGTAAATTCATATTACTATTAAGGAGGAATTTCTGATGATAAAGATCTACAGCATGAAAACCTGCCCTGACTGTACATTCATAGAAGAGCAGATCAAGGGCAGCCCGGATTTCCAGGTTATCGACATTGGTGAACACGTAAAGAACATGAAGGAATTCATCAAGATCAGGGATGTGGATCCTGCCTTTGACCAGATCAGGGGAACGGGGTCACTGGGAATTCCTTGTTTCGTGAGAGAAGACGGAAGCGTGACCCTGTCACCAGAAGAGGTAGGCCTGAGAAAAGCAGCTAAAAGCGCCTGCCGCATAGATGGATCTGGATGCTAAAGCCAATCACCTGAGGCAGATTCCACGATAATAATCCAGAAGCTCCTTGATCCTGGGATCATCTTTTTTATCCACGGGGCATACGGCAAACACCGTCCATGGAATAGAATCTTCTATTTCCACGGTGCGCAGATCCTGGGACCAGGGAGTTGATCTGTGAAAATCAACGTCTATTCCTGTCCCTTGTCTCTCTGCAGTGAACTTGTAAATCAGCTGGCCTTCCATTGTTTTTATGCGGATGTCCGGTATGAACCCTGTCTCACTGCATCGTTTTAATATGGCGTGATAGCTGTAGAATCTCTCATTCAGGGTAATTAATTTTCCCCCTTCCAGCTCTCTCATCTCCACAGATTCCCTGTTGTACAGTCTGTGGCCAGGATAAAATACAGCACTGAGAGGACGGCTGAATATCTTCTCTTCATAGATTCTCTCGCTGTTAATTCTGCCGATTACAAATGCAGCGTCCAGATCATTCCGAAGCACCCGTTCCTTGATCTCATCATTGTAATCTTCCGTCCACCGGGTATAATCCAGCAGATGTTTTTCCTCTGCTGCTTCACCTGCATGGCAGAACGGGCCAGCACATTTACCCGCCGTTGTACCGTTAACCCTTTGATTGGAAGAGAAGATGAAGGCCTTGGAGAAATACAGCCTGCACCAGTAAAAAGGAAGGTCCTCGTAGTGGGCGGAGGTCACCTGCTGTGCCCTGACGCAAACGTCCGTTACAGACCTCTTCTCATGAAGAAGCTGGAAGAAACGGGTGTCCACATTCATACTTCTTCCCCTTGCCAGTCCGTAAACGACGACGGTATCCTATGCAAGGATGCAAATGGTGATGAATTTCAGATCGATGGAGATTCCATCATCTGCGCCCTGGGTCTCAAGGCAAAAAAAGACGTTGTAGAAGAGCTCCGTGGTCTTACGCCTCAGTTTGCTTCAATTGGAAACTGCGTAAAGCCTGACACAATAACCTATGCTGTTTATCAGGGCTATCACGCAGCTCTGGATATTCACTAAAGATAGAAATTCTTTCATCAACCGGACAGGCCCTTACTGTCCGGTTTTTGTATGTCCCTGGATTTTCTCATTATTTAATCCCTTCTTTACAATTAATACTGTAATATAAGGAATATAAGAGAGGGATTTGCTTATGAAAACAAAATATACAAAACTTGAAAGGAACTGGGTTCTGTACGATGTGGGAAACTCCGCATTTACCATGATGGTATCCACCCTGATACCTATATATTTCAATTCTCTGGCAGAAGCAGACGGTCTCAGTTCCACAAATTACCTGGCATACTGGGGTTATTCAATCTCCATTTCCACACTAATTGTAATGATAACCGGCCCTGTGCTTGGTACAATTTCCGACAACCGGGGATACAAGAAGCCGATTTTCCTGGCTTCTGTAATCATTGGAGTCGTTTCCTGCCTTTTCCTGGGACTTCCGGGAAACTGGCTTATGTTCCTCGTTCTTTTTGTACTTGCCCGTACTGCATACGACGCAAGCCTTGTGTTTTACGACTCCATGCTCATCGATGTTACCACGGAGGAACGGATGGACCGGGTCAGCTCAAGCGGCTATGCCTGGGGATATATTGGAAGCTGTATTCCATTCATCGCATCTCTGGTTCTGGTTCTGAAGGCCGGTTCCCTTGGCCTCAGCTCAAAGAAAGCTATGATCATAGCCTTTGGAATTACAGGATTGTGGTGGCTCATCACCACAGTTCCTCTTCTTAAGACCTATGAGCAGGTGAATTATCAGGAAAAAGTAGACCATCCTTTTTCTGAAAGTTTCCGGCACCTTGGGAAGACTATCCGACAGGCGAAACATGAGAAGAAAGTCTTTATTTTCCTCCTGGCCTTTTTCTTCTACATTGATGGTGTTTATACCATAATCAGCATGGCCACTGCTTACGGAAAGGCCCTGGGTCTTGATTCTACAGGTCTTCTGCTGGCCCTTCTTGTAACACAGTTCGTTGCCTTCCCCTGTGCAATTTTTTTCGGGATCATGTCCCAGAAGCACAACGTGGAGAAGCTCATTCTCATATGCATAATCTCCTACATGTGCATATCCATATTCGCCTATTTCCTGGCTCATCAATGGCAGTTCTGGGTTCTGGCCGTCTGGGTTGGAATGTTCCAGGGCGGTATTCAGGCTCTGT
Source organism: Allobaileyella intestinalis (assembly GCF_009695865.1). Taxonomy (GTDB): domain Bacteria; phylum Bacillota; class Clostridia; order Peptostreptococcales; family Anaerovoracaceae; genus Allobaileyella; species Allobaileyella intestinalis. The sequence goes on along the minus strand of NZ_VUNB01000001.1, from coordinate 62,423 downwards.
CCAGATCTTATTTTACAAAAATCGTACCAAAAGACCGCACAGGAGAGTTCTTCGGTCTGTATGATATTTGCGGAAAAGGTGCTGCAATACTGGGAACTACCATCGTAAGCGTGGTTTCACAGCTGACAGGCAGCATTAACAAAGGTGTGGGAATGATATCACTTATGTTCGCAGTTAGCATTTTCCTCTTTATTAAAGCGACAAAGACACCTGGACGGAATTAAAATATAAGACGCAAAAAAAACATGCCTCAGGGGCATGTTCCTGCTTACTATTTTATATTTGGCTATTTGGCAAAGGCTTCCTTTATGTATGTGATGAGCTTCCTCGTTTCAACAGTGACGTTCTTTTTGTTGTAGACCATCTGGAGACCGGTCATGAACACCTCATCCATCTGAACGCTGTGGAACACGGATTCCTCTGTTATTTCGAATCCCGGAACGATGGCGAATCCTTTTGACAAGCTTATTACCAGCTGCTGGTTTGTTACTGAGTCGATGACTTTAATTTCCTCCGGCTCAACACCAAACTTCCGCTTCAGTCCCTCTCTGCAGTAGTCATGATACTTTCTATCATCACTTTTTGTTATCATCGGGAGATTTTTTATTACCTCTTCAACTGTTCCGTATTTCTGAAGTGCGTTGTTTGAGAAAATAAGGCACTCCTTCTCTCCCGGAAGATCTATGACCTTGAAGGGGTTTCCCAGTTCGTTCACATCCGGCTGATTTCTTATTAGCAGAAGCACATCCAGCCGCTCCAGCTCAAGGGCCTGCAGCAACGTCTCCCTGTCAGCGAAGTGGATGTCGAAGACCACTTCAGGATTGACTGTCTGGAACATCTGGAACTCAGGTATGGCGTGGTGTTCGCCTTCAATTCCCGCACGGATCAGCGGTTCTGTTCTCTCATGTATGCCAATCTTCACCTGCTCGTAGAGATATGCAATTCGCTGCATTTCATCGTAGAAATACGCTCCCTGTTTAGTCAGTTCGCAGCCCTTGTTGTTTCTGTAGAAAAGCCGGCAGTTCAGTTCTGATTCCAGGCTGTTGATGTACTTGCTCATTGCCGCCTGGGTAATCTGACATTTTTGTGCAGCCTTGGTGAAGTTGCACAGTTCAGCCGATGCAAAAAAGTATTCGATTTTGTCAATATCCATGTATTTATTCCTTTATTTTTAATAACAGCGTTTATTTTACTCAATTGTGCCCCCCTGCGCAAGTGGCAATAACATTTTGTTATCTTAACAGTCTTATTATTCATTTTTAATTTTTTACATGTCGTGATAACCTTTTGTCGTATCAATTAAATGAACGTGTAGTTTTGGAGAAAAAATATGGAAAACAACAAACCAACAGTTAGTCCCGTAAAAGCTACCATTCTCATGGGTCTGGCTCTTTTCGCAACACAGTTTGGTGCAGGAAATCTTATTTTCCCACCATTCCTGGGAAGAAACACAGGATCCGGATGGCTCATCGGATTCCTTGGATTCTTTATTATGGACGTAGGTCTTGCAGCTGCATCAGTAGCATCAGTTGTTGCAAACAGACAAGGCAACGTTGACGGAGTAGTGAACAAGATTGGTGAAAAGCCTGGAAAAATCATGCTCCTCATCATCATCCTCTGCCTGGGACCTATCGTTTGCATCCCGAGAACGGCCGCTACTACTTACGAAATGGGAATTCACACTCTTATGCCATGGTTCCCTCAGTGGTTATTCAGCGCCCTTTTCTTCGCTGTAACTCTGCTTTTCGTAATCAGACCAACTAAGGTTGTAGATATTATTGGAAATTACCTGACACCAATTCTGCTGGCAGTAATGGTTCTGCTTATAGTAATGGGTATTGTAAATCCTATCAGTGCACCTGTTCCAGTAGAAAACGTAGTTCCTGTCCACGATGGAATCCTCAACGGATATCAGACACTGGACGGACTGGGCGGTGTTCTCATGACAATGATGCTGGTTACAGCTGCAACCAGCTATGGATTCAAGAAGCAGCAGGATGTTACAAAGCTTATTTTCGGAGCTGACATTATTTCTGCCGTTCTTCTTGCTCTGGTTTACGGAGGACTTACATATCTGGGATCCACCGTTTCAGGAGAACCTGAATTTGCAGGTCTTTCCCAGGCTCCACTGCTCATTGCAATTACAAACAAGCTTCTGGGAGCATACGGAGTAGTTGCTCTTACCATAATCGTTCTTATGGCCTGCCTGACCACATCTGTTGGTCTCACATCAGTTGCAGGAGAATATCTTGAGAATGTATCTCATGGCAAAATTAAATACAAGGCCGTAGTTATTGCGATTACAGTATTCAGCTTTGCAATGTCTAATATCGGTCTGGACAAGATCATCAGTGTCGCAGCTCCTATTCTGGCAATAATGTATCCACCGCTGATCGTACTTGTAATCAGTGCGTTCTTCGACAGAAAGATTTCTAAAAACTCAATTGCAGGAACAGCAGCATACTTTGCATTTGCTGCCAGCATCCTGTCAACAGTTGCAGGCTCTACAACAATTGGCCAGCTGTTAGCTGCTCTTCCATTTGCAGAGTACGGACTTGGCTGGGTAGCACCTGCAATTCTCGGAGCTCTCATCGGTGCTGTGCTTCCTTCCAAGAGTGAGGTCAAAGTACAGGCTGAAAATGTAAGGGAGAAGCTGAACGAGGCAGATGAGGCTACAGGTCTGGAATAATACCATCTTTACGGGTGATATATAAACCTGAACAGCAAAAAAGTTCATCAGATCAAATTCAATAAGTGGATTTTAAAAGGAGATGTCGCAAAAGTGCGTCATCTCCTTTGTTTATTAACGTATTATTTGTTTTCCTGTTAATCTTCTACTTGACTCTCTTTACTTGACTCTGCCGGGTTCTACGGGGGAATAGTTGATGATTACAATAGAAAGGATTATCAGACAGATGCCCAGCACTTTTACTCCATTCAAGCCTTCGTGGAAGAGTATCAGCCCGTACAGGGCTGCCGCAACATTCTCCACAGATGAGTAAACAGGTCCAAGGGAAGGATTTTTCAAATACCTGCTGCCGTAGCCATAGGCAAAATAAGGTATGGCCGCCGAAACTATGCCTGAAAGCAGTGCAATTACCACAAGTTTCCAGTCAGGTCCGGCAACAGTTTTTTCCCAGGGCCTGGCCATGAAGAACAATCCTGCCACACCAAATATAAAAGTATAGAAGGTCAAAGCCATGGGATCATCGTACCTGGTGCCGTACGTGCTTGTAATGGACAGAGTTGAATAACAGAAACCAGCCATCACCCCCATGAGTATTCCGTAGCCCATGGCCCCTGATCCGGCAAAATGGAAATGACCTCCTGTGGCTGTCATTGCACAGCCAGCCACAGTTATGGCCATAGCCGCCATCTTTTTTCTGGTTATTTTCTCTTTGTAAATAATTCTCGATATTATTGCTGCAAAAACCGGTGAGGTATACAGGAGAACCACTGAGGATGCCATGCCCAGCCTCTCTATAGCTGTAAAATAGCACCAGGAGAACAGGCTCTGTGTCAGAAGGCCCTGTATCAATGCTATGCCGTACCCCCTCTTTGTCATGACGAAAGACTTTTTTCCCCGCAGCATCATTACAACCATCATGGCGATTGCTGCTGCAGACACGCGAAAGAGCCCTTTCATCATGGAATCCATTCCATAATAGTCAAAATAATGTGAAAATATTCCTGTAGTTCCCCACAGGCTTCCGGCTGCAAGGATACATATTCCGGCAAGATTCCGGTCATTCCTTCCGTCTTTCATAATCTGCTGGTCCTCCCCTTCCCGGATTTCCCTACCGTCCGGATCTTCCCTGTCTCCTTTTGCCTTTTCTTCTTCTTTTTCTTCTCCTGCGAGCTGAGTTTATCTTCCGGATTCGAACCAGGAGACAGATCAAAAGGAGAACAAGCATAATAATCACGAAGGCCAGGTTGGAAATATACAGTTTTGACGGGAACCAGCCTTTTCTCACATCCCTGGCAGCCTTCACTGGTGTGGAAGCTGTCAGCTTGCCGCTGGTGTAAACCTTCAAGGTTCCTACGGTCTGTCCTTTTTTAAGAGGACCTGACACGTTCTTGTTCCTTACAAGCTTGGTTTTTACAGAGGATTTTTTATTGTTTGCAGGATAACTGTATACGGACTTTTCTGCCACCACTGGTACCCTGGTAATGGCGCCGCCGGCAATCCACAGCTTCCCTTCAACCTCTCCCTTTTCAGCGGCTCTGAATCCTGGAACTACCTTGCTGCCGTATTTGAAGAGGGCCTTCATATCATTTGGCCTTTCCTTCTCAGTGTCGTCCAGAAGGATTTCTATCATCTCCAGGTTGTTTTTATCATAATAAACAGCGACAGTACAGTTTTCCTCGTCCCAGAATCCCGTCTTACCCGCAACTACTCCGGATTTCTTGTTGTTATGAAGAGGCAGATGGGTCTTGAATACTTCCTCCTCCCTCTTGTTAGTAGCAGACATGGAATATTTTCTGGTGCCGGAAATCTTCTTGACAACAGAGTTGTCCATTGCCGCCTTGGTGATCTTCAGAAAATCCGAGGCCGTAGTATAGTGGCTGCTGATGTCGTCTGTAAGACCGTTGGGATTTGCGAAGTGAGTGCTGGTACAGCCCATTTCCTTCGCCCTGTCGTTCATCATTTTTACAAAATGTTCCTCTGTTCCGCCACAGGTTTCGGCAAGAGCATATGCAGCATCGTTTCCCGACAGGATCAGCGTGCCGTAGAGCAGCTGTTTTACAGTGACTACCTCCCCTTCCTGCAGGGACATGGTGGAGCCCCCCTGTTCAGCTGCCTTTTTGGAAACTGTAACCTTCTCGTCCATAGGGAGTTTTTCTGCTGCAATCAGGGCTGTCATGAGTTTTGTAATGCTATATGGAAGGAATTTGGTATCTGTATTCTTAGAATATATAACTTTGTCAGTATTTACGCAGTACAGAATCGCTCCCTTTGCGGTAACATCCGGTTCCTGTATATTTTTTCCACCTACGGGAACTACTTCACCAAAGGCAGGAACAGTCAGTTCCGCCAGCATAAGAACGCTTATTAATAAAGGGAGAACCACAGTTCTCCCCGTGATTTTAATATTACTCAGAAACTTGTTGATCATTGCCTACACTTTCAGATTGAAAAAAAATAGTTGGTTATTGTTACTTTGACGGCAGGAACAGGGGAATCATTCCCGGCATGACTTCAATGTCCAGCTTTCCGGTTTTCAGTATCTCTCCGTCAGCCACGAACTCCATATATCCTTTCCTTGGAATCAGTGTGATTTTTTCAGCTCTCCTGTATTTAGCAAGGCTGTCAAAATCCTTTCTGTCCATAAGCTTCCCGTTCTTGTAGTCTGGAAAAAGTCTGAAAAGAGTTCTTCTTCTGACCTGTGGAATCACCAGAACTTCTGCCAGTCCGTCATCAATTTTTGCCTTGGGGCAGCTCTCAACGCCGCCACCGCAGAAACGTCCGTTTGACACTGTAGAAAGCAGAAGTTTTCCTGAGTAGAACGCCTCTCCGTCTGCGATTATATCTACATCTGCACCGTTCATCCCCGCCGTGTTGATTCCCAAAGCAAGAATATAAGACATTGAACCCCGGATAACAGGATATTTCCTCAGTTCACCTGCAAGAATAGCTGTGTTTCCATCCAGGCCCAGATTCATTCCGTTTATGCAGTATCTGTGGCGGTGGACAACCTTTCCCTCAGATTCGTCCATTTCATCCCAGGTCAACCTGAGAAGATCTGTGCTGGTCACATACCCCTTAAGGAGTTTGTCGATGTCAGTAAAATCCCCGGTTCTGTCAAAATATCTGGCAAAGTCGTTTCCGCTGCCTACAGGAACCAGCCCCAGAGCTACGGATTTTCCTCTACCTGCCCCTTCAGAATCTGCCTGACCGGGCTGAATGTTACTTATGCTTTCTGTGTTATCATAGTAGAAATCTGCAATACCGTTGGCCACCTCGTTAAGTGTGCCATCTCCACCACATGCAAAAATAACTGCGGGGGTATTTGTTTCCATACATTCCCTGGTAATGGCTGCAGCAGTATCCAGAGCATCCAGGGCACCGTTGGTAGTATGGAGAATTATGTCTCTGTCATCATGTTTTCTGTAATTCTCCAGCTTATGTCTGAAGTTCTCAGGCCCTTTGCCCTTCCCTGATACCGGGTTGATTATAAAGTGGTACTTTGTTCTGTTGTTACTCATATAAATCTCTTTGGTTCATCGTACTGGACCTGCCCAGAAGCTGGTTGGTCTCCAGTTAATTTCCTGCTTCACCGTCAATCTGGATATACTTCGATGTACCCGCTCATGCTTTTGCCGTGAAGGGGTCTCTTCACATCCAGAAGATCAGCAATGGTCGCTCCTATATCGGCGAAGGTCTTCCTGGTTCCAAGGTCCTCACCGTGAGCATTTCCGTGAGTGTATATCATAAGTGGAATGTATTCTCTCGTGTGATCTGTTCCAGTCCATGTAGGATCATTGCCGTGGTCAGCTGTAATCATGAGAACGTCATCCATATTCATGGCCCTTATGATATCCGGAATTCTCTTGTCAAATTCTTCTATTGCCCGGCCGTATCCTTCCGGATTTCTTCTGTGTCCGAACTTGGCATCAAAGTCCACCAGATTTGTGAATATCAGGCCCTTAAAGTCCTTGTTGATGGCCTCAATGGTCTTGTCAACCCCATCCATGTTGGATACGGTGTGTACGGCAGTAGTAATGCCTTTTCCGTTGAAAATATCTCTGATTTTTCCCACTGCATATACGGTCTGTCCTGCTTCGGCAATATTGTCCAGCACCGTTTTTTCCGGCGGATCTACAGAATAGTCTCTTCTGTCAGGAGTTCTCACTCTCTTGCCATTCACCTTCTCATAAGGCCGGGCAATAACACGGCAGCAGGCAAATTTTCCAGTAAGCATCTTCCTGGCAATTTCGCATATCTGGTACAGCCTCTCCAGAGGTATAACATCTGTATTTGCGGCAATTTGGAACACGCTGTCTGCCGAGGTGTATACGATTGGTTTTCCTGTGGCTTCGTGCTCATCTCCCAGGACCTCTATTATTTCAGTTCCGGAAGCCGGATAATTGCCCAAGGTTTCTGTCCCGATTGCCTCATGAAATGCATCCATGAACTCTTTAGGAAATCCTTCAGGATAGGTTTTGAAAGGCACATCTGTTTCCAGACCTGCAATCTCCCAGTGACCTGTAGTTGTATCCTTTCCCTTGGATGCTTCTGCCAGCCTGCCGAAACAGCCTGCAGGCCGGGCCACGGCGTACACTCCATCTGAGTTTCCGGTAATATTGCCGTAACCCAGGCTTTCCAGGTTGGGAATATTAAGTTTACCGCATTTTTCTGTAATGTGGCTGATGGTGTTGGCCCCTTCGTCTCCATAGGATGAGGCGTCAGGAAGACTGCCTATTCCCAGGCTGTCCATCACTATAAGAATCACTCTCATGTCTTATACCTCCATTATCAACTTCGGAATGCCGCCCAGATAATCAAGAGAAATCAGCTTGTATTCAGTGCCGTTCTGCAGGCCCTTTATTCCCTTGCCGAAGGCTGCCGGTCCGTGAAGATGGCCGTAAACACATATTTTTACCCCATATTCTTCGAGAAGACTGGTAAAATCCGACTGGCGCCGGCCTTCCTCTGCGGGAGGATAGTGCATGGCCGCAATAAGGATATCACCTTTTTTTCTTCCTTCCTTCAGACTGGACTCCAGCCTGAGCAGCTCCCGGTTATATATCTTTCTGTCGTGTTCGTCAAAATCCTCTGCCCACGGCAGTTTCCATCCTCTTGAGCCGCATATCACCACTCCAGAATCTCCTGCAGGAACGCAGCTGTTCTGAATGAAAATCATGTCATCGTAGAGGGTGTTGAGCATAGTAATCTTGCTCCACCACAGATCGTGGTTCCCCTTAAGGAGAATCTTTCTTCCGGGAAGGCTGTGAATAAAGTCCAGGTCCGGCACTGCTTCCTGAAACTTCAATCCCCAGGAAATATCCCCGGGAATTACAACATAGTCCTCCTCACTGATCATGGACCTCCAGGCCTTTTCCAGCCTGTCTTCATAATTCTCCCATCCTTCTCCGAAAATACTCATGGGTTTGTCCACCGATGGCGAGAAGGACAGGTGTGTGTCGGCAATTCCGAATATTTTCATACTTTACTCTCCTTCCCCGGAGGGTATGTCCTGATCCAGAATGCGTCTGGCATCATTCTGGTCAATCTGTGCCACATTCTGAAGCTTTCTTCTTATCTGCCTTGTTCTTACCCCCACAAGGCGATCCAGGTCATCGTTTGCCTGGTTTATCCTCATCTGGGTGCTTTCAAGGACAGACTGGAAGGTGTCAAATTCCGTGCGTACTGCCCCCAGCAGCTTCCATACCTGATCTGATCTCTTCTCAATTGCCAGGGTATTGAAGCCCATTTGCAGGCTGTTAAGCAGGGCTGACATGGTAGTTGGCCCTGCAATTGTTACCCTGTACTTCCTCTGGAGGGTTTCTATCAGACCGGCTCTGACCACTTCTGCATACAGGCCCTCGAAGGGAAGGAACATGATAGCAAAATCTGTTGTGGCAGGGGGCTCCAGGTATTTGGTTTGAATGTCTTTGGCTTCCTTCATTATGGTAGTGGCCAGTTCTCTGGTGCAGCGCTGGATTTCTTCCTTGTCACCGTAGTCATAGGCATCCAGCAGCGCCGCATAAGTATTTCCCGGGAACTTCGCATCTACAGGAAGATATACGGTGCTGTGCCCGTCTCCCGGAAGCTTGATTGCGAACTCTACCCGGTCCCTGCTCCCCGGTCTTGTGGCCACGTTTACATCGTACTGGTCTTTCGTCAGAATTTCTGACAATATGGTTTCCAGCTGAACTTCTCCCAGTATGCCCCGGGTCTTTACGTTTGAGAGAATCTTTTTCAGATCTCCTACTCCCTCTGCAACCTGCTGCATCTCACCCAGGCCCTTGTAAACCTGCTCAAGCCTTTCGTTTACCAGGCTGAATGACTGAGTCAGCTTGGAGTCCAGGGATTTCTGCATTCTCTCGTCAACGGTCTGGCGGATGTTCTCCATCTGCATGTTGTTCTCAGTTCGAAGTCTGCTGAAGTTCTCGTCCAGAGACCTGAGCCTGTCGTCCTGCTGGCGGGCCATTGCACTCTGAGCATCTGAAATCATTCTCCCATAGGTGCTGAAATATGTATCCAGTTTCTCTGAATAGCTATGAATTCTGACCAGTACAAGGGCTGACAATACCAGGGCGGCAACGCTTATTATTCCTATGAGGATTGCTCCCATGCCTGTCATTGTTCATCCCTCCTGAGCCGGTCCATAACCTTGAAAACATCTGAGTTGGAATATCCCAGCCTGGCCAGCTTCCTTCCTATCTTCTGGATTTTTCTGTTCTCCTCTTCCTGGTCTTCCGTGCTGTCTGCCCCTGCCTGTGGCCTGCCGTAATTAAGCTTTTCCATCTCAAGCCTTGCCACCTGAAGGGCTGCAGTAAAAGGGTCTATTCCCTTCTCGTAGCTTACGTCATCTACTGCATTCTCTGCAGTTTCTCTGTCAATGCCCCGCTCTTCCAGCTCTCTGACAATGCGGAGCCGGCCTCTGCCCTTTTCCAGACTTCGCCCGGCAAAAATCTGAGCGTACTCCACATCGTCCAGATACCTGAGCTGTTTCAGCTCCTGGATGGTATCCTTTATCTCTTCCGGATCGTACCCTCTGTCCTTGAGCCTCTCCCTCATTTCTGAAACGGTTCTCATCCTGTGTTTCAGGAAGTTCAATGCCTCTTCCATGGGGCTTTTATTCTTTTTTCCTGATTCAGCTGATCCCCTGTTTCCGGGATTATCTTTTGGTCCTGACACAGGCACCTCCGTTTAATTCCATTACTCTCTGACAAACCTGTCGGCAAACTCCATGGCATATGGCTTCACCTGTTCGAATCTCTTGGTGCAAACAGATGCAAAGATCTTAACCGGCATTTCTATGTCTCTTACCTGCCATATCACACCTTCATGTTCCACTTCGATGTTGCAGTCATACTGGCCGAAAAGCAGTTCCGGAGTGGGACTGAAAACAGTAGAACCAATGGCTTTCACAAAGGCCTCTCTCCTGGTCCAGATATGAAAGAATTCATCATAGCCGAACATCTTCACCCGTTCCAGTTCCTTCTCAGAATAGTACTTTTCTGCTATTGCCATGTAATCCAGGTCCTTGCCCAGCTGGATGTCCAGACCGCAGGGTTCGCTGTCGAAGAGAACGGCCCAGTACTGTCCGCTGTGGGAAACGCTGAAGTGGGCAAACCCCGGTATGGAAGGTTTTCCGTTTTCACTAGTCACAATCTGTTTTACCAGTTCCTCCGCGTCAACGCCCCGGATATCAGAAAGGGCGCAGTAATCTTTGATTGCATTGGCCAGCAATGCCCTGCTGGCAGTTCTTCCTCCCTTGAAATTTCCTGAATGGAACAAATACATGTGAGCCCCTCCTTACTCAAATCAACGACAATTTATATGTATCTTATCTATTATAAACAGATTATTACCCCATGTCAGCAACCCATTACTGTGCACCGTTTAATATACCGGCCCCCTGGGCCACCGGGTCTCCTGAAGCGGAAATATCAGGTTCAATGCCCTTGCCGTTAATCTTTTCTCCAGAAGGTGAAATATACTCTTCGGTGGTTATTTTCAGCACCGATCCGTCTTTCTGTGGATAAATTCCCTGTATAAGCCCCTTTCCGTAAGTTTTCGAGCCGATAATTTTTCCTCCCTTGTTGTCCTTGACGGCGCAGGCTAAAATCTCTGCAGCACTGGCTGTTTCCCCATCTGTAAGGAGCACATAGGAAATCTGTTCATTGCTGCTGTCTGAATTGTATATTTTCTCTTTACCCGAAGGTTTCTTTACAGTTATGATCCTGCAAGCCGGCAGAAGAAGATCCGCACATTTGATTCCCTCTCTGGCTATGCCGCCGGGGTTTCCCCGCAGATCGATAATCACTTTTTTACAGCCCTGATCCTTCAAGTCCTTTATAGCCCTGTCCAGTTCCTCTGATGTGCCCTCTCTGAAAGTCATCATGTGGATGTAGCCTGTCCCACTGCTTTTATCGTAAATCCTGTACTCCAAAGCCTTGTCCTGAACTTCGGCTCTGGCCACCCGGAATTTCAGCTGGCTGCCTCCTCTGTTCACCACCAGGTCTACAGAAGTTCCTGCTTTTCCCCGAAGCCTGGCCGAAGCTTCCTTCACAGAAGAAACCCTGTGGCCATCTACGGTAAGGATCTTATCACCACTTTTCAGCCCTTGTTCCTCTGCTGTTCCACCTTCAATGACCCGGCCTACCTGCGGATGTCCTCCCTCTCCTTCTTCTACGGAGATTCCGATGCCTGTGTATGAGTCAATGTATTTTCTGGAAAAAGAATCGTATTCTTCTTTCGTCATGTACTGGGCGTAGGGATCCGGGGATGAGGAGATAATACTCTCTGCTACAGCTTTGTCCAGCTTTTTTCTGTCAGTTTTATACAGGCCGGACTGATCAATGGTCTTCTGGATCTGGTAGTATTTCCCCCAGTTTTCATCAAGGTCTTTATAGTATTTAAGGGTTTTGCTGCTGACTATTCTTCCTCCACTGTCTGTGGACAGGAAGATTTTTAAACCGCCCAGAGTCAGCAGGCATCCTGCTGCCAGGGCAGTCAGGCAGAAGAACACCAGCATTCTGCGGGTAAGGGTGATTACCGGTGATTTGCTGTTCTTATCCGTACTGGAGCTGCTGGCAGAATTCATTTTCCTGTCATTATCTGGATTATCTCTTCTGATTCTGTCATCCTGAAAAGCCCCTCCGTTCTTATTTTCATCATAGTTGCCCGGATGGCGGAAAGGAATCTCCGGTTCAGACTTTTCCCCGGGTTCAAGGCCCAGCTCTTCTCCGTTCATCTCCTGTCTCAGTTCCTCCAGAAGATCTCCCGACGGATCAAGGCCCATTCCTCCACTTTGTTCAGAAGGTGCCCCCGGATTAAGACCCAGGCTCACTTCTTCCTCATTGTTTATCGTTTCGTTTATCTTTTCACTCATATTATTCTCGCAGTGGTATTTTTCATCGCGACAGTCTTATTCCGTCCACTATCATTTGAACGCTGCTAATATTTCTCCAATTGTTTATCTCCAGCTTTCCGTATACATCAAGAGGCTCTCCAGATTCAGCAAGGCTCAGGGCGTCCTCCGCATTGTGGAAAAGGAGTCCGGTAATGCGGTCTCTTCCGGCTACTACTGAGAAACGGGCGTACTTTCTGCCGTTTTTCAGGAATTTCCAGTCCTCTATGCGCACATTTGAAAATCCGAATACGGGCATCTCGTTGTCCTTGCCGCAGGGCTCAAATAATTTCAAACCTTCTGCAAGATCAAGGTCTGCCTCTTCAATTCCAATGTATTCATCTACAAAGACAGGCTCATCAAAAACATCCGGGTTCTCCCTGCAGACCTGGGCCATGTCTCTTTGAAGGTCTTTTCTCAGCTGAGCAATTTCAGATTCCTCGATGGTAAAACCGCAGGCTGCATTGTGTCCTCCGAAGTGAACGAACCTCTGGTTGTATTTATTAAGCATCTCAAAAAGGTTAACGCCTTCCACAGAACGGCCAGTGCCTTTCCAAAGGCCATCCTCTCCTCCTGGAGTAACAATTACTACAGGCCGGTGCATTTCTTCTTTTATCTTTCCTGCCACGATTCCCAGGATTCCTTCGTGAACTCCTCTTGCCTCAATCAGGAGAAAGTCACCGTCCTCCAGCTGATGCTCTGCCTCAGGCCGGCAGACTTCATAGGCTTTATCCTGAAGGCTTCTTCTCCTGTCATTTAATTCCATAAGTCTTGAACAGTAAACTTCTGCCGAATCTTCATTTTCTGAAAGGAGCATCTTAACGCTTACTGAAGCGTCTCCCAGTCTGCCTGCAGAATTGATTCTTGGAATTATACCGAAGGCCAGGCCGGTGGCAGTTATGGTCTTGTAATCCAATCCTGCCATTTCGATGAGCCTCATTATTCCCAGGCAGCCTCTTCCGCTGTTAATTACGTTCAAGCCGTACTTAACAATAGTCCTGTTTTCATCTGTAAGAGGCATTATGTCTCCGATAGTGCCTATAGCAACTAGTTCCAGAAGGCTGAGCTTCATCCCCGGTGGAAGGGGCCTCTCGGCAGACAGGGCCAGAACCAGCTTGTAGGCTACGCCTACTCCCGCCAGGCCGGTAAATGGGTATCCCGAATCCTTGTCCCTGGGATCCACCACAATTCCGGGAGCTTTCTTCTCTCCCACGTTGTGATGATCTGTTATGACAGTATCCAGGGAAATGCTGTGGGCAAATTCCACCTCTTCTGCTGCAGTTGCACCGCAATCTACAGATATGAGAAGATCTGCACCTTCTTCCTTTATCCTGCTTATAGATTCTTTATGAAGTCCGTATCCTTCATCTAGCCTTGAAGGAATGTAATAGGAGAGATTAGAAGTATATGTGCCTATTGCCCTCATAAGAAGGGCTGTAGAGGTCACTCCGTCTGTATCGTAATCGCCGTATACAACAATTTTCTCCTTATTATCTACTGCTTGAAAAATCCTGCTTACAGCCTCATCCATTCCCTTCATCAGAAAAGGGTCGTATGCCGTCTGAGGCTTTCTGGATATGTACTCGCGAATCTCCTCCGGCCCGGTTATTCCCCGGTTCTTCATTATCTCCAGTATCCTTGCCGGTATGTTCTTAGTATTATTATCAAATATGTTCATTAAAATATCTTTCTAAAAGCTATTCAAAAATACCCGGTTTTCTGCTCCAGGTCCGGTTCCTATTTTACCAAATTATCCCAGAATGACCAGAATCCGAGATCAATGATCTCGGATTCTACATGAAAATATTGATATTCAATAATTCCGGTCTAGTAGTTTACACCCCACAGGAGATACGGATTGATGTAAGTTCCGTATCTGATAAGTGAGAAATGCAGATGAGGTCCCGTGGACCATCCTGTTGATCCTACATAACCTACTACCTGACCTTTGCTTACATACTGGCCGCTGCTTACAGCATATCCGCTGAGGTGACCGTACAATGTGGTGTATCCGTTTCCGATGGAAATCATTACACAGTTTCCATATCCGCCGTTCCAGCTTGCTCTTGTTACGATGCCGTTTCCAACAGCATATACAGGAGTCCCTGATCCTACTCCAATGTCAACTCCGTCGTGATACTTTCTGTATCCGAAGATAGGATGAATTCTCCATCCGAACAGTGATGTGATATTGCTGTACATGCCAATGTTAAGAGGCCACCTGTAACCGGATCCACCTGTGCTTCCCCCGGAAGAAGAACTTCCGCCTCCAGCACTGCTACCTGAGCTTGATGATCCGGAATTGCTTTGCTGCTGTTGCTGCTGGCGCTGAGCTTCCATTTCAGCCAGCTTCTTCTCTGCAGCAATACGCTCTGCTTCCGCCTGAGCAGCAAGCTGATCAGCCTGAGTATTTTTCTCATCTTCCAGCTTTGCATACTGATCTGCCTGGGAAGCTACCGACTTCTTTGTTTCTTCCACCTTGGCCTTGTCGTTTGCCAGCTGCTGCTGTTGTTGCTGCTGCTGTTTCTCAAGAGTCTGAATCTCAGCATAGTCATCTTCAAGAGAAGAAAGGAGGTCCTGGTCATGTTTCAGCACCTTGTGTACCATGGCTATATTAGTAATCAGATCTGATACGTTGTCGGAACTCAGGACAACGTCTATCATTCCAACTGAACCAGTCTTGTACATGGCGCTCAATCTGTTGTTCAAGGAGTTGGTCTGTGAATCAACCTCTGCTTTCTTTGCATCAAGATTCTTCTGGGTCTGTGCCAGATCAGCTGAAGTCTTGTCGATCTGTCCCTGAAGTGAATCAATCTTGTCCTGGGCTTTGTCAACCTGTTCGTATAATTCTTTTGCCTTATTGCCGGCATCTGCAGCTTCCTTCTTTGCCTGGGCTGCTTTCTGGGAAGTGGTGGCGGCCATGGAACCGGCAACAGAACCTGCAACCATTGCAACAACCAGCGCAACAGTGAGAATTATCTGTATACCTTTCTTTTTTCCCATAATCTCCTTCCTTTCTAATAGTAAGTAGTGTATGTCAACAGTCACCGGTTCTAGCAGTGACTGCACCTTCCAGACTTATCTCTGCAGGAATCTTCTGATTGAAATAATACTTCCGAAGGTTCCGATGCCTATTCCCAGTGCTGCAAATATTGCCATCAGGTTCGGGATAAGGTAGGAACTCGGCACAACCGGTACTGAAAAAATCCTCATCAGATCCTGTCCCACCAGACTTGTTATCTGTCCATAGAGCAGATACATCAAGCCAGATGCAATGGCTGCTGAGATGAATCCCAGAATAATTCCCTCCAGGAGGAACGGCCCTCTGACGAACCAGTCCGTTGCTCCCAGGTACTTCATAATACCGATTTCCTTTGATCTGTTGAAAACCGTAAGCTTTATGGTATTGGCAACTATGATAACCGATACCACAATAAGGAATACCATCACAACCACAGATGCGTTTCGGATAAACCTGGTTGCTCTGGCCAGTTTAGCAATAGTATCCTGATAATAGTTTACGTCATCTACTCCTGACAAAGTCTTTGCTGATTTGGCCACCTGGTCTGCAGCCTTCTTGTCTTTAACGTAAACAATAAAAGAGTCAGGCAGAGGATTCTCGTCCAGGTTGTCCAGCAGATATCCGTTGCTACCCCACCGTTCTTTCATGGTTTTGAGGGCATCAGCCTTGCTCTTGTATTCGATATTCTCCACACCCTTGACGTTCTCAAGCTGGCTCTTGATATTGTCGTTGGCCGCCTGATCGTTTCCGTCAGTCAGGTATACGTTTACTACGTTGTAGTCCTGACTTATTACATTTGCGAATAAATCCACGTTTACGAAAGCGACGAAAAATATTCCCAGTATGAGCATCATCGCCGTAATAGCCAGAACGGCAGCCACGTTCACGCCCTTGTTTCTTCCTATCTGGGCAAAGGACTGCCTGAGGGCATAACCGATTTTAGAAAACATACTGATCTACCTCCTCATCACTGAAATAGAGGTTGACCTCATCATCTGTGAATCCGTAGGATCCCTGTTCATCTCTTACGATGTGGCCGTGATCAATAGCTACTACCCTCTTATTCATTTTATCTACAATATCCTTGGCATGAGTGACCATCAGGACTGTGGTTCCTCTTAAATTAATCTTATCCAGTATTTCCATGATTTCCATTGCAGTTACCGGATCAAGGTTTCCCGTAGGCTCGTCTGCAATGAGCACTCTCGGGTTGTTTACTATAGCCCGGGCTATTCCCACTCTCTGCTGTTCACCGGCAGAAAGCTCGCTGGGATATCTGTTGGCCTTGTCTGCAATTCCAACCAGGTCAAGAACGTGAGGAACCTGCTTGCGGATTTCCTTCTTTCTCTTATGCACAACTTCCATTGCAAAAGCTACGTTCTCAAAGACAGTTTTCTTCTCTATAAGGCGGAAGTCCTGGAATACCATTCCTATCTTCTGTCTCAGTTCTGGTATCTCTCTTCTGGAGAATTGTGTTATATCATTTCCGGCAACGTAAATATGACCGCTGTCCTCCTTGATTTCTCTCAGAATAAGTCTGATAAATGTTGTCTTTCCTGCACCGCTGGGTCCCACCAGGAAAACAAAATCTCCCTTGTTGATGTGGACCGAAGCATTAGCCAGACCTACATTAGACCCATAATTCTTGCTGACATCGTCAAATATAATCATCAATACCTCCGGCATCTTATATAAACACAGATGATTATACCCTAAAACGACAAAATAATAAAATATTGTCTACAAGATTTTATTATTAATATTATCGTTTACTTCATCCGCCATATCTTCAGGCCCATATTTCCACTACATATTGTGTATCTGTTATTCCGAAGGCGGCAGATAGTCTATTATCATTCTCATTTCCTTCTTTATCTGTGGTGCTTCAGGCATATAACTATAGACATAATTCCAGAAGTTTCTACTGTGATCAGGGTATGTGATATGGGCCAGTTCATGAAGGACCACATATTCAATGGCATCAACGGGCTGCTGAGCTAATCTGGCGCTGAATCTCAGTGTCCCTGCCGGTGTAACACAGAGTCCCCACCGGGAAGTCATGGATGAAACTGACCACCCGCTGCATCTCACTCCTGTTATACCCTCCCATTTCTCCACAGCCTCTTCCAGTACAATTCTGAGTTCCTTTCTCGAAACCTGATTCATGTACTTATCTGTATCAATGGCAGTCTTATGTGGAGGCACTGAAATGCATATTTCTTTCCTATCCCTGTCTATCTTGCATCCGTATCTGCCTGCCGGCTTTATATCAATAGTATACAATTCTCCAAAAAGCCTGTACTTCTCTCCCGGCGCATATCTCCTTACGGGTTTGCCAGGCTCCATTCCTGTCCGCATCTGGTTCTTCCTTATCCACTGCTCCCTGAATTTGAAAAAATCTATTGCTGTCTTTTCAGGCATTCCGGCAGGAACAGACAGAACCACTGATCCATCTTCCTGAAGTCTTATATACATGTTCTTAATGTTCTTCCTGTAAAAATGCACCTTCAAGCCACTAATCTCAATGGTTTCAGCCTTTATCACAGAGCCTCTGCCTTTACCTCCGGCGCCTGTCCTTCTGCCCATCCTTCTACTTATATCCCTGTGATTTCTGCCTTTGATGCTGCCTGCCAAATAGAACCTCCCCCATAAGCGAATTTCGTTTACCGGGATTCTACACGTTTTCATCCGATTTCTCAAACAGAAGAATCCCCATATCCGGCTTTTTCATATCTTTTTCTATCATCTTTCTATCTCAAGAAAGGGGATGCCACATCTCCGGCATCCCCTCTCGTGTACGTTCAATTGTATTAATCCGTTTCAATAATGCTGATTTCAAGCAGAACTAAACTGACAGAACTTTTGACAGGAAGTCTTGTGTTCTCTGTTGCTGCGGATTTTCGATAACCTGTTCTGGAGTTCCCTCCTCAACTATAACACCATCATCCATAAAAATGACTTTGTCAGCAACCTCTTTTGCGAATCCCATCTCGTGAGTCACAACGATCATGGCAAGTCCTTCCTCTGCCAGGTCCTTCATTACATTCAGAACCTCTCCTACCATCTCAGGATCCAGGGCCGAGGTAGGCTCGTCAAAGAGCATTACTTCAGGATCCATTGCAAGAGCCCTGGCTATGGCTACCCTCTGCTGCTGCCCTCCGGACAGAGACTTTGGATAGGCATTAGCCTTGTCTTCCAGGCCTACTCTCTTGAGAAGCTTCATGGCCTTTGATTCTGCTTCCTCAACTGAAACACCCTTAACGTTTACAGGCGCAATAGTGATATTCTCAAGAACGGTCTTATGGGGAAACAGGTTGAACCCCTGAAAAACCATGCCCATTCTTCTCCGCACTTCATTAATATTCTTCTCGGTAATGAGCTCGCCGTCAATCCGGATTTCCCCGGACGTCGGCTCTTCCAGATGGTTTATGCACCGGAGCATTGTTGACTTTCCGGAGCCTGATGGTCCGATAATGCACAGAACTTCCGATTCATCTACAGTCTGATCTATGCCTTTCAGCACCTGATGATTTCCGAAGCTTTTATGTAAGTTCTTTATTTCTATCATTTATGCTGCCTCCCCGTGTCCCATTTTCTTCTCGACCTTTCCGATTATCTTAGACAGAGGAATAGTCAGAAGCATGTAAACAAGAGCTACGCCGATATAAGCCGGGAAGGTCTCGAAAGTAGCCGCATTCCACAGGGCTCCTTTTCTCATAACCTCCACAACGCCTACAAAGCTCAGCACTGAAGTTTCTTTTATAAGGGTTACGAACTCATTTCCTACAGCAGGCATGATCACCTTTACTGCCTGTGGAATAATGATGAGCCTCATTGCCATGGACTTGTTCATTCCAAGAGATCTGGCCGCTTCCATCTGGCCTTTGTCCACGGCCTGAATTCCGCTGCGGACAATCTCTGCCATGTATGCAGCACTGTTAAGGCCACAGACGATTACAGCCGGTATTACCAGATTGGACCATCTGAACTGGACTCCGTTGCTCTGAAGAAGCTGTGGGATACCATAGGCGAAGATAAAGGCCTGAACTACCATTGGTGTTCCTCTTACAACGTCGATGTATATTTTTGCAATATTATGCAGAACAGGATTGCGGGCAAGTCTGAGCAAAGCCAGAAACAGACCTATAACCCCTCCAATAAGAACTGCCACAAGACTGACTGCTACCGTAACAGGAATACCTTCACAGGCAATCAGAAAACCTTTCCAATATAATGCTACCATGCACCATTCCTTCTTTCACTAACACAGATTTTTTCAAGCTTTGTAATAATAGCATGGTCAACTGCCCCTCTTCAAGAGAATATTGAAATAAATACAATAAACCTAATATTTATTCATAATCAATTTATAAAATCACATAACAAAAAACTCCAGCGAATTAACGCTGGAGTAATCACGGCTAGTCGAAGGCCTGTCTTAGAACTCCACTTTTTTTCCAGAAGTAAAGTCCATAGCCAACTTAGCGTAAATCTGAGCTCCCTTAATCAGTTCAGGCTCGTGAACAGTAAATTTGCTGTTGTGGTTCGGATAGCATGCACCGGATGCCTCGTCTCCAACGCCCAGAAGGAGAACGCAGCCAGGAGCTTTTTCCATAAAGTATGCAAAGTCCTCGCCTCCTGTTGTAGGTGGAATGTTAACGGGAGCTTCCTCATCAATGACTTCCCTTGCTGCAGATCTTGCCAGAGCTGCCATTTCAGGATCGTTTACTACCGGTGGTACCAGCAGAGTATCCTTTACCTCGGCAGTACATCCGTAAGCCTTTGCAGTATCTACAGCAACCTGCTCAACATATTCAGGCAGTTTGTCAAAGACATCATAGCTGAAACATCTTGTGGTTCCTTCCAGTCTTGCATTTCCGGAAATTACATTCCATCTTTCACCGGCATTAAATGTTCCTACTGTTACTACTGCAGGTTCTGCCGGATTAATTTTTCTGGAAACGATGGTCTGCAGGCTGTTTACAATAGCGGCACCGGCAACGATGGCGTCAACAGCAGCATGTGGCTGGGCACCGTGGCCGGAATAACCTTTTACATCAATCTCGAACTTCCGGGCTGCACCCATTCTAGGGCCTGCATCGCAGGTCACCTTTCCTGCCGGCACATCTCCCCAGACGTGAATGGCGAAGCAGCCATCAACTCCGTCCATAGCTCCGTCAGCAACCATGGCCTTTGCACCTGTTGCAACTTCTTCAGAGGATTGCCATGCCAGCTTAACAGTACCACACAGCTCATCTTTCATATCGTTAAGGATATGGGCAGCTGTAAGCATCATCGACATGTGACAGTCATGGCCGCAGGCATGCATAACACCAGGATTCTTTGATGCAAAAGGAAGTCCTGTCTGCTCAGTTACTGTAAGGGCGTCCATGTCACCTCTGATGAGAACTGTTTTGCCCGGTTTAGCTCCTTTAATAGTTGCCAGAGTTGATGTTTCCAGTCCGCAGTGCTCCCACGGAATTCCCATCTTGTCCAGCTCTTCTCTGATCTTTGCAGCAGTCTCAAACTCTTTTTCACTCAATTCCGGATTATGATGGAACCATCTTCTCATCTCTACCTGATAATCAGCATACTTTGCTGCAACTTCTTTCATATCCATGATTACGCCTCCCTAGTATATGAAAAGCCACGGTCTGTTTTGCCATATTTAAGCAACCAGACCATGAAATCAGGCCACATAGTGGCCTGAGCATCTAGTTTTAATCTGTTTTCTGAATCTTCAATCTCCAGAATCACCGTCCATTGCTTAGAGCAGTGTAGCGAAGATTCCTGCCAGGAATACAGATGTAATAGTTACTGTTGTGAATCCACCTACGATCATTGATGGGAAGATCTTGCTCATCAGGTAGTTTCTCTCATCAGGATCGCTGGAAAGTGCGTTACATGTGGATTCGGAGATGATAGCATCTGCCGGGAATCCGTAAAGTGCTGTCAGGCCATTTGCAAATGCCAGGTAGAAAGACATCTTGAAAATCTTTGATACGATGAATGCAAATACAGCCATACCGATAACACCTATAACGATGAGTCCGATCATTGGTCCGATAATAGACTTAAGCATTGCAGGGGTCAGACCCTTAAGTCCGTCAAATACGACCATCATCAGAGCGAACATGCTGATCCAGTAAGAATTTGCTCTGTTCAGAATGTTAGTGTCAAGGAATCCGATAGCACAGAATATTACACCAAATACAAGTGCCCAGATAGCTGCTGAAATAGTAACTGATCCGAATTTTAACTGTCCTGCCAGTGAAGCGAACCATGCAACCAGGCCCACCTTAGCCAGCATGAATACTGGAGTGTTGTACTTATCAGGAACTCTTGGCAGAAGCTTCTTTACCTTGGAATCGTCGTTTACAACGGTCATACCAATCTGCTTATTTGCTTCCTTCATTTCCTCAGTAAGAACGATTTCTCCGCTTCTCAGCTTAGCAAGCTCTTTATTTCCGAACTTATGAAGCATGATTGCTGTAAGAGGATAACCTGCAAATCCCTGTACGCAGTAGATTGTTACGGCAAATGTAGCAGCTACCTTCAGTCCCTTTGCCTGTGCAGCCATCTGCATTGTAGTAGCAGCAATAACTCCGCCTGTCAGAGGAGGAAGACCTGCGATCATCAAAGTCTTGTCCATGAACAGAGGTGCTACAAACCAGCTGACCAGCACCATTCCTGCAAGTCCTGTAAGGCAGACAACAATGGTCTTCCACTGCTCCAAGAGCTGCTTTACGCTGATGATAGTACCAATGTGTACGATCAAAAGCAGCATTGCTATTGTTCCTGCAAACGGAACCAGTCCTGAATCAGTACCGATTGTCTTTGGGAAGAATGTCCAGTATCCAAGTAAGTAAAGTACAGCAGATGCGAATACAGATGGTACCCATGCCTTGGTGATTGTGGATATCCATTCACCTAATACGTAGCAGATAGCCATCAGTACAAATGCTGAAAAAGCATTGTATAAAACCATTTCTCTAGTCCTTTCTGTTTGGTTAGTAATTTTAAAACCAGCAATAACTAATAAATAAAGCAGATCGCCCTACCCCAAAAGGGCGAATATATTACAAAGCCTTTTTCCGGCTCTATAACCATTTGTCATGAACCCGGCTCATCAGCAGCCGCAGTTCTCATCCAGATATTCCAGGGCTGCCGCAACCATAGCCGTCATTCCATATGGGATGACCTTTTCGTTGATGGTGTTGGTTCCGTTGTGCAGAGGTGCAAAATGACCAGCGTTTCCGGCTTTCACCAGCATGAAGGTGCACGGTTTGCCGCTTACATCGGCATATGCGCTGAAGTCCTCGCTGAAGTTCATAGGCTTCTCTACATAAACAGCCTTGTCTTCTCCCAGGGCCTTAGCCACTGCCTTCCGGGCAGTTTCTGTAAGCTCCCTGTCATTTATTACTGGAGCATAGCCCCGGACATAATCCACATCTATCCTGCAGTCCGACATTTCTTCAACACCACGGGCGATTTTACGAACCTGATCTTCAATTACATCCCTGACTTCATTGCTGTAAGTACGGGCAGCTCCGCCGAATTCAACTTTGTCTGGAATAATATTGATAGCACTATCTCCTCTCAGATATGCAATTGGCAGAATCACCGTCTCGTTAGCGTCGGTATATCTTGACTGTATCTGCTGCATCAGCACTATCATCTGGGCAGCTGCCAGAACTGGATCATGAAGGAGATGTGGCTGGGAACTATGACCTCCCAGGCCGTTTACCGTTACCTGAACCAGATCTGCCGATGTAGTCATAGGCCCGCTCTTAAGGAGTACCTCTCCGAAATTGTCCGGATCTTCATCTGGAAAAACATGCATTCCCAGAATAGCATCTACATCGTCCATGATGCCCATAGCCACCAGTTCCTTGGCGCCTCCCGGCTGAGTATCTTCACTGTGCTGGAAGATTACCTTCACCGTACCACAGAAGGAATCCCGCATCTCGCAGAGGAGCTTTGCGTTTCCCAGCATCATGGCCGCGTGGAAGTCGTGGCCGCAGGCGTGCATGACGCCTTGATTCTCACTGGAAAAAGGAAGATTGGTCTGCTCACATACAGGAAGTGCGTCAATATCCGTCCTTATAGCTACTGTCCTGCCATCGCCTTTTCTGCCTTTAATATATGCAACTACAGAAGTTTCTGTAGGCTGTTCCAGGGAATCGACTCCGTATTCCTGGAGTTTTTCTTTTATCACTGCAGCCGTCCTGGTTTCGTGATATCCCAGTTCTGGATGCCTGTGAAAATCTCTTCTGATGTCCCGGATTTCCTCGTAGATTCCGTTAGCTCTTTCAAAAATATTTCTCTCAGTCATCTCAAAGCCCCTTTACCCTCTTTTAATTCTTGTCCCTAAAATTTAATTCACCGCCGGTCCCCTCCGGCGACAATTGTGATATTTCATAATTGTATCTCGGTGACATGTGGTATTATAGCACAGTTTTTATTGTCGTCAAACAATTAGTGCCTTATTTTTTGTATTATTTCATAAACGTATATTGTGTTCATTTTTTTCGTGTACTTTATTTGTTGTCAAATAAAAACAGATGAGCAGCCTTGAATGGCTTTCTCACCTGTTTAACATTACCGAGTCCAAATCAATTCTACCGAATTAATCAATTTTGTTATTTTCTATCAATTCAGTTTTTATAAATTTTTCCGTCTTTCATTACGAATGTGCAATTTGTCATGACTTTTATATCCTCTAAAGGATTGCCGTCGAAAGCTACAATATCAGCCAGTTTTCCCGGCCTGATAGTTCCCAGTTTATCTTCTGCTCTCAGCATCTCCGAATTTACCTTTGTTGCAGCCAGAAGTGCACCTGCAGGAGTAAATCCGAATTCTGTCATCAGCTGGAACTCATAGCCCTGCTGTCCGTGATATCCAAAGGCCGTTCCCGAATCTGTTCCAAAGCCGATCTTCACGCCCATCTTCAGCATTTTTCTAATATGCTCTCCATGATTCTCCAGAACCTGTTCTGCCTTATCGGCCATCCACTTCGGAAGTTTTCCTTCCTTGCCGTATTCCACTATCTTCTCTGCAGCGATAATAGTAGGAACCAGGTATACTCCCTTTTCGGCCATCATCTCCATGCCCTCATCATCAATGAGCATGCCGTGTTCAATCGTTGTAATTCCGGCTCTGATAGCGTTTTTGATTCCCTCTGCACCGTGGGCGTGGGCCGAAGAAATCCTTCCCTTGGAATTTGCCACATCAAGGGCAGCCTTCATCTCTTCATAGGTCAGCTCCGATGAACCTGGATCATCTCCAAAAGACATTACTCCCCCTGTTGCAAACAGCTTTATCTGATCTGCTCCGTATTTGAAATTTGTTCTGGCGGCCTTCATAGCCTCATCTGCCCCGTTGATAACCGCACCTACAGATACGTTCTGCACATCCGGGCCGAAAAAGCTGTCTCCGTGTCCGCCTACTCCTGTAAGAGGGGCGCCGGAAGCAATTATTCTCGGGCCTGAGATTATGCCGCTGTCGACACATTTCTTTACTGCAATGGCCTCATAATGGATGTCGCCCTCATCTCTGACTGTAGTAAATCCGGCCATCAGATCCTCTCTGGCTGCCACCTCAGCTTGAATGGCCAGCTCTCCGTGAAGCTTGTAATAGGCCTTGTCTACATTGGGATCACCGTCCAGTACAAGGTGAACGTGAGCATCAATCAGCCCAGGCATTACAAATTTATCTGAGAGATCGATTATTTCCACATCCTCTCCTGATAGCTCTTTTTCATTATATTCAGATCTGTCCACACATTGAACGATCTTATTTCCTTCCACCACAACTGCCATATTTTTCCTGACAGTTTCATCTTCAGCGGTAAACAGCTCCCCGCAGAATATTACTTTTCTCATTCCCTTTACCCCTTTTTATATATAAACAGCAAATAGCAAATAACAAAAGGCCATTCCACACAGGATGGAACAGCCTTATATAGCAAGATATTATATTGTGCAGTGCTCTCCAGGTCGGATTTATCCCGTACCTGGAAAAAACAATGCCCCTGTTCCTGGGTTTCGGACTACTTGACCAGCTTCTTCACTGCCTCAACCACATCCCCGGCTGTCATTCCGTATTTCTTCAAAAGTTCATCAGGCTTTCCGGACTCACCGAATACATCCTTCTGACCAACCATCTCTACAGGTACCGGACAGTTTCTTACAACTGTTTCAGCAACTGCACTTCCCAGTCCGCCAATTACGGAGTGTTCCTCGGCAGTAACAATCTTTCCTGTTTCCTTTGCAGCCTTTATAACAGCTTCTTCATCAAGAGGCTTGATTGTGTGCATATCCAGGACTCTTACACTGATTCCCTCTTCTGCCAGGCTTTCTGCTGCCTCCACGGCTGCAGATACCATGATTCCAGTTGCAATCACTGTAACGTCGGATCCATCCCTCAGCATCTCGGCCTTTCCCAGCTGGAACTGGTGATTCTCATCATAAAGTACAGGAACGGAAGCTCTTCCCAGTCTTACATAAGCCGGACCGTCCATGTCCACTACCTTCTTGAGGAGGGCGCCTGCACTGACAGCATCAGCCGGATTTACTACCACCATGCCAGGAATCTCTCTCATAAGAGCGATGTCCTCAAAAGTCTGGTGGCTTGCACCATCCTCTCCCACAGTGATTCCGGAATGAGTAGCACAGATCTTCACATTGGCACCTGTATAGCCAATGGAGTTTCTGATTATCTCGTAAGCTCTTCCAGCAGCAAACATTGCAAAAGTGCTTGCACATACTACATGTCCGGAAAGGGCGATTCCCGCAGCCTCTGCCATAAGATCCTGCTCGGCAATACCGGACTGTACGAAACGTTCAGGAAAAACTTTTGCAAATTCCTTTGTCTTTGTGGAACCAGAAAGGTCTGCATCCATAACGATAAGCTTCTCGTTGTTGGCTCCTTCTCTCACCAGGAACTCACCATAGGCGGCCCTTGTAGCCTTCTTCTTGATTTCAGCCATTAATTGTCACCTCCCAGTTCACTGATTGCCTGAGCCAGCTGCTCCTGATCAGGAGCCTTCCCGTGCCATCCGGCCTGATCCTCCATAAACGAAACGCCTTTACCCTTAACTGTATTGGCGATAATAACAGTAGGAACACCCTTCGTGTGTCTGGCGCTTTCAAAGGCCTCAATCAGCTCAGGGAAAGAGTGGCCATCCACACTCAGTGTGTTCCACCCGAACCTTCTGAACTTGCCCTCAACAGGTCTTACCTTCATAACATCATCAACCCTGCCGTCAATCTGAAGACCATTCAAGTCTACAACAGCAGTCAGATTATCCAGCTTTCTGTGGGCAGCAGACATGGCAGCCTCCCAGATAATGCCCTCCTGCAGCTCTCCGTCACCAGTAAGAACGAAAACCCTTCCGTCCTTTCCGTCGATCTTGTTAGCAGTGGCCATTCCAACGGCTGCAGCAAATCCCTGGCCCAGAGAACCGGTGGACATCTCGATTCCCGGAACCTTCCTCATATTCGGATGTCCCTGGAAAGGACTATCTATCTTCCTGAGAGTCATCATATCCTCAACTGGGAAGAATCCCCTCTCACCCAGTGCGGCATAAAGAGCCGGAACAGCATGACCCTTTGACAGCACGAACTTGTCTCTGTCCTCCATCTGCGGATCACGGGGATCAATATTCATAACGTTGAAATAGAGCGTTGTAATAATATCTGCTGCAGACAGAGATCCGCCCGGATGACCGGAACCGGCAGCTGCTATTGCTTTTAGAGCGTCAATTCTTACCCTGCGGGCAGTTTCTGTCAGCTCTGCGTAATTTGTTTTGCTCACGTCTTCCTCCTGACTTTTTCTTAAAACGATTCCCACCCATGGTATCATTCAAAAGATATACACGTTGATAATACCATACTAGTTCACTTATTTTTTGATGCGCGGGTGTAAAAAAAGATTTTTTTATGTTTTCTTTCCTTATACATGCATGATCAGCACGGCCATGCGGAAGTATGTCATAAGGGACACCATGTCCGTAAGAGAGGCCATCAGCGGACCTGCCATCAGAGCCGGATCCAGACCGATTCTCTTTGCTATCATCGGCAGCAATCCTCCGATGCACTTTGCCGCAACAACGATCACTACCATGGACACACAGACTGTCATGGCCACCAGAGGCGGGTTGTGATCCAGAAGAACTATTCTTGCGAAGTTCAAGGTGCTGATGCAGACACCGACGATGATGCTGACCCTCAGCTCTTTCCAGAAAACCTTGAACTCATCACCAAGCTCAATCTCATTTGTTCCCATACCTCTGATAATCAAAGTAGAAGACTGGGTTCCGGAGTTACCGCCTGTTCCCATGAGCATTGGCATGTATACAACCAGAGAGATGACCTTGGAAAGAGAAGCCTCGTAGCTCTGAATGATGCCGCCTGTAATGACATAAGAACACATCAGAAGGAAAAGCCATGGCAGCCTGGCCTTCACGTGCCCCCATACTGACGTATCGAAATAAGTCCTGTCCTGAGAGTCGATTACACCACCCATCCTCTGGATGTCCTCTGTAGTCTCCTCCTCAATTACGTCCATGATGTCGTCTACTGTGATGATGCCCACCAGCCGGCCTTCGTTGTCCACCACCGGGATAGCAAGAAAGCCGTATTTCTTGAACAGATCAGATATTTCCTCCTGGTCGTCGTCAACGTGAGCAAAGACCACGTCTTCCCTCATGAGATCCAGGACTTTCAGGTTGTAATCTGCAATTACCAGGGCCCTTAGAGACACAACGCCAATAAGCTTCCTGCCTCCGTCCAGAACGTAGCAGGTATATATGGTCTCCGAATCCATGCCTACATCTTTGATGTGATCCAGAGCTTCCCTGACAGTCATATTCTTGTTCAGATTTATGTAATCTGGTGTCATCAGGGATCCGGCAGATTCATCCTTGTACTTCAGGAAGGTGTTGATCTGACGGCGCTCAGCCTTAGGAGTCTTCTCAAGTATTTTGTCTACAATATTTGCCGGAAGTTCTTCAATAACGTCGATCATGTCGTCGAAGTCCAGCTCTTTTATAATATATTCGATTTCCGGATCGGTAATGATGTTGATGATTTCCACCTGATCTTCCAGGTTAAAATATGCAAAAACATCAACGCTCACATTCTTAGGAAGGGTTCTGAAAAGTATGACCGCCTTCTGCATGTCATATTCTCTCATTACATCTTCCAGAATGTCCGCGATGTCTACCGAGTTGTTCTTAAGCAGCTCGTCTCTGCACCGGAAATACTTTTTTTCTTCGAGAAGTTCGAAAACCTTCTCTTCTGATTCTTCAAAAGCCTGATCTCTCTGAGAGATGGCGCTTCCCGGGTTTTCCACGCAGCTTCCTCCTTAAAATTACTTTCCGGTATTTCTTAGTTCCCACCGGATTTTCCGTTCTACTGGCCAAGCATCTCCATTATTTCCTCTTCCGTTATAATGGATACTCCCAGCTCACGGGCCTTCCTGTTCTTTGAAGATCCTGATTCCGGATCATTGGTAATAAGGTAATCGGTATTTCCGGAAACGGAGCCCGCAACCTTTCCTCCCTCACTGCTTATTGCAGCCTTGAGGGCATTCCTGTTTTCATAGTGCTCAAGGGAACCGGTGATGACGAAAACCTTGCCTTCAACCTTATTTCCTGTTTCCTTCCTCTCCTCATTGATGTCCAGCTTCTCCGTAAGCCGGTCCACCATCTGTCTGTTTTTTTCATTGGAAAAATAGTTCTGGTAGTCCCGGGCGATTACGGGGCCTACGCCGTCAATGGATCCCAGTTCCTCTGCCCTGAGGCTCACTATCTTTTCCCAGCTTCCACCGCAGAAGGCCGCTATCAATCCAGCGGTCACTACCCCTACTCCCGGAATTCCCAGGGCGGCCAGGATCTTTTCCGGAGTGGTGTGGCTGGCCCTGTCAATAGCTCCAAGGAGCTTGTCTGCCGACTTCTCTCCGAAGCCTTCCATTTCGGCAATAGTCTGCCGGTGCTCCTTCAGCAGGAAAATGTCAGGAAATTCGTGGATCAACCCCTTGCCCATCAGCTTAAGGATTGTAGCCTCAGAAAGGCCTTCTATATTCATGGCATCTCTGGACACAAAGAGCGAAAACTTTTTCACTTTCTTTGCCTGGCATTCCGGATTGGTGCACACAAGGGTTCTGGTATCCCCCACTTCCCTGATCTCCGTCTTGCCTCCGCATACGGGACAGGTCTCAGGAATTTTAAGGTTCCCGCTTTTCGTAAGATTATCTCCTATCTGAGGAATAATCATATTGGCCTTGTAAACTTTTATCTTGTCTCCAATTCCCAGCTGAAGACTTTCCATTATGTTGATATTGTGGACAGATGCTCTGGAAACCGTAGTTCCTTCCAGCTCTACAGGCTGAAAAACCGCAACCGGGTTGAGAAGGCCTGTTCTGGAGGGGCTCCATTCAATTTCGAGAAGAGTTGTTTCCGCCTCCTGATCCCTCCATTTAAAGGCCAGGGAATCTCTTGGAAACTTGGCTGTAGTGCCCAGGGTTTCGGCATATTTCAGATCTTCAAGAGTCAGCACCAGGCCATCTGAAGGAACCTGAAAGTCAGGAATGGCCTTTTCGTATTTGTCGATAGTCTCCAGCAGGTTGTCATGATCCACCATTTCGTAGTGGACCACATCGAAGCCCTGTTCCTTCATCCATTCCATCTGGTTCCGGCGGCTGCCCTCAAAATCCACGTTTTCAGCGCTGCTCAGGGTAAAGGCAAAAAAATTCACATGTCTTTCCGCCGTTATTCTGCTGTCCAGCTGTCTCACCGATCCGCTGCACAGATTTCTGGGGTTCTTGTATTTTGCATCTGCATCGTCAATCTGGCTGTTAATCTTCTCAAAATCCGGATATGTTATAACAGCTTCTCCTCTGATTACTGTTCTTCCCTTATGAGGAATCTCCTGTGGCACATTTACGAAGACCCGGGCGTTGTCTGTAATAACCTCTCCCACATCGCCGTTCCCCCGGGTTACTGCCTTTGAAAGCTTTCCATTTTCATAGGTCAGAACCACAGTAAGGCCGTCCAGCTTCCAGGACAGAAGGCCCTGGTGATTGCCCAGCCATGATCTCAGCTGTTCCCTGTCCTTTGTCTTGTCCAGGGACAGCATTCTTGTGGCGTGTCTCTCCTTAGGCAGTGCGCTGGTCACCTCATAGCCCACATTTATCGAGGGGCTGTTTTCAGGTCTGTATCCTGTTTCCTCTTCCAGGGCCTGCAGCTCATCATAGAGAGCATCGTATTCGAAATTCGTCATTATTTCCTGAGCCTCATCGTAATAAGCCCTGGATGCCTCATTCAGTGTTTTTATGAGAGAATCAATTCTCTCCTTCTTCTCATCCACGGAGAGATTACCGCCCTTGCCGGTTTCTCCCTTATTCTTAATGTCAGTCATTTTATCTGCCACTCAAAATATGTTTAAATATACTCAAACACATCGAGAATTGAAGTCCTTGCGGATACTTCTTACTGCTTCAATGTGTATGCTTTGGCGATTATAAACAATGCGCTACTCACAAGTTCTTGTACACTCCACAGTCGTTAATTCCTGCGATAGCCCGCAGTACATACTTACGTTTGCTTTCATTGTGCAACTTCGTAAGTCCAAGCATCTCTTAGATTAAGAGCAGCATTAAAATCCCTATCCTCGACATAGCCACAATCACAACGGTATATTCTATCTGAAAGCTTCAAATCTTTCTTGATAGCACCACAGCAATGACATATTTTGGATGATGGATACCATCTGTCTACGACTCTTAATTCAATACCATTTTCATCACACTTCGTTTTAAGCTTTGTTCTAAATTCATAGAACTTTTGTGCTGCAACGGCTTTTGATAGATGTCTGTTCTTCATCATTCCTGATACATTCAAATCTTCAATCGTTATATAAGATGGCTTGGTTTTCACTATCTCGGCGATTGTCTTGTTAATATAGTCAGTACGGATATTGTTTATTTTATGATGAAGTTTCTGTACCTTGAGCTTTTGTTTTTGTATATTCGCTCTTTGAGTGGATCCTCCTTTCTTTAAATTTTCATACTTGCGTGAGAGACATCTTTGTTCTCTGCGCAGTTTCTTTTCTAATTTTTTAATTCTTGCTGACTTATTGATATTTTTATAAGTTTTACCATTGGAAACAATGGCAAAATCCTTTAATCCAAGATCGATACCAATTCCTTCATTAGAATTATTGAGGATCTTTTTATCAACAATTTCTACAAGGACTGACACATAATATCTATCCGCCTTGATTGAGACATGACCGCTTTTAATTACATACCCGTCTTTGGTGGTTGGAATATATCCTTTTTCTTTAATGCGGACCCAGCCAAGTGATGGAATATTAATTCTGTGTCTTTCGCATCGGCAATCCTTTGGATTATTCTTTACGAAGTACATTTTCACATCAGATTTGCCTTTCTTTTTAAACTTCGGGAAAGTACTCTGATGTTTGAAAAATCTTGTAAATGCAACACAACCATTTTCAATTGAGCGTTTTACAGATTTTGAACTGACTTCCTTGATCCACAATTTATCTGGATTTTGGGGAAGATACTCATTGTTCAGCCAGACACTGAAACTTTTACCACTCATAAACTTTTCAACGCTATCGTGTAAAGTTTTGTTGTGACTGAGATAAAAATTATAGACATACCTGCAAGTGCCGATAGTCTTGTTAATTTTGATTTTTTGCTCGACTGTCGGATTTATTTCCGTCTTGAAGCTCTTTAGCAATTTCTGCATCCCCTTCTATTTGTTTTTTATACTTACGAAGGCCGTATAATCTACAAGAAAAAACTTGCAGTATAGACACAATATCCTGTACAAGTTCTTCCTGCGGTGATAGTTCTTCATTATTCACTATCACTATGGTTGTATTAAACTTCATACAGAATTTTTCAAACCAATCATAGCCAAATCTGACAAACCTATCTTTATGTGTAACTATGATAGTTTTGATTTTTTGTTCCATTACTTCATCTAATAATTGATTCCACTTTTTACGATTGTAGTTAAGCCCACTTCCATAATCCTCAATACATTGATCTACAATGATACCTTTAGCATTGCAAAACTGACGTAAAAAAGTTACTTGGTTTTGTAAATCATCTTTTTGGTTTCTTGTAGATACTCTGGCATAAATAACAATCTGACGATTATCGTTTTCAGTATTTATGCCCTTGAACTGAAGATATTGATCATAAGTATAATAACGCCTATTAGTCGGAGTTCGACTTGCTTTCAGAATCCCCTCTCTATCCCAACGTTGTAACGTTTTGACTGAGACACCCAATAATTCAGCAAAATCTTTTGGTTTGTAATTAGTGATATTAGATGTGTTCATAATAATATCCTCCACGAGCATATTTTAACACATTTAATCACTATTGACAATGATTTTGGTTACTTGAAGTTTCCTCCTGAAATGTCATTCCTCTTAGGGAATATCTCCTATTCCTGGTCTTCCACTTTTTTGATTTTTACGAATCCTTTGCCAATCTTCTTCATTCCTGCAGTATCGAACATTATGGACATAGTCTTCTTGTCCTGCTCGATCAGCATTCCCCTGCCGAACTTTGGATGCTCCAGAATGTCGCCGACGTTGAAATTTTCCTCCGGTTCTTTATGCCTGATCTGCCTCTTAACATAGGCCATGGAGTCGAAAGGCTTTCTTTCAGGCTGTCCACTGTAGCCATCAATAGTTCCGGCCCTCCGGCCTTTGATAGTCCGGTTCCCGTAAAGGCCTCCCTCTCCTGTGAAACCTCCTTGGGACTTTCTTCTCTGCTCCGGCGTCTTGTCTCCCTCAATAAGGGAATCATCCATTTCTTTCAGGAAATATGACTCTGCAGTGTAATCCGTTCTTCCGTACAGAGTTCTTGTCTCGGCGCTAGTCAGATAAAGCTTCTTCTTGGCTCTCGTGATTCCCACGTAGCAAAGGCGCCTTTCCTCCTCCAGCTTGTCCCTGCTCTCCAGAGACGCAGCTCCGGGAAAAATTCCATTTTCCATTCCCGGCATGAACACCACGGGAAATTCCAATCCCTTTGCGCTGTGCAAGGTCATGAGCACAACTGCATCCTCGTTCTCGTCACGATTATCGATGTCAGCCATGAGGGTGATTTTTTCCAGGAAAGCGCTGAGTTCCGATGGCTCGTCAATACTGAAGCCTTCTGCCCTCAGGGACTCTCTTTCCTCTGCCATTTCTTCCTCATAATCATCTAGCCCGCCGCTTTCCAGGTTTTTCTGGAACTCTGCTGCAACTGAACGGAATTCCAGAACGTTTTCTATCCTGGCATCTGCCTCTACGGTATCCATGTCCTCAAGAGCCTTAAGATATCCTGACATGTTCAGTATGTTGTCGTAAAGGTCCTCGATGGTCAGGTTTTCCTGCTCTGCCCGGCAGCTCTCAATCATCTCTATGAACTTATCTGTTTCTGCCCCGGCTTTCCTGCTGAGGGAGGCCCTTACGTCCGGATCTTTCAAGGCACTGTACAGACTTATTCCGCAGGCCCTGGCATAGGCCGTAATAGCAGACATGGTCTTGGGGCCGATTCCTCTCTTAGGCTCGTTTATCACTCTGGCCAGTGCAACATCATCATTCGGGTTGTCGATGAGCCTGAGATATGACATTACGTCCTTTATTTCCTTCCTGTCGTAGAACCTGAGACCTGCAAGAACCCGGTATGGAATGCCTCTGAAGGACAGTTTTTCCTCGAAGGCCCGGGACTGGGCGTTTTTCCTGTACAGTATGGCCATGTCACTGTATTTGAAGCCTTCCCCGTGGAGCCGGTCGATTTCGCTGCCTACAAACCAGGCCTCCCTCTTCTCGTCCTCCAGTCTCCTGTATTCGATTTTTTCTCCTGCAGGCCTGCTGGTCCAGAGCTTCTTGCTCTTTCTTCCCTTGTTGTTCTTTATAACGGAGTTTGCCAGAGCCAGAATGTTGGCGTCAGACCGGTAGTTCTGTTCCAGTTTGATGGTCTTTGTTTCCGGAAAATCCTTTTCGAAGTCCAGAATGTTCCGGATGTCCGCCCCTCTCCACTGGTAGATGCACTGATCATCGTCACCTACTACGCACAGGTTCCGGTTTTTTGAAGCCAGCATCTTGATGAATTTATACTGCAGATAGTTGGTATCCTGATATTCGTCTACCATTATATATTTGAATCTGTTCTGATAATGTTCCAGGATATCCGGATTTTCTTCAAGAATCCGGACGCCGTTCCAGAGAAGGTCGTCAAAATCCATGGCGTTGTTCTTCATCAGCTCCTGCTGATATGAAGTATAGACCGCTGCAATAGTTTCAGCTCCGTATTCATTTCTGTTTGCCTCAAGCCATGCTGCCGGTGTAAGCTCCTGCTCCTTGCACTTGCTGATGGTGCTCTGGATCATGGCCACGGGATAGTTTTTTTCATTTACCTGCTGTTCTTTCAGAATTCTCTTTATCAGAGATTTTCTGTCTGCCTCATCGTAAACGGTGAAGCCGTTCTTGTACCCAAGTCTCTCGCTCTGGTATCTGAGAATGCGAAGACAGGTGGCGTGGAAGGTCATTATCCACATTCCCTTTGTGTCGTCGGCAAGGGTTTCAATCCTCTCTCTCATCTCACCTGCAGCCTTGTTTGTAAAAGTAACTGCCAGAATGTTAAAAGGAGAAATTCCCTGTTCTATCATGTAGGCAATCCTGTGCGTCATTGTGGTTGTCTTGCCGCTTCCTGCTCCCGCCAGTATGAGCAGTGGTCCCTTTATGCACTTGACCGCCTTTATCTGTTCTTTGTTCAGGCTGCTGAAATCCATTATCGATAAACTCCTTCCAGTGTGCTGTTACGTTCATTTCCCCTGCCCTGCTGTTTGTAAATTGCTGTGAAATCCACCTCGAACAGTCAAGAAAAAGCCCATAAGAACACAAAATATCAATTTATTTTAACACACAACCTGCCGGCGCAGAACGCCTAAATCGCCCTGTCACCACAGGCCTGCCTGCGTGATATTTTTTTAACCGAAAAGAACCATTACGCCCTTCTTTTTTCCTGTCACTCTCCCATCCAGAGTGACAGAAAACACCGTGGATGATGCACGATATACTCGAAGTACAATGTCAAAAAGTGTTGAAATTTACAACAAATTTGAGATTTTTAAATCTTATGCATAAAGTGATTTTTAACATTGTATACTTGTTGACAGTTTATAATACGGGTGTTAAAATCTAGCCGATGGCACAGAAAGCGCCATGAAATCTATTTATAAATGTATTTTATAAGGAGATACACCAATGGCTAATTTAACACAGAAGTACATCGACATCGTAAAGGATCGTTATCCTAACGAGCCAGAGTTCCTTCAGACAGTTGAGGAAGTTCTGACATCTATCGAGCCAGTTGTTGAGGCTCACCCAGAGTACATTGAGTCTGGTCTGATGGACAGAATCATCGAGCCTGAGAGAATGATCCAGTTCAGAGTTCCTTGGATGGACGATGAGGGCAAGGCACACGTTAACAGAGGATGGAGAGTACAGTTCAACTCCGCACTGGGACCTTACAAGGGCGGAATCAGATTCGCACCTAACGTATATCCTGGAATCCTGAAGTTCCTGGCTTTCGAGCAGATCTTCAAGAACTCCCTGACAGGTCTTCCTATCGGCGGAGGCAAGGGTGGTTCCGACTTCGATCCTAACGGCAAGTCCAACAACGAGATCATGCGTTTCTGCCAGAGCTTCGTAACAGAGCTCTACAAGTACGTTGGTCCTAACGAGGATGACCCAGCAGGAGACATGGGTGTAGGCGGAAGAGAGATCGGCTACATCATGGGTCAGTACAAGAGACTGACAAACCAGTATGACGGAACATTCTCCGGTAAGGGCACTGAGAACGGTGGTCTGTACGGAAGAACAGAAGCTACTGGATACGGAATCGTATTCTTTGCTAGAGAGGTCCTGAAGCACTTCGGTGAGACTCTGGATGGAAAGACAGCCGTTATCTCCGGTTTCGGAAACGTTGCATGGGGAACTACTCAGAAGCTGGAGCAGCTGGGTGCTAAGGTTATCGCATTCTCTGGTCCAGACGGATACATCCTGGACGAGGCTGGTGTTACAGGCGAGAAGGTTGATTACCTGCTGGAGCTGAGAGCTTCCGGAAAGAACATCTGCGCTCCTTACGCAGAGAAGTTTGCAGGTGCTAAGTTCTTCCCTGGCGAGAAGCCATGGGGCGTAAAGGCAGACCTGTACATCCCTTGCGCAATGCAGAACGATATTCAGCTTGAGCACGCTAAGCAGCTGGTTGAGAACGGTGCTAGATACCTCATCGAGGGAGCTAACATGCCTACTACAAACGAGGCTATTCAGTACCTGCAGGCTCACAACGTAGTTGTTGGACCTTCAAAGGCTGCTAACGCTGGTGGTGTTGCATGCTCTTGCCTGGAGATGAGCCAGAACGCTCAGCACATCGTATTCTCCGCTGAGGACGTATACGCTAAGCTGGAAGGCATCATGGTTAACATCTTCAAGCAGATTGAGGACGCTTGCGACCAGTACAACCTGGGCGAGAACTTCGTAGCTGGTGCTAACATTGCCGGATTCGAGAGAGTCGCTAAGGCTATGATGTGGCAGGGTCTTGTTTAATCGGGAAACCCGGTCGAACAGATCTGACAAACAGACTAAGAGAAAAGAGAAGGCTTTCGGGCCTTCTCTTTTTTAGTGTAAATTTTTAGTGGAAGCAGGCTGATGGGACATCTAATTATGTTTGCAGCATTATGGTTAACGGGTCCTGTCCATTTGAATCGCCTCTCCTGTCTGAAAGAGGTAGATATACATTTCACTTACCGGGAAAGGTCTGGCTGCCTCAAGGGCTTCTTTGTAAATATCCAGCTGAACCTGGTATTCCTTTCGTATTCTGTCTTTCTCAGCCTCCGGATCGGCATTTTCCCTGATTCTGCTGCTCTTGTAATCAATGAGGATCATTTCATCTCCCTCTCTGAAGCAGCAGTCTATTATACCCTGGACCATCATGGATCTTCCCTCTCTTTCCATGGTCAGGGTAAAGGGTTTTTCCTTCTCCAGCAGGCCTGCCCTGGATGCTTCCCCTGCCCTCTTTCCCAGGTCAGACCTGAAGAAATCATAGATCCGGTTCATATCAAGGGCCTTGAACACATCTTCATCAACGGCCTTCTTGGATACCAGGTCTTCTGCCATGGTGTCAATGTATGCTGTAGATCCGGCAGAAATTTCATCTGCGGCTCTGGCAAAGTCTGCATATTCCATTATCCGATGATAAGCCGTTCCCTTATCTGCAGCAGAAACCTGTTTTTTCTCCAGAAAATGTTTCAGGGCAATATATGGTCTCTCTTTTCCTTCACTGGTTTCAATTTCGGATTCAGATTGAGAAGAAAATTCCTCAGGCCCCTGGCCTGCCCCCATGGCTCCGTCCATCAGAAGATCTCTTTTTCCTTCATCAAGGCTCTCTTTGCGGAGGCGGCTGACGGAATACTTGGCAGGCAGGATGAAATCTTTTTCATATGGATAGGTGAATTCCAGTCTTCTGGCAACCTCTCCATATCCCTGGCTATCCCGGATTGAGGCCATTTTGCTGTGGTCTGCCATAAAGCTGGTGAAAAAGCTTCTTCCTCCTTCTGCCGGGCTGATATCTGCCGGCCTGATGTAGAATGTGTTGTGGGGAGTTTTCAGCACGTTGTGAAGGATGTCCAGGTATGTGCTGTCCCCTGCCAGACCTCCTTCCAGCTTTTCTTCATTCTTGACGGTTCCCACAAGGATCAGCTGTTCCCTGGCTCTTGTGAAGGCCACATACAGAACACGGATATCCTCCTGATACTCATCTTCTTTCATTTTCTCGTAAATAAGCTGCTGGAGGATGGTAGGTCTGTAATATCCTTTTTCCCTGTCAGAGAAGGTTATGCCTATTCCCTCCTCCGCATCCATGTGGACGCCTTTGTTCAGCTTTGGTTTCTGCCTTCTGGCCCCGAGGCCTGCCACTATTACAAAGGGGAACTCCAGGCCCTTGCTCTTGTGGATGGTCATGATCCGCACCAGGTCGTCGTCCTCCCCTGCTGTCATGGCCTGGCCGGTTTTTATCTCCTTCTTGTTTTTCATGAGCTCAAGATAGCTGATGAAGCTGCTTAAGGATCCTACGCCCCCCTGCCTGTATTCAAGGGCCTTGTCGGCCAGAGCCCTGATATTTGCCTGTTTCTGGGTGCCGCCGTACATTGCGCCGGAAAGCATGTAGAGCCCGGAGTCCACCATTACGTGCCACACCAGCTCCTCCAGCTCCATTGAAACTGCCTGCTCCTGCCACTGGCTTATCTTCTCAGAAGCCCGGGCGCATTTTTCCCTCAGCTCAAGGTCATCTCCCTTGTCCCTGTACCAGAAGAATGCCAAATAGAAAGGCTTGCTTTTTTCCACTGCCTTATGTTCTGAGGCGGAGGCTCTTATCTCTGCCAGCTCTTGGGCAGTGAAGCCGAACACGGCAGAATGGAGAACCGAAATCAGAGGAATATCTCTTCTGGTATTCTCTATTATCTGAAGCAGGGAAAGGGCTATTCCTATTTCAATGGTATCAAAGTATCCCGAATCATCATTTACGTATGCCGGAACCTCTTCGTCCTGCATGGCTTTATAGTAGCTGTCCGCCTTCCGTTTGGTGCTTCTCAGGAGAACTACAATGTCCCTTGGAGTGGCCTTTCTTATTTTTCCTATGCTGCCGTCATAAAAAGGTGTTCCTATAATGGAACGGGCCTTCTTGGCCACGAACCTGGCCTCAGCATCTACATCGGACAGGGACTGCTGATCTTCTCCCTCTCCTTCTGTTTCAGCGTCTCCAGGCTCACTGCCTCCGCCAGCTCCAGCCAGAGAAATGAGATTTTCCTGGCTGTCACCAGACTCATCAGCCTCTCCTCCGTCCCTGACCAGAATGTCTACTTCCGGAACAAGATCCATAGACTCATCGTCCTTCCTGCCGTGACGGAGGATGGCATTTTCATCGTAGCCAGGCATTATCTCCCGGAAAATATCATTTATGTATCTTACAGTTGAATTGCTGCTGCGGAAATTGCTGTTCAGGGATATGGACAGAGCGTCTTTGTTTTCTGGAGCCCTGTATTCCTCCATGGTGCGGATAAAAATACCCGGCTCGGCCTGGCGGAATCTGTAGATGCTCTGTTTCACATCCCCCACCTTGAAGACATTGTCCTTCCTGGAGATCCGGGATATAAGGGCTTCCTGAATATAGTTGGTGTCCTGGTATTCGTCTATGAAAAAATACTTGTATCTTTCCCGCAGTTCTCCGGCGATTTCATCATCACGGAGGATGGCGATAGCCATGTGCTCAATATCGCTGAAATCCACTGCATTGAGCTCTTTCTTGCCAGCTGAATACCTTTTCTCGAACTCCTTCAAAAGGGAAATATAATATCTCAGGTATTTTTCCGTATCGTACATCTCTGAAAAAGCCTTCTCCAGCCCTTCAGGTGCAAAATCCCAGGGGATTCCCTTCAGTTCGTCCTTGTATATTCCCCTTCTTTCCTTAACCTCTTCCTTGATCTCATCGTATATTTCCTTCTCCCCTGCCTCCTTTTTCGTGCAGGTGAGCCTGACAAATGATGGTTTCTTCAGCCACGCCAGCAGGTCCTCGTCGACACCGCTGCTGACCGCCATTTCCCTGATGTTCTGGATTTCCTCCAGGTCCGGCCTGAGTTTCACAGCCATGGCGGCACAGCCCGAATCCTCAAGGAATCTGATGGTTTCCTGGCAGATTTCCTCAGCATCTCTGATGCGTTTTATAACTGATTCA
Organism: Allobaileyella intestinalis; assembly: GCF_009695865.1. Lineage (GTDB taxonomy): Bacteria > Bacillota > Clostridia > Peptostreptococcales > Anaerovoracaceae > Allobaileyella > Allobaileyella intestinalis. Next base: position 22,496 of record NZ_VUNB01000001.1, on the reverse strand, counting down.
CACATTCTGCCATATACCGGAGAATTCTGGACTGATCCCTTATCCCCCAGATCTCCGGCTCTTTCCTCTGCCCATGCAAAGTAATCCGGCATGGCTCTCAGCTTGCCGTAGGTGCTTATCAATTCATCTCTGATGCTGTCCTCTTTCCGCTCTTCACTGTAATGATCCATGAAATCACGGAAAGATCCCCCTGGTATCAGGTGATCATCTTCGAAACAGTCCTCAAACAGCTGTTCCATGGTTTCCATCTGCAGCAGGGTATTCCTGGTGTCGTCGATAATGGAAAATCCCGGCTCCATGTCAGTCTTGTAGAAATACTCCTTGATTATTCTCAGGGCAAAACCATGAAAGGTGGAAATATTAGCCTTGTACATGATGTCCAGCTGGCGTCCCAGAGCTCTCCGCCTGCTCTTATCTCCCGAAGAGGCCATTTCCTTTCTGATAGCCTTGATCAGCTTCAGTTTCATCTCCGCAGCTGCAGCATTAGTAAAGGTAACCACCACCATCTGGTCTACATCTGCCAGACCTGAAAGAATCATTCCTATGATCCTCTGCACCAGGACCGCCGTCTTTCCCGATCCTGCAGCTGCAGACACCAGAACGCTTTTATCAACAGTATCTATCGCTTTCTGCTGTTCTTCCGTAAACTTGATTCCAGCCATATTTCCTCCCGGCTCCCATCTAAAAATACTGTTCTGATTCTACTACAGCACCAGATGAAATGCACGGCCCCAGCCTGCCCCGGTCAGAGACCGCTCCGGGAACTGGCAATATGTAAGGTTTTTAAGTGAAAAAAATTTTGTTATAATGCACAGGTAACGAGGAAAGGAAAGGGAATGTCAGATGGCGATTGTTGCCGCTGTTCATGATTCCTGTATATCCGGAGGTTATTATGAAACACAGACCAAGTATGCTTATGATTCTTGACGGATTTGGCTGGAGAGAAGAAGCTCAGGGCAACGCCATTGCTGCAGCCAGCACACCGAATCTGGACAAGATTTTTAAAACTTATCCACTTATTACACTGCAGGCCAGCGGTGAGGCTGTAGGCCTTCCAGATGGCCAGATGGGCAATTCCGAAGTAGGCCACCTTAACATCGGAGGTGGTCAGGTAGTTCTTCAGGATCTCCCGAAGATAACAAAGGCTGTGAAAGATGGAGATTTCTTCGAAAATCCTGCTCTTCTCAGGGCCATGAAGAATGCTGCAGAAAACAACACCACCCTTCATCTCATGGGTCTTCTCTCTGATGGAGGAGTGCACAGTCACATTGACCACCTGCTGGCCCTTCTGGACATGGCAAAGGTTAACAACGTTAGTGATGTGGTAGTCCACTGCTGGCTGGACGGAAGAGATGTGCCGCCAAGAAGTGCTGCCGGTTATTTTGAGAAACTTGAGAAGCACATGGAAGAAACTGGTCTGGGACGCATAGGCGTTATTTCAGGACGTTTCTATGCTATGGACAGAGACAAGAGGTGGGAAAGACTTGAGAAAGCCTATGATGCCCTGGTGCTCTCTGAAGGTCCTAAGGCAGAAAACTGGCAGACGGCTCTGGAAAACAGCTACGCCGACGACGTATCTGACGAATTCGTAGTACCTGTAGTGGTCACCCCGGAACCGGTGAGAGACGGAGATTCTGTTATCTTCTTTAACTATCGTCCTGACAGGGCCAGAGAGCTGACAAGAGCCCTTACAGATGCGGATTTCCAGGGATTCAACCGCAGAAGTCTGCCGGAAAACCTGGTGTTCGTATGCATGGCCCAGTACGACGAAACTCTCACCAATGTACAGATCGCATATCCTCCTGAAGTTGTAGAACCTACACTGGCTGAGACCATCTCAAAGCTGGGACTCAGGCAGCTCCACATTGCCGAAACAGAGAAATACGCTCATGTAACCTTCTTCCTTAACGGAGGACTTGAGAAGCCCTATCCGGGAGAAGACAGAATTCTGGTGCCTTCCCCAAAGGTGGCCACCTACGATCTGCAGCCTGAAATGAGCGCCCCTGAGGTAACTGAAAAAGCTCTTGAGGCTATCAGATCTGACAAATACGACCTGATTATTCTCAACTTCGCCAATGCAGATATGGTTGGACATACAGGAGTTTTCCAGGCCGCAGTAAAGGCCATAGAGACGCTGGACAGCCTTGTGCCTCAGCTTGTTGATGAGATTCTTGCAAAAGACGGCCAGGTTCTCCTTACGGCAGATCACGGCAATGCGGACATTATGATCGACGGCGAAGGAAACGTCGTAACAAAACACAGCCTGTCTCCTGTACCTCTTTGCCACATATGCAAAGAGCCGGTATCCTTTACATCGGACACCGGCAAACTTGCTGATATAGCACCTACCCTCCTCACTCTCATGGGACTGGAAGTTCCTGCTGGAATGACGGGAAAAGTGCTGGTTTAATATTCATGATCTTCTTCTTTCCCTGTCTTACCGGGTTTCTCCAGACTTTTCAAGAATTTCAATAGCATCGATATATCCCTGAAAGCCTCTTCCGGCCACTGTGGCCAGGGAGGCTTTTCTTATGTAGGAGATTTTTCTGAACTCTTCTCTGGAGTCGGGATCTGATATGTGTACTTCAACAGTGGGAATGCCCACAGCCTTTACTGCATCAGCTATGGCCACACTTGTGTGGGTGTAGGCAGCAGGATTGATTACGATTCCATCTACACCGTCAAAATACGCCTGCTGAATGCGGTCCACCAGGTCTCCTTCGTGATTGGACTGGAAAAATTCCAGCTGGTTTCCCTCTCCTTTTTCATTTCTTATAAAATCTACGAGATCTTCATAGGTGTCCTTTCCGTAGATCTGGGGCTCTCTTATTCCCAGCATGTTCATGTTCGGACCGTTAATTATCAGTATCTTCATTCTGTTCCCCTTCCTCGATGAACTGATCGAACCTCCTCACAACGTAACGGGCAAAGGAATTAATATCTCTGTTGTAGGAATTTCTGACGAAACCCTTTCCCTTTTCATTTCTGTTCCTGCCGTTTCTTCTCTTGCCCCGGTTCTCCTTGTCCTCGCCGGCTCCGAAAAAATGGCCGTTATGTATCTTTATATCCGCAGTTTTTTCGTATATCCAGCCCCTTTCGTGAAGGAGTTTTTCCACGCCCTTGCCCTGGCTTAAAGGCCTGTTCTTTACAGAAAGCATGGACAGCGGCCTGCTTATATATATAACCACACTGTTTGCCCTGAGCCACATTCTGTTCTCAGGCTTAAGCACCGAGCCGCCGCCGGTGGCAATAACTTTTCCTCTGCCCGCACAAACTTCCTTTATGGTTTCTGTCTCAATCTCCCGCAGCACCTTCTCTCCCCGGGCCGGGTCGCTGATTATGGCCGCCGGACGGTTTCCTGTTTTTTCCTTGATTACCAGATCTGTGTCAACCAGCTCTCTCCCGGTGATTTTTGCTATGCGCTTGGCAATAGTGGATTTTCCGCTGCCAGGCATTCCCACCAGCACAAGATTCATCTGGTTTCTTCTCAGCTCTGTTCTTATGCGCTTCAGATATTCTCTGTCATTCAGGCGGATGTCATGGGGATCTCCCCACTCCCGGGCCCAGATTCTGCTGCTTTCCACAGCCTGTCCAATGAGCATGTCCAGTCCGTTAACCGTCCTGATTCCTGCTTTCTCCGCCTCTTGAATGAATTTAGTTCTGGCCGGATCGTATATCAGGTCCTCTGCCAGGTCCAGGTTCTTGAATTCCCTGAAATTCCCGTAACCCTCCATAGGTGACTTGTCCCTTTTGTCACCCATTCCTGCCGGAGTTCCATTGATTATGATGTTTACATCCAGGTGATTCCTGATATCCTCATATCCGATCATGGAAAATCGGGTTTCTGGCCCGTCCTCCGGTGCTTTTTTCCCGGAAGGGTTTCTGGAAACCATAAACACCTGTGCTGCCTTCAGTTGTTTAAGGCTCTCGGCCACTGCCGCCGAGGCTCCTCCTGTTCCCAGCACAAGGACCTTACTGCCCTTTACAGGAACGCCTGTGTTTTCCAGGTTCATCTTGTGTCCGGCCACATCTGTGTTATACCCAATGAGCTTGCCCTCTCTGGTTCTCAAAATCGTGTTCACCGCCTGAAGTTTGCCGGCTTCTGGAGAAAGCTCATCTAAGTAATTAATAACAGTCCTCTTGTATGGACTTGTAACATTGAAACCTTTATACTTTGGATTCCTGATGACCCTTTCCAGATCTCCTTCTTCCAGACACAGGCTGCTGTATCCGTAGCTTCCGAGAAAACTGTGAAGCACTGGAGACAGGCTGTGGCTCACCGGATTTCCCAGCAGTGCGTACTCCTGCCTCTCCTGGAGAACGTCCAGCAGAGCCAGAGCCGTTACAGCCTCAATAACCGGCAGGGCCCTTGGCACTGCACACACATCGTGCCGCCCTTTTATCTCTATCATCTCGTTTCTCCCTGAAATGACATTTACCGTTCTCTGCGGTCTGGAGATAGAAGGAATAGGCTTGATGGCAACGTCAAAAACTATATCCATACCCGTGGAGATTCCTCCCAGAATGCCTCCATGGTTGTTGGTGTGGGTTACTATTCTTCCTCTTTCGTAAAAAAATTCGTCGTTGTTCTCAGATCCCCGTATCCTGGCGCTGTCAAAACCTCTGCCGAATTGGATTCCCTTCACTGCAGGAACGCCGAAAACAGCCTGAGAGATTTTTCCCTCAAGGCCCTGGAACATGGCTCCTCCCACGCCTCCTGGAAAACCAGACACTCTGCAGCTGATTATTCCACCAGCAGAATCCTGATTCCTGCGGCAGTCCTCCAGAATTCTTTCTATTTCTTCCGGATCTGAAGCTCCTCCAATTTCCTTCATCTCTGTCTCAATATTCACTCCCTTTTTTTCAAGGATCTGAATAGCAATGGCTCCAGGAATGCACATGGCAGCAGTCATCCTCCCGGACCACTGCCCCCCTCCCGGCCTGAGTCCTCTGGTTCCGTATTTCAGATAGGCTCCCAGGTCTGCATGGCCCGGCCTGAGCTGTCCCTTGAAGGAAGAATAATCCCCTGATCTGGTATTCTCGTTTCGGATCACTGCCTTTATGGGTTCCCCTGTAATGCGGAGCCTTACTGCGCCGGAATCAGCTTCTGAATCAGTGCCATCACTGCTGCACTTTTCAACACCTGAAAGGAAAATAACCTTGTCTTTCTCATTTCTGGCTGTTGAAGCTGCACTTCTCAGCTGACCCCCTTTCTTTCCAGGGGACCGCCTGTCCATAAAACTCTGAAGAACAACCGGATCGAACTCCTCTCCTTCCGGAAATCCGCTGATAACTGCTCCTATTTCCTTGCTGTGAGATTCCCCGAAAATCTCTATTCTGAAATTGTCTCCGTATACTGACGACATATCCTTCTCCTCCAGTCCATTTCCCAGCCTTTCTCACCGGCTTCTATTGTTTTCTCCAGATCCCCATGGACATGAACTGTTTGTCTGCTGATTAAACCCTATTATACAAAAAGTGGAAATCTAATGATCTCCACCTTAAAGTTTCCATATTGTGCTAACAAACTATTCTTCTTCAGTATCTTCAGCCTCTTCATCTCCGGCTTCTGATTCTTCATCTGAGTCTTCTTCAGACTCATCCTCATCTGTCTCATCATCAGAAATATCTGTTTCAGACACATGTACAGGCTCAGTCTGGACCTCTTCTTCCTCAACTCTCCTGTATGTAATAAGGTCTTCTGAGATCTCATAGGTAGCTGTGCTTACAGGGCGCTCCTTCTCATGCTCTGTGAGTACAGGCTTGCCATCAATAATATCTCTGGCTCTCTTCGCAGCCAGCATTGCAAGAGTGTACTTGCTGTCAGCCTTCTCAGTCAGCTCGTTAATAGATGGGTACAATAACATTTATTCTTCCTCCTCATATTTGCGTACAACAGGCATTATCTTGTCAGGAACCCGCAGGCCCTCTGCCCTTATAATGCTTTCTGTCTTCATTACCGCATCATCCAGATTATCATTCACTACGCAGTAGTCGTATTCACCCAGAAGTTTGATCTCATTTAAAGCCTTGGACAGCCTCTCTTCCACTACCTCAGGAGCGTCTGTGCCTCTTCCTGACAGCCTCTTCCTCAATTCCTTCAGAGATGGAGGAAGGAGGAATATGAGCACGCTCTCAGGCATGGATCTCTTTACCTGCAGGCCTCCCTGGATGTCAATTTCAAGAAGAACATTGTGATTCATAGCCAGCTTCTTCATAACCGCATCTCTCGGTGTACCGTATCTGTGGTTATATACTTCTGCGTGTTCAAGAAGATTTCCCTGTTCAATGTTCTCCAGGAATTCATCTTCCGTAACGAAAAAGTAATCTCTTCCCTCTACCTCGCCTTTCCTGGGTTCTCTGGTTGTCATAGAAACGGACAGGTCCATGTGCATATCCTGCTTGATCCTCTTGCAGACTGTTCCCTTGCCCGTACCTGAAGGGCCTGAAATCACAAACAGCTTCCCCTTACGGCTGATCAAATCTTTCATAACTGATTCCTTTCTGTGACTAGATATTTTATCACAGAAACCCGCTATCCTTCAAGGTTCTGCAATGTTTTTCCAAAGACTCCCTTTCATTCTTATGCCCAGTATTTCAGGGGTTTCGTTCCTATGCTATATTCTGTACCTGTTCCCTGATTTTCTCTATTTCAGCTTTAAGATCGATCATCAGGGCCGTAATCTTCGTGTCGTTGGACTTGGAACCTATGGTGTTGGCTTCCCTGTTCATCTCCTGAACCAGGAAGTCTATTTTCTTTCCTATGGCCTGGCTGTCATCTTCTACGAACTCTTTAAGCTGATTAATGTGGCTGTCCAGGCGCACCAGTTCTTCAGTTATGTCCGCCTTGTCTGCAAATACAGCTGCCTCCACCAGTATTCTTTCCTCTGGAATTTGAACGTCGCTGCCCAGCAGTTCGCTTATTCTAGCCTTCATCTTGTCCTTATAGTCGCTTTTAACCATAGGGGCTCTTTCAACTATCTGAGCCCTGATATTGCTGATGATTTCTGCTCTTTTCAGTATATCCTCTGCAAGCTTCTTTCCCTCTGTTTTCCTCATCTGCATCATCCCATCCACAGCCATGTTGACGGCTGTCATTATCTGGGATGTAACAAGATCTTCGTCTTCTTTTACAGGCATGCACTTGATGACATCTGGCATTTCCGCCAGCAGCTTCAGAGACATTCCTCCATTACCTTCCGTTCCGAAGCCGAAGGCGTCCTGCAGTTGAGAGAGGGCGCTGTAATACTGCTTTGCAGTGGCCATGTTGACCCGGATGTCACCGGAGGACTGGTTGAAATCATCAACTGTAATCGTCACTTCGATTTTTCCCCTCTTGAGCCTTTCCTTTACAGTGCTTCTGATCTTCTCCTCTGCAAAGGCATATTTCTTAGGCATCTTTACATATACATCGCAGTATCTGTGGTTCACTCCCTTCATTTCTGCGGTAATGCTTCTGCTGTCATCAATGTACTCTCCTCTTCCGAATCCCGTCATACTGCTGATCATAAATCTGTACCTCTTTAACTTAACAGTCTCGTAATATTTATGCATGACAGGCGCCTGCTTTCTCCTAATCTATGCGGCGCCATACCTTTGTATTTTACCACTTTGAAACCACAGTTAACAGCGGGCCTTTCGTTGAAAATCACCGTTTCTGATGATATAGTAGTAGGGATTTTGTAAAGAGGCGACCGGCTTCAAAGGGACAATACATGGGCAGGACCTGTAATTGTCCACTTTGAAACCAGTTTTGCCAGAAAGGGAATTATGGCTTTTGACGGAATATTTACCATGGGTATGGCCGGTGAACTGTCCCGGATCCTGACCACAGGTAAGATAGATAAAATATACCAGCCTTCTCCGGAGGATCTGATTCTCCAGGTCCACACCAGGAACGGCAACTACAGACTAATAGGCTCCTGCGGCAGTCAGTCCGCCAGAGTGTGCCTCACAAATGAGAAATACAGAAACCCGGTAACTCCTCCAAATTTCTGCATGCTCCTGAGAAAATACATACAGGGAGCCAGAATAATGGACGTGCACCAGAAGGATTCTGAAAGAATCCTGGAAATAGATCTGGAGGCCCAGACAGAGATGGGGTTCGATGTTTCCAGAAGGCTCATTTTTGAGATCATGGGCAAACACAGCAACATCTGCCTTATTGATCTGGAGTCAGGAAAGATTCTGGACTGCATCAAACACATATCCATCGACGTAAACAGATACCGGCAGCTTCTTCCCGGAATTGTCTACAAGTATCCTCCTGCACAGGAAAAGATTCCTTTCCGCCAGTGGGCAGAAGACCCGTCACTGGTTCCTATGCCTGACCAGGTTAACAGCAGGTATCTTCTGGATCACATAGGGGGCATTTCTCCGGCAATGGCCAGGGAGCTGGCAGCTGCCCCTTCTCCCGTATCTGAAATTAACCAGATAATACAGAGGGCCCAGTCAGATCATCCGGAAGCCGTTGTGTATGTTGATGAGAAATCAGGCCCCCGGGAGTTTCACCTTTGTCCACTTGGGGAATACTCAGGCCTTGAGGAAAAAATTTTTCCTGATCTCAGCAGCGCTGCGGAGTATTACTTCTCTCACCGGGCAAGCAGCAACATGGTGAAGCAGAAGTCTGTTCCTCTTCAGCGAACTGTAAAAGCCGCTCTGGACAAGGCCCAGCTTAAGAAGCAGCGTCTTGAGGAGGACCTTCTGAGAGCCAGGAATTCCCAGAAATACCGGCTTTACGGCGAACTGATCACTGCAAATCTCCACAATATAAAACAAGGATCTGAGACAGCCCAGGTAATCAATTACTACACAAACGAGCCGGTAACCATACCTCTCAGCCCAAAGCTGTCTCCATCCAGAAATGCTCAGCACTATTTCAAGAAGTACAGCAAAGCTCACACTGCCATCCATGAAAAGCAGAGCCAGCTGGAGGAAACTGACAGCGATATTCAGTATCTGAACTCCGTCCTGCTGAACATCCAGCGGGCTGACTCTGAGGAGCAGCTGGACCAGATCCGGGAGGAACTTACTGAAACCGGTTATGTAAGAGCCCGGAAGAAGGCGGGAATCAAAAGGCCTAAGGCGAAGATGGCCCCGTTGAAATACCAGCTTCCTTCTGGAGAAACTATCCTTGTAGGCAGAAACAACAAGGAAAACGACTGGCTAACAACGAAGCACGCCTCAAAGAACGACCTCTGGTTCCATACTAAGGACATTCCAGGGTCCCACGTTATCCTGCCACTGGAACCGGGACAGACTGCCGACGATGTTCCGGCTGAAACCATTTATGCAGCTGCCTCGGCTGCTGCATGGCACAGCAAGGCCCGGGAGTCAGAAAACGTTGCCGTGGACTTCGTTCCCGTCCGCCACGTAAAGAAACCGGCAGGTGCAAAGCCGGGAATGGTGATTTTCACCCACAACACCACAGTTTACGTTAACCCGAAACTGCCTGATACCACAGATACCAAGGCAGATTAACAGAACAAAAAACAAGAACAGACAGACAGCTCACCGAAATGGAGAGGCAGTCTGCCTGTTTTGTATAATCTCATGAAGCTCTTAAGCTATCCTCAGAGCCTTTCCTCAGGGTCTTCTCTTTCCCTTCAGTTTTTTCCTGGTCTTAGGCTTCATTACCGAATAACCGAAGAAACCCAGAGGTTTCCTGTTCAGTGAAAAATATTCGCCGTGGCAGTAGGCCGTAAGGTCCATGTTCTCGAACTGGTATTTACCCTTTTCGTCGATAAGTCTTTCATCAATGTGAACTGATACAATTTCAGCCAGGAACATGTCGTGGCTTGGAAGCTCTTTCACCTCTTTAACGACGCACTCAAGGCTGAGAGGTGATTCAGCTATCATGGGAGCCCTGACCACCTGTCATTTCTCCTTTGTCAGACCTGTTTCCTTGAACTTGTCCACATTCCTGCCGGATTTAACACCGCAGTAATCGCACCATCTTGTAAGATCTGCAGAGGTCAGATTGATGACAAATTCCCCGGTTTCTCTGATTATCTGGTGAGAGAACCTTGATTTTCTTATTGAAACGTATGTCATTGGAGGATCTGTGTTCACTATTCCAGTCCACCCTACAGTGATGATGTTGCTGTTTTCCATTGTGCCGCAGCTCACCATAACTGAAGGCAGTGGATACAGCATAGGGCCAGGCTTCACCGTGACTTTTCTGGCCGGTGTCCGTCCCTCAGCTTCCTGCCTCTTTCCGCCGGTCTTCTTCGATTTGGAAAAATTATTTCCCTCTGGCCTGTTCTTTGGACCGTAAGATTTTCTGTTTTTTCTGGTTTTTTTCTTTTCCATTAGAGGCGCTGCATCTTCCTTTCAAAAAAAACGATTTCATTGTCCGTTCAGTTTCCCCTCGCAGCAGTCCGAAGCCTATCTCCCGCCGGTCTTCTTTTTTTCCAGAACATCCACCGCCTTCTGAAACTCCTCCGGAATGGGCACGGAAAATTCCATGTATTCACCAGTCCGTGGATGGACGAAACCCAGAACTCCCGCATGAAGCATCTGCCCGCTGGTTTGGAAGGGTACCTTTCTGTTCTTCGGGCCGTAAAGTGGATCACCTACCAGAGGATGTTTTATATAAGACATGTGAACCCTTATCTGGTGGGTCCTTCCTGTTTCCAGAACACAGGACACCAGAGTGTACCCTCCGAAGCGCTCCAGCACCCTGACGTGGGTTACAGCCTCCTTCATGTTGCTTCCTCCCACACACCGCTTCATCCTGTTGTTGTAATCTCTTCCGATAGGCTGGTCAATTGTGAGAGAATCCTGCTGAATGTTGTCAAAAACCAGGGCCGTATACCTTCTGGTCACCGAGTGTTCCCTGAGCTGGAGAGCCAGAGATTCGTGGGCCTGGTCGTTTTTTGCAGCCATGAGAAGGCCGCTTGTGTCCTTGTCGATTCTGTGGACTATCCCGGGCCTTATCACACCGTTTATTGAAGACAGGCTGTTGCCGCAATGGTAAAGCAAGGCGTTTACCAGGGTTCCGTCAGGATTTCCCGGCGCCGGATGGACCACCATGCCCTGAGGCTTGTTTACAACGATCAGGTCCTGGTCTTCGTAGACGATTTCTATGGGTATGTTCTGAGGCTCAGCTTCCAGAGGCTCCGGATCTGGAAGTTCAAGAGTTACTGTGTCTCCTGGAAAAATCTTTTTCTTCTTTGACAGTTCCGGGGTTCCGTTTACGGTTACGGCTCCCTGAGAGATGAGGATCTGGGCGAAGTTCCGGGAAATGGTGTCATCTGCCTTGGGGATAAAGGCATCCAGCCTGAGCCCTGAATTTTCATCTGAAGCTTTCAGAGTTCTGATTTCACTCATCTCCATCTCCCCCTTTCTGTTCAGATTGGTCTTTCTTGATATCAGTGTTCTCCCGGCGGTTCCTGTCACCACCTGAACCGGAAGTCTTTTTCTCCTCGAAAAACACAAAGTAAATCAGGAGCAGGGCGCAGCCTCCTGTAACAGCCATGTCGGCCACATTAAACACCGGAAAAACCCTGAAGTCGAACATATCTGTCACATATCCAAGGACTATTCTGTCAATAAGATTTCCAGTTCCCCCGGCCAGAATCATGGCCACAGCCACCTGCTGAAGTCTGCTCTCATGGTTCTTCCTTGCCCAGATCAGGAACACGAGGCAGGCCACCATGAATATTACCGGAATCAGTATGGTGATGAAGGGCTGATTCTGGAACATACTAAAAGCCGCTCCCCTGTTCCTCACATACGTGATATGGAACACGTCCTGTATGACGGGGAGCGTCTCTCCTTCCTGGAAATCGCATCTTATTATATATTTCACCAGCTGATCAGCAGCAATGATCAGGCAAATAAGTCCTGCGATCATCCCTGCTCTACTTCAGAATGATGGTGTCGTCGATCTTTGTCTTCTCGCTGGCAATCTGCTTCAGGCTTTCAGACAGATCGGATACTGTAGCCATCTTCTTTGGAGCGGAATCAGACTGATCCGGAGCAGCCAGTGTGTCGTCGCTCTTTCTTCTGATAACCAGTGTATCCTGGTTCACAGGTTCCTTTGCAGTTTCTGCCTGAGGTCCCAGCTCCTGCTCGATGTCAGGAATATCGCTTCTGTCAATATCAGGCAGAAGGCCGTAATCATCCTGCTCCAGAGCTGCCAGTTCATCCTTCAGCATTCTGCTGTAGTTTGCTCTCAGTCTCTCAACCTTATTCTTGAGAACCAGATGCTCCTCGTTAAGCTTTCTGACAGTTGTCTTTGCCTCCAGAAGCATGTTCTCTGCTTCCAGCTCAGCATCTCTCATCATCAGCTCTGCTCTTCTCTCAGCACTGGCTGAAATATCAGCCATGAGTCTCTTGGCTGTTTCCAGTGTTTCCAGCATAGCTGTATCTGACTTCTGAGCCTCACTTACCTGCTTCTCCAGGAACTTGATCTTGTGAGCCATGTTCCTGTTGTCAGTGAGAACCTTCTCATAGTCAACTATGATAAGATCCAGGAACTCATCTACCTCTCTGGAGTTGTATCCCTTCTTATCTCTGCTGAATTCTTTCTTGTCGATATCCACCGGCATTATCATTTGTGCGTTACCTTACCTTTCGTGCGCTTCACCGGAACAGCCGGGTCAGCCAAAATTGTTACATCTATTAGAAAATCAAAAATATCAGTCGTATTACCAGACTTTCCACCACTTCAATCAGCAGAAATGCCACCAGCACTGAAAAATCCAGGGCTCCTGTATTGAACCTGGACATAGCCTTTCTTATGGGTGCCACAATAGGCTCTGTCAGCTCCACAGCAAATCTGTATATGGATGTTACAGGAGAACTTCCGCTTCCTGCGAACCAGCTCATCAGAGCTCTGAGAACCAGCAGAAAAATCAGTATCTCACAGAACCAGTGAACGGCCCTGGCCAGAATAACCGCCATGGAACCTACCTCCACGGGCTGCGGTTATCTCCATATCCGGCATCATTGCTTTCTCTGTTGACTTTTGCCGCAATATCCACATTTGCAGGGGCAAATATGAAAATATTTGAAGTAACCTTCTGAACGTTTCCGTTAAGAGCGTATGTGGCGCCGCTCATGAAGTCGAACATCTTTCTGGCCAGGTCTGTCTCCACCCTCTCCAGATTGATTATAACAGGCTTTCTGGACTTAAGATTGTCCACCAGCTTTGTGCACTCGTCAAAATTAGCCGGTTCAATTACCAGCATCTTGAAAGGCCCTGATCCGTTCATGGACATTCTCTTTGCCTGAGGCCCCCTTGAAATCATAGGAGCAATCTGCTCGTACTGGGCATTTCCCTTTACTCCAGTATCCTTGTTTCTCTGTTCAGCAGCTGGCTTCGGAGCCTCTTTCTTGTTCAGTCTTGCCTTTGCTTCTTCAATTTCTTCTTCTGTTATTTCAATTTCATCGTCTTCGGTGTCAGTTCCGAGAACGGTGTTCATTATCCCTTTTAATCCCATGTCTTCGTCCTCCATCACATGTTACGAACGTGTTGCTGTCAGCCGGTGTCTCAGGTTTATGCCGGCTCAGACAATCTAATATTTATTATACAGTAATTCCCGGCAAAATATATATGATTGGAAGGATTTTCAAAATTTCCACACAGTTTCACCCCTCCATCTTCTTCATGTAAAAATTCATCTGACTGTTGCCAGGTTTCGGGACTGCTGTAAGATTTCTTATCTGTAGTTTCTTTTTCCAAAAATCGCGCTTCCCACTCTCACAATTGTGGAACCTTCTTCAACGGCCGTTTCATAATCTCCGCTCATTCCCATGGAAAGGGTGTCAATAAGAGCCCTGTCTTCAGGAAGACCCAGCTGCTGTAATTTTTCAAAGAGTTCTCTTGTCTCTCTGAAATACTTTCTGGAAACTTCCGGATCCTCTCCATAAGGGGGTATGCACATAACACCTCTGAGCCGCACGTTCTCGCAGGTATCTGTAATTTCTTTTGCAAGATCCATAAGCTCCTCAGCCTGAATTCCTGTCTTCGTCTCTTCCTCTCCTACGTTGATTTCTATGAGGATATCCATGACCAGACCGGCGTTTCCGGCTCTCTTGTTGATTTCTTCTGCCAGATGGAGAGAGTCTACTGAGTGAATCATGACTACCTTGTCTATGATCTGTTTAACCTTGTTTGTCTGCAGGTGACCTATAAGGTGCCATCTTACAGGCTTAACATCCTCATACTTGCTGAGCAGTTCCTGGACCTTGTTTTCCCCTATATCCGTAGCTCCTGCGTCAATGGCTTCATTAATCTCATCCACAGTGTGGAGCTTTGTAACTGCCATCAGTGTTATGTCCTCTGGGTTTCTGCCGGCCCTTAATGCTGCCTGATTTTTCTTGTTCAATACTTCCAGATAATTCTCTCTTACTCCCATTTGTGCACTTCCCTTCTGGTGTTATTTCAAAACACTGGCTTCTTTAATTTCGTTTTTTCCCGGATTCTTCAGCACTTCATCGTACACTGTCATCGTTTTGTGGAAATTACCATCGCTGTCCATGTACAGATCCTGGTAGACGGCAGCTTCCTCTCCGTTGTCGGCCTTTATCATAACCGGCTTGAAAATCAGCTTTCCCACCTTGTTCTTAACGATGACGCCGGTCTGACCTTTTTTCTTCACAATGCTGCTGCACTTAACTACAATTCCATCTGCGCTGGCATTGGTCACCGAAACTGATACCTTTCTTTTGCTTAGCATTGACTTGAACATCATGTTGGAATCAATTGCCACCCGGTATTTGCTTCCGTCCTTTGTTACGGAGCGTACGGTGCCTGTTACGTCGTTGCTTTCATCAGGGAATCTCATGGTGACGCTGCTTCCCTCAGTGTAATGATTCTTCTGGTCTTTATCTACAAAAAAGATAACGAGCCAGTCGCCGTTTGTGACGATCTTGAACACAGGTTCTCCCTTTGCCACAGAACCTGTTCCGAATTTCTTCACCGAGGTGTCCCCGTACTTATCAAGATATTTTTCCGTGATCTTATCTGCTCTGGATGTGGTGAGCTTCCCTTCTGACCCGTCTATGTAATAGCTTACGTATCCTGAAGCCGAGGCCACACCTTCCTCTGCACTTTCTGCTTTTTTTCCAAGAGCCTTCAGGATGCTCTCAGATGATCCTGATTTCTTGCTGTCGCCCTTTCCTGTTATCTCTATTATCCGGGAATTACCATTTACCAGCTGTCCCTCTTTGGCCAGCTGATTTATTGTGCCACCGGAAGGAGCTGTATACACAGTTTCATCCCTTACAATATAGGCATCTACATCATCTGTTACATCTACACTGCCGTATTGTGCCACATAGGATCTGTCAAAAACTCCTGCTACTGAAGGCAGCACATATATTATTATCATGCAGATGATCACTGCGGCTGCCCACAGCAAGATTCCCATTTTCGTTTTTCTTTTCATGCTATCCGCCTGCTATCAGCTCTATTTTCTATCATGGTTTTCAATGATGTGAGAAAAACCCATTTCAATCAGAGTCTTTTTTTCTTTTTTTGTAAAAGTCCTGTTCTTGAGATATTCCTCCAGCATCTCCGGCCTGTTTCTTCCGGTGATTTCCATTGATTTTCCCAGTCTCCAGATGTCTATGGCTCCGTGATCTCCGCTGAGGAGAATTTCCGGCACCTCTCTTTCACCTATGGATCTTGGTCTCGTATACTGGGGATATTCAAGCAAACCGGAATATACACTTTCTTCCATTACAGATTCATTGCTGCTGAGGACCCCCTCAATGAATCTGGCCGACGCATCGATCAGAATCATTGCAGGCAGTTCACCTCCGGTAACCACATAATCTCCTATGGTGATTTCCTGAGCACCCAGCTCATCCAGAATTCTCTGGTCTACGCCCTCATAATGGCCGCAGAGAATGGTAATTTCCTCCTCCTGGGATATGTCTCTTGCCAGTTTGCCTGTAAGCTGCTGTCCCCGGGGAGACATGTAGATAACCCTGCCTCCCATTTTATTCTCTCTGAAAGCATCAATCACAGGCTGGTACTGCATGACCATCCCCGGGCCTCCTCCGAAAGGGGTGTCATCAACCCGGTTGTGCTTGTCCTCAGTATAATCTCTGATATTTACAATGTTGTACTGGAGAATACCTTTCTCCCTGGCCCTTCCCAGCATGCTCTCATTCAGAGGTGAAAACATTTCCGGAAAAATTGTCAGAATATTTATCTTCAATTTCTATACCTGTCCTATCTGGTCTTAATCAAGGAAGCCCGGAATCAGAGCCACTTTGATGACTTCGTTCTCAGTGTCGATTTCCCTGACAAAATTCTCCACTGCAGGGATCATAACATCTCCGGCATCTTCCCTCTCTACTACGTATACCTCCTGAGGGGTGTTGGTCAGTATGTCCTTTACAGTTCCAATTTCCCTGGCTGAATTAAGATCATACACCTTCATGCCGATCAGGTCTTCTACATAGTGATAACCTTCAGGAAGCTCTTCAAGATCTTCTTCGTCCATAAAAAATTCAGTATTTCTAAGGGAATCGGATGCGTTCCGGTCTGCAACGCCCTCCAGTGCAGCAATTACCGTTCCGTTGTGATTCCGGACACTGCGCACTGTGAAAGGTTTTTTTCCACCTGAAACACCCAGGTATACCTCTGCCCCCTTCTTGAAATTAACAGTCTCTTCATTATAAAGAGTGACTTTCATCTCGCCCTTCAGGCCCACTGAGGAAGTAAATCTTCCCATCCTGACAAACTTTCTGTCTTCCATTCTGTTACCTCCCCGCAGATCTTCTAAAAAGCCGGATTTTTCCCATTTTGTCTGACTGATTAACTCTTAGATTTTACATTATCCCGTGATTCATTTCAATTACGGCTCAGTTACGGCCATTGCACTCTACCGTCACACCTCAAAAAAAAGGAGCACGCAGCTCAGCCGCATGCTCCTTATGTTTTTTCTTGCTCATCGCACAGCGTTTTCTCGCTTGCTGCTATTCATCGATGATATCGACAGTCACCCTTTTATTCTGCTTGATCGCTGCAGCCTTGACGACTGTTCGGATAGCCTTGGCGATACGGCCCTGTTTTCCGATAACTTTTCCCATATCGTCCTTCGCTACCCTGAGACTGACAACAATGTTATTGCCATTTACCTCTTCGGTGACTACGACCTCGTCCGGATTAGCTACGAGAGACTTTGCGATTGCCTCTACCAGCCCAGACATAGTCTGCACCTACTTTATAATGCCTGACTTCTTCAGCAGGGATCTTACTGTCTCAGTAGGCTGAGCTCCGTTGTCAAGCCACTTCTGAGCCTTCTCAGCGTCGATCTTGATCTCTGCAGGATCCTTCAGTGGATCGTATGTTCCCAGCTCCTCAATGAATCTTCCGTCTCTTGGTGTACGGGAGTCTGCTACAACTACTCTGTAGAAAGGCTTCTTGTGAGCTCCGATTCTCTTCAGTCTGATCTTTACCATTATTTCCTCCTTGGTATGTTTATTATGTGAAAAGACTATTTTGACCGGGCAGGTTCTTGCGACTATGCCCGTTATATTGCTAAGCGGAAGATTCCGCTACATCAATCCTCTGAAAAGTTTATTTCTCTTGAGAGCTTTCGGATTGTTGAATTTCTTCATCATGGCTCTCATCTCTTCATAGCTCTTGATAAGCTTGTTAATTGTATTGACGCTCTGTCCGCTTCCTGCGGCAATGCGCTTTCTTCTGCTGGCGTTCAGGATCTTCGGATTTGCCCGCTCTTCCTTGGTCATTGAAAGGATTACCGCCTTGTATCTATCCAGTTCCTTTACGCCCCGCTCTGTATCGATGTTTCTCTTGTCAGCAGCGCTTATTCCTGGGATCATATCAAGTATCTTGGCTACTCCCCCCATCTTGTTGATCTGCGCCATCTGGTCAAGAAAATCATTGAGATCGAACTGATTCTTTCTGAACCGTTCTTCTATTCTGTTAGCTTCTTCCTCAGTGTATGTGGATTCGGCTTTTTCGATGAGAGACATAACGTCTCCCATTCCCAGTATTCTTGAAGCTATTCTTTCAGGGTGAAATGGTTCGAGAGCATCGTATTTCTCGCCTACACCCATAAACTTAATAGGCTTGCCTGTAACTGCCTTGGCAGAAAGGGCTGCACCGCCTCTGGAATCACCATCCATCTTGGTCATGATAATTCCGTCAACGCCCAGTCTCTCGTCAAACCCTGTAGCAATGTTTACAGCGTCCTGACCGGTGAGAGCGTCCACTACGAGAAGGATCTCGTGAGGTCTGATCTCTTTCTTAAGGCTGGACAGCTCGTTCATCAGATCTTCGTCGATTTGAAGTCTTCCGGCTGTATCCACAATGAGAACGTTCAATCCCATGGATTCAGCCCTGTCGATGGCCGCCTTTGCAATCTTCACCGGATCCTTCTCGTCTCTCATGGTGAAAACCGGTGTGTTCACAGCCTTACCTACTATTTCCAGCTGATCTATGGCTGCAGGTCTGTAAACGTCACATGCGCAGAGCATAGGCTTCTTTCCGTTCTGTTTCAGCCAGGATGCCAGCTTGCCGCAGGTGGTAGTCTTACCAGTTCCCTGGAGACCTACCAGCATGTAGATTGTAAATCCGCTGGAGGAATAGGTGAGACGGCTGTTGGTACCTCCCATCAGTTCCACCATCTGATCTTTGACGATCTTCACTACCTGCTGGCCCGGGGTGAGGCTCTTCATAACCTCGGCTCCAAGTGCCTTCTCTTTCACTTCTGCCACAAACTTCTTTACAACCTTGAAGTTTACATCGGCTTCCAGAAGTGCCAGGCGAACTTCCCTCATGGCAGCATCAATGTCCTTCTCGGATACAACGCCTTTGCCCTTCAGGTGCTTGAAGGTTTCCTGTAATTTTTCAGATAATCCTTCGAATGCCAATTCTATCTCCTTATATGTGAATATGAGTAATTTCTGTGTAATTAAATGAGTTTCACGGGATCAGCAGCTCATAATTTCTGATTCTTGCTGTGATCTACCTTGATTCTTTTGTTTAAACAGGGATCATTCACCGAGAAAACTTATAATCTTCTCCAGTTCGCTGAGCCTTTTCTGGGCATCTGAATCCCCGGATACGGATGTTCTCAGGCTTTCAGCTATCTTTGATGCGCGGGCCGCTTCCCTCTTGTTCCTTGAAAACCTTTCAACCAGTCCCAGCGCTTCTTCGAAGGAGACCAGCTTTTTTTCCGCCTGCTTAAGAGTGTAATGAACGGCTTGCCTTGAGGTGCTCAGATCCTCTGCTATCTCTGACAGTGAAAGATCGTCTTCGTGGTACAGCTCCATCACCGTCCTCTGCTTGGCCGGAAGCAGCTGTCCGTAGAAATCGAAAAGGAGACTGTTGAACTCCACCTTCCCTATTTCATCTGATCCAATTGTTCTTGAATCAGCCATAATCTACCTCCTGTCTGCAGTCGCAAGTAATAATATAGCAATAAAAGAAGGGGCTGTCAATGATTTTCTTTGACAGTCCCTGTACTTTTCTAAACGTCAACAGGAATAATTCCATCCTGCTGTGGTTCTACTCGTCACCCCAGAAATTCAGCTCTGAAGGATCCATTCCAATGTCTCTTGCGTGGAAAACAGGGTTGAGTCCTGCTTTCTTCTGTTTCATGTAATCGTCCAGTGCTTTGTATACAACTCCTCCGATGGCAATGCAAACCGGAATGTTGATCAGCGCCATGCCGCCCATTGTAATGTCTGCAAGGGCCCAGGCTGCATCCATTGGAATCACTGCACCTACAACTACTACCAGACAGCAGATTATTCTCCAGCATGTCATGAACTTCTTTCCTGGCATCTTCTTGTGATTGAGAAATGCCAGAGCGTTGTCCACATAATAGAGGTTGCCCAGCAAGGTGGTAAATGCAAACATCAGCATTGCGATTGTAATGAAAGTAGGTCCGTACTTGCCGAATACTGTTGAAATAGCTGCCTGCACGTAAGGGGCTCCTGCAGAATCAGCTGTTCTCGGAACTCCGGAGAAAACGCACATAAGTGCTGTTGCAGTACAGATCAGCAGTGTGTCGATGTATACGGAAAGCATCTGAACCAGTCCCTGTTTAACAGGATGGGACACCATGGCAGATGCAGCAGCGTTAGGAGCAGATCCTACGCCAGCTTCGTTTGAGTAAAGTCCTCTCTTGATACCGTATACCATGCAGGATCCTGCAACTCCACTGAAAATGCTCTTGAAATCGAAGGCATCAGAGAAAATCATTACGAACACTGATGGCAGGACTTTAATATGCGCAATGATTACAATCAGTGAAATCAGCACATATGCAGCACCCATGAAAGGCACAAGGACTCCCGTAACCTTTACGATCTTCTTGCCTCCGCCCATAATGCAGATTCCCACAAGAATTGCAATTACAATACCGATTATCAGCGGGGTAGTCTTTTCGTTGTAAAAATCGTAAACAGCGAAGGTGGACTGAAGGTTATATGAACACAGAAGGTTAAATCCAAAAGCATATGTGGCAATCAGGAACAGCACGAACAATGTTGCCAGTCCCTTCTTGTGTAGAGCACTTTCAATGTAGTACCCCGGTCCTCCATAGCAGCCGTTTTTCTTATCACCGTGTTTGTATATCTGAGCAAGAGTACTTTCCACAAAAGCGGAAGCTCCTCCAATAATCGCCAGAAGCCACATCCAGAATATTGCTCCAGGGCCTCCCAAAACAACAGCAGTGGATACTCCGATAATATTTCCCGTTCCAACTCGTGATGCAGTTGAAACCATAAGTGCCTGGAAAGATGAAACCTGATTATCACCCTCCGGCTTCTCCATCACAACCCGGACAGATTCCCCGAAAAGCCTGATTTGAGCAAACTTAATTCTTCCAGAAAAATAAAGTCCCCCTGCGATCAATACGATTATCAGCACTGGATAGTACAGATAACTGTCGATCGTATTAAGCACATTTACCATAATAAACTCCGTTCTTAATACCGTAGAAATAACAAAACAGAGCACCAACATACCAAAATCCGTGCTCTTCATATAGTTTTGCATAAACCTTCAATCTATTCAAGAATTGTCCTTCTTTTTTTACAAAAAACGTGTTGTTAAATTGGATGATTGACTGGTGACCCCTGGGTTGTGATGATTAGTTAGTTGATGGGCTTGCGGCCGGCTGGTTCACGGCTGACGGCTGGCGGCCGGACCGGCGGCTGGTTGACGGCTGGCGGCCGGATCGGCGGCTGCAATTAGCTGACAGGCTGACGGACGACATGGTGTTTGATAAATTGGTTCTGGAATGACTGGCGGCCGGACCGGCGGGATTGTGGTGAGGTGGATTTTATATGAGCTTCCATGATATAGGAACTTTTTTGTATACCATGGAAATTATCCTTCTCGGTCTCCATGATACAGAAACATTTCCATATATCATGGAAATGTTCCTTACCGACCTCCATGATATATAAGTTCTTTTGTATATCATGGAAAATCTCCTACCTCAGTTCCATGGAATGGAACGATTTCCGTATACCATGGAGATTTTCTTCATCTCCTGCCTGCAAAAGAATGCTACAGCAGTACTGATCAAGTATTTTAAGGATAGAACTGCTCCTTGTTGTTGTTTCGAGCAGTTCTATAGGCAAATTTGCCACTTTCTACTGCTCGCGGATAACTTATCGAGCAGTACTCTTTCCACCTTTTCACTTCACTACTGCTCCGACACCTCTCTTCGAGCAGTAGTGATTAAGAATTCTCTCGTTTCTACTGCTCCTTATTACAGTCCCGAGCAGTTCTATAGGCAAATTTGCCACTTTCTACTGCTTGCAGAGAACAAATCGAGCAGTACTCCTTCCCCTTTTTTACTTCACTACTGCTACAACGCCCCTATTCGAGCAGTATTGATTAAGCATTCTTCTGTTTCTACTGCTCCTTGTTACTGTCCCGAGCAGTTCTATCAGCAGATATGCCGATTTCTACTGCTCGTGTAACAAGAATCGAGCAGTACTCTTTCCACCTTTTCACTTCACTACTGCTCAGACGCCCTTGTTCGAGCAGTATTGATTAAGCATTCTTCTGTTTCTACTGCTCCTTGTACTGTCCCGAGCAGTTCTATCACCAGATATGCCAATTTCTACTGCTATCTTAGCTGCCCACGTAACGCTGCTATTCTCCGAAGCACCTTCTAGCATATATAACAAAAGAGACACCCTTTCGAGTGTCTCTTTTTCCTAACTGGCGACGTCCTAATTTCCCGGGCAGCTTCCCGCCAAGTATCATCAGCGCTGAAGAGCTTAACTTCTGTGTTCGGGATGGGAACAGGTGTATCCTCTTCGCTATTGTCACCAGATATGAGCAGTAAGAATATCTCCGTTTTCCTTCTGCTGTTTGTGAGAGCAGCGCCCTCAAAATTGAATAACACTTCCAAGTTCTTGAAAACCATCTGGTCAAGTTCTCGACCTATTAGTATCAGTCAGCTGAATGAATCGCTTCACTTACACTTCTGACCTATCAACGTGGTAGTCTCCCACGGGTCTTACCTTTCGGAGGAAATCTT